>NZ_CP031835.1:0-1400795 GCF_003999355.1 Lactobacillus amylolyticus
TAAGATTTTCTCAAAACGTTTCATTCCACTCTAGTAGACTAAAAAAACCACTGGGATTTCAGTGGTTTTAAGCAGATAAGACTTTTCTACCCTTTGCACGGCGTCTTGCTAAAACCTTACGGCCATTAGATGTGCTCATACGCTTCATAAAACCATGAACGCGTGAACGGTGACGCTTCTTAGGTTGGTAAGTTCTCTTAGTTGACATAAAATGCACCTCCAATATTCATGTGCTAACTGCACAATTTCTTATTTAGAATAGCATGTTTAATCAAAATTGCCAAGGGCTAAGCCCAAAAAAGACGCAAGCCAAGGCCGATTTTTCTTGTTAAAAATGTGGATAAAGTTCTGTAAAAGTTTTCCACAAAAAGAAAGGCACAAAGAAATTCCCAGCCTTTTCCACAACTCACACCATGTTCAAAAATAAATTCACAGCCTGTGGATACTTTATATAAAAAAGTGGTTGGTTTACTATCAAATAAATAAAAAATATACACAGCTGAGCTGTTAAAAACTCAAGTTGTTCAAATATGCACACAAGAAATTAAAAATAGATTAAAGAAATAATCCACAGCCTGTAGATTCTGAATTACTGTTTTGCACTTGTGGAAAACTTATATTTAAAATGATAAAATAAATTTGCTTTATTTATTGGGGGAATTTATTTTGTTCGATATTGATAAATTTTGGCAGCACTTCAATGATGAAATGCGCGAGCGTTTTAATGAAGTTGCTTACAATGCATGGTTTAAAAATACAAAACCTCTTTCATATGACAAAAATAGTCATGAATTAAAAATTGCCGTTCAAAACCCTGTCTCAAAGGGCTACTGGGAAAAGAACCTTTCTTCGCAATTAATTCAATCAGCCTATGGCTATGCAGGAATTGAAATTTTGCCTACTTTTCAAATAGAAGGTGATACTGGTCCTGAGAGAATTGTTACTCCAGAACCACGCCATGAAATTCAGCAAAATATTCCTCAACCACGTCAAGATGAATTTGCTAAGGATTTAAAATTAAACGACAAATATACTTTTGATAATTTTGTTCAAGGTGAAGGAAACAAATTAGCTGCCGGTGCTGCTTTAGCTGTTGCTGATAGCCCCGGAAGTTTTTACAATCCACTATTTATTTTTGGTGGCGTAGGTTTAGGTAAAACTCACTTGATGCAGGCCATCGGTCATCAGATGCTGGCTGAGCGTCCTAATGCTAAAATAGTCTACATTCAAAGTGAAACTTTCGTTAACGATTTTATTAATTCAATCAAAAATAAAACGCAGGATCAATTCCGTGAAAAATACAGAACCTGCGACTTATTGTTGGTTGATGATATTCAATTTTTTGCTAAAAAAGAAGGGATTCAAGAAGAATTCTTCCATACTTTTGAAACGCTCTACAACGATCAAAAGCAAATTGTCATGACCAGTGATCGACTTCCGACAGAAATTCCTGATTTATCAGAAAGATTGGTTTCCAGATTTACTTGGGGTCTGCAAGTCGAAATTACACCACCTGATCTTGAAACTAGAATTGCAATTCTCCGTAAAAAGGCAGAAGCTGATGGCTTGACAATTGACGACAACACCTTGGACTACATTGCTTCTCAAGTCGATACCAATATCCGTGAACTTGAAGGCGCTCTAGTAAAAGTAGAAGCTCATGCCACAATTGAAAAAGAAGACATCAATGTAAATCTGGCACGTGATGCTCTGGCAGATCTTAAGCTGGTACAAAAGAATCGAGGTTTGCAAATCTCTAAGATTCAAGAAGTGGTTGCCAATTATTTCCAGACATCAATTGCAGAATTGAAAGGTAAGAAGCGGGTAAGGCAAATCGTTGTACCGCGGCAAGTCGCAATGTATCTTTCACGTGAGTTAACCGATGCCAGTTTGCCAAAAATTGGTCAGGAATTCGGCGGGAAAGATCATACTACAGTAATGCACGCCTATGAGAAAATCCAGCAGCAAATTAAAACTGATGCTGATATCAAATCCGCCATTTTTGATTTACGACAAATGCTTGATCGCTAAAAGTTATCCACTGTGGAAAACTTTTTGATTTTTACACATTTTGTTAACTGACATAATTCCGTTATCTTAAGGATTCTTAGAGTTTTCAACATAAAACACAGGACCTACTACTACTACTTAATTAAATATATAATTAATAAAGAAAACGTACCTGAGAAACAGGAGGCAATAATGAAATTTACAATCAATAGAAATTTGTTCATCGAAAATTTGAACAATGTAATGCGAGCAATTTCTTCTAGAGCAACTATTCCAATTTTGAGCGGTATCAAATTAGATTTATCAGAAGACCAATTGGTTCTTACTGGTAGTGATACTGATATCTCTATTGAAATTAAAATTCCAGTAAGTGAAGACTTAAGTGTAGAATCTACAGGTTCAATTGTTTTACCAGCACGGTTCTTTAGTGAAATTGTTAAAAAACTTCCAGGTAAAGATTTTTCATTTGAAGTAAAGGAAAGTTTTCAAACTAAGATTTCTTCAGAAAACAGTGAATTTACAATCAATGGTCTAGATGCAAACAATTATCCTAGATTACCTGAAATTCCAGAAGAATCTTCATTTACAATTGCAGGCAAAATTTTGCGTGAAATTATTAATGAAACTCAATTCGCTGTTGCTACTCAAGAAAGTCGATTGGTTTTGAGTGGGGTTCACTTTACTTTTAGTCCTGATTCAATTAAGGCTGTTGCAACCGACTCACACCGATTGTCAGAAAGAACCATTGCTTTAGAAAACGGACCACAAACTAAGACAGATTTGATTATTCCAGGTAAAAGTTTGCAAGAACTTTCAAGAATTATTGGTGAGGCAGATCCAGAAGTTAAAGTTTGTCCAGGCGATAATCAAGTACTTTGCCGCATTGGCAATATTGCCTTCTATTCAAGACTGCTTGATGGCAATTATCCTGATACTGATCGTTTGCTTCCAACTGAAAGTACAACTAGTGTTGAATTTGATTTAGCAGATCTTTCAAGTGCCCTTGATCGTGCAAGTTTGTTAACTCATGCTGGCCGTAATAACGTTGTCAACTTAAATTTGGATACCGAAAATGGAAAAGTGAAATTAACTGGTACATCAGCTGAAATTGGTAACGTTGAAGAAGACGTTAACTTTAAGAATCTTGATGGTGAGAATTTGACGATTTCATTTAATCCTGATTATTTGCGGGATGCATTACGTGCATCAGTTACGGATGCTATTGTCATGAAATTTACGCAACCACTTCGTCCGTTTACTGTTACGCCAAACAAAGACGATGTTCAATTCATTCAATTAATTACGCCAGTCAGAACTTTTTAAATAATTATCAATTTCGAAATAAAAACATCACCAACTTGGTGATGTTTTTTTATGTCATTTTTTCTCTGAGTGCTTAAAAATTGCGCTCATTTATTTTTAGCCTTAAAGACTATGACTAGATTATATTGACAAAAAAACGCTCAAATCGCCTGAAAAGCGCGTTTTTGTTTGTTTTTTATTAAATTAACGAATATAATTATATAGGTAATAAAAAGTATAGAAGGTGAGTGCTATCAAGGATTTTGAAATCAAAGGTGAATATATTACCCTAAGTCAATTCCTTAAAGAAGAAAATATTATTTCTTCTGGCGGCCAAGCAAAATGGTATTTGAAAGATAATCCAGTAATTTTGAATGGTCAAAGTGAAAATCGACGCGGGAAAAAATTGCACGTTGGTGATGAGCTAACAGTTGAAAACGTGCAGTATAAGTTTCGGCAAGGATAATGTATCTCGATCATTTTATCGTCCAAAATTATCGCAATTTAGAAAAAATAGATACTAATTTTGATCCGAACGTCAATATTTTTATTGGAAAAAACGCGCAGGGAAAAACCAATTTGCTAGAAGCTATTTATTTTTTGGCGTTGACGCGTTCTCACCGAACAAGCAGCGATCGCGAACTGATTCATTTTGGCAACGATTATGCTAATTTAATGGGACATGTTCACAAGAGTCAAGTTGATTTGAACTTGCGAGTATTAATTACCAAAAAAGGAAAAAAGGTATGGATCAACCGAGTTGAACAGGCAAAATTATCCAAATATGTTGGACAATTAAATGCAATTCTTTTTTCACCAGAAGATTTGGAATTGATCAAAGGTGCACCTGCTCTGAGAAGGAGATTCATGGATCAAGAATTTGGCCAAATTAACGCGGAATATTTATATTTTGCCAGCAAGTATCGTCAAGTGCTGTTTCAAAAAAATAATTATTTGAAGCAATTGGCAAAAGGTCAAGCCAAGGATCAAATCTTTTTGGATGTTTTATCAGATCAATTAGCGGGAATCGCGGCGGAAGTTATTTCACGCCGTTTTAAATTCTTAAAGTATCTAAGTCATTCTGCTAGTGATGCTTATGAGCACATTAGCTTAGCAAGTGAAAAATTAGCGATAGCATATCATCCATCGGTTTCGAATATTACTGGTGATGATAATACGGAAACTATTTATCATAAGGTCTTGAACAATTTCCAAAAAACAAAAGAAATGGAAATTAGGAAAGGTACAACATTATCCGGACCGCATCGTGATGATATTGAATTTAAGTTGGATGGCAAAGATGCTCATTTATATGCTTCGCAAGGACAGCAGCGTTCAATTGCATTAAGCATTAAATTAGCAGAAATCCAGTTGGTACATCATCTGACAGATGAATATCCTTTGCTTTTATTAGACGACGTAATGAGTGAATTGGATCATGGACGTCAAAGAGCACTTTTAAATTATATTCATGGTAAGACACAAACTTTTATTACGACCACGGATTTGGAAGGAATTTCCTGGGAAATAATTAAACAGCCGAGGATTTATCATATTCAATCCGGCAAGATTAGTTTAGAAAAGGAGAATTAAATGGCTGATAAGGATAAAAAGCTTGAGCAAGTCAAGAAATACGAAAAAGAAGCCGACAAATATAATGCCAGCCAGATTCAAGTTTTAGGTGGACTTGAAGCTGTTCGTAAACGTCCTGGTATGTACATTGGTACGACTAGTTCCCAAGGCTTGCATCACTTGGTATGGGAAATTATTGATAACAGTATCGATGAACGCTTGGCAGGCTTTGCAACCAAGATTGAAATCACTGTTAATGAAGATGGCAGTGTAACAGTTCAGGATGACGGACGTGGTATCCCAGTAGATATTCAAGCTAAAACCGGTCGCCCTGCTCTTGAAACTGTTTTTACAGTTCTTCACGCCGGTGGTAAATTTGGCGGTGGCGGATACAAAGTATCCGGTGGTTTACACGGGGTTGGTGCCTCTGTAGTTAACGCTCTTTCTACTAAGTTGGACGTTACTGTTGTTCGTGATGGTAAGAAGTACTTTATTGATTTTGATCACGGTCGTGTAAAGGATGAAATGAAGCAAATCGGTACAGTACCTTTAGACCAACACGGTACAACGGTTCACTTCTATCCAGATCCTGATATTTTCACTGAAACTACTACCTTCGATGACAAAATTTTAAAGAACAGAATTCGCGAATTGGCCTTCTTAAACAAAGGCTTAAAATTAACCTTTACTGATAAACGTAAAGATACTGCTGAAACTGATGTTTATCTTTATGAAGGTGGTATCAAGGAATATGTTGCCTTCTTAAACCGTGATACAGAAGTTTTGTTTGATGATCCAATTTATGTTGAAGGCGACTATGATGGCATTAACGTTGAAGTAGCCCTTCAATACACTAATGGTTACAAGACAACTTTGATGACTTTTGCCAATAACATTCACACCTATGAAGGTGGGATGCACGAAGCCGGATTTAAGACAGCATTAACTCGTGTTGTTAATGACTATGCTCATAAGGCTAAAATCCTTAAGGATAAGGATGACAACCTTTCTGGTGAAGATATTCGTGAAGGAATGACCGCAGTTGTTTCAGTAAAGCACCCGAACCCACAGTTTGAAGGACAGACCAAGACTAAATTGGGTAACTCCGATGCAAGAACTGCTGTCGATAAGGCCTTTTCAGAAACTTTTAGCCGTTTCTTAATGGAAAATCCAAGTGTTGGCCGCAAGATTGTTGAAAAAGCTCAGTTAGCTGAAAGAGCAAGAACTGCTGCTAAACGCGCACGTGAAGTAACTCGTAAAAAGTCAGGCCTTGAAATTGCCAACTTGCCAGGTAAATTAGCTGATAACACCAGTAATGATCCAAGCATTTCAGAATTGTTCATCGTCGAAGGTAATTCAGCCGGTGGTTCTGCTAAACAAGCTCGTTCACGTTTAACGCAAGCAATTTTGCCAATCAGAGGTAAGATTTTGAACGTTGAAAAGGCCTCAATGGATCGAATCTTGGCTAACCAGGAAATTCGTTCATTGTTTACGGCTTTAGGTACCGGCTTTGGTGCTGATTTCGATGTTTCCAAGGCTCGTTACCACAAATTGATTATCATGACAGATGCCGATGTCGATGGAGCCCACATTCGTACGCTTTTGTTAACGCTGTTCTACAACTACATGCGTCCAATGATTGAAAAGGGATATGTATATATTGCACGTCCACCTCTTTACCAAGTTCGTCAAGGTAAGGTTGTTAAGTATCTTGATACTGATGAAGAATTACACGATTATTTAGGCAGCTTGCAACCAAGTCCTAAACCAATCGTTCAGCGTTACAAGGGATTAGGTGAAATGGACCCAGAACAGTTGTGGGACACAACAATGAATCCAGAAAACCGACGCCTTGATCGTGTAAGCCCAGAATATGCTAAAGATGCAGATGAAGTTTTTGATTTGTTAATGGGTAACGAAGTAGCTCCAAGACGTAAATTTATCGAAACTAATGCTAAATACGTTGAAAACTTGGATGCTTAGGAGGAAATAAATGGATAACGATAATCAAGCTCAAGATCGTAGAATCCGAAATGTTGATTTGACCAGTATGATGCGTAGCTCATTTTTGGACTATGCCATGTCTGTTATCGTTGCTCGTGCTTTGCCTGATGTACGTGATGGTTTAAAGCCAGTTCAGCGTCGTATTCTTTACGGAATGAGCGAATTGGGTGTTACGCCTGATAAGCCTTATAAAAAATCAGCCAGAATTGTTGGTGAAGTTATGGGTAAGTTCCACCCACATGGTGACTCATCAATTTATTTGGCAATGGCACACATGGCCCAAGATTTCTCATACCGTTACATGTTAGTCGACGGGCACGGAAACTTCGGTTCTGTTGATGGGGATGAGCCGGCCGCAATGCGTTATACCGAAGCAAGAATGAGTAAGATTGCTGTTGAAATGCTTCGTGATATCAATAAGAACACGATTGACTGGCAAAGAAACTATGATGATACTGAAAACGAGCCGGTTGTTTTGCCAGCTAGAATTCCGAACCTGCTTGTTAACGGGGCAAACGGAATTGCTGTTGGGATGACTACCAACATTCCGCCGCACAACTTAAAAGAGGTCATTAGTGGACTGCATATGCTGATGAAAAATCCTGACGTTACAACTAAGGATTTAATGAAAGTAATTCCAGGTCCTGACTTCCCAACTGGGGGTATTATCATGGGACGCGGTGGTATTTATCGCGCTTATGAAACTGGTAAAGGCAACATTGTCGTTCGTGCCAAAACCAATATCGAAACTGAAAAAAGTGGTCGTGAACGAATTATTGTCAGTGAAATTCCATACATGGTCAACAAAGCTGAATTGGTTAAGAAAATTGCCGATTTAGCACGTGAAAAGACAATTGATGGCATTACCGGTGTGCGGGATGAATCTGACCAGACTGGCATGAGAATCACGATTGATATTCGTCGTGATGCCAGCGCTAGCGTTGTTTTGAATAATTTGTTCAAAGAAACGCAAATGCAAGCTAACTTCGGAATGAATATGGTTGCCATTGTTGATGGTGCACCACACTTCTTGACTCTGAAGCAAATGCTAAAATATTACTTGGATCACCAAGAAGACGTTGTTACTCGCCGGACAAAATTCGAATTAGCTAAAGCTGAAGCAAGAGCACACATTCTTGAAGGTTTAAGAATCGCCCTTGATCATATTGATGAAATCGTTAAAATTATTCGTTCTAGTCAATCAAGTGATATTGCTAAGGCAGCTTTGATTAGCAGATTTGGCTTAGATGATAAGCAATCACAAGCTATCTTGGATATGCGTTTGGTTCGTTTGACCGGCTTGGAACGCGACAAGGTTGAAGCTGAATACAAAGACTTGCAAGTCAAAATTGCTGACTACAAAGATATTCTTGCTAAGCCAGAGAGAATCGATCAAATCATTTATGATGAATTGCTTGATATTCAAAAACGCTTTGGTGACGAACGTCGTACAAAAATTGGTGCTAGTGAAGTAATTTCAATTGAAGACGAAGATTTGATTGAAAAGCAAAACGTTCTATTAACTTTGACCCATAAAGGTTACATTAAACGGATGCCGATTACAGAATTTAAGACGCAGAACCGTGGTGGTAAAGGAATTAAAGGCATGGGCGTTCAAAATGGCGACTTCACTGAACACTTAATTTACTCCAGTACCCATGACATGCTTTTGTTCTTCACCAATAAAGGCAAGGTTTACTCCAAGAAGGCATATGAAATTCCTGAATTCGGAAGAACTGCTAAAGGCTTGCCAATTGTAAATCTTTTGCAACTTGAGAAAGGTGAAAAGATCCAAACTGTTATCAATATTCCTGAAGGGGCAGATGACAACTACTTGTTCTTTATCACTAAGATGGGAACAGTTAAGCGGACCCACGTCAGTGAATTCTCTAATATTAGAAACAGTGGTTTAATTGCCTTAACTCTTCGTGATGGGGATGAATTGAGCAATGTTTTGACTACTGATGGTAAGCAAAATATCTTGATTGGTACTCATTTGGGTTATGCCGTAACCTTTAATGAAGGTGACGTTCGTCCAATGGGAAGAACGGCTGCCGGTGTTCGCGGTATTAACTTGCGTGATAACGACTACGTAGTTGGTTCTGAAGTAATTAAGCCAAATGATGAAGTAATGGTTATTTCTGAAAAAGGCTATGGTAAACGGACTCCAGCTAGTGAATATCCAATTAAAGGCCGTGGCGGTAAAGGAATTAAGACCACTAATGTTTCTGAAAAGAATGGTCCGCTTGCGGGTGTAACTGTAGTTGACGGCAGTAAGGATATTATGGTTATTACCACTGATGGTATTATGATTCGGTTCAAGATTTCTGATGTACCTCAAACTGGCAGAAATACTTTAGGTGTAAGATTAATCAAGGTTAATGGCGACAGCAAAGTATCTAGTCTTGCTATTGTTCCGACTGAAGATGATCAAGAAACAACCGATAATTCAACAGATGATGCTGAATAAAAAATAATTTAAAAAATAAAAAATTATCAGACATTTTTTACGTATTTAATATATAGAGGTATAAAAATATCTCCAGGATCACGTAAAAAAGTTTGGTAATTTTTTTGTTTATATGATAAAATTGAACATTGCGAGTAATAATTTTCCATTACTCCTTGTTCTTGAATTGCAAGAACCATTTAGTCCAGAAGGAGGTGCAATAGTTTATGGCAACTACTAAGTACGAAGTAACTTACATCATCAAACCTGACGTAAGTGAAGAAGACAAAAAGGCTGTTGTAGATAAATACGATAAGGCTATCGCTGACAACGGTGGTACTATGGTTGAATCCAAAGACTGGGGCAAGCGTCATTTTGCATACGAAATCGATAAGTATCGTGAAGGTACTTACCACATCATGACTTTCACTGCAGATAACGCTGACGCAGTTAACGAATTTGGCCGTTTGTCCAAGATTGACAACGCTATTTTGCGTTCAATGACTGTTAAGTTGGACAAGTAATAATTTATTATCGAAAAGATATCGTGATTTAGGAAAAGGAGGACCTAAGTATGATTAATAGAGTTGTACTTGTTGGCCGATTAACGCGTGATCCTGAATTACGTACTACTGGGAGTGGAATCTCGGTTGCTACGTTTACTCTTGCTGTTGACCGTCAATTTACAAATGCTCAAGGTGAGAGAGGCGCAGACTTCATCAGTTGTGTTATTTGGAGAAAATCAGCAGAAAACTTCTGCAGCTTTACTTCAAAAGGCTCATTAGTTGGTGTCGATGGCCGAATTCAAACCAGAAGTTATGATAATAAAGATGGGCAAAGAGTATATGTAACTGAAGTTATAGTTGACAATTTTGCATTGCTCGAATCACGCAAAGATCGTGAAGCCCGTGGCCAAAATGGTGGGTACACACCAAGTAATAACGGAAATGCTGGCGCATCAAACACTAACAATTTCCAACCTAATAATGGGGCAGCATCGAATAATACTAATAACAATAGCAATAATTCACAAAATAAGCCGCAAGATCCATTTGCCGGCTCAGGTGATACTATTGATATTTCCGATGATGATCTTCCATTCTAAAAATAGACTAAAAGAAAGGACCTAGGGATATGGCTCAACAAAGAAGAGGCGGCCGTCGTCGCAAGGTTGACTACATTGCAGCTAACCACATCAACTACGTAGACTACAAGGACGTTGATCTGTTGAAACGTTTTATCTCAGAAAGAGGTAAGATTTTACCACGTCGTGTCACTGGCACTAGTGCAAAGAACCAACGTAAGGTAGCAAAAGCAATTAAGAGAGCTCGTATTATGGGCTTGTTGCCATTTGTTGCTGAAGACTAATTGGTCGACAGATAATAATAAAAAAAGATACTTGAAGCAAAAGCTTCAGGTATCTTTTTTTGCTAAATTTTTCTTAAGTTTGCCGGATAAGGTATAATTAATACTGAAGTAATATACCTATTTTTAAGAAGGATCTTTCATGAAAGATTTTTTACGTAAGCTTGAATTGCCCGCATTTATTCGAGATTCGCGGTTAACTGCTTCCGTAATAATTATTCTGGTTTTGTCTCTTCTTGGCGGCATTATCGGGATGATTATGAACCCGTTATTTGGTTTGGCGCTAGTTTTGATTTTTATCTTAACGGTAGTGTTCGCTATTTACGGTACTTATGTTTTGGCTGGGAATGCCAACAACTACGCAATTAACTTATCTTACAGAATAAAGCGTAGTGAACAAGAGGCAATGATCAAAATGCCGCTTGGCATCTTGCTTTATGACGATGAACATAAAGTTCAATGGGTAAACCCTTACTTGCAATTGTATTTAAAAGATGACGATGTCATTGGACATACGATCGAGTCAGTTGATCCCAATTTGGATAAGTTGCTCAACGCTGCAGTTAAAGCAAAAACTGCTGAAAATCGAATTGTGCAGTGGGATGGCCACAAGTTCGAAATGGTAGTGCAAGATGACTTGGGGGTTATTTATTTACTCGATATTACCAAGTATGCCAAAATCGAAGAAAAATATAAGGCTGAGCGTCTTGCTATCGGACAAATTTTCATTGATAACTATGATGAATTAAGCGAAACCATGCATTATCAAGATCTGGCCAGTATGAGTTCATATATCCAGAATACGTTGAGCGACTATGCTAAAAAATTTAAAGCATACCTTAAGCGAATCGATGAAGATCACTTCTTGATTTTGATGCACATGCATGAATTATCTAAAATGGAAAAAGACAAGTTTTCAGTTTTGGATAAAATTCGGCAAGAGACCAGTAGAAGCAACATGCCACTTACGCTTTCAATTGGAATAGCCTTTGGCAGCGATTCATTAACTGAAGTTGCTAACCAAGCACAATCCAATCTTGATTTAGCCCTAGGACGTGGTGGTGATCAGGTTGTTTTGCGGCAGCCTGGTAAAGATGCTCGTTTCTATGGTGGTAAATCCAACCCAATGGAAAAACGGACTCGTGTACGTGCGAGAATGGTTTCTCAAGCAATCAGTGAATTGTTCAAGGATGCGGATCAAGTATTTGTCGTGGGGCATCAACGTCCTGATATGGACTCTGTCGGCAGTGGTATTGGGGTTGTTAAGATTGCCCGCTTGCACGGTGTAAAAGCTCACTTTGTTCTTGATACTATCAAAACCAATTATGATGTTGGCCGCTTAGTCGTAAGAATGCAGGAAAAGCACGATAATGATATCTTCATTGATCCAAAAGATGCTTTAGATGCTACAACTGATAAATCTGTGTTGGTAATGGTTGATCACTCAAAGTATTCAATTACTTATTCTAAAGATCTCTATGATCGTTTGAAGAACAGAATCATTGTGATCGATCACCACAGACGTGGTGAAGAATTCCCTGAAAATCCAATGCTGACATACGTTGAGCCATATGCTTCTTCAGCTTGTGAGTTGGTAACAGAAATGATCGAATACCAGCAGCCTGCCGGCGGTAAACGTGTCTTGACGGATCTTGAAGCAACAGCTATGTTGGCCGGGATCGTAGTTGACACAAAGAAATTTTCATTACGTACAGGTACGAGGACATTCGATGCAGCCAGTTACTTACGGTCAATTGGAGCTGATTCAGCCGTAGTAAGTTCGCTTCTTAAAGAAGATATAGACAGTTTTCTTGAAAGAACTCACTTAGTTGCTACACTTAAGATGGTCAAGCCTCATATGGCAGTTATCTGTGGACCTGATGATCAGGTGATTGATCCAATCATTACAGCTCAAGCAGCTGATACGGCACTAGATCTTGAAAATGTTGGTGCTAGTTTTGCAATCACACGACGCAATCAAGATACAATTGGCATTTCAGCTAGGTCAATGGGTAAGATCAATGTTCAAATCATTATGGAGAAATTGGGTGGCGGTGGTCACTTATCTAATGCTGCTACTCAGATTAAAGGCATTACCGTTGACGAAGCCAGAAAGAAATTGTTAGCTGCTATTGATGAGTATGAAAACGAAAATGAGTAAAGGAGATAAAAATGAAAGTTATTTTTACTAAAGATGTTAGAGGCCGCGGTAAACGCGGAGATGTTAAAAACGTTCCAGATGGCTATGCACAAAACTACTTATTCAAACGTGGATTAGCTAAGGCAGCTACTAAAGCAAATATGCATACTTTGGAAAGAGTAGTCGCAAATGAAAAGGCTGCTTATGAAGCTGAAAAGGCTGAAGCCGAAAAGATCAAGGCAGTTCTTGATAAAGATGAAACAGTTGTTAACTTCAAGTCAAAGGCCGGTACAGATGCTCGTTTGTTTGGTTCAATTTCAGGCAAAAAGATTGTTGAAGGTTTGGAAAAGCAATACGGTATTAAGATCGATAAGCGCAAATTAAGCCTTCCTGAGCCAATTAAGACATTGGGCTACACAAATGTACCAGTTAAGTTGTTTAAGGGCGTAGAAGGCACAATTCGCGTTCATGTTACTGAACAAGATTAAGTTACCGATTTATTTTAGTTAAAAGTGGTCATGTTTAATGGATAATATTGTTTCTCAACAAATTCCGCATGATTCGGAAGCTGAAAAAGCTGTTTTAGGTGCGATTTTTATTGATCCTGAAGCAATTGCTGATGCGAGTGCGGTTGTCCAACCCGAGGACTTTTATGAACGGGTTAATCGCTTAATTTTTCAAGCGATGCTGGATTTGTCTGATCGTGGGGATGCAATTGATCCACTGACTTTGCAAGATGAACTGACTAAGAAAAATCAATTGGATGATATTGGCGGGATTGCTTATATTTCGCAATTAGCCTTATCAACGCCAACAGCTGAGCATATTACTTATTATGCTCAAATCGTTCATCGTAAGTCTCTTTTGAGAAGACTTATTTCCGCAAGTCAAAAAATTATCAGCAATGCCATGGATGGTTCTGATGATGTAACCGATATTCTTGATAATGCCGAAAGCGAAATCATGAATGTCTCATCAGAAAACAATACCGGCGGTTTTAGAGTGATTAAAGATATCATTAACTCAACAGTTGAAGATATCAATAATATTCCTGATGATGGGAACATGGTAACCGGGTTGCCGACAGGCTTTTCTGAACTTGATAAAATGACAACAGGTTTTCATGATGATGAATTAATTATCGTGGCTGCTCGTCCTGGTGTTGGTAAAACTTCATTCGCATTAAACGTTGCACAATTCGTAGGCCTACATACTGATAAGACTGTAGCGATGTTCTCTCTTGAAATGAGCGGGGAACAGTTAGTGCAGAGAATGCTGGCCTCAGAAGGGCTAATCGATTCTCAGCACCTTAGAACGGGTCAGCTTGATGAAGAAGAATGGAAAAAGCTGATTGTGGCATCAGGCTCTTTAGCTAATACCAGTATCTATATTGACGATACACCTGGCATTAAAATGAGCGAAATTCGTGCCAAGTCAAGAAGATTAGCTAAAGAAAAAAGCAACTTGGGTTTGATTGTCATCGACTATTTGCAGTTAATTGAAGGGCCTAAGAGTGAATCACGTCAGCAAGAAGTTTCCGCAATTTCTCGGCAATTGAAGAAATTAGCCAAGGAACTTCATGTGCCAGTGATTGCTTTGTCACAACTATCACGTTCAGTTGAACAGCGACAAGACAAGAGGCCAGTTTTATCAGATATTCGTGAATCAGGTTCTATTGAACAGGATGCGGATATTGTCTCCTTCCTGTATCGTGAGGACTATTATCGTGATAAAGAAGATGATGGTGAAAGTGACGCAGATAAAGAGGTTGGCGCAGAAGACGATAATGGCGAAGTAGAAGTGATTATTGAAAAGAACCGTTCAGGTAGCCGTGGGACTGTCAAATTGATGTTCTCGAAGCCATATAACCGCTTCTCGAACCTGGATTATGCGCATGATGATGCTCCACAAAAGTAAGACGTAAAAAGTCGCAGTAGTGAATTAAATTGCTATTGTCGGCTTTTTTGTTTACATACAGCTGTAAGCCTTTACACAAAACGATGTTTTTTAATATAATAAAAATTAACTGAAGATATAAAAGAGAAAAGGATGAAAAAGATGGCAGAAAAGAAATTTGTTGGCAGCATTGAAGCTGGCGGTACTAAATTTATTGTTGCTGTTCAAGATATTGAAAGTGGTAAAGTGACTGCGCGTGCGCGGATTTCAACTGAAGATCCTAAAAAGACGCTGCAAGAAAGTGCTGATTTCTTCAAAAAGAATCCAATTGATGCTTTAGGAATCGGAACCTTTGGCCCAATCGATATTAATCCGCATTCACATACTTTCGGCTATATTTTGGACACTCCTAAGCCAGGCTGGTCAGGTATTAATTTTAAGGGCTTTTTTGAAAAAGAACTTGGTATTCCGGTTGTAATGACGACAGATGTTAATGCATCTTGCTATGGTGAATATATTGCTCGCGGACAAGACGATACCAAAACCTACTTTTACGTTACGATCGGAACAGGTGTAGGAGCCGGAATCGTTCAAGCAGGTAAGTTCTTGGGCCTCAATAACCATCCTGAAATGGGACATATGCTGATTAAACGTTATCCTGGCGATGATTATGAAGGCCATTGTCCGTTCCACGGCGGTAATTGTGTGGAAGGGATGGCAGCTGGTCCAACTTTGGAAGGAAGAACGGGCATTCCTGGTGAAAAATTATCGCGTGATAACAAAGTATTTACTTATGTTGCTTACTACGTTGCCCAACTTTTATTTAACGTTTATATGGCCTCAAGACCTGATGTAATGATTGTTGGTGGTTCAGTTTTAAACGAAAATGATTTGGTTAAGGTTCGTGAATATTTCGATGAATTCAACAATAATTATGTTGCAACGCCAGATTTGAATGATTTAATTGTGACTCCGGCAGTGGCTGAAAATGGTTCTGCTACTTTAGGCGACTTTGAATTAGCTAAAACTCTTTTGAATTAAATTAATCAGACTCACTTTCTAAATAATTTCTTAAAGTGAGTCTTTTTATTTGAAATAAGGTGACACAACTTTTAGGATAAAATTGAGATATAGAAATCAAAAGAAAAAGGAGGGAAAAATGATGACAAAAGATATAAAAGACCAAATTGCTGGCAAGCTTAAAGAAGTTGAAGGCAAAGTGACTGGCGATAAGCTGCGTGAGGCCGAAGGCAAAACTCAGCAAGCCAAGGGCAAAGCTGAAAAGAAAATCAACGATGTAAAGAAGAAGCTTGAAAAGAAAAAATAAAGAAGGGAAACATAATGTTACATTGGCTATGGGTTTTAATAGTTGGTGGCGTAATCGGATTGATTGCCGGTGCCATTACAGGACACGGAAAGTCTATGGGTTGGATTGCTAATATCTTAGCAGGGTTAATTGGATCCAGTTTAGGTCAGGCACTCTTTGGTGCATGGGGTCCACAAGTAGCTGAAATGGCAATTGTTCCATCAATTTTAGGTGCTGTTATCTTGGTATTGGTTGTTTCATTTATTGTTGGAATGGTCAATAGAAGAAAAGACTAAATTAATAAAACTAAAATCAAAGAATGAATCCAAATAAAAAAGACATTTATAGTTGAATGTCTTTTTTCTACTATAAGTCAAGTCATATTAATGATTTGGCTTATTTATTTTCTTTAATATTGATGCGAATATAGTGAAATTGTTAAATGAAATAAAAAAGCAAAGATCAGAAAGTATGACAGATAAGCCTATGATGCTTGTTGTTTTTTCATAGGTCGCTATACTAAAGATGATTATTTGATTTCAATCAAAGTCTTTTGTTTTTGGTGGCCACGTTGTAATCATATAATTGATTTTGCTTTATTAAAGCAAACATGGTGCGGATCAGTTTATGCACCGATGCAATGGCAATCTTCTTATAGCCTCGGCTGTGGGAGGATTGTTTTTTGTTGTCGTAATAATCGGTGATATGACAAGGCTGAGATAACTTCGTTGAATTGCTCTGACAGTAATACTATCTTTGGAATCGTAAGGATAAGCCTGCTCGGCTAAAAAATACAGTCTGGCAGTCAGATATCTTGCTCTCTGTTTGCCTATGCCAGGGATAGACAGTAGCTCCTGATAAATTCTTGTTTCATTGCTTTCTAAAACGTATTGAGCATGCGGAAATAAGCTAACAATGGTCCAATATATTTTGCCCGTGGGAGTGGCCATGATGCTTTCAATTTGCGGAAAAGTTGACTGTAGATTGCGGTGCAGCTGATTCTTGGCTACAATCAGATTCTTAGTTAATTCTTCAAAATAGCGGCTGGCATTTTGCATTTCATGATATTCTTTCGGCTGCGGCTCTCTTAATTTTTGCGGAGCACAAAACTCAAGCAAAGCCAGATGATAGGCATCAAGCTTATCAGTTTTATTGTGTCGCAGATTATTGTCCATCAGTTTCTTGCTTTCAATGGATTAAGCTTTAAATATTTAATATGATTTTCTTCTAGAAAGGCCTGCAAGCTAAGAGAATAAACACCGATAGATTTAAAAACTACCAAAGGCGTAATTAAATAGCGATTTAAATGATCAAGCAGCTTTTGATAGCCAAAGGAGTCATTTGAAATAGTAAACGGTTCTCCTTGTTTAATACGATCAATTACAACACAGACAGTCGAAGAATGGCTGCTAACATCAATACCAAAAACAATATTTTGTTCCATCATAACCTCCAAGAGAAGATAAATAGCTTTATCAAACCATTCAATTCTAATTTTCTGAACTCGGCATCATGTGCCCACAGACTACGAAGAGACTTTAGAATGGCCGGTAAAGCAGCCCGTTTTGTTTACGACATCAAGTGTCCAAAAGACGTATGGCTTTTTGCTTTATCTTCGCTTTTTATTTTAAGCAAAATAAAAAGCGCCGGATCATGAATCCGTCGATTCATAATCCAACACTAGGTTAGTATGTTTTGTGTTACACATGAAACAATTATTTTTGCTCGTCTTTTTTATCTTCACTGTTTTTCCCAAATTTGAATTTGTGGTCCTGAGCACTTTTGCGCTTAAGCAAAGTCTTGTCTAATTTAACAGCAGGGTGGCTTTGATCATAGAATTCGAAGAAAATAGGTGCCTTGCTGGAATCATTGCTCTTAGGATAATATTGAAATTCACCATCCACAAAAGGCAGATTTAAATTATTGCGATAAGTAGTCCAGACGTCTGAAAAAATACTGGTAAAAATTTGCCGTAGATCAGGATCAAGTGACATAACGACTCTGCTGAAGCGATAAGTACCGAGAATCTTATGGGCAGTCAATTGATTGACATCGCTGATTTCTGAATTTTCAAAGGCATCAAATAATGCAGAAAACAATTCGCCCCGTTTAGCATCAGGAATTGAGTGATTAAAATGAATTAAAGCATGACGCAAAACGCGGGCACCAGTAGTTAAGCCTTCTGCAAGTACGAAACTATCACGTCCAACATTCCAGCGTCGAGGATCGTGTTGATCTTTCATCGGAACTATACTTTTAACAATTAAAGTACGTTCGGGGTGATCAAGCATCGTACCAATAATTGATCCTTCTGGCAGATAAGTCTTCATTTTTTTGATAGTACGTTCAAAACCGGGACTGGTATAAACTTTATGGAAAAAGCCGGGACCATCAAAACTAAGTGCTTTTATAATCCGATTCTGCAATTCGGGACGGACAGCACTTAAAGCATATTGAGCAAAGTTGCCACCTTTTGAATGGCCCACCAGATAGATGCGGTCATTTGGATACTTCTTTGCGATTGCATTGAGGTAATTGGCAGCCACATTTTGGCCATATACTTCAGGCATAAAATTCATATTCATGTCTTCATTCCAGCCGATCATTGAGCTATCGGTTCCACGATAGGATATTAGGATAGTTTTCTCATTCAGACGAAAAGTTCCAGCCGTGAACTGCAATGGGTGAGGCTTTTTTTCCATGCGATTGGTCCAGTTAAGAATCTCGATATCACCAAGTCTAGAACATTTTGGTAAGAGCAAAACCTCAGTTCCAGTTTCATCATGCATCTGTTTTTGGAAAGAGGGAAGATCACGTAACCGATCTGCGACCTCACTGAGCGTGTGACCGGCAGCAGAGCCATCAACGGGCAAGTAGATTAGTGAAGCAAGAAGCGAGGCGTCAACGCTGTTAAAAGGCCTCTCAGCGAAAGTTAGATCGCCACGCCAACGAAGGTAATCTAGTGAATTTGCCAAATAATCATCCTTTCTAAAAATATTTATAGTATCTATTTTAACAACAATTTGAAAGAGCAGAAAAAAAGAGGGCTTACAAAGTCCTCTAATCATCAAATTTTAAAAAATTATTGGCCACCACGTGTGTGGCTGATTCTTGTAATATCAGGATATTTTCTTAAAGCCATGATGATATCATTTTCATCTTTCTTATGGTTAATAATACCATCGACGTTGAAGACAATTTTTTCATCACTAACATCAAGAATTTTAACATAAATATTTTCAACCTGATTCTCTTCAAGTTCTTCTTTTATCTGCGGTAAAATATGGTGCTTATTGACGGCCTCAATTTGAATATTGAAGCGGACGTGGACAATAATCTTATTGATTAAAGTATCATCGTGGAAAATCATCTGAACGAAGAATAAGAAAATAGTAGTTAAAATACCGATTGCGTACATTCCGGCACCGACAGCCATACCAATAGCAGCTACTGCCCAAACTCCGGCGGCGGTAGTTAAACCTGAAATTTGTTCACGCCGGACTAAAATTGTACCTGCACCAATAAATGAAATACCAGTTACGATTTGAGCAGCAATTCTTGATGGATCAAGAGCAATGCCATGCATATTCAGAAGATCAGCGAATCCGTATTTGGAAACGATCATGAATAAGGCAGAAGCAATCGCAACAACGATGTGAGTTCTGACACCGGCGCTTTTTCTTTGAATCGCACGTTCATAGCCGATAATGGCACCACAGATGGCAGCAACGACAATTCTAAGCAACCAATCTAATTGAACTAAGAGTGGAGTTAAACCTGTTAGGCTGGTCATGAAGTCACCCTTTCTATATTTAATTACACGTCTCTTATTTTAGTATAAATAGAGTGAAATTACAGAGAAAAAAAGTTTTTTTGGAAAAATAAAA
This sequence comes from Lactobacillus amylolyticus, assembly GCF_003999355.1. Taxonomy (NCBI): domain Bacteria; kingdom Bacillati; phylum Bacillota; class Bacilli; order Lactobacillales; family Lactobacillaceae; genus Lactobacillus; species Lactobacillus amylolyticus. Next base: position 19,932 of record NZ_CP031835.1, read on the forward strand.
AAAAACTTGCACAAGTTTGGCTCGTATGGTTTAATTAATACTGTTGTCGGGTGAGACAACAAAGAGTTGCTGACTTAGCTCAGTTGGCAGAGCACGTCACTAGTAATGATGAGGTCGGAGGTTCGAATCCTCTAGTCAGCACTAGATAGATTCATTTAATGTGATTAACCTTTATTTATCAACGTTTTACGATGGTAAGTGAAGGTTAATTTTTTTGTGTAAAGGATAATAATGCACACAATTCTGCACACAGAAAAGAGCGTGTGCACAGAAAATTTTTATGGGTAGGACAAAGGTTATAATAGCGAGCTTTAAGCTCGCTTTTTTTGTGTGCAGTGCTAAGAAAGTAAGTTTCTTTATTGAAAATCAAATTATTTAAAAATTAATATAGAATTTTTCTAGTCAAGTTTTTGTAAAACATATATATTGCTATAATATTTAACATAAGTAGAAAAGGATGAAATTATGGCTGCAATAGATGATCTCCTTGATCAAATTAAGGATAATAACTTAAGAAACAGAATTACTAAAGAAGTAAATAGAATAAGAGATAATAAAAAATTAGGATTAGTATTTGAAGAACATATAACTGAAGCTACTCCTTTGTATGGAATAAAAGTAAAAAAAGGCTCAAAGGTTGCATTTAAGGGAGATAATATTTCTAATATGTACTTTGTTCTTAATATAAAAAATGGTGTAGCCGAATGTCAAAATTTAAAAGATAATAAGCGGATAAAAACTGATGTAAATAACTTAACTACAGTTGCAGAATTTGGTGATCCAATTTATCCATATTTAGAAACACTTGATTCAATTGAAAATGATCCAAATTCTGATTTATGGCATACGTTAATTGAAGCTGATAATTATCATGCATTACAGGTGCTGGATTATATGTATGAAAGAAAGGTTGATGTAATATACATAGATCCTCCGTATAATAGTCGTGCTAAAGATTGGAAATATAATAATGATTATGTAGATAAAAATGATTTATACAAGCACAGTAAATGGCTATCATTTATGAAGAAACGGTTACTTCTTGCTAAAAAATTGTTAAAACCTGAAGGGTCTGTTTTAATTGTAACGATTGATGAAAAAGAATATTTAAGATTAGGACTTTTATTGGAAGAATTATTTCCAGAAGCTCACATTCAGATGATTACTACTGTAATTAATCCAAGCGGTACTGGTAGAATGAATGAATTTTCAAGAGTTGATGAATATATATTTTTTGTAATGATTGGAGATATTCAAATCGCTAAAACTTCTGATGATATGCTTTTCTCCAAAAATAAGAAAAAAAGTTCAAGAATTAAAGGCGGACTTTCATGGGAATCTTTTTTGAGAAGTGGTCAAAGTAATGTTAGAAAAAAAGAGACAAAATTATGTTATCCAATTTTAATTGATGAAAAAAACTTAAAAGTTATAGATTGTTTGCCACCGTTAAAAGGAGATAATCCGGCTACTCCCAAATATATAAATGGCGTTCGTGCGATATATCCAATAAAAAAAGATGGAAAATTAGGAATTTGGAGATTAGTTTCTTCAAGCTTTAAAGAATTACTTAATAAAGGATATGCCTATATTTCAAGTTATGATTCGAAAAATGATAGATACGCTTTAAAATATCTTTTATCAGGTACAGTAAAAAGAATTGAAGATGGTGAAATACATGTGAAAATGGGATCAGAAGGGCATGTTATTTCGGATGATGAATATGTTCCATATACAATGCCAAAAACAGTGTGGAATAAGAGCTCACATAATGCTGGAAAATTAGGATCTGATGTTTTAAATAAAGTATTAGGTGAAAAAAGATTTGATTATCCTAAATCTGTTTATGCAGTAGAAGATACAATAAACTTTTTTGTAGCAAATAATCCGCACGCTCTCATATTAGACTTTTTTGCTGGATCTGGAACAACACTTCATGCAGTTAACTTATTAAATAAGCGAGATGGTGGAAAAAGACGCTGTATTATGGTAACAAATAATGAAGTGTCATATGATGAAGCCGAAATTTTAAAGAGCCAGGGCTATAAACCAGGTGATAATAAATGGGAAAAATTAGGTATTGCACAATATGTTACTTGGCCTAGAACAGTATGTAGTATTTTAGGAAAAGATGTTAACGGTAAAAAAATAACAGGAAAATATCTTAATAATATTCCTATGTCAGATGGTTTTGCTGCGAATGCAATCTTTTTTAGATTAGGTTTTTTAGATAAAAATTCTGTGGCATTAGGACGACAATTTAAAAAGTTATTGTCACTTTTGTGGATGAAAGCAGGAAGTATAGGTAAATGTCCTGAAATTGATGATAAAGATAAATTACCTAAGTATATGATCTTTTCGAAAAATAAATTTGCCATATTGTTAGATGAAAAATACTACCGTGAATTTGCAGATAAAATTTATGATAACGTTGAAATTAAAACATTGTTTATAATTACTAATTCTGATGATGCATATCGTGAAATGATTGCAAATTTTGAAGATAAACAAACTTATCAATTATATAAAGATTATTTGGATAATTTTAGAATTAATACTAGAGGTTAAAAATGAAAGTTGAACTATTTCCCTTTCAAACTACTGCTGTAAAAGATTTGCGATATAGTATAGCAAATTCATTGGAAGCTTATCGACAAACTTTGGTGCCACAAGTTGTATCTTTTACTGCACCAACTGGTTCTGGCAAAACTATAATTATGGCATCGCTTATGGAAGAAATCTTTAATGGGGATGTAAGATATGACGATCAGCCAAATGCTATTTTTCTTTGGATTTCGGATTCTCCAGAATTGAATACACAATCAAAAGATAAAATAGATCGCAAGGCAGATCGAATTGCTTTATCTCAAACTATAGCAATTTCTGACGAAAGTTTTGATCAAGAAATGTTAGATGATGGGCATATTTATTTTCTAAATACACAAAAATTAGGAAAATCTAGCAATTTAACTAAACATTCAGATAATAGAGAATACACAATTTGGGAAACATTAAATAATACTATAAAAAATAAATCAGATAGATTATATTTAATAATTGATGAAGCACATAGAGGTATGGTAGGAAAAGATGCTTCTAAAGCTACATCTATCATGCAAAAATTTATTAAGGGTAGTAAAGATGAAATTGATCCTTTTCCTGTAATCATTGGTATGTCTGCGACAGTTAAAAGATTTAATGAATTAGTTGGAGAGACTAACGCTACTATAAGAAAAGTAATTGTGACAACGGAACAGGTCAGAGCGTCAGGTTTATTAAAGGATAGAATAATAGTTACTTATCCAGAAAAAAAGACTATTAATAGAGATATGGCAGTTTTACAGGCAGCTGCTGATGCTTGGAAGGATAAATGGGATCATTGGACGCAATATTGTAGAGAGCAGCATTATGCTTATGTAAATCCTATGCTTATAGTTCAGGTTCAAAATGGTAGTGGTGATAAAATTACTGATACTAATCTAGATGACTGTATCCAATTAATAGAAAATAGGACAGGATTTCAATTTAAAGAAGGTGAAGTAGTTCATACATTTGGTCAAACAACTGCTGATATAGAAGCAAATGGTTTAAAAATAAAATATGAAGAACCTTCTAGAATTAATGATGATAAGCAAATAAAAGTAGTTTTCTTTAAAGAAAATTTGTCTACTGGGTGGGATGCACCTAGAGCTGAAACAATGGTTTCATTTAGGAGAGCAGTAGATTCTACGTACATAGCTCAATTATTGGGTAGAATGATCAGAACGCCACTAAGGATGCATATTAATGTTGATGAAACTTTAAATGATGTTAAATTATTTTTGCCATATTTTGATCAAAGTACTGTACAAGAAGTACTAGATGCACTGCATAACTCAGAAGGTGGAAGCATACCTTCTAATGTTTATGGAGAAGCGATAGGGAAGAGTAATTTTACTACTTTGTCAATACATCCTTCTTCGGTACACAGAAGTTACAGCAGATCTAAAGTAAAAGAAGCAGAAAATCAACTTTCATTTTTTGATGATCCTGATGATGAGGTAAGTCCCAAGTCTGAAGATAAAAAAATAAAGTCTGTGTATGCAAATTCGACCGCACAGAATAATAATCATGTAACTAGTACAATTAATGAATCAAGTGTCACACCTTCAAGAAATAAAGAAAAGACTGAGACGATCAATAACGTTACACATGATGTTGATAAAGATATTCCTGATATTAATAGAGAAGCAGTTATAAAAGCAATAAATAGTATGGGGTTATTAACCTATAATGTAAGGACAGCTAAAATTACCAATTACCTATCTTCTTTATTTAAATTAGCACATTTACTTACTCAATCTGGATTATACGCAGGGGCAGTGGATGAAGTTTTAGGAGAGATAGTAGGTAAAATCCGTGAATATATTAAATCAATAAAAGATGATGGCACCTATGATGTTTTAGAAGATAAAGCTAGAAATTTTGAATTAACTACTCAATCATTTGATGTTTTTGGCGAAAAGATTCAAGGTAGTCAAAATATTGGTTTGTATTCCACTACTCAGGCAGATATTGATAGACAATTTAGATTGGCAGAAATAAAATTAGGAAATGAAGGTGTAGGTGTAGCTTACGGAAATAAGTATTACGATGATGATGATCCAGATGCATTTAAAATACACGTTATTTTATATGCTACTGATAACGAATGTCGTAAAGAATTATTTACTTATGCTGAAAATAAATTTCATGAGTTAGATGATGCTTACAGAAAATATACCATTAATGAAAGTGAACAATTTAGGAAGCAATATGATAGGGTTGTTTCAGATGGTGACTTTGTAAGTAAGCATAATTTTAGGTTGCCTGAAACTATTAGTGTGTCTTCAGAAAGCAAGGGTAAAAAATATTATGATCATTTATTTGTAAATGATTTAGGATATGCTCAACTTGACTTGAATAGTTGGGAACAAGGTGTTATTGCAGAAGAAGAAAAGAAGCCAGATTTTGTTTGTTGGCTAAGAAATCCACCAAGAAAACCATGGTCATTGACTATACCTTATAAATTACATGGTGATGAAAAACCAGCTTATCCGGATTTTATAATCGTTAGAAGAGATAATAAAAGTAAATTAGGCTATATTGTTGATATTTTAGAGCCACATAATCCTGCATTAGAAGATAATTTGGGTAAAGCTCAAGGTTTTGCAAGATATGCTCAAGATAATATTCAACTTGGAAAAATTGAAATAATTAGACAAGTACAAGATAAAATAAAAAATAAGAGATTTAAGAGATTAGATATGACGCAAAGTGTTGTAAGAGATAAGGTCTTACATGCAGTTACTTTGGAAGAGTTAAATCATATTTTTGATGAATATGGTACTTTTTAAGATTGACAAAGAAAATACTAATAAATATTTAGTGTATTTTCTATAATATGCTTATAGGTACTAAGGGTATCAATAAGTAATTGGTTTTTAGGAGATTTTTTAAGACTGGCTTCGTAATAATTATTAATCAACTTTATTACTTTTTGCCGTGCTTCAAACTCTTTATTATTATCATTTAATACATGCAGGTAAGCTGCTTCTTTTTTATCAAGTTTAAAATTAAAAAGACTAATCATTCTATTTTTGAAATTACGATAATTTTTATCTATAGTTTCTAAAACAAAAATTGGTATACTAATCTCTTGTGAAGGATTAAGCTGTTTTTGAGCAACTTCTAATTTCTGTTTTTCTGCTTCTTTTACATTAGGTGAATTTTTTAAGTAACAAGATATTGAATGCCAATTCTTATTCAAAATATCTATATCGTTATATTTTAAATTGATTTGGTCAGCATTAATTGTTTTACTTACATAGTAGTCAATTAATTCGTCATGAAGCTCTAAATTTATATAATTTTCTTTTTTATTAGGATGAATTTTTAAATTTTCAAAATCAATTTGGTTTGAATTTACTGTAATTTTTTTATATATCTTGGGCTTGTCTTTTACAAGCTTATTAGCACGTTTAATTAAAGTATCTTTTGATAGGCCGATGTAGTAAGAATTAGTTGTTAATCCATGTATGAAATTAAGTGTATTTGTCAAATTCCAATACAGTCTAGGTTCTCTATTGTTGACCGGTAAAGTTTCAATAATTCCTGGACTAACTTCTTTGTATTTAATAGTTTTAATAGTCCCATTTTTTGTAGGAGCAACTTTTTTTATATATTTTAATAATCGAGGTAATTCTTTAGATGAAATTACCTCGATGTTTTTTTGTGTATAAGAATTTATATCCTTTGGAGTTACATGATCTTTGTAAGCAAACTCAATATATTGAGTAGGAATTTTCAAAATATTTATATTTAATTTCGTTAATATAGAAGAATTTACATTATTCTTTGAATCCTTAGCTGAATAAGGAAAATTAATCATAGTTATTACTTTTTGAATATTAAAGAAGGTAGTGCCATCTTTTAAATTAAGATAAGTTTGACCTGCGATTTCTTTATAACTATACATCTTTTGTCCTTTCTTAATTCTAACTGGAATTTTATTTTCCACGTTATCAAGATGAAATTTTTATAGAATTAAAAATGAAAGTTGAACAGAGAAGTACTTCACAAGAAATTCACTTTCATTTGTTAATTAAATCCTACTACCTTCTTGATAAAAGGAGTGTCGAAATGCAACTTTTATATTATACAGCTACAAAAATTCTATTACCTAATGATGGGGAAAACCTGATCACAGGTATTGTAGCTAGAAATTTAGAGAATGATTCAGTAATGGCATATAGTTCCGAAAACATTATTTCTTTGGATGCTGAAGAACTAGATGCTAGTTGGTATGAATGTTACCTGCCTACTATTGTTGAAGGCGCTGATGAAGTTAAAAATTATCAGTTTGTTAGAGTGATTACTGTTCAAAGAAAACAGTATATTTTACCTCTGACGATTTTGAGAACTTTAGAAAAAGGGGATCTTAAAGATGAAATACTTTAATAGAAATGGATATTCGGAAGAAACTAGAAAGTTGGTTGTACCAAATGATACACCAATTTACATTATCAGTACTGAACTTATTCCAGTAATGAAGTGGGTTAATAACAAACCATCAAATGAAATAACAGGGTATAAAATCTACGTTACTTCTCCTAGTGTACAAAATGGTGAATCATTTGCAATCAAGTTTGATAAAGAAGTAAATCTACCTCCTTATTTAAGCGAAGTTGCATTAACTAACTTTGAAGCTTGTATGATTGGCAATAATGTTTACTTCAAAGCAAGTGATATTAAAGAAAAGAAGTAATTTTATTATGTCGTATCAACCTGATTTAAATGAAATTAGTAATTTATGTAGACAAGCTATTAACATGGCAATTCCACAAACAGGAGAAAATTCATATAACTTATCTTTTACTGTTGAAGCAAAAAAAGATGGTTTGTATATGGTTTATTATTCACCATCGGGTATAGATTTAACGCAGCAGCTATACAACAAGCTGACTTCTGTTATTTCTAATACTGTATATCCTTATTTTACAGTATATCCACAGCCAGCTCCTTTAGTAGTGCCAATGGCTACCGATGATATTCATCAAGCCCGAGCGTGGCTTTTTCCGTGGAGTGTAGGTGTTCCAAAGAGATTACAAATCAAGGATCTTAATGAATTTATTAAGAATAATTCAGTTGGCGAAGATATTTGGTTAATGAATCGTTATAAGATTAATGTGAATAAAATCACAAGTATTGCGCTAATGGGCTTAAGTGGTAGTGGAAAAACAATGCTGGCAAAATATTTAAATAATTATTTTGCTTATTATGGTACTGTCATTACTATCGATCCTAAGGGATCAAGGGATCTAGTGTGGTGGGGTAGGCATCATAAACAAGAAGTAATCTATCCTGCTGGTAATGTATCTAAATCGGAATTTTTGACTAAGGTTAATGATCGACTTAGTGACGTTTTGCACATCGTATATCGGCGACAAAATACTTATTTGGAATCTGAAGATATGGCTAAAAAACAATTTAAGCCGATTTTTGTGACAATCGATGAACTTGGAGCATTGACTTCTGGAGTAAACAAGCAGATTAAAGATGCATTTTTTAGCTTGCTTACTTCACTTACACTTCTGGGACGTGAAACGAATGTACACTCTATGCTTATCTCACAAGTTTTAAGCAATCTTGTCATTCCAACTCAAGTACGAGATCAAACGTCAGTTCGTATTTTGCTAGGCCAGGTAAACAGCAAATCAGCACAGTATCTTTTTCCTGATTTTGATGTTTCTTCTATCGTGGTACCAAGGGGGATCGCGACAGGAATTATTCAAACAATTAATAATGAAGAGGTGCCTGCTGTAACGCCGTTCTTAGCGCCCACTATTTTGAATTAAGGAGTCATTATAATGACAATTTTTATTCCAGTTTATTCTTTATTAATTAGTTTAGCTTCTTTTGCTTTGAGCTATCTAACAAAATATGTTTTCTTTTTGACACAATACAAAAATTGGCTAATCTGTTTAGGATTTATTTCACTTGCTGTAAGTATTATTAGTCTGATTTTCTTTGCTAAGAATAGAGGATTAACTGAATATTTTCATTCAGTTGATGACAGCAATGATCTTCGTAAGTTCTTATATATTCCAAAAAGAATCAATGATTACACCGACAAAACAAAAGTTGATCTAGTTCAGCAAATGTACAATTCTTGCTTACATTACACTACCATCAATTATTTTCGAGATCATGTCGAAGTAAGAATTTGCGTACCACAAAATGATGAAGCAGTCAAAATTCTGCGAGAAAAAGAAGAACATTTGCTTGATCATTTGGAGCGTTATTCTTATATGAAAAAATACATGTTAAACAACAAGCCTGAAAAAGATGGCCAATTTAACGTGTACTATGGTTCAAGAAAAAAGAATAACTAATAGCCTTTAGGCCAAGCTCTGTGCTTGCCGTAAGGCAAGAGCACATAAGAGCTTGGCCGTTTAACACTTATATAAAGTTTTCGTGAAATGATTACATAAAACTCACAGTATCAAGGCTGTAGAGCTTGTTATTACAGCCTTGAGTAATTGTGTAAATTGTGTAACTGATAAGTAAAAAGGAGTGATAAAACTTGAAAGTTATCAGAAGTCGCAACTGGATGTATACACAAGATTTAGATCATCTGCCTTTTCCAAAAGAAAATCTAGAAGGAAAAATCTTGAAGTCTGGTGCAATCGAATGGGCATACATCTTACACGACAAAGACTTAGATGACAAAGGCAATAAGATTCGTGCTCATTATCATGTAGCAATTCGATACAAGGATGCAAAAACTACAAGCAGTGTAGCAAAAACATTTGATGATAAACAGCAGTATTTTGAAGCGTGGCGCGGAAGTATCAATAATGCATACAGCTACTTGATTCATGAAACAAGCGATGCAAAAGACAACGAAAAACATCATTATGATCCATCTGAAGTTAAAGCTTCATTTGATTTTAAAGCACGAATTGAAACAATTAGAAAGAAAGTGAATAAGCTTTCTGATAACGCTATTAATAACTTGATTGATGATTATTCAAATAGCTTGATTTCAAAAGAAGAATTGCAAGAAAAAATTGGAGTTCTCGAGATGGCAAAACACAAATACTTGTTAGATCATGTTGATGAAATTCTTGATTATAAAAAACATCAAGAATTTTTAAAAGAATTTACCGGTCAAAAGTGTGTCACATACTGGCTGTATGGGTCTTCAGGAGTAGGTAAAACAAGGCTATGCAGGTCTGTAATGGAAGAGCTTAAAAAGGATTTTTGTATTTTGGGTTCTCAACGTGATCACTTTCAAACTTATAAAGGTGAAAGTTATATTATTCTTAATGATTTGCGACCAGCAGACTACGATTATGGTCAACTTCTAACGCTCCTAGATATTTATGAACACGACAAAATGGCACCTAGCAGATATCATGATAAGTTTCTTAACGCACGTGCAATTTTTATTACTACTCCTTACTCTCCCGAAAACTTTTACAAGAGTTGCAATATCGATAATCGACTTGTTGATACTGCTGAACAACTTAAAAGGCGAGTAGTCGCAATGCATGTGACAAAAGACAACGTAGAAGACGTTAAGAAAGAAGTTATTAAAGATATTGAACTAGCAGACAAAATTTCAGAGCTTAGAAAGCAAAAAAATACTAGTCAAACCGATCAAAGTAATGACTAGCATTCATAAACTATAACTACACTTAGTTTACTCACAAAAAGAGGTAAACACAATGAAAAAGATTTTAAACGTTAAAGAACTTTGTAACGAATTAAATATTAGCACTACTTTCTTTTATAAAATGAAGAAAGCTGGAATGCCATATCATCAACTGTGTGATAACAGCAGAGCATATTATATTCTAGATGAAGTAGAAGAATGGCTTTATAAAGCCGGTTTTCATCAAGAGAGTAAATGGATGAAATAGCTGCAAAATTAAGCTTTTGAAGGTAGAATAAGAGTTGTAACCTCTGTTCTACCTTTTTTATTAAAGAAGAAGGTAAAATAAAGATGATTAAAAAAGTTGTTACTGGGAAAAATAAAGGAAAGTGGTCGGTAAGAATTCAACCAGTTGATCAAATTACTGGTAAGAGAATTTCAATTCCAATCAAGTATGCAAAAACTAAAACAGAAGCTTCTAAATTAGAAAAGCAAATGTGGACAGAGTATAAATCTGGCTTAAATTTAGGTGATGGTAGGGCGGTATTTGCTGAAAGCTTTCAAAAATATGTAGATCAAAGAGCTAACTCAATTAGCCCTGTAACTTTAAAATCTTGGCAAGATTCTGCTAACTCGTTTAAAAGTTATTTTGCTAAAACTAAGATTAACCAAGTTACAACGGTTCTTGTTTCAAAATACGCTCATGATTACGTAGACAAGCACAATACTACTGTTAGCAAGTCATCAACTATTGCTAAAAGACTTGTTCATATGCGAAATTTCTTTAAGTCAATTCAAGGAACAGTAGTTAAAGAAAATCCTGTTCCGGAAGGAGCGTTAAAACTCTTTTTTAGACAAAGCGATTTTACTGTTCCTCAAGAATGGTATATTTTATCAGATCAAGAATTAGATAAAATTAGACAACTAATTGTTGAAGACTTAAAGCATTCTTCGGTTATGAACTGGGTTAGCAAATTAGCAATATTAATTGAAAGCTACACTGGTATGAGAGTTGGAGAACTTCAAGCTATGAAGTTTGCTAATGTTGTTAATGAAAATGAAAAATGGTCTTTTAGAATTAATAATAGCTGGTCTGATTACACAAATGATTTTACAGGAGCTTTAAAAGCACGTCCTAAAGGTTACTCAAGAGTATTATTGCCAGTACCAGAAAGTTTAATTATTTTGCTTAAGCAGTTTCAGATTAAACAAGAAAGCTTTTTGGATGATAACGGTATTACTAATGAAAATGATTTAGTATTTATTAATTTGCATGATTATAAAACTGCATGCTTTGGTAAACCGATTAAACAGCGCAGTATTAACGATATGTTTAAATCAATTTGTGAAAGAGCAGATATTCATGCAGATGATAAAAAGCTAAGTATTTATTCATTTAGACATACTATTTGTACTAAATTAGCTAATACTCCGGGTATGTCATATCCGTGGGCAGCTGAAAAGATGGGGCATTCACTGCAAATGTTCATGAATACGTATGTTGGAGTTGATCCAAGTATTGAAGATAAAATGACGCAACTTTGGGCAGGATAAAAAGTTGTGTGCATGAGAATTGCACACAGTTTAAGTCTAAAGCGTCTGAAAACATTGATAATAAAGGAAAAAAGACTAGAAACCTATGGGCTTCTAGTCAGCATTAAAAATAATCATTTAGATTTATCAACGTTTTACGAAGGTAAGTTAAGGTTAATTTTTTTGCGTAAAGGTAAATGATGCACAATAAGTGCACTCTGTTAATTTGTTAAAGTGCAATTTTTGCACGCGGTTTTTTGAGAGTGGAATAATGATCAAAAATAAGAAAAGACTCTTATCTATGAGAAAAGTAGGTAAGGGTCTTTGTATTTACTAAAAAAATAAATATGTGTCTAATATAGTTGACATATTTGAAAAATAGTCTAATATATGAGACATAAAGATGTTAAATATATATGACATCTTAGAAAAGGATCGATCCATGAATCAAGTGAAATATTATCGTAAACAAAAAGGTCTATCACAAAAGGCATTAGCTAATGAAATTGGCGTTGCTAGACAGACAATAAACCTAATTGAAAAGAATAAGTATAATCCATCATTAGATTTATGTATGAAGTTAGCCAATGCTTTAGGGACAGACCTCAATTCATTGTTTTGGTCTGGAGGCAAAATTATGTCTGAAAAGAAATTGAGTAATGATAGTTTAGCTTTTAAAAATGAATTGGAAGAGTTGGCTTCTAAACAAGAGGTACTGGATAATAAAAAATTAACTGAGCTGTTTGATCAAGCGATTGATCGGATTACTAATAATGAATCAATTCAATCAGTTGCCTCAAATCTGTATCATCAATTGCAAGCCAATTTTTCAGAAAATGACTTACCAAGTTATCTTGTCAGTTTCCAGTTAGAAATTGCTAAGTATGCTCAAGTCGCAAGTTCTGGTATTACGATGGGAATTTTTAAGAAATAGTCTGATCTAGGACTGAGTAATTATGGAAAACAAAAATAGGCTCTTATCTATGAGAATGTAGATAAGAGCATTTTTATTTATTTTCGCAAAAGTACTTAGAATTTTGGCCATATATAGGAAAATTTATCCAGGATATAGAATTTTTATCCTTAATAATCCGTACGATTTAATTAACATCGATAAAATTTTTTCTTACATGTTGATTAAATACCTACAAATAAAACGGATTGTCCAAATAAAAGGGATCAAGTTCTTTTTGTTCATTAACTATTGTATCAATATATTTGTTGCCAGCTTCTATAACCTCTTCACGAACTTCCGTAAGTGGACGTTCAGAAATGGTCAGAGGTTGGTGCATTTCCCACTCCGGGCCATGGGAAATGCTATCGAATTCATCTTCACTTTCATAGCTCATGATTTCAGACATAATTTTATAAGCCCTTTTACCTTGATTATCAGTGTCATCTAAATATTTTTGTAATAGGTTGGGGAGATTAGTTTCTACAAATTTATTTATATTTTGTGGAAGCTTTTTTGTTTCTTTATTTTCGAAAAAGCTTTTATGCGCCTTTTTAAAGGATTCTGAAATACCATAGTACAAATGTTTAATTGCAATATTATGATTAAGGAATACGTCTTCTATATCTGGTTTTAAAGGTTCCAAAGCATATTCAAATTCAGCAGATATCTTGGCATAAGGCAAATAATCTAAAAGACAATTTTCAATCAACTCATTTTTTGTTTTATCGATTGTTTGTAAGTATTTTAAGCCATATTTAAATAGATCTTCTAGTATTGAATTTAAATCTTCATTTTCACCCCAAATCAAATCGTATGAAGACTTGAAATCTAATTTTGAAACAATATCATAAGTAGTTTTTGAATTTAATAAATAGGGATTTCGCTTTTTATTTCTTTTATTGTGCATGATATTCGAAAGCATTTGAACATTATTGGCATCGGTAATTTGAAATCTCTTCTTTTTTAATTCTTTTTTCCTATTCAAAATACGCAAAGAAATTTTTTTATATATTTTATTGGTTAATTTATCAATCGAATTATGCATGTAAATTATTCTTTCTAAAAATAGTAGTAGAAAATTAGCAAAAAATAATATAAATTGCCTTACTTCCTACCACTTATTTTATCAGATAATATTAGTAAATCAAATGAAAGAGTGATTCCAATGTATTAATAAACGCATTCTAGAAATTAATTAATCATATTTAAGAGAAAGGACTTTCCATTATGAAAGCAAAAAGAACTAGCGGTTACTCAGAAGAAGTAGCAAGCATTTATGTACCAGAAGATACAGATGTTGTGTTGTTAAGTACTAAGCTTGAACCACGAGTAAAGTGGGAAAATCGCAAGCCAACGGATGAAATTACGGGCTATCGCATCTTATGTGGTATGCCAGATAATTATTTTTACGTTAAGTTTGATAAAAAGGTTAAGTTGCCACCTTATAAATCAACCGTTATGTTTAAGCATTTACAAGCTTGTGAAGTAGATAATAGTGTCTGGTTTAAGGCTGAAGACATTGAGGAGGCTTAAAAATGATAAAGCCGACCCTCGATGAAATTGCCTCTCATTGCAAACAGGCCATTAATATGGCTTTGAATAAAGATGGTGAAACTTCCTATACTTTATCATTTGATGTTGTTGCCACAGAGCAAGAACTGGATTTCATCTTTTACAGTCCATCAGCTTTGTTACTCAACCAAGAATTGTATAATCGATTAACTTCGATTATCAGCACCAATGCTTATCCATACTTTACTGTCTTTCCACAGCCCTCACCATTATTAGTACCGTGGGAAACGGATAACATACATAAAGCCCGAGCGTGGGCTTTTCCGTGGAAAAGAGGTATCTCAAAAAGACTTGTTATAAATGATGTTGATTCATTTTTAGATTTAAATGCTAAAGATGGAAATATCTGGCTAATGAAGAATTACTGTGTGAACATTAATTCACTAACTTCTGTAGCCATCATGGGATTATCAGGTTCAGGTAAGACAATTCTTACCAAATGGCTCAATAGTAATGCAGCAAGGATGGGAAAAATAATCACAATTGATCCCAAGGGTTCGAAAGATTTAGTTTGGTGGGCACGTGATAATAATCAAAAAATTATCTACCCATCACAAGACGTATCTAAATCAGACTTCTTATCAAAAGTAAATGATAAGCTAAGTCAAGTTCTGCAGTTAGTATATCAAAGGCAGAGTGAGTATCTTCAATCTCATGCTAATGTCAACAAGAAATTTCTACCTGTTGTTGTCACTATTGATGAACTTAGCGCTCTTACAACTGGTGCAAATAAACGAATTGTTGATTCATTTTTTAGCTTGTTGCAAACAATTACTTTGTTAGCAAGAGAAAGTAATGTTCACTTAGTACTAATCTCACAAGAATTAGATGCAAAAACGATACCTACATCTGTAAGATCTCAATGTAACTTACGTATTTTAATGGGTCTTGTAAATTCCAAGAGCTGTCAATATTTGTTTCCAGATTATGATGTTTCAAGCATCGTAGTACCTTCTGGTGTAGCAACTGGAATTATTCAAAAAATTAATAGTAATGATGTGCCGGCAATTACCCCGTTTCTGGCACCTACAGTAAAAGGCTGGTAAATAATATGAAATTATTTTTTCCAATTTATGAATCATTAGCAAGCGTAATCATTATTTGTTTAGACTGGTTAATTCATCGATTCAACCTGTTCATACAGTATCAAACTATAGTTTTAATAATAGGTGTTGGTCTACTAATTCTGGCAGCTATTTCAGTTTATCTATTGTCTAGAAAACGTGGCTTTGGTAACTACTGCAAGTCATTAAATGATAGTTGCAGATTAAGAAGTTTTCTACGTCAGCAAAATACAATCAATGATTTTACGTCAAAAGCAAAGGTTAATCTTGATCAGAGAATATATAATTCTGCTCTTTGGTACACATACATTGATTATGCGGAAGACTCAATGGAAGTACGAGTATGTATTCCTAACAACTTTAAAGCAAAGAAAGTATTAGATAGCAATCTAGATAATATTGCTCAAGAAGTAAGCAGTTATACCGATAAATATATTTGCTCAGGTCATACTCGTAAGGGTAGCTTTTACATCTATAAAGGAGAAAAGAAATAATGCGCGGTTTGGAGCTAGCGCTTGTCGCAGACAAAAGCGCTAAAGCGGAAAACCGCGCGTATAAAATATATCCTCCATAGCTGTGTAAATAATCCTTAAAATGCGATTATATCGGGGCTGAGAGCTTGTTATTCAGCCCCGAAAGTTAATATGCTATTCGTGTAATTAAGAAAGGAAATCCTTAAATGTGAAAAAGAAAATACGTTCTCACAATTTCATGTATACACAAGATTTAGATCATTTACCGTTTAACAAAGATGAGCTAAAAGATCGACTTGAAAAGTCTGGTGCAGAAGAGTGGGCTTATATCTTGCATGATAAGGATATTGATGAAAATAACAAAAAGGTTCGACCTCATTTTCATGTAATGATTCATTTCAAAGATGCTAAAACAATCTCGAGAATATCTAAGATTTTCAATGATCATGAACAATACATCGAAGCTTGGCACAGTACTATTAATAATGGTTACAGTTACCTAATTCATGAAACTAATAATGCTAAGAGCAAATACCATTATGATCCTAAAGAGGTAGTAGCTTCATTTGATTTTAAAGATAGAATCAATGAGATTAGACAAAAAGTCAAAAAGCCATCACGTCAAGCAATTGAAAACTTTATTGATGACTATTCAAATGAAAAGCTTTCAAAAGAAGAACTTCAAGAAAAAATTGGTGTTCTTGAGATGGCTAAGCATAAAACTTTGTTAGATCACATTGAGGATATTCTAGCATACAAGAAACATCAGCAATTTCTCAGAGACTTTGAAGGGCAAAAATGTACTACTTATTGGATTTGGGGAACTTCAGGAATTGGCAAAACCAAGCTCGTTCGTGAAGTTTTAGAAGAATTACATCCCGATAACTTTATTATCCTTGGGTCACAACGTGATCACTTTCAAGAGTACAAAGGTCAAGAGTTTATAGTAATTAATGACCTTAGACCTAATGATTATGACTATGGTCAATTACTTACTCTTTTAGACCCTTGGGAAATTGATAAAATGGCTCCTGCGAGATATCACGATCGCTATTTGAATGCTCGTTCCATTTACATCACTACACCATACGATCCCCTAAGCTTTTATCTGGAATGCAATATTGCTAACCAAGTAGTAGATTCATTTGAGCAATTGAAAAGAAGAATTGTCTCTTTGAAATTAACTCAGGATACATATAGTGATCTAAAAAATGAACTAATTAAAGACAAAGAGATAGCAGAAGCAATTTGGAAAATAAAATCACAAAAAAATACTAGTCATGCTAATAGCGACAAAAGCAATGACTAGAATCCTACTACTTTGATTCTATTCCAAAATTGCCTATAAAACAATTTAAGGAGAACAATAATGACCAAATATCTAACTGGTAAAGAATTATGTGAAGCTTTAGGAATTAGTACAACGCTATTGTATAAGTTTCGAAAAGCGGGAATGCCCTATCATCAACTACCAGGCGGTAGACCTTTTTACTTGATTGATCAAGTGCTTATCTGGCTAAGGAAAGTAGGCTATCACCAAGAAAAAGTTTGGACAAAATAATTAAGAGGGCGGATAATGTAAGGGATCATTATTCCGCTCTCTTTTTATAAGAGAGGTAGTTTAAATATGATCAAGAAAATTTTAAAAGGTGAATATAAGGGCTTATGGTCAGTTAGAATTCAACCAACAATTAATGGTAAGCGGATGCGTATTACCAAGAGAGCCAAGACAAGACTTGAGGCTCAAAAGCTTGAGATTGATTTAAAGGTAAAATATGCAGGTTATAAGAATGGTCTACCGAGCATTACTGATGAATCAAATTTTTTAGATGAATACACTAAATATGTTGAGAAAAAGGCTCAGTCTATTACTGCGACAACCAATCGAAGCTGGAGTTATTCTCTAACCTTGCTAAATGAGTATCTTAAAAAGAAAAATGAATTAGATATCCAATTGAAGGATATTGATCAACATTTCTTTAATGACTTTGCACATTGGTATATTAAGGATCACCCTAAAGCAAGTGTTAAGAAAAGCACTGTAATAGATGTCTCTTTGGCACACTTTAGAACATTCTTTACTTTCCTTTTGGATAAGGCGGTTTTAAACGTTAATCCAATTCCTAGAGGTTATCTGAAACTATTCTTTAAGCAATCTGACTTTAGTACAGGAAGAAAATGGCATTTATTTTCTAAAGATGAAGTTGATGCTTTAAGAAAAGAATTACTTAAAGAGTATGAAGTTTCTACTGTTGCTAATTCTGTTTCAAAACTTGCATTACTTGTAGATACATACTTGGGATTACGTCCTGAAGAATTACAAGTGTTAAAGTTTGATCAATTAGTTAAGTATGAAGGTTCATACACCTTTAAGATTGATAATAGTTGGTCTGAAAAAGAAAAAAAGCCTAATGGCTCTTTAAAAGACAGACCAAAAGGCGCTTATAGATATAGTTTACCTATTAAGAATAATAAAATAATTGATTTGATTAAGGAATTTCAGATTAAACAAAAAAAGTATCTCAATGAATATGGTTTAAAAAATACATCAGGATACATTTTTCTGAACTTACATAATTATAGATCAATTAGTTCAAATAACCAATTACCAGTTACACAGGCAAGCTTAAATGATATGCTAAAAGCCGCATGTAGTAAGTCTAGAATTGAAAAACAAAAAAATTCTGTTTTAGCTTTATATTCTTTGAGAGTATATTTAAGTAGTCTACTTGGAAATGATAATCGCATTTCTAATATGTATGCTTGTCAAAGAATGGGAAATACAATTCAAGTTTTCCTTTCAACTTATGTGAAAGAAAATCGAGAATCATATAAGCAAAATTCCCGACTTTGGAGCTGTTAATAACTATGCACTTTGTCTGCACTTTACAAATAGCGTGCAGGCTATAAATGTTGGTAAATCAAGTGATGCTGACTAAAACCCTTTACCTTCTAGTCAGCATTAGAAAGAATCATTTAGATTGATTAACCTTGATTTATCAACGTTTTACGAAGATAAGTTAAGGTTAATTTTTTGTATAAAGGTAAATGATGCACAATAAGTGCACCCTGTTAATTTGTTAAAGTGCAATTTTTGCACGCGGTTTTTTTGAGAGTCGTACTTTTTATCTGCATTACAAAGACAAATATGATTTACTGGATAAGCTCGAGCAGAAATTATTTGATGATCTTAAAATCAATTTTCAAAAAGAGCGTCAAAGTATTATCAGAAAAGTAGTAAAGGATAGAACAGATCTGTGGCGTAAAAACTATCTCTTTTTGAACGGAATTATAGGAGCAATTGATCAAGAACGTGATCTGTATAAGGTGCTTTTTTCAAATAATGGTGATCAGTGTTTTTGGCAAAAGCTGCGGGCGATCTTAACTAAAGAGATAAGAAGCAGAGCCCAGTTATATAACGTGCATCTTACTGATAAAATTCCATCATATTATGCCCAAGAATTGCTTATCGATGGATTGCTAAGTTTGATTAAGGCCTGGATAGACAATCCTCATCCCGAAAGCGTTGAACACTTTTCAAAGATTCTAAATGTTAGTCAAATGTTAGCGCCAATAGATTTGCTTGAAAAAATTAGGACAAAAAAAGATCGAGCTATCAAAGCTCGATCTTTTTATTAGGCAGCTTTTGCCTTTTTCTTTTTCCAATTTGGTCGTCCAATCAAAATTCCTAATGGCGGAACCTTGAAGCAGAAGTAGGAAATGAGCCAAGCTACAGCAATTACGAATAGCAATCCAAAGGGCAACATGATCAATAATTGCCAGCCTGGAACGTAAATGTTAACGGTTGTTAGGAAGTGATCCAGCAAAATTATTGGTGCAGTTTGAGTCAAATAAATACCGAATGATAATAAAGATGTCATTCTGACCAACTTGGAGAAGCGTTGCCACTTAGGTTGGGTTCTAACTTCTGCGTATTTCAATGAAACAGAGATCGCAGATAAGATGACTGCCGTTGAATAAACCATAATGTATGGTTGGTGAGCAAGCTGGGAAAGGTGACGATGGAAGTTCATGATTTTTGCGTTGAACAAGTATAGCGGAATTGTTCCCAAGCTAAGCAGGACAGTCGCTGAGTAGATCCAATAACGATATTTTCGAATCCATTTTTTAACAGTATCATAATGAATCCAAACATATCCACCTAAGACGAAATAATCTTCGTAGAAGAAAACATTATTGCCGTAATACTTCAAGAGGAACGGCCAGCCAGCATGACTTTGATTTGGAAAAATCTACTTTACGTAGAACAGCATGATCATTTGAATTGCAGCTGAAATTGCTAAAACGGTATTGTTATGGCCCTCAGTTTTCTTAAATAGCCAAACCAATAAAGGAAAGACCAGGTAGAACTGCATGGTGACATACAAATAGTAGAGGTAGAACTGTTTGGCATATAGTACATCGTTAAGCCAGGTAGTAAACCAGTTGTTCCAAGTGAAATCAGCTCTATGGAATAGCCACATGGTAATGAAAAGGGAAACTCCCATCCAGAATACGTAGGGGATACCAATATTGCCGATATGTTTTATCCAAAACTTCTTCAAATGAATTATAATAAACCAAAAATAATACCAGAAACATAAAACCATATCGTGCAAAGTGCAGCATCATGTGACTGGCTAACATTAATTCATGTGAATGCGAGCCATTTACGAAAGCGTCGGTATAATGCGATGTAACGTGTGTGGCGAGAACGGCCAACATGAAGAAACATCGCATTAGATCAACTTCGTATAAATAAACTCGATGTTTTTTTCTCTATTTTCACAAATATAGCTCCTTTGAATACTAATATTAAAAAATTATAAACGGAAGATGTGATCAAAAAAACATAATAATGTTAACAAATGGTTACAAAATAAAGAACCAACTTACAATATGTAAGCTGGTTCTTTACCAAAAAAATGCAAATAGAAGTTTAAATATAGAGTGAGGGGAAAGTGTAGAGAATAGGATGTATTTGGATAAATTTATGGAGTTATATATTCCCCTCTATTTATTAAGTACGTAAAAAAATCGATTTTTACCGAAAAAATTTCAAATTTTTTAAACGACGACGTCTCATGGAGAAAAAAGCATGATATTGAATTTTTCAATACCATGCTTTTCTTTATTTTTTATTTTTTCTAATCTTGCTCTTAACCTCCGTATATCCATCCAGAACATTCGCATAACGTCCTAAAGTGAAAAGATAGTCAGATAATCGATTGATGTATTTTAAGTTGCTAGGAGCCAATTTTTGCTCTTCACGGTTCAATTTTACCAATGAGCGTTCAGCTCGGCGAGCAATTGTCCGTGCATATTGTAAGTTAGCTCCAGTTTTCATTCCTCCTGGCAAAATAAATTCAGGAATTTTAGGAATTTTTGCAGTTAGTTCATCAATTCTGCTTTCCAACTCGCTAACTTTTTTATCATCAATTTCCTGACGATGCTTGACTACGATATCGGCTTCAAGCAAGTAGAGATTGCGTTGCAGGTCATGCAGTTCATCGCTTAGACTCAAACATTTTTCTGATAAATTTGCAATCACCACTCCGATGTATGACTGCAATTCATCAATATCGCCTAAAGCAACGATTTGCAGATCATCTTTTGGCACCATCTTGCCGCTGACCTGCTTGGTTGTTCCTTGATCGCCAACTTTAGTGTAAATTTTGATTGTCATTTCATCTTTCCTCGATTGTATCGTTCAAGTGCTAGAGTTAATGGCTTGTACAAAATAGGGTAGAAGACAAAATTGCCGATGCAGTGGTAAGTATCAAACAAGAAACTGCCAGCAGTGTAAACGATAAAGGCTTCCCAGCCACCCCAAATTGACATGCCAAAGTTAATAATAAGGCCATAGACATAACCTAGCAGGGTAGCAAGAATAATTTGCAGCCAAAAATGTTTACGAAAAACGGGAATTTTGCCAAACAAAAAGACTACTAACACACAAACAGTATAAGCAGCGATCTGCGGCAAAGTCCAAATTCCGAAACCTAAGAAGATGTTGGAAATGACCATTACCAAGACTGCTAGGGCGACTCCAAATCCAAATCCCATTTCCAAAGTTGAGATCATTAAGATATCAGTTACTGGTTGAACGTTTGGAACCGGAATAATGTGCGCCACTCTTAGCACGACAGCCATTGCCGTCAAAATTGCTAATAAAGCAAGTCGCTTAATTTGTTTATGTGTAGTAGTCGACATTTTGTTAAATCACTCCATTTTAAAATTAAAATTTGCTCCGTGTCCACACGACTCTATCTTTGTTGTGTAGATAAACTTTGTTGGCAGCATTAGCCCATTTACCATTTACGGTGTAGGTCCAATAAAGCTTTTTAGATTTATTTTGGCTATAGCCATGAATGCTGGTAACAAAACCGCCAGAAGACTTTACTTTCCAGCATTTTTTAAGTGCTGCTAAAACAGTAGTATGTTTTTTAACTCTAATATTCTTTTTAGCAATTGTTTTCTTATTATTTTTCAAAGTATATGTAACTCTGATTGTCTTAGCAGCCTGAACTTGGTTATTGTTTGCATCTGCGATGCCAACAGCACCCAAGGATAACAGGATAACAGTGAGAAGTAAACCGAGCTTTTTAACTAATTTATTCATTTTTAATCCTCCAAGAATTTTGATTTTTATTTAATTGGGCATGCTCCATTTTAAAATTAAAATTTGCTCCGTGTCCACACGACTCTATCTTTGTTGTGTAGATAAACTTTGTTGGCAGCATTAGCCCATTTACCATTTACGGTGTAGGTCCAATAAAGCTTTTTAGATTTATTTTGGCTATAGCCATGAATGCTGGTAACAAAACCGCCAGAAGACTTTACTTTCCAGCATTTTTTAAGTGCTGCTAAAACAGTAGTATGTTTTTTAACTCTAATATTCTTTTTAGCAATTGTTTTCTTATTATTTTTCAAAGTATATGTAACTCTGATTGTCTTAGCAGCCTGAACGTGGCTATGGTTTGCATCTGCGATGCCAACAGCACCCAAGGATAACAGGATAACAGTGAGAAGTAAACCGAGCTTTTTAACTAATTTATTCATTTTTAATCCTCCAAGAATTTTGATTTTTATTTAATTGGGCATGCTCCGCCTTCACAATCGGTTTGACCAACCAATTCAAGGTCTTTTTCATCATCGTTTTGCTTCATGAAGACTGCTTCAACGTCTCCCTTGATTTGAGCAGCTCTTTCTTCATACTTTTCTTTATTAATTGGCTCTTTTGGAGCTTGTTTTAAGCTGCCGCCATAGTATGGAAGAAGTGAAGTTGACTTGATGATGTGGCGGTATTGATGAAGAAGTGGGGCAATTTGCTTGCTTTCACCATCTTGGAAAGTAACGGTACATGATACGGCGTTATCTGACCAGTAGGTTTGCAAAAATGCTTGCGTAGCAAATTGTTCGCCGATTGATACAGTACCGGCAGATGCAAATTGCTTGCTGTCAGCGTTAGCAGCACGAAGTGGAAATTCTACACAAATAGTATTCTTAGTGTAGATATCAGGTTCAGTGTAGTAACCACATTCCTTAAGGGCTGGCAATAATGGGTCAGAAGCTTGGAATCTAATTCTTTGGATCATGTAGCCAGCGTAGTGGAAGTGCATCCCTTCGGAAACACCTGCAAGTTTAGCTACAGTACCTGAAGGCTTAACAGTTGTGTGCTTGATCGAAGTGTTGCAGCCTAAAACATCGCTGTAATCTTTATCAGCTTTAACAACTGCTTTATAAAGGCCATCGAAGGTCTTTACGATTTCTGGATCATAGATTGGCTTCTTAATTGCTGCACCAGTTTCAGGATCTTTAGCATCTTCCCAACCGGTAACAACACGGTGACCAAAGCGTGACAAGATCCAGTCTTGAATACCAGACATTGAAATACCGATACGACGATTCTTTTGAATAATCTTTCTTGATATTTCCCAATCGTAGTGACTGAAGGTTACACGCTTAGCAAAACGAACAGCTAAAGCAAAGGCTTCTTTTAAGTCCCAGCCTTGTTTTTCAGCAACATAAGGGAAGACTTCAAACAAGTTGCATGGTTCACCGTTAGATAAGGAAATTTCGCCACATGGGTTTGTTCCTTCGACGTTATCATCGATGCCAGCTTGGTAACCATCGACAATTCGGCCGTAGTTGCGAGAAAGTTCAAGATTAAAAACGCCAGGTTCACCATTATGCAAAATTCCGTCGGCAATTGGACCGTAATTATCGAATTTAGAATCAATTGCAACACTGTTATTTGATGCCCAACGGTGGTGGTAAAGCTTATCTTTATCTTGCTTCATCTTAATGAAGTCTTGGTCGTCATTTGAACCCAAAGCAAGTTCAGCAGAACGACGAACGTTACCAGCAACAACTGTCTTACCAATCAAGTTGCAGATATCAGTTGCGTCAACGGCAGTTAATTTTTCACCGGCCTTAGGATTGATAACCTTATTAATATCAAAGAACATTTCAACTAAAGGCATTGGACCTGAAGCAGTGCCGCCGAAGCCATGAATCTTAGTACCGTAAGGGCGAATGTTGCTGATATCTAAGACTAACTTCTTTTTGCCCTCAGGATTAGTAGCATTGAAGTGCATATCAATCAGTCGAGCATTTGCCAAAACCCAGCCTTCGCGAGTATCAGGCAATTCGTAGTAAACGTAATCGTCTTTATCTTGATTTTGCTTTTGCCATTCTTCTTTATCAGTAGCACCTAATTTAACAGAAGCATCATATGATTTGCTCTTTTTATCGATAACTACTGTTAAATCGATCTTTTGATCAACTTTAGGAATTTGCTTGATGTTGTCTTTTACAACTGAAAAGCCAACGCCGCCGCCCTTCATTAATTGATCGAAGAGGAATGAAAATGGCATTGAAACAGCTACATCTTTTTGGCTTAAATATGATGGTCTGATATGACTATCGCCATAATTTTGTGGACGAATAGCGATAAACCAGCAGTTATTCAAAGAATCACCGTTACGCTTTTGGTAGTCAGTACCGGAAATCCAAAGGTTACGACCGGATGGTGTAGCAGATAGACCATAGGTTAAGCGGAACAATTTTTGAGCTTCATTGGTTAATTGAGCAACAACTTCTTCAGAAGGATTGTCGGCTAATCGTGGATCGAGATTAATGTTTCCTTCAATTACTCGTTTAACAGTTTCGTCCCAGTTTTCAGAACGGTTTTTGTCGTTTAACCAGCGAGAATAGGTTCTCTTATAAGTGACCCAACCTAATTCACCCCAATGGGGCTTAACTTCTCGTTTTACTTGATCAATAAATTTTTGATCTAATTTAATAACTTTCATCCCACAACTCTCCTATATAAGTTAGTTACAAGTGTTTCACAAATACACAATTTGTTGATGACAGAATGTAGAATACCACAAGATATTGTATTGTAAACAAAAATATTTTAGCATGATTAAGTTCAAAAAATGCAATTCGTTGTCTCCGTAAGGATTTATATAAGAAAAAAATCGTACATAATTAAGAGAAATATCTGAGATTTTTTAATTTTTAATGGTAAAAATCTCAGAAGAAGTGTGTAACAAAAAGATAGTAGTTTTCTTTGTAATTTATTAGGCATAAAATAGGGCTCAAGCATCGTATATCTACAATTAAGGGAGGTTTATTTATGGAAAATGCTTGGCAAAGATTCAAGCAAAACGTACCGCTTAGAAGATTTGTGGTCTTGTTGGTAATCATTGCTCTTTTATATGAGATGCGAGCAATGATGAACACAATTTTGCTAACTTTTATTTTTACTTATCTGGTTGTTCATTTAATTAGGTTGGTTCAAAGACATATTCCAAAAATTCCATCGGGTGTAATTGTGTCAATCACATATATTTTGATTCTGCTGTGTCTATACTTCGCTGTAACGATTTATTTGCCGATGCTAGTTAAACAGATCAGTAAGATGTTTAAATCCGTCTTGGCCTTTTATGAGAGCGACAGCATGACAGGAATTATGCGATACGTAAGCCGCTATGTTAATAGAAATGAATTGGTGACTCAAGCTAAAACAGGGATGAGCGTCATGATGAAGACGTTAACCAGTGTTGGTACTTTAACGGTTTCGATTTTCATGTCACTAATTTTAAGTTTCTTCTATACGATTGAATTGAAGAAAATGAATGAGTTCTCTAATTTGTTTGTAAAAAGCGGAA
The DNA here is from genome assembly GCF_003999355.1 of Lactobacillus amylolyticus. Classification (NCBI taxonomy): domain Bacteria; kingdom Bacillati; phylum Bacillota; class Bacilli; order Lactobacillales; family Lactobacillaceae; genus Lactobacillus; species Lactobacillus amylolyticus. Next base: position 45,884 of record NZ_CP031835.1, read on the forward strand.
TTTTTAAGTGGTTCTTTGAAGATGTCCGCTATTTTGGCAGAAAGTTTACGAATACGTTCGGGGTTGTCCTTGAAGCACAGTTTTTCATCGCCCTCTGCAATACCGCATTAACAATGATTTGTTTAGCCTTTATGAAAATGCCGCAAATTATTGCATTAGGATTAATGGTCTTCATTTTGAGTTTGATCCCAGTTGCTGGCGTGATCATTTCACTGATTCCGCTAAGTATTGTGGGCTACTCAGTAGGCGGCATTCGCTACGTGATTTATATTTTCATTATGATCATGATTATTCACACCGTTGAAGCCTATGTCTTAAATCCTAAGTTCATGGCCAGCAAGACTGAATTACCAATTTTCTACACATTCTTGGTTTTGCTTGTGGCAGAACATTTCTGGGGCACCTGGGGCTTGATCGTAGGTGTGCCAATCTTTACTTTCTTCTTGGATGTTTTAGGCATTAAGCCAACTAAAAAGAGTAAGAAGAAGGCAGTTCTAAAATGAGATTATTACTGACAGGCGATAGCATCATCGCACGCAATGAAGGCAAAGAAGAGCCGCATATTAACTGGAATTTAAAAAAGATGTTACCTGACGTAGAAATTGAAAATACTGCAGTGTCGGGGATCAATTCAGGTGCGTTTTTTGCAAGACTTAATGAATTAGTTTTGAGCGTGAAAAAGTGCGATAACTTGGTAATTTTACTTGGGACTAATGATCTGGCAACGCATAAGCAGGTGCCGTTAACGCAATTTAAGCAAAATATGGAATTGATTTGTTCAGCGATAATTTGTGCATATTATCCGCCACATGTTTTGCTTGTTTCGCCACCCGCCGTTGATGAGGAAAAGCAGCTTGTGCGCGATAATGCTTTAGTAGAAAAATATGCCAAAGCAGTCGAAGAAGTCGCTCAGGAATATCATTTTAGATATGCGGATTTATGTCAGGCGATGCTAGATGCAGGGGACATCAAGGAGACTGCCCAAGGAATGAAAAATGATGGTTTGCACTTTGGGGATGCAGGCTATGAGATATTAGCTAAATTGATTGTTAAAAATTTGAAGAGCATGTAAAAAAGAGGCCGAAAGGCCTCTTTATTTTTATTCAATTAAATTATCTTATTGCCGCAAACAACAATCCACCCATGGCTACCAGAGCCAGGAATGGGATGAGCAAGTATGCATAAAATACGAAAATCAATCCGGCAATGAGCAAGAAGCCGAAAATCTTGATTAAGCCAACCCCCAACTTGAAGAAAAGCCAAATCAAGAAAATTGTTAACAAAAGTGAAAGCATAGTTTCATACCTCCATAATCTATGAGAATATTTTACTACCAAGAGATGGAGAGAGCGTAGATTAAGTATGCCGATTTTAGAAAAAATCAAGAAATGTTTATGCAATTAAGTTACCGTTAACAGAGCAAATTATATTGAAAGCTCTTTCTGAAATCGATATCATTTAAAACATGAAAGCGATTTAGATGGAAGGAGAAAGAGAACTTGAAACAAGAAAAATCAGGTTTACCAACGCTAGCCGCTTCCACTATTTGGATGATTAGCTTGGGTTATTTAGGCGTACAAATTGCATTTACTTTGGAAACTTCACAAATGAGTAGAATTTTCCAAACTTTAGGGGCTGACCCAACAAAATTAGGTTGGTTCTTCATTTTGCCACCACTTGCTGGTCTGGTGGTGCAACCAGGAATCGGATCCTTATCAGATCGTACTTGGATTCCTAAAATCGGGAGAAGATTGCCATATTTATTGATTGGGATGATTTTTGCCGTTATCACGATGGTCATTTTGCCCAACGTCGGTAGTTTCGGTTTAGGATATGGATCCTTAGAAGCACTTATCTTTGGTGCTGTCGCAATTGCTGTTTTGGATGTCGCTTCTAACATGGCGATGCAACCATTTAAGATGATGATCGGTGATATGGTCAACGACGATCAAAAGTCATATGCTTATGGAATTCAGAGTATGCTTTCCAACTTTGGTGCCGTAATTGCTGCATTCTTCCCATTCTTGCTAACCAGCTTGGGTGTTGCCAACACCGCTAAGAAGGGTGTAGTGCCACAATCAGTTGTCATTTCATTCTATGTTGGTGCAGCTGTTTTGGTAATTACTTCATTGTTCACCATCTTCAGAGTTCATGAATATGATCCAGAAACTTATGCTCGTTACCACGGTATCAAGGAATCAGATAACAAAGAAGGTGGCGGTTGGATTGAATTGCTAAAGAAAGCGCCAAAAGTATTTTGGCAAGTTTCATTAGTCCAATTTTTCAGCTGGATTTCATTCCAATACCTTTCAACTTATGCAACTGGTGCGATTGCGCAAAACGTATGAAACACCACTTCCGCTTCTTCAGCAGGCTACCAAATTGCAGGTAACTGGTTCGGCGTATTGACTGCTGTTCAATCAATTGCGGCTGTAATTTGGTCATATGTTTTGGCTAAAGTACCAAACAATTGTCATAAGTTAGGCTACGGCTTAAGTTTGGCATTAGGTGCAATTGGCTACGCTTCAATTTTCTTGGTTCATTCACAAATGCTGCTGATTCTTTCATTCATTTTAATCGGAATCAGCTGGGCAGGGATGAACACTTATCCATTGACTATGGTATCTAACGCTTTATCAGGTAAACACATGGGAACCTACCTTGGCTTATTCAACTGTTCAATTTGTTTGCCACAGATTGTCGCTTCATTACTCAGCTTTATCATCTTCCCAATGGTAGGTAACTCAATGCCAGCTATGATGTTAATCACTGGTATTTCAGGATTCTTAGCTGCTTTATCAGTTATCAGCATTAAAGAAACCTACGTAAAATAATTTAGACCAAAATAAAAATGCATGAAGTCAGAATTTGGCTTCGTGCATTTTTTAGTTATTCATTTTGTTAGATCTGAATATTTTTATTAATCCTTAACAACATCCTTAGTGTCTAACCATTTATTGCCACTGATCTTAACAAGCTTCTTGCCGTTAGTCTTCTTAACATCCTTAGCAGTGAAAGTTGAACCTATTGAAACTGTCTTAGCGAGCTTTCCACCGTTTGCGTTTAAAACAGCGACTTTTTGATTCTTGGTATCTTTAACAGTAACGAAGATCTTGGCGCCTTTCTTGATAGCTGGGTTAGTAGGAGCAACTTCTGCAACACCCAACTTTGGGGCAGTGAAACTAGCAGCTTCGGTAACTGAAGCACTGACACCTAATAAACTCATTGAAGCAACTGCGACTGAAACAACTTTAGCTAATTTCTTTGCGTCTAACATATATTATTAAATTCAAGGGATAATTTGAATTTTTTTGAAAATAATTTAGGTCTCACAAATGTTGCTAGAATAACGTTTTCAATTATTTTTAGTTAAAAATTGGCAAAATAAATAAAAATAGCTATCTATTTTAGATAACTGTTTTCTTAGTATAAGTCCCTTTATTATGACCTCAATTCTTATTTTAGTCAGAATTAAAGCCATTTCATAGTGCTTATTTTACGGAACATATGAGTAAAAATAACTAATCAGTGAAATATTGCAAAATATCTTCTTCAGTTAATTCTTTCTTTTCTTCACCTTTAACAGCTAATACAATTTGCCCGCTATTCAGAATTACCATCCGATTGCCATACTTAATGGCATCTTTTAATTGGTGGGTGATCATAATGCAGGTTAATTTTTCTTCGCGTACAACTTGATCAGTTAATTCGAGCAAATCGCGGCTGGTATTAGGATCAAGGGCAGCTGTATGCTCATCTAGCAACAATAATTCTGGCTTTTTGATGGTAGCCATTAAGAAACTGAGTGTTTGGCGCTGACCACCTGAGAGATTGCCCACGAAAGTATTTAAGCGCTCATTTAATCCATTAGGCAGCTGAGCAGTCTCTTTTTCAAATTCTTTCATGTGTTTATCGAGCCCTCTAAGGCGCAGGCCACGATGTTGACCACGCTTAGTAGCTAAAAGTAAGTTCTCGGCAACCGTCATTCTTGGAGCAGTTCCCATCTTAGGATCCTGGAAAACTTGGGCAATATACTTGGCACGTTTTACTTCAGATAAAGGAGTTAAATCACGGTCTTTTAAGAGGACTTTCCCAGTAGTGGGAAAAATGGAGCCGTTGATGATATTTAGCAGGGTAGATTTACCTGCACCGTTGGTTCCCAGCAAGGTCACAAAGTCGCCATCTTCCAGTTTTAAGTTGATGTTTTTGAGAATTTACTTTTCTTCGTTTGTACCTTTATTAACTGTGGTGGTAATGTTTTGTAAATCTAAAATTGTGCTCATGGTTTTTGAACTCCTTTTTTCAATAATTTACGTACATGGAACTTTTTCTCAAACAATGGCAACATCATGCAGATAGCTAAGATGATTGCGGAGATCAATCTGAAGTCGTTGGTGCTGAAGCCTAGTTGCAAAACTAATAACAAAATCAAACGGTAGATGATACTGCCGATGATGATGGCAATTAAACGAGCAGTTAAAGTTAAATTGTTGCCGTAAACGACTTCGCCGATAATGATTGCGGCAAGGCTGGTAACCATTGTTCCGATCCCCATGTTAACGTCGGCATAACCACCGTTTTGGGCGATCAAGCCACCAGCTAAATCAATTAAGCCGTTTGAAAGCATCAAGCCTAGGATCTTCATGTTATCGGTGTTGATACCCAGTGAGCGAGCCATTTTTTCATTATCACCAGTTGCGATGAAACTTTGACCAAGGTCGGTATTTAGAAAAACAGCTAACAAAAGGATAATCAATACTGCAAAGAAGAGACCAACCACAATAGTAGGGAAGTTAGTAGGCAATTTTTGTAAAAACTTCTCGTTAAGCAAAGTAGCTTTGTTGAGCAAGCCGACATTTGCTTTACCTAAAATACGCAAGTTGACTGAGTAGACACCAGTCATGGTTAAAATTCCGGCAAGTAAAACTGGAATTTTGCCTTTGGTATAAAGTAGTCCAGTAACTAACCCTGTAAGCATCCCGCCTAAAAATGAAAGGATGGTAGCCAGCACCGGATCAACGCCGTGTACTAAAGCACTGACGCAAATTGCTGCACCGAAGGGAAATGTTCCTTCAACAGTCATATCTGGGAAATTTAAAATTCTAAAAGTGAGAAATAGGCCTAAGGCTAAGACTCCCCATAAGAGACCTTGCCCGATAGTTGATGTAATAAGGCTAATTTGATGATCCGTCCTTTCTTTTGTGCGGCCTTGATGACGCTGTCTGGAATATGAATGTTTAATTCGTTTGCGGCTTTTTGGTTAATCATAGTTTCATAGCTGGTCACTTTTCTAACCGGTGTATCTGCTGGATTTTTACCTTTCAAAATTTGTCCGGCCATGTGACCAGTTAAAACTCCCATGTCGAACTGGCTCACACATCTAGTGGCAAGACCACCTGACTTAACCATGGTATCGGCAGCTGGAAAAACAGGAATCTTTGCTTCGTTAGTTGCCTTAAGCAAGGTGGCAATTCCTGAAGCAACGGTGTTGTCGGTAGGTACATACACTGCTTGAACTTTGCCCGCCATGGTTTGGGCAACTTGTTCAATATCATTGGTAGAAGTGATCGTGTATGGACGAACTGTGAGGCCCTCTTTTTCAGCTAATTTTCTAAATTCACGATATTCAGATGCGGATGAATCATCGCTTGAGGTGTAGACAACCCCGATCCGTTTAGCTTTAGGTAAAATCGTCCGCAACAATTTTAATTGAGCTGGAATAGGCTGACGATCTTGCACCCCGGTAACTTTGCCACCAGGATGGTTCAAACTTTTAACTAAGTGCGTTCCTAGTGGATCACTTACTGCACCCATGATTACTGGCGTGTCGCCTGATTCGTTAGCCAAAGATTGAACAGCTGGTGTCGCAATTCCGATTGTCACTGCCGCATTTCTTTGTTTAAACCGATCACTCATTGATTTCAGATTACTTTGATCGCCTTGGGCATTTGGAAAACCGATTTGGATATTTTTACCTTCGCGGTAACCTTCGTCTTCAAGACCCTTAATAATACCGCGGTGGATTTGATCCAAGGCTGGGTGACTCATAGTTTGTAAAATGCCCACGACCTTTTCTTTTTGCGCTGTAGTTTGTTTATTTACCTCTACAACAAATGTGGCAACTAAAAAGGCGAAGAGAGCAATAATTGTTCTGATTAATCTTTTCATTTTTCCGACTCCCATAAACAAAAAAGGACATTTCCGTTTTACGGGAAATGTCCAAAAAAACCCGCACGTTTATTAAATCCGTGCGGGCTACTTTTTTATGAAGATTTACCAGCACAGATGCGAAAAGTATCTGAGTCGCATCCGTGCTTTTAATAAGCGTGTAGAAACAACTCTAGTGCTGGAATTGCCAACGATTGATTACTACATTCTTCAACATGGTTAAATCTTCCTTTCATTCAAATTACTTGTTGTCACAAATTTTAAAGAGTTATTAAAAAGTTGTCAATCACTTTTTTCATTTAATTTTTAAAAACTGATATAATTGATATTCTAGAATTAAGGAAAGGACTAACCACATTGCGCTATAAACAAATTATTTTTGACGTTGATGATACTATTATCGATTTTGCGGCAACTGAAGATTTTGCTTTGCACAGTCTTTTTAATGCACATCATTGGCCATTATCTCAAGAACTTCAGCGCCAGTACCATGCTTACAATCAGGGATTATGGCGCAGACTTGAACAAGGCGAGTTAACCTATGAACAGCTGAGTGAAATGACCTTTCATGACTTTATCAAGGATCATTTTGGAATTGAGATTGATGGTAAAAAGGCTATGGACGAATATCGTTCATACTTTGGCGAAGCACATAAACTTCTGCCGGGTATAAAAGATACTTTGAAGTTTGCGAAGAAGCAGGGCTATAAATTAACCATTTTGAGTAATGGTGAAAAGTTTATGCAAAATCACCGCTTGGAACTAGCTGGCGTGAAAAAATATTTTGATTTGATTGTTACTTCAGAAGAAGCCCATTATTCTAAGCCGAATCCACATGCTTTTGATTATTTCTTCAGTCGAACTGAGATCGGTCCTGATGAAACAGTCTTCTTTGGCGATGGCTTGCAATCCGATATTTTAGGTGCAGAAGAATATGGCTTTGATAGCATCTGGTACAATCACCGTCACCGTAAAAATACGCTCCATTTGCACCCAATTTTTGAAGTGAAAAATTATCCAGAATTCGTTAAATTGATGCAGAATGATTTTCAAAAGAAGTATTAATTGAATTAATGAGAAGGGTATCTTATCTTTGAGATAAGATACTTTTTTTAGGTGAAAAATGATGAAGAAAATTACAACAGGAATTATGGCCCACGTTGACGCGGGTAAGACAACTCTTTCTGAAGCCTTGCTGTATCGGGCAGGAAATATCAGGAATTTAGGAAGAGTGGACAATGGGGATGCATTTTTAGATACCCAACAACTTGAGAAAAAACGGAGCATTACTATTTTTTCTCATGAGGCTAAATTGACCACGGATGATGCAGAGATTACTTTGCTGGATACGCCAGGGCACGTCGATTTTGCTTTTCAAACCGAAGAAGTGCTGAGCGTTTTAGATTATGCGATTTTGGTTATTTCGGCGACCGATGGCGTCACCAGTTATGCCAAGACGCTGTGGAATTTACTTGAGAAAAATCATGTACCTGTTTTTATTTTTGTTAATAAAATCGATATTGCAGGTACAAATAAAGGTCAGGTTTTAACCGATATTCAAAAAAGTTTAAGTGAAAATTGCCTGGATTTTAGCCAAGAAGATCAAACTTTTTATGAAAATGTGGCTTCGGCTGATGATCAGCTGCTCGAAAAATATCTGAATGGCGAAGAAATTATGAATTCGGATATTCAAAATTTAATTGTGCAGAGAAAGATCTATCCCGTTTATTTTGGCTCAGCTCTGAAATTAACTGGAATTACGGAATTTTTAGCAAGCTTTGATAAGTGGACTAAAGAAAAAGAATATAGTCCTGATTTTTCAGCTAGATGCTTCAAGATTTCGCATGATAAAAATGGGGAGCGCCTTAGCTGGATTAAAATTTTAGGCGGCAAATTGCAGGCAAAAACTGAATTAGCCGGCGAAAAGATTAATCAATTGCGCGAATATAACGGTGAAAAATTTACGACGGTTGTAAAAGTAAATGCAGGCGAAATTGTTGCAGCTACTGGTTTAACTAAGACTTATCCAGGACAAGGCTTTGGCGCTACAGATGCAAAAGAAGCCAGTCTAAAGCCAGTTTTAACTTACAAGCTTAATCCACTGGATGAGGATATTCATGCCTGTCTGATGGCCTTAAAGACGCTAGGAGACGAAAATCCGCAGCTTCATGTAACTTGGTCAGAACATTTGCAGGAACTTCGCGTTCAGGTGATGGGGAAAATTCAACTCGAGATTTTAAAACAATTGTTGCAGGAACGTTTTACTTTAATCGTTGATTTTGAACAAGGCAGCATTTTATACAAAGAAACTATTGCTCAACCAGTAGAAGGCGTAGGTCACTTTGAACCGTTGCGTCACTATGCGGAAGTGCACCTGTTGCTTGAACCGGGTCTAAGAAATAGTGGCGTAGTTTTTGAAAATAACTGCAGTCTAGAAGTTTTAACCAAAAATTGGCAACATCAGATTATGACAGCTCTTAAATCAAAAGAGCATTTGGGAGTTTTACTGGGTACGCCAATTACAGACGTAAAAATTACTTTGCTTGGCGGTAAAGGTAGTATTGTGCACTCAGTCGGTGGCGACTTTAGAGAAGCAACTTATCGTGCGGTGCGTCAGGGCCTGATGGAATTAAAAGAGCAGGACCAATTGATCTTGCTTGAACCATGGTATGATTTCCGCCTTGAAGTAAGTCAAGAACATGTAGGCCACGCGCTGAATGATATTCAAAGAATGAGTGGTCAGTTTAATTCACCAGAAAATAAAGGCGACCGCACCATCATTGAAGGCTCGGCACCAGCTAGTGAAATGCAGGATTATGCTGCGCAAGTACGTGGCTACACGCATGGTGACGGAATCTTTGAATGCGTCGTAAAGGGTTATTTGCCTTGTCATAATGCTCAAGAAATCATCGAACAGAAAAATTATGATCCTGTTTCAGATCTAGAAAATACGCCTAACTCGGTCTTTTGTTCACATGGTGCAGGCCACACGGTAACCTGGGATAAAGTGCCAGAAACAGCGCATTATCCATATACGTATCCATTAAAATAAAACTTCTTGCATGAAGTGAAATATATGATTACTTGTGAAAGAAATTTCATTTTTAGCGAAAAGTGATGAAACAAAAGCGCTTACATAGTAATATAAAGGTATTGGAAAGGTGATACACATGACTACAATACCCTTTAAAGCCGTAGCTGTTGATATGGACGGTACTTTTTTAACAGAAAAGAAGACTTTTGATCATCAGCTTTTTGGTAAAATTTTGAAAAAACTACAAGCAAACAATATCCCCTTCATTTCAGCTACAGGTAATCAATTGATCAGATCACATGAATACTTTCAAGAATTCACTGAAGGAATTGATTATGTATCTGAAAATGGCGCTATTCTCGAAGCCGATGGCAAAGTAATCAAAAGAACTGCGCTCGATTATGATATTGCTCAGAAGTTGCTTCACTTTATTCAAACCGAATATCCAGAAGCAATCATCATGGTTAGTGCAGAACATCATTGTTACATCTTGAAGAGTATGGATAAGGCAACCAAAGATGATATTCGAATTTACTATCGCAAAGTAGAAGAAATCGATAAATTTACTGATATCGATCCTAGCGATGCTATTTTGAAAGTTTGTCTGACTGCCGACGATGAATTAGCTACAATTATTCAAGATCGCTTCAATGAAAAATACGGTGATTACGTTCGCGGTACTAGTAGCGGTAATATGACGATCGATCTGGTGCACAAAGGCATTAATAAAGCCAAAGGTGTAGCTGATATGCTTAAGTACTATGGCATTGAACAAAAAGATTTGATTGCTTTTGGTGATGGTGAAAATGATATCGGCATGCTTGAGGCATGTGGTTATAGCTATGCCATGGAAAATGCTAACGCTAAAACGAAGGCGGTTGCCAAATACGAAGCACCATCGAATGATGAGAATGGTGTCTTAAAAGTTTTAGCTAAATATTTAGATATTGAATAAAAATAAAAAAGCCGTAAAACGGCTTTTTTATTTTAAGCTAAATCCTAATCTGACTGGATTGTGATCGGCATAACGATAATCGGTGTTGATATCGGTAGCCTTGGCTTTAATATTTTTTGAAATGATAAAGCCATCGCCAACTGTTTGGTAGTTAACCTTAGGCCGATATTTCATATCCGTTGATCTAACTGTAGCTACACGCTCACGGTTAGTTGCTTTAACCATGATGAAATCCTTAGGCAACATCTTTTGATCTAAAACAGATACCCAACTAGGAATCTTTTCTTGATGGTCAAAGTGGGTGAGCATGTCGCGGCCTAATGCGTGGTTGAAGTCACCACCGACAATGACGTAATTGCCCGCTTTATATTCAGCTTCGATTACTTTAGAAAGAATCTTCATTTGCGCTTTACGCATTTTGCCGCCTTTATCATAGGCTGACATATGACTATTGATGACGATTAATTCTTTTCCGCCTTTGATTGGGTAGTGCATAACCGTGAAGCAGCGATCAAGATCTGTAAATTTGGAGATAAATGCGGAAGAAACAGGATATTTTCTTCTAACTGCGCTTTGCATGTGATATTTACTCATACTAAGCAAACCTGATTGAACGCTGCCGTGTGGGTCATAAAGTGGCCAAGCGAGATATGCGGAGTGGAAATTATTGGCAAAAACATGGTCATAATTTTTAAAAGCGTGCTCAACTAAATTAACTTGGTTGACATAGTGGCTACGCGTTGAGTGGGTATCGATTTCTTGAAAGAGCATGAAATCAGGATTCTGTTTTTTCATCGTCTTGATGACACCGTAGGTTGAAGCAAGAACGGATTGTTTAGAAAAGGCAGTACCACGTGTCCCTTGCGTTTTTGTGCCGTTTTTGAGTTCACCTTTATCCATAAAGAAATCAAAATTGTGATTATATGCACCAAAACCAACATTATAAGTAATAATAGAGTATAGATGGTGCAAGCTTAATTGTTTAGATTGATTATTTTTTATAGACAGTTTGCGATTATCAGGGATGCGATAGTAGTGCATTTGCATGTAGCCCACATAACCGATAATTACTACAAGCAGAATACCGATTAAGCTGAGCAAACCGATTCCAATTCTTTTTAGTATTTTCATTTTTAACCTCGATATGGGAGAAGACGATGATTACAGTATATTTAGTTCGTCACGGACAAACCTTTTTTAATTATTTCCATAAGATCCAAGGCAGATGCGATTCTCCATTAACTCCATTAGGAATTGCGCAAGCAGAAGCTACACGTGATTATTTAAAAGAAAAACACGTACACTTTGATTATGCCTTTTCTTCAAGCTCTGAAAGAGCGAGTGATACGTTGGAAATTATAACGGAACATAAGATGCCATTCAAGCGTGATAAGGGATTGAAGGAGTTTGCCTTTGGTCGCTATGAAGCCCACGATGAAAGTTTGAATCCTAAGCCACCTTATAATGACTTCTTCAAACAATTTGGTGGAGAAAGCCAGGTCGAAGTAGAAGAGCGGATGGATAAAACGATTCGTAGATTGCTTAAGGATATTCCAAATGGTAAAAACGTGTTAATTGTCTCACATGGTGGTGCCTTAATGAACTTCTTAAGAAAAGCACTGAACAGTTTACATCCCCTAGGAAAACTGCATTATCACAATTGTGGCATCGTTGTTTTAAACTATGATGGTAAGAATTTCACTTTAAAGTCAGTAGCCAATCCTGCGGACGACGTGTCTGATAGCTATAACGATAATTTATAAACCAAACAAAAAATCTCAGCCCAATTGAGCTGAGATTTTTTATTAATTCTAATTTATTTTTAGAACTTGTTCTTGTCCAATGCAACTGGAGAATCTGGCTTTTCACCATTGATCATCTTCAAGTTGTTGTCAAATGCCTTAACAACCATGTTACGTACAGCGTGAGTGGTGTAGAAGGCGGTGTGTGGAGTTACCAAAACGTTTGGACGGTCAATTAAGTCAGCCAAACGGTCATCTGGGAACTTCTTACCTTCCCAATTCTTGTTGAAGATACCAACTTCGTTTTCGTAGGTATCCATAACGAAGCCGAAGATCTTGCCTGAGTCCAAACCACGGATTACAGCATCAGTGTCAACAAGTGGACCACGTGAGCAGTTTACAATTACAACGTCGTCTTTCATTTTCTTGATCGAATCGTCGTTGATCATGTGAACGTTAGCTGGAACATCTGGAACGTGAAGTGAAATTACATCAGCTTGCTTGTACAAGTCATCAAGTGAGTCAACGTAGTAACCCTTCTTTTCAAGTTCTGGGTTCTTGAAGATATCGTAAGCAATAACCTTTGCGCCGAAACCTTCCATAATACGCATAAATACTTGACCAATGTGACCAGTACCTACAACACCAACAACTTGGTCACGAACTTCACGACCAATAGTTGGAGCCCAGCGTAAGTCACGTTTAGCCATCTTTTCGTCCATGCGCTTGTCTTGACGTAATACACGTGCAGCTTGAATAGCAGCATGTTCAGCAATAGCATTTGGTGAGTAAACAGGAACGTTGGTAATTTCGAAGCCTAATTCCTTAGCCTTGTCCATATCAATGTTATCAACACCAACGTTACGTAATGACATCTTAGTTACGCCAGCATCTGCTAAAGCTTGAAGAGTATCAGCGGTGTAATCTAATTGTTGGTAAACAACAACACCATCGGCACCCTTAGCTAACTTAGCAGTTTCAGGAGTCAAAAGTTGATCAGTGAAATCAACGTCGATATCCTTGTGAGCTTCTTTCCATTCGTTCAAGAATGGTTCTTCGTCTTTACGAATAGCGTAAGCAAAAATCTTTGTCATAAAATTCTACCTCCGTAAAAATTAATAGTATGACCGTTTTCTATTATACACTTGAGTTTGTGTGACAAAACACAAAAGCGTTTCTTTTTTTAGAAAGGAAAAATAATTATGCAAATTAACCAAAATTGGCTGAAACAATTGCCGATAAAAAACATAATTTCCTGTCAATCTGTTCGTGGTGGTGACATCAATTTAGCTTATAAAATAGTGACACCACAGCAACAATATTTTATGAAAGTTCAGCCTAAACATTCGGCTAAGTATTTCGATCATGAAAAAAGAGGGCTAAAAGAAATTGCACAAGCTGGTGTTAATATATTAACGCCAATTCATAGTGGCCAAATTGAAGGTGATGCCTACTTGCTTTTAAATTGGTTAGATGCTGATGTGGGCAGCCAAAGAGATTTGGGATATGAAGTGGCGAAGCTTCACATGAAACATAATGATCAATTTGGTTTTGGCGATAAATATGAAACTAAGATTTTAAAAAAAGACAATCAATGGAATAGCAGCTGGGCAGATTTTTATCTTAATCAACGTGTGATGCCTGAGGTCAATTATGCTAAGAAAGTTGGTCGTTGGAATGATTTTAGAGAACATCATTTTCAAAATATGATGGAAAATTTTCTAGATTGTTACAGCAAAAATCAGGTCTTGCCGAGTCTGTGTCATGGTGATCTATGGTTTGGCAATGTCATGTTTGCAAATGGAAAACCATATTTGATTGATCCGGACGCTGTTTATGCCGATCGTGAATTTGATTTAGCCATGACCACTGTTTTTGGTGGTTTCAACCAAGACTTTTATCAGGCTTATAGTGAAATCTGTCCATTCAATCCAGGAATAGAAAAGCGGCTTCCATGGTATCGCTTCTACTATCTTTGCATGCATCTTGACCTGTTTGGTGAAAGTTATGGCGATGAGGTTGATGCAATTTTAGCGCAATTCTAAATTTTTTATTAAGGGATAAATTAGCTAGTGACGCAGTGTCACTTTGTTGATATTATATCGAAATAGCAGAAATTGTTAAGCCTGAAAACAAGAGAGGTGGTTCTATAGCTTAAAAAACTAAGAGTAAGAAATCTTAAATTCTTATACTTACATCTCAAATACGCAAGCTGTGTGATACAAACTAAATCATCCTAATCTCTACAGTATTACATGCATAAGCTTGCATCATTTATAGAGAAGACTTAACTTTCTCGTTATTCTCATTCAATATAACTCCCTTTAAAAATCTCAGTTTAGAAAAAATCTATGCTGAGCTTTTTTCGTTATAATAAATTTATAAAAGTAAGGGAGAATACACAATGAAATTAATTTCATGGAATATCGATTCACTTAATGCAGCATTAACAGGGCAGTCTACTCGTGCTCTAGAAACGCGTAAAATTCTAGAAAAACTTCATGATGAGGCACCTGATGTATTAGCTATTCAAGAAACAAAGTTGCCTGCTACAGGCCCTACGAAAAAGCATCAGACTATTTTGAAAGAAATGTTTCCTGAATATAAATATGTTTGGCGTTCATCGGAAGAACCTGCCCGAAAGGGTTATGCCGGTACAATGTATTTATATAAAAAAGGCCTAGAGTTAAAAGCTTCTTATCCTAAGATTGGAGCTCCAGAACCAATGGATTCAGAGGGCAGAATAATTACGTTAGAATTTCCAACATTTTTTGTGACTCAAGTTTATACTCCGAATTCTGGAAATGGCTTAAAGAGATTAGCCGATAGACAGGTCTGGGATCAAAGATATATTGAGTATTTGCAGCAATTGGATAAGCAAAAGCCAGTATTGGCCAGTGGTGATTTTAATTGTGCGCATACACCGATTGATTTAAAGCATCCAGAAAACAATCATCATTCAGCTGGATTTACTGATGAAGAAAGAAAAGATTTTACACAGCTTCTTGATGCCGGCTTTACTGATTCATTTAGAAAAATAAATGGCAACGTTGAAGGTGTTTATTCCTGGTGGGCACAGCGAGTAAGAACGGCAAAGGCAAATAACTCAGGCTGGAGAATTGATTATTGGCTAACTAGCAATCGAATCGCTGATAAAATAAGGCGGTCTGAAATGATAGACACGGGAAAAAGAGCAGATCATTGCCCGATTTTGCTTGATATAGACTTATAGCTAAAAATCTGAAAAGCATTCACAATGAATGCTTTTTATTATTGGTCTGATAGAGTAAAATAAATCTCCGCAAAGTTTGTTTAAGGAGGAGCAACCCGTGGGGGAAGAAAAAGAAAACTGGGCATTAGAGCAGGATCTTAAATACAATCGATTAACTGCGTTTAAGCTCTTCGCAATGACTAGTTCAATGGTTATTTCTGTTATTGAGTTGGCACCATTTGGGAAAACAGGCGCAACAGCATTATTTTATTTATTAATTGCTGGTGTTTGCTGGTTTATACCAATTACACAGATGGCCGGAGAAATGGCCTCGATTGATGGCTGGGAAAAAGGTGGTATTTTTACTTGGGTAAAAGGCAACTTAGGCGATCGTACCGGTTGGACAGCCATGTTTTTACAATGGATTAACATCACAGTAGCTATGGACACGATGATGTATGTCATTATCGGTGCGCTGTCAATTACGTTTAATACGCCTTGGTTTAATACGACACCGCCTGCTCGGTTTATCTTAATGATGATTATCCTTTGGGGTGCGACTGCGATTCAGGTAATTGGAGTTAGAAAAATTGGTCGTATCGCTGAATGGCTGTTTATTATAGGAATTGCAATTCCAGTAATTTGTATTATCATTGCCTTCTTTGTTTATCTTGCACAAGGGCATCCACTTCATATGCAAATTAATTGGCAAACAGTTGTGCCACATCATTTAAATAGCAGCACTTTGGTTGCATTTGTACCGTTCATGTTGGCATTCTGTGGTGGTGAAGCATCCGCACCACATGTTAAGAATTTGGAACATCCACGTTACTATTCACGTGTAATGCTGGGCTTAGCTTTAACTGCAATTTTATTTGATTTGCTTGGTTCGATGGCAATCGGAATGACAGTGCCTAAGAGTGAAATTCAAAATAGTACTGGCTTTGTTTATACTTACGGTGTATTGCTTAATTCAATTGGCTTGCCAGGTGATGTCTTAAACAAAATTGTGGGCGTTATGCTGGCTTGCGGAATTATCGGTGAGCTAGGTAATTGGCTTGCCGGACCAAATCAAGGAATGTATGAAGCTGCTAAAGAAGGTTATTTGCCAAAGTTTTTTGCAAAGGCAACCAAACACGGCGTTCCTTTACGCTTGATGGTTACGCAATCGTTAATTGTTACTATAACTGCAGTACTAATTACTTTTAGCAGTGGTAGCAATGCCGACTTTGCATTTAATGTTTCCTTAGCAGCTACTACCGCCCAGTATTTGATGGTTTACCTAATAATGCTGATTGCCTATATTGTTTTGAAATATAAGCATGAGGACTGGCATAGAGCTTATTACATGAATAAAAATGCAAAGATTAGTATTGCAATTTCATGCTTAGCGTTTTTAATTACAGTAGTTGCATTCTTTGTAACCTTTACACCGGCCGTAGGCACACTAGCCAAGATGCAGGGAATATACGTTACGAGTTTAATCGGCATGTGTGCAATTAGTGTGATTATTCCTTTAATTTTGTATCATTTTAAAGATCATTGGCAATAAGAAAAGAAGAGATCCAATTAGTTGGATCCCTTTTTTTAGTTGAGTAAAATTACAATTGAGGTGTTTTAATGAATAAAGCTTTGAAAGATGCAATTTTGAACGGTTTATATGATAGTCATTTCCCGGGACATGAATTATACGGCCCACGATTGCTCGAAAACGATAAAAACGATAATATTTGGCTCACCCTTAGACGTGAATTGCTGACTTGTCAAAGCTTTACTTGGGCTGTTGCTTTTATTACTCAGGACATGTTGGTCCCATTGAAAGTTGTTTTAGCAGATTTAGCTAAAAAGCATGTAACAGGTACCTTAATTACGGGTGATTATTTAGGCTTTAATGAACCAAATGTATTTGCAGAATTAACAAAAATACCAAATTTAAAGGTAAAAATAGCTGACCAAACGAATTTTCATGTAAAAGGATATCTGTTTAAACATGAAAATTATGAAACAGTTGTAATTGGAAGTGTAAATTTTACACGCTCGGCTTTGCTGGCAAACTGCGAATGGGCTTTAAAAGTTAGTTCTACCGAGAACGCAGCTTTAACTAAACAAATATGTCGGCAACTGCAAAAATTAGATCAAAAAAGTGCGCCTTTGACTTCAACTTGGATAATGAATTACCAGCGACAGTGGAAAAGACCTAATTTTCAAAAAATTACTGCGAAAAATATTACCCAGGAAATATCTCCAAATAAAATGCAAAAGCAAGCTCTGCAAAATTTGAATGAATTGGTTGCAGCGGGGCAGAAAAGAGGTTTAGTTGTTTCTGCTACTGGTACTGGAAAGACCTATCTTGGAGCGTTTGCTGTGAAGGATTTTGCACCTAAAAAATTTTTATATATTGTTCACCGCAGACAAATTGCACAAAAATCATTATCCAGTTTTCGAAAGGTTATTGCTGGCAAAAAGGCAGATTACGGGCTTTTATCAGGAAATGTGCACGAATCAAATTGTAAATATGTTTTTGCAACTGTCCAAACTTTGACTCAAAAAAACGTTTTGAATCAATTTGATCCTGCAGAATTCGATTATATTTTAATCGATGAGGCTCATCGCTCAGCTTCACCGAGCTATCAACGAATTTTACATTATTTTAAACCAAAGTTTTGGCTAGGTATGACTGCGACTCCTGAACGAATGGATAAGCAAAATGTATATCAGATTTTTGATTATAATTTAGCCTATGAAATTCGTTTGCAAGATGCTCTTGAAGAAAAAATGCTGACTCCATTTCATTATGTTGGCGTTCAGGACTATGAACAGGATGGTCAGGTAATTGATGAGACCACGAATTTACGCTATTTAATTGCAGATGAACGGGTGAAGTATATTCTCAAACAGATGAATTATTATGGCTATTGTGGTGCAAAAGCTTGTGGTTTGATTTTTTGCAGTCGTCAAATTGAAGCTAAAAAGCTTGCAGTCAAATTTATCCAAAAAGGTCATCCAGCCGTTGCATTGACTAACGAAGACAGTGAAGCAGATAGACAGAAAACAGTAAAACAGCTAAAAGAAGGTTCTTTAGAATATATTGTTACGGTTGACTTGTTTAATGAAGGTGTAGATATTCCAGAACTTAATCAAATTATCATGCTTCGTAATACTCAATCAAGTATTGTCTTTATTCAACAGCTTGGCCGTGGTTTGCGAAAATATCCGGGAAAAGAATTTGTAACTGTTTTAGATTTTATTGGTAATTATCGAAACAACTACTTAATTCCGATTGCGTTAAATGGCGATACGAGTCGTA
Source organism: Lactobacillus amylolyticus (assembly GCF_003999355.1). Classification (NCBI taxonomy): domain Bacteria; kingdom Bacillati; phylum Bacillota; class Bacilli; order Lactobacillales; family Lactobacillaceae; genus Lactobacillus; species Lactobacillus amylolyticus. The sequence continues at coordinate 64,301 of NZ_CP031835.1, forward strand.
GCCGCGATTTGGCACGCAGAGAAACAAAATTGCCTACTTTTGTTGGACTATCAACTATTAACTTTAGTCAGATTGCTGCTGCTAGGATTTTACAATCCTTGGATAAAGTAAAGCTTGATGGTTTGCGAGAATTGCGTCAGGCATATACTGAATTAAAGCAGAAAATAGGACGACCGCCACTGTTATTGGACTTCGCACATTACGGTTCAGTTTCACCGCTTGTTTTTGCAGAAAATCGTTCATTAAAACATTATGGCAACTTTTTGCAAAAAATGGGTGAGAAGCTTGTATTAACAAAGTATGAGTCTCAAGTATTGGCTTTTATCACCAAAGAATTAGTGAATGGAAAACGACCGCATGAACTCTTATTGCTGAAGTTGCTACTAACGAAAACTAGCATTTCTAACGAAGAATATTGTACAGAATTAGATCGGAATGGAGCTTATCATACTTCAGAACTATTACATTCAGTTGATGATATTTTGACTCTATCATTTTTTGATGTAAAATCCGGGAAAAGTACAAAAAAGGCAGAATACGGTAATTATCCACTAATTGAACACGATCTTTTAAATTATCGTCTTTCTTTAAAACTCACGGACGCTTTACAGGATAAAGACTTCCGAATGCTATTTTTAGATGCGATTAAGACAGGTTTGCTTTTGAGTAAAAAGTATCGATCTGATAAACAGTTTACTTTATATAAGCAATATGATCGGGAAGATGTCTGTCGTCTTTTGAATTGGCCTCAAGATGTGTCAGCTCCTATGTATGGCTATCGAGTGGAAAATAAAGAAACGCCGATTTTTATTACCTATAAGAAGGATTCAGATAAAAAGCGTAATGCCATTTATAATAATTCATTAGCAGACGGCTGCAGTTTACGTTGGTATACACGTAGTCCACGCCATATCGCTTCTCCAGAAGTACAAAAATTACTGCACAATAGTCAGATGAAAATTCATTTGTTTGTTAAGCAAAATGATGCAACGGGCAAAGAATTCTTTTATTTGGGACAGGCAAAAATTCAAAAAGATACTGTAAAAGAAGAAAAAATTGGGCCAAAAAAGAAGGCCGCGGTTGGCATGAACTTGCTTCTATCCACGCCATTATCGGCCTCAATGTATGATTTGTTGTTTACAGAATAAAAGCACTGCGTAACTGCAGCGCTTTTTTATTTACTAGTGAAAGTATTGGCTTTAATATGATTCAAAATTTGATATCCGACTGCTTTTACAGATGCTTCATTGTCATTGGTTTGATTTAGAAACATAATTAAACCATTTTGATTATCAGTAGTCATCTGGAACCAGTTGCCAAAGTGATTGCCAGCAATATTTCCATATGCCATTTTCAAATTATCATTGTTTTTAAGATAGATTCCACCAGAATAGTTGGAAGTTGCATTTTTACTGGTTAAATGAGTTAAATAATGAAAATCCGAACTGCTTAAAATTTGACCATTAGTTAAACCAACTTGAATTTTATAGTAGTCCATTGGAGTTGAAAACATGTCTCCCGATCCTGGCATTTGAGAAGCAAGCTGTTTTTTAACATAGGCAGCCTTCGTATAGTTCTTTCCACCATTTGAATAGTAAGAAATCGAATCAGTTTTGTTTGAAGGAATATCCTGATATAGGTAAGTATTCGTTAAACCAAGTTTTTTGACTATTCGTTGATTAAAATTAGCTTGATAAGATTTACCTGTGACTGCTCGGATGATACCAGCCAGTAAAATATAATTTATATTGTTGTAGTAATAAGTACCGACAGTACCCTCTGGGGAAGAATTAACGTTGTTTACTGCCCATTGAATCGCACTGGCTTCAGAATAAGTTTTGCCACGATAAATTTCAGTTCCCGTAGCTCTGATTCCAGAGGTATGAGTCAACAAATTTCCAACGGTAATTTTGTTAGCGTTAGTCATGTTAGGATACCAACGTGAAATTTTGGTGTTTTGAGTAAAACGTTGGCTTGTTTTCAAATTTTCATTAATTAATTGAACGATCATTGCAGCCGTTATGACTTTTTGCAATGAGCATACCGGATAGACTACTTTAGAATTTCCGTTGCCAATTCTTTTACCGTACCAGGCATATCCAAAACTAATTTGCTGAGGGACACCATTTTTTATAATTACCGCACTGCCACGAACATGATTTTGATTCATAGTATTGCGGACAAATTGCCGCATCTCAGCTTGATCTGATTGAGTAGTATTATTGCTTGCAGCTTTAATATAAGTAACAGGGGCTGCTATTGGACCGATTAATCCAATTGCAGTAGCTAAGGCTAAAAATTTTTTATTCAAATTGTTTTTCCTCCTCTTGCAGTAGCTAAGGCTAAAAAATTTTTATTCAAATTGTTTTTCGTCATCGAAAGGCCTGACTACATTATAGAACTTAAATAATACGAAAATATTTTATAATGATTAATTTTTAATGATACTTAATGATTGATTTGATCAAATAACGTGCAAAGGGTATGCCGAAGCAACGGATCATGAGCGTATAAATAGCAGCCATGAACGCCGCGCTTAAATAAAACATTTAATGAATTCATTACCATTTGCTTTTCTAATTGTTCAATTTCTACTGGATCTGTTAAATCAGTTCTCTTTTTAAACATTTCAGTATCTGTCATTTTATCAAGGTTAACCTGTAGACGATTTTGTCCTTGAACTTGGTTAATCGGTGGCCCGATTATGATACCGGCGTAGTTAAGATCGAATCCCTGACATGTATAGATCGAGCCAACCTCGTTGATCGTAGCAGGGATTTCTGCCCAAGGTGTTGCTGTGTAGTTGTATTGATCCCAAGGCATTTTAAAACTTCCTTCTTTTATATAGTGTTATATAGTGTTTGCCACCATCTAAAATGGAGGGATAGCCAGAGGTAGATAAAATACGAAATAATCCAACTTCTGCATTTCGCTTAACTATTTCTTGACGCATTTTTTCTGCATCATCATAAATACGAAAGTCATAATTTCTTCTCGCATCAGTAGGTAATTTAGTTAGCTTGCCAGTTGTAAAATCATTAAACCATTTGATTAGATCATCTGAAGCAGTCATTCTAAATTGATGCCGTAAAAAGTAATCTTGATGAGGATAGTGATGAGTAATTTTTTCTAAGCGTTGCAGAGTCCATAGACTTTTCATTCGCAAAACTTGATATTGATCAAAAACAAGTATAACTACACGGGCACGATTAATTATTTCCTGCAGATGATTTTGAAAATAAAAATTATTATAGTGATCCGGCTTGGATAACAAAAGATGAGCCTCATCAATAACTACAATATCTGCATGTTCTTTTTTCTTATCCATTTGATTAATGAAAGAAGTGGGACACATGTAGTCTTTTTTATAAAGTTCTTTAATTGAACCTGCGATTTGTTTGTAAACTTTTAAGATCTCTGGATGATTGACTAAAAAGTAATTCTTTGTGTTTGCTAATTTGCCAGATTGAATACGGCTCTCTTTTTGAATTTGATAGAATAATGAAGAGAGAACAACACTTTTGCCTGTGCCAGCATCACCATAAATAGTAAAAACTGCGGTTCTTTCATCATCTATGTGATTATTGATAAAATGTATTATTTTTTCGATGAGAATTTTTTGTTCATTAGTAAGTGCATTAAAAGAAAATAATTTTTTATAGCTTCATTAATCATCAAGATGCCTCAATTTTTATGAAAATAATTTATAGAAAGGAAAAACTATGGCAGCCCAAAATATTATTCATGATCAAATGTTTTTACAAAGAAAATCTCAGCCGGCCACCAAGGCAGATCTTAACATAGCAATCGATTTGCGTGACACATTAATTGCAAAAAGAAATTTGGCTTTAGGCTTGGCTGCAAATATGATTGGTAAAGATAAGAGAATTATTGCCTTTTATGCTGGACCATTGGCGATAGTAATGATCAATCCCAGAATAATTGATAAAGAAGAAAGGTATATCACAAAAGAGGGATGTTTATCTTTAAGCGGAGAAAGAAGTACGAAAAGGTACAAGAAAATCCGCGTAAGTTTTCAGACCATGAACTTTGAAAATCGAACTCAAGAGTTTGACGGGTTAACCTCAGAAGTAATTCAGCATGAGATAGATCACTGCGATGGAATATTGATTTAAAAAAGTTAATAAAATGATTGACTAAGACAGATAAAGAGGGTAATATATCTAACTGTCGTCAGGAGATAACGACAAAAACAAAATAAAAAAACGCTTGACAAAAAATCAAGTAGCGAGTATTATTAAATGCGTTGTCATGAAGGCAACGAGGTAGTACTTTGAAAACTGAACAAAGTTTCGCTAAAAGTGTGCGGGTGTAAAAACCCAAACAAAAAGCGAAGTCAATTCGCAAGCAATAAATTTTGAGACAAAGATCTTAAAAACGATTATTTAAAAAATGAGAGTTTGATCCTGGCTCAGGACGAACGCTGGCGGCGTGCCTAATACATGCAAGTCGAGCGAGCAGAACTAACAGATCTACTTCGGTAGTGACGTTTCGGAAGCGAGCGGCGGATGGGTGAGTAACACGTGGGTAACCTGCCCTTAAGTCTGGGATACCACTTGGAAACAGGTGCTAATACCGGATAACAACAAGTGCTGCATGGCACTTGCTTGAAAGGCGGCGCAAGCTGTCGCTAAAGGATGGACCCGCGGTGCATTAGCTAGTTGGTAAGGTAACGGCTTACCAAGGCAACGATGCATAGCCGAGTTGAGAGACTGATCGGCCACATTGGGACTGAGACACGGCCCAAACTCCTACGGGAGGCAGCAGTAGGGAATCTTCCACAATGGGCGAAAGCCTGATGGAGCAACGCCGCGTGAGTGAAGAAGGTTTTCGGATCGTAAAGCTCTGTTGTTGGTGAAGAAGGATAGAGGTAGTAACTGGCCTTTATTTGACGGTAATCAACCAGAAAGTCACGGCTAACTACGTGCCAGCAGCCGCGGTAATACGTAGGTGGCAAGCGTTGTCCGGATTTATTGGGCGTAAAGCGAGCGCAGGCGGAGAAATAAGTCTGATGTGAAAGCCCTCGGCTTAACCGGGGAATTGCATCGGAAACTGTTTTTCTTGAGTGCAGAAGAGGAGAGTGGAACTCCATGTGTAGCGGTGGAATGCGTAGATATATGGAGGAACACCAGTGGCGAAGGCGGCTCTCTGGTCTGTAACTGACGCTGAGGCTCGAAAGCATGGGTAGCGAACAGGATTAGATACCCTGGTAGTCCATGCCGTAAACGATGAGTGCTAAGTGTTGGGAGGTTTCCGCCTCTCAGTGCTGCAGCTAACGCATTAAGCACTCCGCCTGGGGAGTACGACCGCAAGGTTGAAACTCAAAGGAATTGACGGGGGCCCGCACAAGCGGTGGAGCATGTGGTTTAATTCGAAGCAACGCGAAGAACCTTACCAGGTCTTGACATCTAGCGCAATCCGTAGAGATACGGAGTTCCCTTCGGGGACGCTAAGACAGGTGGTGCATGGCTGTCGTCAGCTCGTGTCGTGAGATGTTGGGTTAAGTCCCGCAACGAGCGCAACCCTTGTCATTAGTTGCCAGCATTAAGTTGGGCACTCTAATGAGACTGCCGGTGACAAACCGGAGGAAGGTGGGGACGACGTCAAGTCATCATGCCCCTTATGACCTGGGCTACACACGTGCTACAATGGGCAGTACAACGAGAAGCAAGCCTGCGAAGGCAAGCGAATCTCTGAAAGCTGTTCTCAGTTCGGACTGCAGTCTGCAACTCGACTGCACGAAGCTGGAATCGCTAGTAATCGCGGATCAGCACGCCGCGGTGAATACGTTCCCGGGCCTTGTACACACCGCCCGTCACACCATGGGAGTCTGCAATGCCCGAAGCCGGTGGCCTAACCTTCGGGAAGGAGCCGTCTAAGGCAGGGCAGATGACTGGGGTGAAGTCGTAACAAGGTAGCCGTAGGAGAACCTGCGGCTGGATCACCTCCTTTCTAAGGAAGCAGCGGATATGGAGAGTAGAAATACTAAGAGAAGTATCCAAAGCAAGCGGAAGCACACTGAGAAACTTTGTTTAGTTTTGAGGGTATTACCTCAAAGATTTGAATAAACGCCAAGCGTTAGTCGGGCCTATAGCTCAGCTGGTTTAGAGCGCACGCCTGATAAGCGTGAGGTCGATGGTTCAAGTCCATTTAGGCCCATTGACATAACGAAAAATAAGAGTTATTGTTATGTCTGCCTATAAAAAATAATACTTGGGGGCTTAGCTCAGTTGGGAGAGCACCTGCTTTGCACGCAGGAGGTCATCGGTTCGAACCCGTTAGCCTCCATTGGACCGAGAGGTCCAGAGTTAGCACATTGAAAACTGAATACAATCCAAGCAAAAACCGAGACAATCAAAGAAGAGATTGAAGAGCGACCGAGAAGAGAGATTCTTGAGTAAGGTCAAGTAGAAAAGGGCGCACGGTGAATGCCTAGGCACTAGAAGCCGATGAAGGACGTAACGAACTGCGAAAAGCTTCGGGGAGCTGTAAGTAAGCTAAGATCCGGAGATGTCCGAATGGGGGAACCCGGTGCAGGAGATGCATCATTGCATGCTGTTAAGGCATGTAAGGGAAGACGCAGCGAACTGAAACATCTAAGTAGCTGCAGGAAGAGAAAGAAAAATCGATTTCCTTAGTAGCGGCGAGCGAAGAGGAAAGAGCCTAAACCCGTTGATTTATCAGCGGGGGTTGTAGGACTGCGCAAGGCAGCTCAAAGGATAGCAGAACTACCTGGGAAGGTAGGCCAGAGAGGGTGAGAGCCCCGTAAGCGAAATCCAGCGAGCGCCGGCAGGATCCTGAGTAGGGCGGAACACGAGGAATTCCGTTTGAATCCGCGAGGACCATCTCGCAAGGCTAAATACTAGCTAGTGACCGATAGTGAACCAGTACCGTGAGGGAAAGGTGAAAAGAACCCCGGAAGGGGAGTGAAAGAGAACCTGAAACCGTGTGCCTACAAGTAGTCAGAGCACATTAAAGTGTAATGGCGTGCCTTTTGTAGAATGAACCGGCGAGTTATGCTGTGCAGCGAGGTTAAGTCAGAAAAGACGGAGCCGGAGCGAAAGCGAGTCTGAAGAGGGCGAGAAGTTGTGCGGTGTAGACCCGAAACCAAGTGACCTACCCATGACCAGGTTGAAGGTGCGGTAAAACGCACTGGAGGACCGAACCCACGTAAGTTAAAAATTGCGGGGATGAGTTGTGGGTAGCGGTGAAATTCCAAACGAACTTGGAGATAGCTGGTTCTCTCCGAAATAGCTTTAGGGCTAGCCTCGTGGAGAGGATAATGGAGGTAGAGCTCTGTTTGGACAAGGGGCCCGTCAGGGGTTACTAAATCCAGATAAACTGCGAATTCCAGATATCCATACACGGGAGTCAGACTGCGAGTGATAAGATCCGTAGTCGAAAGGGAAACAGCCCAGATCACCAGTTAAGGTCCCCAAATCTATGCTAAGTGGAAAAGGATGTGGAGTTGCGTAGACAACTAGGACGTTGGCTCAGAAGCAGCCATCATTCAAAGAGTGCGTAATAGCTCACTAGTCGAGTGGCTCTGCGCCGAAAATTTACCGGGGCTAAGCATAGTACCGAAACTGTGGACGTGTTTTAAAGAGCACGTGGTAGGAGAGCGTTCTAAGAGCGGAGAAGTCTGATCGAGAGGACAGATGGAGCGCTTAGAAGTGAGAATGCCGGTATGAGTAGCGAAAGATAGGTAAGAATCCTATCCGCCGGAAGACTAAGGTTTCCTGGGGCAGGCTCGTCCGCCCAGGGTAAGTCGGGACCTAAGGCAAGGCCGAGAGGCGTAACCGATGGATAACAGGTAGAGATTCCTGTACTGCGTTTAATCGTTAAGAGCGAAGGAGGGACGCAGGAGGCGAAGCACGCATGGCGCTGGAATGCCATGTTCAAGCGATAAGCCTGGGAGCGAGTAAAATGCTTGCTTCTAAGGGCAAGTCGTGAGGAGGAGCGAAGTTAAAGTAGCGAAGGTGCAAGAGTCACACTGCCAAGAAAAGCTTCTAGCCAGAGAGAACGTACCCGTACCGCAAACCGACACAGGTAGTCAAGTGGAGAACACTAAGGTGAGCGAGAGAACTCTCGTTAAGGAACTCGGCAAAATGACCCCGTAACTTCGGGAGAAGGGGTGCTGATCGAGAGATCAGCCGCAGAGAATAGGCCCAAACAACTGTTTATCAAAAACACAGGTCTCTGCAAAGTCGTAAGACGACGTATAGGGGCTGACACCTGCCCGGTGCTGGAAGGTTAAGAGGAGTGCTTAGCTTCGGCGAAGGTACGAATTTAAGCCCCAGTAAACGGCGGCCGTAACTATAACGGTCCTAAGGTAGCGAAATTCCTTGTCGGGTAAGTTCCGACCTGCACGAAAGGTGTAATGATTTGGGCACTGTCTCAACGAGAGACTCGGTGAAATTATAATACCCGTGAAGATGCGGGTTACCCGCGACAGGACGGAAAGACCCCATGGAGCTTCACTGTAGCTTGATATTGAGTATCTGTTAAACATGTACAGGATAGGTAGGAGCCAGAGAAGGTAGGACGCTAGTCTTACTGGAGGCGATGTTGGGATACTACCCTTGTTTGATGGATGCTCTAACCTAGGCCCGTAAGCCGGGCCAGGGACAGTGTCAGGTAGGCAGTTTGACTGGGGCGGTCGCCTCCTAAAGTGTAACGGAGGCGCTCAAAGGTTCCCTCAGAATGGTTGGAAATCATTCGCAGAGTGTAAAGGTATAAGGGAGCTTGACTGCGAGAGAGACAGCTCGAGCAGGGACGAAAGTCGGACTTAGTGATCTGGTGGTACCGTATGGAAGGGCCATCACTCAACGGATAAAAGCTACCCTGGGGATAACAGGCTTATCTCCCCCAAGAGTTCACATCGACGGGGAGGTTTGGCACCTCGATGTCGGCTCGTCGCATCCTGGGGCTGAAGTTGGTCCCAAGGGTTGGGCTGTTCGCCCATTAAAGCGGCACGCGAGCTGGGTTCAGAACGTCGTGAGACAGTTCGGTCCCTATCCGTCGTGGGCGCAGGAAATTTGAGAGGAGCTGTCCTTAGTACGAGAGGACCGGGATGGACGCACCGCTGGTGTACCAGTTGTCTTGCCAAAGGCATCGCTGGGTAGCTATGTGCGGAAGGGATAAGCGCTGAAAGCATCTAAGTGCGAAGCCCCCCTCAAGATGAGATTTCCAATGCGAAAGCAGTAAGACACCTCAGAGACGATGAGGTAGATAGGCTGGGAGTGGAAGTTCTGCGAAGAATGGAGCGGACCAGTACTAATCAGTCGAGAACTTGACCAAAGCTCAGAGGTCGGAGCTTGGAATGTATTTAGTTTTGAGCGTGGAAGCTCAAGAAAGAGTACGGTGGCGATAGCAAGAAGGATACACCTGTTCCCATGCCGAACACAGAAGTTAAGCTTCTTAACGCCGAGAGTAGTTGGTGGGAAACTGCCTGCGAGGGTAGGCAGCTGCCGTGCTCTTTTTTAATATTCCGGCTTAGCTCAGTTGGTAGAGCGCTTGACTGTTAATCAAGATGTCGTCAGTTCGAGTCTGACAGCCGGAGCTAAGCGGAATAAGAAGGGAAGAGGGACGCGAGAGCGTCTCTTTTTTGTGCTCTTTTTTTACTAGGTAAAGCTAAGTCATATTAATGGTTTAGTCTATTTATTTTCTTTAATGTTGGTGCGAATTAACTCGTGTATCAATGTGTAGATTGAAACAATAATTGGTTTTAACTTTTTAATTCGATCATAACATCAAAGACATCAATGAATGGCTACTAACATTAACGCCATTATTATTTTTCTGGTACCTATAGACTATGAAGAGATTTAAAATGATCAACTCCGTTTTACTTATGATCTAAAACGTTTGGAAGAGAGAGGTTTTTGCTTTTAATTTAAATAAAAGCGCAAGATTAAATCCGTCGATTGATTCATAATGCAAAATTAGATTGGTATGTTTTTGTTTTTTACAGTAAATAAATCATTGAAAAGCTTATTTATAAAATGATAAAAGCATCTTTAACCTAAATAAAAAAGTTTTTTATGATAATTTAAAACAAAATAAGAACTGCATAAAGATGCTGAACAAATTATCGCGAAATATAAATTTCAAAAGAAAGTCATTTAGCATTCTACCTATCATGACGTACCCAAAATATTATTAAACGAAAGAATTTTAGTTTAGATCTTTTGCTTTTGATAATTAAGTAAATGAATAAGCATTATAGGAGAAATATAAATAATTGGATTTATTTGAAAATATTTTTTTGAAATTATTTTTTGAAATTATTTGATAAAAAAGGATAAAATGCGAACATTATAGTGAATATATATTAATTAATATGTGAAGCAAAAGAAAATAGCAATAAAAATATTTTTTGAAAATAACAACTTAACCGTGTGTATCATGTCTTAAGCGAACAAATAAGGAAATTTGACTAAGACAGATAAAGAGGGTAATATATCTAACTGTCGTCAGGAGATAACGACAAAAACAAAATAAAAAAACGCTTGACAAAAAATCAAGTAGCGAGTATTATTAAATGCGTTGTCATGAAGGCAACGAGGTAGTACTTTGAAAACTGAACAAAGTTTCGCTAAAAGTGTGCGGGTGTAAAAACCCAAACAAAAAGCGAAGTCAATTCGCAAGCAATAAATTTTGAGACAAAGATCTTAAAAACGATTATTTAAAAAATGAGAGTTTGATCCTGGCTCAGGACGAACGCTGGCGGCGTGCCTAATACATGCAAGTCGAGCGAGCAGAACTAACAGATCTACTTCGGTAGTGACGTTTCGGAAGCGAGCGGCGGATGGGTGAGTAACACGTGGGTAACCTGCCCTTAAGTCTGGGATACCACTTGGAAACAGGTGCTAATACCGGATAACAACAAGTGCTGCATGGCACTTGCTTGAAAGGCGGCGCAAGCTGTCGCTAAAGGATGGACCCGCGGTGCATTAGCTAGTTGGTAAGGTAACGGCTTACCAAGGCAACGATGCATAGCCGAGTTGAGAGACTGATCGGCCACATTGGGACTGAGACACGGCCCAAACTCCTACGGGAGGCAGCAGTAGGGAATCTTCCACAATGGGCGAAAGCCTGATGGAGCAACGCCGCGTGAGTGAAGAAGGTTTTCGGATCGTAAAGCTCTGTTGTTGGTGAAGAAGGATAGAGGTAGTAACTGGCCTTTATTTGACGGTAATCAACCAGAAAGTCACGGCTAACTACGTGCCAGCAGCCGCGGTAATACGTAGGTGGCAAGCGTTGTCCGGATTTATTGGGCGTAAAGCGAGCGCAGGCGGAGAAATAAGTCTGATGTGAAAGCCCTCGGCTTAACCGGGGAATTGCATCGGAAACTGTTTTTCTTGAGTGCAGAAGAGGAGAGTGGAACTCCATGTGTAGCGGTGGAATGCGTAGATATATGGAGGAACACCAGTGGCGAAGGCGGCTCTCTGGTCTGTAACTGACGCTGAGGCTCGAAAGCATGGGTAGCGAACAGGATTAGATACCCTGGTAGTCCATGCCGTAAACGATGAGTGCTAAGTGTTGGGAGGTTTCCGCCTCTCAGTGCTGCAGCTAACGCATTAAGCACTCCGCCTGGGGAGTACGACCGCAAGGTTGAAACTCAAAGGAATTGACGGGGGCCCGCACAAGCGGTGGAGCATGTGGTTTAATTCGAAGCAACGCGAAGAACCTTACCAGGTCTTGACATCTAGCGCAATCCGTAGAGATACGGAGTTCCCTTCGGGGACGCTAAGACAGGTGGTGCATGGCTGTCGTCAGCTCGTGTCGTGAGATGTTGGGTTAAGTCCCGCAACGAGCGCAACCCTTGTCATTAGTTGCCAGCATTAAGTTGGGCACTCTAATGAGACTGCCGGTGACAAACCGGAGGAAGGTGGGGACGACGTCAAGTCATCATGCCCCTTATGACCTGGGCTACACACGTGCTACAATGGGCAGTACAACGAGAAGCAAGCCTGCGAAGGCAAGCGAATCTCTGAAAGCTGTTCTCAGTTCGGACTGCAGTCTGCAACTCGACTGCACGAAGCTGGAATCGCTAGTAATCGCGGATCAGCACGCCGCGGTGAATACGTTCCCGGGCCTTGTACACACCGCCCGTCACACCATGGGAGTCTGCAATGCCCGAAGCCGGTGGCCTAACCTTCGGGAAGGAGCCGTCTAAGGCAGGGCAGATGACTGGGGTGAAGTCGTAACAAGGTAGCCGTAGGAGAACCTGCGGCTGGATCACCTCCTTTCTAAGGAAGCAGCGGATATGGAGAGTAGAAATACTAAGAGAAGTATCCAAAGCAAGCGGAAGCACACTGAGAAACTTTGTTTAGTTTTGAGGGTATTACCTCAAAGATTTGAATAAACGCCAAGCGTTAGTCGGGCCTATAGCTCAGCTGGTTTAGAGCGCACGCCTGATAAGCGTGAGGTCGATGGTTCAAGTCCATTTAGGCCCATTGACATAACGAAAAATAAGAGTTATTGTTATGTCTGCCTATAAAAAATAATACTTGGGGGCTTAGCTCAGTTGGGAGAGCACCTGCTTTGCACGCAGGAGGTCATCGGTTCGAACCCGTTAGCCTCCATTGGACCGAGAGGTCCAGAGTTAGCACATTGAAAACTGAATACAATCCAAGCAAAAACCGAGACAATCAAAGAAGAGATTGAAGAGCGACCGAGAAGAGAGATTCTTGAGTAAGGTCAAGTAGAAAAGGGCGCACGGTGAATGCCTAGGCACTAGAAGCCGATGAAGGACGTAACGAACTGCGAAAAGCTTCGGGGAGCTGTAAGTAAGCTAAGATCCGGAGATGTCCGAATGGGGGAACCCGGTGCAGGAGATGCATCATTGCATGCTGTTAAGGCATGTAAGGGAAGACGCAGCGAACTGAAACATCTAAGTAGCTGCAGGAAGAGAAAGAAAAATCGATTTCCTTAGTAGCGGCGAGCGAAGAGGAAAGAGCCTAAACCCGTTGATTTATCAGCGGGGGTTGTAGGACTGCGCAAGGCAGCTCAAAGGATAGCAGAACTACCTGGGAAGGTAGGCCAGAGAGGGTGAGAGCCCCGTAAGCGAAATCCAGCGAGCGCCGGCAGGATCCTGAGTAGGGCGGAACACGAGGAATTCCGTTTGAATCCGCGAGGACCATCTCGCAAGGCTAAATACTAGCTAGTGACCGATAGTGAACCAGTACCGTGAGGGAAAGGTGAAAAGAACCCCGGAAGGGGAGTGAAAGAGAACCTGAAACCGTGTGCCTACAAGTAGTCAGAGCACATTAAAGTGTAATGGCGTGCCTTTTGTAGAATGAACCGGCGAGTTATGCTGTGCAGCGAGGTTAAGTCAGAAAAGACGGAGCCGGAGCGAAAGCGAGTCTGAAGAGGGCGAGAAGTTGTGCGGTGTAGACCCGAAACCAAGTGACCTACCCATGACCAGGTTGAAGGTGCGGTAAAACGCACTGGAGGACCGAACCCACGTAAGTTAAAAATTGCGGGGATGAGTTGTGGGTAGCGGTGAAATTCCAAACGAACTTGGAGATAGCTGGTTCTCTCCGAAATAGCTTTAGGGCTAGCCTCGTGGAGAGGATAATGGAGGTAGAGCTCTGTTTGGACAAGGGGCCCGTCAGGGGTTACTAAATCCAGATAAACTGCGAATTCCAGATATCCATACACGGGAGTCAGACTGCGAGTGATAAGATCCGTAGTCGAAAGGGAAACAGCCCAGATCACCAGTTAAGGTCCCCAAATCTATGCTAAGTGGAAAAGGATGTGGAGTTGCGTAGACAACTAGGACGTTGGCTCAGAAGCAGCCATCATTCAAAGAGTGCGTAATAGCTCACTAGTCGAGTGGCTCTGCGCCGAAAATTTACCGGGGCTAAGCATAGTACCGAAACTGTGGACGTGTTTTAAAGAGCACGTGGTAGGAGAGCGTTCTAAGAGCGGAGAAGTCTGATCGAGAGGACAGATGGAGCGCTTAGAAGTGAGAATGCCGGTATGAGTAGCGAAAGATAGGTAAGAATCCTATCCGCCGGAAGACTAAGGTTTCCTGGGGCAGGCTCGTCCGCCCAGGGTAAGTCGGGACCTAAGGCAAGGCCGAGAGGCGTAACCGATGGATAACAGGTAGAGATTCCTGTACTGCGTTTAATCGTTAAGAGCGAAGGAGGGACGCAGGAGGCGAAGCACGCATGGCGCTGGAATGCCATGTTCAAGCGATAAGCCTGGGAGCGAGTAAAATGCTTGCTTCTAAGGGCAAGTCGTGAGGAGGAGCGAAGTTAAAGTAGCGAAGGTGCAAGAGTCACACTGCCAAGAAAAGCTTCTAGCCAGAGAGAACGTACCCGTACCGCAAACCGACACAGGTAGTCAAGTGGAGAACACTAAGGTGAGCGAGAGAACTCTCGTTAAGGAACTCGGCAAAATGACCCCGTAACTTCGGGAGAAGGGGTGCTGATCGAGAGATCAGCCGCAGAGAATAGGCCCAAACAACTGTTTATCAAAAACACAGGTCTCTGCAAAGTCGTAAGACGACGTATAGGGGCTGACACCTGCCCGGTGCTGGAAGGTTAAGAGGAGTGCTTAGCTTCGGCGAAGGTACGAATTTAAGCCCCAGTAAACGGCGGCCGTAACTATAACGGTCCTAAGGTAGCGAAATTCCTTGTCGGGTAAGTTCCGACCTGCACGAAAGGTGTAATGATTTGGGCACTGTCTCAACGAGAGACTCGGTGAAATTATAATACCCGTGAAGATGCGGGTTACCCGCGACAGGACGGAAAGACCCCATGGAGCTTCACTGTAGCTTGATATTGAGTATCTGTTAAACATGTACAGGATAGGTAGGAGCCAGAGAAGGTAGGACGCTAGTCTTACTGGAGGCGATGTTGGGATACTACCCTTGTTTGATGGATGCTCTAACCTAGGCCCGTAAGCCGGGCCAGGGACAGTGTCAGGTAGGCAGTTTGACTGGGGCGGTCGCCTCCTAAAGTGTAACGGAGGCGCTCAAAGGTTCCCTCAGAATGGTTGGAAATCATTCGCAGAGTGTAAAGGTATAAGGGAGCTTGACTGCGAGAGAGACAGCTCGAGCAGGGACGAAAGTCGGACTTAGTGATCTGGTGGTACCGTATGGAAGGGCCATCACTCAACGGATAAAAGCTACCCTGGGGATAACAGGCTTATCTCCCCCAAGAGTTCACATCGACGGGGAGGTTTGGCACCTCGATGTCGGCTCGTCGCATCCTGGGGCTGAAGTTGGTCCCAAGGGTTGGGCTGTTCGCCCATTAAAGCGGCACGCGAGCTGGGTTCAGAACGTCGTGAGACAGTTCGGTCCCTATCCGTCGTGGGCGCAGGAAATTTGAGAGGAGCTGTCCTTAGTACGAGAGGACCGGGATGGACGCACCGCTGGTGTACCAGTTGTCTTGCCAAAGGCATCGCTGGGTAGCTATGTGCGGAAGGGATAAGCGCTGAAAGCATCTAAGTGCGAAGCCCCCCTCAAGATGAGATTTCCAATGCGAAAGCAGTAAGACACCTCAGAGACGATGAGGTAGATAGGCTGGGAGTGGAAGTTCTGCGAAGAATGGAGCGGACCAGTACTAATCAGTCGAGAACTTGACCAAAGCTCAGAGGTCGGAGCTTGGAATGTATTTAGTTTTGAGCGTGGAAGCTCAAGAAAGAGTACGGTGGCGATAGCAAGAAGGATACACCTGTTCCCATGCCGAACACAGAAGTTAAGCTTCTTAACGCCGAGAGTAGTTGGTGGGAAACTGCCTGCGAGGGTAGGCAGCTGCCGTGCTCTTTTTTAATATTCCGGCTTAGCTCAGTTGGTAGAGCGCTTGACTGTTAATCAAGATGTCGTCAGTTCGAGTCTGACAGCCGGAGCTAAGCGGAATAAGAAGGGAAGAGGGACGCGAGAGCGTCTCTTTTTTGTGCTCTTTTTTAGGTTTTTGTAGATTTGCTGAGAAAAATATGGCAAAATTAATAACTAATTAAAGGAGTTGAAATAATGGAAGATTTAAAAACTTTAGAACGAGAACTAAAAAAAGATTACTTTGTAATCAGCTCGATGATTTTTGCTCTATTTTTTGGTGCTGAGAACTTGATTTTCCCACTTCATTTAGGATAAATTGCAGGACATAATTGGTTTTTAGCCGCACTTGGTTTTTTAATTACGGCCGTGCTGTTGCCTTTATTATCAATTTTGGCAATTGCCTTGATTCATGCAAATGGAGTATATGAAATTGGATTACCTTTTGGATCTACATTGCATTGATTTTTATGACCTTAATTCACTTAACTATTGGTCCATTATTTGGAACTCCGAGAACTGCGACTGTTTTTTATACAGTTGGAATAGCGCCGTTTATCCCTAGTAATTACCAAAAATTAGGGTTGTTGATATTTTCAACCTTATTTTTTATATTTACTTACCTTATTTCTTATAATCAAAGCAATATTTTGGATAATTTAGGAAAAATTCTCAATTCGATTTTTCTTGTGTTGCTATTCTTGGTATTCATAGTTGCTTTCCTTTTTCCAATGGAGAATCCTAATACTGTTAAAAGCACCACAGACTATTTAACATCGTCTGGAGCCGTTATGAATGGCTTTTTACAAGGCTATAACACAATGGATGCTCTAGCCGGGTTAGCGTTCGGTGTAACGATTATCACGGCCATTCGTCAAATGGGTAAAAGGGAAGATAAAAGCATTGCGATTGGTGCAATGTCTCTTGGCAGAGTTGCCTGGTTCAGCTGACGGAGGAACCGCATTTTCTCAAATTGTTCAAAGCTATGCCGGTAAAATTGGTCAAGCAATTCTCTAGTTGCTGCTTTTGCGCAAGACTTTCATAAACATTTTTCTAAAATTAGTTATCATGGTTGGTTGGCTATTACTAGCATCAGTGCCTTCTTATTCGCCAATGTTGGCCTTGAGACGATCATTTCCTGGTCACAGCCTGCATTTTAATGCTGCTGTATCCAATTTCCATCATTTTAATTATTTTGGTCGTATTTACTCATTTCTTTAAAAAGAATCGAACGGTTTATGGTAATCAGTGTTCTATTTACTTTGGTTCCGGCAATTATGGATATGATTGTTAATATGCCAGCCGTTGTAAGTAAAAGCAGTTTTGGGCTTGCGATCGCGCATGTTAGAAATATGCTGCCGCTAGCTAACGAAGGATTATCGTGGTTCATTCCAATGATTGTTGGTTTAATCACCGGTACGATCGTTTTCAAAATTCAAGAAAAAGCAAAGTAGTAAAAAAGGGATCTATTTAGATCCCTTTTTGTTTTTCAGATAATTAATTAGATTTTTAACTTCCTGGTTCTTTATATTTTGCTTATTATAAGCTAAGTAAACTTGTCTTGTATTACGTGGCAGATCCACTTGAATTTGTTTAAGATCAAAATGATCTAAGAAGACGCTTTTAACAATTAAAGCCTTAAGGTCATTTGCAATTACTGAACTGGCCAAGCTTAGCTCATCCTTAGCAAAATTATGAATTTTTATATTTTTGTTTTTAGCGGTAATTGCCGTAGTAATGTTCTTACCTAAAGTCGATTTAGTCGAATATGTGTAAATATCTTCATTATCTAAATCTTTCAAACTGACTTTGTCTTTTTGAGCTAATTCATTATTTTTCTTAGTGATTAAAACAAGCTCCTCATTGTAAAGCGGTAGAAAAGTTAAATCGGAATAATTTTCATCTTTTGAACAAATACCCAAGTCGTATTTACCTGAGCGAAGACCTTCGCAAATTTCAGGTGAAAGAGCATCATCAAAGAAAAATTTAGCTTGCGTACTGCTTTCTTTTTGATATTCCTTGATGGTGGACAGTAAAAAAGTATTAAAGGATGTTGGGATACTTGCAATTGCTACAATATTATTTTCGCGCAACTTTTGGCGTTCGATTTCGAGCTTAGCATCTTCAATAGAAGAAATAGATTCAATTGCGGTTTTATAAAAAATCTTGCCGTATTCTGTTAAAAATACCTTACCACCGCTACGGTTGACCAATTGGCAACCTAACTCCGTTTCTAGCGATTTTAAGGAATTAGATAAACTAGGCTGTGATATGTTTAAATTTCTTGCAGCTTTAAGGAATTGTTTTTGTTCGACTAATTCTTTAAAGTAGTACAATTGACGCAAATTCATGGTGGACACCCCCTCACAATATATTCATTCCAGCTCCATGTTAATTATAAAAGAAAATATATCTACTGCAAATAAAAAAAGATTGAATATATAATAAATTCAATCTTTTTTAAAGTTTACCGCGCCAACCCGCGATATCCCAGGCTGTGAAGTCATAGTCTAATTTTTTACCATATATTTTTTCATAGGCCGCAACTTTTTGCTGATAGTCTTGTTGCTTCATCTTTTCTGAACGAGCTTGTAAACTCAATTTTACGTCCGGATAAATTACTGGCAAAACGTGCACGATATATTTAGTTTGATAAAAATTAGGATCTTTCTTTTCCAATTTAGATAAAGGTTGAATTTCAACGAAAGTAGAGATAACTGGGACATTTTGCTTAGCTGCAAAATAATAGGCCCCTCGCTGGAGTTTTCTCGGCTTGCGGTAATTCCACCACATCTCTTGTTCAGGGTAAATAAGGACCCAATTATCTTGATCTAGGGCATGATGCAAATGCTTGATGAAGTCTTTGCCAATATAATTAGGACTGTTAACTAAAGGAATCGTTCCAACATAATTCATCAAATATCTGAGAATCCCAGGAAGCATCAAATTAGTATCTTCAATTACGATGGAAAGCTTATGATGTTCCTTACTAGCCAAAGTTTTAATAGTTAATGTATCGAGCTGATTGAAGTGATTAGAAGTGATGATTGCACCGCCACGAGGCAAGTCACGCAAATTTTCAGTTCCAACGACTTTGGTAGTGCTGGTAATGGTTTTGGCCAAAACATTGAGCATTAAATGTCCAATTCCGTTGTTTAGCTTGCTGTAAATAGTATTCTGATGTTGCCAAAAGTTATTAACTAGCTTCAAGCGTTCGTCCAAGCTCATTACCGGATCACCGATTTCAACCTTGGCTGTGAAATCTCGCTTATTAGCAGCGGTCTGAATATTCTTAATTACTTGTTCGCGATTATCTCCAATAATCATAATGCCACCGAACCTTGTTTCTTAATCTGAGCCCAATTGTGGGGATCACGGGCAGTTACATCGGCTTTTTCAAGCATATGGTTTAACTTATTGCGATCCTGCTCGCGCTCTTGGTCAGTATAATTATCTAATTCTTGCTTCAATTCAGAATAGAACTTTGTTTGTCGAGCGTTTTCCCAGAAATATTTCTCATATTGGACATTGGTAAAGTGCCAAGGCTTAAAGAATAAATTGTAGTGAATTAAACCTGGATCTTTTATTTCAGGTGTATTTTCATTCGGCATTGCGTCCCAACGAGGATCAAGGTGCAAAATACTGTTTTCGCCTAATTCATTTAAATAATCCTGGTCAGGTGCAATGCAGTCGAAATGGTACTTGGTCAATAAGTCCATGAAGTGATCGATGAAGTGCTTGTCGCGGAAGGACTTACAGTTCATTACCAACATGCCGGAATTAATGTATTTCTTAGGATCAAGATCCAAAACATATTTAATATAGAAAAGCATTTTTTCGACAAACTGAATTGATGAATCCGTGCAGGCACCGAATAAATTATTGCCTAAATCGGTTTGATAAAGCGTGGCAATATCATCATTTAGTACTGTATCGCTGTCAATATAGATCGCCTTGTCATATTGCGGGAATAATTCCGGAATAAAGAGACGGTAGAAGATGGACGGTGTGAAAAAGTCGGCCCGCAAAAAATTTTCTTTTCGGTTTTTAATTGGGGCAACGAGTTCATCATTGATGTGGAAAAACTTAACGTGCACATTTTCAGTTGCCATCGCCATTAGATCGCTTTTATGCTTATCAGACAAATCTTGGTTTAAAAAATAAACGGTATAGTCAGTGTTTGGATTTGCTTTTTTAATTAAGGAATAAAGTGAAACAGCGGCATATTTCGTAAAATCATCGCTGATGCTGTAAAAGACAGGAATTGTCATTAGAATCTCCTTTACTATGATAGCTTGTTTTTTAAATTTAAATATTGTTCTAACAGATCATCGTATTCGTGCAAATGTAATACGCTATGAACGCGTTCTACGTCCCAGGGCTTAACTGTTAACGTGTGGAAGTATGGTTTAAAGCGAAAACTGGTCGTAAAATGCTGAATCATGGTATCTGGCCGCAAATGGTACTGCTCATTATATTTGCGCGGTGCGATGCGTTTTCTGGACAGCCAGCTTATTGATTGCTGATTGGTCAGGCAGGAACATCTTTTTCACTTGCATCATGTGCCGAACTTTTGCAAATAGCTTCGTTTGCTTAATTTCAGGCATATTGAATAAAAGAACGCCGGAATTCATATAGTCAAAGACGCGCTTGCTTTTCCAATTGTGGAAAAAGAAGCGACCCCAATAATCTAGTATGCCAACTATTTCCATGTGTCCTAAATCTTGATGGTAAAAAGCAGAAATATCCTTGCGAATAATAATGTCATCATCCAAATATAAGACACGGTCCGGAATTTGAGGCAATTGGTCAGCGAACAATCTGAGCATTGCGTAAGGAGTAAAACGGGTTCCCATATTAGCTGTTGGGGGCTGTTTAACAAAAAGCCGAGAACAGTCGATTAGTTCTAACGTGTTGTTTTTATTTTTTTCGACCAATAAAGAGCGAATAAAATCAGCCGCATGCTTAGAAAAAGGTTGATATTGCTTGCCAGGCAGCTCCATTGTAAGAACATAGAGGTGCAGCTCTTCGTTTGTGTTTTTCAATAAAGAAAGAGTAGAGATGAGGACACCATCTTCGGCATGCTGATCTCCGCAAAAAAGAATGTTCATTGTTCTCCCATTTATTTTTTCTGATAGTGATAGTAGTTATAATTGCTTAGTTTAGCACGACTAACTAAGCTCTTCCAAATCTGCTCGTGAAGTTTAGCCTGGGCCTGTTTCTTGTTTAGATTCTTATCTGGGTAAAAGGGTCCGTCAATATAGACGGTAATTTTTGGTCGCTTAAAGAATTTAGATCGGGTATAAGTGCTTGTCCACGTAAAGCTAGGAGCATTTAAAGCAACTGGAAAATACATGCTGGTATCAGTGAAAGGGCGAATCCGAGTGTAATAAGGCCAAACGTGAGCTTCAGGATAAATGAGTACAACGCCATTCTTTTGCCTGATCACTTTTTTAACAGCCTTAAGCAGCTTAATCGATTGCTTGATATCCTTACCAACAGGCAGACCACCATAGCGAACCAAATATTTGCCGATGAAGGGGATGCCCCAGTTAGCTTGGTCAGCGATTGCGTACATTTTTTGACAAGAAACAACCGTCAAAGGCGTAAAAACATCACCCATTGGCTGCGTGTGATTGCCATAAACGAAATATCCCTGATCAGCAGCTTTTTTTAGCTTATCTTTGCCCACAATATGAGTATGCAAAAACAAGCGCGAATAAATAAAACCAAAGCCGCAGGCTAGCGCACGAACTATTTTATTCCAGATGCGACCAGATAAGGAAGTGGGAAAAATCGCATAATCATCTGGCAAAGAAAAATCTTGCTGAGCAGAATTAACTACATCATCAGTTGTTTTCTCATAATAGTAAGTTTTCATGCTCAAGCCTCCTTAAAAAATTATTTATCATAAAAACAGATAGAAAGAAAAAGGACAGAACACATTGTGTCCTGTCCTTAATTTAGGTATAAAAAAGCACCTACTACTTGCAGTGACATTTCCATATTTGGTGGGTGGTGAGGGGATCGAACCCTCGACCCACGGATTAAGAGTCCGTTGCTCTGCCAGCTGAGCTAACCACCCATGTCATTGCTGACAGTTAATAATATTAACAATGATTAATTCTTTTGGCAAGTCTTTTTTTTAGAAAAAAGCAAAAAAATAAAAGCCGCCGTTAAGCGACTATTATTTAAAGTTTGTCAGTAATTTTGTATGGCTCACCATGTTTTTCATCGCGGGCATTTTCGGCAAGGTAAATTGCGTAGGTACCGTTCTTGGCATTCTTAGCAATAATAATTTGTCCAGCGGTTGGTTTATCTGCCTTAATAATTTGAGCGCTGCGGCGAGCTTCCTTGTAATCGTGTGATGAAGAAATTGCATCGCCAGGGTTAAAAAATACGTTTTCGTTGTTCATAAGAACGCCTCCCTATTTAAATCTTAGCTATATTTTACCAAGATTCGGTTACTAAAAGCTATCAAAAAGACGAAAACTAAGAAAATTTAAAAAATAAACAACAAAAAAAGCACCGCCGAAGCGATGCTTTAAAATAGTGGGTGGTGAGGGGATCGAACCCTCGACCCACGGATTAAGAGTCCGTTGCTCTGCCAGCTGAGCTAACCACCCATGCCATAACTGACAACAATTATTATGCAATTTATTGTGAGCAAAATCAAGTGATTTTCAGAATTTTTTGTATATTTTTGGCTAAAAAAGCAAAAACCAGTATAATATATGAAGCAAAGGAGGCATTCTCGATGCCAAAGAAAATTCTCGTCGTCGATGATGAGAAGCCTATCTCTGATATTATCAAATTCAATTTAACCAAAGAAGGCTTCGACGTCGACACTGCCTATGATGGTGAAGAGGCTGTTCAAAAAGTTGAGGAATATGATCCAGATCTGATGATCTTGGACTTAATGTTACCTAAAAAAGATGGACTTGAAGTTGCACGTGAAGTACGGCAAACTCACGATATGCCCATAATCATGGTAACAGCTAAAGATACTGAAATTGATAAAGTTTTAGGACTTGAAATAGGTGCTGATGACTACGTAACCAAGCCTTTTTCTAACCGTGAATTAGTTGCACGGGTAAAGGCAAACTTGCGCCGTCGTGATATTGTTAAAAAAGCAGAAGCTGCAACCCAAGAGGAAGCCGATAAAAACATTAAGATCGGTAACTTGGTCATTATGCCAGATGCCTATATTGTTGAGAAGAATGGCAAAAAGATCGAACTTACTCACCGTGAGTTTGAACTGCTATATTATTTAGCTCAACATATGGGACAAGTTATGACTCGTGAGCATTTATTGCAAACAGTTTGGGGTTATGACTACTTTGGGGATGTTAGGACCGTTGACGTAACTGTTCACCGGTTGAGAGAAAAGATTGAAGACAATCCAATTCAACCACAAATTTTGATTACTCGTCGTGGTGTTGGATACTACGTAAAGCAGCCAACCGAAGAATAATTTAGAAAGCCACAGGACTGCGAAAGTGTGTGGCTTTCTTTTTATATTGTGAATTTTGGAAGAGAATGAAAAAAATAAGAAAAGTACTAAAGCATACTTTCAATTCGATCAATACCAAGCTGGCAGTAGTGTTTATGCTAATGCTGCTAGCTACAATTGAAGTAATTGGAGCGTACTTTACTAGACAACTTGAACAAAGCAGTATTAAAAGTTTTCAAGAGACAATTCAAATTCCACCGATCGTCACCAATCAATTGGCCAGCCAATTGGCACATTATGGCAAAAATACTGACGATCGTCTGAATCGAATTATCAATGATTACGACACCAATTCTGATATTAGTGAAATTATTGTTGTAGATAATAAGGATATTATTCGGGCTGTTTCCAACTTGAATGATAAAAGTCGGATTGGACAAAGAATCACCAATAATGATGTTAAGCAAGTTACTTCTACTGGTCGCCAGGTCACTAAAGTAATTGACGATAAGGGAAACTATATGGTGCAAATTTCACCATTGACCAGTGGCACTAGTTCAACCAACAGTGTTGGTGCGATTTATGTGCGGGCCAGCATGCAAGGAGTATTCGATGATTTGCGCAACACCTCATTGGCCTTCTTGGCTGCATCATTGATTGCGGCCCTTTTGGGAGCGATTTTATCACTGGTTATTTCGCGTGCGATTACGCGGCCGATTGAAGAAATGCAGCAGCAAGCATTGAATATTGCCAATGGTGATTATTCAAACCAGGTAAAGATCTATTCTGATGATGAATTGGGGCAATTAGGCAAGGCTTTTAACACTTTATCAATCAGAGTTGAACGATCACAGGAAGAGTCCGACAGTGAACGAAGACGGCTGGATAGCGTTCTGTCGCACATGACCGACGGAGTGCTTGCGGCTGACCGGCATGGCAATGTTAATGTTGTTAACCAAATGGCGTTGAGCTTTTTAAATGTTAAAGAAAAAGACGTCATTGGCGAACCGATTAACAAGGTATTGGGGTTGAATGAATCAGCCCAAGACCTGATTGCTAACCAAAAAGAAATTGTTGTCACTGTCAATAGTGGTACGCGGGATGAAATGATTTTGCACGCTAGCTTCTCGCTGATTAAGCGGGTAACCGGCTTTGTTTCAGGTAGCGTTTGCGTTTTGCACGATGTTACTGAGCAGCAAAAGAATGAAAACTCGCAAAAGCAGTTTGTTTCCAACGTTTCTCATGAGTTAAGAACGCCTTTGACTAGTTTGCGGGCCTATATTGAAGCCTTAAACGAAGGTGCATGGAAAGATCCAACGATTGCACCGCAATTCCTTCAGGTTACTCAAGAAGAAACTGAACGAATGATCCGTATGATTAATGACCTGTTGAGCTTGTCCAGAATGGATCGTGGCGTTTCTAAGATGGATCTAGAGTGGGTCAACTTGAACGATTTTGTATCGCATATTCTTAACCGTTTCGATATGATTGTTAAGACCGATAAGAATACTGATAAAAAGAAGAAATACACTATTAGGCGTGAACTTGGCAATCAAGCCTTATGGGTTGAAATTGACACTGATAAGATGATGCAAGTAATCGATAATATTATGAATAACGCGATTAAATATTCACCTGATGGTGGCGTAATTACCGTTCGCTTAGTTCAAAACCAAAACCACGTTATTTTGAGCATTTCCGACCAAGGCTTGGGTATTCCAAGAAAAGATCTGGGCAAAATCTTCGACCGTTTTTACCGTGTCGACAAGGCAAGATCACGGGCTCAAGGTGGTACCGGTTTAGGCTTGGCTATTGCTAAAGAAATTGTGGAAGCCCACCATGGTAAGATTTGGGCCGACAGTAGTGAAGGCAACGGCTCAACCTTCTATATTTCCTTACCATACGAACCAATGAGTGAGGAGGATGACTGGGATGAAGTTTAAATCAAAATTTACTGACTGGCTGCTATTGCTGGTAACAGCGGGAGCTATTATTCTGTCAATCGTACTTTGGATTTTTATCATGACTAACGATCAGCGTTTTAGTCAGATCAATCAAGCAGACAGTTCATCTAAGCAACAGCTCAAGACGCGCAGTACCAAGTCGCTGTATGATTTGTGCATTCCTACTAATTCTTATGGCTATCGGAATGGTCAATTATATCGGCTGTACGATTCTAAGAACAACCTTTCCTTTGAATTTTCAAAGGATTTGCAAAAACTCAAGGTGACAAGCATTAAGCTGATTTCTTCTTCTCAAAGTCAATATGAAAAAATGCTGGCTAACCAAGATTATTTGCAATTGACATACCCTGATAAGATTACTTTCAGTGTTTTTGCAACAGGAACTTCTAAAAAGGACAATCGGCAGTTAAATCGAATTTTTATTTCTACCACCGGCAACAATCGTGAAATCTATGTCGGCAATGATAAGAATTATCGAATTTACCGTGTAAAAATCAAGAAGGGCGATTTTACGCGTTTACGTAAATATGCTCAAAACGCGCAATACAAAACTCCGATTAAATTCGTTAAAACCAAGCTGGGCTATACCGCCTACTACACTAAAACTGAAAAGTGGCGGGTATACAGCTATCTGATTAATAAGCAAGCAGACTCATACTTTGTAGCTCGTTTGCTAGGAACTTCCGGAGTTTCAACGCGGACAAGCAAAAAGGGCTGGACAGCTTATTCATTGAATTATTCAACAAGATTGCGCGTGCCAAAAAGCAAGTCAAACAGCGACGATTATTTGTACACGCACTATGAAAAGAATCAGTATGTTACTAATACCAGCCGGTTATTAGATAGTATTTACTATGTTCACCTGATCGGGTTAACTGAACAGGACTTGCGTTTCTTTGACGCTGATGCAAGCAGTATTCGCTATACCAACTATGTTGAGGGTACGCCAGTCTTTTTAAACAAACATGAGGTGCAAGTTACCACGACATTTTCAACGGATTCAATTTCTGTTGCCTTTAACAGCATCAACCTGCAGATTCCAATTCCATTTGATGGGCAAACAACAACGCTTGCACCAACAAGTGAAGTGGTTGCTAAGTTGAAAGCACATGGCTTAGACGAATCAGAAATCGATGATATTGTCGTCGGTTCACAAGTTCAAAAAGACAGTACGCGCGATAATTTGGTAAATCTTGTCCCGACCTATTATGTGAAAGCCTATGGCGAATGGAAGTCGGTTGATGAATGGATGAAGCAGGATTTGACGGCATATCGCAGAACAATCAATCCCCAAAAAAGCGAGGTTAATTAAAAATGGATCATAAACGAATCGAATGGTTGTTTTTAATTGTTTTCTTGTTGATCGATATATATTTAGGCGTTGAAATTCTGCGGTCACCTGTTAGTTTGTCAGATTCTACTACTAGTTCAACTAATAATAGTATCCGTTCTGAGATGCGGGCAGATGGAATCGATTTGCCATCTAAGCTTTCGACAAGTCAGGCTTCAGGCTATTATTTGGCAGTTAAAAAGTCAGATTATTTGAGTAGCAAATTGACCTCTTTGACTCAGGTAAACGCCAGCTATTCAAAAACTGATAACAAATTAACGGCCACGCCTAAGAATATCGTCAGAATCAGCGGCAGCAAAAAGCAGATTTTGGCGGAACTGAATAAGTTTAAAAATGATTCGCGCAATGTTCCTTATGGCAAGCAATATCGCTATGAAGCAATCATGTCCGGCAGCAACAACTATACTTTCGTTCAAACGTCAGAATATGGTGACATTTATGATAGTGGGGCACAGCTAACGATCAATATTAAGTCCAAGACGATTGAAAACTATACTTTAAGCTACTTGGGTCCAGTAGTTGCAGTACGTGAACAGCAGTCTACTATTTCACCATGGCATGCGGTTCGTGCAATGTATACTGACCGTGAATTGGCAAATAACTCACGAGTTATGAAAGTTAGCCTGGGTTATTCTAAGTTAACCGAGGTGCGTGGCAGCACTATTTTGCTTCCAACTTGGCTGGTCTGGGTTGAAAACAAGGCGACCAAGAATGTAACTTTGAAGCGGGTAAACGCATTTACGGCACAAATGATTCAAACTAATACAACATATAACTAATGGAGACTGAGGGATAAGTGTAAGTTTCTGTTTTAGCCAGCGGCTCAACTGGTAATGTCAGCTTGCTGACGACCAGGCAGCATAAAATTTTGATGGATGCAGGTTTATTCTGGAAAAAAGATAAAGAATTTGCTGGTTGAAGTTGGCGTGGATATCAATGAAATCGACATGGCCTTTTTGAGTCACGATCATAGTGATCATAGCAGTGGATTAGGCGGCTTGATGCGGCGCTATCCTAAGATCGATGCTTTTGCCAATATCGGCACCTGGAATTATTTGCTGGATACCAATAAAATTGGCAAATTGCCGGTCGAACAGATCAATACTATTGAACCAGGGCAGGCACTGCTAGATGTGGTCACGCCGAAGACCAAGCATATCTTTTTAGCGCATCGCAGCCAGCATAATAATACTGAATATTTGGCGCATGATACTGCGGAAGAGATGCTGGTGCAGGGGGATGCCAGTTTGGATTCAGATGTAAAAATCATCGATACTGATCCGCAGAAGCCAACTAGTTTAGTAAAAATTTAGCCTTTTTGAAAGCAATATTCATATATTTTTCAAATTTGAGCAGTATATTTATATTAAAAGAAAAACAAGAAAGAGAGTAATGTGTATGGAAAATCAACAAAATAATAATCAAAACCCAAACCTAAACACTAACAGACCAAAAAAGAAAAACAATGTCTTAGTCAAAACAGCCATTGTTGGTGTCGTAGCCGGTTTAATCGGTGGTGGTGTTTCTTATACAGCACTTGATGCTATTAATAATGCACAAGTTGGCAACAGCAATACTGCTCAAACCAGCATTTCTTCAAGCAGTTCCAAGGTCTCTAAGACTAGTGCAAAAACTAGCGGAACAATGACCAGTGCTTACAATAAAGTTAAGGGCGCTGTTGTTTCAGTAATTAACTTAAAGCGGGAACCTTCATCTTCATCAAGCAGTTCCATCATTGAAAGCATTTTTGGTGGCAGCAGTGATAGCGACAGCTCTTCATCTGGCAGCGGCAAGCTTGAAACTTACAGTGAAGGTTCCGGTGTTGTTTATATGAAATCAAACGGTAAAGGCTACATCGTAACCAACAACCACGTTGTTTCTGGCGCTGATGCTGTTCAAGTAATGCTTGCTAATGGTAAAACCGTTAATGCCAAGATTGTTGGTAAAGATTCAACAACTGACTTGGCCGTTCTTTCAATCGACTCTAAGTATGTAACGCAAACTGCTTCATTTGGCGATTCTAAGAGCTTGCAAGCTTGTCAAACAGTAATTGCGATTGGTTCACCACTTGGTAGTGAATATGCTTCTACGGTAACGCAAGGGATTATTTCAGCTCCAAGCAGAACGATTACTACTTCTTCAGATTACCAACAAACTGTAATTCAAACCGATGCAGCCATTAACCCAGGTAACTCTGGTGGTCCATTGGTCAACTCTGCTGGTCAAGTAATCGGGATCAACTCAATGAAGCTGGCAGAATCAAGTGATGGTACTTCTGTTGAAGGGATGGGCTTCGCTATTCCATCTAATGAGGTTGTAACGATTGTTAACCAATTAGTGAAGAATGGTAAGATTACCCGTCCACAACTTGGAGTTAAGGTTATAGCTTTGAGTGGTATTCCTGAAAGTTACAGAAGCCGTTTGGGCATTCAATCAACTTTGAAGAGTGGTATCTATGTTGCATCTGTAACTAAGAATAGTTCAGCTTCAAAGGCTGGTATGAAGGCTAAGGATGTTATTACCAAAGTTGACGGTAAGACAGTAACTGATGTCGCATCGTTACACACCATTTTGTATAATCACAAAGTCGGTGATACTGTGACCGTAACCGTTAATAGAAATGGTAAGACACAAAACTTAAAAGTTACTCTTGAAAGTAATTAACAAGTAGAATATTCCATAATCAAAAATAAAAAAGGCGATGTAATGCGTGTTTCACGATTATATCGCCTTTTTTCTTAACTTTAAATTTGTGTAACAAGATAAAGTTCGGAAAATAAACTTGTCAAGTTTTCGAAAATTTTATAAGTTGTTGATAACTGTGGATAAAACTGTGAATTGTGGATAAGTAGGGTATAATGACTTGTTAATAACTGTGGATAAGTTGTGAATTGTGTGTAAGCATTAGTGAACAAAATATTGTTAAAACATCCGTTCATAGCATAATAATAGGCTTTTCACGCATAAAGTTTGTGAAAGAAGTTTTTCGCAGGGGCTGATGTGGGAAATTATTTTAAAAAAATTGAAGAAAGTTTTGAAACACAAGTTGTTGGAAAAAATAGATTAGGGACTACAAAATGTAGGTTATGCTTTTACACAGGTGTGGAAAACTACGGTGGAAACATTGTAGATTAGGGGATAAAATAAGATATTATGAATATCAAGATAGTTTGTGTTGGAAAATTAAAAGAAAAATACTTTAAAGATGCGATTGCTGAGTATGAAAAGCGCCTTAGCCATTTTGCCAAGGTGAAGATTGTGCAGGTGCCGGATGAAAAGGCTCCGGAGAAGCTTAGTGATGCACAAGATGAGCAAGTTAAGAAAATTGAAGGTCAGCGAATTCTTAGCAAGATTAAGGATAAGGAGTATGTTTATGTGACTGCGATTAAGGGAAAGCAGCGCAGCAGCGAGGAATTTGCGAAGGAGATTGCGGATTTAGGCACGTATGGTCATTCGGATATTACGTTTGTGATCGGCGGCAGTTTAGGTACGAGTGAAGCTGTGAATAAGCGTGGGGATGATTTGATTAGTTTTGGCAAGTTGACCATGCCGCATCAGCTTATGCGCATTGTGCTGATTGAGCAGATTTATCGGGCTTTTATGATTAATAGTGGCAGTCCGTATCATAAGTGAAAAAACCCCAGCATTCTCATTTCAGAACAATTTGTGGGTATTAAGCATTGGTTTAAGAAGGAAATAATTCTATTTGCTAATATACAATTATTACTTAATTCAGAAGAAGTTTATAAACTGTCCAGATCATTGATTAGTGAGGTACATAACCAGTATTTAGTTTCGGTTGTTACAAGTAATACTTTATTAAATGCTGCATTTGTTTTAGTAAAAGATAAGCAACCTGATAAAGCTAAAGTAATTTTGAATACAACAAGTAAGTTGAATTATTCTAAAAATGATCTTTTGACTAATGTAAGAATCAAATTTATGAATGCTTTATTAGCATATATTGATATTCATAAAGAGTATGTCATTAGTCAATTTTTAGATTCTTTAGAAGATAAAAATTTAAAAGAGAGCTATACATTTGCATTTCTTCAAATAAAACATATTTATAATTTTGGTAATAATTAATTACCGACATAAATTCGAACGTATCATTTCGTTTTGTTGTTAAAAAATCCCTAATTAGGGATTTTTTAACAATTTATTTTCAGGAATCATATATGATATAGGTGCTTTGGTAATAAGGCAAAATTGAGGTTTCTAATCAGCATAATTTCGACAATCGTTAGTGCTGCTGGTACCGCGCAAACAACAGACACAACCAATATTACTTTGACAAACGGGGACACAGTAAAAATTTCGGGTAAGGTATCAATCGTCTCAAATCCCGTTGATACTTCAAAGGCCGGTGAAAACTTCACCGTTCAATTATCTGGAGAAAATAATACAACCATTTCTTATCAAGTATACGTAAAACCTGCTACTTCAATTCAATTGTATCTTCCTGATAACTAAAACTATGTCAAAGGTTTAGGAGATACAGATACTTTCTATCAAGGCCGTACTTACTACGTTGGTAACCTTATTAGATACGAAAATGGAATTCTACACTGGTGTTTCAACAGTATCTGAAGCTTCCGCAAATGCAAATAATAATGCAACACTCTGGAATCAAACTAAATATTTAGCAACTAGCAAGGCCTCTACACCAAGCCTGGTTCAAAAGACTGTGACGCATGCAGCCCAAGGATATACAGCAGCTGGAACTAAGACTAAAAAGGTATTTTCAGCCTTTAGTACAGTCTATGTAAAAGCTAATCCAATTCATATCGATGGTGGTCAATATTATACAAGTGGTGATTTCTATCAAGTTTACAATGCTGATGGAACCTACACTAATTACTACATCAGTGTCTCCAACATCGATGGCACTAAGCGTACATTGACCAAAAATGCCTACATCTGCGCAACGAGCACTCGCCGCGCTACCAAGACAGTCCTCAAGAAGGGCACAACAATCACTAAATATGGTGGTTCTTACAAGTTTAAGAACGGTAAACTTTACTACAGAATTCAAGGTGCAACCGCCACAAACAAGCGCTACGTAAAGGTTGCAAACTTTAAATAATCTAGGCTCACATAAAAAAGTCACCATTCTATTTCACTTAGAATGGTGACTTTTTTAATCATTTTTATCTAACCATCTGCACAACAAATCAATATGTTCATCAGTCTTCTGCACAAATGGCATATGGCCGCAATATTCAAATAGTTGCCATTCACTGCCCTTAATTCTGTCATGCATCGACTTCGCAACATATGGCGTGCATAAATCGTCAGTCCCGCTAGTAATCAAAGTCGAGACCTTTATTCTATCTAATTTGTCTGTGTATTCATAATCGTGTAAATTGCCTTCCGGCGTGTATTCATTTGGTCCCCACGCAGTTTCATAAGCCAAGGTTCCGCTCTTTTTCTTCTGGCGCACGCATTCAGGCAAATCAGCACTCATCTTGATAACATGCTGACTCATGAAGTGGTCGTTAGCCTTCAAATAAGCAGAGCCAGTAAAACTTTTCTTGTCTTCAGCTGCTTTAATTGCTGCCTGTTCGTCATCCGGCAAATATTTGATCATCCGGTGGAGCTCTCTTGACCACAAACTAGCTGAAGCCAAAGTCGAGGAGAGGATCACACTTTTAATTCCTTCAGGTTGATAATCGCATAAATAAATGATTGCGAGTATGCCGCCCCAAGACTGACCCAACAGATGGATTTTCTTCAATCCCAGCTGCTCACGCAAATTCATCAATTCTTTTACCCAAGTTTCCTTAGTGTAAAGTTCTGGGTGATCGTCAGGGATGCTTGAATTGCCGCAGCCCAACTGGTCATACATGATAATTTGACGCTGATTCTTGGCAGCCAATTCATCCAAAACCTCAAAATAATTGTGGCTTGATCCAGGACCGCCATGAAGCAAAAACAACGGTGCCTTCGAACTTTTAGTACCTACAATTCGATAATAAGTTTCATAACCCATGAATGGGATTTTTCCTTCAGTAATTTGCATCATTTTCACCTAAAAATAAATAAACAAATATTGAACAAAAACAGAATCAATACAAAAATACACCAATCATTGCTGGTCAACGGGATCTTAATGATTGCCGACCGCTCTTTTCCTTCAACGTAGCCATGAGATTCCATTCCCTGAGCTAAATTCTCAGAGGAGGATAAAGCCACCAAAATTGCCTTGAAATACAAAATCGGTGACCAGAAGCTCAAATATACGCTCCGCATCATTGCCACTGTTCTGATTCGTTTCACCGCCATCTGCATGCGCGGAATAATATTCAAGGCTGCCAATACTCCATATGCGAATTTGCTCGGCAAATGCAGATTTTGTTCAAAAGAACGGGCCAACTGAGCAGCTATTGTTGTTTTAACGACACAGGCAATGCTCAAAACATAAGCATAAACACGGCTGGCCAATACCCATGCATAATAATGATCCGGCTTGGTTGAAAACCAGTACAAGGTCGCAAAAATAGTAAATGCCGCAATCAACGGAACTGTCAGCAATAAGCCCAAATCCTTAAGCGAGATCTTGTGCCACAGCAAATAAAGCAGTGCACAAACAATGACGATGCTATTCGTAGTCAAAGATGCCTTCAATGATATTTCCAGGGAAATAATAAAAACTAAAATGAATTTTAGACTGGGATTCATGCTTGCACCTCACTTACATATTTTAGCTTCTGTGCCTCAAAAACGAGGTGGTAGTCGCATAAATCTGCGAGCTCGTCTACTTGGTGGCTGATGATTAAAAAGCTCTTATGGAGTTTTTTTTGGCTCTCTTGCATTAAAGCAATTACCTGTTTGATCGATTCGTGATCTAATCCAGACAAAGGCTCGTCAATCAGCAAAACCTCATGCTGACCAAGCAGCATAAGCAGAATTTGCAGCTTCTTTTTCTGCCCACCAGATAAAGAATAAACGATTTGATCCAAATGAGAGTCCAACTGGAGTTTCTTAAGTGCGGCCGCAATTCGCTCATCAGTAAAAAATGAATTGCGCGTTTTCTTGCTTAATTCGATCTCTTCACGCACGGTCACTTTTAAAAATTGATCATCAGCTGCCTGAAAGATTTGTGCCACTTGGCGCAGATACTTCCGTGGCTTCAATTTGCTGATCTCATTTTGGTGAAAACAGAGGCTGCCGGAATAAGGAATCATTTGCGTTAATGCCTTAAAAAAAGAAGTTTTGCCGACACCATTAGGACCGGTAATCAAAACGTTTTTGCTACTTTCAAGCTGCAATTGCTCCTGAATCAGTAAAGTACGCCCTTGCTTTATTTCTGTTTTGTTCAATGAAAACAAAGACTGAGCTATCTTATTAGGCAATGCAAAGGAAACCTTTTTTAGCGGTTTAGCTGCAAATAGTGCATCTTTTTCCTCATCGTCCAGCAGCGTGATTGTTTTATTTTTCATTTCGTATACTCGGTCGCAAACAGCGGTATAATCCGTGAAAACATGATCGCTAATGACGATCGTCTTGCCTTGATCGCGCAACTGTCCTAATTTTTCGATTAAAAATTTCCGTGCTTCTGGATCACAACTGGCAAAAGGCTCATCTAACAAGAAAAGATCTACGTCCATTGCTACCAGCACCGCTAATGCTACCCGTTGCTTTTCGCCACCAGATAAAGTGCTGATCTTTTGATCGAGCATTCTGCTAATCTGTGTGAAGGTCACAGCCTTTTTCAGTCGGCCTTCATATTCAACCTGATTGAGTTGCAAATTTTCTAACGCAAAAATAATTTCATCGCGCGGGGTAGCCATTGTAAACTGTTCATCAGCGTTTTGAAACATCATCGCATGACTTAAAGAGGTAATGACTCGGCCCTTTGTATGACCAGCATATTTAGGATATAAGCCGGCCGTCAATTTTAATAAAGTCGACTTGCCACAGCCGGTAGGCCCGATTAATAATGAAAATCCATTAGGTATTGTTAGATTTAAATTTTTGACAATATAATCATCTTTTTTGTAACTAAAATACAGATGATCAAATTTAATTGATGCCATCATAAAATTTTTCCGTTAAATAAAACTAATATACTGTCTCTATTTTAACGAATGTCACCGCTTTTGGGATATAATGTTTCTATAGATGTATTGTTATACAAAAGGGAAGGTGGACCAATGGCAGCTGTTGCTATAGATCAATATCTGGCTAGTATTTTGCGTTCTAACAACGAAGATACCAATGAAATCAAGTTGAAAAACGGCAATCCGGATTTTGATCTTTTTTCAATCTACCTTGAAAATCATAATAAGGGTCTGCATTATTATTCTAACGATGTAGCGACCATTCTATATGTAGTTAGCGGCGAAGCAATTGTAAAAAGTGGCGAAAAGAGTTTAGCAATGAAGGCAGGAAATGTTCTTTTGCTAACTGAAAACGCCAAATATGGAGTTGAAAGTCAAACTCAAGATACGGTATTAGCGAAAATAAAATTCCAGCCCGGCTTCAACTATCGTAATTTCTTTAAAGATTTTGCTTATCAAGACAGCAGAGAAGAAAAAATTATTAAACAAATAGTCTCTAGCCTGACAAATGAACATGTTTTGTGGCTCAAGAATAATCAGATTACGCGTGCATCACAAGTGATGCAGCACATCATTAATGGCTATTTGAATAACGAATTGTTTGCCAGAGCTCTAATTGGGGCTGAATTGACAGTTATGATTATTTTATCGATTAGAACTCAGCGTTTGGTAACGCCAGCTAGTCTTGATAAGACGAAATTCGAAGGCAGCGTGCTCGATAATTACATTGATAATCACTTTACTGATATTACGTTAACTCAAGCAGCAAAGTACTTCGGCTTTAATCCAAACTACTTCTCAAATATGGTTAAGCAAAAGACAGGCAAAAGCTTTGTCAGTCATGTTGATGAACGCAGAATGCAGGAAGCACGAACCTTGCTAGCCCAACCAGATGTTTCGCTTAAAGAAATCATTGGCCGGGTTGGTTATTCAAGCAAGTCCTTCTTCTATAAGAAGTTCAATCAATATTATGGCGAAACGCCGGCAGTGATGCGTGAACGATTATTCCGGCAAGCAAATATTAATTTGAAATAAAAAACAGATCTCAAAAGAGATCTGTTTTTGTTTTGTCTACATTTTTTCTAGCCGAGCAATGCGGTCAGCTGTTGGCGGGTGAGTGTCGAATAGACTGCCACCGCGATGTCTAAATGGGTTTTCGATATACAGGCCGCTGCTTGAACGATCGGCTTGCTTCATTGGCTGGCTGCTCTCGATTTTTTGCAAAGCGGAAATTAAGCCATGCGGGTTACGGGTGAGCTCAACTGAGCTGGCATCAGCCAAATATTCACGATTGCGGGATAATGCCATTTGCGCTAGGGTTGCCGATAATGGTCCCAAAAATAGGACAAAGACAATCGCAACCACTTTAAAAATCATTTCAATAGCGTTACTGTCACGATCATCATCACGATCGCCGCTGCCAAACCATATAACGCGGCTTGCCACGCCAGAGAGAAATGAAATGACGCCGACTAATACAACTGCAATTGTCGATAAGCGGATATCATAATTGCGAATGTGTGATATTTCATGGCCCAATACGCCTTCAAGTTCTTCGCGATTCATCATGTCGAGCAACCCCTGAGTAACTGCGACGGCACTATGATCAGGATCACGACCTGTCGCAAAAGCATTGGGGCTTGGATCGTTAATAATGAAAACTCTTGGCATTGGAACTTGGCCGACCATCGCCATATCCTGAACGATGTGCCACAATTGTGGGTTGTCCTGCTCATGAATTTCTTGGGCATGATTAAGGCTCATGACCATATTTTCGGGATTGCGCATTACCAAGAAAAGATAGAGCAGACTAGCAACCAGAGCAATAATAATTCCGCTCCACGGCGAATTGCTGAAGAGATAGCCAAAGCCAGCACCAACTAAAGTTAAGATCACCACAAAAACAGTCATAACGACCACAGTTTTGTGCTTGTTACGGGCAATTTGCTGGTATAACATTTTTTAACCTCTAAAACTTAACCTTTGGAACTTCTTTTTCTGCAGCATCAGTCTGCAAGTAATCCACTTTAGTGAAGTGATGGATTTTCGCAATAATGTTGGATGGGAAAGTTAACAGCTTTTGATCATATTGAGCAGCAGTTGAATTGTAAAGCTGACGGGAATAAGCAATTTTGTTTTCAGTGTTAGTCAATTCTTCTTGCAGACTTAAGAAATTTTGGTTGGCCTTTAAATCAGGGTAGTTCTCTGATAAGGCAAAAATTGTCTTCAAGGAATCAGTTAATTGGTTAGAAACCTTTTGAATTTCCTCACGGTTGTCAGCAGGAATCTGCGTCAATTGGTTGCGCAATTGAACTACTTTTTCAAAAGTTTCGCTTTCGTGCTTAGCATAGCCTTTAACCGTTTCAACCAAGTTAGGAATTAAATCATTGCGCCGCTTAAGTTGAACGTCAATTTGACTCCAAGCCTCATCAGTATAAACCTTTGACTTTTGTAAGCCGTTATAAATAGCAATGTAGATTGCAATAAGCAAAACAATAATGATTAAAATAATCCACATTAATGGTGACATTGTAATTCCTCCATCTGTTAAATATTTAATATCTATTTTACCGAAAAAGCTTTTTTTTGGATACTAAAAAGACACCTTAATTGGCGTCTAAACTGAATTATTTAATTTTAAATTCTAAATATTAATAGCAAATAACCCACAATGGTTAGAATGATCAAACCAATGAATTGCATAATCGACCATTGCTTAAAGAACTTGCTCTTGCTGACGGTGGCGTGTTGGTTGAAAGTCTTCATAACCAGCATGTTGGCCATTGAACCAATTGCAGAACCAAAACCACCAATGTTGGAACCCAAGAAAAGGGCTTGAGCATAAGTAGTAAACTTACCAACTAAGATAGTTGAAGGAACGTTGCTCATTACCTGACTTGAGATAATTGAGGTCAAGTAGGTTGAAGTCTCTGAGTAAACCATCATGTGAATAACGTTGACGCTTGCCGGAATTTGCTGAATATCACTGATGAAAATAAAGAAGCCAGTGAAGGTTAACAGCAGAGCATAGTCGATCTTGAGCATGATTCGCGGGTTGATCATCAAAGCCAAAATAATTGAAGCAATCATTGGAATGATAATTGGCACTATCCGGAATACGCCGAAGAAGAAGAAAATGAAAACGGCAGTAGTAATTAAAGTCAGACGCCAGTTGATTTCAATGCTTTCAGTCTTTTGAACAGGAATCTTTTCTTTGGGGATAAAGAAAAAGACAATTCCTAAAATAACTAATGAAATTAACAAGTAGGGTACAGACCAGGAGAAGAACTGGAGTGCACTTACGTTGTAGCGACTAACTAAAAAGATATTATGCGGGTTGCCCCACGGAGTAAAGGCAGCTCCGATATTGGCGCCCATTCCGATCAAGGTAACTGGTAAAATCTGTGGTAATTTGTATTTTTTAGTAATATTTAAATATAGTGGGATTAACGTTAAAGCTGTAATATCGTTCCCTAAAAACATACCTGCAATTACAGACAACAGGGTAAATAGGATATTTAGCTTTCGCGTATTGTCAGCGATGCTTGTTAGCTTGTACGCTAAAACGTCCAGAACGTGTAAGTAAGCATAAATCTGGATCAGCGTTAACATTGCGGCAACAGAAAATAAAGTGTGTGTATTGATATCCTCTAAACGTGGCCTAGCAAAAAAAAGGCTGACTACCGTGACGAAGACGGTAATTTGCAAAATTCTATCTTTAGCAATATTCTTTAAGACGGTCATAAAAGGTCCCCCCTCATATTATAATCGTCTAAAAACCCTAGCTACCATTTTGAGCCTTTTTGTTCAGGTTCGCAATATTTAATTCTTAAAAAATAAAGATAGTGTACCATTTTCTAGGCAAATAATTTGAGAGAAAGGACTGTTTCTTGCTATACTTTAGCAAGTAAAGCAAAAAGAAAGGCAGAGTGGTTTAAGATGAAGATCTCAATGAAGATAAAGCCTGAAGCACTGGCAATTATTAAAAAGAAGATGGATGATGACCATCAAATCGTTCTTCTATCATTAAATGACGGTTCAAATAAATATTCTAAAAAAGGCGGAACATGTACGATTGGTGATAGTTTCCAATTCGTCATTTTAGATAAGCGCGATCCGGAATATGATATTAAAATCGCCAATGATGCTGGACTAGACCTTTATACAGCTAAGCCTGAAACTACTTTTTTAGAAAACGGCTTAGTTGTTAACGCGCGCAATTCAACTTTGAGCTTATCATCTGATAGCGGAATTATTGATGGTGGCGTGACTGTCACTAAATTTGAAGGTAATAAAATCAGTAAAGATGATTTGCTTAACGGCGGTCAATGTTAATCAAAATCAAGAGTCTGGAGAATTCCAGACTCTTTTTAGTTTAGAGTAGAAATCAGGTGGAGGAGACAGAGAGACAAATGAAAATATACAATGATTTGACAGGCTATTTTCGTGAATTTAAGCAGCATTGGCTAGGATATTTGATGTTGCTGTTAGGTCTGGACTTGTTTAATCAAATAATTGTCATTCCGTTATTTCGCTATGTGACGACATTTATTTTGCAGGCTAGTGCCATTCCATTTGTTTCTTATCAAAATATTGTCACGATTATTACGACTAATACCTTTGTCTTTATCATTCTGATCATAGAATTGTTGCTGCTGCTGATTGTCATTTATAGTCAGTTCGCGTTCATGTTGCTAGGAATAAGGGCGATTGCCAATAATGATTTTACTTTGAAAACTGTCTTTAAAAAGAGCTGGCAGTGCATCTTACGGATCAGACCTGGCTCACTCTTAGTCTTGCTGCTTTATTTCTTATTAGTTGTGCCTTTTGCTGACATTGTGTTCAGAACTCCGCTGCTTGCAAAAATTCAAATCCCTGAATTTATTATTGATTACATGACCAGAACTCCGCTTTTATTGACTATTCTGCTTGTTTTTTATGCGGTAGTTCTTGTTCTAGGAGTTCGACTATTATTAACGCTGCCATTGATGATTTTTAAGCAGAAGAAAACAATTCAAGCAATGAAAAGCAGCTGGCAGTTGACCAAACACAAAAAATGGTGGCCACTGATTCTGCGTCTGCTTGTTTTGGCAGTGGTTACAACACTTGCCATCGGCATTGCCTATGCTGCAATTTATGGCTTGCAGCTGCTGTGGGATCTATTGCCTGGGAAATATGCACCATTGACTTTTGCAATTATCAACCTTTCGCTGATTCAAATTATTAGTGAACTTGCCTTTGTTGCTTCAACGGTTATTGGTTTATCGATTATTTTTACACCATTAAAATTAGAAAAAAATGCTGCTGAAAAACAGAAAGGGTCATTTTCTAAACTGCTGATTAGCGCAACTTCTGTAGCAGCATTAATAATTATTGCCAGTGCCGGCGTTACTAATGCTATTTATTTAACCGGCGTGAATAGTAAAGCACCACTAATCATTTCTCACCGCGGCGTGAGTGATAAAAATGGCGTTCAAAATACAATTGCAGCTTTGAAAAAGACCGCTAAAGAAAAGCCGGATTTTGTAGAAATCGACCTGCATGAAACAAAAGACAAGGAATTCGTAGTTCTGCATGACGAAACCTTAGCCACTCTAACCGATGTTAATAAGATGCCAAGTCAATTAACCTTAAAGCAGATGACGAAGCTGACAGCTAAAGAAGACGGGCATACAGCTAAAATTGCCAGCTTTGACCAATATTTGAAAGAAGCACAAAAACTGCATCAAAAATTGCTGATTGAAGTTAAAACGACGCCGAAGGACTCAAAAAAGATTTTGCAGTGGTTTAATCGTAAATATGGTGCAACGATTCTAAAAAATGGTTATCAAGTTCAGTCGCTGGATTATCGGGTCATTGAAGGTCTGCATCAAATAAACCCTAAGTTGGAAGTGCTATATATCCAGCCTTACAACTTTACTTATCCCCACAGTGTTGCTGACGGGTATTCGATGGAATATTCAACTTTGAATTCTGACTTTATCTGGCAGACCCATCTGCAGCATCATCCTGTTTATGCTTGGACTATCAATGATAAAGACCTGATGAAAAAGATGATGTATGACCAGGTTGATGGAATTATTACCGATAATGTGAAGATGGCAAAGCAGGCAATTAAAGAGTTCCAGCATACTTCCAGCTATGCTAATCGCATTTTGAATTATATAATTGTTGTTCACATGCCAAATGATCTTGAGGTCTAATTATAAAGAAAACTTGATCTAATGCTGGTTGCATGTTAAACTAAACTAGATTTTCGAAAATCTGAAAGGAAGTATAGCTATGCGTAAAGGTGAAAATTACAACACTGGTTGTGAACCAAACCAAAGACCTAAGAACAAGAGAAACGCTAAGAAGCGTGTTGCTCACGTAGCAGCCGTAGTTTCATTCTTGAACAAGGCCGCAAAAGACGAAAACAAGTAGTCTTTTTATAAATATTGAAATTAAGGGCAATGAACTCAGTTCACTGCCCTTTTTCTCTTTCAAAAGAAAATTTGCATCATGTTTGATTCTTTGGTAACATAGTAAAAATTTTTAAGCAGTTGTACTAAGGAGGATAAAACATGGGATTAAATGCATATATTCAAGGTTTTAATAGTTTAGAGTCAATTGATCGTGCACCAGGCTACTTTAAGTACCATCACCACTCAGTTGCTGATCACTGTTTCAGAACAGCTGAATTAGCGCAAAT
This sequence comes from Lactobacillus amylolyticus, assembly GCF_003999355.1. Lineage (NCBI taxonomy): Bacteria > Bacillati > Bacillota > Bacilli > Lactobacillales > Lactobacillaceae > Lactobacillus > Lactobacillus amylolyticus. The sequence goes on from NZ_CP031835.1 coordinate 105,637, forward strand.
GATGGGTGATATCGAAGAAGTAAAAGGCAAGCAAAAAATTAATTGGAAAGCTCTATATGAAAAGAGCCTGAACCATGATTATACTGAGCGTTTTATTGGTGATATCAAGACACCGGTTAAATACGCTACTCCACAATTGCGTAAAATGATTGGCGATGTTGAAGAAACCATGACGCATAAGTTTATCAAAGATGAGATTCCAAAAGAATTTCAAGAAATTTATAAAAAGCGGCTTGCTGAAGGCAAAGATGATACTTTGGAAGGCAAGATTTTATCAATTTGTGATAAGCTTGACTTGCTTTACGAAGCTTATGGCGAAATAGAATTGGGCAACCCTAATCCGGTTTATATGCAAATGTTTAAAGAAAGTTTGGAAACGATCAAACAATTTGATGATTTGGCTTGTGTTAAATACTTTATTAAGCATATTTTGCCTGATTTGTTTAAAGGAGATTTCGCCGGCAAGGATAAGATGCAAAGAATAGCTTTTAGCATCTTGCTAATGGGGGACTAAGACGTGAAATTTCAATGCAGCTCATGTGGACTTCGGATGGACTCGCTTCATTTTAAGCAGTCCGGTTTAATCAATCCGAAGTTGACTAGTATTTGCGATATTTGTTTGCAACGGGGAGAAAAGGCAGAGAATTTTGGCAATTCTACGATTGAGACCTTTGCTAAGACTTTGCTTTACTCCTTTGTTGGTAAAAAAACTAATGAAGAGCAAGAAAGTTTCTTTGTTAAAACCAAGCAAGATCGCAAAAGCTATGAAGCTTTTTTGCAGGATTATGATGGCAATGAGATCGCTGAGCAGCAGGTATCTAGAAAGAAATTTAATCAGGCAATAATTGATAGCGAAACAGGCAAAATTGATTACCTTCCTGATCAAGGCCGGGATTTTCAATATAATCTGGAACATCTAGGCTTGAAAGTTGATTTTCAGCTGAATGAGGTCGACTTTATCGATCGGGAGCGCATCAGAGCGAAGTACCATTATCGCTGCCAGTATTGTGGCCGCCGTGGTCACAGTGTTGATCATAAAGATCCAGTTTCCTTATCGCATAATAACGATATGGATAACTTGATTCTGTCTTGCAGCGAATGCAACCGCATCAAGTCGAATATGCCGTTTAAGCTGTTTAAAAAATTGAATGATCAAATTCCTGAAATCAACCAGAAATTAGTCAAATATGAAAATGCGCTGGGCACCTTGCAGGAAGAATTTGAACACCGGCGCAGAAAGTTAGCGGGTCAGGTTCACTTAAAAGGCGTGATCAATGATCCGGAACTAAACGCGATGAGAAAGCAAAATAAGAAATTGCAGGATGCAATTGACAGTCTGCAATCAGATTATGATGCTTTACGTAAAATTCGCGAAAATCACTTTAATACAGGTTGGAAGATTGCTCAAGAAAATAAGCAATCGGATATAATTTAAAAAAGGCATCCTCATTGAGGATGCCTTTTAGATTGACTAGTTAATTGATTTTTTCTTCTTTTTCAAATAAGTACTTATTCCATTTAATATCTTTTTGAGTGGTTGGGTGGAAAAGCAAAAATGCCAAAAGCAAATTGCCAACGTAAGGGATAGCGCAGATCCACCACCACCAGCCAATGAAGCCGGCATCGTGCAAACGACGTACCGTATGGCCTAATTCAGCCAAGAATGACCAAACAGCAATAGCTATTGAGAAAAGCGCTAAGACGAGCAATAAAACAAGTGCTTCGGTTGGAATATTAACATTAGCATTTTCACCTTTAATATAATATGGGATGAAAATGAGGAACATTATTAAATAAGCCAGCAGTAATGTGATTGTGCTAATTAAGCAGCTAACGGCAGTTCCAAGCCAGAATGAAGTTCTAGTTGAACGAGCATTCCATTTGAAACAGTCAAAGAAGTGTTCCTTTAAAATTTGACCAATCGTTGGTACAGGTACTTTTTCTTCTTCAATTGCTGGATAAGCTTCACCTTTGTGGTATAAATAAGCCCCCCACTTAACTGATCTTTGAACTGAAGGCTGCAAAGTTAAATAGAAAGTAAACATTGCACCATAACCAGTAAAGTTAGCCCAATACCAATAGCCGGAATAACCAGTATCATGCAAGCGGCGAATAAGTTGGCCCAAATTTGCCAAAAAGACGTAGACAAAAATGACAACTGAAATTACGCCATCGATCCATTTAAGTCCAAGATCAATGTTGCTGCTGAAAACATAGCTCATAATCATTGTGGCGAGCAAGATCAAAATTGCATTGACCAAAGCGCTCAACCAGTAGGATTTACGAGTGGTTCTAGCCTTCCAATTGAAGGGATGCAAGAAGGTCTCGTTTAAAATTTGTCCGAAGCTTTCTGCAGGTGGTTTAGGTAAATTTTCATCATAAGGTTTGATGAAATAGTAATCTCTGTTATTCATGTTTTTTCCTCATAAGTAGAATACTTTTTTATTTTAAGCAAAAAGAGCCGAAAGCACAATCTGCTTCCAGCTCTTTTTAGTTTTAAAAGTCCATCTTTCTGAAATTGCTCAAGAACTTTTGCGTCTTTTCATTCTTAGGATGATCAAATAATTCCTCAGGCTTGCCTTGTTCTGTGATTACGCCATCGTTGATAAACAATACGTTGTCAGAGATTTGCTTGGCAAAACCCATTTCGTGAGTAACGATCACCATCGTTAAACCGGTCGTAGCCAATTTCTGCATAACGTCCAATACTTCGCCGACCATTTCTGGGTCCAAAGCACTAGTTGGTTCATCGAATAGCAGAACTTCTGGGTTCATTGAAATTGCTCGTGCGATTGCTACCCGCTGCTGCTGACCACCGGACAATTGGTTAGGTTTAGCGTTGATGAAGGGTTCCATGCCGACCTTTTTCAAGTTGGTCATGGCGATCTTCTTAGCTTCTTCTTTAGAACGTTTAAGCACTAATTCTTGACCAATCATGCAGTTTTGCAAAACATTTTTATTTTCAAAGAGGTCAAATTGCTGGAAAACCATGCCTACCTTAGCTCTGAACTTGTTGCGATCGTAGCCTGGTGCCAAAATGTTTTCACCGTGGAAATCAATTTCGCCACCGGTAGGTTCTTCAAGCAGGTTAATGCAGCGAAGGGTAGTAGATTTACCGCCGCCTGAAGGACCGATGATTGTGACGATTTCACCTTTATTGACATCAAAAGAAATATCACGTAAAACCTTATGATCGCCAAAGGATTTTTGCATATGCTTTAAACTTAAAATCTTTTCGTTACTTTCAGTCATTAGTTGTTAGCCCCCACATCCTTAGGTGAACCAACTTGTACTTGGTTGGCCATTAAATTGTAGTTCTTATTGCCTTCAAGCCGTTTTTCGATGAAGTTGAAGATTCGAGTAATCGTGAAGGTCAATACTAAGTAGATTGCTGAAATCGTTAAGTATGTTGGGAAGAATTGAAAAGTTTGACTGGCAATTGTTGTACCAACAAAGAACAATTCAGAAACTGAAATGATACTCAATACTGAAGTATCCTTGATGTTGACGATAAATTCGTTGGTAATTGATGGCAAGCAGTTCTTGATCGCTTGTGGCAAAATAATATGCCACATTCTCTGGTTGTGTGTCATTCCCAATGCGCTTGCGGCCTCAAACTGACCTTCAGGCGTTGAAATGATCCCACCACGGATGACTTCTGCCAAGTAGGCACCGGTGTTGATTGAAACGATAATCAAAGCGGCAACCGTTCTGTTTAAATTCAAGTGCCAGAATTGCGCAATTCCGTAATAGATAACTGCGGCCTGAACCATCATTGGCGTACCACGGAAGACTTCAACATAGACTGATAAGAGCCATTTAGCAATGTTTAAGCCCCAGCGCTTGCCGCGCGTAGTTGGGGTTGGGATTGTCCGGACGATTCCGACCAACAAACCGATGAAGAAACCAACAACAGTACCGACTAAAGCAAGCAAAAGCGTCATGCCGACACCGCTAAGAATCATATTGCCGTATTGCTTCCAAGTAGAAATAAGCCAGTTTTCTTTCTTAGCGCTGCTGCCAGCTTTAGGCTGCTGCTTAATTGCAGTTGCCATTAACTGGTTGCGTTTCTTAGTAGGGATGGTTTTTAAAATAGCGTTAACTTGCTTTAATAATTTGGTATTGCTCTTCTTAACCCCGATACTGACAACTGAATCATCATGGTCGACATGGAAACCAGGAATATTGTTCAAGTTAACAGCAATGATGTTAGGGTTAACGTTGCGGTAGCTTTGATATTCGATATCTTCAGCAACATAGCCATCAATTGTGCCGGAAGCTAAGCTTTGACGCATTGATGGAAAGTCCCGCATTGCAGGTTCTCTTTTAGCACCTTTTAATTGCTTAATCAAAGTGTAGTGCAAAGTACCTTGCTGAGCAGTTAACTTGGCACCTTTGAAATCAGACAGCTTCTTAGCATTTGAGTACTTGCTTGCCTTGTTCACGATGACAACAAATGTACTCTTTCTGTAAGGTACAGTAAAGTTGATCGCCTTGCGTCTTTCAGCTGTTGGACTCATTCCGGCAATAATTAAGTCAATCTTGCCAGAAGTCAATGCTGGAAGAAGACCGTCCCATTCAGTCTTTTCAACAATAACTTTTTTATGCAATTTTTTACCGATAATTTTGGCAATTTGCACATCATAGCCGTTGGCGTATGAATGTGAGCCATCAATTGGAACAGCACCATTAGCACTGGTAGTTTGAGTCCAATTGTAAGGTGGATAATTAGCTTCCATTCCGATCTTTAATACGCCGGAATTTTTAGCAGCTTCAGTCCGATGACTGTTGAAGCTAAGTCCCATAAATAAACTGAGGAGTACTGCCAACATTGCAGCAATCCAATTAAATCTTGACTTCAATGAAAAAACCTCCAAATGTTTTCTACATAAAGCCAATACAATAAAAGCATAAATAAAAACCTCGCTGTTTTCAAGAACAACGAGGTGTAAATCATCAGTATTAAAACCAAATCATATAGCGCTCCCTGGGACGAACCAGGACAGTCTACAGGATATGTTCCTGCAGCCCAACAAAAATGTTTCACGAAAAACAATTCTGTTTCGGCGATAAACCTAAAATTAAGGATCAAAACCTTCGTGAGTTCACATTAATTTTGTGATTACCGCAACCTCTATTGCATTGGGAAAATTATTTAACTGCTGAAAAGATTAAATGATTCTTAATATTTTGTCAAGTTAGAATTGATTATTTTTTAGTAAAAAGGTATATAACAAGGGCAAGGATGAAAATAAATGAGGACAAAATGAACTATTCAGAATATTTTACCAACCGTTCAACTGATGAAATTACTAAAGACTTAATCGGCCGTCCTTTAATTTTTATCAGTCATGGCAAAAAGCTTGGCGGCTACATTGTCGAAGCTGAGGCCTATATGGGCAAAAAAGATAGGGCGGCGCATTCATACGGCGGACGCAGGAGCCCGGCAAATGAAGGTCTTTATCGCAAAGGCGGCACAATTTACATCTATTCGCAGCGGCAATACTTCTTTTTTGATGTTGCCTGCCAAGAGGAAAATGAGCCGCAAGGGATTTTGATTAGAGCGATTGAACCTGTTTGGGGAATTGATGAAATGACCCAAAACCGCAACGGCAAAAATGGCGTTTTATTAACCAATGGTCCTGCAAAAATGATGCAAGCTTTCGGCATTCACAGCCGCAACTGGGATCTGCATTTTCTTTCAGATTCGCCATTTGCAATTGATCTGAATGATGAAAATAAAAAAGTAGCCCAAAAGATTATTGCTTCGGCAAGAATAGGGATCAATCAATCTGATCCTATTTGGGCGAAGAGAAAGCTGCGCTATTATGTAGCTGGAAATCCGTATGTTTCTAATATGAAAAAACGTGAGATGCGAGAAGATCACGGCTGGCAAAGGAGATAAAAATGGGTGAAATTAAATTAGTCAGAATTTATGAACATGAGCAACCTAATGGCTACCGCATTTTAGTCGATCGGATGTGGCCACGCGGCATTAGCAAGGTTAAGGCTACACTGGATGAATGGGATAAGGAAATTGGCCCCACTACTGAACTGAGAAAATGGTTTAATCATGAAGATGAAAAGTTCCCAGAATTCAAGAAAAAATACCTTAGCGAACTAGAGCAGAATGACTTTACGCCAACTTTTCTGCAAACAGTTAAAACCAAATTGGCTAGTGGCGATGTATTGTTTCTTTATGGTGCGAAAAATAAAGAGCACAACCAAGCGGTCGTGCTCAAAGAATATGTTGAGAAACATTTATAATTTTTTATGTCCATGTCTTTTAACGCGGACGAAGTGGGAAATAATCGTTAAGCCTAAAATCGTGAAGACGATTATTGCAAAAGCAGTGTTCGGCATTTCCCATCTTAATGGTGGCAAAGCTAGCAGCATCTTTAAAGCAATGATTCCGATTAGAACATAGGCCATCGGCTGCAATTTAGGGATAATTTCCATCAACTTGATAATGATTTCGGCAACTCCTCTCATGCAGAGAATACCGATCATACCACCGATTAAAACAACAACGGGATTATCTGAAACTGCCAAGGCAGCTAAAACTGAGTCGATTGAAAAGACGATGTCCATTGATTCAATTGAAATAACTGTCCGCCAGAAAAGGGAAAGCACGTGCTTTCTCTTTTTCTTTTTGCCCTTAGCAGCGGCACGTTCTTCTTGACGTTCCTTCTTTTCTTTTTCATGTTCAGCAGCTTGTTTAGGGTGACGCTGATCATAGAAAAATTTAAAGCAAAGGTAAAAAAGATAAATACTGCCGGCTAATTTTATTTCCCAGAAGTTGATTAGATATGTTCCGATACCAATTACGATAAAGCGAAAGAGGTAGGCACCCCATAAACCATAGAAAAGGGATTTTTCCTTTTCGCTTTTGGTCGGCAAAACCTGCGTCTGCGCTGCTAAAACAACTGCGTTATCAACTGAAAGCAGGCATTCCATCAAAATCAGCGTGAGGATGATCATCCAATCTTTGCCGCTGGTTAAGACATGCGCCCAATTGCTTAAATCAAAAAATGGCGCATACAGTTTAAGAATTGTCATGCAAATAGCTCTTTTCTAAATTAAGTAAACGTGCTTTTTCCTTTGATCCTAAACGATAGCCACCAATCATTCCGTTAGCCATAATTATGCGGTGGCAGGGAATAAAGATTAAAACGGGATTTAAAGCGATGGCATGTGCCACAGCCCGCACGCTTCTCGCACTATCAAGCGAGGAAGTAATATCGCCATAACTAACCGTTGAGCCATAAGGAACTTTAGCCACAATTTGCAAAACGCTGCGCTTAAAGGGCGTTCCAAACTCAGAAATGTCAATGGGCACATCGAAATAATGGCGCTTGCCGGCAAAATATTCCTTTAATTGTTGAGTATAAGGCGCTAGCCGCTTAGGATCATGCAGCAGCATCCGGTTAGGGTAATAACTGAAGATGGGAGATGCTTCGTCTTCTTTAAGGCCAACGTAGGAAAGGCCTTTGTCCGTAATTGCTAGAAAGTAGGTCCATGGTTTAATCGTTACGTAATCATAATAAAAAACGTCAGCCATTTTTCCTCACTACTTTCTAGCAAAAATAACAGTTTGCATTAAACTTAAGGATAACAAGCATAGTTTTTAAATTCAATTATAATTTTTGGAAAACATCAAGTGCATCACCGATGATCGCCTTCACGCCATTGGCTGGAATAGCTGTTTTGTTAACTACCCAAACCTTAGCGCTTGGCATGCGATAAGCCAATAATTGGGCAAAAGGATAGACAACAAAACTGGTTCCCACAATTATAACGAGATCGGAATTTTGCATTGCATTAACGGATTTTGAAAGATTTTCCGGGTTAATGGTCTCACCGTATAAGACGATCCCTGGCCGAATAATGCCACCACAATCTTTATGCAGATAGCTCTGAGCATATTCAGAATAGGCAACAGGCTGATGACATTTGGTGCAATAAATCTGATACAGATTGCCATGAAATTCTATGACGTGGTTGTTGCCGGCCTTAGTGTCTAGACGATCAATATTTTGCGTAATCAATGTGCCTTTTTGGTTGCATAATTGTGCGATCCTTTGGTGAATTAAGTTTGGCTCTGCGTCTGGGAAATACATGTTGTTCATGACAAAGTCATAAAAGAATTGGGGCCGGTTAAATAGAGTATCATCGCTAAGAATGGTCTCTGGACTTTCTGAAACGCCATTATAAATACCGCTTTTTGAACGATAGTCAGGAATGCCAGAATGAGTTGAAACACCGGCACCAGTTAAAAAGACGATGTGCTTAGCTTGGTCAATATCATTTTTAAGGTCAGAAATTTGCTTCGCATCAATCATTATATTTGTCCTTTCTGTAAAAGTTCTCACATTAATTATACGGCAGGATTTTGTTATAATATTATTTAAGACAATTTTTTGAAGGGGTGAAATGTTTTGCAAACAATGTCTGGATTTTATATTTTAGTGAATATTGTTATGTTTATTTACGCTTGCTATAGCTGGTATTGGCAGGCAAAACTTGAATTGAGAGGCAAGTTTCGCATTTATATTTTGCTCTGGACGCTTTTAGTAATTTGGCTTGGCTTTACTTGGAATTATATTGAAAAAGGCGAGCCAGGCATCAATCTCTTTTTAGCTTTGTTGCTGCTTGTCAGCATTGTGGATGGCTTCACTGGTTTTGCTCCTAAAAAGGCTGTGGTTTCAGGATATTTCAAACGAACATTGTCATATTCGGAGATTGACAATGTCATTTTGATTAACGTGCCTATAGGGAAAAAGCCAGCAGTTATTTGCATTTTGGGAACAAATAAAGGCCGGCAGTACAACCTGCAATTTTCTAGCGATGTTAAGTCAATTATTGCAGCGTTGCAAAGATACGCTGATCACCGTATCAGAATTGAAGTTAGAAATACATTGTAAAAAAGTAAGAAAAAACGGGTACATGACGTATCCGTTTTTTTTACTATAAAATTGGTGACAACATGCGAGAAAAACTTTGCAGCGTCTTTAATGGCCGACTTTGCTTAGCAATCATTTCTTTGGTCAATAGGGTTGAATCTTCCATGTCTTTTTCAAAAGTATCCGTCATTTTCTTGTTAAACTTTTTGTCGTAAAAAATGACGTTGTCTTCAAAGTTTAAATCATATGAACGGTAGTCCTGATTCATTGAACCTACCGATGAATAAAGGTCATCGATCACCGTTGTTTTTGCATGGATAAAACCATGATTGTAAATATAAACTTTAATGCCGTAGCGGGTCAGTTCATTGGCATACCACTGAGTAGCGCGGTAAATAAACGGGTGATCCGGCTTGCATGGAATCATAATGCGGACGTCAATGCCAGAGCTGGCGATCGTCTGCCAAGCCGCAAACATGGCGTCATCGGGAATCAAATATGGCGTTTGAATCCATAAGCGTTTGCGCGCCATTAGCATTAGGCGCATCATGCCGTTGCGCATATATTGTTCGTAGCGGTCAGGGCCATCGAAGACAACCTGTGTTGCAACATCGCCGTTTTCGATGTCGTTTTCGTCAAAGTCCGGGAAATAAAGATCGCTGTAGGTAATAACCTGGGTGTTTTTGTAAATTGAGGCATTCCAGTCCATGACGAACCGTTCTTGCAATAATAGGGATGCGGAACCGACGATTCGAACCTGACTGTCGCGCCAATAGCCCAATTTTTTCTTTTTGCCTAAATATTGATCACCGATGTTAAAACCACCGGTCCATGAAATTTTGCCGTCAATGACGACGATCTTCCGGTGCAAGTGGTAGTTGATCCGGTAACGCGTAATCATATTGCGTGAAGTAATAAATGGCAGCACTTCGCCGCCTGCCTTGCGCAATTGGTTGAACCAGGCTTTAGGTGCGCCCATTGAGCCCCAGGCATCATAGAGCAAGTTGACCTTTACACCGCTTTTGGCTTTTTTTATTAGCAAGTTAAGCATGCGGTTGCCGATTTCATCATTATAAAAAGTGTAAAATTCGACGTTGACGGTCTTTTTAGCCTTTTCAATATCACGGATCATATCTTTAAACATTGCATGACCATCGTTGTATAAATCAACGTGGTTGTTTTTAGTTAAAGGAGAATTGTGGTCTTTGTTAAAATATTTAATCGCAATTTTTCCCTTAGTTGAAGTATCATCCGGACTGACCTTTTTGGGAGCCTTAGTAATTGTTTCTTGCACGTTGCGCAGACCTAAGTGCTTCTGGCGATTGATTGCAAAAATATTTTCCTGAGAAATTCCCCGGCCGAAGAAACCATAGAGAATTAAACCGATAATTGGCAGCACCAACAAAATGATCAGCCACGCCCAAGTAGTTGAAACAGACCTTCGTCTATGAAAGACAATGTAGAAGGCAAGAATGGTGTTGGTAATGACGATGATGCGCCATAAGTCATGTAGCCAAATCACAAAATTCCTCCATTAAACTTTTTATTTCTTAACTCCAATAAATTTGTCGACAATTTCAATTACAAACGGATTGTCATGCATCCAGCTGTGTTCGGCGTCGTTGCGTCCGCGAACTTCGACTTCTTGGTAAGAATGGGCTTGCGGCGCGAGAATATAACGAATGCTTTTGGCAGAAACCACAGAGATAAAACGATCGGTGTTAGTGTTATCAAGCACATTGCCGTAAATGTTCAAAACCGAAATATTCGAATTGAAGCGTCGTCTTCTGAAAAGCAGGTACAAATAGTGCGGGTTCATCATTGTGGGCCGGCCATTTTCATTTAAAACATTGACGTTGGGAATATCGCCTAGATAAGTGACCCCATCAAACGGGCCGGCAATAAAAGCACATTTATTCAAATGGGGAAAATTCTTTTGCCATGAATGCTTTATTTCGGTGCGGATGACGCAGGGGCAGGCCAATGAGTGAGCTACTGCCGTGTAAGTCTTGAAGTGGTAGCGTTTGGACAAAAATGGCAAAACAAAGCTTAAATAATAGTCAATGCCATAGATGCCGACGATTCGCTGCCGGAAAGCTACTTGAATGATAGGCTGTCGATCACCGCTCCAAGTGCCTTCTAATTTAAAATTGCCTAAAAGATCAACTGTTACTTTGAGGAACTTATCGCTTTTTTTATCAGCCAAAGCTTGTTTGACCATTACGCGTGTAGTGTAGTCTCCGCCGCGAAAGCCATGAAAATAGATAATCGGGACTTGTTCGAAATCGCCGCTTTTTTCTTCAACAGTAACGTGGTCTTCAATATGCTTTTTATGCATCCGCAAAAATGGACGGGTAGGTGCAAATGTTGCTATGAGTCCTAATGCAATCATGCTGAACATGCTGGGTTCCTGTTTTAGGTTCTTTTTATGATCTTTTTCAGCTTCTTGAGCATATTTTTTGCTGTTAAAAAACATCCTGCACATCCCTCAAAAATATTTGTTAATATATATTCTAACATTGACCGATGATTTTACGTGAGGTGAGCTTATATAATGAAATTTTATGCTGTAAAAAAAGGGCGCAAGCCAGGGATTTACCGTAATTGGGATGAAGCAAAGGCGCAAGTTGATGGCTTTTCAGGCGCAGAATATAAGTCTTTTGCGCAAATTACGGATGCGACTGATTATTTGAATTGGAATAAGGAAACGCAGGGCCAAGAAATCCGCAAAGATGAAGACAATCTCCAGAATGCGATTAAGAAGATTGTTAATACCAGTAAAAAACTGCCGGTTCAAACTAAAACTGTCAAAGCCCGAAACAGTAATCCAAATGATTATTTTGCCACGATTTATACCGACGGCGGAACGCGTAACACCGGTGTTTATAAAGGCGGACATGTTAAAAAGACGGATAAGGCTGCCTGGGCCTATCGCATCGAATGGGGCGACCAGGAAGTTCACGGTGCTGGCGGTGAATATGGCGCAACTAACAATAAGATGGAGCAAACGGGTTTTATCAATGCCTTGAAGAAACTCGTTGAATTGGGCTTCAACGATAAAAAACTGCTTTTCGTTCTTGATTCACAGTACGTTTTGAATGCGATTAATAAGGGCTGGCTCAAGAGTTGGAAAAAGCGCGGCTGGAAAAAATCATCAGGTCCGCTTGCTAATAAAGAAGAGTGGCAAGAGATTGATCGCTTATTGACTAAATTCCCGAATGCCAAGTTTGAATGGACGAAGGGTCATGCCAATAATGCCGGCAATGAGTTCGTTGATCACTTTTTGAACAAATATATGGATGAAAAAATGTAGAAAAAAGCAGGAGATTAATCCTGCCTTTTTTTGTAGATATTTAATTTTTATCCTAAAACAATTGCACCGCCAAACAAGCCGTTAAACCAGTTGACGATATTTTGCCAAATTTGCTGCAGCCAGTTGCGATTTTCTTGCGTATTCAATTTATCGAAAATTCTTTTGGAACTGTTTTGAATATTTTTGGACAAAGCAGAGGCTTGTTGTTTGAAGCTTCTGCTCTTCAAAGCACCTGAATCTCTGATTTCGATCAACAAGTTAACAATTTGTGTCTTTTGATTGTTGGTAATAGTGTTACCCAAATGGTTGATCTTGATTTGGTTGTTAACAATATCGCGAATTTGACTATCAGAAATGTTGTTGCCGATCTTAGCCATATCGCTTTTGGCACCAGCAACAGCATTGTTCAATTGGGAATCACTGTAGCCGTCCTTGTTTTTATTTGCCTGAGTGATTCCACTCAAAGTGCTCATTTCATCTTGAGCTGCATTAATCTGCTTTTGGTTTAAAGCATTGCCGCTTTTAGCATAAGCTGCATAGACACCAGCTAAAGCACCAGAACCGTCGATTGGAACGGCACTGGTTACGTAAATGTTGGCATCAGTGATTCCGGCTGTTACGGCTGCATTTTTATATTGGTTGGCCGTAATGGTTGTGATATTGTTTTTACCATTGTAGTCAAGAATCTTAACATTGATCCCTGATCCAGAGCTGGTTTTTTGAATCATTGCACTGGACCATACTCTGGATGAAGTTATGAAATTATCACCGGAAGGGTTTAAATATTTGACCAAATCGCTGCCAGTAACGGTAATCGTTTGGTAATTGCCGCCGTTGAGCGATGCGGTTAAAGTCTTAATCGTGCCTTGTTTTTGGTTCTCAGTTAAAGATGTACCTAGAGTTACTACTGGCGTTTCGTCGTCAGCATAAACAGGGGTAGATTTAAATGAGAAAAACGCAATTGAACTAATCATTACAAGAACAGTTAGTAATGTAAAAGTTTTTTTCATGTATTTTATTCTCCTTATATGCGATATTATACTCGCAAGTGTAAAAATAAACAGATTTCAAATTTTTCCTTGATAAAATTTTAATCAGAAAAGATCAAAGAATAGTTTCCGCCAAGATGATATAATGTAGGTTACGAAAGGATGACTATATGTTACAAGTGCCTAAGCTAACCATTATTATGCCAGTTTATAACACAGCAGAATACTTGCCGCGAGCTTTTGATGCACTATTAGCACAAAAGAACAAAGCCTTTAAATTGGTCATAGTAGATGATGGCTCAACCGATAATTCTGTCGAGGTCGCAGAAAAATATCGATCTCTTTTTCCTTATTTTAAAATTATCAAAAAGAAAAATGGCGGTCCATCTGACGCAAGAAATGTTGGTATTAAGGAATTAGACACCCCATACGTTACTTTCCATGACGGAGATGACTGGGTGGATCCTTCCTACACTGCATTTTTTATTGATGCCTTTGAAAAGCATCCTGATGTCAATATAGTTTCCTGTGGTTACTGGCTAAGCTATCCAGACAAAAAAGAGCGTGTCGTTGGCCACACTGAAGGCGGATTTTTGACTAAAAGTCAAACTTATTTGAAACTAACCAATGTGTTCAATTCGCCAATGAAAGGCTATTGCTGGAACAAGGCCTACCGCACTTCTGTAATCAAGAAGTTTAATTTGAAGTTCGATAAAGACATTTCTTTGTTGGAAGATCAAATTTTTAACGTTAAATATATTTCAGTTGCCCCTGGCGTGTACTATACGCAAACGCCGTATTATCACTATTGTCAAAGAAAAGGGAGCATTATTCACCAGCCTAATATTAAAAAGGTAGTTGACAACTTTCGCGGCAATTACCGGGTATGGCGGATAATTATCAAGAGTCTAATGAAAGATCGCGAAGAAGAAAAAAGAATTAAAAAGTTTAATCGAGTATTGCAAGAACAGTCAACAAGTAAGGAAAGCATATGAAAATAAAAGTCAATGGAGTTGAACTTTATTACCATAAATTAGGCAAAGGTGCGCCATTATTGCTTCTTCATGGTCACCATTTGGATGGCGGAATGTTCGATAAAATCGTTCCTCCGCTTTCTTTGTATTACACCGTTTATGTCATTGACATGCGTGGACACGGCTTAAGCGAAGGTGATAGCGCAGAACACTACCATGTTGAAACCGAAGACGTCCACCAGTTTATTGAAAAACTGGGCATTGAAGGCTGCTATTGCTTTGGCTTCGATGCCGGCGGTTTGATCGCTTTAATGCTGGCCAGCGAGTATCCAACGATTTTTAAAAAATTAATTGTTGCCGGCGTCTTCGTCAACGGTGCCGGAATTCGTCCATACCATTATTTAACAGAAGGTTTTTCACGTTTCTTCAGATTAGATCGTGACAGCCGAGTTGAACTGACTGAAAACTTCATGTCAGAAGACAGCTTGAAAAAAATCCAGATACCAACCTTATGCGTGGTTGGAGAAAAGGACTGGGTAAAAGTTGAACATGTTCGTTGGTATAGTCAAATTATTCCTCATGGCCGTTTGATTTTAATGCCACGTCAAACCCATAATAGTTATGCTGTTAAGAGCTTGAAGATGCTGGATCTTATTAAAGATTTTTGTAAATAAGTGGAATTGGTATATCTTTTCAATATCTTGCGCTAGAATGAAAGTGAGATATGTTTTTTGAAAAGGAGAAAATCGATGGTTAAAGTTGTTGTTCTTGGTGCACATGGACAAGTTGCACAAATCGCGGAAAGATTTTTATTTGCTGACAAAGATGTTGATACTACATTGTTCTTACGTAATGCTGAACGCATGGCTGATAAAAAAAGTCAAGCAACAATTATCGAAGGCAGCGCAACCGATGCAGCTCAACTTGAAAAAGCAATGAAAGGTCAAGACATTGTTTATGCTAACTTGGGCGGTCAAAATGACATTGACCTTGAAGCCGAAGCAGTTATTGAAGCAATGAAGAATGCCAATGTTAAACGTCTGATTTGGATTTCAACTTTAGGTATTTATGATGAAGTTCCAGGAAAATTTGGTGAATGGAACAAGAAGACTTTGGGCGATTATATTACTGAGTATGCTAAAGCAGCTAAGAGAATTGAAGATTCAGGCCTTAACTATACGATCATTCGTCCAACTTGGATGACCAACAAGGATGAAGTTGACTACGAAAAGTCAAAGAAGGGTGAGCCAATCACTGATACTGAAGTTTCAAGAAAATCAGTTGCTGCTTATGTCTATCATTTAATTAAGAACCCTAAAGAAGACGTTAAGGAATCAATCGGTTTGGGCAAGCCTGGTACTGAAGGCGACAAGCCAAGCTGGTATTAATTTGTTGAAAAATAATTAAGAATCCGTTTCTCATAGATTGAGAAGCGGTTTTTTGTCCTTTTGCAAGCTTTTAAACAGCTTTTTGTATATAATAGATCTGTATATAATTTTTAGTTAGAAGAGGTAGCTATGAACAAGGAAGAACTTCACGAATTACTACACCCAATGAAGTTAATTGGGTTAAGCGGTAACCCAGCATTAAATGAAAAGATTGCATCAATTTTGGGTCAACCATTAATTGAAACTGCTGTTCACCACTTCAGTGATGGTGAAATCCAAGTTAACATCGGTGAATCTGTCAGAGGTTGTGACGTCTTCGTTATTCAATCAATTCAAGATCCAGTTAATGAAAACTTTATGGAGCTTGAAATTGTGTTGGATGCTTTGCACCGTGCTTCAGCCCACAACGTTAACGTTGTTATCCCATACTTGGCATATTCACGTTCAGATACTAAGACTCGTTCACGTGAACCAATTACTGCTAAATTGGTTGCCAACTTATTGCAAATCACAGGCATGGACCGCTTAATTGCACTTGATTTGCACGCTTCACAAATTCAAGGTTTCTACAATGTGCCAGTTGACCATTTGCACGCAATGCCACTGCTTGCCCAATACTTCTTGGACAATGGTATTGCAGTTAAGGGTGACGACGATATTGTTGTTGTTTCACCAGACCACTCCGGTGCTAAGTTAGCTCGTAATTTTGGTCAATACTTTGATGCTCCAATCGCAATCGTTGACCAACGTGGTGCACGTTATGATACCGAAGTTCACGATATGATCGGGGACGTGAAGGATAAGAAATGTATTATTGTCGATGACTTGATTGATACTGGTTCAAGAATTGCATCTTCAACTAAGTCAGTTTTGGCAGCAGGAGCTACTAAGGTTTACGTAGCAGCTACCCATGCTCTTCTTTCTAAGGATGCAACTGAAGTGCTTAATGGATTGCCAGTTGAACAAATTGTTGTAACTGATACGATCAAGCACAAGCGCTACCCAGACAGAATGGTTAGAATTTCTGTTGATCAATTATTGGCACGCGGAATTGATTATGTTTATAACGATCGTTCAATTCACCAAATCTTTGATGAACAAAATCGCTTGAAGTAATTATTTAATGATAATATTTAAAAATAATCCTCCGATTTGGTTGGGGATTATTTTTTATCAAAAATTTGCTTTTTCCTATTCAGATAAACATTTGGGTTGATATAATAAAATTTAATTGTATAGAAGAAAAACGGGAGAAGATTCATGGCAAGACGTAAAAATATGAAAAGAAGAAGAGTAATTCTTGGGAATACTTTTCGTCTAATTAGAGAAAATGGAATGGATAACGTTTCGCTGCAGATGATTGCGGAAAAATCCGATATTTCTAAGTCCTTGCTCCAATCCTACTATCCTCATAAATCAAAGTTAATTAGTGATATTGTACGCAACTTATTCAATACTTTAGATAAACAAGTTAATAACTACGAACAGATAGAACATTATTCTTCATATGCTCATATGAAAGCATTTATTTACACAATTGTTGTTTTAGGGATGCACGATGAGGGGCTTGATCGTATTATTTCACAGGCCTTTACCAATAATGAAACGCTTGATAATTGGGGATCAATGCTTTTAGACTGGGTACATGACGAACATCTTTTTGATGACATTAATGCCACTAAGGCTGAACTTGAGAGCGGAATTGCTTTTGTCACAATTGGTGTTGGAAGACTATACTATGATCGTAAAAAATACCATCTGACTGCAGAAGATTTATCAAATTATGCTACTAGCTCATTGATGTACAGCTTCTGTCATTGCAGTCCAGATGAAATTGATCAAGCTTTGAAGGATGGTCATGAAATTATTGAGACAGCTGATATGGAAAGCGTTCACCAAGCAATCTATACAATGTTTGATGGTGAAAAAGAAATCATCAGCTAAAGGAGTAGTCTATGGTTGAAAGCTCACGAGCCGATTTGCGACGGATGGATCACGAGCAGAGCAACAAGTATAAGCGAACACTGGCTTGGGTTATCTTTTTAATTGCCTCGTTAACGATGATCACGGTTACCTTTTTAAATCCGATCTTTATGAAGGGGCAAATTAAAACCAGCAACAATCAAGCTGTTATTGTACGTCAAGTCAATAGTCACTTTGATACTTTAGCGGATTTGATTGGTGCCAAGCGCGAATCTGATTCAAATTTGCTGACAGTTGATCAGACGCAGCCGATTGCTAATCACATTATTGATTATTCATTGGGCGTGCACTGGATCAAAGTAAGCAATACCGATTTGGCCAAACAGATTCTGGCAGATATTAATAAAAATATCGATAAAGGTGCTTCCAGCGATGCGCAAACGGTGCGAAAGAAGCTAAAGAGTCAAAGTAGCAACGCGCTTTACTTCATTATTCAAGCTTTTAATTTAAATATCGTTACCTTGGGGGCTAACATTGCAGTTTTACTGTTGGTAGTCAACATTATTATTATTTTGATTACCATGGTCGCATTTGTTTCGTTAATCAGCGATATGCATTCGCGCAGTTCAATTAAGGAGCTAATTCATGATATTACGGCTGCTGGGATGTGGGCAGGCTTTTGGCTGATTTTGATTTCTGGTTTAATGGCGCTTGTTCCCGTCATTATCAATGTTGAAAGTTTGCCGATTGGCGGATTAAGCTATTTGCTAGAGATCAGCAGCAGCGTCTTTTTGGACTTCGTCATTGCTGGCGTAGTCATTTACGTCTTGTGTGCTATTCCATGGCAAGCAACTACTGATAAATAATTTTATAAGTGCTTAGAATATAAGTTCTAGGCACTTTTTTATTTCATGGTATACCTTATTCAACCTATTTAATAATTTTTTAATCTGACTGATGGTGAGACTATGAAACGAAAAAAATAGCGGCTTTGTTCGCTGCATTGTTAATGTTATTCTCAATTTTTATAACGCCAATTGCCGCAACGCATGCTAATGCTGCCGAAAAAAAGACGGTGGCGCAGGGAACGGCTTTAAAGCGGATCAAGAAGACCAAGCAATTAGTAGTTGGTACTTCTGCAGATTATCCACCGCTCGAATTTACAGCGAGTGAGAATGGGAAGACCAAGGAGCGTGGATTTTTCACAGATCTACTACCGTCCAAGCGGTGAATATTTCTTAATTAACAAGCGTGATAAAAATAAATACAAGAATATCAAGAGCTTTAAAGGCCAAACCGTTGGTGCGCAAACAGGCAGTATTCAATATGAATTAGTGCAAAAGCAAATGAAGGGCAGCACGGTTAAAGGTCTGGGCAAGATCAATAATCTGGTTCATGGCCGACGGCTACTTGCAAGAAAAAGGCGATCCTGAACAAGTCTTTGATCACCCGAAGAGTGAGCGGGCAAAAGATTTCTTAGCAAAAATTTTATAGAATAAAAAATGAGGACGATGTCCAATGTCATTAAGTTAAGGCATTGACGAAAGTTTAGCTTTATGAACCGAATCATTTTGATTCGGTTCTTTTTCTTTTTAAAATAAAAAGTGAGCAGAGTTTATTCGCCCTTCTGCTCACTCTTTATCTCTTATTCGGTCTTTCATAGAAAGGTTGCGTCTCTCATGAAATCCCTTCACTCAAATATTTTAAAACTGATGGATAGTATTATCAATAAGATCGCTGCCAACATTCATGATTTTTCTGTTTCAGATCAGGCTTTTACCCGCTGTCGCAAGCTTAATCCGACTGATTTGATTAAGCTGATTCTCAACATGGGAGCGGGCAGCTTAAACTCGGAAATTTTTCATGCTTTTCCCGATGTGAATTCTAGAATGACAGTCTCAGCTTTCGAACAACAAAAGGCTAAATTAAAGCCCGAGTGTTTTAAAGAAATTATGGCTAAGCTTAGTCAGGCAAGCGATGCATTGCAATTACTGGATGACAAATACTTAGTTGTAGCGCTTGATGGTTCTGATTTTGATCAGCCCTTTAATCCTAAATCGGAAAATATTTTTCAAGGCAAAGATGGTCGAAGATATTGTCAGATTCACGTAAATGCTCTCTATGATGTTCTAAACAAGTTATATTTGGATTTAGTTTTTCAGCCGCGACAAAAAATGAATGAACGTGACGCGGCTCTTGCAATGTTAAAAAACTTAGCGCAACGAGAAAAAGATTTTATAGTTCTAATGGATCGTGGCTACAGCAGCTTTAATCTAATTGAAAACTGCAATCGGCTAAAGCATTGTCACTATGTGATCAGAACTAAAGCTGGATATGGCGCTATTAAAGAAATTGCTGGTATGTCAGAACAAGAATATGATATTGACCTGTCTTGCAGAGTAACCTCGTCACATCATTATTACGTTACTCATAAAGACAGGGAAAAATTTCTGCACCTGATTCTACACAAAAAACATCACTATAAAGCTATCCGTTCAAAAAATACCAAAGACTGGCGCTGGGATTTCGAAGGCCTATGCAATGTCAAGTTTCGGGTTTGCAAGTTTAGAATTAATCCGCCAGGTTCAGCTGATGAGTGGGAAGTTCTTATCACTAACTTGGACCGTGACGAATTTCCTTTAGCCAGAATGAAAGAGATCTATCATCTTCGCTGGGGAATAGAAACGTCTTTTAGAGAGCTTAAATATGATTTAAGCGGAGTGCAGTTTCATTCTAAAAAAGATCAGTTTGTTTACATGGAAATATACGCTCACTTTGCAATGTATAACGCCGTGAGTTTATCAGCTGCTTCTAGCTCAAAACCTTATTCTCAGGGAAAATATCAATATCGAATAGACTTTAAAATGGCCTGCTGTGTTTGGCGGCGGTATTTTGGTATAAGCGATAATTCAGATAAAGCCTTCACGCAATTATTGCTGGATATGGCATTTTATTTAACTCCGATCAGACCGGGAAGAAAGGATAAGCGAAATTTAAGAGCTAAATTAGTGATTGGCTTCCCTTATCGTTTAGCAGCTTAAACTAATTCGAAATGGCTATCTTGTGATGGCTTATTTGTGCTATCAAAAAAGACATTTACCGAATAAAACAATTCGATAAATGTCTTAAAAAGTATCATCAGCTTTGTCAATGTCTTAACTTAATGACATTGGGACGATGTCCTCATTTTTTTATTATTTACTTATGACTTGCAAGACGCGTTTTAGGAAAAAATTCTGATGCCATTGTCCCTTCTTCAATGCATCGAAGAAGTAATGCTCAGTTTTGCTGTTTTTTACATTGATATTGAAACTAGCCCATAACTTGGCATTTGTCTTTGAGAAGGGTGATTTCAAATGGCTGTCCTGTTGAACTGCTCCTTTTTGATAAGTGGAACCAGTCGTAGTCGTTACTTCCTTGGTAGTAGAGGTATCTTCTTTAAACAGTTTAAAAGTGTAGCTGTATAAGTTACCTATAACTATCTTATATTGGTGTCCAGAAATAATAGGCGTCTTGCCGGGCATATAAGTAATGACTGTCTTGAAGTTGCCATAACCGTTTCGGCTGTAATTCTTAACTTTGGTTGCCTGATAAGTCTTCTTAGTGTCCATATCCGTAATTTTGACTTTAGGCGTGCCAGAGTAGACCTTGTTGGATAAATAAAGCGACCAGGCAACGTTCTTGCCCTTGGCTAATTCAACTGGGAAAACGCCCGCACTTGGATAAGCCACGCTTGCTTGACTGGCAACGCGGAAAATATCATCAACATTTAGAACCTTTTGTACTGAGTAGCGATAACCGTTCGAGCCATAAGCTGCTCCAATACCAGTTGATGAAAGCCGAGTCGATAAAATCCAGGCTCTGTGTCCGGTATCGGTTCCAGTTAAATTGTAACGATCAGTAATTAGGTCAGTAATTACATCACCAGCTGATTGGTTAGCAACATTGAAGTTCAAATTGGAAGTCTCAGAAGTATCCTGAGCCAACTTCCAGAGTGAATCGCTGACATAGTTAGGTTGCGTATCAGTTGGCAACCCATGTTGATTGACAAAGGGATCAGCATTAATAGCAGCCATTACAGCAGCAGTTTTTTGTGCGTTGCTATTCGCTATAGCATTTGTCTTAATTGCAGGCAAACCAAAGAGACTACGGTAATAGTTGATGTAGGCTAATTGAGTTGTAATGTATTGCTGTTTGATTTTACCCGCACTAAAGTTAGCGCCTAATTGAGGTTTAACTTCATAAAGGTTATTGATATCGTAACTAGTTTTATCAAGATCAGCGTATTCTTTTTGGAAATGCTGAACCTGACTTATTTCTCCCTCACTAAAAGTGGCAGCGTTGACGCTGATGCTAGGTACAAATAGTAGCACGCTGCAAGCAGCAGCGATTGTGAATTTGCGTAAAAACATCGCACCGCTCCTTTCTGTCCCTACTAGAATATTATACCCCGAATAAATTCTAATTCTTTAGTAAAAAATCTTGCCGAAACTTAGTTTTTTTAGACGGTATTGCGTATAATTAAAAGATGGTAACAATTATTAAGAGGTAAAAATAAATTATGGTTAAAAAAACACAAGTCGGATTGATTTTTGGTGGAAATTCATCTGAATATGAAGTTTCAATTGTTTCAGGTCACAACATTTATAATGCAATTGATAAAGATAAGTTTGATGTACATCCAATTTGGATTACTAACGATGGCTACTTTGCTGATGAAAAGGAATCTTTCAAAGTATTAAAGGATCCTAAGTACCAAGTAAAGAACCCACATAAAGTAACTAACATTTCTAACTTGATTGAATTAGCCAACTTGCCAGAAATTGACATCTTCTTCCCAATTGTTCACGGCAACTTAGGTGAAGATGGTAGTTTGCAAGGTTTATTCAGAATTTTGGATAAGCCATTTGTTGGTGACGATATATTAGCAGCAGCCGTTACAATGGACAAGGAATTTACCAAGATTTTGGCTCAACGCGTTGGTGTTCCTGTTGCTGACTGGATTGCTGTTAAGCGCAGAGATTATGACGACAAGAATAGTGACAAGCTTAACTACGACAAGGTTGCTGAAAAGTTGGGCAAAGATATGTTTGTTAAACCTTCTAACCAAGGTTCTTCAGTTGGCGTCAGCCACGTTACTAATGCTGATGAATACAAAAAGGCTTTGGATGAAGCTTTCAAGTACGACGACAAAGTTTTGGTTGAAGAAACTGTTCCTGGTACCGAAGTTGAAACTGCCGTATTGGGCAATGACAATCCAATCGTTTCAGGTGTTGGTCAAATTATTAATGCGGCTGGTTCATGGTACTCATACGAAAACAAGTACGATGATAACTCAACTTCTAAGTTGCAAATTCCAGCCGAATTGCCAAACAGAATCGTTGAAAAGGTTCGTTCAAACGCTTTGAAGGTTTACCAAGCAACTGAATGTTCAGGCATGGCAAGAATTGACTCAATGCTTACTCCAGATGGCAAAGTTGTCTTAACTGAAGTTAATGCATTGCCAGGTTTCACCAACATCAGTATGTATCCAAAGCTTTTTGAAGCTGCTGGCATTCCTTATACTGAATTAATTACGCGCTTAATTGAAGCGGGTCAAGCTCGTTACGATCATAAGAAGACTTTACTTCACAAGCACGATTAATTTAATTGCAAAAAGTAGGGGCAGACAGTGATGACGAGTGAGAAGCACGATTTTGAAGAATTAGATGTACCAAGTACGGCTGCAAAAAAGTTGGGAATCAGTGTTGCAACGCTGAGAAGATATTCTTTAATTGTCGAAAAAGTAACCGGCAATGAGCATTATTTTCAACGCAGCAAACAAAAAGAACGGCTGTACCATCAAAAAGATATTGAGGATCTTGATGCTTTTCATAAATTGGCTAAGGAAAAAGGCTTAACTTTAAAGGAAGCTGCTAGACGGATTTATGCAGTCAGTGAGCAAAAGCAAGCTAAAGAAAAAGATGCTTCCACTGACCAAAAGCAATTATTGGATCCTCATCAGATGGCCAAATTGTTAGGTGCTCTGCAGCAGACGATTGCTAATCAAAACAATGCTATTAACAATTTGCAGAAACAACTTGATCGCATTGAAAAACAAAATCAAGCCTTGCTGAAAAAGCAAAATGAATTGGCAGCTCCAAAGGATAAGGAAGTTGATCCTAAAATTGCGGCCTTGCCTGATATTTCGGGAATTGTCAGTTCTAATTCCACGCATGAGGAGCATCACACGATGACGCGTGAAGAAAAACGCAAGGAAGTTGAACGTGATGCTCATAAGAGCGAAAAAGAACTGCATGATGAAATTTTAAGAAAAGCAAGAGAAAATGCCCAAAAGAAGAAGGCAAGTGCTAATGTTCATCGTACCCTTGAAGATATGCAGCTGCCACGTAAGAAAGCACATTGGTGGCAAAGATTTTTAAATTATTAAGATTACAGAAACGGCTTTATTCAAAGTCGTTTTTTGTTTTAAAGTAGAAACAGATCTTTTTAAGGAGTTTGCAATGAAAAAACGTTATTGGATTGCGCTGATCGTTTTCGTAATAGGGCTGCTTTTATCAGCGGGAACCTACTTTTTAAGCGATGTCTATCAAAAAGATGACGTTGCTGTAATTACGGATACGAAGATTAAAGATCGGCTGATTGAAAAAGATAAAGATGTCTACAACAATGTGGATCAAACTAGGGAACAGACATTGCATATCAAGATTTTGTCCGGTAAATACAAGGGCAAAACTTTTACTGAGGAAAATGTCTACTATCCTTCACAATTAACTACGCAAAAATATCGTCCGCGACAACGTATTTTTGTCAGCATCCAAAAGGGCAAAGTCGCTTTAGGCAATCCTAAACGTGACTGGGTTCTGGTGCTGGTATTAACGCTGACGATTGCATTAATGATCGCGATGGCCGGCAAGCATACAATCGCGCTTTTAATTTCAATGCTGCTGAGCTGGATTATCTTTTACGGCGTTATCGTGCTTGACGTCAAATTAAATGGCTCTTATATCATCCTGCTCTTCGGTCTGGCTGATGTTGTCTTCTCTTTCATCAGTTTGCTGATTGTTCAAGGCCTGAATAAGAAAATGCTGGCGACTTGGCTGGCAACCCTACTGGGTGTTTTCGTTTCATTTGGCTTATGCTACGTGATTATGAAATTAACGGGTGAATCTGAAATGAAATATGAGACAGGCGACTATGCGACTCAAGATCCGCGCGGAATATTTTTAGCACAAAGCTTGTTAGGGGTTCTTGGAGCGGTTATGGATGAAGCAACTGATATTATTTCCAGTCTTTATGAAGTGGTTCAAGTTAAAAAAAATATTACGGCTAAGCAATTGATTCAAAGTGGCCGGACAATGGGACAGGAAATTATGGGACCACTGATCAACGTATTGGTGTTGATTTTCATCGCAGGTGCATTGCCAATGACGATTCTTTACTTGCGTGACAACAACAGTCTGAGCTCTACCTTTGGCTTTACTTTGTCATTAGGTGCTACTCAAAGTGTTATTTCCGCCATTTCAATCGTGTTAACCGTAATCTTTGCAACAGGCTGCAGCTTGCTGTTTTTAAAAGAAAAGCGAGGCCAGAATAAATGAGTACTTTAGGCGCTTTAATCGCAGTTTTAGCGATTTTGATGATTATTGTTGGCGGTGAAACAGGAATCCGCAGTTTCTTTAGTGTTTTGATCAATACATTGCTGCTGATTCTGGTCGCAATTTTAATTTCCTGGGGAATTAGCATTCCAATACTGACTTTGATTTTTATTCCCTTGAAACTGGCAACGATTATTTTCCTGGGCACTCATGACTATACTGTCGCTAAAAACTCCTTTTATTCAGCTTTTACGGTTTGTTTGTTAGTGAGTGTGTTAATCTTAATATGTCAATGGTTGGCGCAAGCTGCTGGCTTAGGTCCTGAATCTGGTGAAGTTTTGGTTGGTCTATCACAGATGCCTGGCTTAAGTTATCCGATGATCGCCGTGACCGTGGCAATATTTTCTGCATTGGGTGCGATTGCGGAAGCTGCGGTAGCCATGAGTTCAGGTTTGTTAGAACTTAAAAAACATCATGTCCAGATTACCCGTAAGGAGCTAGAAGGTAGCGGAACGGCAATTGGCAATGATGTATTGGGAACCGCGATGAATACCATCTTATTTGGGATGTTCGGCAGTTTTTTGTCACTATTCTTATGGTATTTCCGCTTGGGATATTCCTTTGGCGAAATCGTCAATGAAAAATTATTCGTTAATGAAGCACTGATTATCTTGTATTCTTTGATCGGCGTATTGTTAACAGTCCCATTCTCTACTTTTTTGTTAGCTAGAGGAATGAGTAAAGATGAGGTGAAACATGGAGACCAAAAGTCTAACACTAACTAATTTTAATGGACGTGAATTTAAGGTTCATACTTATTTTTTAGAGAAAAATCCAAAATTGGCTGTTCAAACTCGGCCATTAATAATTGTTATACCCGGTGGCAGTTTTAATCACTTGTCCGCTAGGGAAAGCGAACCGGTAGCCTTGGCTTATAATGCGCGCGGGTTCAATAGTGTTGTGATGGAATATAATTTAGTGCAGGATCCGGGCAAGACTTATCCAGATGCTGGTTTGGATGTTTTAACAACAGTAAAACATTGTCGTGATCATGCCGAAGAATATGGAATTGATCCAAATAAAATTGTTACTTTGGGCTTTTCAGCCGGTGGACATGTAGCTAGTGTTGCAAACTTTATGGCTAATAGTGAAAAGTTTGCAAAGAAATATGATTATCAAGCTGAAGAGGTGCGGCCAAATAAAACAATTTTAGGCTACCCATTGATCAATATTGATCAAATCGGCTTTGAAATTCCTGATGGTCAGGAGAAGGACTTGCCAGATGAGCCGGAATTAAGAGACAGCGCCCTGGGTGTTACACGTGAAACACCGGCAACGTTTATCTTTCAAGCTTGGGATGATCCAGTCGTGCTGATTTCAAATTCAATTGAATACATTCGAGCCTTATATGCAAATCAGGTTGAATGTGAAGCACATCTCTTTAACAAGGGCTACCATGGCTTTTCTTTGGCCAGACCTGAAACGACCGAGAGCGGCAAGGAATGGCAAAACAATCCGCATGCAGCCCGGTGGTTTGAAATGAGTATCGAATGGCTTAAGCAAGAATTAGGCTAAAAATATAAAAGCATAAAAATAAAGGTTGAGATGATTCTCAACCTTTATTTTTTTCTATTTAGATTTTCTATAGTTAATCTTTATCCTTGGCTCTAAAGAATAAGACTTCTTTCCCAGCAACTAATGGACCAGATGACTTATAAACTGTCATTCTGATTGCCTTAGCGCTGACATCGCGCAGACCGATAACCTTATTCTTGGCATCGGCTTTCCAATTAATATGCTCGCCGTATGGCTTAAAGTTTTGTCCATCAGTTGATATTTCAATTCCAACTTCAACTGGTGTTCCTTGGCGATCAATATTGCGCGGAATGAAGGCCATCCGACTAAGTTTTTCAACATCTTCAAAAGCAAAGGTCAAAGTTAATGGTTTGTTTTCATCAAATTGATCTTTAGTTTCCCATTCACTAGCCAACTTCAAGTCAGTTAAATATTTAATTGGGTGAGCAGGATTTTCGGCATAGTTACAAGTGGTCTGCACATTGCGGATCGCATAATCAATTGCGGCATGCTTCGTAATTGCGCCAAAAGGTTCAGACCATTCAGAAACTTTATTGCCGGCTACATAGCGCATGCGCATGACATAGCGTTTATTTGGCTCTAATTCATGGAAAGTAAATTTGTCGCCATCAATGCCGTCATATAAGATGCCGTTAATTTCGAATTGAACTTGGTCAGTCATCTTAGTCCATGAAACCGACAATGAATGTGCAGTGATCTTTGCAGGATCAAGGCTAATGCCTTTAGGTGAACGCAACACGGAGTCAGTAATTGAGTGAACCAAAGTCTGACTGCCATAATTGAAGTTTTGAATGATAATTTCAAATTTAGTATCAGTTACGTCGCGACTGCCCAACTTGATTTGCAAAGCTGTTTGCTTAGCTTCGCGATATTGATCGAATTCAGGCATCCAGCTGTAATTGGTATTGTAGAAGAAACCTTCTTTGGCATGAGCAAAAGCATCGCTTGTGCCATATTCCTGCAAGTTGATCAATTGGTCGTTAATCTTAACAGTGACCCGGTCAGGATATGCATCACACATAATGTTCAAATTAGTTGTGCTGTTTGTTTCCATTCCGCTGTAGTCGCCTTTAACAGGATCAATTGTGATGGTCAATTTGCTGGAATTCAAATCGCTGGTAACGCGTGTTTCGGTATGGTTGTGAGTAAAATCAGTGTAGCCATTATCATCGTAGAAACTAATGCTGCTCTTAGCTTGTGGGTACAAAACAAAGTTCCGGTTGCCCAAATCAAAGATAGCGCCGCCGCGCACGAAGACTGGCAAATGCCAAGTTGGGTAAGATAACTTGTTGTAGACGCGACCACCGATATACTTTTCACCAGTGAAGAGATCAATCCACATTGTACGATGACCTGGCAAGTAAAGATTATCCTTGCGTGAGTTGCCATTGCTGTCTTCGCGGCCATTGGTAATTGGGGCAACCAAAATGCTGGAGCCTAACATGAATTCGTGGCCAACTTGTTCAGTGTAGTTGACCTGTTCGTGTGGGAAGTCCATGAATAATGGTTGAACGAAGGGATGACCTTTTTGTGTGCCATAGATCAAAGTGTAAAGGTATGGCTTTAATTGTTGACGTAAAGCAAAATAAGCATGATTGATGTTGCTCATCTTGCTGTTATAAGCAAATGGTGTCTTGCTGAATTTGCTTTGATCGTTAATGTTGAAGAGCAGTGGCGTGAAGGCTTTCCATTCAAAATCACGAATAGCGATTTGGGCGTTGCCACCACCAGTCGTACCGTCAACGCTGCCGCCAACTAGAGTTTCGCCAGAAAGTCCGGCTCCCAGCAAACTGGCTACCTGAGTTCCAATATTGTCCCAGTTGCCGCCAGCTGTACCAAAGGCCAAAGCAGAATAAGCCTGACTGCCGACGCTGCCACTATTACTAATAATAAATGGACGTTTGCGGTTTAAGTTAACCTTCAAGCTGTCAGTATCTTTTTGCAATTGAGCGATATTATCGGTTGCAGTTGCAATAAAGGAAATACTCTTTGGCAAGCTGCTCAAATTATTTTTGACCCAAATTCCGACTTCAACGCCATGAGTGTTGGCATAGTCATTGAAGTTGGTCAGAGCTTCTTCTTCTAAATCGCTGATGCCATAGTTTGGTACCAGCCAACCAAGTGGAAAGTGGAATTTTTGATAGCGGTCAATTGCGCCGCGAGCTGAGAATTGATATTCTTCTTCGCCGTTCAATGATGCTTTGCCACTGGATTCATTTGGATCCTTAGTTCGAGCATAGTAATTGCCATCTTCAAACATGGTGGCATTACGTTCTTTAGCTTCGCTTGGCTTCCATAATGTTGTTAAAAAGTTGCCCATGTGGCCCAAATCCAAAGCGTATTTGGGTGGCATCAATGGCAAGCCAGTCAATAAGTAGTATTTATAAATTAAATCGCTAGGAGAATTGCCAATCAAGTAGAAATTATCGAAGATTCGATCTTCATGCTTAATCAGGGCAGCATTCTCGTTAATCTTGCCAAAATCATATTCACCAGCTTGGTTAGTGTTTCTGAATTCACCGAAACCAGCATTAGACCAGAAGAACGGAATTTGGCTTAAAACGCCGCCAGCTCCTGTAATACCGTCGCGCTTAATGTAGATTCGCTTGCCTTTGTGGCTGAATGAGCCGTTTTGAATTCCGCCGCCAAAGTAAAATTCGTTCTTGTTCTGCTTGAGGCTTTCAATCGTTTGATTGCTGCCTAGTTCGATAGGACTAAGCTGACTAAAGCGGGTGCGATGCAAGCTTTCATCAAAAATGCTCATCGTGGCGGTTTTTTGTTCAAAAATCAGTTGGAAACTGCCAGATTGAATGATGAAAGACTCGCTGGTTGCACGCGGACTAGATTTTTCAAAGAAATGATTATTAAATTTGCTTAAATTAACTAGGCCGGAATGATTTTCGTCAAATTTTTTATCAGGATCAATAAATAGACGAAAAATGCCGTCGGCTAAAATGTAGAGCCGAGCAATTTCACCGGTAGCATAGTGCAGCTCATAGAAATGATCGCATTTGCTTGCACCGATAAGTCGACCTAATTGGTGTCTATTAATTTGCGTATCTTGTGTCATAGTACATCTTCCTATATAGTCTTTATTCTATTATAACTAAAAAAGCAATATTTTTTACCTTTTACTGTTTGCTTTAAAACTGGTAAAGACCAATTCTTTTGTGTAAAATAGAAACAGAGATTAAAATAAAGAAAAACATTGCAAGCAAGTAGTTAATTAAAGAGGAAATTGACAATGACATATTACATTCATGCAGATAAGTTCTTCCTTGAAAACAGAACCGAAAAGGGTGGCTATCTTGAAATTCAAGATAATGGCAAATTTGGTTTTTACTATCCAGAAACTGAAAAGCCTGCAGACAAGATCGTTGATTATCCGGGCAAATGGGTTGCTCCTGGCTATGTTGATACTCATATTCACGGTTCTTTGCGTGAAGACGTTATGAAGAGCGACTGGGACGGTATTAACAAGATTTCTAAAGGTTTGTTGAGTGCAGGGGTAACGTCATGGCTGCCAACCACAATCACTGCTGCTAGTGCTACTTTAACCAGAATCTGCAAGATGTTCGCAGCTCACAAGGGTGAAGAAGAAGGGGCTAAAATTCAGGGAATCCACTTTGAAGGGCCATTCTTTACAGAGGAACATGCAGGTGCTGAAAATCCTAAATATATGATGGACCCAAGCATCGATGAATTTAACAAGTGGCTTGAAGCTTCAGATGGCATGCTGAAGAAAATTTCAATGGCTCCTGAAAGAAAAGGATCAAAGGAATTTATTTGTGAAGCTGTTAAAGAAGGAATCGTTGTTTCATTAGGGCACTCAAGCGCAACTTTTGACGAAGCAGTTAGCGGCATTGAAGCTGGTGCCAGCATGTTTACTCATACTTTTAATGGGATGCCTGATCCTATGCACCATACCCCTTCAATTTCTAATGCTGCCATGGCAATGCATAACGTGACTGACGAACTTATTTGCGATGGCCACCATGTGCAAGAACCAATGGCTAGAGCTTTAATCAACGCAGTTGGTCCAGAGCATATTGCGCTGATTACTGATTGTATGGAAGCCGGCATGATGCCAGATGGCGATTACATGTTAGGCGAATTGCCAGTTTACGTTAAAGACGGCATGGCTCGCTTAAAGGATGGCGACAATTTAGCCGGCAGTATTTTGCAATTAAAAGACGGTGTTAAGAATGTGGTTGATTGGAATATTGTTGATCCAGAAAAAGCCATTATGATGGGTTCCTATGTCCCAGCTAGGAGTGCACATATTTTGGATAGATGTGGTTCAATCAAGCCTGACAAGGACGCCGATTTCTTGATTTTGAATCCTGACATGACTTTGAGTGAAACTTACTTGAATGGTGAATCCAAGTACAAAGCTTAATCATATAAAGAGAAGAGCAAGTAGAATTTCTGCTTGTTCTTCTTTTTTTACATTTTTAGATGTAAGCGCTTTACAAAAATAAAAAGATAAGGTATATTATGAGTGTAAAGAAAAGAAGAACTAAAAAACAAGAAAAAGGTGAGTTCCGATGGGCTTTACAAATGAAAAAAGTAAAGAGTGACAATAATTTACATAAGTGGCTTTAAACCCTCGCGGCAAGCATTGAATAATGATTTAGAAGTTAAGTCGCTCGCAAGATAACTTTTAGCATATCGTAGAAAGATTAATGTATATGTTCGAAGATATGAAGAAATGACCCTGCACTAATTATTTAGTGCAGGGTTATTTAATTTGCTCTTTTTTATTTTTTAGTAAACAGCACCATCGTAAAAGGCATAACGTGGCTTGTTAAAGTCGAAGTCTTTTAATTCGCTCATCTTAATGGCATTGTCGCATACGCCCCAACTCATCAAGTTGATCTTCTTGCCATAATCTTCATCAGGGATTACGAGCAAGATGTATTTTCCCTGGCTTAAAGCATAGCCCAGCTCCACTCCCAAGCCAACGTCTTCTTCTTCAGGAATGTAGACACCGAGCATGACATCGCTTGATTTGATGCCGACTAAATCACCATGGTAGGTAGCGTCAGCCCATTCGATGTCGTGTAAATATTCAGGATGAAGATCGACCCGGATGTCTTTGTATTGATTTTGCAGTGGGACGTAGCAATGATCAAAATCAATCGTGGGATTTTCTTTCAAGGCAGCCATTGCATCTTTGTAAGCCTTGTTTTGTTTATCAGTGAACCAGCCAGCACCAAAATAAACGGTCTTTGTTTTTGTCATTTTTATCTCCTTGTAACAAAATACAAAATAAATTTCTTTTTTTAACTTTACCATGATTTTGGTTGAAAAAAACCTCTTGATAATTTAAGGTCATGGATGTAGATAGTGAGGAAGGTAAAATATGGAAAAAAAGCAAGTTTTTGCGGCAGATGCAGTTTTTGTCAGCAATGAAAGCGATCAGGATGAATTGCTTAAAAATATTTATGATCATTTGCTCGATAGTGGCTATGTAAAAGGCAATTTTTTGGCCCATATTATTGAACGCGAGCATAATTTTCCCACCGGTTTGTCAACCAAAACTCTAGGTGCCGATTTGCCCAACATTGCAATTCCGCATACTGAGGGTGAGTTCGTCAATAAGCGCTTGATCGTACCGGTTGCTTTAAAAAATCCGGTCACTTTTGGCAATATGATCAAACCAGACGAAAAGTTGCAGGTTAAATTTTTATTTATGCTGCTGGAAACAAATCCAGATGGTCAGGCTAAATTGTTAAGTCAAGTTATGAATTTCTTAGCACGGACACCGGAAAAAGAATTGAAGAACTTTTTGAACTTCACAGATCCAGAGGCAATTTATCAATATTTGTTGCAAAAATTCTAAAAAACTGCTAGTTCGTTTGCAAACTAGCAGCTTTTTTAATCGAGATAAATTCTTCTTAAGTCCATGATGTCAGCACTTGAAAGCTGCATCACTTCACGCAAATAATCATTGATGCTGCCGTAATCATCAGTCATGACTTTGATTGCATGATCGATGTATTCGGGATGCACGCTTTGAATATCGCGGATTGATTGCAAGGTGTTCTCGTTCTTGCCTTTTTCTTTTTCACGTTCAACCATGCCATCAACGAAGTCCTTGGTGGTAATGTTGGTCAGCAAATAATCTTGCTTGATCGTTCTTAGTGGCACGCCCAAAGCAGTTAATACCAGCAGTGCTCCAAAACCAGTCCGGTCTTTACCAGCAGTACAGTGAAAAATCAAGCTTTGTGAAGGCTGATCATTTTCCATTAATTTTGCAAAAAACTTGCGGTAGGCGTTTTGAGCAGATTCGCTGCGAATCATGTCTTCGTAAGCAAAAAGCATGTGGTTGAAACCGAAGTCAGCGTCATCTTTGGACTGATTGTCCAAATCGTTAATGCTTCTGGAAGAGTTGGTTAAATCTTCACTGAAGACAGGATCAAAATCATATTCTGCGCCTTCTGGAACTCGATCTGGCTGGTGATCAACTTCTTCTTGGCTGCGGAAGTCGACGACATATTTAACACCGTAATCTTTGAGATAATCTAAGTCAAAAGGCGATAAATCAGCTAGGTTGCCGGTTCTCAGCAGCTTGTGCATCTTGATGGTTTTCCCTGATAAAGTTTGGTAGCCGCCCAATTCTCTGAAGTTGCGACCACTGGTAATTCCAATCAGCTGGTTGGTTAGTTTTTTCATCGTTAAATCCTCCTCCCAGAGAAAAATAGCATTGCATTTAATTCTACCAACAAATATTAAAAGAAACAATTAAAGCATGGATAAAGTAGCAAACAAAAAAGAAGCATTTTTTTAAATTATGCTAAAATAAAACTAGCACTAAATAATTCATAGGAGATGAGAAGATGGCTAAACAAAAAGAAAGTATTTTGGTACCAGTCGACGGCTCAGAAACAGCTGAACGTGCTTTTGACAAAGCTGTCAAGATTGCAATGACCGATCATGCGCATGTCGATGTCTTGAACGTTATTGATACTCGTCAATTCATGGGCGAAATGCAAGATACCTTGATTTCTGGCGACACTATTTATCAAATGACACAAGATGCTGAAGAATATTTAAAGAGCTTAAAGAAATGGGCTCATGATAACTTCCAGTTTGATGATATTAACTACCATATTCGATATGGCAGTCCTAAGAGAATTATTTCTTACGACTTCATTAAAGATCACAAGAACACTTTGATTGTGATGGGAGCTACTGGTTTGAACGCCGTTGAAAGAATGTTGATTGGTTCAGTTACTGAATACGTAAACCAGCATGCTTTAGCTGATGTTTTGATTATTAGAACTGATATTGACAACAATCCAATTAAACCTAAGGCATAAAGCCTAATGAAAAAGATCTCGTTAGAGGTCTTTTTTGTTTTCAAAAAGTTATTCTTTTTTTAAAATATCCCTTGATAAAACACGAACACTTCTGGTATAATTTTCACAAATGAACGAGTAACAAACAGAGAGACGTACACTATGCAAATTTTAAATACTAATAAATTAACCGTTTTAGCTTGTACAGGTGTAACAGACTCTCTTTGGGCTCAGTTTGTTATTGTTCGTTTTTTAAAAAATACAGATGCCATTAAAAGACTTAATATGAATCGTGTTGCCACGTTTTATATTAAGTCTTTTTAATAGCAGGAGTTTTTATCGGTCTAGGAGGACATATGAAAAAGTTTAAAAAAGTGTTAGTCGCTGTCGTTGCGCTGCTGGTTGCCGTTGTTGCAACAGCTTGTTCAAGCAGCAGTTCAAGCAAAAAAGGCTATACCCCAAAAAGCTTGACGATTGAATTTGTTCCAAGTCAATCTGCTACAACTCTTGAAGCTCGCGCTAAGCCTCTTGAAAAGATGCTTTCAAAGAGATTAGGAATTCCGGTTCACGTTACCATGTCAACTGATTACAACACTGTTGTTGAAGCTATG
Organism: Lactobacillus amylolyticus; assembly: GCF_003999355.1. Lineage (NCBI taxonomy): Bacteria > Bacillati > Bacillota > Bacilli > Lactobacillales > Lactobacillaceae > Lactobacillus > Lactobacillus amylolyticus. The sequence goes on from NZ_CP031835.1 coordinate 140,236, forward strand.
AAGTCAAAGAAAGTCGATGTTGGTTTCCTTCCACCAGATGCCTATGTTTTAGCTCACAAGGAAGGTGCAGCTGATCTGTTGCTTCAAGCTGAACGCTATGGCATTAAGCAGCCAGGCGGCAAGACTACTAACAAGCTGGTTAGAAGCTACCGTGCCGAAATCCTGGTTAAGAAGGGTTCAAAGATCAAGTCATGGAAAGATCTTAAGGGCAAGAGCATTTCTGTCCAAGACCCAACTTCATCAGCTGGTTACGTGTTCCCAATTGCTGAATTAAAGGAAAAAGGCCTTGATGTTCTGAAGAGCTGCAAGCTTGTTACTGTAACTGGTCACGACCAAGGAGTATTAAATGTTCTAAACGGTGATACCGATGCTGCCTTTGTTTTTGAAGACGCTCGTAACTTAGTTGTCAAAGATAACCCAAAGATCATGAGTCAAGTTGTTCCGATTTACTTTACTAAGCCAATTCCAAACGACACGATTTCTGTTCGTCCAGACATGAACAAGAAGTTTAAGGCAAAGCTTGCTAAAGCATTTATCGCTATTAGCAAGACTAAGGCAGGTAAGAAGGTTATCGAAAGCGTATATAGTCATGAAGGCTACACTTACGCAAAAGATTCTGATTTCAATATTGTTCGTAAATACGACAAGATCATCGAATCATCCAAAAAATAAAAATCAAATTTAAGGAGTTAATAATTAATGGCAAATTCCGAAAAGCCAATGATTGAGCTAAAAAACGTTACTAAGATCTACGATAATGGCACAGTCGGTTTAAAAGACATCAACTTAACTATCAACAAAGGCGAATTCGTCATGGTTGTGGGCTTATCTGGTGCTGGTAAGTCAACCTTGCTTCGTTCAATCAATCGTCTTCATGATATCAGCAAGGGCGATATCGAAATTGATGGCGAATCGATTACTAAGGCAAAGGGTAAAAATTTGCGCCTTCTGCGTCGCAGCATTGGCATGATTTTCCAAAGTTTCAATTTAGTTAAACGTTCCAGCGTTTTGCGCAATGTTTTAACTGGACGAGTAGCATATTATCCAACCTGGAAAACAACGCTCGATCTCTTTTCTAAAGAGGATAAGCAGAAAGCCTATGAAGCTTTGCAACAAGTCGATTTAGCTGATAAAGTCTACGCTCGTGCCGACGAATTGTCAGGTGGTCAACAGCAGCGTGTCGCAATCGCGCGTGTATTGATGCAAAATCCGAAGATCATTTTGGCCGACGAACCAACAGCTTCACTTGATCCTCAGACTTCTCTCAAGGTAATGAATGACTTGAAGATGCTGAACGAAAAGTACGGAATGACGGTTTTGGCCAACATGCACAGCGTGGATCTTGCTCGTCAATTTGGTAAAAGAGTAATCGGAATTCGTCAGGGACAAGTTGTTTATGATGGACAAATGAAAGATACCCCTGAGGCAGTCTTTACCGATATTTACAATGGCGGCGATGGAAGCGAGGAGAAGTAAAATGAGTCAAACTGATCAAGATTTAATGAACTTACCTAAAAAGAAGTTCAAAATTATGAATCTGATCTGGGTCATTTTGATTATCGTTGGCTTATTTGTTTCCATTAATGTCACTGATACCCATATTAGCGTCTTATTTGAAAACTTTAGTCAATTCACCGATATTTTTGTTCAAATGGCTCATCCAGATTGGAGCTACTCTAGCACGGTATTTCCGCTTCTGTTTCAAACCCTGAAAATGGCTGTGCTCGGAACGGTCATTGGTTCAATAGTAGCCTTTATTTATTCGCTATTGATTGCCCGCAATATTGTTAAAAACAAGGTATTAACCGGCATCTTGCGGATCATTATGAACATCATCAGAACAATCCCAGATCTGCTTTTAGGTGCGATCTTCGTCGCCGTGGTCGGAATTGGTCCAGTAGCTGGTATTTTTGCCTTGGCTGTCTTTACTTTTGGCGTGGTAGTTAAATTGTTTTATGAAGCAATTGAAACGATTGATCCAGGTCCAATTGAGGCCTTGACTGCTGTTGGTGCCAATAAGCTGCAAATCATTTGGTTTGCGGTTTTGCCACAAATTATGACTTACTTCATTTCATACGTTTTATATGCATTTGAAATCAACGTCAGATCATCAACCATCCTAGGTTATATCGGTGCCGGTGGTATCGGTCTTTATCTGCAGGAAACTTTGCAGACTTTTGATTATGCAAAAACAGGAACGATTATCATCGTTATCATCGTCGTGGTTGTCATCATCGACTACATTTCATCTAAGTCACGGGAGGCGTTAATGAAATAATGGATACAACATATAAACAATTGCCGCCTAGGCCTATAAATAAAAAGAAGCAGCTTTCTCATTGGTTGATTACGATTGTGACAGTAGCGATCATCATTTGGTCTTGCACTGGAATCAACTTCGGTGGGATTAAATCAACTGCTGCCCAAATTGCCGGTGCGATTTTTAACGGAATTTTTCACCCAGATTGGAGCTATGTCTATGATGGCAGTGGTGAAGACTTGGTATCGCAATTATGGATAACGTTCTGTATTGCCTTCTTAGGTACGTTTATTTCTGCTATTATTTCACTGCCATTTGCCTTTTGGGCAGCCAATACAAGGCACAAGAAATGGTATGTTTCGCGTTCCGGCAAAATTGTGCTAGCAGTTATCCGGTCATTTCCTGAAATTATTTTAGCCTTGATGTTTATTAAAGCTGTGGGACCCGGCTCGGCTGCCGGTGTTTTGGCCTTAGGTTTTCACTCGGTAGGGATGCTGGCAAAATTGTTCTCAGAAGCAATTGAAAACCTGGAAGATGGACCAAATAAGGCTGTTACCGCAGTTGGTGGTTCCAAGTTCAATGTCATCATGTTTTCAACTTTGCCAAACCTAATGCCAGCTTTGATTTCAAATACGCTTTACCGTTTTGATGTTTCAATTCGTTCCGCATCAATCCTTGGTTTGGTTGGTGCCGGTGGTATCGGCTATCCATTGATCATTGCTTTGGAATATCGTCAGTGGAACCGGGTCGGTATTATCCTGATTGGAATTGTCATAATGGTTGTTACTATTGATTGGATTTCAGGTTTAATTCGGAAGAAACTTGTTTAATTGAATTATTAATTTCCTTGAAAAAAGACCTCGTTAGAGGCCTTTTTTTATCCGTGATACTTGGCAGGACAGCATTCCAAATGATCATTAATTAGACCGATGCTTTGCAAATAAGAATAAATAATCACCGGTCCTACGAAAAAGAAGCCGTCTTCTTTCATTTTGGCTGCCAGTTTTTTCGCTAAATCATTAGAAACATCAATATCTTCAAAAATTTCCGGGTGATGGACGATCTGTGTAGGAATGATGCTTTGCAGATATTTGGCAAAACTGCCGTATTTTGCTTGAACGATCAGAACCGCCTTGGCATTTTTAATCGTGGCATTAATCTTAATGTGGTTGCGAATAATTGATGAATCAAGCATCAGATCGCCGACTTCTTGCTCAGTTAGAGCCGCCACACCGACAGGATCAAAGTTCTTGAATGCTTTTCTAAAATTTTCGCGTTTATGCAAAATTACGCGCCAATTCAGACCTGACTGAAACAGTTGCAGAATCAACATTTCGAATAAGTAGTCATCATCCAAATTGAGCTTGCCCCATTCATGATCATGAAAATCGCGCAGCAGCTGATCGCGTGTTTGACTCCATGGACAACGTAAGTTTTCAGAATTAGTTTTTTTCATCTCTTTTTCTCCTTTACTGTGAATAATGAAAAGATTCCTCTATAATTTAGTTACGTGAAAAAATCGTTTTTTACCAAAAAAGTTTGAAAAATTTACCTAAAACGAGCAATGTAATAAGAAAGCTGGACGATTTTTGCTATAATATAGAGTGAAATTTGAGGAGGACAAGATGGAAAAGCTAGATACCATGATGTTGGCTGACGATTTGGCCTTGTCACAAGATAAAATCTTAAGTGGCGAACAAAACTTTGATGCAGAAAAGGTTTATCAAATAATTGATCATTTAGGCGTGCTCAATAATCCAATCAAAGATTATTTCGACATGACTGAAGAACAATACTATGAAGCTGAAAGTGATCACAAGCTTACTTTACTTAATCTTTCAGATAAATTAGCTAACTTGCATGATCGAATTTTGACTAATCACGTGGATGGCTTTGTCGATAAAGATGAAATCAACTTAACATACAACCATGAAGATCCATATGAAGATGATCTTTACAATCCAGAAGTTGATTATCATGTTTTGACATATAGTCTTAAGATTATTGGCGCAGTTGAATCAATTGCTGCTAAGGATTTGCAAGAAGTATTATCAAAAGATGCTGTCTTGTCATTAGGACTTGCTACATACGCTTTAGCAAAAAACGCATAGTTTTTTCGAGTCGGCATATTTTAAGGCCGACTTTTTCTTTTGTCTTTGAGGCGATTTTATGGGTTTATTTAGATACAGTCGGGAATTGATCGATAAGGTAATGGGAGCTCGTAAGCGGTCTTCAATTATGAAAAAGGGCGAATTAATCGACCCGATGCAAAAATTTACAACGATTGGCGAATACCATGTTGGTGAAGCTGATGGCACGCCAGGTGGCCATGACTATGTTTTAACCGTTTATAAAGATGAAAAAGGCACATTGCATCAGGCATTGAGCCCCGAAAGCACGCAAAAATTAGCGCCAGAATATGTTCGAAAGTTTAATGATGAATTAGGACGCTACCGTGCTTTTAAGAGCAAGAAGACCGGTCGCCGCTATTTAGTTGAAGATTATTTGGATGATTTCGTCAAAAATGTCGAGGGCCATGTTCGCAAGGGCGAGAACTCAGTTAATATCGGAGTGATCACTGACACGCACTTCAAAGATAAAGATAGTATTGATTTTTACGGCTGGAACGGATTGACTCATGTCCGCGAATTCTCATATCTTGATCAAACGGGCATTCTTAATTTAAAGGCGCACTTAGGCGATTGGATCGACGGTTCTGACGCTGGTCTGGTTAGCGAAAGCGAACTGATCAAGCTGCGTGACTCATTTAAATCTGATGACGTGCCTTATATGATGATCAAAGGCAATCATGATGAAAACGATAAGTTTGACGAGCATCATGATTTGCGGGCTTCATTCCCTGAAAATGAGTTTGAAAGCATCATGTGGCCGACCATGTACAAGCAGGCACGGATTCAGTATGTTTCCAAGCAGCATGGCGTTTCCTTCTTTGACCTTGATAATGTGCGCGTGATTTCTGTAAATACGTCGGACGTTCCATACGTTTTAAACAATAAGGAACAAAAGAAATATGATGAGAAGATCACTTTGGCAATTCGCGAAGACCAGATCGAGGAAATTATTGAAATCTTGTCCCACTCATCTGGCAAGCAAATTATTTTTATGAGTCATGCCAATCCAATTAACCGCAAAGGATCAAACGCACTCAAATATAATGGTCGTTCGCTGCACGAATTATTGGTTGCATTTAACCAGCGCGAACGCGGCCGCATGCACAGTAGTTCAGACGTGCCGCCGGAATTCCGCTTGTCAAACGACTTTGACTTTACTAAGATCAAAGATGCGCGCATCGTGGCCTACTTCTGCGGTCACCGTCACCGTGAGGATCAATACCGCATCAATGGGATTCAATACATCTTGTTTAACTGCTCAGCTTTAATGGGCAAGAACCATTCTTTGACTACCAAATACAATAAGAATTGGGATCGTAAGATCGACTTTGACAATGAATTTGCGGGTTATGTTGTCAATGTAGATTTGAAGAAGCACCGGATTCAAGTTTTTGGCTACGGAGCAGCCTCAACTCGCAGAATGTTTTTTATTTAGTAAAGATTTGACCACCAATTTGGCTATTACAAGTCTTTAGCTTATAATAAAAAAGTTCATATATTAGGAAAGTTTATACTATAGAGCAAAGATAAAGGGAGGTTTAATTATGTGCGGAATTGTCGCATTTTATGATCCAAAAATAAATGACAAACAAGCTGTCATTGGAAAAATGATGGCAACGATCAAGCACCGTGGACCTAGTTCCGACGGTTACTACACAAACGATGAAGTTGCACTTGGTTTTAGACGTCTTTCAATTATTGACTTGCGTGGAGGAAGTCAGCCAATTTACAACGAAGACAAGACCAGAGCAATTATTTTTAATGGTGAAATTTATAACTTTAAGCCTCTTAGAAAAGAATTAATTGATAAGGGACATACTTTTACAACCAAAGCTGATACTGAAGTCCTTCTCCACGGTTATGAAGAATGGGGCATGGATGGCTTGCTTAAGCGAGTACGCGGGATGTTTGCCTTCCTTATTTGGGATGACAACAACAAGACTCTTTATGGTGCCCGTGACTTTTTCGGTATCAAGCCAATGTATTATTCAACCCGTGATGGCCATTTACTGGTGGGTTCAGAACTTAAGAGTTTCCTTGAATTTCCTAACTTCAAGAAGGAATTGAACGTTGAAGCAGTTAAGCCATATTTGATGAACCAATACAATGACCTTGATGAAACTTTCTTCAAGGGTGTTTACCGTTTTCCAGCTGGTCACTGGTTTGAATACAAAGATGGCGAAATGCAAACCCACAAGTACTGGGATGCTGAATACAAAGAGAATAATTTGAGCTTTGAAGAAACGCTCAAGAAGATCAATGATGATTTGAAAGAAACTGTTGATTTGTACCGCAACGCTGACGTGCCAGTTGGTGCATTCTTGTCAGAAGGTGTCGACTCAAGCTACTTGACTACTTTGCTTGATCCAGATGATGTCTTCTCAGTTTCATTTGATGATTCAACCTATGATGAAGCTTCTAAGGCTAAGGCATTATCCGATATTAACGGTTGGCACTTCTTCAGCACTAAGGTTGATGCTGATGAAGCCATGCGTGATTTCCCAGAAATGCAGTACCACATGGATGAACCTGATGCCAATCCATCAATCATTCCGCTCTGGTACTTATGTAAGTTAGCGCGTAAGCACGTCACGGTTGCCCTTTCTGGTGAAGGTGCCGATGAATTGTTTGCCGGCTACGTAAACTATGGGATGCACACGCATAATGATGTAATCAAAGTCTTTACCAGCGAATTGCAAAAATTGCCAAAAAAGAAGCAATGGAAGCTTGCTAAAAAGATCAAGAAGATGCCAAACTTTCCAGGTCGAGTTCATATGTACACGAATTTGGCTAAGCCAAGCGAATTTTATGTTGGTCAATCTGTTATCTACGATATCAACTACCCAACAATTTTCACTTCTAAGGATGCTAACAGCGTCTTGCAGCCAGCTTACCGCAACAATTTGACAGTTAACGGCATTTACCAAAAAGACTTCAAGAAGGTTGAAAATGTTGACCGTGTAAAGCAAATGCAATACATCGATTTGCACCACTTCATGCTTAACGATATTGAGCAAAAAGCCGACAAGATTTCAATGGCACACTCGCTTGAACTGCGTGTTCCTTATCTTGATAAGAAGATTGCGGAGCTTGCTAACTCTATCCCAACTAAGTACCTGGTTAATCGTCATGATACTAAATATGCTTTGCGTAAGGCTTCAGAAAAAGTTTTGCCTGATGAATGGGCTAAACGGCCAAAGCTTGGTTTCCCAACGCCAATCAAGCAATGGTTGAAAGAGCCACGTTTTTACAAGCAGGTTCGTGAATTATTTGAAGCAGATTTCGTCAACGATATTTTTGATCAAAAGAAGATCCTTAAGCTGCTTGATGACAACTACAAGGGTGATGGTTCACACCGTCGTCAAATTTGGACTATTTATACTTTCCTTGTTTGGTACAAGTTGTTCTTTGTTGATTACAAGGGAACAGTTGAAAAGTATCAACACGTTCAACCGGAAGTTGCTAGTTTGATTGAACAAGGTAAGTTAGTTTAAGAGGGAGTTTTAGTACAGAATGAGTAAGAAATTTACGCCAATATTGCTTGGTAGTGATATCAATGTTTATGGAATGGCACGTTCATTTAATGAAGCATATGGTATCAAGGTTAAGGCTTTAGCCGATATTCAGCTTGCAGCAACCCGTTATTCAAAGATTGTTGATGTTGAACTTCACCATGGTTTTTCAGCTGATCCAACTTTCATGGATGTAATGCGCAAGAAGATGGAAATTTACAAGGATCATGAAGAACCAGTTATCTTGATTGCTTGTGGTGACGGCTACGCAGAACTTTTAGCCAAACACAAGGAAGAACTGAGCAAAGTCTTCGTTGTTCCATACATTGATTATGACTTGCTTGAAGTTTTGATCTCAAAGGAAGGCTTCTACAAGACTGCTGAAAAGTACGGTTTGCCATATCCTAAGACGCAAATCATTACCATGGATGATTACAAGGCTGAGAACTACTTAACCATTCCATTTGATTACCCAGTTGAATTAAAGCCTGAAGATCCTGTATCTTGGCTTAACTGCCAATTTGAAGGCCGTAAGAAGACTTTTACCATTCATGATGAAGCTGAACTTGCTGATATCGTGGGCAAGATTTACACTCACGGCTACAAGGCCGACCTTATTTTGCAGGACTTTATTCCTGGGGATGACTCTAACATGCGGACTTTGAACGCTTATGTTGACAAGAACCACCAAGTGAAGATGATGTGCTTAGGTCACCCGCTTTTGGAAGACCCAACGCCACAATCAATTGGTAACTATATGACCATTTTGCCTGCATATGATGAAAAATTGTATGAACAGGTTCAAAGCTTCCTTGAAAAATTAAACTACACAGGGATGGCCAACTTTGATATTAAGTATGATGTACGTGATGGCCAATACAAGTTCTTTGAAATCAACTTGCGTCAAGGTCGTTCAAGCTTCTACGTTACTTTGAACGGCTACAACTTGGCTAAGTGGTACATTGATGACTATGTTGAAGATAGCTTGAAAGATAAGAAGACTGTTTACGGCAATAAGCTTAAGTCAGAGCATAAGCTATGGTTAGGCGTACCAGTCAAGATCTTTGAGGAATACACATACGATAATGATGCCAAGCGTACTGCTGAAGAATTGATCCGCGAAGGCCGTTATGGCACAACTGTCTTTTATGACAAGGACCGCAACTTCAAGCGTTGGCTTCTTATGAAGTATATGTTCCATAACTACTACGCAAGATACAAGAAGTACTACGAAGTAAACAAGGGTCAATACTTTGAAGAAGCTAAGAAGTTAGGCCAACAAAAAGAAAAATAATTTTATTTATAAGAAAAAAAGTATGGAGAATGAAGTTAACCCCCAGAGTTGGACGAAAATCCAACCTGGGGGTTAACTTCAAGATGCTGTTCTTTTTTGTTTATTTCGTTATACTTAACGGTTTGCAGATATTGCTTTTCATGGCTAATTCTTGATATGCTAGAAGTTAGTGGAGGAGAAGGGAGTATTTTTTATGAAAAAAGAACACGGAATCGTCCCAAAAGATGAGATCAAACTAGTTTGGTTAATCGTCGGTGAGCTCGCCATGTGGATCGGCGCCAGCTTCATCTGGCCGCTGACCTCAGTTTACTTGAATAAACAGCTGCACATCAGTCTTTCAATGATTGGTGTGGTTTTATTTTGCAACTGCGTGGGCAATATTATCGGTTCAATTTTCGCCGGTCGTGCCTATGACCGCTACAATCCGTATCCCCTGATTCTTTGGGGCTTTGGGCTGGATGTCCTTGTTCTTTTTGCGATGGCTGCCTTCCACGGCTGGCCGGAATACTGGATCTTGCTGACTACGACTGGACTGCTCAGTGGCTGGAACAGTACGCTGATCAACTCCATCGCCACTAGTCTGAAGCGTTATTCAGGCCGCTACGTCTTCAGCGTTTTGTACTTTTCACAAAACCTGGGTGTGGTAACAGGAACCTTGATCGTCGGTTATCTTTACGATTATTCCATAACGCTCTTGTTCGTCATTGCTGCGCTTTTGTTCGCAGTTGCCTTCTTCAACGCGCTCTTCAATTACCGGCCAATTATTGCTTTTCATAAAGAACGGGTGGCTAAAGGTCACAGCGGCAAGCAGCAGAAGGCCGAACCAATGCCAAAACGCAATTTCATTATGGCAATGGCTTTCTTTACTACTTTAGGCGTTACTTGGCTGATGTACATGAATTGGGAATCCAACCTTTCTGTTTACATGGTTTCATTGGGAATACCATTCCACATGTATAGTTTGCTCTGGACTCTTAATGCCAGCGTAATCGTCATTATGCAGGGAATTTTGGCTCGTTTTCCTCGTTTGTTTAAAAACATTTTCCACCAGATCATCTTCGGTATTATCATGTTCTCAATTTCCTTTGTCACCTTGGTCTTTGCCAAAGATTTCCTTCACTTCGCCTTGTCGATGTTCATTCTGACTCTTGGTGAATCAACGGCCTTTCCAGCAATCCCAGCCTTCGTCAATGACCTGTCGCCACTGACTAGTAAAGGCAAGTATCAGGGGGCAACGATGGTAGCTTCAGGAATTGGCCGTGCTTTTGGTCCATTATTCGGTGGTTTGATTATTGATAAGGCCGGCTATTTGCCATTCTTCTGGGTGGCCGCAATCGTCATCGCCTTGATGATCGTCATGATGATCCCACTATATTTGAAGCTGCATGACAAGTTGACAATATATAAGTAGCTCTTTTAACCCTAAATTAGAATAAAATGATATAATTAAGTTGATTTAATTTTTTATTTTGGAAAAAAAGGAGGAATTTCCTTAATGAATAAAACCATGGCTGTGCGTGGCGGTAGTGGCAATATCTTACAACCTAAGGTAGGCACCCGCCCACAAGATAACTTGTATTTGGCTGTTAACTCAGAATGGCTTGAAAAAACAAAAATCCCATCTGACCGTTCCAGAATTACTTCTTTTGATTGCATCGACTTAGCAATTGAAAAGAACTTGATGAAGGACTTTGCGGATTTTGCAGACGGCAAGAAGGATTTGCCAGCTGTTCCTAATTTTGAAAAAGCAGTTGAATTCTACAAATTAGCACGTGATTTTGATAAGCGTAATCGTGAAGGTGCCGAACCAATTAAGGAAGATTTGGCAACAATTAATAATTTGCGCGACTTCGACGACTTTGTTTTAAAGGCCGCAGATCTTGAAAAGATTGCTGACTTGCCATTTTCATACTACGTTGATGCAGATATGAAGAATACCAAGGTGAATGTGCTTCATTTTGCCGGTCCTAGCACCTTTTTGCCAGATACGACTACTTATAAGACAGAATCTGCATCAAAGCTCCTGGACGTTCTTAAGAAGCAAAGCGTCAAATTATTGACGATGGCCGGCTTTGACGAAGCTGATGCTGAAGAGAAGGCCGACTTGGCTATCAAGTACGATGGCAAGATTGCGAAGATCGTTAAGTCCAGCGAAGAGTGGGCCGACTATCCTGCAATGTACAACCCAATGAAGATGGCTGACTTTGAAGCTAAGTTCACTGACTTCAAGATTGACTACTTCTTGAAGAACATCCTCGGCAAGGTTCCTGACAGAATCATCAACACTGAACCACGCTTCCTTGATCACGTCAACGAACTCATCAACAAGGACAACTTTGAAGAAATTAAGGCATGGATGCTGGTTGGCTTCATCAATGGCAACGCTAGTTACTTGTCACAAGAATTCCGTGAAGCTGCTTTCCCATTCAGTCAAGCTTTATCTGGTCAACCAGAATTGTCTAACGGTGAAAAGCAGGCATATCACCTGGCAAATGGTGCCTTCAGTGAAGTTGTCGGTGTTTACTATGGTCAAAAGTACTTCGGCGAAGAAGCCAAGAAGGACGTTTTGGACATGATTCACCGGATGCTTGATGTTTACGAAAAGCGGATCAATGAAAACAACTGGCTTTCTGATGCAACCAAGAAGAAGGTAATTGTGAAGCTTCGTGCTTTGATCTTGAAGGTCGGCTACCCAGACAAGATTGAAGAAATCTACAACAGATTGCAAGTAACGCCAGCTAGTCAGGGCGGCAGCTTGTATTCTAACGAACGGGCAGTTGCAATTGAACGTGAAAAGTACATGATTGAAAAATTGCAAAAGCCGGTTGACCGTACCGTATGGCTTATGCCAGGCAACTTGGTTAACGCCTGTTACGATCCTCAAAGAAACGATTTGACTTTCCCAGCAGCTATTTTGCAGGCTCCATTCTATGATTTGAAGCAAACTAGAGCGCAAAACTTCGGTGGTATCGGAACTGTTATCGCTCACGAAGTTTCTCACGCTTTTGACAACAATGGTGCGCAATTCGATGAGTTGGGCAACATGGTTAACTGGTGGACAGATGCTGACTACGCTGAATTTAAGAAGCGGACGCAAGCTGAAATCGACTTGTTCAACGGTATTCAATATGGTCCAGTTAAGCTGAATGGTAAGCAAATTGTTAGTGAAAACATTGCTGACCAAGGTGGTTTGACTGCTGCTGTTGAAGCTGCTAAGGATGAGGGCGATGACATGAAAGAATTGTTTGAAAACTTCGCTCGCATCTGGGCGAACAAGCAATTAGAGGCTTCAATTAAGACGCAAGTTTCAGTTGATGTACACGCACCTGGTCCTGAACGTGCCAATGTTCAATCACAATGTCAAGACGAATTCTACAAGGCCTTTGATGTTAAGGAAGGCGACGGTATGTGGCTTGCTCCTGAGAAGCGGGTACATATTTGGTAGAAAAAAGAGACACTCCGAGATGGAGTGTTTTTTTATAAAAAGTAAAATTAACTTTAGAAAATTAATGACTGTTTTTTACAAAAAAAGGGACACCCCGTGAGGACAATGTCATTAAGTTAAGACATTGACAAATCTGACAATATTTTTTGAGACATTTATCGAATTACTTTTCTCGGTAAATGTCTTTTTTTGATAGCACAAATAAGCCATCCTAGGATAGCCACTTTTTAATTAATCTAAGCTGCCAAACGATAAGGAAAACTGATAACTAATTTTGGTTTTAAATTACGTTTATCTTTTCTTCCCGGTCGAATTGGAGTTATATAAGATGCCATATCAAGCACTAATTGTGCAAAGCTTATATCTGAATTATCGCTTATTCGAAAGTATCGTCGCCAAATACAGCAGGCCATTTTAAAATCTATTTGATATTGATATTTGCTTTTAACATATGGCTTTGAGCTGGCGGCTACTGATAAGCTCACTGCATCATACATTGCAAAGTGAGCGTATATTTCCATGTAAACAAACTGATCTTTTTTAGAATGAAACTGCACTCCGCTTAGATCATATTTAAGCTCCCTAAAAGAAGTTTCTATTCCCCAGCGAAGATGATGGATCTCTTTCATTCTAGCTAGCGGGTATTTGTCCCGGTCTAAATTGGTGATCAGAACTTCCCACTCATCGTCTGAACCTGGTGGATTAATTCTAAACTTACAAATTCGAAATTTAACATTGCATATATCTTCATGGTCCCAGCGTGAATCTTTGGTATTTTTTGAGCGTACAGCCTTGTAATGATGTTTTTTATGAGAGACCAGGTGAAGAAACTTTTCCGTATCTTTGTGAGTTATATAGTAGCGATGCGATGCAGTTACTTTACAGGAAAGCTCGCTATCATATTCATGGCCTGACAATGTGGTAATTTCTTTAATAGCGCCATTCCCAGCTTTTGTTCGAATAACATAGTGACAATGCTTTAGCCGATTACAGGTTTCAATCAAATTAAAACTACTATAGCCACGATCCATTAAAACTAAAAAATCTTTTTCTTGTTTATCTAGATTCTTTAACATTGTTAGTGCCGCTTCACGCTCATCCATTTTTTGTCTGGGTTGAATGACCGTATCCAAATATAATTTATTCAAAACATCATAAAGAGCATTTACATGGATCTGACAATATGTTCGGCCATCTTTTGTTTGAACAACATTTTCTGATTTAGGATTAAATGGCTGATTAAAATCAGAGCCATCAATCGCAACCACTAAGTATTTGTCATCCAATAATTGTGGTGCATTGCTTGCCTGACTAAGCTCAGCCATGATTTCTTTAAAACATTCGGGTTTTAATTTAGCCTTTTGTTGTTCGAAAGCCGAAGCGGTCATTCTAGAATTTATGTTAGGAAAAGCATGAAAAATTTCCGAGTTCAAACTGCCGGCTCCCATGTTTAGAATCAGCCTAATCAAATCAACGACATTGAGCTTACGACAACGGGTAAAGGCCTGATCTGAAACAGAGAAAGCATGAATATTAGTGGCGATTTTATTGATAATATTATCCATCAGTTTTAAAATATTTGAGTGAAGGGATTTCATAAGAGTCACAGCTTTCTATGAAAGACCGGATAATATGACGAAAGTGAGCAGAAGAGTAAATTAGACTCTGCTCACTTTTTATTTTACGTAGAAAAAGAACCGAATCAAAATGATTCGGTTCATAAAGTCTGATTTTCGTCAATGTCTTAACTTAATGACATTGCCCGTGAGGATGTCTCTTTTCTTTTATGCAAAATGAACAAAAAGCGAGGAGAAAGAACGAACAATACCTCCCCATCTATTGATGAGGGGATGCATTCGGTCTTGCTCCTTCTTTTTTATTTCTTCAATTTAATGGTATAATAATTATGTCGATACAGACAAATATATCAACAGTTGGGACGATAATCAATGGTTAAAGAATATCATACTTCTTCCAGCGTTTCTATCTTGATCTATCACTTGGTTTGGGTAACCAAATACCGCAATAAAGCCTTAGATCACGAAACCAGACGAATGCTGGATCGGAAGATCAGAGAAATACTTGAAGAAAACTCCTGCAAGGCGGAAGCCTTAACGGTCATGCCAAATCACGTTCATTTGGAAGTGGCCATGCCACCGTGGATGTCGGTTACAGTTTTAATCAAAAAGCTGAAAGGAACGACCGCTCGCTGGCTGTTCAAGCAAAAGCCGGAGCTAAGAGAGCAGTTCTATCATCATCACCTATGGTCGCCATCCTATTTTGCACGCACCGTAGGCAACTGTTCGGAAGAAACAATCAAGCACTACGTAGAAACGCAATGGGAGCGTCCGTATAAGTAGCTAAGGCAAAGGAAGTGAAAGCAATGCGCCAGCAAAGCCAGCAGAAGGAAAATGAAGTCAAATTTGGCATTAACAGTGTCCGTGTTTATCCTACGGATGAGCAGAAGGTCTATTTTATCAATCTTTTTGGTGCTAACCGCTGGTTCTGGAATCAGATTAAAGACATGACGGATAAGCGCTATAAAAATAATCCCCAGCTTTCTTTTCCTTCCGTTTCTTCATTAAAGCGCCTCTTGCCCCGTCTAAAGCAGGAACAGGAATGGCTCAAAGAAATCGACTCGACTTCTTTGCAGGCTACGGCAGAATACTACTGCAATGCGCAGGAAGCCTTCTTTAAGCAGAAGCCTAAAGGCAGGAAACCGCCTAAATTCAAATCACGTCACTATTACATGCAAAGCGCTACGATTAAAAACGTGCATTACCGCTATAAGCTTAAGAAGGATAATACGTTGCACGAAGGCGATCAGATTCATGTAGTTGATCCGCACACTTTGCAGGTTGGCAAGAAGCTTTCGCTGCATACCAGCTCTTTGAAATGCTTAAAGGGCTGTACGATTAAGCGGATGATGATTAAGTATCGCCAAGACTTAGACCGTTTCTATTTAAGCTTTACCGTGGTTAAGGAGAAAAAAGACCTGCCTAAGTATGCGGAAAAGATAAAGAAAACCGGCAAGGCGGTCGGCATTGATGTGGGCTTAGGCAAGGAATGGCTGGTCACCAGCGATAAGCACCGTTGGAGCGTGCCCGATACTTTTGCTCTTGAGAGACAAAAGAACAAGGTACAGAGCCACTTTGACCGCAACCGCAGTGCGATTGAAAAACGAGTAGCACGTTTCAACCATGAGCATAAAGAAACCAAGATTGAAAAGTATGATTTTCAGAATTGGCAGAAGCTCCGCAAGACTAAGAGCAAGTATCAGCTAAAAATAGCCAATAAACGCTATGATTACCTGCAAAAAGTTACTACTTGGCTGGTTAAGCATTACGATGTCATTGCCATTGAGGATTTGAAAACCAAGAACCTCATGCGCAATCACAAGCTTGCTCACAACATAGCCAATGCAGGCTGGAGAATGTTCAGACAGATGCTTGAATACAAGTGTGAGTGGTACGGTAAAAAGCTGATTGTCGTAGCACCGCAGTATAGCAGCCGTATCTGCTGTGAATGCGGTAAAAAGAATCCAGCGTTCAATCATATTAAAACAAGGGACTGGCTGGCAGTGCGCCAGTGGGAGTGTCCGTTTTGTCACGCACAGCATGACAGAGACGTTAACGCTTCAAGAAACATTCTCAAACGTGCCCTAGCATAAAAATAAAATACAGGTATGGACCGTACCTTGCTAAAATAGGCAGACCGCTACTTTCGTGCAGGCATTGAAAAACTGTTGTCGTGCAACCAAGTTGCCCACGTTTTTAGAAACGGAGAAAGCAAGTCATAGCTGTTCGCAGAATCTCTTGTGTAAAGAGACCACCCATCTATTGATGGGTGGAAGGTCATTTCAAATTAGAATAATTTTTCGGTGCAACACGCTTGATATATGAAGGATTTGGTCGACCCAAAATCAACGGTACACGTTCAACAACCGTATCCGCATATTCCAAACCGAACCATGAAGCTGGGTTTGAAGATAAGTTCTGCAAGCCAACACGAGCTTCAACCGTCCACTTTTCAAAACCAGTCAATTGCGTTCGTGGTGAGATCACATCGTTAACGATGACGAAGGAGAAGTCACCTACATTACGGCCTGGAGTGGTGGTGTAATCTTGTGGTTGTGGTTCAATCGTACAGTCCGCAATTAAATCGTGGACAATTTGTCTAATATAAACGTTAACGCTGGTCTGCTTCTTGAATCCCAAGAAGAGCTGCACGTTGATCACGTTCTTCGTGCCGTAAGTATTAACAGCGTATTCAGCGGTAAATGGCTCGTTAGTAACGTTAACTGTTACGAACCAGTAAGCCTTGGCCCGCTTTGGTCGTTTATCTAAAATTGAATAAAGAATCTCACGTTTGATGAACTTGTTGTACTTAACTTTAGCCATGTAAACCAAGTTAGTAGCGTAAATTGGGTAGTCTTCGTCGTGACTTAATTTGGTAAGCATGTCAGTGTATTCGTCCAAACGCACGTAGGCATTTCTTGATTCACGCTTGTCACGAATCTTGTTGCCGTAGAACCAAATGTACATGATGCCCAGGATGAAGCCAGCGATTAAAACCGTTACGTAGCCACCGTGCATGAATTTAGTCATGCTGGAGATCAAGAACATGCCTTCAATAAAGGCGAAGGCGATCAGAAACAAGATCCGCAGTGCGAGCGGCTTTTGCTTTTTGCCCAAATATTCAAAGAGCAGGATGGTCGTCATCAGCATCGTAACCGTGATGGCCAAGCCATAGGCTGCTTCCATGTGGTGCGAAGTTCTGAAAAGAAAGACGATGGCACTCGTTACGACGCAAATCATCTTATTAATGGAAGGAATGTAAATTTGTCCTTTTTTATCGGAAGGATAAATAATGTTCATTCTTGGTAAAAACTTCAGCCCGCTGGCTTCGGCAACCAAGGTGAAGGAGCCGGTGATCAAGGCTTGAGAAGCGATGATGGCAGCGATGGTAGCGATAATAATTGCAAAAATCCGCAGATTTTCCGGTACCACTTCAAAAAAGGGGTTAAAGTTACCAGAAGTGTGGAAATTAGGGTTTTGCAAGATCCAGACGCCTTGGCCTAAGTAATTCAAAGCCAGGCAGATGAAAACGTAAGGCCAGGAACCGATAATGTTGGCTTTGCCGACGTGACCGACATCTGAATAGAGGGCCTCAGCACCAGTGGTTGCCAGGAAGACTGAACCCAGGATCAGGATGCCGACCTTATTGGCGGGGCTGAACAGAATTTTGATTGCGCAAACCGGGTTGATTGCTTCCAGGATCGACCAGTCGCTGCTCATGTTGACGAGGCCAACGACGCCCAGGAAGGTGAACCAGATCAGCATAATTGGACCAAAGGACTTGCCGATTATTCTGGTTCCCATGAACTGGATTGAAAAAAGGACCAGCAAAATGGCGATGGTAATGCCGATGACCATGTTTTGGCTGGAGACCGGGATGGCGGAGCCGAACTTCATGTTTTTGAGCCCTTCGATGGCGGTAGTAACCGTTACGGCTGGGGTCAAAGTACCATCAGCCAGCAGTGCTGCACCACCAACCAGGGCAGGGATAACCAGCCATTTGGCACGCTTTCTGACGAGGGCATAGAGCGAGAAGATGCCACCTTCGCCGTGGTTAGTGGCTTTCAGCGCGATCATCACGTATTTTACCGTAGTCAAAAGCGTTATGGTCCAGAGAACGAGGGATATTGAACCGACGATAAATTCGCGGTTGACGTTGGCGATCCCACCATTTTCAACGACGATTGATTTCATTACATAAAGCGGACTGGTACCGATATCGCCATAAACGATCCCAATCGCAATTAGCAGTCCAGCGAGGGACATTTTGCGTTTTTTATCAGATTTACTCATTAGTTAATCTCTATACATCTATACTTAATATATTAATTAAATTTAAATTTTAATTAATATAAAGAAAGAAAATAAAATAGCAACCACAAAAAGAATAAGTTTTAGTGAAATTCTCGTAAAAAAAGACTACCCCGTCTGGGATCGCCTTTTTGCTCTTGAATTAAGATAAAGAACCAGGAATCTTAGCACGACGCTTTTCGTACCAAGTGTTCCAATCTTCGTAAGTCTTCATTTGTTCTGGATCAATATCTTCGTCCTTGCTGATTTCGTCAAGTAAAGCCTTGAAGTTGTAATCGTGGTATTGAAGTACGTGCTTGATCAAAGTCTTGCGTGGGAAGTGGATATTGTTAAGCAAGTATTTGTTAATGTCGACCATGTTGTGGTTCTTGTCGTATAAGTTGATAATTTCCAAATCATCTAAGCCGAATTGAGCAATGTAGAAGTTAGCGAAAACCTTTAAGTAATCTGGTTGTTCCTTGAATTCTTCAGGTTCCATGGTTACGCGGTTAGCTTTTGGCATAACTACCTTAAAATCAGGATTTTCGTCTTCATCCTTTTCTTCTTCGGCCTTTTGATTGGTGTTCTTTTCTTCTTCAGTCAATTTAGGGCACTCCTTTTTATAAAAATCGGAAAATCAATACTAATTTTACAGAGTTTTTGCGATAAAGGCAACTATTCACGCGTATTTGCGTGGAATTACTGCCCATTATTTAAATAATCTTGGACATCTGAGCGGGTAATCTGGTCAGGATCGCTGTGACCATGGTTAACGCAGAAGCGGTACAAGTCGATGATATCTTGTGGACTCCAAGCATTAGGGTTGAAGCCGAGG
This sequence comes from Lactobacillus amylolyticus, assembly GCF_003999355.1. Classification (NCBI taxonomy): domain Bacteria; kingdom Bacillati; phylum Bacillota; class Bacilli; order Lactobacillales; family Lactobacillaceae; genus Lactobacillus; species Lactobacillus amylolyticus. The sequence continues at coordinate 159,581 of NZ_CP031835.1, forward strand.
ACTTTGAGCTTGTTCTTAACACTGATGATCGTATCTTCGCTGACGGTCTTGCCGCTAACGGTATGATCTCCTGCTTTGCCTTCGCCTTGCTGACCGGCAGTACCAGTGTCAGATGAGGAAGATTGGGATTGGGAAGAACTGTCATCGCTGCTATCTTCGGATGAGTCTGAGCTAGTTTGCGAGGAAGACTTTTTGGATGAAGTCTTGGAACTGGCTGTTTGCGAACTAGGCGCGGCGTTCTGCTTGTTTTCTTCATAAATGATAAAACCGCCGCCACTGATCACAATGATGATGGCAATGATTCCCCAGAGAAATGATTTCTTCATATATATGTAAGTTCCTTTCCATATTATGTTTTCTTCTATTATATCTTGTTTGCTAAAAAATTTGAAAAAGGGTGTTACAAAATCGCGTTTCAGATTATTAGTAATAGTGTAAGATATCTGGCGCGCGGGTTGATTACGGACAACCATATCACAAACGTTACATCATGCCTATCACACAGTTTTTGAATAAGAGGAGAACAAATAATGACTAATACAACTAAGACTTGGAGATTAACTTTTGTAGGTGCTGATGCTAAGAAATACACTCTTGCTTTGACTGATGCCAAGGCTAACCTTAATGAAGAAGAAGTAAGAGTCGCAATGGAGAAGATTGCGACTAGCAACTTGTTTGAGAAGGAAGAAGTACAAATTTATGCTCGTGCTCATGCTGCTGCATACGTTGACCGTACTGTTACAGACATCTTCGATGATTCTGCAGCTACTGCAGGTGGGCAAAACTAGTTTAGAGATATATTTCGAGCTTGACGAATTGATCGACCGATTGAAAAAACGTCGGTGGTAGGGAAAAGTCATGTTACAGATTACCTATTTTCTGTCAAACGTTTGTAAAATTTGTGATTTTATAAAGAAACTATAAAGATAATATAAAGACAGGGGCGACCATGTCTTTCTTGTTATATCAACATTTTTTAGTTAATTGAATTAAAATTGGCGAAAAGATCGGAATTTTTTAGTTATTACAAAATAAAAACAATAGGTATTCTGCTTGCCTTTTAGGGCAGGGGTTAGTAAAATATGAATTGTGGTAAGTAATAGGACTTGTGCTTCAGGCGTGTCGCCTGTACGCATGCTGATCCTTCAGCAAGACTACTACCTCATAAGAGTTATAAACTTATGAATCTTGCTCGAAGAATTTTGTACATTACAGGCTTCGGTCATGCTAAAGCCTATGGCCTATTACAATTTTGTAATTTCAAGGAGGAAAGACCACATGAAGAAAAATTTAAGAATTGTTAGCGCTGCTGCTGCTTTATTAGCTGTTGCTCCAGTTGCTGCTGTTGCTATGCCAGTTAATGCTGCAACTGCTGCTACTACTGCTAGTGCAACTACTACTAACGAGCCAACTGTTGACTTAAGTAATACAGGTTCTGTTAGTGAATCTAAGGATACTCTTAATGTAACTCCATCATTTACCTTGACTAGGGGTCCTAAGAGTAATTCTACAAAGCTTCAAGGTACTCTTGAAGCTTCTCTTAACGGTACTTCAGTAACTGCTGATGTAGCTGACGTTGCTAAAGGTGTTACCTTGACGGCTCAAAACGCGGCCAAGACTACTCTTTACAGTTACGATACATCAACGAACCAGGTTGTTAATAACCTTAGTGATGTACACGTAGGTGGCGTATACACTATGACTCTTAGGGGTGTAGGCTTCAGCTTTGGTAAAGCTAATGCAGGCAAGACCTTAACTCTTAAGGTGCCTAACAATGTTACAGTTAGTGGTGCTAACTACAATTCGCAGGACCATACAGTAACTTTGGACCAATACGGTAATGTAACTGATTTGACATTTACCTTAGACGTTAAGGCATATAACTCAGAAGACACTAGCGCTGTAAGCTTTTACGATAAAAAGTCAGGCTTAGTTGCATCTCAAGGTTCATACATGAAGCTTGCTGATGAAAATGGTGACCTTAATGTAAATACTCTTTTGGATAAATTAAAGGGTAAGTATGAAGCAATGCAATTCGAAAACGGTAGTTTCGTCCCTGTTACTGTAACTACTACTGTTGACGATGTTAAGGCTGAACTTGAAAAGGCTGGTATCAAGGTAGACGCTGCTGGTAACTTTGAAGCACCAGACACATTCACTGTAACTTTAAATGCTAAGTCAGACTTTAACGGTAAGACTGCTTCATTACCTGTAGTTGTAACTGTTCCAAATGGTAAGTCAACTGTTGAACCTAGCGTATCTAAGACTGTTATGCACGCAGCTTACTACTACGACAAGAACGGCAAGCGTGTAGGTACTGACGTGGTTCCAACTTACAGCTCAGTAAACTTGGTATCTGACTCTTCAGCTTCAAACGGCTTGAAGACTTACACTATCAACGGCAAGAGCTACTACAAGGTTGCTAACGAAGACAAGTACCTTGCTGCAGGTAACGTTACTGGTACTTCACGTACTTTGAAGCACAACGCATACGTTTACAAGACTTCAAAGAAGCGTGCTAACAAGGTAACCTTGAAGAAGGGTTCATCAGTAACTACTTACGGTTCACCAGTTAAGTTAGCTAACGGCAAGCTTTACTACAGAGTTGGTCAAGCCAAATACGTAAAGGTTGCAAACTTCTAATAAGTAGTTAGCAAACGCTAATTAATAAAAAAGGTCGAAGCGAATGCTTCGGCTTTTTTGTATCTAATTTTTATGGCTCTTTGTCAAACACCCTAAAGTATAAAGGTAGATAGAAACATGACGATGTTTTTATCTACCTTTTTTCTTATACTTAGATTGAGGTTGAGGTCGACAACAGAATGGAATATTAAATTCGACTGTCAAACGGGCCCATAAATGTTTATTTTCAATCAAACTAGATTAAGGGTGTGGATCTCAGAGATCGTATAATCAAGAAATGGAGCTGAAAATAAATATTTGCCTCAATTGATTTAAAACGGGGTGATTAGGTGAATATTATTGGTATTGATGTTAGTCAAGGTGAAAGTCATGCCACTTTGATAACAAAAGAAGCGGAAGAAATAGCTTTTAAATTTAAGCATAATAAGAGCGGTTTCCAAATATTAAATTCTTATATTAAACCCGGTACAATAATAATATTTGAAACTACAGGTGTTTATTCGGCTCAGCTTACTACTTATTTAAAAAATAAAAAGGTCAAATTTTATGAGCTAAATCCCCTAGAAGCAAAATTAAGAATGGCTTCTTTGAGAAGAAATAAAACTGACAAGAATGATTCATTTAAATTAGCTTTATTGGGTAAAACTCAATTAGCGGAAATAAAGAATCACTGTAATAAACAATCTAATTCGTTGTATGAATCTTTACGGATTTTATCTTTGAGATATAAGCAGTTAATTAAATGTAGAACCAGAATACTTAATTTCCTTCGTTCTAGCTTAGAGCTTACTTTCCCAGAACTAAATCAGATTTTTAAAAATGCTTATGCAGTTTTAGCCCTTCAAGTATTTAGAATGTATTGTCATCCTGACTTTTTGGTAGGATTAACTCTTAAAGAAATGACCACTAGAGTTTACCAATCTGTTAGCAGGCGAATACATAAAGATGTAATTCAAAGTTATTGTGCTCAGGTTTGGTTAGCAGCTAAAGATTCTTATCCTGCTGTTCCAGCAAATTCTTTAGAAATTGAAATTATTTCAGAATATTGCGATGAGATAGAAAGCTACAATAAAGAAATAGCCTATATTCAAAACAAGTTAATCAAGACGGCTGTTGGCTTGGATGATTTCAAAGTTATTTCCAGTATTCCCGGAGCCGGTCAATTAAATAGCGCTCTATTATTAGGCTTTACTGGTGATATTGCTCGCTTTGATAATTATAAACAACTCAATGCTTTCCTAGGTTTGGATTTAAATAGATATCAGTCTGGTAAATACATTAAAGGCGATACAATTAATCGTAGAGGTAGTAGTCAAGGCAGAGCTGTTGAAACAGACATGATTCGAAGTATGTTAAGAAATCAAGGCAAAATTCAAAATCATTTAATTGATTACTATTACAAATTAAAAAAGCCGCCTTTCAATAAGCATGACAAGGTAGCTTTAATAGCATGCGCCAATCATTTGAATCGCACTATTATAAATTTGGTCCACACACATCAACTTTATAATTATTCTAAGGCGATTAATTAATAGATGTTTAGCACATAATAAGTGAAAAAACTGCCAAAAGATTAGTCTTTTGGGGCTATGTTTAGTATACTCTTTTTTTCTCTGTAGTAATGCTTGACATTCTATAAGAAATCCTGTTGATAGAGAGTAAATGAAGAGAATCAAGCAACCATTAAAAGGCTGTTTGGTTCTTTTTCTTTGTACAGATTTTCTTCCAAACGAATTCTGGTTAAGAGATTGGTAAAATTGGAATAGCCAAAGGCAGTTCGTTCAATTTGTTTAATTTTGCGGTTGAAGCCTTCAAGACAACCATTAGAATAAGGCAATTCTGCTCCATTGAGCACTGCTGTTAGATTGTGTTTAAAGGTTAAAAGCGTTTTATGCATTAGAGTTCCAATTTGATCTTTGCAGTTGATTAATGACTTAAGCTTTTGAGTATTACCCGTTTCAATGGCTTGAATAAAGTCCTGCATTAGGTTATATGAATTCTCTAAAGCGGTGCTGGCATTGATGCCTTCTGTGACTACTTGGGCTTGAGTTAAGCAGTCTTTATAATGCCAATTGTAGCGAGGATGAACCTTTTCGAGCTCATCAAACTTCTTTAAATATAATTTCCAAGGAGATTTGAGCAACTGATACTGTCTGGATCTTTTATCAAAGGTCTTCATGACTTGGACTCTCAACGAATTGAATGATCGGGTAAGCATTTGGATCATATGAAAACGATCGATGACAATCTGAGCATTAGGAAAACAGGCTCTGACGATATCTTGATAGTAAAAATTAAGATCCATCGTGACCGTTTTAACGTTAGCTCTAGCTTGAGGTGAGAAACGTCCAAAATACTTAAGCAAAGTCTTCTTGTAGCGAGTTCTAAGAATCTGAACGACCTGATGATTGTCACCATCCAAGCAGATAAAGTGCAGCTGGCGGTCGACTCCCTTGAATTCATCAAAAGCCAAGTGTGCTGGCAGATATTCGTAAGTATCAATAAATCGGTGTGAACAGCTGCCTAGTACTCTTTGAACGGTATTGATCGAAACATTGTTTTCTCTGGCAATGCTGGTCATAGATCGATCTTCAGTTAAAGCTGATAATACTTTGAGCTTAGAAGCGTTAGAAATAGAACAGTATTTGTTTACTAGTTCAGATTGAGCCATGGACCAGCGCTCACAATCACGACATTTAACTCGCTGCTTAGCCAATCTGATAATGACAGGCAAACTGGCATTAGCTGTCGGATAGTGAATATTGGTAATCAAGTGGCCATTGTGCAAGAGATCCAAAGAACCACAGAAAGGACAAGCAGGTTGAATTAGCTCGGCTTCATAAATTTTATGCTTTTGCAGTTTGATTGACTTGTAAAAATAATCTTTAAAAACAATATTTTCGTCTTTAACATCAAGCTCGAATTTAATACAATGATTAAGAGAGGACATAGAAATCACCTTTATTTATAAAATGTTTAGTGGAATAGATTTTTTATTGAAGAGGACTATGTCCTCCTTTTTTGATGCAATAAAAAACCTGTTAACAGCTTATCATACAGATAAGTCATCAACAGGAAAAATTATAGAGCCATTTTTATTTAAAAAACTATAGACATCCCCACCACTATCTGATATTCTGAAATACTCGGTAATTTTACCGAGAATACATTTTAATGAGTTATATGAATGAACGGTAAAATACATAAATACCGCGATTTAAGTGTGGAAAATATCAAAAAAATGTACAAGAATGACGCGGGGTTCAGAAGACTGTTCGCCGTCAAAAACGAGTATATAGTTAGAATTCGTTCGACTATCACTATCTTCGATTTTAGTGCCGAACCAATCGCTTCTAAATATCAGACCGTCATCCTTGATAATGTAACGTTACTGTTTGATGAAGCAATAATAACTTCCTTGTTAGCTTTAGCACCGCTAATAATTACATCACTGTTTGCGCCTTTTAAGTTAGCAGTGTAGGTGTTACCCACCAAAGCTTGCTGAAATAGTACCCTTAAGGCTACCGTTAACCTTACCGTTCTTAGCAGTTAAAGTAAGGCTTGGAGTAACATCTACTGGGTTCTCAGCAACATCAGTAGTAGTAGAACCTAAGTTAATTTCAGTATAGTTACTACCAGTAGTGGCGTCAGCTGAAACAGTAGAAACAGCAGCAGCGCTAACAATTCTTAAATTTTTCTTCATGTGGTCTTTTTCTCCTTGAAATTACAAAAATGTAATAGGCCATAGGCTTTAGCATGACCGGAGCCTATAATGTACAAAACGAATTTTTCGCCCGCGTAAATCGCGTACCCGATACAAAAGGGCATTTTTGTTACAAATAAATAGAGAATTATTATATTTTGATTGCAAAGAAACGTTTAGAGTTGTTAAGCTTTCCTTAAGCAGATACAATAGAATTGTTATCTTAAGGAGGAAACCCACTTGAAAAAGAAATTAATCACTGGTTTCGCTGTCGCAGCAGTTCTCTCAGGAACCGCTATTCCAGCAATTAATAACCTATCGAATTTTAAGACAGTACAAAGTCACACAGTAAAAGCCGCAACCCTGACTGCCACAGAATCGGCTTTTCTTACTAAAGCTGCTACTCAAGCACAAAAGGTTGCGAAAAAATACGGAGTATATCCATCTGTTATGATTGCCCAAGCAATCGTTGAATCAGATTGGGGTAAGTCAACCCTTGCTACCGAAGCCAACAATTTATTCGGGATGAAGGCTGGGGATGATTGGACTGGTGCTACCTATAGTGCCACGACTCGTGAAGAAGATAGCAGCGGTAAGAGTTACTATATTACTGCTTCTTTTAGAAAGTACACTTCTTACGAAGGTTCATTTGATGATAATGGTAAGAAGCTGCGTCTTGGTGTAAGTTGGCAGCCAACTCGTTATTCAGGTGCTTGGATCGAAAATGCTTCAAGCTATGCCGCCGCTACTAAGGCCTTAACTGGTACCTACGCAACTGATCAAAATTACAACACTAATTTGGATCAACGAATTACGCAATATAATTTGACTAAGTATGATCCAACTATTTCTAAGACCGCCAAGTCCTACAAAGTTGCAACTACTGCTGCAACCTATACTTGGCCAACTGACCACAGCGTTTCAACTAAATCTGGTTCCATCAAGAAGGGTGAAACAGTAACTGTTGATAAGACGATTACCTATTATAATGGTTCTAAACGGATGCACATTGCCGGTAAGGGCTGGGTTAACTCAACTGTTCTTGAATCCAAGTCCGCTCTTCCTGCAACTCAGGCACCAACCAACGCTACTGTAGTTAAAAAGAATTTGATGCACAATGCCTACGTTTATGACAGCAAAGGCAAGCGTCTCACTACAGTTAAGGCACTCAAAGAAGACAGCGTCATCACCACTTATGGCACCAAGACCATCAATGGTCGCAAATATTACCAAATCGGCAAAGATTCCTATGTTGCTGCCGGTAATATCGATGGTACAATGCGCCTGCTCAAACATAATTCCTATGTTTACAATGGTAGTGGCAACCGCGACAATGATTTAGTCTACAAGAAGAATCGTTCTCTTGCTACCTATGGTAGTGCCGTAAATATTATGGGCAAGAAATACTACAAGATTGGTATCGGCCAATATGTCAAGAAAAGCAACTTTGCTAAATAGTGACTGCTCTCAAGTTTGGTAGGGGAAACGAGGGAAGACTGTGAATGAATTTTAAAAAAATGGTCACTAGCTTAACATTGCTTGCGGCTTCTTTACTAGGCATGCTCAATGTCACCCAGGCAAAGGCAGCTGATACCACGTCAGTAATGATTAACAGTATTGCAAAACAAAACAGTTATGTCGGCGTTACTTATCTATATAAGATGCTGGCAACAGAAAATATTACTTATAATAAGTTTTATACCAAAAATAAAATCGTTTATCGCAACAACGGTAAGCCAGAAGGGATCGTCATTCACGAAACTGGCGATCCAGGTGCCACCGCTTACGATGAAGCGATCTATTTCAACCGTGAATGGAATACGATGTATGCTTACGTGCATGCCTTCGTTGATCACTCACAAGTAATTCAAATGATGACTCCTAACTATGGGGTTTGGGGCGCTGGTCCAATGGCTAACGACCGTTTCGTTCAAATCGAGCTTTGTGAAGAAACAACGCGTGATTATTTCGCCAAAAGCGTCAACAATGATGCCATTTGGTGTGCTAAAATTTTGCACCGGTATAATTTAAAGCCAATTAATGCCTGCAGCACAGGCGAAGGTACGATTTGGTCCCATGCTGCTGTTTCTAAATTCTTAGGCGGTACCAACCATGGTGATCCAGATGGTTACTTCGCTAAATGGGGTTACAGTATGGATCAGTTTTTTGAATTGATTAAATATTACTATGATTTGCAGGCGGCCAAGACCAATACTGCCGGCACATCAAATAAGGTAACGGTGAAAGCAACTTCAACTGCATCTGTAGCTTCTAATATTGTCAAGATCCCAACTGCTAAAACTGGCCAAAAAGAAATTATTCATAACGCTGCGATTTATAATTCTAAAGGCCAAAAGGTAAAGGGCAAAGCAAGCAAAAAGGCCGGAACAGTTGTCACTGTCATTAAGTCTACTACTATTAATAAAAAGAAATACTACTAATAAAAAGAAATACTACCAAATTGCGACGAATGAGTACATTGCCGTTGGCAATGTCGATGGTACGACGCGGACATTGAAGCATAATTCGTATATTTACGATACGGTTGGCGTTTCCGATGGCAAGACCAAGCTGATGAAGAACAGCCAAATTAAAACCTACGGAAGCAAAGTAACAATTGCCGGAATTAAGTATTACACCATCAGTCCAACGCAATTTGTCAAAGCACAAAATTTTTAAAATAAACGATTAAAGTCGCCGGCTGGCGGCTTTTTTGTATAATTGATTTTGTTTTTTTAGGGAAGAGAGAATGAATGAGATGTCACAACTATCACTTTTTCTCGTTGTCTTGCTCGCGCTGGTTATCCCAATTTTTATGGCGCGGTTCAAAGTCAACAACGTACCAACTGCCGTTGCCGAAATTATCGTTGGCATAATTATGGGCAGCAGCGGTTTCAACCTCATCAGCAATACCGCAAGTCTGAGTTTTTTATCAAATCTGGGCGTGATTCTTCTGATGTTTTTGTCAGGGATGGAAATCGACTTTGATTTGTTGAGTCGCAAAAACAATCAAAAAAGACGCAGCCAGAGCGGAAAAATGGTTGATCCATTGAAAACTGCTTTCGCGGCCTTCATTGGGGTTGCCGTGATGTCCTTGATTTTAGCATTTCTGCTAAAACTGTTTGGCCTCTTTAGCGAAGTATCACTAGCAACGATTATCTTTATGACTGTTGCCCTTGGCGTGGTTATCGCGACGCTAAAGGAAAAGGATATTTTAAGTCGACCGATTGGGCAAACAATTTTGCTGACGGCAGTCATGGGCGAAGTTATTCCATTATTGTTGTTAACAGTCTATGCCTCACTCCATGGTGGCAACGCTGAACAATTGTGGCTGATTATTCTGCTGTTTGCGGCCGCAATTTTCTTATTATGGCGGTTCCAGCAGCCCTACAACTGGTTCGTCAAAGTAACTAAGGCTACCACGCAGCTAGATATTCGTTTAGCCTTTTTCTTAATCTTCGCTTTAGTAACAGTGGCCGAAACCGTGGGTGCCGAAAATATTTTAGGTGCCTTTTTGGCAGGGATGGTCATGAAGCTGCTTGAGCCTAGCGAAGCTACCAAAGATAAATTGACCTCAATCGGCTATGGCTTCTTTATTCCCATCTTCTTCATTATGACGGGAGTAAAACTGAATCTGCGAACCTTATTTGCTCATCCAACTTCACTCATGCTCTTGCCAGTTTTGATTATCTTTTTGATTTTGGCAAAAATGCCGGTGGTCGCCGTTTACATGCGTAAATTTGACCATGGCAATGCCTTTGCCGGCGGCTTTTTGACAGCAACAACGATTACGATCGTTTTGCCAACGCTGCAGGTTGCTCGGCGCTTGAAAGTGATCACCAGCACGCAGTCCGATGCCTTTATTTTGGCAGCGGTTGTCGTCTGCATTGTTTGTCCGATCGTCTTTAACTCCAGCTTCAAATTAATGCCGGAAGATCGAATCAAGCAGCGGGTAGTCATGATTGGTGCCAATACTTTCACCATGCCGGTGGTTCACGATTTGCATGACAAGTGGTATGCCATTAAGATGTTCACCAACCAGCAGGACAACTATGATACCTTCAAAAGTCGGTCAAACTTAACCTTTATTCCTGACTTGAATCAAGAGGCTCTTTTAAAGGAAGGTGGTTTTGACTGCGATATTTTCGTCGCTGCTTTGCATAACGATAAAAAGAATATCGAACTGAGTCGCATGGCTAAGAAGATGGACGTTAAACGCGTGATCGTTCGTCTGCAGCAGCCGGAAGCTAAAACAATTAATGATTTGCGCGCAGCGGGCATTGAAATCTTTAACTTTACCAATGTTCGTTCAGCTCTGATGCGGGCCTTAATCGAATCGCCAGCGGTTTACCAGGTAATGACGGACACCAAGAACGTGCTCTATTCCGTTGTTGTACGCAATACCGCCTACACTGGCCGGCAATTAATGGATTGGGAGTTCGTTGACAAGATGACGGTCAGCCGAATTCGTCGTGGCAGCACTTGGCTTTCGCCGCACGGTTCAACAGTGATTGAACCAGGGGATGAAGTGATCTTCTCAGGTGAATTCGAAATTGCTGATCATATTCGCCAGATTTTAGGAAAAGAATAAAGAAAAAAGATCTCTTCTTCACGGAAGAGATCTTTTTGCGTAAGCCTATTTATTTTGAACTTTTCTTGCTGCTCTTGGTTGTTGGCAATGCCTTTGCATTAAGGACGCTGGTTGGCACCTTCAAGAAATCTTGACTGCCGAAGTTGCCGTAGCTTTGACCAAAGCGGGCGGTCATGTACTTGCCGAGCTTCAAGTTTACGAAGACAGTGAAGGTTGATAATTTATTGTTTTTAACAACCATCTTAACGGTCATGTTCTTCAATTTGCCGTATTTTAAGATTCGACGGAAAACAGATTCCTGAGCGGAAGTTTGGCCGACGGTCGCAATGATTGGCTCGATTGCGTTTTTCATCAAAGTTTTATCAGTTAAATTAGCAGTTAAAGTGTAGGTTTGGCCCTTGCGAGTCATCTTATAAGCCTTCACCAACTTAGAACTTGGGTCAAGAATCAACTTGTTGTCCATAATTGCATTGACCAATTCTGCGTAGCTGTGGCCACTCAAACTGTCTAATTTAGCCTTGTACCAAGTGCTGCTGCCGTTGATGAAGACATTGTTCATGTTGACCCATTCTTCAGTACTTTGGGTCTTGCCCTTGCTGGTAGTCTGGTTGGTGATGTGGAAAATCGTGCCGTTATTGCCACCGAAAATCGTATTGGCAGTAACCAACTGGGTTGAAGTATCGGTAGCCAAACGAACGGATTGAATTACTTGTCCGCTCTTAAAAGACTTCTTGGCTTTTTGGACAACTTGCGTTTTAGTCAAAGCAGTTGCTGATTTTTTGGTATTTGACTTGTTGCTGCAGCCGGCCAAAACCAGCCCTAAAAGCAAGATGGGCAATAGCCATAACTTTCTTATTTTCATTCTTAAATAACTTCTTTCCTATAATATTAGAAAATAACTATCTTAAGTTTAATTGGATAGGCTGCCAAGATCAACAGCAGACTTGGTAACTGAACTAGGAATCTGCATTTTGGAAACTTGGTTGATCTTGTCGATCACCATCTTGAGGTGCTTTTCAGAATTATTTTCTTTATAAGCAGCGTCAATAGTCAGGTCAGTTAAACTGTAATTCTTATCAGTTTCAATTTTAACATTGACTTTGCCTGGTTTAACTTTATTGGTATCGATTCCGATCACGGAAGTGATCATGCTGTTTTTAATAATTTCGCTCCATAAAGTCTTATTCTTGCCGCTGTAAGTCAAAGTGTAACCATTGGCGGCCTTTTTAACTTTAAATAATTTGGCAGAGTTGCTGCTGAAAGTCATCAAGGCTGACTGAGCCAAGTCATCGGTTAATTGGGCATAAGATGACGCCTTGCCCAGCTTGGTCTTGAACCAGCGTTTAGAAGAAGTGCCCTGCATTTGGACATAATTATGTTTACTGTTGATCCACATCTTGTAATGGTTGGAATTAGTGGTGAAATCAGCGTAGATAATCAAGGGCTTCTTTTGGTAGCTTGCCTCTGCCTTTTGCAGAGTTTGATTGTTCTTATCAGTTTGAAGCCAAGTAGCATGCAGGCTGCTGAACTTCGTCGTTTGTGTTTTAGCTAAAATGGTTTTGGCAGACGGCGTGCTGCTCTGAGTTGTAGTAGATTTTTTATTTGAGCAGGCAGTTAATGTCAGGATTGCCAGCAAGATCGTTGTAATTAGACTGAAAACTTTTGTTTTTTTCATCTTTAAATTTTCCTTCTATATATATTAATTTTTATTTTATTCGTATAAAACTATCTTTTATTCTACCACGAGAATATTTGCACCTTTCTTAAGCTTTTTTTGCTTTATTCCTATGAAATTTTAAATGAAGCGTGTAAAATAATAGTTGAAACATTGAATTTTCAAAGGAGATATTTCATGTCAAAATTAGTATTGATCCGTCACGGACAAAGTGAATGGAACCTTTCAAACCAATTTACTGGTTGGGTTGACGTTAACCTTTCAGACAAGGGTGTTGAAGAAGCTAAAAAAGCTGGTCGTTTAATCAAGGAACACGGCCTTGAATTTGACCAAGCTTACACTTCATTATTAACTCGTGCCATCAAGACTTTGCACTACGCATTGGAAGAAAGTGGCCAACTTTGGATTCCAGAAACTAAGACCTGGAGACTTAACGAACGTCACTACGGTGCTCTTCAAGGTTTGAACAAGAAGAAGACTGCTGAAAAGTACGGTGATGAACAAGTTCACATTTGGCGTCGTTCATACGATGTTTTGCCACCAGCTATTGATGATGACAGCGAATTCAGTCAAGCACATGACCGTCGTTACGCAAATTTGGACCCACACATCATTCCTAAATGCGAAAACTTACACGTTTGCTTAAACCGTGTAATGCCATTCTGGGAAGATCACATTGCTCCAGACTTACTTGACGGCAAGAACGTAATTATCGCAGCTCACGGTAACTCACTTCGTGCTTTGACTAAGTACATCGAAAACATTTCTGATGATGACATCATGAACCTTGAAATGAAGACTGGTGAACCAGTAGTTTACACCTTCGATGAACACTTAGACGTTGTTAAGAAGGAAAAGCTTGACGACTAATTTTTAGTTGTTTAAATTAAAGTCCTCAATCATTCTGATTGAGGACTTTTTTGTACCTATTTTTAATTTTGGCGTTACCATAGACATGTACAGATATCGAAGATAAGGGAGACGTGTCAATTGAATCACAAGATTGTAACTTATCCAGCAATTTTTAAACCACTTGGTAATGATATTTATGTTGTCAGCTTTCCCGATGTTAAAGGTGCAATTACCGAAGGAAAGGGTTTAAAGGATGCAATGAAGATGGCAGCTGATACTTTGGCAAGCCGTCTTTATAATCATCGAAAATTGCCAAAGCCAACGGATATGAATGAAATAAAAACAGTGGATGATGGTTCTTTTGTCGCTAAGGTGGCTGCAGACTTAACCGAAGCTAGTGAAGACCGCATCGATTATGAAATTTAGTTTTAAGCAACTGGTAGATTCTTAAAAAGCGCAAAAAAAGGCACTGCCGAATGGAAGTGCCTTTTTTTATCAACTTGCTCCAAAAATTAATTACTTTTTATTTCTTATTTTTTGAAACAGTTATATTATATTATAAATAGCAAACAATTGCCATTAATTTTTAATCTTAAGGAAAACTTTAAAACATTATACTAGTTGAAAGAATGGGAGAATAACAATGCAAACAATCGAGAATTCTCTCTTACAAGTCTCTGTGAATGAGAATGGGGCAGGAATTGCCCACTTAATTTCTAAAAAGGATAATTACGATTATCTGGATAACGGAGAAAAGCAAGGGAAAGCAATCATTTCCTTTCCGGGAATCGATCGCGAAAACAACTGGGCAAATAAGCTGCCATGGACAGTCGTCGATAAAGGGGATGCGCGAGTAAGTCTGACATTGATTGATTCAGCCGAAAGCTATAAGCAGTTCCCATATCATTTTGAAATCATGACTACCTATTCAATTGAAGGAACACAATTAAACATTTCTTTTGATTTGAAGAATAATTCAAACAAAAAAATGCCTTTTACTTTAAACTTGGCTTTGCCGCAATTGGCACCGATAACTGACGAGAGCATCAGCAAGATCGTGATGGCTGATGCTGATCATACCGCGACGCTTGAATCAACCGATCTTAAGTTGCAGCAAGACGACGATATGATTAATTGCAGCGTCAATAATGTAGAATTAGATGGCGAAACCGAGCAAATTTTCAAATTAGCGCTTACACTTTAGCGAAAATATAACGATTTTAATAAGATAGAAAAGCAGGTCGGCAGTTGCTTGCCTTTTTTTGCTATAATAACGTCATTGAAAATTAATGATTAGGTATTTGAGATGAAAAGTAACAAAAAACCTGGAAATACTCGAGTTCAGAAATACTCGAACGATTATCATAAAAGGAATCATATTTTAGCTTGGATAATCAGTATTGTGGCTGTATTAGCAGTTGGTGCACTTGCTTATTTTGGCTACGTTTATTTCAAAACCAAGAATGCATTTGATCAAACTTACGATTCTAAGACCAAAGTTTCAATTAAAAAGGGCGAATTTAATGGTAAAAAGAAGTTCGCCGTCCTTTTAATGGGAACGGATACTGGTGCGCTTAACCGAACTGAAAAGCGCGGCCGAACCGATACGATTATCCTGGCAATTGTTAATCCGCAGAAAAAGCGCTACAGCTTGATTTCAATTCCGCGTGATACAATGGCACAGATGGTTAATCCTAGTTCAAGTAGTTCTTCTTCATCATCTGACAGCAGTTCTAATAAGCTGACGGTTGAGAAGATCAATGCTGCCTATTCAATTGGTGGTGCCAAGATGGCGATGGCCACTGTTTCTAAGTTAATCAATGTGCCGGTGAAATATTATGTCGTTATCAACATGGGCGGAATTATGAAAATGATTAGCTACGTTGGCGGGATTAATATTAGACCAAAATTAAGCTTCGAATACAGCGGCTATGTTTTCAAAAAGGATCAATTGACGCACATGGGTGGTGCCGGTGCGCTAGCATATTCACGGATGCGTTATGATGATCCGCAAGGTGACTATGGCCGGCAAGCTCGTCAACGACAGGTAATTGTTGCTTTAATTAAGAAGACAATCTCTGTTGGTTCGCTAACAAATCTGGATTCGATTTTGACATCGTTTTCTGGAAATGTTAAGACCAATTTAACCTTCTCGGCATTGCAATTGATTGCGCTGAATTACCGTGCTTGTGCTAAAATCGTTAAGAGCGACTACCTGCATGGGGTCGGCGTTTATATTGATGGTGCTTCCTATCAGGTTCCGCCAACTTATGAACTGCAGCGAATTTCTGACTACTGCCGTTCAGAATTGGGCTTAGCCAAAGAAACCATCAGCAACAATGAAACTTATCAAAATAAGAAAAACATCAAGAATGGTTTCAAGTTCAACAGTACCAAGACTCAGGACTATACCATTTACGATGATTACACCGAAGAAGGTGATAATTAATGGCGCAACTGTGGTCAACGCTAATTGGCTATGTTTTTGGCAATTTCCTGTTTGCGATAATCATTGGCCGTATTTTTCTAAAAATCGATCCTGCTAAGTACGGTTCCGGTAATCCTGGAACTGCCAATATGGGCGCGGTTTTTGGTAAAAAATGGGGCATCATGACCTGCATCGGCGATTTGCTGAAAACAGGAATAGCATTGTTAATTGTCCACTTTCTTTTCCCGGATAAGATTAATCTGGCTTTTGCCGGATTAGGTCTTATTCTGGGGCACTGCTTTCCCCTTTGGAATAAATTCCATGGCGGCAAAGGAGTAGCGGTTGCAGCTTTGCTTTCAGTTGCGTATGATTGGAAGGCTGGGTTAATCACTTTGCTGATTGCCTTGTTTTTAACAGCTGTCATGCAAAACTTAACAATTCCGCCATTAGTGTTTATACTGCTGTTTAGTATTTACCAACTGCTGCATAACTTAGAGGCGGGAATCGTCTTTTTGCTAATTGCATTAATTATGGCGTTTAAGTTTAGGAAAGATATCGTTGATTTCTTTGCTGGTCGCGGCAAAAAAGTTGATATTTTGCGGACACTTAAGCGAAAATTAGGTATTAAGGCGTAGCAAGATTTTATATTAGTAAGGACTAGAACTAGAAAGATGAATGAAAGAAAAAAGAATTCGTTAACAGTTTGGCAAGCAATTTGTTTGCTTCTGGCAACTTTCTTTATGTTGGTGCAAATATTCAACTTTAGCAGTTCCTTAAGACGTTTCCCATTCGGCAGCGTGTTAAGCTTCGTACCAACAATGGCTACTAATGCCACGATGATATTTGTACCAATGGTCTTTGGTGCAGTTTACAGCAAACGAAAAGTGCATCCAACCGAAAGCTTTAGATTTTGGCTTTCAGCTGTTGTTACTTTGGTTTTACTGTATCTGGTATACTTCTTCAGACTGCCAGGCAATTTCAATATGTGGCTTCTGTGGGGTGTATTTTTCCCAGTTATCACTAGTACTTCTGTTTTACTTAGTGGCTTAATTTTCAGTATTTTGGTCCAGCCATTTTTATATGACTTCCAGAAAAAATTGACTCCTAAGCAAAACTTATTAGTACTTTGTTTATTGACGATCCTTGGCTTTGCTACAAGTGCAGGGACGATGATCTTTAAATACTCCATTTATGGGATCTATTTGATTTTGTATTTTGCTTGGGGGATGTTCCTGGCAAATGCCAAAATCAGTGGCAAAACCTTTAGATGGACAATCTTCGGCGGAATTGTTTCTTTCTTCGTCGTTTTAATTGGTGTACCTGGATTTGACGGTGTTTACTGGTACCAGCTTCTTTCAGGTCGTACAGGCAGCTTTAACGCCTGGAACAGATACTTCCTGGATAACCAAACCTCACCAGCGATGGCTTTGATGGTAATTGCTGTCTTCTTGGTATTTAGACGAGTAATTGTTAAGTTTACCAGCCGTGAAATGCGTTACTTTATTCCAGTAATTGCCTTCATGGATGCTCCTGTTACCGCAGGACTTTTAAAATCATTCCATCTCACTAACAGTGCAGGTTTGAACAAGATAATCATGATTATTATCATGATGATCGTCTGTCTGCTTCTGGCAAAGGTTTACGATAAATACCTCTTCAGAATCAGACCATTTAGAAGAACTTTGCTCAAAATTAGCCGTCGTTCAAGCTTGATTGAAATTCTTCAAGACAGTTGGTCAGCTCTTGTTCGCTGGGCAACTGAACACCGAGTTCAGCTTTTGACCTGGAGCTGGTTCTACGTTTTGAGTTTTGCCTCTTTCTTAATTGAATCAGACAATTTAAGAATTCAAATTTCAACAGCTTCAGACGTTAATGCGGTTGTCTTCTTGCTTGGTACGAGATTCTTCGCCATCATATTGACGACAATCTTCCTTGATGCCATGTTCTCAATCTTATACTTTGTTACTACCCGTTACTGGACCTCAACCATTCTGGTCAGTGTAGTTACAATCGGCTGGGCTGTTGCTAACAAAGTTAAGCTTAATCTTCGTGGTGAACCAATCTACCCAAGTGAATTAGCTGAAGCTTCTAACTTTAAGACTTTGATTCCAATGATCGGTAGTACAATTCTGATCGTTGCCGGAATCGCAATTTTAATCGTTGTCTTGTTGGCAGTCTTCTTGGAAATTAAATATCCAATCAAGAAGAAGGGTTCATGGAAGCACAGAGGAATTTGGGCATTGCTCAGTTTGCTTTTGTTCTTGACTCCACTTCGCTTTAACCATGACGGTGACATTATTTACCACATCAACCGTGGCTTTGACAACAAGCAATCATTTAGAAACCCTGAACGTGATATTCAAATCAATGGTCCTGTTTTGAACTTCCTGAATTACATTGACTTGCAGATCATGAACGAGCCTTCAGATTACTCCAAGAGCACAATGACTAAATTGGCTAAGAAGTATGAAAAGATCGCTGCTCAAATTAATAAGACAAGAAAGAATAACATTAGCAGTCAAACAATTGTCTTTAACTTGAGTGAAAGTTTTGTTGACCCATACACATTCCCAACGATCAAGATTGATAAATCCGTACCAAATCCGGTTAAATTCATTCAATCAATGAAGAGCAGAGCTACTTACGGCAACATGCTTAGTGCTGGTTACGGTGGTGGTACTGCCAACATGGAATGGGAAACTTTGACCGGTCTTAACATGGGACTCTTCAGAACAACTTTGACCCCTTATGTTCAAGTTGTTCCAAGATACAAGTACTACCCAACAATCGGTATGAATTTTAGCTACAAGTCTGCTGTTCACCCATTCATCGGTACTTACTACTCAAGAGTTGAAGACTACCAGCGGTTTAAGTTTAATAAGTTTGTTTATTTAGGTTCTAAGTACAAGATTATTGACCAAAAAAAGTTGGGCAAGAGTACATACAACTCTGACTACACTACTTATGCTAATGGTTTGAAACAAATTAATTCACGCTCAGGCGGTCAATTCATTAACTTGATTTCGATCCAAAACCACATGCCGTACAACAACTGGTATCCAAAGAACGAATACATGGGCAAGATTTCAGGTGATTTGTTCAAGAGTGGTGCCGTTCAACAACAAATGGCAACTTACATTAAGGGTACGCAATACACTGATAAGGCAGTGAAGAAATTTATTACTCAAATCGATAAGATTAAGAAGCCAATTACAGTTGTATTCTACGGTGACCACTACCCAAGTATTTTGTCACAAAGCTACACTTCAAAATATCCTGTTCAAATGCACTCAACTCGTTACTTCATCTACTCCAACAAGTATGCTCGTCAACACGGTGCTAAGAGCAAGTTGACCCAAAATACTGACTACGTAAGTACGAGTGACTTCATTGCAATGATGCTTGAACAGACTAATTCAAAGGTAACTCCTTACCAAGCACTTTTGACTGAAGTTCATAAGAAGCTTCCTGCAATCACCATCAACTACGAAGGTGACAAGGGCTTCGAATTGATTAACCAAAAGGGTAAGAAAGTCGATCCAAAGACTTTGACTTCAGAACAACAAGCCCTTCTTAAAGACTACGAATTAGTTCAATATGACATGACTGCTGGTAGTGCCTATGGTTTATCCATCAGTGGTTTTTACAAGTAAAAAATAATTTAAGAAATACCACTAGTCTGCAGCTAGTGGTATTTCTTTGAAAAAGGAAAAATAAAAAAGTGGAAAAAGCAAAGGGAAGGATTCATTATCTGGATTGGCTAAGAATCTTAGCGACGATTGCGGTAATCGTGATCCACGTTTCAAGTCAAAAAGCATATGGTCTGGCGCAAATCGGTTCAGCACCTTGGCAGGGTTTCAATTTTTGGGATTCGCTGTCACGCTGCAGTGTTCCGCTTTTTGCCATTATTTCTGGGGCTCTGTTTTTAAATCCGAATTATCATTTTCAGCTTAAAAGGCTGTTCACTAATAGTTTCTTGCTTGTGCTGTGTCTGGCAACAATTATTTTTATTGTTTCTGGCTTGGTAATGGCCTTAGTGCAGCAGATTCCATGGTTTAATAAGCACATTATGTAAAAAGTGGTTGACTATTTGACCAAAACTAAGTAAGATCATTATTAACAAAGTAGCAAGATGGTTCAGCGTTCAGAGAACTAGCGGTTGGTGTGAGCTAGACAGACCATTTTTGACGAAATACTGAAGGGGGCGGTTCCCGTAAAGACTGTTAAGGCGCTGTTTGGCGCGAATGTGGGTGGTACCACGGCTAATGATGAAGTTTAGTCGTCCCTTGAAGAGAAATCTTCGAGGGACGTTTTTTATTGGAGGAAAAACATGGCAAAATTCGATATTTTAGAGGATTTAAAATGGCGCGGTGCGATTAACCAACAAACTGATGAAGAAGGCTTGCGCAAGTACTTAGCTGAACATGATGACGTAGCTCTATACTGCGGAACTGACCCAACCGGTGATTCTCTTCACATTGGACACTTGATTCCATTTATGATTTTGAAGAGATTCCAAATGGCTGGTTACCACCCAGTAATTTTAATCGGTGGTGGTACTGGTGCAATCGGTGACCCATCTGGTCGTAAGACTGAACGTGTCCTTCAAACTGCCGCTCAAGTTGAACATAATGAAAAATGCTTGACTGACCAAATGAAGCGCTTATTTGGTACTGAAAACTTCGAAATCGTCAACAACAAGGCATGGTTAGGAAAGCTTAACTTAATCGACTTCTTGCGTGATTATGGTAAATACTTCCAAGTTAACAACATGCTTAACAAGGATGTTGTTGCCAGCCGTCTTGAAAACGGAATTTCCTTTACTGAATTTACCTACCAAATTTTGCAGGCCATCGACTTCTATCACTTAAACAAGAATAACGGCGTTCAACTCGAAATCGGTGGTAGTGACCAGTGGGGCAATATCACTGCCGGCATCGATTTGATTCACAAGCTTGAAGGTGCAGATCGTCCAGCCTTTGGTTTGACTATTCCATTGATGCTTAAGGCTGATGGTACCAAATTTGGCAAATCTGCTGGTGGTGCTGTTTGGCTTGATCCAGAAAAGACCAGTCCCTACGAATTCTACCAATTCTGGATTAACCAAGATGACCGTGATGTAGTTAAATACTTGAAATACTTCACTTTCTTGTCACGTGAAGAAATTGAAGATTTGGCTGAAAAGACCAGGAAAGAACCTTGGAAGCGGGCTGCTCAAAAGAAGTTGGCTGAAGAAGTTACTAAGTTTGTCCACGGTGAAGACGGCTTAAAAGAAGCACAAATGATTACTGATGCTTTGTTCTCAGGCAATATTAAAGATTTGTCAGTTAAGCAAATTGAACAAGGTTTGAAGTCAGCTCCTAGTGCTGAAACCGATGCTAAGGCAAAGAACATCATTGACTTCTTAGTTGATACCAAGATTGAACCATCTAAGCGTCAAGCGCGTGAAGATGTCAAGAATGGTGCGATTTACGTTAACGGTGATCGTGAACAAGATTTGGAATTCGATGTTGATCCAGCTAGTGCTTTCGAGGGCAAATACGTCATCATCCGTAAAGGTAAGAGAAAGTACACTTTAGTTCACGTTAAATAAAAAGAGCATAAAAAATAAGCTATCGTAAGTGATAGCTTATTTTTTTGCCTAAAATTTAGAAGTGGAGCAAGAAGCCGATGAACATCGTAACGATTTCGGTAGCAACCATGATATGGAAGTTGAAAATCGAAGTCATAAAAGTCTTTTGCTTATCCGGGTTAGCGACGAATTTATCAACATTCTTTTTAACCCAAGGGAAAGTTCCCAAAGTTAAAATTGTACAAATTGGGGCAAAGCGGAAAATCACACTTAAAATAATTGCGACGTACGGCATATATTCCAAGAAGTAATAGAAGTTGACCGCTTTTTTAATTCCAAAGACAATCGGCATAGTCGCCCGACCATTGATCTTATCACGATCATGGTCAGCAATATTGTTGGCCAAAATCGCGCTTCCAATGGAATGTGTTCAGCTTCAATCGGACTGTTGCGCTTGGTTTTTTCATCTTTTTCCGTGATGTAATCTATAGTATGATTAATATCGGTGATTATATTGTCATAGCCATAAAGGGAAAAAAGACTAGGTTTCAATGTCCGCAAACTTGACATATTGTTTAAAATTCATTTTTCTCTATCTTCCATTCATTTTATATTTTAAACTATAGATATAGTCTTTATCAAAAACGTTTTTATGCTGCTTTAGCTCAGGAGGTAGAGCACCGCCGTGGTAAGGAGGAGGTCCCCAGTTCAAATCTGGGAAGCAGCTTTTTATATTTGGCTTGAATGATAAAGAGCTATAAAATTAAAATCAAAAGATTAGAGATGCAATAAAGAAGGGATGCACAATGACTCATAAACTTACTTTTGACGAAATTGCTGATTTTCAAAAGAATTATCAAGCAGATGCCCGCAATCAAGTAGCTGAAATGGCAACAGTTACTAATGGCGTTCAACAAGCCAGCTTTAATACTGAAGCTGTGCGAGACATCAATCGGACTTTTTCAATTGAAATTCCAACTGATGCAGTAACCAACCAGAAGCAGTCAGGACGCTGCTGGCTGTTTGCAGCATTGAATGTGATGCGTCACCAATTCGCTAAGAAGTACCATGCTAAGAATTTTGTCTTTTCTCAAGCATACTTGTTCTTCTGGGACAGAATTGAACGCGCCAACATTTATTTTGATCATATTTTGGAAACTGCTGATAAGCCAGTAGATGATCGAACGGTTCATTTTTATTTGCAAGGACCAGACACCGATGGTGGTCAATGGCACATGGCTGTTTCTTTGATTAGAAAATATGGTTTGGTACCAGATTATGCTTATGGCGAAAGCTTTACGGCTAATAATACAGCTGCTTTCAATCAAGCTTTGAACATGAAGCTGCGCGAAGACGGTCTTGTTTTGCGTGAACTTGCCCAAAAGGGTGATCAAGATGAGATCGAAAAGAAGCGGAAAGAATTTTTGAACGAAGTTTACCGGATGGCAGTGATTGCCTTTGGTGAGCCAACGCAAAAATTTGATTTGGAATATCGCGATGATGACAACAAATATCAATTAGATCAGAATTTGACGCCGCTCGATTTTTTCCACAAGTATTTTGAAGATGATCTTGATGAATATGTTGTATTGTTTAACGCACCAGATCATGAATTTGATAAGCTTTATGCCTTGCCATTTGAGGACAATGTGGAAGGCGGAACGCCAATTCAATTTTTGAATACGAAAATCGATAATTTAAAGCAAGCAGCAATCAAGCAGCTTGAAGCAGGCGAAACTATTTGGTTTGGCTGTGATGTCGGCAAGGAAAGCGACCGGCAAAAAGGCTTGATGGTCAAAAACCTGTATCAAACTGATACGCTTTTTAATATTGAAACCAAGTTGGATAAGAAAGAACGCTTGTTGACTGGTGCCAGCGGCTCAACGCATGCAATGACTTTGGTGGGCGTTGATGTTGTTAATGGCAAGCCGCGCCAATGGAAGGTAGAAAATTCTTGGGGCGATAAGGTCGGCAAGAATGGCTACTTCGTGATGAGCGATGATTGGTTTGATGAATACTTGTTCAAAGTTGTCGTTAAGAAGAAGTATTTGCCAAAGAAGCTAGTGGAATTAGCTGAAGGCAAGGCAACGCCAGTTCCATGTTGGGACAGTATGGGATAAGTTGCACTTGCAGGCTTTGTTTGCTTAGTGCAACTATTCTTGATTATGTGAGTAATTGGAAAAAGTGAAGTTATGGATTTAAGCAAAATTATCGCTTTTACGCAGCAGCAACTGGCAGATGAGCGTACAGGACATGATTTTTATCATGGCAAACGAGTAGCAGATCTTGCTTCTAGAATGTATCTCAGCGATCATGCCTCAGCTCACGCTGACAGCCGAGTAGTAGCAATTATTCGCACGGGCGGCTACCTGCATGATACGATCGATGAAAAAATTTGCGTCGATCCGGCCGCGGTGATTGCCAAAATTAAAAAATTGTTGCCGGAGGTTGGCTTTACTGAACTTGAAACAGAAGATATTTTGTTTTCAATCCAGCATTTGTCTTTTTCTCAAAATATAGGTCATCATTATCATTTGCCGCTAACAGGACAATATGTGCAAGATGCTGATCGTTTGGAAAGCCTGGGTGCAATTGGGATTGCACGGGCGTTTACTTATGGTGGAAAACATGGCAATTTAATCTATGATCCTAGGATTAAGCCGCAAAAGCTGGTTAGTCATGACCAGTACCGCCAACATGAGGAGACAACGATTAATCACTTTTATGAGAAACTTTTTCATTTAACTGACCTCATGAACACCGAAGGTGGCCGAAAAGAAGCCGAAAAACGGACGAATTTTATGCGTGAATTTGTCAAAGAATTCATGTTAGAGTGGAATGTTTAATTAAATTTAATCTTGATAAAGACCGGTATAGCACTGCTATCCGGCCTTTTTACATATTATAATAAAAATGAAATTAAAAATAATTATTGCATTTTAATAAATAGCTGGGTATACTGATAACCAAGTTAATAAATTTTATTAAATTTATCATTTTGAGAGGAGTCCGTTATATGAAATTTACAAGAGTATTGGCAGCAGGAGCCACTGTTTTGGCCTCAGCTGTAGCACTTGCGGCCTGTGGTTCATCCTCAAGCAGCAACTCTTCATCTTCAGCTAAGCAAACCATTAACTGGGAAGAAAGTGCTGAAATCCCAACAATGGATTTGTCGAAGGCTACCGATGTAACCAGTTTTAACCAATTGAACAACGTTATGGAAGGTCTTTACCGTTTGGGCAAAGATTCCAAAGTTGAACCGGGTTTGGCAACTAAGACAACAGTTTCTAAAGATGGTAAGACTTGGATTTTCACTTTGAGAAAGAATGCTAAGTGGTCCAATGGTGATCCTGTAACCGCTAAGGATTTTGTTTATTCCTGGCGCAGAACAATTAATCCAAAGACTGCTTCTCAATACGCTTACTTGTTTGAAGGAATTCACAACGCTACCAAGATTAGTGCCGGCAAGGCATCAGTGAATAGCTTGGGTATTAAGGCTGAAGGCAACTACAAGTTGGTCGTCACTTTGGACAAGCGAATTCCATACTTTAAGTTGTTGATGGGCTTCCCATTATTCTTCCCACAACAAGAAAAGGCAGTAGAAAAGTACGGTTCTAAATACGGTACAGCTTCTAAGTACATGGTTTACGATGGACCATTTAAGCAAACCGGTTGGACTGGCTCAAACCTTTCATGGAGCTTAAAGAAGAACCCAGATTACTGGGATAAGAAGCATGTTAAGTTGAACACCATTAACTACAGTGTTCAAAAGACGCCATCAACTGCTTACAACTTGTACCAATCTGGCAAGATTGATGCCGTGGCATTGGATGCTTCAGAAACCAAGAACTTGAAGAACCAAAAAGGCTTTACCCTTCGTCCAGGTGCAAGTACTTTCTACTTGCAATACAACGAAGCTAAGAATAAGAATTTAAAGAATGCAAACTTACGTCGTGCTATCTCTCTTGCAATTAACAGAAAAGCTTTAACTAGTGCCTTAGGTGGTGCTAACAAGCCAGCAAGTTCATTGACAGCTGCAGGTCTTACCAAAGTTGAAGGTCAAGACTTTGCTACTAAGGCTAAGGACACTCAATACAGTAAGTACGATCCAACTGAAGCTAAGAAGCTTTACAAGAAAGCACTTAAAGAATTAGGTGTGAAGAGCATATCCTTAACGATTTTGTCTGATGATACTGATGCTGGTGAAAAGACCACTGAAACTCTTCAAAGTGAAATTGAAGAAAACTTAAAGGGCATTAAGATCAGTGTTCAAAACCTTCCATTCAAGACTCGTTTGAGCCGTTCAACTTCCGGCAACTTCGATATCGTTGTTAGTGGTTGGGGTGCAGACTTCGCCGATCCAATTTCATTCGACGATTTGTTCACTACCAACAACCCAAACAACAACGGTAAATGGAAGAACAGCGAATACGATAAGTTAATTGCCGCTTCTAAGACTACAAGCAACAGCGAGGAACGTTATAACGACCTTGTAAAGGCAGAAAAGATCTTGCTGAAGGATCAAGGTATTACTCCTTTGTACTACCAAACTACAGCTTGGTTGATTCGTCCAAACATCAAGGGCGTGATCTACAACCCCGCTGGTGCTAACTACAACTTCAAGGAAGCATATGTTTCAAGTAGCAAATAATATAGGAGCCGCTGAGTCAAAAAGAGATAGCTGCAGCAGTTGGCTATCTCTTTTTGATTAGAAAGTGTATTAAGTTATGAAATTAAATTGGAAACGATGGCTTGCAGCAGGTCTTGCTGTTGGAGCATGTGCGCTGGCACTGACAGCCTGTTCAAGTGGTTCAAGTTCATCTACTAGTGCTAAACAAACAATTTCTTGGATGGAAACATCTGAAATTGAAGGGATGGACCAATCAGTTGTTACCGACTCAACTAGTTTTAACCAATTGAATAACACGATGGAAGGTTTCTATCGTTTGGGTAAAAATTCAAAGATTGAACCCGGAATCGCCACTAAGACTACAGTCTCAAAGGATGGTAAAACATGGATTTTCACTTTGAGAAAGAATGCTAAGTGGTCCAATGGTGATCCTGTAACCGCCAAGGATTTCGTATATTCATGGCGCAGAACGGTTAACCCAAAGACCAATTCACAATATTCATACTTGTTCTCAGGCATTAAAAATGCTGACGCTATCATCGCTGGTAAGAAGTCAGCCAATACTTTAGGCATTCAAGCCGAAGGCAATTACAAAGTTAAGGTTACTTTGGATAGAAGAATTCCATACTTCAAGCTGCTGATGGGCTTCCCATTATTTGCACCTGAAAATGAAAAAGCAGTTAAGAAGTTTGGCAAGAAGTATGGTACAGCTTCTAAATACATGGTTTATGATGGTCCATTTGTTCAAAAGGGCTGGACTGGTACCAACTTAACCTGGAAATTGGTTAAGAACAAGAATTACTGGGACAAGAAGGCTGTTAAACTGCAAACGATTAACTACAGTGTTCAAAAGACTCCTTCAACCGACTACAACTTATACCAAGCTGGCAAGCTTGATGCCGCTATTCTTAGTGCCCAAGCAGCTAAGAGTTTGAAAGGACAAAGCGGCTACACTGTTCGTCAAACTTCATCAACACAATACCTTGAAATCAATCAAGCCAAGAACAATGGCTTAAAGAATCTTAACTTACGTAAGGCAATTTCAATGGCAATTGACCGTAAAGGCTTAGCTAGCGCTGTTGGTGGCGCAAATAAGCCAGCCACTACTTTATCTGCACCTGGCATGACGATTGTTAATGGCAAGGACTACACTGATTTGGTTCAAAATTCTCAAACCAAGGCTCTTTGCACATACAATCCGACTAAAGCCAAGGCCTACTTCAAGAAGGCTTTGAAGGAATTAGGCAAGAGCAAGCTTTCATACACAATCCTTTGCTACGATGATGATGCTTCTAAGAAGGCAGCTGAATCAATTCAAAGCAACCTTGAAGAAAACTTAAAGGGCTTAACTATTAACATTTCAAGCATGCCTAAGAAATCTGCTTTGAGTCGTGGGGTTGCCGGCAACTTTGAGATCTTCTTAATGGGCTGGCAAGCTGACTTCAACGACCCAATTTCATTCCTTGACATGAACACTACCAACAACTCATACAACTGGCAAAAGTGGTCCAACAAGCAATACGACAAGTTGGTTGCTGCTTCTAAGACTACTTCAAGCTCAAGTCAACGTTGGAATGATTTAGCTAAAGCCGAACAAATTATCATTGAACAACAAGGTGTAACACCACTTTACCACGCAGCAAGCGCTTGGATGATTCGTCCATCTGTTAAGAACGTTGTCTTCAACGGTGCAGGTGCCAACTACAACTTCAAGACCGCTTATGTTACAAAATAAACAACAATTTTTAACCTACCAATTTATTAAACAAATATCCTCTCTTTATATAAAATAAGAAGCTAGAAAAAATATTCTAGCTTCTTTTCTTTTGCACTTGACCAAAATATATTCAACTAGTAAAGTATAGCTAATTTAAGTTAATAATGAATTATTTAGAAAAGGGAGAGCAGTTTCGATGTCAAATTGGGATACAAAGTTTGCCAAAAAAGGTTTAACTTTTGATGATGTTTTGCTTATTCCAGCAGAAAGTCATGTTTTGCCAAATGAAGTAGATTTAAGTACGAAGTTAGCTGGTAATTTAAAATTAAACATTCCACTGATCAGTGCCGGGATGGATACGGTCACTGAAGGTGCAATGGCGATCGCAATGGCTCTCCAAGGTGGCTTGGGCGTTGTTCACAAGAACATGTCAATTCGAGCACAAGCAGGAGAAGTTGCTAATGTTAAAAGCGTAGTTGTACCAAATGGCGCAACAAAGGCCGCAGTCGATGATCAAAATCGTTTACTTTGTGCAGCTGCAGTTGGTGTAACCAGTAATACTTTTGAAAGAGCTGAAGCATTACTAGAAGCAGGTGCAGACGCAATTGTAATTGATACGGCTCATGGTCACTCAGCTGGCGTATTGCGCAAGATTAAAGAATTCCGTGAACATTTTCCAAACCAAACTTTAATTGCTGGTAACGTTGCTACTGGCGATGCTACTCGCGCATTGTTTGATGCTGGTGTTGACGTAGTTAAAGTCGGAATTGGACCTGGCTCAATTTGTACCACTAGAATCGTCGCCGGTGTTGGTGTTCCGCAAATTACCGCGATTTATGATGCAGCTACGGCTGCTCGTGAATACCACAAGCCAATTATTGCCGATGGTGGTATTAAGTACTCTGGTGACGTTGTTAAGGCTTTAGCAGCAGGTGGTAATGCCGTAATGCTCGGAAGCATGCTTTCAGGTACTACCGAAGCTCCTGGCGATATTTTTGAAGATAACGGCAAGAAGTACAAGCGCTACCGTGGCATGGGTTCAGTTGGTGCTATGGCTCAAGCTCATGGTTCAAGCGACCGTTACTTCCAAGGCGGTGTTAACGAAGCCAACAAGCTTGTTCCTGAAGGTGTTGAAACTCGTGTTGAATACAAGGGTGATGTCAGCGATGTTGTCTTCCAAATCGATGGTGGCCTTCGTTCAGGCATGGGCTACTGTGGTGCCGCAAACATTAACGAATTGATTGATAAGGCACAATTTGTTCAAATTACCAATGCTGGTTTGCGTGAATCACACCCACACGATGTGCAAATGACTAAGGCAGCTCCTAACTATAAGTAATTTAAATAAAATAGCTAATAGTAGATATAGCAAGCAATAAGAGAAAAGGATTTTATCCTTTTCTCTTATTTTTTTAATTAATATGTTATTTTCTTAGACAATTTCCATTTTTCTGCTATAATTAGACCGAACATTAAAAAATGATGTGAAGATTAAAACAAAAATAGGGAGCTGTTAATATGGCTAAGTACTTATTGAAACGTATTTTATATATGATCCTCACTTTGTTTGTTGTAGCAACGGCAACCTTTTTCTTAATGAAATTAATGCCAGGTTCTCCATATGCTAATGAAGCAAAGATGACGCCAACACAGTTAAAAATTATGAATGAGCAATATGGTTTGAATAAACCTGTTTGGCTGCAATATCTCATTTATATCGGAGGAATGCTCCATGGTGATTTTGGAACATCCTTCCAATACAGCAACCAGCCAGTTTCATCATTAATTGCCTCTCGTCTAGGTGCATCTTGTCAATTAGGTTTGCAAGCCTTAATTCTTGGTGTTGTTTTGGGCGTTATCATCGGTGCAATTGCCGCAATGAGACAAGGCACATGGGTTGATTCTACAGCAACTGTTTTTGCAATTATTGGTAAATCGGTCCCTAACTTCGTTTTAGCAGTTCTTCTGCAGTACTACATCGGTTTGAAATTAGGTTGGTTCCCAATCGCTGGCTGGGGTCAATTTTCAGAAACGATTTTGCCAACCATCGCCTTAGCGGTAGGTCCATTAGCTGAAACCGCGCGGTTCATCAGAACGAGCATGGTTGATACTTTAAGCAGTGACTATATTGAATTAGGTAAGGCCAAAGGTTTGAGCAGAATCGAAGTTATCCGCAAGCACGCAATGCGTAACTCAGTTATCCCACTGGTTACTTTAATTGGACCATATGCGGTAGCTTTGATGACCGGTTCAATGGTTATTGAAAATATCTTCAATATTCCTGGAATCGGGGAACAATTTGTTAAGTCAATTTTGACGAATGATTACCCAACAATTATGGGAATTACGATGGTCTACTGTATCGGATTGGTCATCGTATTGCTGATCACGGATATTGTTTATGGCTTGATTGACCCAAGAATTAGATTAGCTGGAAACGAGGATTAATGATCTATGGATGAAAAAGATTTAAAACTTAGTCCAGATGCCTTTGAACCATTACCAAAGAGTCAGGCTCAAGATAATGAAAAAATTGCGGGTCCGGCACTTTCATTTGGTCAAAACGTTTGGATCAGATTCAAGCAAAGAAAAGCAGCGGTTTTGTCTGCGATTGTAATTATTTTGATGGTGGTTATAGCTTTTGGCTCAACGCCATTTATTAATAAGGCAACTTTGGTTAAATCCAATCCACAATATGCCAACTTGCCAGCTAAGGTTCCAGGCTGTAGTGCCATTAATGGCTTGAACGGCAAGATCAAACAAAATGGTCAATGGGTTGATGCTTATGCCCAAAACAATGTGCCGAAGAATAAATATTTCTTAGCCGGAACGGATTACTTAGGTCGTTCATTGGGCCAAAGAATTATTTACGGTACTAAGATTTCACTGATCGTTGCGCTGGTAGCTGCCTTCTTCGATCTGACGATCGGAGTCGCGTACGGAATAATTTCCGGATGGAAAGGCGGAGGAGTCGATAACGTCATGCAGCGGATTATTGAAATTATCTCCTCTGTTCCTAATTTGATTATCGTTGTTTTGATGCTGATTGTTTTAAAACCAGGTATTACTTCAATTATCTTGGCAATTGCCATTTCTAGTTGGACAACAATGGCCCGGCAGATCAGGGCGGAGACCTTGAGTTTAAAGAATGAAGAATATATTTTAGCAGCACGTTCATTAGGTGAATCAGGTTGGAAGATTGCGATTAAGCACTTAATTCCTAACCTTTCAAGTATCATCATTATTCAGACGATGTACACCATTCCAAGTGCCATCTTCTTCGAAGCATTCCTGAGCTTCATCGGAATTGGGATTACAGCTCCTCAAACTTCATTGGGTGTATTGCTTAACGAAGGTCAAAAGAACTTCCAATTCTTGCCATATCAAATGTGGTATCCAGCAATTGTCCTTTGTATTTTGATGATTGCTTTCAACTTATTAGGTGATGGCTTACGTGATGCGTTCGATCCTAAGGGACAAAGATAGGGAGGCAGAAGCTAAATGCCAAAGAGAATTTTAGATGTTAAAAATTTGAAAATCGACTTCCACACCTATGCTGGTGAAGTTAAGGCAATTCGCAATGTGTCTTTCCACTTAAACGAAGGTGAAACGTTAGCGATCGTAGGTGAATCAGGTTCAGGAAAATCAGTTACTACGCGTTCGATTATCGGATTGCTTGCCCGTAATGCGCAAATCATGGGTGGCGAAATTGATTTCCATGGCAAAAATTTGCTGGATATTTCGGAAAAAGAATGGCAAAAGATTCGTGGCAATGAAATTGCAATGATTTTCCAGGATCCGATGACTTCACTGGATCCAACGATGAAAATTGGACAACAAATTGCGGAACCTTTGATCAAACATAAGGGAGCTTCAAAGAAGGAAGCTTGGGCCAAAGCCTTGGAAATGATGAAGGCCGTAGGTATTCCAAATGCCGAAGAAAGAATTAATGAATATCCGCACCAATTTTCAGGTGGGATGCGGCAGAGAATCGTGATTGCGATTGCACTGATCTGTGAACCTGAGATTCTGCTGGCAGATGAACCAACAACTGCTTTGGACGTAACGGTACAGGCCGAAATTTTGGACTTGATGAAGAGTCTGCAAAAGCGGGTTAAAACTTCTATTATTTTCATCACGCACGACTTGGGCGTAGTTGCCGGAATGGCCGATCGCGTTGCCGTTATGTATGCCGGTGAATTCATGGAGTATGGCACGGTTGATGAAATCTTTTATAACCCACAGCATCCATATACTTGGGGCCTGATTAACTCAATGCCTACTTTGGAAAGCAACACTTTGGAATCAATTCCAGGTACGCCACCAGATCTGCTTGATCCGCCAAAAGGCGATCCATTCGCTCCAAGAAACAAATATGCGATGAAGATTGACGTACAGCGTAAACCACCTTTCTTTAAGGTATCAGATACGCATTATGCTGCTACTTGGCTGCTTGCGCCAGGGGCACCGAAGGTAGAACCACCTCTGGAAATTAAAAGACGGTGGAAAAAATTTAAGCTAATGCAGGAACAAGATAAAGTAGAGCAAAACTAGTAACAGCTGAAAGGAGATATTTATGCCAGAAAAGAAAAAGCTTTTGCAAGTGAAGCATTTAAAGCAATACTTTAAAAATGGTCGCGTAATCACCAAGGCTGTTGACGATGTTAGTTTTGATATCTATGAAGGCGAAACTTTTGGCTTGGTAGGTGAATCAGGTTCAGGGAAAACAACGACCGGACGTTCAATTTTGCAGCTTTATAAACCAACGGCTGGTGAAGTGATTTTTGAAGGCAAGAATGTTGAGAATTTAAAGAGCCGTGAAGAAAAATTGGCCTTCCGGCGGGATGCCCAAATGATTTTCCAGGATCCATATGCATCACTTAACCCTAGAATGACGGTTGAAGATATTATCGCTGAAGGGCTGGATATTCACCATTTGGTGAAAAACAAGGAAGAACGTCGAGAAAGGGTTGAAGAACTGCTTGAAACTGTCGGTTTAAACCGTAGTCACGCCAGCCGTTTCCCACACGAATTCTCTGGTGGTCAGAGACAAAGAATTGGGATTGCTCGCGCTTTGGCAGTAGAACCAAAATTTATTGTTGCCGATGAACCAATTTCTGCTTTGGATGTATCGATTCAGGCCCAAATTGTTAACTTGATGATCGATTTGCAGAAGAAGCATGGCTTGACCTATTTGTTTATTGCCCACGATTTATCAATGGTTAAGTTTATTTCTGATCGAATTGGGGTTATGCACTTCGGTAAATTGCTGGAAGTTGGTCCGGCTGATGCAGTTTATGACAAACCACTTCATGACTACACTAAGAGTTTAATTTCTGCTGTGCCTGTACCTGATCCTGAGGTTGAAAGAAACCGGCACAGAATCGCTTATGATGCTCAAAAAGAAGAAATGGACGGCAAGCCGCGGTCAATGCACGAGATTCGCCCAGGGCACTTTGTAAGATGCAGTGACGATGAGGTAGAGCATTATCAAAAGGTAGCGGAAAGTTATGAATGATGTTCAACACAAAAACTTGTTTTTTGATGTTGAACACATCTTGATACTAAAAAGGCTTTGAGAAAATTCTCAAAGCCTTTTTTAGTATTTTAATTCTGATTTATGCTAATG
Organism: Lactobacillus amylolyticus; assembly: GCF_003999355.1. Classification (NCBI taxonomy): domain Bacteria; kingdom Bacillati; phylum Bacillota; class Bacilli; order Lactobacillales; family Lactobacillaceae; genus Lactobacillus; species Lactobacillus amylolyticus. The sequence goes on from NZ_CP031835.1 coordinate 193,021, forward strand.
AGTCCCAAAGTGGAAGGTCAGTAATTTCACCTTCAGCAAGCTTCTTTTGCTCAGCAGTCAAATACTTCTTATGAACAACAACTTCGTAAACATAGTCGTTGAACCAATCGTTGTTCATAACGTAGTAACCCTTGGCACCAGATTTATCACCCCAAGAATTTTCTACCTTCCATTGGCGAATGTCGCCGTTGTCTTCATCGACACCAACTAAAGTCATAGCATGGCTAACCATGCCTACACCGGTTCTTAAACGATCAGCCTTGCTCATATCAAGGTTAACGCCAAACAAATCATTCAATTTGTAAAGGTTAGTATCCAGGTAACCGGTCTTACGGTCCATTTGACGAAGAACATCGTTACCAAACCAAACAGCTTCGCCATCTTTTAATTGAGCAATAGCTGCTTGTGACAAGTATTCCATTGGTACGTTTAAAAGCTTGATTCTGTATGAACCTTCGACGTTGTCTTCACCTGGAAGGCCGTAAAGCTTGTTGTATTCGTGGTCAGGAGCGTTTGTCAAAACAACATAGTCGTCAAAGTCCAAATCGCCTAAATACTTGTGCAAGAATTCAGTTGGAGTTAAGTTCTTTTCCAAATGATACTTCTTATCATCATCACGGTATTCAAGGTCAAACTTCTTAGGTGGTTCACCAACTGCGATTGCAGTCATGCGGTAAACTTCGCTCAAGAATTTCTTGCGGGTCTTTTCAATTTCTTCGTCTTTGCCTTCTTGTTTTAACTTACGCAAAACAAGAGTATCCTTCTTAAGCTTGTCACCCAAAGCAGTAGCAAAGCCGGTGGTGTCATTTGTATTGGCATTTTCTGGCATTGCGTATGAAGGAACGACACCGTACTTAGCGATCAAAGCTGCAGCCATATGGAATTGACCACCATCGCTGCCAGCAAAGTCTAAGTCAGCCTTAACTTCACGTGAGTCAAGGGGCTTGTCAGCATTCTTCAATACTTGATCGTAAAAAATGTTGGCCCGCTCGATCTTGTCCCAGAAGAAGTTGTAAGCTTGTGAGAAAGTGAAGTTCTTAGCTTTGTACTTCTTGCCAAAGAAGTGACGAGTAATGTTTAATGCTGAAAAGAGCCAGCAACGACCAGAATGCTTTTGGTTGGTAACATTGTCAGTATCTAATTCAGTTGAAAATACGCGAGTTAATTCACCTTGAACGCGTTCATTATATGAAGCTTCAAGAACGCCGCTTCTTTGAGCAGCGCGGGCAATAACCTGATTTTGAGGATCTGCGTTGAATTCTTTTGAAAACTCATCGAGTTCTTGCAGAGTTAATTCATGAGCCATAAAAAAATCTCCTTTTTAATCTTTTCTTAAATTAATTACTATTTTATGCCTAATTTTATTTAAAGTAAAAGAAAAGTGGCTCTATAATTTTTCCTGTTGATGGCTTATCTCTGTGATAAGCTGTTAACAGGTTTTTATTTCAAAAAAAGGAGGACATAGTCCTCTTTTATAAAAAAATCTATTCCACTAAAAATTTTAAATTTTCGCTTAATGTTGAAGATCAAAATATTATTTTTAAAGACTATTTTTATCGCTTTTTTGATGGCAGAAAGCAGAAAATCTATCAGGCCGTTTTGCTTCAGCCGGCCAATTATTATTCGTTTATTTAAATAGAGAGTCCTCTGCCGCTCTTGCCAAAAGCGCTCAGCGCACTAACCGAAGACCGCTCCATGACCAGCATTGCCCGCGAGAATAATGCTTCCGTCAACACGGTTCAAAGACTCTTAGGAGCTTGCTCGCGTAGATTTCTGGACGGCTTTGATTATTTGCCTGAACATTCGGCTTTTGACGAATTCAAGGGAGTCGACAGAAAGCTTCATTTCGCTCCTGAGGCTAGAGCCAACGTAAAAACAGTCGCTATGGATCTCAACTTTTATTATCAAGACATTGTCAGAGCCATGAAGACATTTGACAAGCAATCCCGAGAATACAAGCTTTTGAAATCTCCCTGGAAGCCTTATCTGAAAAAATATGATGATTTGGACAAGATTCATCCGCGCTACAATTGGCACTGCAAGGATTCGCTTACTCAGGAGCAGATTGTTATGCAAGGAATTAGTCCTAATACAACGCTGGAAAATTCATACAATCTAATGCAGGATTTCTTTACAGCCTTAGAAGACAATGACAGTAAGAAGCTTAAAAGAATCATCTGCTCAAAAGAACCGGTGGGCGGTCTAATGCATAAAACGCTTTTAACGTTCAAGCATAATTTAAAGGCTGTATTAAATGGAGCACAGTCAAGCCATTCCAATGGCTGCCTAGAAGGCTTCAACCGCAAGATTAAACAAATTGAAGGAACTGCCTTTGGTTATTCTGATTTTATTAATCTCTTAACAAGAATCAGACTGGAAGAAAACAAAGTCAAAGAAAAAGGATCAAGCAATTTATTAATTGCTTGATCCTTAAACTTTACTCTTCATCAACATGAATTCTTATAGAATGTCAAGCATTACTACAGAGAAAAAAAGAGTATACTAAACATAGCCCCAAAAGACTAGTCTTTTGGCAGTTTTTTCACTTATTATGTGCTAAACATCTATTAATTAATCGCCTTAGAATAATTATAAAGTTGATGTGTGTGGACCAAATTTATAATAGTGCGATTCAAATGATTGGCGCATGCTATTAAAGCTACCTTGTCATGCTTATTGAAAGGCGGCTTTTTTAATTTGTAATAGTAATCAATTAAATGATTTTGAATTTTGCCTTGATTTCTTAACATACTTCGAATCATGTCTGTTTCAACAGCTCTGCCTTGACTACTACCTCTACGATTAATTGTATCGCCTTTAATGTATTTACCAGACTGATATCTATTTAAATCCAAACCTAGGAAAGCATTGAGTTGTTTATAATTATCAAAGCGAGCAATATCACCAGTAAAGCCTAATAATAGAGCGCTATTTAATTGACCGGCTCCGGGAATACTGGAAATAACTTTGAAATCATCCAAGCCAACAGCCGTCTTGATTAACTTGTTTTGAATATAGGCTATTTCTTTATTGTAGCTTTCTATCTCATCGCAATATTCTGAAATAATTTCAATTTCTAAAGAATTTGCTGGAACAGCAGGATAAGAATCTTTAGCTGCTAACCAAACTTGAGCACAATAACTTTGAATTACATCTTTATGTATTCGCCTGCTAACAGATTGGTAAACTCTAGTGGTCATTTCTTTAAGAGTTAATCCTACCAAAAAGTCAGGATGACAATACATTCTAAATACTTGAAGGGCTAAAACTGCATAAGCATTTTTAAAAATCTGATTTAGTTCTGGGAAAGTAAGCTCTAAGCTAGAACGAAGGAAATTAAGTATTCTGGTTCTACATTTAATTAACTGCTTATATCTCAAAGATAAAATCCGTAAAGATTCATACAACGAATTAGATTGTTTATTACAGTGATTCTTTATTTCCGCTAATTGAGTTTTACCCAATAAAGCTAATTTAAATGAATCATTCTTGTCAGTTTTATTTCTTCTCAAAGAAGCCATTCTTAATTTTGCTTCTAGGGGATTTAGCTCATAAAATTTGACCTTTTTATTTTTTAAATAAGTAGTAAGCTGAGCCGAATAAACACCTGTAGTTTCAAATATTATTATTGTACCGGGTTTAATATAAGAATTTAATATTTGGAAACCGCTCTTATTATGCTTAAATTTAAAAGCTATTTCTTCCGCTTCTTTTGTTATCAAAGTGGCATGACTTTCACCTTGACTAACATCAATACCAATAATATTCACCTAATCACCCCGTTTTAAATCAATTGAGGCAAATATTTATTTTCAGCTCCATTTCTTGATTATACGATCTCTGAGATCCACACCCTTAATCTAGTTTGATTGAAAATAAACATTTATGGGCCCGTTTGACAGTCGAATTTAATATTCCATTCTGTTGTCGACCTCAACCTCAATCTAAGTATAAGAAAAAAGGTAGATAAAAACATCGTCATGTTTCTATCTACCTTTATACTTTAGGGTGTTTGACAAAGAGCCATAAAAGAAAAGTGGACTCACTTTACTGAATCCACTTTCCTTAGAGAATTATGTAAATTGTTAATTTATAAGGACTTCTTGAAATATTCTATAAACTAATCAATTTTAATTGAACTGTCACTGCTATCAGCAGCTTGCTTCGGCAAAGTAACAGTCAATACACCATCATCATACTTTGCATGGATCTGATTTGCAACTACATTTGGCAATCTAAATAAACGAGAAACATGTCCTTCGGTTCTTTCTTTGTGGATAATATTGCGTTTCTTGTCACTTTCATCTTTGAATGATTTTCTTGAAGCATCAACGCTTAAGATCCCATCACGGTAGTTTAAATGGATATCTGATTTATTCATTCCAGGCATGTCAATCTTTACAACGTAATCTTTGTCACTTTCAGCGACATCGGCTTGCATTAAGTCGCTTATTTCTTTATCATCGAAAAGGTTCTTTGGAAAACCAAACCAATCATTCATTGCATCAAACATATCGTTGTGACGATTCATCAATTCGTTTGCCATATTCAAGACTTCCTTTCATTCCAAAACTTCTTTTTATTCCTTACACTGCTTATTGTAGCAGCTTTTATTAATTGTTCAACTATTTAGCACTCTGAAGTGTATAGTGCTAAAAATATTTAAAAAAGTTGATTAAACAAGCTTTACACCTTGTGGATAATTTTTTAAAATCAAGCATAGACAACAGAAAAGAGCTAATTTAAAGATGGTTTATTATCAAAAAATGACTCCAGAAGGGTATAAAGAAATTGAAGATGAAATTGCACGTTTAAAAAAGGATCGTCCTCGCCGCATTAAAATTTTGCAACAGGCCAGATCGATGGGTGATTTATCTGAGAATACTGAATATACTGAGGCCAAGCGTGATTTAGGTCACTTGCAGAGTCGCTTGCGTTATTTAGGCAAGCAGCTTAAGTACGCTGAAGTAATTGAAGCTAAGAACGATGGTAAGGTCAACATGGGTTCAACCGTCGTTTTGAAATTCGATGATGATGAAGAAACAGAAGAATATCAAATTGTTGGTCGGATGGAGGCAGATTTAGCAAAAGGAAAGGCTGCCTTTGATTCGCCATTAGGGCAGGCAATTATGAAGCAGCAGGCCGGCAGCAGTGTTACGGTTTCAGCGCCAGCTGGAGACTATTCCGTAACAATTGTGGAGGTAAAGTAGCTTCCTATTTTTTTGTTGCTTTTTCAAACGTCTGTTCGTATAATATAACTATCGAACAAGTGTTTGAAGAAAAGAGCTGAGATTGATGTATGACTATCGCTATGAGCCGCATCGTTTAATTTTTATGATTGATAACAAGTCCTTTTTTGCCAGCTGCGAAGCTTTGCGCATGGGGATTAATCCGATGAAAGCAGTGCTGGCGGTAATGTCACATCAGCCTCATTCTAGTTTTGGATCAGGACTAATTATGGCTGCCTCGCCGCTTGCTAAGAAAAAATATGGTCTTTCGAATGTTATGCGGGCGCGTGATATTCCCAAAGCAGCATTTAAAGCTGGAAAAGATAAATTAATGCTGGTTGAACCGCACATGAATTTATACATTAAACGCAGCATGCAAGTACTGGATATTTTTCGCAAATACGCCGCAGAAGACGATATCCATGTTTATTCAATCGACGAGAGCATGATTGATATGACGAAGTCTTGGCGTTTATTCGGGGATGATCCGTATTATGTGGGCTATAAAATTCAAAAAGATATTCATGATACGCTTGGTCTTTATACTACTTGCGGAATCGGAGAAAATCCGCTTTTGGCTAAACTAGCAATGGATATTTCAGCTAAGCATCGGACCTCAATGATTGATTATTGGCACTACATTGACGTTCCGGATACAATTTGGAAAATCCCTAACTTAGAAGATGTATGGGGCATCAACACCAGAACTGCTAACCATTTGCGCCGCATTGGCATCAATAATATGTATCAATTGGCTCACAGCGATCCGGAGATTTTGAAGCGTGAATTCGGTGTTATCGGTGAGCAATTATTTGCAATGAGCTGGGGCGTTGATCGCAGCATTATTAGTCAGAAGTATTTTCCGGTAAGTAAAAGCTATGGCAACTCCCAAGTGCTGACAAGAGATTATTTTGACCAACGTGAAATTGAAATTGTCATCAGAGAAATCGGCGAGCAGGTAGCTGCCAGGATTCGTGCACATGGACTAAAGGCCGGCCGGGTTGGCTTATTTGTGGGTTATTCCTTTGAAGAGCGCGAGCATGGCGATCATCGCGGCGGTTTTAATATTCAGCAAAAGATCACGCCAACGAGTGATAACAGTGAATTGGTACATGAATTGCTGGCGCTTTTTCGTAAAAAATGGCATGGTGAAGCAGTCCGCGTATTAGGCGTCGACTATAGTCATTTGGATCCAGATACTGAACAGCAATTGAACTTTTTCATGACGCCGGCGCAGCAAATTAAAAGACGCAATTTTGATTTAACGATTGATCAGATTCGCAAGCGCTATGGTTTTGCCAGTTTGGTTAAAGCTTCCAGTTTATTGAAAGGTGCAACGGCAATTCAACGCAGTTCTTTAGTTGGCGGCCATAACGGTGGCAATGCCTATGAATGATTTTGATCGTAAAGTAGAGCAATTTTTTAAAAATTATCAGGATCGTGGCATGAAAAAGTGGGCCGGCTTTTTTCTTAGCGACCACACTTTGAAAATCAATAAGGATAAGGCTAAGCGGGCAATTGTCTATCAAAAAAAGCCCAGCATGAATGAAGATGAAATTAGTCAGTTGCTTTTTAAGGCGTTCAGCGACCACTATTACGTGCAGGTTCAGTTAAAAGAACTCGATGATGATGGTAAATTGAAGGCCGATATTTGCGGCTTTGTAGAAGGATATCAGGAGCAATTAATTATTATTTCAGGTCAAAAAGTCGCAATTGATGATATTAATAATGTGACAATAAAATGTTAAATTTACGAAATTGTACTTTCTTTAATTTATAAAAGAAAGATTTTTTGCTATAATATCTGCTTTAGATAAACATAAATACATTAGCAGAATATTGGAGTGAAAATTTTGAATACGCCTGAATCAAGAGAGGGTAACTTGATTCGCTATATCGTTTATACTGTTGGCTATTTGATGGTGGTCGGTGTAGTTAAACTAGTTACCAATAATTCACCGATTAGAATATGGGACCTAATCCTATTTGGCTTAATTACAGTGATGGTTGGCTTGTTTTACATTTATCGTTTTAACCGTGAACAGCGCTTTTTCAAGCGCCGGCATTCATTGCCGTTTTTAGGCGATATAGGTCTTACAATTGGATTGACGCTGTTAGTAACAGCCTTGCGCATTATTGTGATGTATTTGCAGGCATACAACAAGATCAGCTGGTATGGTTTTCAAATTATCTATTTAAAGCATGAAAGCATACCAATGTTTTGGTTTTTGATAGTAGCCAATGGTTTAGTTTTGCCGATCTTGCAAGAATATTTGGCAACTGGCTTTTTATTTAATTATTTGTTTAGACAAAACACCAAATTAGCGGCAATTGCGGGAATCATTACTTCAGGTATAATTTTCAGTATTCTTAACTTCCAATTGTCTTGGCCGCTCTTAGCAATTGATGTTATGTTCGGCGCAATTTTTGCCTGGTCTTACTTATATACGCAAGCTTTATGGATGCCAATGTATTTGTCAATTTTAAGTGGTTTGCTCATTGTAGTTATGACTTAGAGCAACAAAAAAGTGTTTAGGATTTTTCCCTAAACACTTTTTTCTTTTAAGCGGATAGCGTGAATCGAACCCGCATCTTCAGCTTGGGAAGCTGACGTTCTACCATTTAACTATATCCGCGTTACTCCCATATTTTATCATGATTAGAGCGGGGAGACAAATTAATTTTTATGAGGCAGTTGTTTAACCTGCAGTTTGAAATTTTGGCGATTGATTAAATCGGTAAAATTCTGAAATAGCCAATGGCGCAATTCTTCCGGCTTGATTACTAGTGGCATTCGATTATGAATTGGTGCCATTTCCTGATTAGGTTCAGTGGTGACCATTGCAAAATGATTTTGATCGTAGATTCCCGCAATAAGGGTTAGGGGATGCTCCCGATCTGAAAAACTAAAGGATTCGTGATATTTTTTATTACCGGCGGAATACGTTTTTTTACTGTATTCAAAAAATTCACTGGTGATGATAATGCAGCGCTGCCGGGCAAAAGATTTGTCCCACATGGAAGGCTTAGCTTCATAAAAGCGCTCGATTCGTGCGTTGAATAACGGTTTATTATCCTTGGGACTTGGATAGCCCCACGTTTTTTGCGCAAGCTGTAGCTGATTATTTTGATAAAGCAAAACAGGTGCGGTTTTTCCAGGGAAAATATCGCCAGCCTCACTGTTAAAAGTGGGCTTAACCAGTGGCAAGTTCAAATCATGCTTTAAGTACTGCGAAATCTCATATAAAGCGGGCAAGCGAAATTGATGACACATGTGCTCCACCTCCTCTAATATTGTAACTGATTTAAGGAGAGTTTAATAATAGCTTGATTTTTGGTAAAATTGAGCATAATAAGGATAAAAGATTAACGCAAATTAATAATAGAAAGAGAAAAAATTATGGCCAAAGAAATTTTTCTTACAGGTGATCGCCCAACAGGCAAACTTCACATCGGTCACTACATCGGTTCATTGAAAAACAGAGTTAAGCTTCAAAATGAAGGCAAATATGATCCTTACATTATGATTGCTGATACGCAAGCTTTGACTGATAATGCTCGTGATCCAGAAAAAATTCAAAATTCATTGATTCAAGTCGCTTTGGATTATTTAGCTGTTGGCCTTGATCCGAAAAAATCAACGATTTTTGTTCAATCACAAATCCCAGCTTTATTTGAATTAACGGCTTATTACATGGATTTGGTAACTGTATCGCGTTTGGAAAGAAACCCAACTGTTAAAACAGAAATTAAGCAAAAAGGCTTCAATGACTCAATTCCTGTTGGTTTCTTGAACTATCCAGTTTCACAAGCTGCCGATATCACTGCCTTTAAGGCTACTTTAGTTCCAGTAGGCGACGACCAGGAACCAATGATCGAGCAAGCTCGTGAAATTGTGCGGACTTTTAATCGTGTATACGACTGCGATGTATTGGTTGAACCTAAAGGCTTCTTCCCACCTAAAGGTTCAGGCCGTCTTCCGGGCCTTGATGGCAATGCAAAGATGTCTAAGTCGCTTGGCAACTGCATTTACTTGTCAGATGATGCTAAGACTGTCCAAAAGAAAGTAATGTCAATGTACACTGATCCTAACCACATTCACGTTGAGGATCCAGGAAAAGTTGAAGGCAATACTGTCTTTACTTATCTTGATGTTTTTGATCCAGACAAGGACAAAGTGGCAGAACTTAAGGAAGAGTATCAAAAAGGCGGCCTTGGTGACGTAAAGATTAAGCGTTATTTGAATAAGGTTTTGGAAAATGAACTAGAACCAATTCGTGAACGAAGAGCTAAATATGCCCAAGATACAGATGCTGTTTACGAAATGCTGGTTGAAGGCTCAAAGAAAGCAAACGTGAAAGCCAACCAAACTCTTCAAGAAGTTAGAGATGCTATTGGTTTGAATTATTTTGGTCACTTTGATAAGTAAGAAGGCTTAAAAATGCGCGATCGAATTCCTTGGAAACAATACTTTATGATGCAGGCATTAGTAATTGCCCAACGCTCTACCTGTAATCGGGCTTTGGTCGGCAGTGTTTTAGTAAGAGACAATCGGATTATCGGAACCGGCTACAATGGTTCAATATCCGGACAACCGCACTGCGATGCTGTTGGGCACCAGATGGTTGATGGTCATTGTGTCAGAACGATTCACTCAGAGATGAATTCCCTGATTCAATGTGCCAAAAATGGCGTTTCAACTGATGGCACAGAGATCTATGTTACTCATTTTCCTTGCTATAATTGCACTAAGGCTCTAGTTCAAGCGGGTGTTAAACGGATAAACTATTATTTCAACTATCGTGATGATCCGCTGGCAATGAAGCTCTTACAAGATTGCGGGGTGCCATATGAGCAGATTAAAATTGATCGAAAATACGTTGAAAGCTTGGAGCATAAACTTGAAGAAGACGAAAATTACTAAATTATTTATGCTATTGCTGCTGGCAATCGGCTTTGTGACAACAACCGCTTTTGTCCAGCCGAATATCGATGATGCAGCACATGTAATTAACTCTAAGACGCAAAAGTTAATTGAGGCTAAGGACAACCGCTATTTGCAAACTAAAGAACAGCCACAAGTTGCTGTAGTAACGGTTAAACGGTTGAACAAGTTGACGCCAGCTCATTTGAGCGAAATGAAGCGGACGGTTTATATCGTAGTTGGCGTTAAGGGCAAGAAGAAAAATGTTCAGATTTATTCTTCTAAAGATTTGCATGGCGCATTTACTGCCGAAACACGACTGAATATTATTCGCGCAGCTGCCAAAGATTTGCGCAGCACCAATTCAGCCACTTTTAATAAAGGCTTGCGTTTTGTCTTCAGAGCCTGCACGACCAGAATTGATTATCAGTATCAATATTCACGGGATAAATATGATTTATCGACTGCGGAACAGAATAAGATTGATCACCCTAATCGGGTAGCTTTGCCGATTGCTTTAGCTGTGGTCATTTTGATCGGGGTCTTGATGTATTTCTTTAGACAAATTCGCAGAAAAAATAGTCATAATAACTAATCAAGATTTGACGTTGGCTGCTTTTAAGTATTAAACTACTCAAGGAATGAAATAAGTTAGCAAATAAACTGTTAGGTGAGACTCCTACGTGAACACACGCTATCGCCCGGAAACATCTAGAGATGCTAACGGGTTAAATAGGTGCCGTCGACTTAAGGCGAGATCCAGATAGCTAGCATGTGCTTACGTCACGTAGTGTTAAAACTGAACTACGAGTACAAGAAGCCTTGTTTGGCATGAAGGTCACCTGTAGAAATTGCAGGTGGCCTTTTTGGTTTGTTTGCATAAAACGAAGAAGCTGGGGAGGGCTTATGCTAAAGACAACGGATAAAAAGAAGCTAAATGACGTTGATTTACAGTGGGTTAAGCAAATAGCACAAGAAACTCGTGTCGGCACTTTGGCGAGGCTTCACGCAAGTGCAGAAGGCTTATCGACTAAACAAGCTTTAATCAACCGCAAATAATACGGTTCTAATGAATTAGAAAACAGGGCCAAGGAATCAAAAATGCATTTCTTGCTCGAAGCATTTATTACTCCTTTTACCATCGTTTTATTGCTTAAAATATTTTCCCACTCGGTGGAAATAATAATTTGGGCACGATTATAGTAATTGCCGCGATGATTCTATTTGCTTCGATTGTTCTGCCATTTTTGCCGATGCTGCCGCTGCAACTAGTGGTTTTGAACTTTATCTTTGGTCTAAGCTGTCTCGCAATCCCGTTTGATAAAATGCCGCGGGACTACTTGCAAACGCCTCGCAGATGGTCGTTTAAAAACTTGCCTGAATTCATGTTTTGGTTTGGTCCCGCTTCAGCGATTACAAATATCATTAGTTTTGGCTTCTTGTTCTTTATTATTTGTCCGCATCTCAGTGCGGGCAGCCAGACACTCTTTGTTTCAATTTTCCGAACTGGTTGGTTTATTGAAAATCTGTGGGTACAGGAAATGGCAATCCATGCTTTGCGTGATCGACATCTGCCATTTATTAAGCAGCATGCGACTAGCGCGGTTATCATGGTCAGCTTTGTTGCCGGCATTATTGGGACGGCAATACCATATACGGCTACTGGTCAAATATTGCAATTTACGGCTTTGCCAAGCGAATATCTCATTTTGGTTTTTGCCCTAATGATTTTTTATCTGCTATTGACCAGCTTGATCAAATTAATTTACTTAAAGCACAAGAAATTTTTAATTTAACACTAAAAAAGGGGGACTCCTAGTAAGGAATTCCTTTTTTGATGGTGTATTATTGTATGTAAGATTATTTTCATTTAAGGAGTATCAAAAAGTATGGCTGATAAAAAGACTTTTTATATTACAACCCCAATTTATTACCCATCTGGTAAGTTAACAATCGGTAATGCATATACGACAATTGCGGCTGATTCAATGGCCCGTTACAAGCGTGCTCAAGGTTATGATACCTTCTTCTTAACTGGAACTGACGAGCACGGTTTAAAGATTGAACAAAAAGCTGAAAAACAAGGCATTAAGCCTCAAGAATTTGTTGATAAAATGGCAGCTTCATACAAGAAGTTGTGGAAGATGCTGGATATTTCCTATGACAAATTTATCCGGACGACTGATCCACAACACGTTAAAGCTGTACAAAAGATTTTTGAAAAATTATTAAAGCAAGGCGATATCTATCTTGGCGAATACACTGGCTGGTACTCAGTTGAAGATGAAGAATACTTCACTGAATCGCAGCTTGCCGAAGTTTACAAAGATGATGACGGCAATGTTATCGGTGGTAAAGCACCATCAGGTCACGAAGTTCAATTGGTTAAGGAACCTTCATACTTCTTCAAGATGAGCAAGTATGCCGACAGATTGGTTCAATACTATAAGGACCATCCAGATTTCATTTTGCCTCACTCACGTGAAAAAGAAATGATCAACAACTTCATCAAGCCAGGTTTGGAAGACCTTTCTGTAACGCGGACGACTGTTGACTGGGGAATTCCAGTTCCAAGCGATCCAAAGCACGTTGTTTATGTTTGGATCGATGCTTTGTCCAACTATATTACGGCATTAGGTTATGGCTCAGATGATGATTCACTCTTTAGGAAATACTGGCCTGCAGATGTTCATTTGGTAGGTAAGGAAATTGTCCGTTTCCACACCATTTACTGGCCAATTATGCTGATGGCATTAGGCTTGCCGCTTCCTAAGCAAATTTTTGGCCACGGCTGGGTATTGATGAAAGACGGCAAGATGTCTAAGTCCAAGGGCAACGCCGTTTATCCAGAAATGATTGTTGAACGTTACGGCCTTGATGCTCTTCGCTACTACTTGATGCGTGAAATTCCATTTGGTTCAGATGGAATCTTTACTCCTGAAGACTTTGTTGAAAGAGTAAACTTTGACTTGGCTAATGACCTTGGCAACCTTTTGAACAGAACAGTTTCCATGATCAATCAATACCAAGATGGCGAAGTAGCACCTGTTGCTAGCGACCAAGATGAATTCGGTACAGATTTGATTAAAACTGCTAAAGAAACAATTGCCGAATACCAAAAGCAAATGGATGCTTTGCACTTCTCCCAAGCTTTGGATGCAATTTGGAAATTGATTTCTCGTGCCAACAAGTACATTGATGAAACCACTCCTTGGACTTTGAACAAAGAGGGCAAGAAGGAAGAATTGTCACGGGTAATGAGCAACTTAGCTGAAAGTTTGCGGATTGTGGCAATTTTGATTTCACCAATTATGACCAAAAGCCCACTTAAAATGTTTAAGCAGCTTGGTCTTGACTGGAATAATGCGGAAGAAAAGAAACTTGAATTTGCTGGCTTTGACTGGAATGTCAAGGTAACAGAAAAACCAACGCCAATCTTCCCAAGACTTAAGAATGATATTGAAGTGAAATACATCAAAGAACAAATGAAGAAGGCTAAGCCAAAGAAGCAAACCAGAAGCGAGCAAAAAGAAGGTAAGCAAATTACCATTGACGACTTTAACAAGGTTAAAATTCAAGTCGGCAAGATCTTGTCAGTTGAACCAGTTCAAGGCTCAAGCAAGCTTCTCTTGTTCAAGCTCGACTTTGGCGATGGCCAAGAAAGACAAATTTTGAGCGGCATTCGCAAATTCTATCCAGATGCAAGTGAACTTTTGGATAAGAAGGTTTTGGCCGTTACTAACTTGAAGCCACGCAAGATGCTTGGTCATGAAAGCCAAGGTATGCTTTTGTCTAGTGAAAAGAACGGCGAAATCAAGTTGGCCCTTGTTGGGGATGAACATGCTGTTGGAGCTGAATTAGGCTAATGGAACTTATTGACAACCATACGCATTTAAATGATGAACCTTTTCGCGGAAAAGAAGAATATTACCTTGAACGAGCAAAAGCTTTGGGCGTAACCAAAGTTATTTGTGCGGGACAGGATCCAGATTTCAATCAGCGAGCAATTGATTTAGCGGACCGTTTTGATGAAGTTTATGCAATGGTTGGCTATTGTCCCGATGTGGCGAAGGATTTTGATCAAAAAGCAGAAGATGAATTGATTGAGCAGTTGCAAATGCCTAAGGTTGTAGCTTTAGGCGAAGTAGGCCTTGACTATTATTGGGATGAATCGCCACGCGATATGCAAAGGGAAGTTTTTGCACGTCAAATTGAAATTGCTCATGAATTAAGAATGCCGGTTAATATTCACACCAGAGATGCTTTTGAAGATTGCTATAACATTTTGAAAAACAGCAATCTTGAATATGGTGCAATATTGCACAGCTTTAATGGTGGCGTAGATTGGCTGAATCGATTTTTGAAATTGAACGTCTACTTCTCTTATTCAGGTGTTGTTTCATTTACTAAAGCAACAGAAGTTCACGAATCGGCCAAGGCTGTTCCAATGGATCGCTTTTTGATTGAAACAGATGCGCCATACTTAACGCCCAAGCCATATCGTGGCCATCAAAACGAAACGGGTTATGTGCGTTACGTGGCCGAAGCAATTGCCAAGTTAAAGGGAATTACTCTAGATGAAATAGCTAAAGCTACATATGCAAATACTGTGAGAGTTTATGATCTTAAATAAAAAGAAATTTAATGCGGTTGTTGTCGTTGAGGGAAAAGACGATACGATCCGCTTGAAACAATTTTTCCCGGGAATTGAAACAGTAGAAACGAACGGTTCGGCTGTCTCCGATGAAGTATTGGCCGAATTGAAAAAATTAAGTCAAAGTCGCGAGATCATCGTATTTACTGATCCAGACTTTAATGGCGAACGCATTCGGCGAATTGTAACCAAGGCAGTCCCAATTGCTAAGCAAGCTTTTATCACGCGTAAGGAAGGCGAGCCGCAAAAACGAGGCAACAGTCTTGGGGTTGAGCATGCTTCAAAAGAAGCATTAGAGCGTGCTTTAAGTGATTTGCACGAAGTCGAAGAAACTAAGAGTGACCTGACCTTTTCACGTTATCGTGAATTAGGCTTGGCTGCCGGAAGTGGCTCTAAGCAATTGCGCGAAAAAGTAGGTGCGGTTTTAAGCATCGGCTACGGCAATGCTAAGACTTTTTATCAGCGCTTGAATACTTTTGGCATTGGCTATGCGGAATTGAAGCATGCAGTCGAGGAGGCTAAGAATGACTAATCGAATTCCGATCGGGTCACCGGTTAGAACGCAGGCAATTATTAATCGCTACTTTGTTAAAGCAAAGAAGAATTTAGGACAAAATTTCTTAGTTGCTCAAAATGCAATTTTAGGAATTGTCAATGCCGCTGATATTCAAGAAGGAGACCAAGTAATTGAAATTGGTCCCGGGATCGGTTCATTAACTGAGCAGCTTTTGCTTCATGGTGCCAAAGTATTCGCTTATGAAGTTGATGATAGTTTGCCTAAAATTTTGCAAAACGAATTGCCAGCCAAAATAGGAGATCAGCCACTTGACCAGCGTTTCCATTTGCTGCTTAAAGATGTTTTGCAGGCTGATTTTAAAAAGGATATTGGTGCTTTCTTTGATTTTAGTCAGCCGATTAAAGTAGTTGCCAATTTACCTTATTACATTACAACGCCAATTATCTTTGCTTTGGCAGAATCTGATCTGCGTTTTGCCAGTTTAACCTTGATGATGCAAAAGGAAGTTGCTAAACGTTTAGAAGCAAAACCAGGCAGCAAAGCTTATGGCCCGCTTACTATTGCAACTCAAACGCAGATGCATGTTGAACTGGCCTTGCAAGTTGACCATACCTCATTTATGCCACGGCCTAAGGTGGATTCAAGCGTTGTAGTTTTAACGCCAATAGAGCATAAACCTGATGTTGGTCGGCGGGCACATTTTAACAAGGTAGTGAAAATGTGTTTTGCTCAAAGAAGAAAGACGCTCAACAATAATTTAAAGAATTTGATTCCGGATGCTGATAAAAGAGCAGAATTGATAGCTAGTCTTGGTGTTGACCCTAAGATCAGGCCGGAAGACTTAACGATTGCGCAATTTATTAAAATTGCCAATGCTATTGCCTAAGCAATAATTACCAGTTTGTGAACGATCTTGCTAATAAATTAAAATTATGATAAAATTGACACGAAGGAGATGTTTCTTAGTGCCAACATCAATTCATACGATTAAAGCAAAGTTAGATTCTCATTTAGGCGATCCTTTAACAGTAGTTGCCCAAGCGGGACGTAAGAAGATTACAAAAAGACGGGGAGTTTTACGCGAAACTTTTCCGGCAGTGTTTGTAGTTGATTTAGACCAACATCAAAATAATTTTAAACACGTTTCTTATAGTTACACTGATTTATTAACTAAGAATATTGCATTAGAATTTGATGATAAAGCTGAAGAAGCCGAAGCTTAAATAACTAGCAAATGAAATTTTGTCACTAACATTTTTGAAAATGTTAGTGCTTTTTTTTCTCTTTTAGAGTATATTGGAAAAGATAAATACAAACATTAAGAAAGGAAATTACATGAAACGTTCAGAAAGATTGGTGGACATGACTAAATATTTAATGGAGCGTCCGCATACTTTAATTTCTTTGCCTTTCTTTGCTAAGCGTTATGATGCCGCAAAATCATCCATTTCTGAAGACTTGGCTATTTTGAAGCACACACTTGCTGGCAATCAGGATGGCATTTTGGAAACTGCTGCAGGTGCTGCTGGTGGTGTACGCTATATTCCATATTTAGGTCAAAAGCATGCTGAAGACTACTTAGCAGATTTATCTTCACGAATTGAAGATTCAAGCAGAATTTTGCCAGGTGGTTTTGTTTATTTATCAGATATTTTAGGCAATTCACAAGACTTGCAAAAGATTGGCAAATTAATTGCAACTCATTTTGCTTATTCAAAAGTTGATGCAGTTATGACAGTTGAAACCAAAGGAATTCCGTTAGCTGAAGCGGCTGCTCGTTATTTGGACGTTCCTTTTGTCACTGCTCGCAAGCGCTCAAAAGTTACTGAAGGAGCTACTGTTTCTGTTAACTACATTTCTTCTTCACTTTCACGAGTAGCCAAGATGGAATTGCCAACTAGAGCATTGCAAAAAGGCGCCAATGTCTTAATCGTCGATGACTTTATGAAGGGCGGCGGTACCTTGACTGGAATGGAAGAATTAGTTAAGGAATTTGAAGGCAGTATTTCTGGCATTTGCGTTCTTTGTGAAGCAGACTTTGATAAAGAAAAATTAGTCGATAATTATCTTTCTTTGGTTAAGATCAGCAAGATCGATACGCAAAAACGAATCATTTTAGCTGAACCAGGCAACTTCTTAGATCAAACGGACTTTAGTCGTTTTTAAAATAAAAATGGTATACTATTATCTAGTTTTGATAATTAAGAGGTTTAATCAATGAAAAAATATGTAGTTGTTCTTGCCGCAGGCAAGGGTACGCGAATGAAGTCTAAACTTTACAAAGTTTTACACAAGGTTTGTGGCAAAATGATGGTGGAACACGTTGTTGACGCTGCACGTGGCGTTGATCCAGAAGAAATCATCACTGTTGTTGGTACTGGTGCAGGCGAAGTAGAAAAGGTTTTAACTGGCAAGTCTGATTTTGCCTTCCAAGAAAAACAATTGGGAACCGGGGATGCCGTATTAACAGCTAAAGAAAAATTGGCTGATAAAGATGGCGCCACCTTGGTAGTAACTGGTGATACCCCATTATTTACAACTAATACTTTTAAGAATTTGTTTGCTTATCATGCAGAAAAGGGAAATGCAGCTACTGTTTTGACTGCTGAAGCTCCAAATCCATTTGGCTATGGTCGAATTATTCGTGATGACCAAGGCAATGTTTTAAGAATCGTTGAACAAAAAGACGGTAAGCCAGAGGAATTGAAGGTTAAGGAAATTAACACTGGCGTCTTTTGCTTCGATAACAAGAAATTGTTTGAAGCTTTAAAGCATGTTGATAACAACAACGCTCAAGGTGAATACTACTTAACTGATGTTCTTGAAATTTTGCGTAATGAAGGCGAACGCGTTGGTGCATATAAGATGCATGACTTCAGTGAAAGTCTTGGTGTAAATGATCGAATCGCTTTAGCCCAAGCAACTAAGATTATGCAAAAGAGAATCAATGAAGCTCACATGCGTAACGGTGTTTCCTTTATTGATCCTGCAACTGCTTATATCGATAGCGATGTTAAAATTGGTAATGATACTGTTATTGAAGGCAATGTTGTCATTAAAGGCAATACTGAAATTGGCAGCGATTGCTTGATTACCAACGGTTCAAGAATTGTTGACTCTAAGATTGGCAATGGCGTAACAATTACTTCTTCTACTTTGCAAGAAGCTGAAATGGATGACAATACTGATATTGGTCCTAACTCACACCTTCGTCCAAAGGCTGTTGTTCGTCAAGGCGCTCATATCGGCAACTTTGTTGAAGTCAAGAATGCTGAAATTGGTGAAAATACCAAGGTAGGTCACTTAACTTATGTTGGCGATGCTACTTTAGGCAAAGACATTAATATCGGTTGTGGTACTATCTTCTCAAACTACGATGGTGTTAAGAAGTTCCATACTAATGTCGGTGATCACTCCTTTATCGGTGCAGGTTCAACTTTAATTGCACCAATCAATGTGGCTGACCATGCCTTTATTGCAGCTGATACCACTGTTACTAAGGATGTTGGCAAGTACGAAATGGCAATTGGTCGTGGCCGTCAAGTCAACAAGCCAGATTATTGGCATAAGCTTCCTCTTTCCAAAGACAAGGATTGGGAATAAAAAATTATTGTTAAGAAGAAAGACTGGGAAAATTTTCTCAGTCTTTTTGCTTTATAATAATCATTGAAAAATAAACATAAAGGGAGATTAGAGATCAAATGAAGCGAAAAATTTTAATATTGATGGCGACATTATGCAGCTTATTAATTTTTTCGCAGCCTGCCTTAGCAAGCAGTACTAAAAAGACAACGACCACTATTCCTAGTACATGGATTAAGACGGTTTCTAAAAATAGCTACGTTGTTTTAAAGAAAAATACTTACTTTTTAACCAGCAAGAATAAAAAGACGAAAACACTGGCTAAAAAAGGCAAGGGTTATCGTATTTATTATCTGCGCTACGGCAAAAAAATTTACTATGCCACTAAAAATAAGCAATGGCTGCCAATTTCGGCTGTCTATGGCACGGTCTGGTATAAGGCTGCCGGCGGAAGCATGATGGTGCTGACGACAAAAAAAACCAAGAGCACGGTTACATATACAACTTATGATCCTGTAGTGACGACTTCATTAGTGTTGAAACGCAATTCGTATGTTTATAACAGTCGTGGCTATTTAAATAAAGGCACGGTTAAAGTCCTGAAAAAAGGCACGCGTTTGAAAGGCTATTCAATTCAAAAGGTCAATGGCACCAGCTTTTATGTCACTAACAAAGGCTGGATTAAAGCCAAAAACGTTTCAAAAACTAAGAAAGTCTGAATTTCTCTCCTAAAGTTGCGCCTTTTTTTATTTTTGGCTTACAATAGTTAGTGAACTGTGAGGTTTAAAACTGTTTATATTGAGGAGGAGAAATATGAAATTAAGTCACAAATTAGTTATGGTTTCTGTTGCTGCATTAATGGGTGTAAGTCCAGTTTTGGCTGCTGCCCCAAATGCAAACGTTGTTCAAGCTGCTACTAGCTCAACTCACATTGTTTATGGTGATAAAGTTACTGCTACTAAGACAATGTATTTTGTTAACAACAGTGGCAAGAAGACTAGCGAAAAAGCTTACAAGGGTTTAACTTATAAGATTTGGAGAGTCAAGGAAGTAAATGGTGAATACTACTACGCTATCCGAAGCGATTCTAAGTACTGGATCCCAGCTGCTTCAACCAAGGGTACTGTTAGCTACAAAGTAAGCGGCAAGACCATTACCCTTACTACTAATGGTAAAACTGTTACTGTTAAGTCTGCTGCAACTAAGAGCACTTCAACTAAGAAGACTACTAGCAAGACAACAACTACTAAGAAGAGCAGCTCCACTTCTTCTAGTTCAAAGAAGACCACTACTAAGACTACTGTTACTAAGTTGGTAACTGTTCGCAAAGCTCAAGTTTATACTAACAAGGGCAAGAAGGCTACTACTTACATGAGCAGCAAGAAGTACACTGTTATTGGCAAGGGTGTTAAGATTAACGGCTTAGGCACTAAGACAATCAGTGGCGTTAAGTACTATGCTTTGCAACCAGGCAAGTATTACATTAAGGCCAGCGACGTAAAGACTAGATAAATGTTACAAGTCTTTATCAACTAGATTAATTATCTATTATAAAGAGAACCTCTTAATGAAGTTCTCTTTTCTTTTGCGTTATAATACTAACGTATTTACTATTGTTTATTTATAAGGTAGAGGTATATATGAAATTAAGTCATAAATTAGTTACAGTTTCTGCAGCTGCTTTGATCGGCATCAGTCCAGTTCTTGCTGCTGGCGTGCAAAATACTACAAGTACAACTGTTCAAGCAGCAACCACTAAGGCAAATACAATTGTTTTGTCACATCATTCATACGTTTACTCATCAACTGGCAAACGTATCACCAAGTACAAGTACAACGGCAAGACTTATTCAAAACTTGCTAAAGGTACTTCTCTTAAGGCATACGGAACCAAGAAGATTGATGGCAAAGTTTACTACTTCCTTGGCAACAATAGTTACGTTAAGACTGCTAATGTTGGTACTGTTAATGGCAAGAAGGTAACTACTAGCAGTGCTAAGGCTTCTGCTGAAGCTTCTACTACTAAGAGAATTAAGTTGACTCACAATGCTTATGTTTATGATAAAAATGGCAAGAGAATCAAGTCAGCAGGTACTTTAAAGAAAAATGCGACTGTGGCTTACGTTGGCACCAAGACAATTGGCGGCAAGTCATACTATAACTTAGGCAAAGGTCAATACATTAAGAAGGCTAACGCTAAGGTAGTTAAAACTTCTACTAATGACATTGATACTGATGATGACGAAACTTACATTACTTTAGTTTCTAACTCTATTATTTATAATAAAAACGGTAGTTATACTGAACCAGCCCAATACGGAATCAAGGGTTCACAATATGCCGTTCTTGGCGCTAAGAAGATTGGTGAAAAGTGGTACTATCAAATTGGTGAAAACCAATACATCAAGGCTGTTAATGCTTATGTTTCTCAAGGCAAGACCATTATTACAGACCCAACTTACGTTGAACCAACTCCAACTAAAACTACAGCTGACACCATTGTTATGATGAAGACTGATGCACCAACTTACAACTCTAAAGGTGAGGCTATAAGCAACAATCCATTTAGTGCTGGTCAAAGCTTGCGTGTAAGCAGTATGTTATGGATTTGGGTAAAATCTGAAAACCAAGCAGTCGAATTCTACAAGATTGCTAGTGATTCATCATCGTACGTTAAGGTAAGCGATGTTCAATTAGTAAGCGGCAGGCAATTAACACCAACTAACACTATGCAAGATGCTAAGGATGCTGCTACTGTTGCTACTAGCTCAGACAAGAGTCAATTAAACAGCTTGATCAGCAATGCTTCAACTGTAAAGCAAAGCGATGCTTACAAGTTATCAGCTAATACTTTGAGAAGCACTTACGACTCAGCTATTACTGCTGGTGAAAAGGTTAATAATTCAAGCACCGCAACTGTTGCTCAAGTTAAGCAAGCTGTTTCAGCCATCACTTCAGCTCAATCTGCTTTGAATGGTGCTCGTGTAAATGTTACTGACAGAAACGTCCTTACGCAAACTGAAATTGCTGCAATTATCAAGGTTGCAGCTGCAGCTAACGACGTTAACGAAAGCGATATTCAATACACTAATAACCAAACTTTGACAATCAATTCATCTAATGGTCAAAGCCGGACTTTGAATATTTCTGATTACATCAATTAATTTGATTAATCGAGCTTTTAAATAGAATCGATATTCAATTTGGGTGTCGATTCTATTTTTTTGGAGAAAAGTTACAGTTTGAATACAAGTAAAAAGTTTTAAAAAAGTAGTTTAAAATAATAGCGTAAAAGTAAAGTTAGCAGCTTGGAGAAGTGGGATATTTATGCTAGGATTTTCAATTTATGTTGGCCGGATGCTAACGGCTGATGATTATAATTACTTAATTGCGATGAGAAATGCCGGCTTTGATACGGTATTTACTTCTTTACAGATTAATGAAAATGATCCTGAACAGACTAAGAGTCACCTAAAGGAATTGACCAAGTGGTGCTCAAATCTTGATCTGTCAATTATTGCTGATGTTTCGGCAGTTGGATTAGAAAAAATCGGTGTCGATATTCATGATGTCGGACAAGTTCAGGCTCTTGATTTAACTGGCTTGAGAATCGATGCAGGCATCGGCATGGATGTAGTTGCCAAATTATCTAAGTCAATGCCAATTGCCCTAAATGCAAGTACGATTACAGAAAAAGACTTGCTCGATTTAAAAGAGTACAACGCTGCTTTTGATCATTTGGTTGCTTGGCATAATTATTATCCACGTCCTGAGACTGGCTTGGGAGCAGAATGGTTAGATAAAAAGAATAAATGGCTCAAGGAGCATGATTTGCAGACATTGGCCTTTATTCCAGGTGATGGAGAATTACGTGGCCCAATTTTTGCAGGCTTGCCAACGCTTGAATGTCAACGGCATGAGAATCCGTTGGCAGCGATGATTGAATTGAAAAAATTGCATGTAGATCATGTTTTTGTTGGGGATGTTTCCCTTAAGCAAAGTACGATCAACAGTTTTATCAATTATTTAAAGCAGGATGCGATCACACTGCATATTGATCGGGATTTGCCAGAATTAACTGAAAACACATGGCATAACCGGCCTGACCTCGCAGAACAGGTTGTTCGACTGCAGGAAGGCAGAGAAAGACAATTGTTTAATACTGGCCTGCAGGAGACTAAACCACGTCCAAAGGGCAGTATAACCTGCGATAACGACAAGTATTTGCACTACAAGGGTGAATTGCAGATAACCAAGATCGATTTGCCAGCTGATGAGCGGGTGAATGTTATTGGGCATGTTGTGTCAAACGATCTAGATTTATTGAAAGTTATTGGAGCTGGCACCAAAATTATTTTTAAAAAAGTGACTTGCAATGAATAACGGCTGTTATATAATAATCTTAGACGCAAGACATAACAGAGAAAAAAGTTTAACAGAGAAAAGCAGTCAATCAATTGAATTGACTGCTTTTTGTTTTTGGCAAAATTAAGCTATATTAGATTTATTTTTATTGAATCTCTGCTAAAATAAAAGTTGTTAGCATATTTTTACGGAGGAAATTATGTCTTATAAAGACGATTTAATGATTTTTGCCCTTAATTCAAATGTACCTTTGGCACAAAAGATCGCTGATCGAGTTGGCGTTCCACTTTCAAAATCAAGTGTTGAACGTTTTAGTGACGGCGAGATTCAAATCAATATTGATGAATCTGTTCGTGGTAAAGATGTATATTTGATTCAATCCACCAGTGATCCAGTTAATGATAACTTGATGGAACTGTTGATCATGATTGATGCCGTTCGTCGTGCAAGTGCACGCAGCATCAACATTGTCATGCCTTACTATGGTTATGCTCGTCAAGACCGTCTGACTCGTGCTCGTGAACCAATCACTGCTAAGCTTGTAGCTGATATGTTGCAAACTGCTGGTGCTGATCAAGTATTGTCACTTGACTTGCACGCTCCTCAAATTCAAGGTTTCTTCGATATTCCTGTTGATAATTTGATGGGTGCTCCTC
Organism: Lactobacillus amylolyticus; assembly: GCF_003999355.1. Lineage (NCBI taxonomy): Bacteria > Bacillati > Bacillota > Bacilli > Lactobacillales > Lactobacillaceae > Lactobacillus > Lactobacillus amylolyticus. The sequence goes on from NZ_CP031835.1 coordinate 216,947, forward strand.
TTTTGGCTGACTACTTCTTACGCAACAAGCTGCAAGAAAATGCTGTTGTTGTTTCTCCAGACCACGGTGGTGTTACTCGTGCAAGAAAGCTTGCTGAATTCTTGGGTACAGGAATCGCAATTGTTGATAAACGTCGCCCAAGAGCCAATGTTTCCGAAGTTATGAACATTATCGGTGACGTTAAAGGTAAACGTGCCATCATTATCGATGATATGATCGATACTGCCGGTACCATTACTTTAGCAGCTAAGGCCTTGATGGATGCAGGTGCGACTGAAGTTTATGCTTCAGCTACTCACGCTGTTTTGTCTGGTCCAGCTATCAAGAGATTAAATGACTCACCAATTAAGAATTTAGTCTTAACAGATTCAATTAATCAACCAGCTGAAAAGAAGCTCGACAAGATGCTTTTGGTATCCGTTGGACCATTAATGGGTGATGCAATTAAACTTATTCAAACTCACCATGCATTAAGCCCATTGTTCAACCAAAGATACGAAGCCAGTCACGAAGTTGAAGAATAAAATTTAATAGTGATTATCAAAAAGGGATGAATCATTCCAATGTGATTCATCCCTTTTTTGTATAAAATCATTTCTTCTTGTTAGGTCTTCTTAAATATCGTAATTCGCCATTTCTTACGTATTTTTGAAATTCTTGATAAAGAGGATCGAAAATTTGCGGTTCATCATCGTTTGACAGCATTGTTCTGGGGAAGAAGAAGCGTTCATCCCCTTGGAAAGTACCATTCAGCGCGCGAACCAGCGGACTTAATTCTGACAATTCAATCAGACTGCCATCATCCTGCATGATTTCGATTTGGCTGTTGGCGTTTTTACCGGTCGGTTTATACGCATCATATGGTTCATCAAAGGCCGAATTGATATCAGTATAATAGTCAGGATCAAAACCTGCTTGCTTGATTAAATCTTTTAGCTTAGGCAGCAGATTTTTGGTCTCTTCATTGATTTTGACACTGGCCAATGGCTTTCTATACAAGTAGCGTTTGCAAAGATCCGACAAAATTGGATCGTTTGCTTCAGTCCACATTGAAAAGTTGGTTTCCATCACGCCATCATCTAATTTAAGGTAATCTTCCAAAGTCCAATTGCCGTCCAAAAACTTTGCTAAACGGGGCGTTACCGGCAATGTTCCTTGTTCATAAACATCCTTTGCCCGTTGCAATAGATGGTGAAGAATTACTTCCATTGATCGGCCTACTGGGTGGAAGTAGACTTGCTGGTACATCTGATAGCGGGAGACGATATAGTCTTCTACGGCATGCATGCCGTTATCGGTAAAGCAAATGCCATCACTGTAAGGACGAATAACACGCAGGATTCTCGACAAGTCGAATTGACCATAAGTTACGCCAGTGAAGTAGGCATCTCTTTGCAAATAGTCCATCCGATCGGCATCAGCCTGACTGGAGATCATCTTAACAACTTGCGCGTTAGGATAAGTCTTCGCAATTACGCTTGCGACTGCTTCAGGAAAGTTAGGTGCAACTTGTCTTAGGGCCTGGTTGATCTCGGTATGCGGATCAGTAATAATTTTTTGACCTAATTTTTCATGATTAGTCCCAAATAAATGCTCAAATGTATGCGAATAAGGACCGTGACCGATGTCGTGCAGCAAGCCGGCACATTCTACCAGCAAGCGATTGTTATCATCCCAGAGCCCATCTCCTGGACAAAGGGAGGGATATTTTTTGGCAAAAATGTCACAAATTCTTCGTGTTAACTCATAAACACCCAAATTATGTTCAAAGCGCGTATGAGTAGCTCCATCAAAAACGAAGCTGATAGGTCCTAATTGTTTGATTCTGCGCATGCGTTGAAATTCTTTTGATTGCAGAATATCAAGAACGACTTGGTCTTCAATATGAATATAGCCGTGAACCGGGTCACGCAGAACAACCTCGGTCGGTAATTTTTTACTTTGAAATCTTGGCATAAAAATTCCTCGAGCTGAATCTTTAATTTTTTAGCAAATATAGCTTAAAATATATAATAACTAAATTATAGCAAATAAGTGAGTGGCATGACGAAGATAAACATTGATTTAACAAGCACAATTACGCAAGAAAAAGACAGTGAGACTTTTCATAAAAACATGGACGGCGAAATCAAAAAAGATGATAAGACAATTCGGGTGTCTTACTTGGAAGATGGAACAATCCCTGTTAAAATGCTGCTGAAGGACAATGAATTGATTTTGCGACGTGGCGTAGATCATCAGAATTATTCGTTGATGCGTTTTGTTCCCGGTGAAAAACAAGCTTGTCGCTATGTGGTGAGTGATCGCCAGATGGATTTGACCAGCGTAACCAATTTACTGGAATATGAACCACAAAATGATGGATCTGAAAAACTTCATATTGAATATGACCTCTTTAGTGGGCTATACTTAATAGGTAACTATACAGTCACGTTGATTTTTACTTAAACGCTTAGTAAAATAGTAAAGATTGTAAAAGAGAGGACGTACAACTGTGGGATTAGACAAGTTTAAAGACAAAAACCGCGATGAATTGTCAATGATCGAAGTTGCTCGCGCAATTTTAGAAGATAATGGCAAGAGAATGGCATTTGCTGATATCGTTAACGCTGTTCAAAAATACTTAAACAAGAGCGATGAAGAAATTCGTGAACGTTTGCCACAATTTTATACAGATATGAACACTGATGGTGAATTTATCTCCATGGGTGAAAATGTATGGGCACTTCGTTCATGGTTCCCATACGAATCAGTTGACGAAGAAGTTAACCACCCAGAAGATGAAGACGAAGAATCAACTAGAAAGCACCACAAGAAGGTTAATGCTTTCTTGGCTTCAGCTACTGACAGCGACGATATCATCGACTATGACAATGATGATCCAGAAGATGATGAGTTGGATGCAACTGACGATGACGAAAATGACGACTATGATGACACCGATTCAGATTATGATGAAGACAACGATGACACCGATGATAGCTTGCCAGACGGCATCGAAGGTCAATTGTCACAATTAAATAATGACGATGATGACGAAGATGATGATTAATTTGCTTGACTTACAGTCAAAAAGCAGATAGTATTTTTCTTGGGCACCATATGTGCGTTTAGCTCCCTCTAGTTAGGGAGCTTTTTTTGTTTATTAATTCAGTTAAAAAGAAGGAGAAGCAGGTAAATGACTAAATACATCTTCGTTACTGGCGGTGTCGTATCTTCATTGGGTAAAGGAATCACTGCATCCAGCTTAGGTCGTCTTCTTAAGAACCGCGGTCTTAAAGTAACTATGCAAAAATTTGACCCATATATCAACATCGACCCGGGCACAATGAACCCATACCAACACGGTGAAGTTTATGTTACTGATGATGGTACTGAAGCTGACCTTGACTTAGGCCACTATGAAAGAATCGTTGATGTAAGAACCAGTAAGTACTCTAACGTAACCACTGGTAAGATCTATCAAGAAGTTTTGGAAAAAGAACGTCGTGGTGACTACCATGGTGCTACTGTTCAAGTAATTCCACACATCACTGATATGATCAAAAAGAAGATCATGCGTGCTGCTCTTACAACTGATTCAGACGTAATTATTTCTGAAATCGGCGGAACAGTTGGTGATATTGAATCAACTCCATTCATGGAAGCAATTCGTCAAATGCGTCGTGAAGTTGGTGCTGAAAACGTAATGTACATTCACTGTACTTTGGTTCCATATCTTCACGCAGCAAAGGAAATGAAGACTAAGCCAACGCAGCATTCAGTTGCTGAACTTCGCAGCATCGGTATCCAACCAAACATGTTGGTTTTGCGTGCTGAAAAGCCAGTTGATCAAGAACACAAAGATAAGATTTCTACTTTCACTGATGTTCCAGTTGAAAGAATCATTGAATCAATTGACGCACCATCATTGTTCGATGTGCCTTTAGCATTCCAAAAACAAGGCATGGATCAAAAAGTTTGCGACTTCTTAGGAATTAAGAGTCCACTTCCAAAGGCTGATATGACAGCTTGGACTAGACTTGATGAACGTGCTAAGAACTTGAAGCACCACACTAAAATTACTTTGGTTGGTAAGTATGTTGACCTTGAAGATGCATATATTTCAGTTACTGACGCTTTGCAACACGCAGGTTATCTTTACAATACCAAGATTGATGTTGACAAGGTTCAAGCTGAGGATATTACCGAAGACAACATTGCTGACATTATGAAGGGCTCAGATGGTTTAATCGTTCCTGGTGGTTTTGGTACTCGTGGTCTTGAAGGCATGATTACTGCAATTAAATATGCTCGTGAAAATGACATTCCATTCTTGGGCATCTGCTTGGGGATGCAAATGGCTAGTGTTGAATTTGCTCGTGACGTGCTTAATCTTGAAGATGCAAACAGTACTGAAGCAGAACCAAACTGCAAGAACAATATTATCGACATCATGGCCGATAAGCGTGATGAAGAAAACATTGGTGGTACTTTGCGTTTAGGTCTTTACCCAGCAACTTTGAAGAAGGGTACTAAGACTAGAGCTGCTTACGATGATCAAGATGTCATTCAAGAACGTCACCGTCACCGTTTCGAATTCAACAACAAGTATCGTGAAGCCTTTGAAAATGCAGGAATGGTCTTCAGTGGCGTTTCACCAGATAACCGTTTGGTAGAAATTATTGAATTGCCAAAGAAGAAATTCTTCATTGCTGCTCAATACCACCCAGAATTTTTGAGCCGTCCACAACATCCAGAAGGCTTGTTTAAGTCATTTATCGGCGCAGCTAGTGGTTTGCCTGCAGAAGAATTCTAATAACTTGAATAATACAAAAGCTTAAAAAACAAGAGATGAGCAAGCCTCACCTCTTGTTTTTTTGCTTGATATCCTTTAACATTATTATGATTATTGAAAGTAGAAAAGGATTTGTTTTCGCCAATGAAGCAGATGATAATTCATGGTGGAAAGCCCCTGCAGGGCGATGTTTGGATCGGTGGCGCAAAGAATTCCACAGTTGCGCTAATTCCAGCTTCAATTTTATCAAGAACGCCAGTAACGCTTGAGGGTGTGCCTCGGATTGCTGATGTAGATAATTTGATGGATTTGTTAGCAGAAATGGATGTACGGTGTGATTTTCGTGAGACGACTTTGCGCATTGATCCAGAAAATATCAAAATGAGCCCATTGCCAGCCGGTAAGATCAAAAGCTTACGTGCATCTTATTACTTTATGGGTGCACTTCTCGGCCGTTTTGGCAAGGCAATTGTAGGTTTTCCAGGTGGTGACGATATTGGCCCACGTCCCATTGACCAGCATATTAAGGGCTTTGAAGCATTAGGCGCATCAGTAAAGAATGAAAATGATCAAATAATAATTACGGCTCCAAGTGAGGGACTTAAGGGTGCGAAGATTCATTTGAAGATGCCATCCGTTGGAGCAACAATGAATATTATTATGGCTAGCGTAACTGCCCAAGGCCAAACAATCATTGAAAATGCTGCTAAGGAACCGGAAATTATTGATTTAGCTACCTTTTTAAACAATATGGGCGCAACTATTCGTGGTGCTGGAACAGATTCAATCAGAATTGAAGGGGTAGATCAGTTAAAGGCACAAATACCGCATACAATTATTCCAGATCGAATTGAGGCAGGCACCTATGTTTCACTCGCTGCCTGCATTGGGAATGGAATTCGCATTCACAACATTATTGAAGAGCACCTTGACTCATATTTGGCTAAGGTTGAAGAAATGGGCGTCGTCATTGATGCTGATGAAGACTCTTTGTATGTTTACCCTGCCGGTGATTTGAAGATGGTACAAATTAAGACAGACGTTTATCCAGGCTTTGCAACAGATCTGCAGCAGCCAATTACGCCGCTTCTTCTGACAGCCAAAACAGGCGAAGGTGTTGTCATCGATAATATTTATCCAAAACGAATTGGTCACATTGCTCAGTTGCAAAAGATGGGTGCTGATATTAAGGTCGAAGATAATATTATTCTGGTTCATCCAACAGCTCAGCTTCATGGAGCTGAGGTTACTGCTAGCGAAATTAGAGCTGGCGCTTGTTTAATGATTGCGGGCCTTATGGCTGATGGTACGACGACGATTGATAAGGCTGGCAATATTTTGCGGGGCTATGATCGCGTACAAGAAAAGTTAGAACAATTAGGTGCTGACGCTAAGATTGTGGATGATCCGGATGTGCCTGGTGTGATGGATCCTGTGGAAAATTAATAAATAAGCATAAGAAAAAGATGCCTCAAATGAGGCATCTTTTTTAGTATCTAAAAATATATTTGATTGTTTAATCTAACAAATCGTATTTCAAAGTCATCAAGCCGTGGCCTTCATCGACCATTTGTCCAAGAAGCTCAACTGTATTGTTGTAAACAGTGTTTGCCATCTTCTTGTTAGCTTCTTCAAGCTTGTCTTGTAATTCCTTGCCCGAGAGGCCCTTTACGGCTTTGTCTGTGTCGTGTTGAATCTTATGACATTCAGACAGACTCTTTTGTTCAAAAGCGTCCTCAAGCTCGCCATATACCCGATAATTGGTATCACCTAATTGGGCGGTTAACTTGTTAAGCCAGAAAATCTTGTTCAAGTTGAACTTAGGGGTTGTTTGGAAGCATTCAGGCGTATCAGTAACGTTAGTGTAGAATGGGACGAAACTGTTGAACGTATTTGGACCAAATGCTAACCATTGAACACCGGCGATTTCTGCAGGAACATCATTTCTGATTTGCAAAACGTGAGTTTCAAAGTTTCTGTTAATACCGATTGGACGGAAAGTCTTCTTTTGCTCAGGAGTACCTTCATCGCCATAAGCATCATATGGTGTGTCTTGGTAGTGAGAGCTTTCGGCCCATTTAATGTCTTCGATACTGATCTTGCGGTTAGCGCGGCAAATGAATGGTTGGTCTTGATCGCTTGGTTGACCACCAAAATCAGGATTGAAGAAGTTGTGAATATACCAAGCACGTGGATTGTTGTAGTGAGCATCCTTGATAGTAGAAGAACCAAAGATGTGACGCAAATTGTATCCTTCACGATCTGGGTTTAAATGATATTCTTCAATCAAATCCTTCAGATCAGCTGAGCAGGCAAAGTCAGGATCATTAAATTTGAATTCATCGATATTTAGACGGTTAGGAGCAATTACATATGCATCATCAGGGATGCGACGAGCTGCCCAGTGGTGACCGCCGATTGTTTCAAGGTACCAGATTTCATCTTTATCGGAAAAGGCCATTCCGTTCATTTCATAAGTACCGTATTTTTCAAGCAAATGACCAATTCTCTTCAAACCATCTTTTGCTGAATGAAGGTATGGCAAAGTCAAAGTAATGAAATCTTCTTCACCAAGACCACCATCTTCTGGGTCAAGTAAGGGGTCAACGCCTTGAATACGTGAATTAGTAGTAATTGTTTCAGTAGCAGTCATTGCAACATTTGCTGCATTGATGCCGGCAGCACCCCAAATTCCGTTTTTGCCGGAAACATCAGGAACACTAGTATAACGAAGCGGGGTTTGAGCTAAATCTTCGTCATCGATCTTTTGGTGGCTAATAACGCTTTCGTAGTGCTTAGGTTGATCTTCAGGATTAACTGCTTTAAAACCTTCAGGAATAATAGTTCGACCACCATCTTCACTTCTGGCAATCATAGTGGAACCGTCGATGGTTGCGTCTTTACCGACAAGAATAGTTGTACATTCAGTTTGTTTTCTCATAGGGTAAATTTTCCTTTCTGTGTCTTTATATATTTATATTGTAAGGAAAATAAAAGAAATATGAAAGAAAAAGCTTGAGCAAATGTTCAAGCTTCGTATGGGGTTAAATTGTGTATTGATAGAGATAGTGTAACAACGAATATTTTAAGAGAAAAAGTGGTTACTTTAAACCACCTCTTCCCTTGAGAATTAAGTTAAGAAGCGTAGCACTGACACTGGCGATTACAATGCCGTTGGCTAAGAATAATTGGACGGTTTGTGGCATAGATTGGAAAATTTGTGGGTAACAAGTAACGCCCAAACCTAAACCAATTGAAAGAGCCACGATTAAGATGTTGCGGTTATCGCTCAAATCTACTTTCAGCAGCATCTTGATCCCTTGAACAGCAATCATGGTAAACATTACCAGCATGGCTCCGCCTAAAACTGGTGTTGGAATAATTGTAACAACTGCACCAATTTTTGGCAAAAGTCCCATTGCCATTAAGAGACCAGCGGCCCAGTAGATTGGACGCTTGGTTTTAATTCCTGAAAGTTGCAATAAGCCAACGTTTTGTGAGAAGGTAGTGTAAGGAAAAGTATTGAACAGACCGCCGAAAATTTGAGCTAAGCCTTCAGCACGGTAACCCCGCTTTAAGTCGTCAGCTTTAATATCTTTATGAAGCAAATCACCCGTGGCAAAGAAGACACCAGTTGATTCGACCATTGACACCAAGGCGATGATAATCATTGTTAAACAAGATGACCATTCGAATTCAGGTTTGCCGAAGTAGAAGAATTGTGGCAAGTGGAACCAGGATGCTTCTAGTACGGGTTTAATTGAAACCATGCCCATCAAGCCGGCAAGAACTGAACCACCAATCAGACCGATCAAAACTGAAATGGATTTAACAAAACCTTTTGCCAAAACTTCAACTAAGACGATGATCAGGATAGTAGCAAAGGCAATAATCAAGTTTTTGCTATCGCCAAAATCCTTTGCTGTTGAAGTTCCGCCACCCATATTTTGAAAGGCAACTGGAATCAAAGTTAAACCGATGACTGTAATCAATGTTCCGGTTACGACAGGTGGGAAGAGCTTTTTAACTTTTGAAAACCAATTTGAAATGAGAATAACGAAAATCCCGGCAACGATGATGGCACCATACATGGTATTAATTGAAAACTTTTGTCCAATCAACTCCAAAGGTGCAACGGCCTGGATGGCACAGCCCAAGACAACTGGAAGTCCGATTCCGAAATAGCGATTGCGGAGTAATTGTAAAAGGGTAGCTAGCCCACACATGAAAATATCGATTGAAACCAAGTAGGTCATTTGAACGGCATTGAATTTAAGCGCTGTTCCAATTAACAGTGGAACGGCGACCGCTCCGGAATACATTGCAAGCAAGTGCTGCAGACCCAAGACAGCGGCTTTTTTGTGGCTAACTTCGTGCATTTTATTCTTCTCCTAAAAAGTGAACTCGACCGTCTTTGAAACTGTCAATATTAGCTAAAGCTTCAAAGCGGTAGCCGTGATCCTTGATCCAGTCACTGCCGCCTTGGAAAGTTTTTGCAACTACTGCACCGATGCCGGCAATCTTGCAGCCCGCTTGATTTGCAATATTGACCATTCCTTTAACGGCTTCACCATGAGCAATAAAGTCATCCAAGATTAAAAGAGTGTCATCTTTAGATAAGAATTTTTCTTCAACACAAATTTTGTTGGTAACTTTTTTAGTATAAGAGAAGACGTCAGCCCAATAGACTGCATCATTAAGAGTTGATGGCTTTTTCTTTCTGGCAAAAACCATTGGCACTTTTAATTCATAAGCAACCATGATGCTAGGTGCAATTCCTGAAGCCTCACAGGTTAAAATCTTGGTGATGCCTGAATCTTTAAAGAGACGAGCGAATTCTTTACCCACAGCCATCATTAATTCTGGATCAACTTGGTGATTCAAAAATGAATTGATTTTAAGCACATCACCTGGCAATACTTGGCCATCTTGTTTAATTCTGTCTTCTAATAACTTCACATTTTCCTCCCAAAGCACGCAAAAAGGACCTCTTCATACCGCAAATACGGTAAAAGAGATCCTTTGTTTTCTTTTTAATGACTCGATTACCTATAGTCCAGAATTTACGGTTCCGGGTAGAAACTGTCGCCCTTATTGCGACGATATATAGATATTATTATTTTGTTGTTTGTATTTTAACAAAGAAGGATACCGAACGCAAGATTTAATTTTACAAAAATTGTTCGATTTTAATTCAGCGGCTGCTTTTTAATTTTTATGATTGACCTTTTCAATTTTTCCTAGTAGAGTTAGAGAAAAAGTGTCCGAAAAGAGGGAACAAAGAACAGTGTCAAAAAAGAATCTTAACGACTTTGACAAAATTATCGTGCTTGACTTTGGTAGTCAATACAACCAATTGATTACTCGTCGTATTCGTGATTTTGGTATTTATTCCGAACTTCTAGCCCATGATATCAGCATTGATAAAATTAAAGAGTTGGCACCAAAGGGAATCATCTTCTCTGGTGGTCCAAACAGTGTTTATGATGATGGCGCTCTTAAGGTTAATCCAGAAATCTTCAAGTTGGGGATTCCAATTTTAGGGATTTGCTACGGGATGCAATTAATGTCATATGATCTGGGCGGCAAGGTTGAAAAGGCCGATAATTCTGAATATGGTCGTGCAGATATTGAAGTTACTGATCCAAATGCAGTTTTATTTAGTGACTTGCCAGAAAAACAATATGTGTGGATGAGTCATGGCGACTTGGTAACTAAGGCTCCAGAAGGCTTCAAAGTTACTGCCAAGAGCAAGAACTGCCCAATTTCTGCCATTGCTAATGATGAAAAGAAGTTTTATGGTATTCAGTTCCACGCTGAAGTTAGAAACTCTGAATATGGCTTGGATATTTTGAAGAACTTTGCCTTTAAAGTTTGTGGCGCTAAAGCAAACTGGACGATGGATGATTTCATTGAAATGAAAATTGATGACATCCGTAAAGAAGTCGGTGACAAGAAGGTTATTTTAGGTCTTTCCGGCGGAGTTGACTCAAGCGTAACTGCTACTCTTTTGCATAAGGCAATTGGCCAGCAATTAACTTGTATTTTTGTTGACCACGGAATGCTTCGTAAAGACGAAGGCGACCAAGTTATGAAGGCCTTAAATAAGGACTTGGGCGTTAACATTATCCGTGTGAATGCGGCAGATCGCTTTTTGGGTAAGCTAAAGGGCGTTACTGATCCTGAAAAGAAGCGGAAGATTATTGGTAAGGAATTTATCGAAGTCTTCAATGAAGAAGCTAAGAAGCTAAATGATGTTGATTTCTTGGCTCAAGGTACTTTGTACACTGATGTAATTGAATCAGGTACTAATACGGCGCAAACAATTAAATCACACCACAATGTTGGTGGACTTCCTAAGGACATGCACTTCAAGCTGATTGAACCTTTGCGTAAATTGTTCAAGGATGAAGTTCGTGAATTAGGTGAAAAATTGGGCATTCCACATGATCTGGTATGGCGTCAACCGTTCCCAGGCCCAGGTTTGGGTATTCGTGTATTAGGTGAAGTTACGCCTGATAAGTTGAAGATCGTGCGTGAATCTGATGCGATTTTGCGTGAAGAAATTAAGAAGGCAGTATTGCAAGAAAAGATTTGGCAATACTTCACGGTTTTGCCAGGCATTCGCTCAGTTGGCGTGATGGGCGATGGCCGGACATACGACTATACGATTGGTATTCGTGCCGTAACTTCAATTGATGGGATGACTGCTGATTTTGCACAGATTCCATGGGATGTGTTAGGTCACATTTCTGATCGAATCGTAAACGAAGTAGATAACGTTAATCGCGTAGTTTACGATGTCACGAGTAAGCCGCCTTCCACGATTGAATGGGAATAAGCTGACAATGTTAGTTGATGAGGAAATCCTGATTTAACAGCATTTAACAAAGGCAAAACTTAGACAAAATAATAAAAAATGATTTGGTTGTCTGCCAAATGTTTGCCAAGACTCTTAGTTAATACTAAGGGTCTTTTTTGTGCGGAGATAAAGTAAATTAAAAATATGATTTAGCATTTTAAGAGCTATATAAATATTAATTCGCAATTTAAATATAGTATGATATCATATAGATGAACGTCTATGTATTAAGGAGATATAAATTGGATTACCAAGAATTAGCAAACTTATTAAAAGTCGTTGCAGAACCTAACCGACTTAAGATCTTAAACTTACTTTCATGCAGTGAGATGTGTGCTTGTGATATTCTTGATCATTTCAATTTTACACAGCCTACTCTTTCACATCATATAAAAGTATTGGAAGATAAGGGATTGATCTTAGTGCAGAAGAGGGGTAAATGGCACTATTATTCATTGAACCCAGAAAAATCAACAGTAATTATCAATGGATTAACTGAAGTACTATCAAATTCTGAGAATTGTATTTGTAAGGATGCTTAAAAAGTTTGTTAATCCTTTTATTTTGAGCAATACATAGATGATTATCTATATATAGAGGGAGTTTTTAATTATTATGAATACGTCAAAAAGCTTATCCTTCATGGATCGCTATATGACTTTATGGGTATTTTTAGCTATGGCATTGGGAATTGTGATCAGTTTTGTCTTTCCATCATTCCCTAAATTAATTAATAGTTGGTCAGTGGGTACTACCTCAATACCTATTGCAATTGGTTTGATTTTGATGTTGTATCCACCTTTGACTAAGGTTAATTATGACAAAGTGGGGGATGTCTTTAGAGATAAGAAAGAGCTTGCTTTTTCTTTAATTCAAAACTGGATTGTTGGTCCGTTATTGATGTTGGCATTAGCAATTATTTTTCTTCATAATTATCCTAACTATATGGTTGGTTTAATTATGATTGGACTAGCAAGATGTATTGCTATGGTAATTGTGTGGAATGAGTTAGCACAAGGTAATAACGATTATGCTGCTGGCTTGGTGGCTCTAAATTCTATTTTCCAAATTATCTTTTACTCAATTTATGCATATTTCTTTATTAGTGTGTTGCCTAAATTCTTTGGAATTCAAACCCATACTCTTAATATTACGATGGGTGAAATTGCTAAAACTGTCTTTATTTATTTGGGTATTCCATTTATTTTAGGAATAGGCTCTAGATATCTTATTATTAAGTCTAAAGGTAAAGATTGGTTTGAAGAAAAGTATGTTCCTAAAATTAGCAGAATAACAACATGGGCATTGCTTTTCACCATTGTATTAATGTTCTCTGTTAAAGGTGTTAAGGTTGTACAATTGCCACTTGATGCTGTTAGAGTAGCTGTTCCTTTATTGCTTTACTTTGTATTGATGTTCTTTATTACTTTTTGGATTGCCAAAAAGACACATACCAGTTATCCAATTTCTGTAACCCAAGCGTTTACTGCTTCAAGTAACAACTTTGAGCTTGCAGTTGCAGTAACTGTAGGTATTTTCGGCTTGAATTCTGGAGAAGCATTTGCTGCAGTAATTGGTCCGATGGTAGAAGTACCAGTCATGATTTTATTAGTAGATGTAGCATTGTGGATTAAGAGGAGATACTACAAGTAATGAAGAAGATATATTTTCTGTGCACTGGTAATTCTTGCCGAAGCCAGATGGCAGAAGGATATGGTAAGATCCTGTTAAAAGGTAAATATGAAGTAAGAAGTGCAGGAATTGAAAAGCATGGCTTGAATCCATATGCAGTTAAGGCTATGGCTGAAGATGGCGTAGATATCAGTAAGCAAAAGTCTAAGATAATCGATCCTGATTATTTAAGTAAGGCTGATCTTGTGGTTACTTTGTGTGGAGATGCACGAGATCGCTGTCCAGCTTTGTCACCTCAAACGAAAAGTCTTCACTGGCCTTTGATTGATCCGGCGCAAGTGCAGGGAACACCTGAACAAAAGATGGTGGTATTTCGTCAAGTTCGTGATGAAATCAAAAAACGTGTAGCTAATTTAAAATAGAATATTAAGAAATGTTAAAGAGAAAATTTTTAAATTGATGGCTACCCTAAAACATGGTATAAATCAACTATAAAGTATTTAAAGGTTTTATTTATTTTTTTAAGTATATTTTTTAAATTATTCATGATGATATAAGTGCTATTACATTGCGCCAACATGGTGTATATAGTTTCATTATGAGAGGTGTTGGATAAATCGTAGAACAATGTTACCGTTGCTACAGGTCTACGATTGATCGGTTATAGGAAATGTAGCGGTACCACCGTGGGCTCCACGCTAGCGGATATTGGTAGTTGCGTGGTTTAGTTATTTAAGTTTTAAAGGTATTTTTTAACTTTTAACTTCTCCAACACTATCAGTCTGCCTTTTTTGGTGGAAAAACTGAATAGATAATAACGAGAAGCATGTGTTTACAAACACGTGCTTCTTTTAATTGTCGCGGATTATCAGGTGTTAGGGAAGGCTTTAACATTGGGGCTCTTTGTCAAACACCCTAAAGTATAAAGGTAGATAGAAACATGACGATGTTTTTATCTACCTTTTTTCTTATACTTAGATTGAGGTTGAGGTCGACAACAGAATGGAATATTAAATTCGACTGTCAAACGGGCCCATAAATGTTTATTTTCAATCAAACTAGATTAAGGGTGTGGATCTCAGAGATCGTATAATCAAGAAATGGAGCTGAAAATAAATATTTGCCTCAATTGATTTAAAACGGGGTGATTAGGTGAATATTATTGGTATTGATGTTAGTCAAGGTGAAAGTCATGCCACTTTGATAACAAAAGAAGCGGAAGAAATAGCTTTTAAATTTAAGCATAATAAGAGCGGTTTCCAAATATTAAATTCTTATATTAAACCCGGTACAATAATAATATTTGAAACTACAGGTGTTTATTCGGCTCAGCTTACTACTTATTTAAAAAATAAAAAGGTCAAATTTTATGAGCTAAATCCCCTAGAAGCAAAATTAAGAATGGCTTCTTTGAGAAGAAATAAAACTGACAAGAATGATTCATTTAAATTAGCTTTATTGGGTAAAACTCAATTAGCGGAAATAAAGAATCACTGTAATAAACAATCTAATTCGTTGTATGAATCTTTACGGATTTTATCTTTGAGATATAAGCAGTTAATTAAATGTAGAACCAGAATACTTAATTTCCTTCGTTCTAGCTTAGAGCTTACTTTCCCAGAACTAAATCAGATTTTTAAAAATGCTTATGCAGTTTTAGCCCTTCAAGTATTTAGAATGTATTGTCATCCTGACTTTTTGGTAGGATTAACTCTTAAAGAAATGACCACTAGAGTTTACCAATCTGTTAGCAGGCGAATACATAAAGATGTAATTCAAAGTTATTGTGCTCAAGTTTGGTTAGCAGCTAAAGATTCTTATCCTGCTGTTCCAGCAAATTCTTTAGAAATTGAAATTATTTCAGAATATTGCGATGAGATAGAAAGCTACAATAAAGAAATAGCCTATATTCAAAACAAGTTAATCAAGACGGCTGTTGGCTTGGATGATTTCAAAGTTATTTCCAGTATTCCCGGAGCCGGTCAATTAAATAGCGCTCTATTATTAGGCTTTACTGGTGATATTGCTCGCTTTGATAATTATAAACAACTCAATGCTTTCCTAGGTTTGGATTTAAATAGATATCAGTCTGGTAAATACATTAAAGGCGATACAATTAATCGTAGAGGTAGTAGTCAAGGCAGAGCTGTTGAAACAGACATGATTCGAAGTATGTTAAGAAATCAAGGCAAAATTCAAAATCATTTAATTGATTACTATTACAAATTAAAAAAGCCGCCTTTCAATAAGCATGACAAGGTAGCTTTAATAGCATGCGCCAATCATTTGAATCGCACTATTATAAATTTGGTCCACACACATCAACTTTATAATTATTCTAAGGCGATTAATTAATAGATGTTTAGCACATAATAAGTGAAAAAACTGCCAAAAGACTAGTCTTTTGGGGCTATGTTTAGTATACTCTTTTTTTCTCTGTAGTAATGCTTGACATTCTATAAGAAATCCTGTTGATAGAGAGTAAATGAAGAGAATCAAGCAACCATTAAAAGGCTGTTTGGTTCTTTTTCTTTGTACAGATTTTCTTCCAAACGAATTCTGGTTAAGAGATTGGTAAAATTGGAATAGCCAAAGGCAGTTCGTTCAATTTGTTTAATCTTGCGGTTGAAGCCTTCAAGACAACCATTAGAATAAGGCAATTCTGCTCCATTGAGCACTGCTGTTAGATTGTGTTTAAAGGTTAAAAGCGTTTTATGCATTAGAGTTCCAATTTGATCTTTGCAGTTGATTAATGACTTAAGCTTTTGAGTATTACCCGTTTCAATGGCTTGAATAAAGTCCTGCATTAGGTTATATGAATTCTCTAAAGCGGTGCTGGCATTGATGCCTTCTGTGACTACTTGGGCTTGAGTTAAGCAGTCTTTATAATGCCAATTGTAGCGAGGATGAACCTTTTCGAGCTCATCAAACTTCTTTAAATATAATTTCCAAGGAGATTTGAGCAACTGATACTGTCTGGATCTTTTATCAAAGGTCTTCATGACTTGGACTCTCAACGAATTGAATGATCGGGTAAGCATTTGGATCATATGAAAACGATCGATGACAATCTGAGCATTAGGAAAACAGGCTCTGACGATATCTTGATAGTAAAAATTAAGATCCATCGTGACCGTTTTAACGTTAGCTCTAGCTTGAGGTGAGAAACGTCCAAAATACTTAAGCAAAGTCTTCTTGTAGCGAGTTCTAAGAATCTGAACGACCTGATGATTGTCACCATCCAAGCAGATAAAGTGCAGCTGGCGGTCGACTCCCTTGAATTCATCAAAAGCCAAGTGTGCTGGCAGATATTCGTAAGTATCAATAAATCGGTGTGAACAGCTGCCTAGTACTCTTTGAACGGTATTGATCGAAACATTGTTTTCTCTGGCAATGCTGGTCATAGATCGATCTTCAGTTAAAGCTGATAATACTTTGAGCTTAGAAGCGTTAGAAATAGAACAGTATTTGTTTACTAGTTCAGATTGAGCCATGGACCAGCGCTCACAATCACGACATTTAACTCGCTGCTTAGCCAATCTGATAATGACAGGCAAACTGGCATTAGCTGTCGGATAGTGAATATTGGTAATCAAGTGGCCATTGTGCAAGAGATCCAAAGAACCACAGAAAGGACAAGCAGGTTGAATTAGCTCGGCTTCATAAATTTTATGCTTTTGCAGTTTGATTGACTTGTAAAAATAATCTTTAAAAACAATATTTTCGTCTTTAACATCAAGCTCGAATTTAATACAATGATTAAGAGAGGACATAGAAATCACCTTTATTTATAAAATGTTTAGTGGAATAGATTTTTTATTGAAGAGGACTATGTCCTCCTTTTTTGATGCAATAAAAAACCTGTTAACAGCTTATCATACAGATAAGTCATCAACAGGAAAAATTATAGAGCCATAAAAAAACGCCCTTGATGGGCGTTTTTTTGTCGAGTTTTATTCTTGCAAATACTTTTTGAGAACCTTGAAGACACCGTCATCAGTATTGCTAGGTGCCTCGAATTTGGCTGCTTTTTTCGCCTCGTCGGTTCCGTTGGCCATGCAGTAGCTCATATCAGTCATTTCAAGCATTTCAATATCATTGCCACTGTCGCCAAAAGCGATAATTTCATTTGGCTTTACTTGCAAGTATTTAAGCATTTCTTTTAGGCCAATGCCTTTATTGACGCCAGCAGGAACCAGGTCAATATTTTCAAAACCGCTAGTCTTAAACTCAGTTTTTTCATCGCAAATCTGATTGTATTCGCGTGCAATATCTTTGCCAATGTAATAAGGATATGAAATAGTTACTTTTGTGTAGGTATCATCAGGCAAATTAGCAAAATCGTCAATTTCAACGGTATTTGGGTAGAAGAAGAACATCATCTTTTTCTTATCTTCAGGGATGCTCTTCAAGCAATAAGTGTGCTTGCCGCCGCTGATCAAGGTTACTGGCAAAGCTTTAGGAAAATAGTCTTGAATGATCTTGGTCATTTTTAAGACAGCTTCTTTTGAATAAGCAGTAGCTTGAATTACTTTTTGATCTCTAACAAGAACAGCTCCGTTATCGGCAACGAAGTCTACATGATCATTAAATCCTTTAAAATCATCGGCTAATCTGGCAGCGGGGCGACCACTTGCGGCAATGAAGTGAATGCCATTAGCCTGCAATTGCGCTAAGATTTCTTTAAATTCTGTCCGATTAAATTGATTGTTTTTATCAACAAATGTACCGTCCATATCAACAACGACGGCCTTAAATGGTATTTTGGTCATAATAATCTCTTTCTAAGAATAAATCTAGCTACTATTTTAAAGCGTTTTCATAATTTAATGAAACTATTATCCAAAAATTTTAACAAAAATTTATTCTTGAAAATAGAGTTTAAAGATGGTATCCTTATAAACGTTAATCGATTAATCTATGATCTGAGATATGATCATGGCAAAAGGAGTAATAATTATGAAACAAGGTATTCATCCAGATTATCAACAAGTTGTCTTCATGGACTCAGCAACTGGTGCTAAGTTCTTGGCAGGTTCAACTTTGACATCAAAGGAAACTGTAGATTACGAAGGTAACACTTACCCATTGATTCGTGTTGAAGTTTCTTCAGATTCTCACCCATTCTACACTGGCAGGCAAAAGTTTGCTCAAGCAGATGGTCGAATCGAAAAGTTCAACAAGAAGTATGGTTTGAAGAAGTAAAACCGATGAATCTGGTGGAAGCAGTCCCATTAGGGGCTGCTTCTTTTATTATTATGATCTGAAAGTTCAATTTGGCAGATGGGCCGAAAGAACGTATAATTATTGCTGTATAAATTTTATATTTTTATGGGAGTAAAGATCAATGAAGATGCAACTGGCTGAAATTGCCAAAGCTTTGAATACAACATGTGAAAGCGACGAGAAAACTATTATTACTTCAGTCGCCTTTGACTCCAGAAAAATCACAGATGGTGGTTTGTTCGTTCCACTTGAAGGCGAACGCGACGGACATGATTTTGTTGCAGGTGCAATTAACAATGGTGCTTCTGCTACTTTATGGAAGAAAGGTCATCCTAACAAGCCAGATAATATTGCTGTTCTTGAAGTAGATGATCCTTTAGAAGCAATGCAGGATTTAGCACGCTATTATTTGCGCAAGGTTAATCCAACGGTTGTTGGCATTACTGGTTCAAATGGTAAGACTACTACCAAAGATATGGTAGCTGCCGTTTTATCCAAGAGATTCAATGTTCATAAGACCCAAGAAAACTTCAATAACGGTATTGGCGTACCAATGACTATTTTGGAAATGAAGCCAAATACTGAAATTTTAGTTTTGGAAATGGGGATGGACCGTCCTGGACAACTGCATCATTTGAGTGAGTTAACTCATCCGGATGTCTGTGTCATTACTATGATTGGTGAAGCTCACATTGAATTTTTCGGCACGCGTGACAAGATTGCTGATGCCAAAATGGAAATCACCGACTTTTTGCGTGAAGACGGCGAATTTATTTACAATGGCGATGAACCATTATTAGCTGAACGTGCTAAAAAGATTAATCAAGCAAAGGCTACTTTTGGCTTTGAAGACAACGATACTGTATATGCTACTGGCTTTAGAAGCTACAAGCACCATGCTACTTTTACCATTAATGATTCAGAACAAAAATTCTCAATTCCAATGATTGGTAAACATAATGTTTCTAATGCAATGGCAGCAATTAGCGTTGGTCATCACTTTGGTGAAAGCGACGAAGAAATTGCGGCTTCACTTGCTAACTTTACTCCAACTGCCAACCGGATGGAATGGGAAAAAGGCGATGTCGGTGAAGACATCATGAGTGATGTTTATAACTCTAATCCAACCGCTGTTCGTGCAGTTTTGAATAGTTTTGGACAAATCGAAATGCCAAATGGTGGTCGCAGAATCGCTGTTTTAGGAGACATGCTTGAACTTGGCAAGAAATCTCCGGAATTGCATGCTGGTTTAGCCAATAGTCTTGATCCGCAAGTAATTAACGAAGTTTACTTGATCGGGGATGAAATGAAGCATCTATATGAAGCTTTGCAAACTAAATACAGCGAAGAAAGCTTGCATTACTACCAAGCTGATCATATGGATCATATGATTGATGATTTGAAGAATGATATTAAGCCGAATGATATCGTAGTCTTAAAAGGCTCACATGGAATGCACCTTGAAAAGGTTGTTGCTCGGCTTAGATAGGAGAAATTAACTAGTGAAATTTTCGGAATTAGGCTTAAATGAGGATTTGCTCAAAGCAATTAAAAGATCAGGTTTTGAAGAAGCAACGCCGATTCAAGCAGAAACTATTCCTCTTGCTTTAGCAGGCAAGGATGTTATTGGACAGGCTCAAACAGGTACAGGTAAGACAGCTGCTTTTGGCTTACCAATTTTGCAAAATTTGGATAAGCATGAAAAAACTATCCAGGCTGTGATTATTGAGCCAACGCGTGAATTAGCCATCCAAACTCAAGAAGAATTATTCCGTCTTGGTCGTGATGAACATGCACGCGTTCAAGTAGTTTATGGTGGGGCTGATATTGGTCGCCAAATTAGATCATTAAAGCATCATGTGCCAGCTATTTTGGTTGGGACACCTGGTCGACTTCTTGACCACTTAAAACGCGGGACGATTGATTTAAGCAAGACCAAGACCGTCGTTTTGGATGAAGCCGATGAAATGCTTGATATGGGTTTCATTCAAGATATTGAAAGTATTTTGAAATATGTAGGCGAGCGTAAGCAGACATTATTGTTCAGTGCCACAATGCCAAAGCCAATTTTGCAAATTGGCGAAAAGTTTATGCATGATCCTGAGGTCGTTAAGATCAAAGCCAAAGAATTGACTGCTGATTTAATCGATCAATACTTTGTTCGGGCAAAAGAATCAGAAAAATTCGACATTATGTGTCGTTTAATTGATGTTCAAGGTCCAGATCTCGCTTTGGTCTTTGGTCGAACTAAACGCCGTGTTGATGAATTAACCCGTGGTTTGCAAGCTCGTGGCTATAATGCTGCAGGAATTCATGGCGATTTGTCACAAGCACGGAGAATGAGTGTTTTGAAACAGTTCCGTGCCGGCAAATTGGACATTTTGGTAGCAACCGATGTAGCTGCTCGTGGACTTGATATTTCAGGAGTTACGCACGTTTATAACTATGATATTCCTCAAGATCCAGACTCCTATGTTCACCGGATTGGACGTACTGGTCGTGCTGGTCAGAATGGAATTTCTGTTACTTTTGTCACTCCGAATGAAATTAGCTACATGCAGACCATTGAGCAATTAACTAAAAAGAAAATGTCACCACTTCGTCCGCCAACAGATGATCAGGCTTTGCATGGTCAATTAAAGCAGGCTAAGTCTGAAATTGAAGACTTGATGAATGGTGACTTGAGCAAGTACGAAGATGATGCGAACGAATTGCTTGAAAATTATTCCGCATTAGACTTGGTTGCTGCCTTTTTGAAGAATCTTTCTAAGGACTCAACTGATGTTAAAGTTAAGATCACGCCTGAAAAGCCTTTGCCATATAAAGGTGATGGTCGCCACCGTCGCGGTCACCATGGCCGTAGTGGCAATTATGGTCAACGGCGCAATAACAACAACTATCGTGGCCGTCGTCATACTGATGGTGGTCACCGTAATCGCAGAAATTATGGACATGATTTTGTCATTAAGAATAAGAAAGATTAAGATTTAATACTAATTAATGGGTTGTGTCGTGCAGCCCATTTTTTTGTATTATAATATTTTCTTGTGTGAGGTGGAAAAGATGATTAAAGGTGTGGGTATTGACTCAGTTGAGGTGGAACGAGTTAAAAAAATAGTTGAACGCGGGGATAGTTTTGCAAAAAAAGTTTTAACCCCAAGTGAGTTTGCTCAATATCAAAAAATGAAAGGCAAGCGTAAAGTCGAATACTTAGGCGGGCGCTTTTCATTGAAAGAATCTTTTTCAAAAGCAATGGGAACGGGCTTAGGCAAATACGTAGGTTTTCAGGATGTGGAGACGCTATGGGACGAATCGGGGCATCCAGTGATGACCTCAACTAAATATGCTGGCCGTATTTTTCCTAGCATCACGCATGATAATCATGAAATTATTACTTTTGTAGTTTTGGAGGATCCGGAATGATAGCAGGTATCCATCGCCCAGCTGTAGTTCGTGTGAACTTGGGCGCAATAAAACAAAATATCGACAACGAAATGAAGCATTTGAGGCCTGGTCAAAAGTTGTTTGCCGTGGTAAAGGCTAATGGCTATGGTCATGGCGCCGTTCCAGTAGCAAAAGTAGCAGAAAAGGCTGGAGCAAGTGGCTTTTGCGTAGCAATTTTGGATGAAGGATTGGAATTGAGAAAGGCTGACATTGTCAAGCCAATCTTGGTTTTGGGGGTAGTTTCACCTGAGTATGCGCCAATTGCTGCAGTTAATGATATTTCTTTAACTGTTCCTAATTTGGAATGGCTTAAGCAAGCAGAGAAGTATTTGAAAAAGGAAAAATTGCAACTAAAAATCCATTTAGGTATAGATTCAGGAATGGGTCGGATTGGCTTTAGTGAAGATGATGAATTTATTGCCGCAAACAAATTCCTTGAAAAAAATGATTCTTTCTTTGTAGAAGGGATGTTTGCCCACTTTGCTTCCGCCGATAGCAGTGATGACAGCTACTTTAAGAAGCAAGTAGCCAAGTTTAAACATATGCAAGACCTTTTAACGGTTCATCCGAAATGGATCCATGTTGCAAACACTGCTGCAAGTATTTTTGACAAAGATATCCACAGTGATCTGGTTCGCTTTGGGATTGGCATTTACGGCTTAAATCCTTCATCTAATCCAGATAGCCCAGATTTGAAGGCAGATATTGCATTAAAGCCTGCCTTGTCATTTGTCAGTGAATTAACTCATGTTAAGACGATTCACAAAGGTGATGGTGTTGGCTACGGCTCAACTTTTGTGGCTGATCATGACACGATTATCGGAACAGTGCCAGTTGGCTATGCTGATGGCTGGATTCGAAAGTTTCAAGGCTTTAAGGTAAAAGTTGGTGATCAGTATTGTCCAATCGTTGGCCGGGTCTGCATGGATCAATTTATGGTTGAAATGCCAGAAAAAATGCCGGTTGGCACTAAAGTGGTTTTGATTTCTGATAATCCAAATGATCCTAATAATATTAAAGCTGCTGCCGATTATGTTGATACGATTCACTATGAGGTTGCTTGTTTGTTAAGCGATCGGTTGCCACGCAAATATTATGAAAAATAAAATTCAATAAATTAAGCAAGAATAAAAAGGAGTTCAACTGAACTCCTTTTTATTTATGTCTTGTTAATTATTCATGTGGATTATCAATCCAAACGCCAGGGTTTTCATCACTCATGATGTTTATCCCTGCTTGCAAGTCTTCAATTTCGGAAACAACGAAGCCTTTCTTTTGCAGTTTTTCAACCACTGTCTTCATCGTTGTTTCAGAAACGCCAGCGGGCAAAGTGAACAAAGTACGACGAACAAAGTCCCCACCAAGTTCACCGGCAGCAGCATCCAAGGTCATAACGCTGGCCATGTTGCTGTATTTAGAAATGATCTTTGCCATTTTAACCAAGTTGCCGCGAGCGTTGTCAGACAAAACTGTCAAAACGTAAGAACCATGCTTAACGTTCCAAGCATCAGACAACATTCTAAGTAAACTTGAGTGAGTTAAAATGCCGTAAAACTTGTTGTCTTCATCGAGTACAGAAATGTAAGGCAAGTCTTTCAAATTGAAGAATACCTTGAAGAATGGTGAATTAACCTTGATTGTCTTAGTTGCGTTTTTAAGCAAGTAGGTAACAGGCAAATTCATATCTCCGCCTTGTGACTTGTGACGGTAAATGTGCATTTTATAAATATTACCGCGGAAAATTGTACCTGTTTCGTCTAAGATCGGTACACATCTGAAGCCTGAGTCTTCGAGAGTTTTCAAAGCTTCTGAAAGAGTAGCTTTTTCACTGACTGTTGTCAGGTAATCTTTTTTAAGAACTAAAGATTTGATGAGCATAAGATTGCCTCCATACATGAAAATATTGTAGTCATTATAGCATAGATGGCGTTTAAATTAAAGATAAATTAAAGATACCTAAATGCTTTTCAAACTCTATTTTAGCAATATTTTGACAAAGAAAAGGTATTCTTCATTTGAAGATACTTTTAATTTAGTATTAGGCTTGTTAATTATTGACGAACTTTAACGCCAGTTTCTTTGAAGGCTTTTTCCATAACCTTCTTCAATTGATCAGCAGATGCAGTCATCAATTCTTGTTCGTGATCGCTAAGTGGCATTTCAATAATTTGTTCAAGACCCTTGCGGCCGATAACAGCTGGAGTACCGATGTGAATGTCGTGTAAACCATATTGACCATCCATTGGCACTGAAAGTGGAAGAACTCTGTGTTCGTTGTTAAGAATAGCCTTAACGATGAATGCTGAAGCAGTACCAATACCGTAGAAGGTTGCACCCTTCTTGTTGATGATATCGTAAGCCATGTTCTTAACTTCTTGGTGAATGTCTTCAAGCTTGCTTTCGTCCATACCGTGAGCCTTTACCCAGTCAACAACCTTTACGCCACCAACATTGTTGTAGCTCCATGCAGGAAATTCTGTATCACCGTGTTCACCAAGCATGTATGCATTAACTGAACGTGGGTCGACTTTTTCCATTTCACCGATAACTTTTTGAAGACGACCAGTATCAAGTGAAGTACCTGAACCGATAACTCTATCCTTAGGGAAGCCTGACATCTTCCAAGTTGCGTGAGTTAAGATATCAACAGGGTTGGCAACAACTACGAAGATACCGTTAAAGCCTGATTCAACGACTGGTTCAACAACTGATGACAAAATCTTAAGGTTCTTGTTAACAAGGTCAAGACGGCTTTCACCTGGCTTTTGTGCAGCACCGGCGGTGATAACTACAATGTCTGCGTCCTTGCAGTCTGCGTAATCTGCTGAGTAAACGTGCTTTGGAGCAGTCCAAGGAGTAGCATCAGCTAAGTCAATTGCGTCACCTTCAGTGTGATCCTTAAGAATATCGATAATTCCAAGATCTTGAGCAATACCTTGTTGAACCATTGAAAATGCAAAGGTAGAACCAACGGCACCGTCGCCTACTAAAATAACTTTATGAGGTCTTTCGTCTCTTACCATAAATCTAAAACTTCCTTTCAAGACATTAGTGACTTATTAAACAAGCTTATTATAGCAAGAAATGTAGGAGTTTTCTACAGTCTTAGTGAAATTTTTAACAATTGCATATGCTAACTGCTGTTAGAAGTGCTGTGCTATAATTGTTAACCGAATTATTGTCAATTCGAGGAGTGTAGAAATGAAATTAATCGCGGGCTTGGGCAATCCCGGTAAAAAATATGATCGGACAAAGCATAATACAGGTTTTATGGCCTTGGATCATTATTTAGAGAAAAACAATTTTAGTCTTGATAAGGATAAGTTCGAAGGCTTATGGACAAAACAAAAGATAAATGGCGAAGATGTGATTTTGCTTGAACCACAAACTTACATGAATGATTCAGGGCGTTCAATTGCACAAGTGGTCAACTTTTTTAAGATCGATCCTGCAGATATTCTGGTTATCCAAGACGATATGGATATGCCAATTGGCAAGATCAGAATTAGAGCTAATGGTAAATCTGGCGGTCATAATGGAATTAAAAGCATTATCCGCGATTTAGGAACTGAAAAGTTTAATCGTTTGAAGATTGGCATTAGTCATCCACAAAAGATGACCGTTGTTTCTTGGGTGTTAACCCCGTTTAATGGAGAACAGCAAAAACTGATGGATGACGCTTTTGAAACAGGTACTGAAATTATCGATGACTTCATTAATGGTCACGATAGTCAATATTTGATGAATAAGTATAATTAAAAATGCGTTTAACAGATTTTGTCAAAAAAGATCAGAATTTAACCAATTTTATTGCAAAAACATCACAAGTAAAAAACTCACTAATCACTGGCGCTAATGCCGGTGCTTTTAGTCTACTCTTAAAACAGATTGTCACTGAAAAAAAGGTGTCATTGCTGGTAATTGAAGAAAATGAAAACAAGGCACAAAATATCTTCAATGAGCTCAGCGGCATTATGGATGATGGACAAGTACAGTATTTCCCAGTTGATAGCACTTTAGCCACCCAAACGGCTTTAGCCTCACCAGATGAACTTAGCAGCCGAATTCAGACGCTTAATTTTTTGTTGGGGCAGAAGTCCGGAGTTGTCATTACGACACCTCAAGGATTGCAGTACAAGTTGTCCGCAGTGAAGGACTTTGCCGCTTTTAAACGGGAATTCGTGCAAGATAAAGAATATGATTTAGGCGAAATGAACAAATGGCTGCTTGCTGCTGGCTATCATCGTGAAGCTTTAGTAGCACGGCCAGGTGAGTTTGCCATCCGTGGCGATATCTTGGATATTTATCCTTTAGACCAAGAAAATCCCGTTAGAATTGAATTCTTTGGCGATGAAGTTGATACGATTAAAGAATTTGATTTATCAACGCAGCGCAGTCAGCGAGAGATAAAGCGACTAGTTGTAGGACCAGCACAAGATCGCGTCTTTTCTGCAGATGCAATAAGTCAAGCGGCTGCAGAAATTAAGGCGGCGATGTCTGAGTCAAAAGCGGATCAAAAGGCGGTAAAGGATCATTTCACTCAAGTATTGGATGAGCTGAATGATGGTGGTCTGCCTAGCAACTATGCCTTCCTGATTGATTTTTTGATAAAAAAGCCTAGCAGCCTTGTTGATTATTTAGCAAAAGACGGCTTGCTGTTTTTGGACGATTTACCTCTTATAAAACAAGCTGTTGAAACTGTTGATCAGCAAAATCAGGGCTTTATTGATGATGAATTAAAGATTGGTGCTCTTCTTCCTGGCCAAAAATTGCGGTCAGATTACACCAAAGTTATGACTCGCGACCGTCACCATCGAATTTACTTTTCACTTTTTCAAAGAAGCATGGGCAGGATTCGCTTTGGACAAATGCTGGACTGGACCACGCGTGAGCCAGAACAATTCTTTAGTCAAATGCCTCTCATTCGTACAGAATTGGAAAGCTACTACAAATCAGGACAGACTGTAGTTTTGCAAGCTGATAATGATAAGCGCGCAAAGCAAATGGCCCAAACAATGCGTGATTTTGATCTCGATATTCCGGTAGTTCATGAAGATGAGCTTAGTGAAAAAAAGGCGCAGATTATTGTTGGTGGTTTTGCCAGCGGTTTTACTTTGCCAAGCGTCAACCTTGTTTATTTAACTGAGCGCGAATTATTTAACAAACGTCCGCAGCATAAACGCCGAATTAAAACATTAGAAAATGCTCAACGTCTGCGAAATTATACGGAATTAAAACCTGGCGACTATGTTGTTCACGTCAACCACGGGATCGGGCGTTTTGAGGGAATCAAGACGCTGGAGAATAATGGCATAAAACGTGATTACATCACAATTACTTATCAGCACGGCGATCAATTATTTGTTCCAGCTGATCAGTTGCGTCTAGTACAAAAATATGTCGCTTCAGAAGGCAAAACTCCGCATATCAATAAATTAGGCGGCAGCGAATGGGCTAAGACCAAACGGAAGGTACAATCCAAAGTTGAAGATATTGCTGACGATTTGATCAACCTTTATGCTGCACGCGAATCTGAAAAAGGCTTTGCTTTTTCACCGGATGATGAGCTGCAACGGAAGTTTGACGATGCCTTTCCGTATGTTGAAACACCAGACCAGTTGCGTTCGATTAAAGAAATAAAAGCAGATATGGAAAAGCCCAAGCCAATGGATCGCCTGCTAGTAGGAGATGTTGGTTTTGGTAAAACCGAAGTTGCACTTAGGGCAGCTTTTAAAGCAATTCAAGACAACAAGCAAGTGGCCTTTTTAGTGCCAACGACAATTTTGGCGCAGCAGCATTACGAAACAATTCAGGATCGATTTAAAGATTTTCCGGTTAATACTGCCATGCTCTCACGTTTTCAAACACCAGCAGAATCCAAGAAAATTATTGCCGGCTTAAAAGATGGAAAGATTGATCTAGTTGTCGGCACTCACCGGATTTTGTCAAAAGACGTTCATTTTAAGGATCTTGGCCTATTAATTATCGATGAGGAGCAGCGCTTTGGAGTTAAGCACAAAGAAAAACTAAAGCAGATGAAGGCTAACATTGATGTTTTGACTTTAACTGCTACGCCAATTCCACGTACTCTTCATATGTCAATGGTAGGCGTGCGTGATCTGTCAGTAATGGAAACACCGCCGCAGAACCGGTATCCAATTCAGACCTATGTTATGGAACAGACGCCAAGCGTTATTAGGGATGCTTGTTTAAGAGAAATGCAGCGTGGTGGCCAGGTATTTTACCTGCACAACCGGATTGGCGATATTGATGAAGTAGTCGCTCGTCTTGAAAAATTGCTGCCAAACGCTAGAATTGCCAGTGCTCATGGGCGTATGAGTCAAAATCAACTGGAGGATATTCTCTACCGCTTTTTAAACCGTGAATTTGATGTTTTGGTTACAACGACAATTATCGAAACTGGGATTGATATGCCAAATGTCAATACAATGATTATTGAAGATGCAGACCATTACGGCTTAAGTCAGCTTTATCAATTGCGTGGTCGGATTGGACGCAGTGCACGGTTAGCTTATGCATACTTTTTATATAAGCAAAATAAGGTGCTAACCGAAGTAGGAGAAAAGCGGCTGGATGCAATTCGTGATTTTACTGAATTAGGATCGGGTTTCAAAATTGCGATGCGCGACTTGGCGATTCGTGGTGCTGGAAACATGCTGGGGTCACAGCAGCACGGCTTTATTGACAGCGTCGGTTACGATCTTTATTCACAAATGCTTAGCGATGCGATTAAAGAACGCAAAGGCAAGAAGAAAGTTAAAAAGTCTAATGCTGAAATTGACTTGGGTTTTGAAGCTTATATTCCGGCATCCTATATTGCTGATCAAGAAGAAAAAATTGAATTTTACAAGAAGATTAAATCTGTCAATAGTCAAGATGAACTTGATAAAATTGAAGATGAATTGATTGATCGTTTCGGCGATTATCCTGCTGCAGTTGAAAATTTGCTGGCAATTGCCGGATTAAAGATCGATGCAGATCTTGCACAAGTCTTGAGCGTTATCAAAAATAAAAAAGACAAGATTAGAGTTGAATTTGATCTAGCAGCTTCACGTGAATTAGAAGGGCCAAATATTTTTAGAGCACTTGAGCACGTCAGCTTAAAGGCAAGAATTAATTTGACGCCAGAGAAGAAGCTGGTGGTTTTATTAGAATTGCCAGATAAAATGAACAATCGTCAGCTGTTTAATGAATTGACCACTTTTTTACAAGCAGCAAGCGATATTATTCAGAGATAATGAGGTAGAAAATGAGAATCGATAAATTTTTAAAAGTTTCACGCTTGGTAAAAAGAAGAACCGTTGCTAAAGAATTGGCAGATCAAGGCAGAATTAAGGTCAACGGTCGTGTCGTTAAATCAAGCTATGATGTCAAAGTTGGCGACATCATTGAAGTAGGCTACGGTACCCGCCAAGTAAAGGCTAAGGTGCTTGATATCAGAGAAACTACCAAGAAGGCAGAAGCCAGCGAATTATATGAGATCGTTGATTAAAACGTGAAACACTGTTATGATACAAGCAGTATTTTTATTTTGGTAGTAGGGGATCAAAAATGAACGGACCACGAATTTATAACTCAGAAAGCCCACAAGAACGAGAAGCAAGACTGAGAAAGAAACAAGCTAACAGAGAAAAAAAAATTCATCGCGTTCGTCGCAATCGGATTATTGCTGTCTTTGCAATTATCTTTGTGGCCTTAGGCATTCAAATCGGCATCAAAGTGTCGCAAACCGCAAGAATTAATCAGCAAGTTGAAGTCGCAAAGAAGAATTTGAATACGGTAAAGACAAAAGACGAAAAGTTGACGCAAGAACGCAATAATTTGAAAGATACCGACTACGTAGCTAAATTTATCCGGAATAAATTTTTGTATAGTAAGACTAACGAAAAAGTTTATTCTATTCCTAATGGAGACAACAATTAATGAAATATGAAGTTGGTCAACGTGTAACAGGCGTCATCAACAACATCACTGATTTGGGTATCTTTTTAACTTTGCCGGGACATAAATCTGGATTAATCCATCATAAAGATTTTGATGGCAATTGGCTTAGAGAAAGAAATCAGCATCGTGTTGGTGATGAATTGCGCGTTGTGGTCGTTCATAATTATAAAAGACGGTTAGGTTTATCTCTAGCCCGCGTTAATGATCCTGATTTAATTGATCATCGTAATCGATTTTCTAAGGTCAAGGAACAGGATTTTAGTAAAATATTGAATCAAACAGCAGCAGATGCCAAAGCTGAGATTAAGCAGCTAAAGCAGGTATTAGCTGAGGATTAATTGATGACCCGGAAGGGTCATTTTTTCTAGGTAAAAATGAAGATTGAACTTTTTTTCAAACAGCATCAAATTAAGCTAAATAATAAAAAATTGGTAATTGCGGCCAGTGGCGGTCCGGATTCGATGGCCTTGCTCGATATGCTGAATGAACTGCGTAAAAGTCATAATTTTTCGCTAATTGTGGCGCATTTTGATCATCAACTGCGTGTTGACAGTCAGAAGGAGACCGAGCTTTTAACGGAATATTGCCATTCGCATAATTTGCCGTTGGCAAAGGGGGTTTGGCTTAAAAAAGAGCAGCCGCGAACTGGCATTGAAGCAGCCGCACGGCATTTTCGCTACGCTTTTTTAAGCCAGGTAGTTGCCCAATATCAAGCAGATTATTTATTAACGGCTCATCACGGGGATGATTTGCTGGAAAATATTCTATTAAAATTTATTCGTTCTGGAAATCCGCAAGAAATGAATAGCCTGCAAGCTGTTGGAAAAATGCATGGTACAGCGCTGCTGCGTCCACTTTTATCAACTTCTAAGGAGGAACTGCTTGAATATGATCAGCAGCATCATATCGCTTTTATTGAAGATGAAACCAATGCCAAAGACGATACATTGCGCAATCGCTTGCGGCACCATGTGGTCCCATTGCTAAAAAAAGAAAATTCCCATTTGCTGGAAAATGCCTTGCGTTATAGTGATGATGAAAAAGTACTGACGGCTTTAGCTGATGAAAAAGTGGCAGAGATTGGAAGACCAGAACGATTTTTAGATCAGGCTTATCGCATTAAAGGAGAAGCCTTACTCCAACTTGATCAAAGGCAGCGGGCTTATTTCTGGCAAAACTTTATTTGGCAGACTTGGCATAAACGCTGCAGCCACTATCTCACAGGTTATAATTTGCGTCTTTATCAAAAATATTATTATTTATGGCCGCAAAAGCTTCTTCTTAGGCAGGAACCAAAAGTTGTTCGCGCCGAAGAGGAGTTTACATTTCGTGATCATGAATTTATGCTTAGTGTAGTTGAGCAGCCTTTGCCTTTAATTGGTGATTTTTGGTCAGATGAGCATGAATTTAAAATTGCTTCTTTGCCTGCAGGCAGCAAATTGCAATTGCAAAATGGGCAACATGCCAAGGCAAAGAAAATGTTTGCTCAAGCAGCGATTCCAAACGAACTGCGATCACTGTGTCTAGCTGTTTTTAATCAGAAAAACCAGGCAATTTTTGTAGAAAAATGCTATCGCGATCAAAGGTGGATTGAAAACGCTCAACATTATTATGTATATCGTTTAAAAAAAGAATAAGAACTTGTAAAAAATTAGTGCTATACGTAGATTTGTGTTAAACTTTTATTCGTATAACTTTTAGAAACTTTGCGGAGGTTTTTTATGAAGAATAACCGGAATCGGCTGTTGTCAAATGGCCTTTTCTATATAGTTGTGTTCCTTCTGCTCCTATGGGGAATCAACTGGGCACTCGGCGGTTCTAGCAGTTCTGGAAGCACTGAAAATATCAGTTATTCAGAATTCGTTAAGGATTTACGTCAAGGCAAAGTTAAAAACTTTAGCGTTCAGCCTGCTAATGGTGTCTATACTGTTTCAGGTACTTACAAGAAAGCACAAAAATCAACAAGTCAATCAAGCAATAGCCTAGATTTCTTCAATAGCAAATCTGGCCAAAGCGTAACTCGCTTTTCAACCACAATGTTGCAAAATGATTCTAGCGTTTCCACTGTGCAGAGCTTGGCACAAAAGAATAATGCTCGGATGACGACACAAGGAGAATCACAAACTGGTAATTGGATTTCAACGATTGTCATGCTTGTGCCAACCATTTTATTCATTGTTATGCTTTGGATGATGATGAATCAAGGTGGTGCTGGACGTGGCCAAGGCGGAATTATGAACTTCGGTCGTTCCCACGTTAAGCCAGAAGATCCGTCTAAGAACAAGGTACGTTTCTCTGACGTAGCCGGTGAAGAAGAAGAAAAACAAGAATTAGTTGAAGTTGTCGAATTTTTGAAGAATCCAGCAAAATACACTAAGTTAGGTGCCAAAATTCCATCTGGTGTTTTGCTTGAGGGTCCTCCTGGTACTGGTAAGACTTTACTTGCTCGTGCTGTAGCTGGTGAAGCTAACGTTCCATTCTATTCAATGTCAGGCTCAGACTTCGTTGAAATGTTTGTTGGTGTTGGTGCAAGTCGTGTACGTGATTTGTTTAACAATGCCAAGAAGAATGCACCAAGTATCATCTTCATTGATGAAATTGATGCGATTGGTCGTCGTCGTGGCAATGGCATGGGTGGCGGCAATGATGAACGTGAACAAACATTAAACCAATTATTGGTTGAAATGGATGGTTTTGAAGGCGATGAAGGTGTTATCGTTATCGCTGCTACTAACCGTTCAGATGTTTTGGACCCAGCTTTGCTTCGTTCAGGTCGTTTTGACCGTAAAGTTTTAGTTGGTCTTCCTGATGTTCGCGGACGTGAAGCTATTTTGAAAATTCATGCCAAGAATAAGCCACTTGCTCCTGACGTTGACTTAAAAGAAGTTGCTCGTCAAACTCCAGGCTTTGTTGGTGCTGATTTAGCTAACGTCTTGAATGAAGCTGCCCTTGTTGCTGCACGTCGCAATGGGACTGAAATTACCGCTTCAGATATTGATGAAGCTGAAGACCGTGTCATTGCAGGTCCAGCCAAGAAGGGCCGTTTAATTTCTGAACAAGAAAGAAAACGAGTCGCTTACCACGAAGCTGGTCACGCAATCTGTGGTTTGGTCTTGAGCGATTCTCGTACTGTTCGTAAAGTTACGATTGTTCCTCGTGGCCGTGCCGGCGGTTACAACATCATGCTTCCAAAAGACGATCAATTTATTTTGACCAAGAAGCAATTATTTGAACAAATTGTTGGTTTGATGGGTGGTCGTGCCGGAGAAGAAGCTACGATTGGTGATAAATCAACTGGTGCTTCCAACGACTTCGAACAAGCTACCCAAATTGCTCATAGCATGGTTGTAAATTACGGTATGACTGATGAGTTAGGAATGGTTGAACTTGAAAAAGAAGGCGAAACCAATCCTTACGGCATGAAGCCATATAGTGAAGCAACTTCTACTAAGATTGATGAAGCAGTTAAGAAGATCTTAGATAAGGCTCATGCCAAGGCTCTTGAAATTATTAAGGATAATCGTGAAAAGCATAAGTTAATTGCTGATGCATTGCTGAAGTACGAAACCTTGAACGAAAAGCAAATCATGTCTTTATACAAGACTGGCAAGATGCCTGAAAAGGATGAAGAAGAATATCCCAGTGAGTCTAAAATTTCAACTTATGAAGAAGCAAAGGCTGCTGCAGAGAAGAAGGAAGTCTCAAAGGCTGAAAAGAAGGATCAAGATGAAGTTGAAGCTAAACAGGCTGCAAATGAATTAGATACCCCTTCAGAAAATGAACCGGAAAAACCAAAAGATGATCAAATTCAACCAACTCAAACTACTGAGTCAACTGAACCTGATCAACCTTCTGATGATAAGGATGAATAATTGAATAAAAATAGGGCCTGTAACGGGCTCTATTTTTTTAGGAGAAAGCAATGAACGATTATTTAGTAAAATCAATTGATAAAACCAAAAATCTTCGCTTATTGACGATTACAGCCAAAGGCGTGGTAGGTGAAGCACAACAGCGTCATGATACCTGGTCTGCTTCTTCAGCCGTTTTGGGCAGAACCATCGTCGGCAGTCTGCTTTTAGCAGGAGCTGAATTAACGGATAAAGAAGAATTAACAGTGCGTTTATTAGGAAATGGACCAGTGGGACCAACCATTGTAACTGCCAAATCTGACTTAACTGTTAAAGGCTATGTAAAGAATCCGCATATTGCTTTGCCGCCTAAGAAAGACGGACATATTGATGTTAAAAAGGCTGTCGGACAAGGTTGGCTGGAAGTAACTAAAGATCTTGGACTTAAAGAACCATACACTGGTCAAGTACCAATTGTTTCTGGTGAAATTGCGGAAGACTTCGCATATTATTTGACCAAATCAGAGCAAATTCCTTCTGCTGTTGGTCTTTCTGTTTTTGTTAATCCAAATAATACAATTGGTGAAGCTGGCGGCTTTATGCTGCAGGCCTTGCCAGGTGCAAGTGACGAACTGATTACAAGAACGATTAAACGAATTAAGTCGTTGCCAGCTTTGTCGACTTCATTTTTGGATGGAATGACGCCAGAAGATTTGGCTCGTAAGATTTTGGGCACGGACTGCAAGATTTTGGAAAAAGATGATGTGGCCTTTAGTTGCGATTGCTCTAAGGAAAAGTACGCCGGCATTATGGAAACGCTAAAAACTGATCAGTTAGAAGCAATGATTAATGAAGATCATGGTGCTGAATTGACTTGCAGTTTTTGCGGCAATAAATACCACTACAGTGAAGATGAATTAAAGGCAATTTTAGCTAAAAAGACATCTGAAAAAGATTATTAAAATAAAAAATATTTTCTAAGTCCCTATGCTTTCGCATTTAGGGGCTTTTTTGTTACAATATTGGAGTATTTGAAAGGATGATTTGGTGGATAATAGCTGGAAAATACGCGATATTACTATCCCAAATCGAGTTGTAGTTGCCCCAATGGCTGGTGTTTCAAATTCGGCTTTTAGAATGGTGTGCAAAGAATTCGGTGCAGGATTAGTTGTTTGTGAAATGATCTCTGATCATGGAATTATTTATCGCAACAAAAAAACGTTGAGCATGATGCAAGTTGATCCACGTGAACACCCAATGAGTATTCAGATTTTCGGGGGAACGGAAGAAACTTTGCTTGAAGCGGCTCAATATGTTGATCAACATACTGCGGCTGACATAATTGACATTAATATGGGTTGTCCCGTGCCCAAGGTAACTAAAACCGATGCCGGTTCAAAATGGCTATTGGATGCAAACAAGATTTACCAGATGGTTCATGCCGTTGTGCAAAATGTTTCTAAGCCAGTTACGGTTAAAATGAGAATCGGCTGGGATCGCAAGCATATTTTTGCAGTTGAAAATGCGTTAGCAGCTCAAGAAGCTGGAGCATCAATGATTGCAATGCATGGCAGAACTCGTAAACAAATGTACCAGGGTCATGCAGACTGGGAAGTGTTGCATGATGTAGCTAACGCACTGGATATTCCTTTTGTAGCAAATGGAGATATTCGTACGCCTGAAGATGCTAAGAAGGCTCTGGATGAAATTGGTTCGACTGCAGTAATGGTTGGACGTGCAGCTTTGGGAAATCCATGGATTATCAAAGACATGGTTCATTATCTTGAAACTGGCGAAAAGCTAAAACCACAGACTGTGCGTGAACGAGTAGCAACTGCTAAACATCAGTTGGATGGTTTGGTAGAATTAAAGGGTGAAAAAATTGCCGTCCCTGAATTTCGGCAACAGGCAGCATACTATTTAAAGGGAATTCCCCGTTCAGCTCGTACTCGTGCTAAAATAAATGAAGTATGGACACGTCAAGAAGTATATGATTTGCTCGACAATTTCGTTGATGACTATGAAAAACGGCAGGCCGAACGCGAAGCTAGACGCGCTATAGTGAACAAATAAATGGAGGAAAGATACATTGGCAAAGAATGAAATGAACGACCAATTGATCGCTCGTCGTCAAAAGATGGAAGAACTGCGTGAAAATGGTATTGAGCCATATGGCATGAGAAAGTTTGATCGTCAAGATTTAGCAAAAACTTTGAACGAAAAGTACAGTAAGGAAGATAAAGACGAATTAAACGAAGATATGCCTAAGACCAAGATCGCGGGCAGAATGCTTGCAAAACGTGGTAAAGGTAAGGTAGGCTTTGCTGATCTTTATGACCGGACTGGCAAGATCCAAATTTACGTACGTAAAGACATCGTTGGTGAAGACAACTACAAGATTTTCAAGAAATCTGATATCGGTGATTTCTTAGGAATTGATGGTGAAGTCATGAAGACTGATACGGGTGAATTAACTATCCGTGCACTTCACGTTACTTTCTTATCAAAAGCTCTCCGTCCATTGCCAGATAAGTACCATGGTTTGAAAGATGTTGAGCAAATCTATCGTCAACGTTACCTTGACTTAATCACTAACCGTGAAAGCTACATGCGTTTTGTTCACCGTACTCAAATTATTCAAGCTATTCGTGACTACTTAAACAAGCAAGACTTCTTGGAAGTTGAAACTCCAGTTCTTCACAATATTCCAGGTGGTGCTGAAGCTCGTCCATTTATTACTCACCATAACGCTTTGGATATTGACCTTTACATGAGAATTGCTTTGGAACTTCCTTTGAAGCGTTTGATTGTCGGCGATATGGAACGTGTTTACGAAATCGGTCGTGTATTTAGAAACGAAGGTTTGGACACTCACCACAACCCAGAATTTACTGAACTTGAAAGTTATGCAGCATACTGGGACTTCCATGATGTCATGGATGAAGCAGAAGGCATTATTCGTGCAGCTGCTAAGGTTGTTTCTCCGGATGGCAAGATTACTTACCAAGGTCAAGACATTGATTTAGGCAAGCCATTCCGCCGCGTTCACATGGTTGACTTGATTAAGGAAAAGACCGGTGTTGACTTCTGGAAGCCAATGACTGACGAAGAAGCCAAGAAGATTGCTGAAGATCACGATATTCACTGTGAAAGCTATTGGAAGGTTGGTCACGTAATTAACGCCTTCTTTGAAAAGTACTGTGAAAAAACCATTGTTGATCCAACATTTGTCTACGGTCACCCAGTAGAAATTTCACCATTAGCTAAAAAGACCGCCGATGATCCTAGATTTACTGACCGTTTCGAAATTTACATTATGGGTGAAGAATACGGCAACGCCTTCTCAGAATTAAACGATCCTGATGATCAACGTGCTCGTTTTGAAGCTCAAATGGCTGAACGTGATGCTGGTAACGATGAAGCTGATATGATCGATGAAGATTACCTTCGTGCGATGGAATTCGGTATGCCTCCTACAGGTGGTTTGGGTATCGGTATTGACCGTTTGGTAATGCTTTTGACTGATGCTCCAGCTATCCGTGATGTATTGCTCTTCCCAACAATGCGTCCAGAAGCAGTTCCTTCAATTGATGCAGAAGTTAAGGCTGACTTAGCTAAGAAGAATAAAAACAAGTAATTAACAGTTACTCATTAAATAAAGTCCTTTGTTGATGTTTAAAAGCATCAGTAGAGGGCTTTTTTATTTTTTGAGAAGAAAAAACAAATATTTTTCGAAAAAGTGTTGCAAAGTTAAATACGTTTGCTATAATAATAACTGTTCTGCGGAAGTAGTTCAGTGGTAGAACATCACCTTGCCATGGTGGGGGTCGCGGGTTCGAATCCCGTCTTCCGCTCTAAAGAAAAAAGCTCACGTATGTGAGCTTTTTTTGTACCTAAATTGATGAAAAATGTTTTTTAAAAAAGTGCTTGCATTTATTAGATGCTTTGCTATAATAATAACTGTTCTGCGGAAGTAGTTCAGTGGTAGAACATCACCTTGCCATGGTGGGGGTCGCGGGTTCGAATCCCGTCTTCCGCTCCAAAGAATAGAAGCTCACCGCCAGGTGAGTTTTTTTGTTACCGGGAAATGGCTCAGCTTGGTAGAGCGCTACGTTCGGGACGTAGAGGTCGCGCGTTCGAATCGCGTTTTCCCGACTGATATTAGAATAAGCATCTCAATGAGGGATGCTTATTTTTTTATTTAGCCTTCACTTATCTAAAATAAGTTAATTACTAGTTAATCCTTTTGGCTTTTGTTATAATGACATGAACCAAGGGAAAGGAATGGTCTTATTGTCAGCAGCTTCAAAAAAAGATTATCAATTGTTGGTCGAACAAGCCACAGCCTTAGTTGAAGGCGAAGACGACTGGATTGCAAATACGGCAAATTTATCTGCTCTTTTATTTCATGGCTTAAAAAATGTCAATTTTGCAGGTATTTATCGTATTAAAAATAATGAACTGATACTAGGTCCATTTCAAGGTCAACCAGCCTGTGTCCATATTGCTTTTGGCAAGGGAGTTTGTGGTACAGCAGTTGCTAATGAAAAAACTGAAATTGTCACCGATGTGCATCAATTTGCAGGACACATTGCTTGTGACAGTCGTTCAAAGTCAGAAATTGTTGTCCCTATTTTTAAAGACAGACAAATCTGGGGCGTGTTTGACTTTGATGCGTTGGTTAAAGACAACTTTGATCAAACAGATCAAGAATATTTAGAAAAAATTGCGGCAGTGATTTTTAAGCATTAATGCGAAATATTTTACTTTACTGACGATCACGACTAAAATATTGAACGTCAATTTTAAGGTGGTGTTTGTATGGAAAATTCTTATAGTAAAAGTTCAAATCAGGTCTTGGAAATTGCCCGAGAACAAGCGCAAAATTTCCATCACCGTTTAATTGGAACAGAACATGTATTGCTTGCATTAGTAATTGAGTCTGATGGGGATGCAGGCAAAATCCTGCGTTCATGGAATTTAACGCCAACAGCAATTAGAGAAGAAATTGAACGCTATACAGGTTACGGCTCAGCTGCCAACACTGATTACATGGAAATTTCACCACGTCTTAGCTTAATACTTGATTACGCTAAACGTGCTGCCGATCAAGGCGGATATCATGAAATCCAAACGAATCATCTTTTACTTGGCTTAGTAGCGAGTGAACAAGTTTTATCAGCAATGATTCTTAAAAATCTGAATGTTGACCTGGCTCATTTGCGCCAAGATGTGGAAGATAGTTTAAATCAAGGACAAAACTTTGACGATTCTTCCGACTGGCTTAACAACGTTCCAACTGTTAACAATGTACAAACCAAAAAGTCAGCAACACCAACACTGGATAATGCCGCCATTAATCTTAATAAGCGAGTAATTGAAGGCGCAATTGATCCTGTAATTGGACGTGATCGTGAAATTGCACGCGTTATTCAAATTTTGTCACGACGGACAAAGAACAATCCAATCTTAATTGGTGAACCTGGTGTTGGTAAAACAGCTGTGGCAGAAGCAATTGCAACAGCCATCGTTAATAAAAAAGTGCCAACGGATTTATTGAATAAACGAGTAATGTCTTTGAACATCGCTAATTTGGTCGCAGGTACCAAATACCGGGGCGAATTTGAAGATCGAATGAAAAAGATACTCAAGGAAATCGCCAAAGACGGAAAAGTAATTTTGTTTGTTGACGAAATCCATACAATTATCGGAGCCGGTGGTGCCGAAGGCGCAATTGACGCCTCAAATATCTTGAAGCCTGCTTTGGCTCGTGGCGATTTGCAAATGATTGGTGCGACGACTTTTGATGAGTATCAAAAATATATCGAAAAAGATCAGGCCTTGGCTCGCAGATTCCAACAAGTTCGGTTAAATGCACCAACTAAGGCAGATACTTTAAAAATTTTGGAAGGATTAAAGCCAAAATATGAAAAGTTCCACCATGTCAGAATTTCCGAGGACAGCTTGAAAGATGCGATTAGTTTGTCTACGCGCTATATTTCGGACCGCTATCTTCCTGATAAAGCAATTGATTTAATTGATGAAGCTGGAGCTGCGGTTAAGATTAGAAATAATGCCGGTTCTGATAATCGTTTGCTTCAACTTGATCAACAAATTAAAAAGATTATTAGTCAAAAAAATGACGCTGCAGCTAATCAAAATTTCGTTGAAGCGGCAAAATTGCAAGATAAACAAAATGCTTTGCAAGAAAACAAGCAGCAAATTATGAATAGTTTGAATGATAATCTTAGTCAATCAGCAACGGTGGAACCAGAGGATATTGCGAAAGTTGTTTCCTCTTGGACTGGCGTACCAGTTACGCAAATGAAACATAACGAAACAAAGCGTTTAGCTAATTTGGAAGCTATTTTGCATGAACGTGTTATTGGTCAGGATAAGGCTGTGTCAGCTGTCGCTCGTGCAATTCGCCGCAGCAGAAGTGGAATTAAGGATGAACGTCGTCCAATCGGATCGTTCTTATTCTTAGGGCCAACTGGTGTTGGTAAGACTGAATTGGCTAAATCAGTTGCTGCTGCAATGTTTGGCTCCGAAGATAATATGATTCGAATTGACATGTCAGAATATATGGATCCGGTTGCCAGCAGCAAGCTGATTGGTTCCGCTCCAGGCTATGTAGGTTATGAAGAAGGCGGTCAGTTATCTGAGCAAGTTCGCCGTCACCCATATTCAGTAGTATTGCTTGATGAAGTTGAAAAGGCTCATCCAGACGTCTTTAATTTGCTTCTTCAAGTATTGGATGAAGGATTTTTAACAGATTCTAAAGGACGCAAAGTTGACTTCAGAAATACGATCATTATTATGACCTCTAACTTGGGCTCACGCAGTTTGTTTGATACTAAAGCTGTTGGCTTTAATGCTGATAACGCAAGTCAGGCACAACTTCGTGCTGATCGAGTTCGTCAGGCGCTCAAGCAGTTCTTCCGTCCAGAATTTTTGAACAGAATTGATGAAACAATTATTTTTGATGAACTTGATCAAAAGCAGCTTCGTCAAATTGTCAGCCTGTTGATGCATAAATTGATTGTGCGTCTGCAAGAGAAAGACGTTGAATTGAAAGTCTCTCGTGCGGCACTTGATAAGATTGCTAAAGATGGGTTTGATCCAGAAAATGGTGCTCGACCATTAAGAAGAGCTATTCAAAACGATATTGAAGATCAAATTGCTGAAATGTTGATCAATGGAGATTTAGCAGCGGGACAAACTTTAAAGATTGGCTGCAGTCGTGGTCAATTGAAATTTGATGTCGAAAATGCAAAAGAAAAAGTGAAGAATTAATTGATTTAGCAGGTCTTGCAGTTGACAAATTCCTCAAAAGCAAGTATAGTGATGAGTGATTTAAAAGGCTGAATTTCAGGATTTTGCTGATCTATTGTCCAGCAAAATGATAAAGACAAAAACGACACTTAGTTGTTTTTGTCTTTTTTATGCCTAAAATTGCAGTTTTTTTTATTTGTAACAGAATTGTAATATTTGCTTTCTCTAACAGAAAGGATGTTTTTCCTTGTTAAACGGACACGTATTGAATTACGGTAAACACCGAACAAGACGTAGCTTTTCAAAGATTAAAGAAGTTTTGAAACTACCTAACTTGACCGATGTTCAAACCCAATCATATAAGTGGTTTCTCGACAAAGGCATTAAAGAAGTTTTTGATGACATT
Organism: Lactobacillus amylolyticus; assembly: GCF_003999355.1. Taxonomy (NCBI): domain Bacteria; kingdom Bacillati; phylum Bacillota; class Bacilli; order Lactobacillales; family Lactobacillaceae; genus Lactobacillus; species Lactobacillus amylolyticus. Next base: position 258,385 of record NZ_CP031835.1, read on the forward strand.
ATGCCAATTGGCGACTTTTCAGGTAAGTTGTCACTTGAATATGTAGGTTATAAGCTTCAAAAGCCTAAGTATACTGTCGATGAAGCTCGTGATCATGATGCAACTTATGCTGCACCTATGCATGTTACTTTAAAATTAACCAACCAAGAAACTGGCGAAATCAAGACTCAAGATGTATTCTTTGGTGATTTGCCTTTGATGACCGAATCAGGTTCATTCATTGTTAATGGTGCTGAAAGAGTTATCGTTTCTCAATTGGTAAGATCACCTGGTGTATATTACTCAGGCGATTTTGATAAAAATGGTCGTCAAACCTTTGGCACAACAGTAATTCCTAACCGTGGTGCTTGGCTTGAATATGAAACGGATGCTAAAAATGTTTCTTACGTACGTGTTGACCGTACTCGTAAGTTGCCTTTGACTGTTTTAATTAGAGCAATGGGCCTTGGCTCAGATGGCGAAATCTTAGATATGTTTGGTCAAAGTGATACTTTGCAATTTACTTTGGACAAGGATGTTCACAAGAACCCAGCTGACTCACGTGTTGCTGAAGCTTTAAAGGATATTTATGAAAGACTGCGTCCAGGTGAACCAAAGACTACTGATTCTTCACGTTCACTTTTGTACGCTCGTTTCTTTGATCCACGTCGTTATGACTTGGCTCCAGTAGGTCGTTATAAGATCAACAAGAAGCTTTCACTTAAGAACCGTCTATATGGGCAAACTTTGGCTGAAACTTTAGCTGATCCAGATACTGGTGAAATTATTGCTAAGAAGGGTACTGTTGTTACTCACGAAGTAATGGACAAACTTGAAAAGTACCTTGATCGTGATGACTTCAAGATGGTAACTTACCAACCTTCAAAGGAAGGTGTTTTGTCAGACCCAATTACTGTTCAAGAAATTAAAGTTTACTCAAAGGTTAACCCTGAAAGAGAAGTTAAGCTTATTTCTAATGGTCATATCGGTTCAGATGTAAAGCACTTGACTCCAGCTGATGTTTTATCTTCAATCAACTACTTCTTTGCTTTACAAGATCAAATTGGTACTACTGACGATATTGACCACTTAGGTAACCGTCGTATTCGTCGTGTTGGTGAACTTCTTCAAAACCAATTCAGAATTGGTTTGGCAAGAATGGAACGTGTTGTTCGTGAAAGAATGTCAATTCAAGATCCTTCAACCGTAACTCCACAACAATTGATCAACATTCGTCCAATCGTTGCAAGTATCAAAGAATTCTTTGGTTCTTCACAACTTTCACAGTTTATGGACCAACACAACCCATTGGGTGAATTGACACACAAGCGTCGTATGTCAGCCTTAGGGCCTGGTGGTTTGACTCGTGATCGTGCTGGTTATGAAGTTCGTGACGTTCACTATACTCACTATGGTCGTCTATGTCCTATTGAAACGCCAGAAGGTCCTAACATTGGTTTGATCAACTCTTTGGCTACATATGCGATTATTAACAAGTATGGTTTTATTGAAACTCCATACCGTCGTGTATCTTGGAAGACTCACAAGGTTACTGATAAGATCGACTACTTAACAGCTGATGTTGAAGATAACTACATCATTGCCGGTGCCAACACTCCTTTGAACGAAGATGGTTCCTTCAAAGAAAAATTGATTTTGGCTCGTCACAAGGAAGACAACGTCGAAGTTTCTCCAGACAAGATCGACTACATGGACGTTATTCCTAAACAAGTTGTGTCTGTAGCTTCTGCATGTATTCCATTCCTTGAAAACGATGACTCAAACCGTGCTTTGATGGGTGCCAACCAGCAACGTCAGGCTGCACCATTGATTAATCCTCATGGTTCACTTGTTGGTACTGGTATGGAATACCGTGCTGCTCATGACTCAGGTGCTGCACTTTTAGCTAAGGCTCCAGGTACGGTTGAATATGTTGATGGTAATGAAATCAGAATTAGACGTGAAGATGGTACTTTAGATAAGTACACTCTTGAAAAGTATCGTCGTTCAAACAACTCTAAGTCATACAACCAAACTCCTAACGTTAAGAAGGGTGATAAGGTTGATGCAAGCGACATTATTGCTAATGGTCCAGCAATGGACCACGGTGAACTTGCTTTGGGTCAAAACCCATTGATTGCCTTTATGACTTGGAACATGTACAACTACGAAGATGCCATCATGCTTTCTGAACGTCTTGTTAAAGACGATGTTTACACTTCAATCAGTATTGAAGATTATGAATCAGAAGCACGTGATACTAAGCTTGGTCCAGAAGAAATTACTCGTGAAATTCCTAACGTTGGTGAAGACGCTTTGAAGGATTTGGACGAAGATGGTATTGTTCGAATCGGTGCTGAAGTTCATGATGGTGATATCTTAGTTGGTAAGGTAACGCCAAAGGGTGTTACTGAATTATCAGCCGAAGAAAGATTGCTTCATGCTATCTTTGGTGAAAAGGCTCGTGAAGTTCGTGATACTTCACTTCGTGTACCACACGGTGGTGGCGGTATTGTTCAAGACGTTAAGGTCTACACTCGTGAAGCAGGCGATGAACTTTCACCAGGTGTTAACACAATGGTTCGTGTTTACATTGCCCAAAAGAGAAAGATTCAAGTTGGGGACAAGATGTCTGGTCGTCACGGTAACAAAGGTACTGTTGCTGCAGTTGTACCAGAAGAAGATATGCCATTTTTGCCAGATGGTACTCCAGTAGATATTTGTTTGAACCCAATGGGTGTTCCATCACGTATGAACATCGGACAGCTTTTGGAATTGCACTTAGGTGCCGCTGCTCGTCAATTGGGTATTCACGTAGCTACTCCAGTATTTGATGGTGCTAACGAAGACGAAGTTTGGGATACTGTTCGTCAAGCTGGTGTGGATAAAGACGGTAAGACTGTTATTTACGATGGTCGTTCCGGTGAACCATTCCACAACCGTGTTTCAGTTGGTGTTATGCACTACTTGAAACTTACTCACATGGTTGATGATAAGATCCACGCTCGTTCAATTGGGCCTTACTCATTAGTTACTCAACAACCACTTGGTGGTAAAGCACAATTTGGTGGTCAGCGTTTCGGTGAAATGGAAGTTTGGGCCCTTGAAGCTTACGGTGCTGCATACACATTGCAAGAAATCTTGACTTACAAGTCAGATGACGTTGTTGGTCGTGTAAGAGCATACGAAGCCATTGTTAAGGGTGAAAGAATTCCTAAGCCAGGTGTTCCTGAATCATTCCGTGTTCTTGTTAAAGAACTTCAATCATTAGGTTTGGATATCAGAGTTCTTGATATGAATCATAATGAAATTGAATTGCGTGATATGGATGACGATTCAAATGAACATTTGAATATTGATACTTTGTCACGGATGGCTGAAGAACAAGAAAAGAAGAAGTTAGCCAAAGAAACTGAAAAATCAGATGAAAAAGCTGCTGAAGACAAACCTGAAAAGGAACCAGTAGACAAGTCTGACGATAAAGTTTCTAAGTAGTAGGAGGTTAAACTTTTGATCGACGTAAATAAGTTTGAAAGTATGCAAATTGGTCTTGCATCACCTAACAAGATCAGAAGCTGGTCATATGGTGAAGTTAAGAAGCCAGAAACCATTAACTACCGTACTTTAAAGCCAGAAAAAGATGGTTTGTTTGATGAACGAATCTTTGGTCCAACTAAAGATTGGTCATGTGCGTGTGGTAAATATAAGGGTGTTAGATACCGTGGAATTATTTGTGATCGATGCGGTGTTGAAGTTACTTCTTCTAAAGTAAGAAGAGAACGGATGGGCCACATTGAATTGGCCGCACCTGTTACTCACATTTGGTACTTCAAGGGTATTCCATCAAAAATGGGTCTTGTTTTGGATATTTCTCCAAGATTGCTTGAAGAAGTTATCTATTTTGCAGCTTATATCGTAATTGATCCAGGCGATACAGATCTTGAACCTAAGCAATTATTAACTGAAGCTGAATACCGTGAGCAAAAAGCTAAGTACGGCAATCGTTTTGAAGCAAAGATGGGTGCTGAAGCTATCCGTGATTTGCTTAAGAAAGTTGACTTAGCTAAAGAAGTTGCTGATTTGAAGAAAGAACTTCAAACTGCAACTGGTCAAAAACGTACACGTGCTATTAGAAGATTGGACATTTTGGACGCATTCAAGAACTCCGGCAATAAGCCAGAATGGATGGTTATGGATGCTGTTCCAGTTATTCCACCAGATCTTCGTCCAATGGTTCAACTTGAAGGTGGACGTTTTGCCACTTCCGATTTAAACGATTTATACAGACGTGTTATCAACCGTAACAATCGTCTGAAGAGATTGCTTGATTTGAATGCTCCTAATATCATTGTTCAAAATGAAAAGCGGATGCTTCAAGAAGCTGTTGATGCTTTAATTGATAACGGTCGTCGTGGTCGTCCAGTTGTTGGACCAGGTAACCGTCCACTTAAGTCACTTTCACACATGCTTAAAGGTAAGCAAGGTCGTTTCCGTCAGAACTTGCTTGGTAAGCGTGTTGACTACTCAGGTCGTTCAGTTATCGATGTTTCACCAAAATTGAAGTTCTATCAATGTGGTGTTCCTCGTCCAATGGCTCTTGAATTGTTCAAGCCATTTGTAATGCATGAATTAGTTAAGCGTGGTATTGCATCAAACATTAAGAATGCTAAACGTAAGATTGATCGTGAAGATGATGATATCTGGGATGTACTTGAAGATGTAATTAAGGAACGTCCAGTTCTTTTGAACCGTGCACCTACTCTTCACCGTTTGAGTATTCAAGCCTTCGAACCAGTATTGGTTCCTGGTAAGTCAATTCGTTTGCACCCATTAGCATGTGAAGCTTACAACGCCGACTTCGATGGGGACCAGATGGCTATTCACGTTCCTTTGTCAGATGAAGCTGTTGCTGAATCTCGTTTGTTAATGCTTGCTGCGCACCATATTTTAGCTCCTAAGGATGGTAAGCCAATCGTTACTCCATCACAGGATATTGTTTTGGGTAACTACTGGTTAACTCAGGCTGAAAAGGGTCGTGAAGGTGAAGGCATGATCTTTACTTCACCAGCTGAAGCTGCTGTTGCTTATGCAAATGGTGACATTCACTACCATACTATTATTGGTATGTCAGCTGATTCAATGCCTAAGAAGCCATGGCCAAAAGGTCACGAACACGGTATCTTTATTACTACTTATGGCAAGATTGTCTTCAACCAAATTTTCCCAGATGATTATTTCTACATTAATGAACCAACTGAGGAAAACTTGAATAATCCTTTAGATGCTAAGTACTTCTTAGCTGAAGGCGAAGACATTCATAAGAAGATTGATTCAATTGCGGATGATTTGATTGCTACTCCATTTAAGAAGGACTTCTTATCAGATTCAATTGCTACTGTATACAAGTACTACAAGGTTCAAAGAACGTCTGAATACTTGGATGATTTGAAGAAATTAGGTTACACAAGTTCAACTACTTCAGGTATCACTATTGGTATGACTGACGTTCCAGAAATTACTGATAAGGATGAAAAGGTAGATAAGGCCCACAAGCAAGTTGATATTGTATCTAAACAATTCAGAAGAGGTCTGATTACTGAGCAAGAACGTCACGACCGTGTAATTAGCATTTGGAACAAGTGTAAAGACGAAGTTCAAAATGAAATTGCACAAATCTATGACCCAAGAAACCCAATTACAATCATGGCCGACTCTGGTGCCCGTGGTAACATTTCAAACTTTACTCAGTTAGCTGGTATGCGTGGTTTGATGGCTACTCCTAACGGTGGTTTGTTCGAAATTCCTGTTACTTCAAACTTCAAGGAAGGTTTGTCAGTACTAGAATTATTCATGTCCACTCACGGTGCTCGTAAAGGTATGACCGATACGGCTTTGAAGACTGCCCAGTCAGGTTACTTAACTCGTCGTTTGGTTGATGTTGCTCAGGACGTTATTATTCGTGATGATGATTGTGGTACTGATCGTGGTATTACAGTTAGCGCCATCATGGAAGGTGACGAAATGATCGAACCATTATTCGATCGTTTGCTTGGTCGTTTCACTGCTGAAACAGTTAAGGATCCTAAGACTGGTGAAACTATCGTAGCTAAGGACGTCATGATGGACGAAAACTTGGCTCACAAAGTTTGTGATGCTGGTTTAACTCACGTTAAGATTCGTTCAATCCTTACTTGTGATACTCCTCACGGTGTATGTCGTAAGTGTTATGGTATGAACCTTGCTACTGGTGAAGAAGTTGAAGTTGGCGAAGCGGTTGGTACTGTTGCCGCTCAATCAATTGGTGAACCAGGTACTCAGCTTACTTTGAGAACTTTCCACAACGGTGGTGTTGCCGGTGCTGAAGATATTACTCAAGGTTTACCTCGTGTTCAAGAATTATTTGAAGCTCGTAACCCTAAGGGTCGTGCTACAATTTCTGAAGTTGATGGTATTGTTGATTCAATTCAAGAAAACCCAGCAGATCACACGCGTGAAATTACTGTAAAGGGCAAGATTGATACAAGATCATACGATGTCCCTTACACTGCATCTGTTGCTGTAGCTGAAGGCGATACAGTTCACCGTGGTGACAAGTTGACTCTTGGTTCAATTGATCCTAAGGAATTGATTCAAGTAACTGATACTTTAACAACTGAAGAATACATTTTGGCTGAAGTTCAAAAAGCTTATAGAATGCAGGGTGTAGATATTTCAGATAAACACGTTGAAGTATTGACTCGTCAAATGTTGCAAAGGGTTCGTATCCTTGATCCAGGTGAAACTGACATGTTGCCTGGTGAAGTTATGGATATCGGTCAATTTAGAGACCGTAACAAGGAAGTTATTATTTCTGGTGGTATTCCCGCAACTGCTCAAAGTGTCATCTTAGGTATTACTAAGGCCGCTTTGGAAACTAATAGTTTCTTGTCAGCTGCTTCATTCCAGGAAACTACTCGTGTTCTTACCGATGCTTCTATTCGTGGCAAGAACGATCCACTTCTTGGGCTTAAGGAAAACGTTATTATTGGTAAGATTATTCCAGCTGGTACTGGTATGCCTGTTTACCGTAATATGGAACCACAAGCAGATGTTGCTAAACCTCAATCAGTTTATTCAATTGCCGATATTGAAAGACAAATGAAGGAAAAAGACGAAAAGGACAAAGCAACTCCACAAAAGTAATAAAATTCTGTTAGAGAAAAATAGAAAAGCTTCCATCATGAAAGATGATGGAAGCTTTTTTGTCTAAAAATTTTTAATTATTAAGGCCGTAAAAATATAAGGAATAAATGCAAAACTAGATGAGTAGCTCTGATGTTTTTCAAATAAATAAGAAAGAATAACAAGAATGGATGCAATTAGAAAAACTTCATTAGCAAATTGCGGATTAAAGAAGGAGGCAATTGATAGATAAAGGTAAAGGTCACCGCTGCCTAGCTTTTTCTTATAAACGTAGAGGATTAATAGGCTAGCAATTGGTAAAAATTGAAGAAGGTTAAAGTAATGCCAAAAGTTAGCCTTGGTTAAAGTAACAATAAAAAGTGGTAACAAAAAAATTGTAGGGAATTCTTTATCGTTAAAATCAAAAATGGCAATTAATAGGACAAAAAAGATAAAGATTCCTGTCGAAAAGCTTTTAATATTAGAAAAATCAATTGGAAGAAAGGCACAACCACCTAAAATTTCAAACAGAAGAAGTGTCCAAGAAATTTTTTCATGACAAAAACGACATTTTCCTTTAAGGATTAAAAATGAGATTATTGGCAACTCATCAGTCAGTGCCAAGGGTTGTAAGCAAAAGTCGCAATGCGAATGTCCCCATAAAAAATTGCCTTGGTCAAAACGATCGTAGATGACACATGCATGTGAAGCTAAACAGCTTCCAATAAAAAAATTAACAAAATAATTAATTAGCATAAAATCCCTCCAATTATTAAATACGTAAAATAAAGATAATTTACCGAAATAGTTTGCTTTCTGTTTAAAAGGTAGTACAATATTGTTTGTATGTTTTGAACAGATTTTCCGTGAGCCAAAAAAGAAACTCCCGGATGTGTGAACAAAAAATATTATTTTAGGAGGAAATTTTAATGCCAACCATTAACCAATTGGTAAGAAAAGGCCGTCATTCAAAGACGACTAAGTCAAAGTCACCAGCTTTGAACTACGGTTACAACAGTATGAAGAAGAAATTAGTATTCAACCCAGCTCCACAAATGCGTGGTGTTGCAACTCGTGTTGGTACTATGACACCTAAGAAACCTAACTCAGCTTTGCGTAAGTATGCTCGTGTACGTCTTTCAAACTTGATTGAAGTTACTGCTTACATTCCAGGTGAAGGCCACAACTTGCAAGAACACTCAGTTGTATTAATCCGTGGTGGTCGTGTAAAGGACCTTCCTGGTGTTCGTTACCATATTGTTCGTGGTGCCCTTGATACTGCTGGTGTTGATGGCAGAAAGCAAAGTCGTTCTAAGTACGGTACTAAGAAAGATTAAAGGGAGGGTTTAAATAATGCCTAGAAAAGGTCACGTAACTAAAAAAGACGTTTTAGCAGATCCAGTTTACAACTCAAAACTTGTTACTAAGTTAATTAACCACTTAATGGTTGATGGTAAGAGAGCTAAGGCATCATCAATCCTTTACGATGCTTTCAATATTGTTAAGGATAAGACTGGTAAGGAACCACTTGATGTCTTTGAAGAAGCAATGAATAATGTTATGCCAGTTTTGGAAGTTAGAGCTCGTCGTATCGGTGGTTCCAACTATCAAATCCCAGTTGAAGTTCGTCCAGAAAGAAGAACTACTTTGGGCTTAAGATGGCTTGTTTCATACGCTCGCTTACGTAACGAACACACTATGGATGAATGTTTAGCTAACGAAATTATTGATGCTTCTAATAACACTGGTTCAGCTGTTAAGAAGCGTGAAGACGTTCACCGTATGGCTGAAGCCAACCGTGCATTTGCACACTACCGCTTCTAATCTGCTCATTCGTTTTATTTTAAGGAGAGAAAATATTTATGGCTAACAAGCGTGAATTTCCATTAGAAAAGACACGTAATATTGGTATCATGGCCCACATCGATGCGGGTAAGACTACCACTACTGAACGTATCCTTTACTACACTGGTAAGATCCACAAAATTGGTGAAACTCACGAAGGTGATTCACAAATGGACTGGATGGATGAAGAAAAGGAACGTGGTATTACTATTACATCAGCAGCCACTACTGCTCAATGGAAAGGCCACAGAATTAACATTATCGATACCCCAGGGCACGTTGACTTCACTATCGAAGTAGAACGTTCACTTCGTGTTTTGGATGGTGCCGTAACTGTTTTGGATGCCCAGGCCGGTGTTGAACCACAGACTGAAAACGTATGGCGTCAAGCTGAAACTTACGGTGTTCCTCGTATTGTTTTTGTTAACAAGATGGATAAGATCGGTGCTGACTTTGATAAGTCAGTTGAATCTTTGCATGAACGTTTAAACGCAAATGCACATGCTGTTCAAATGCCAATTGGTTCTGCTGAAACTTTTGAAGGTGTTATCGACTTAATCAACATGGTTGCTGATATCTACGACGAAGACAAGCTTGGTTCAAAGTGGGATACTGTTCCAGTTCCTGATGAATACAAGGAAGAAGCACAAGCTCGTCGTGAAAAGTTAATTGAAGCTGTTGCTGATGTTGACGATGGCATCATGGAAAAATACTTAAACGGTGACGAAATTTCAAGCGATGAAATTAAGGCAGCTATCCGTAAAGCAACCATTGACTTGAAGTTCTTCCCAGTATTTGCTGGTTCAGCCTTCAAGAACAAGGGTGTTCAAATGATGCTTGATGGTGTTGTAGATTACTTGCCATCACCATTAGACGTTAAGCCTTATGTTGCTCATGATCCTAAGACCGGTAAAGAAGTTGAACTTAAGGCTAACGATAGCGAACCATTTGCTGCTTTAGCATTTAAGATTGCTTCAGACCCATTCGTTGGACGTTTAACTTTCATCCGTGTTTACACTGGTTCACTTCAATCAGGTTCTTACGTATTGAATGCTTCTAAGGATACTCGTGAACGTGTAGGTCGTTTGCTTCAAATGCACGCTAACGAACGTAAGGAAATTCCAGAAGTATTCTCAGGTGATATTGCCGGTGCTATCGGTTTGAAGAACACCACTACTGGTGACTCTTTAACTGATCCAGATCGTCCACTTATTTTGGAAAGTTTGCAAGTTCCAGATCCAGTTATCCAAGTTTCAATTGAACCTAAGTCAAAGGCTGACCGTGATAAGTTGGATGTTGCTTTGCAAAAGCTTACTGAAGAAGACCCAACCTTTAAGGCTGAAACTAACCCAGAAACTGGTCAAACTTTGATCGCTGGTATGGGTGAACTTCACCTTCAAATCATGGTTGAACGTATGAAGCGTGAATTCCACGTTGAAGCTGAAATCGGTGAACCACAAGTAGCTTACCGTGAAACCTTCACCAAGGAAGCTAAGGCTCAAGGTAAGTTCGTTCGTCAATCTGGTGGTAAAGGTCAATACGGTGACGTTTGGATTGACTTTATTCCTAATGAAGAAGGTAAAGGATACGAATTCGAAGATGCCATTGTTGGTGGTGTTGTTCCTCGTGAATTTATCCCTGCAGTTGACCAAGGTTTACAAGAAGCTATGAAGAATGGTGTTCTTGCAGGTTACCCATTAATTGACATTAAGGCTAAGCTTTACGATGGTAGTTACCACGAAGTCGACTCATCAGAAGCTGCCTTCAAGGTTGCTGCTTCTCTTGCATTGAAGAATGCTGCTCCTAAGGCTGGTGCCGTAATTCTTGAACCAATTATGAAGGTTCAAGTCATTACACCAGAAGAATACTTAGGTGATGTAATGGGTTCAATTACCGCTCGTCGTGGTACGATGGATGGTATGGACGACCGTTCAGGCGCTAAGGTATTGAATGCTATGGTTCCACTTTCTGAAATGTTTGGTTACGCAACTACTTTGCGTTCATTAACTCAAGGTCGTGGTACTTTCACTATGGTATTTGATCACTACTCACCATGTCCAAAGTCAATTCAAGAAGAAATTATTAAAAAGCGCGGCGGAGATGCTAAATAATTTTTAATAATTTTAGAAAAAAGAGTTATCCAGTTTTGGATAGCTCTTTTTTTGTAAAAAATATTGAGAAACATCGGTGAAACCCTTGATATTTAAGGCCATACCAAGTAAAATAGTCGTTGTGCATTTAAGGGCTTATTATGCTCTGATGCTCAAAATTGTTGTAAAGCGTTGACGCAAAAGGTTGCGGCACGCCAGGCTGCATTGCCACAGTGGTGTGCAGGGAATTTTTGCCGAGCTAGTCATCTTTTAAAGAAGACGTTAAGGAGGTAATTTAAATGGCAAGTCAAACAATTCGTATTAGACTTAAGTCTTACGAACATGGTATTCTCGATGAATCAGCTGCTAAGATTGTAGCTAGCGCAAAGAGAACTGGTGCAGAAATCTCAGGCCCAGTTCCTCTTCCAACTGAAAGAACTTTGTTCACTGTTCTTCGTTCACCACACAAGAACAAGGATTCACGTGAACAATTCGAAATGCGCACTCACAAACGTTTAATCGATATTTTGAATCCAACACCAAAGACTGTTGATTCATTAATGAAGCTTGATCTTCCAAGCGGCGTAGACATCGAAATCAAATTATAATTTACATAGAAAGAGGTGTAATCATGACCAAAGGAATCTTAGGAAGAAAAGTTGGTATGACTCAAATCTTCACTAAAGATGGTGCCTTAGTTCCAGTAACTGTTGTTGAAGCAACTCCTAACGTTGTTATGCAAGTTAAGACTGTTGAATCAGACGGTTACGATGCTGTTCAATTAGGTTACCAAGACAAGCGTGAAGTTTTGAGCAACAAACCAGAAAAAGGTCATGCTGCAAAGGCAAAGACTTCACCTAAGCGCTTCATTCGGGAAATCCGCGGTGTTGAGCTTAAGAACTATGAAGTCGGCTCAGAAGTTACTGTGGATACATTCAAGGAAGGTGACGTCGTAGACGTTACTGGTACTACAAGAGGTCATGGATACCAAGGTAACATTAAGCGTTGGGGTCAATCCAGAGGTCCAGAAACTCACGGATCAAGATACCACAGAATTCCTGGTTCAATGGGTTCAATCATTAACCGTGTACCAAAGGGCAAGCACTTGCCAGGTCACATGGGCGTTAAGAAAGTTACCATTGAAAATTTAGTAATCGAAAAAGTTGTTGCAGACAAGAACGTATTAATGATCAAAGGCAACGTACCTGGTGCTAAGAATTCATTAATCGTAGTTAAGACTGCATCTAAAGTTACAGACGCTGCTAAGTAGGAAGGAGGACTAGAATGGCTAATTTAAAAGTTATCGATCAAAACGGTAAAGACTCTGGTGAAGTTACCTTAAACGATAAAGTTTTTGGTATCGAACCTAACGAAAGCGTAGTCTTTGAAGCAATCATCAGACAAAGAGCTGGTCAACGTCAAGGTACTTCAAAGGTTAAGAATAGATCTGCTGTTCGCGGCGGTGGTAAGAAGCCTTGGAGACAAAAGGGCACTGGTCGTGCTCGTCAAGGTTCTATCAGAGCTCCACAATGGCGCGGTGGTGGTACGGTATTTGGCCCTACTCCACGTTCTTACGCATATTCAATGCCAAGAAAACAACGTCGTTTGGCTATCAAGTCAGTTCTTTCCCAAAAGTTGATTGATAAGAATTTGATCGTTTTAGATAAGTTGACTATGTCAGCACCTAAGACTAAAGAATTTGTGTCAATTTTAGACAGCTTAAAGGTAGAAAGTAAGGTATTAGTTGTTTCTGACGACAAGAACGTACAACTTTCTGCTAAAAACTTGCCAAAGGTTAAGGTTGTTCCAGTTAATGGCTTAAATGTTGAAGATGCTGTTAACTACGACAAGTTAATCTTGACTCAAGATGCTGTAAAGAAGATTGAGGAGGTTTTGGCTTAATGAACGCACGTGATATCATTTTAAGACCTGTCATTACTGAAAAGTCAACGAACTTAATGGATGATAAGAAGTACACTTTCGACGTGCTTTTAACTGCAACCAAAACTCAAGTTCGTAACGCTGTTGAAGAAATCTTTGATGTCAAAGTTAAGAGCGTAAACATTATGAACGTTCGCGGCAAAGACAAGCGAGTTGGTCGTTACTTCGGTAAGACAGCTCGTCGTAGAAAGGCAATCGTTACTTTAACTGACGATTCAAATGACATTAAAGTTTTCCAAGACGAAAACAAAGAAGACAAGTAATAGGAGGTCAGTCAATTGGCTATTAAGATTTACAAGCCAACCACTAATGGTCGTCGTCATATGACTTCTTCCGACTTTGCTGAGATTACCAAGACAAAGCCTGAAAAGACTTTACTTGAATCACAATCACATACTGCAGGTCGTAACTCATATGGTCGCATCACTGTAAGACACCGTGGTGGTGGTCACAAACAAAAATACCGTATCATCGACTTTAAGCGTAACAAGGACAACGCAAAGGCAGTTGTAAAGGCTATCGAATATGATCCAAACAGAACTGCTAACATTGCTTTGCTTCATTACACTGACGGTATTAAAGCTTACATTTTAGCTCCTAAAGGCTTAAAGGTTGGCGATATTGTTAAATCTGGTGAAGAAGTAGATATCAAGCCAGGTAACGCTTTAGCACTTAAGAACATTCCTACTGGTACAAACATTCACAACATTGAATTAAGACCAGGTAAGGGTGGTCAACTTGTAAGAAGTGCCGGTGCTTCTGCTCAAGTATTAGGTTTTGATGGCTCTTACACTTTGGTTAGATTACAAAGTGGTGAAGTTCGCAAGATCTTATCTGAATGTCGTGCAACTATTGGTGTAGTTGGTAACGAACAGCACTCATTAATTCAATTAGGTAAAGCTGGTCGTAAGCGTTGGTTAGGCAAGCGTCCACAATCACGTGGTTCCGTAATGAACCCTAACGATCACCCACATGGTGGTGGTGAAGGTAAGGCTCCTGTTGGTCGTCCACAACCTATGACTCCATGGGGCAAGAAGGCTCGTGGTATCAAGACTAGAAACACCAAGAAGGCTAGCGAGAAGTTAATTATTCGTCACCGTAAAGGTAGCAAGTAATAGAAGGAGGGTTAATTAATGAGCCGTAGTATTAAAAAAGGTCCTTTTGCTGACGCATCATTATTAAAGAAAGTTGATGCACAACAAAATGCTGATAAGAAGCAAGTTATTAAGACTTGGTCACGTCGTTCAACTATTTTCCCTTCCTTTGTAGGTTTGACTATAGCTGTTTACGATGGTAGAAAACATGTTCCAGTTTATATTACTGAAGACATGGTTGGTCATAAATTAGGTGAATTTGTTCCAACAAGAACTTTCCATGGACACAAGATCGCCGATGACAAGGCCACAGCACAAGCTTAGAGGAAGGAGAAACATCTAAATGGCAGAACAAATTAGTTCAGCTAAGGCTGAAGCAAGAACTGTTCGCATCGCTCCAAGAAAAGCACGTTTGGTTATTGACTTAATTCGTGGTAAGAGCGTTGCTGAAGCATTAGCAATCTTGGAATTTACGCCTAGAGCTGCTTCCCCAATCGTTGAAAAAGTTTTACGTTCAGCTATTGCTAATGCAGAACACAACTACGATCTTGAAAGTGCTAACCTTTACGTATCAGAAGCTTACGTAAACGAAGGCGCAACTTTGAAGAGATTCCGTCCACGTGCTAAGGGTATGGCTTCTCCAATTAACAAGAGAACTAGTCACGTAGTTGTTGTAGTTTCAGAAAAGAACGATTAAGGGAGGTATATTAATGGGTCAAAAGATTAACCCAAATGGTTTTCGTCTCGGCGTCATCCGTGATTGGGAATCAAAATGGTATGCTGACAGAGGATACAAAGAAACTTTAAACGAAGACCTTCGTATTAGAAAATATATTTCAGACAAATTGAAGGATTCCTCTGTTTCTACTGTTGAAATTGAACGTGCAGCTAACAGAATCAATATTTCAATCCACACTTCAAAACCAGGTATGGTAATTGGTAAAGGTGGTTCTGAAGTTGAAGCTTTAAGAAAAGAATTAAATGCTTTAACTAGCAAACAAGTACACATCAACATTGTTGAAATTAAGAAGCCAGATCTTGATGCTGAATTAGTAGCAGACAGTATTGCCCGTCAATTGGAAGCTCGTGTTGCATTCAGACGTGCTATGCGTCAAGCTTCACAAAGAACTATGCGTGCTGGTGCTAAGGGTACCAGAATTCAAATTTCTGGTCGTTTGAATGGTGCTGACATGGCTAGAAGAGAATGGCATACTGAAGGCCGTGTTCCATTACAAACATTAAGAGCTGATATTGATTATGCTTGGGTTAACGCCTTCACTACTTACGGTGAAATTGGTGTCCAAGTTTGGATTAATCGTGGCGAAATCTTACCAACTCGTAAGAACAAGTCATCTAAGCCAGCGAAGGGAGGAAACAAGTAATGCCATTAGTACCTAAGCGAGTAAAACACCGTCGTGAATTCCGTGGTAAGATGCGTGGTGCTGCTAAAGGTGGTAAGTACATTGCCTTTGGTGAATATGGTTTGGTAGCCCTTGAATCTCACTGGATTACTAACCGTCAAATCGAAGCTGCCCGTGTTGCTATGACACGTTACATGAAGCGTGGCGGTAAAGTTTGGATTAGAATTTTCCCTCAAAAGTCATACACTGCTAAAGGTGTCGGTGTACGTATGGGTTCTGGTAAAGGTGCACCAGCAGGTTGGGTAGCTGTAGTAAAGAGAGAAAAGATTTTATTTGAAATTGGTGGCGTATCAGAAGAAGTAGCTCGTGAAGCTTTGAGACTTGCTTCTACTAAGTTACCAATCAAAACTAAGTTTGTGACTAAGGGTTCGGAAGTAGGTGGCAATTCTAATGAAGGCTAAAGATATCAGATCATTAACCACTGAGCAAATGTTAGAAAAGGAAAAGCAATATAAAGAAGAACTCTTTAACTTGCGTTTCCAACAAGCAACGGGTCAATTAGAAAATACCGCTCGCTTGAGCAAAGTCCGTAAAAACATCGCTAGAATTAAGACTATTCTTAGCGAAAAAGCATTAGAACAAAATTAATGGAAGGGAGCTATTAACTTGAGCGAAGCAAACGAAAGAAATCATCGTCACGTATACCAAGGACGCGTTGTTTCTGATAAGATGGACAAAACTATTACTGTAGTTGTTGACACTTACAAGAATCACCCAGTTTATAAAAAGCGTTTTAAGTATTCAAAGAAGTTTTACGCACAAGACGAAAATAATGAAGCTAAAGTTGGAGATACTGTTCGTATCATGGAAACCCGTCCATTATCTCGCACAAAGCGCTTCCGTTTAGTTAAGATTGTTAAGAAATCTGTTTAATTTTTACGGATTTACTGAAGGGAGGATTTCACAGTGATTCAAAACGAATCTCGTTTAAAGGTTGCTGATAACTCTGGTGCCAGAGAACTTTTAGTCATCAGAGTCTTAGGTGGTTCAAAGCGTAAGACTGGTAATATTGGTGACATCGTTGTAGCTGCTGTTAAACAAGCAACACCAGGTGGCGTTGTCAAAAAGGGTGACGTCGTAAAAGCAGTCATTGTTAGAACAAAGTCAGGCGCACGTCGTGTAGATGGTTCATACATCAAGTTCGACGAAAATGCAGCCGTAATTATTAATGCAGATAAGAGCCCACGTGGTACTCGTATCTTTGGGCCAGTTGCACGTGAGTTACGTGAAGACGACTTTATGAAGATCGTCTCACTTGCTCCTGAAGTCTTATAATTGTTAGTGAGGTGCACTGATGTTTGTTAAAACTGGTGACAAGGTAAAAGTTATTGCCGGAAAAGATAAAGGTAAAGAAGGTACTGTTCTTTCTGTTAACGTTAAGAAGAACCGTGTAGTTGTTAAGGGCGTTAACAAGATTAAGAAACACCAAAAGCCTTCACAAAATAACGCTAACGGTGGTGTAGTTGAATCAGAAGGTTCAATTCACGCATCAAACGTTAAGGTTATTTCTAAGGCAGATAAGAAGTAGAAGGGAGGACACAAATGGCAAGTTATTTAGCACAAGAATACAAGGAAAAAGTTATGCCTGCATTAGAAGACAAGTTTAATTACAAGTCAGTTATGCAAGTACCAAAGATCGAAAAGATCGTTTTAAACATGGGTGTTGGTGACGCAGTTTCAAACGCAAAGAATTTGGATGAAGCTGTTGAAGAATTAACATTAATTTCTGGCCAAAAGCCATTGATCACCAAAGCCAAGAAATCAATCGCCAACTTCCGTTTGCGTGAAGGTATGTCTATCGGTGCTAAGGTTACTCTTAGAGGCGATAGAATGTACGATTTCTTATACAAGTTGATCAATGTTTCTCTTCCACGTGTTCGTGACTTCCGCGGTGTTTCAGCTCGTTCATTCGACGGTCGTGGTAACTACACTTTGGGTATTAAAGAACAATTGATCTTCCCAGAAATCGATTTCGATAAGGTAAATCGTACTAGAGGTTTAGACATTGTTATTGTTACTACTGCCAACACTGATGAAGAAGCTCGTGAACTTTTAGGTCAATTTGGTATGCCTTTTACAAAGTAATGGAGGACATTAATGGCTAAAACATCACAAAAAATCAGAAATCATCGTCCTGCTAAGTTCTCTACACGTGAATACACACGTTGTGAGAGATGTGGTCGTCCACATTCCGTATACCGCAAGTTCGGTTTATGCCGTATTTGCTTAAAGGAATTAGCACACAAAGGTCAAATTCCTGGTCTTAAAAAGGCTAGTTGGTAGTATACGGTTAGGAGGATAGCATAAATGGTCATGACAGATCCGATCGCAGATTACTTGACTAGAATCAGAAATGCCAACATGGCAAAGCACGATTCAGTTGAAATTCCTGCATCAAACATTAAAAAGTCAATTTCGGAAATTTTGAAGCGCGAAGGTTTCATTCGTGATTACGAAGTAACTGATGACAACAAGCAAGGCGTTATCAAGATTTTCTTGAAGTATGGTCCAAACGGTGAACGCGTAATTTCAGGCTTGAAGCGTATTTCTAAGCCAGGTCTTAGAAACTATGTTGGTGCTGAAGAATTACCTAAGGTTCTTAATGGTTTAGGTATTGCCATCGTTTCTACTTCTGCAGGTGTTATTACCGATAAAGAAGCTAGACAAAAGGGCGTTGGCGGCGAAGTTATCGCTTACGTTTGGTAATTCTGACAGAAAGGAGAAAATTCAATGAGCCGTATTGGTTTAAAGACTATTAAAGTACCCGACGGTGTCACTGTTACCAAAGAAGGCAACAATATTACTGTTAAGGGACCTAAGGGTGAATTAACCAGATACTTTGATCCAAAGATTAAGTTTGAACAAAAAGACGGTGAAATCAACTTTAGTCGTTCAAATGAAAACGACAAAGCTCTTCACGGTACTGAAAGAGCAAACTTAGCCTCAATGATCAAAGGTGTTGTTGATGGTTACAAGAAGACATTGAAGTTAATCGGTGTTGGTTACCGTGCACAAGCACAAGGCAACAAGATTACTTTAAATGTTGGTTACTCACATCCAGTTGTTTTAACTGCTCCAGAAGGCGTTAATGTTAAGACTCCTTCAGCAACTGACGTTGAAATTGAGGGTATTTCAAAGGAAAACGTTGGTCAATTTGCAGCTGAAGTCCGTGCCGTACGTCCACCTGAACCTTATAAGGGCAAAGGTATTCGTTACACTGATGAATACGTACGTCGCAAGGAAGGTAAGACTGGTAAGTAATAAGTAGTTATTTTGAGGTGAAATTGTGATTTCTAAACCAGATAAAAACAAGTTACGCTTAAAGCGTCATAAACGTATTCGTGGAAAGATTTCTGGTACTGCTGAGCGCCCACGCTTAAGTATCTTTCGTTCAAACAAAAACATCTACGCTCAATTAATTGATGACGTAGCGGGTGTCACGCTAGCAAGTGCCTCAACTTTGGACAAGTCTGTTTCCGCAGATTCAAGCAAAGTAGAACAAGCTGCAGCTGTTGGTAAGGCTATTGCCGAAGCAGCAAAAGCTAAGAATATTACAAATGTCGTATTTGATAGAAGTGGTTACTTATACCACGGCCGTATTTCAGCATTGGCAGACGCCGCTCGTGAAAACGGATTAGATTTCTAGGAAGGAGAATTAACACATGGCAAACCGCAACGATTCTCGTAACAATCGCAGAAACAAGGACGATATCGAAGATCAATTAGTCGCTGTCAACCGTATTACTAAGGTTGTAAAAGGTGGACGTAGAATGAGATTTGCTGCCCTTGTTGTCGTTGGTGACAAGAAAGGCCGTGTAGGTTTCGGTACTGGTAAGGCTCAAGAAGTCCCAGAAGCAATCCGTAAGGCTGTAGAAGACGGCAAGAAGAAAATGATCAATGTATCTAAGGTTGGTACTACTATTCCTCACGAGGTAATTGGTCACTATGGTTCAGGTAACATTTTATTGAAGCCTGCCGAAGCTGGTTCCGGAGTAGCTGCCGGTGGTGCCGTACGTATCGTTATGGATATGGCTGGTATCGCTGATGTTACTTCAAAATCTTTGGGTTCAAACACTCCAATCAATGTTGTTCGTGCAACTATTGATGGCTTGAAGAAACTTAGAACTAGTGAAGAAGTTGAAAAACTTCGCCAAATCAAGAACGAAGATTAGGGAGAGGTTAATAGATGACTGATTTAAAAGTTACTTTAATTAGAAGTGTTGCGCACCGCATTCCTAGTCAAAAGAAAGTCGTTAAGGCTCTTGGTTTAGGTCGCGTAAACAGTACTGTTGTTCTTCCAAACAACGCTGCTACTCGTGGTGCATTATTGAAAATTGCTCACTTAATCTCTGTTGAAGAGATTAATAAATAAAGAATCAAGGAGGTGCCAAATAAATGAAGCTTCATGAATTACATTCAGCAGAAGGCTCACGTCGTGCAAGAAAACGTGTAGGTCGTGGTACTTCAAGTGGTTACGGTAAGACTTCTGGTCGTGGTCAAAAAGGTCAATTGGCTCGTCAAGGCGGTCATACTCGTTTAGGTTTTGAAGGTGGTCAAATGCCATTGTTCAGAACTATGCCTAAGCGTGGTTTCAAGAAAATCAACTGTAAAGAATACGCAATTATTAATTTAGATGACTTAAACAAGTTTAAAGATGGTAGCGAAGTAACTGTTGAAAGTTTGAAAGAAAATGGTCTTGTAAAGAAAGAACTTTCAGGTGTTAAGTTACTTGGTAACGGTGAATTAAAAGTTAAATTAACTGTAAAGGTTAACAAGGTTTCCGCAGCTGCTAAGAAGGCAGTTGAAGCTGCTGGCGGAACTGTTGAGGTGATCTAATGTTTTCAACCTTGAAGAACGCCTTTAAGGATAAAGAAATCAGAAACAAAATTTGGTTTACTCTCTTTATTCTTTTGCTTTATCGGATCGGTGCTAACATTGCCGTTCCAGGTGTTAATGCAAAAGCGATCACTCAGGTTGCACAAACTGGTTTGGTTCCAATGCTGGATACTGTTTCCGGTGGTGGACTTGATAATTATTCAATATTTTCACTCGGTGTTTCTCCTTACATTACGGCACAAATTGTTATCCAATTGCTTCAAATGGATATTGTGCCAACTTTAGTTGAATGGGGGAAGCAAGGTGAAGTAGGTAGACGTAAAACTAATCAGGTTACCAGATATTTAACATTGGTAGTTGCCTTTGTTCAAAGTCTTGGTATTACGTTAGGTTTTAACGCCTTGACACAAATGGGTTTAGTCAAGAATCAAACTTGGCAAACTTATTTAGAAATTGCCATTATCATGACTGGTGGAACGATGCTTCTAAATTGGCTTGGTGATGAAATTACTGACAAAGGTTTAGGAAATGGTATTTCAGTAATTATTTTTGCTGGTATTATAGCAAGACTTCCATCAGGAATGTGGCAAATATATAATGAAGAAATCGTTAATAATAGTGCTAGTGATCGTTGGCAAGGTATTTTGTTCTTCATCGGGGTTATCGTTGCAATCCTTATCGTAACGCAACTTGTTACCTGGGTTGAACAAGCTGATCGTCGTATTCCTATTCAATACACAAGAAGAGCGACAATCAGTGGATCTGAAAGTTTTCTACCATTGAAGGTTAACGTTTCTGGAGTTATTCCAGTTATCTTTGCCAGTTCATTTATTATTACACCGGCAACTGTTTTAATGGCCTTTCAAAAAAGTCAAGGTGACCAGCAATGGTATCAAGTGTTGACTAACATTTTCAGTTTACAAACTACTCCAGGTGTTATCATTTACACGATTTTGATTATTCTATTTACATTCTTCTATGCTTTTGTTCAGGTAAATCCTGAAAAGCTAGCAGAAAACTTACAAAAACAAGGGGCTTACATCCCAAGTGTATGGCCTGGTAAAGATACACAAGATTATGTTTCTAAACTTTTAATGAGATTATCCACAGTTGGTTCAATTTTCTTAGGTTTAGTAGCACTTATACCACAATTAGCAACTAACTTCTGGGGCTTACCAAGTTCTATTGGTTTAGGCGGAACTAGTTTGTTAATTGTAATTGGGGTTGTCTTAGAATTATCTCGTCAAATTAACGGTTTGTTAATGAAAAGAGAATATGTCGGATTCATCAGATAGGACGGAAATATGATTAACTTAATTCTTTTAGGTTTGCCAGGTGCTGGTAAAGGTACAGCATCAGAACAAATTGTTGATAAATATCACTTAACTCATATCTCAACTGGGGATATGTTTAGGGAAGCTATGGCTAACAAAACAAAAGTTGGCCTTGAAGCTAAGAGCTATATCGACAAAGGTAATTTAGTACCTGACGAAGTTACTGCTAAATTAGTTGAGGAACGTTTAAGTCAACCAGATATTAAAGAAGGTTATATCTTAGACGGTTTTCCAAGAACTATTGAACAAGCAGAAATGCTTGATGGTATCACTAAACGTTTAAATAAACCATTAACTAATGTTATTGCATTAGATGTTGATGAAGATACTTTAGTAAAACGTTTATCAGCACGCTTTATGTGTAAAAATTGTGGAGCTACTTATAATAAGATCTCAAAGATGCCTAAGGTTGAAGGTACATGTGATCGTTGTGGTAGTCATGAATTTTATCAACGTGAAGATGACAAACCAGAAGTTGTTAAGAATCGTCTTGAAGTTAACGAAAAGATGAATGCACCATTAAAAGACTTTTATCAAGAAAAAGGTTTGTTGACTGTAATTAACGGAAAGCAAACTCCAGATAAAGTATTTGAAGATATCGATGCGGTCTTAAGTAACAACAAGTAAGACAAAGCTTGTATATTTAGAATTCCGTGTTATAATTTCAAAGTATGACTGTTTAATTGCGGAGGAACAACTTTGGCAAAAGATGGTGTCATTGAAGTAGAAGGTAAGGTAGTTGATACCTTACCTAATGCTATGTTTAAAGTTGAATTGGAAAATGGAGCAACTATTTTAGCACACGTTTCAGGCAAGATTAGAATGCACTATATTCGCATTTTGCCTGGAGACCGTGTGACTGTTGAGCTTTCTCCATATGATTTAACAAAAGGTAGAATTACGTATCGGTTTATTAAGTAATAACGGAGGTAAACATGAAGGTTAGACCATCTGTTAAACCAATGTGTGAACATTGTAAAGTTATTAAGAGACATGGCCGTGTTATGGTTATTTGCCCTGCAAATCCAAAACACAAGCAACGTCAAGGTTAAAAAATAGGAGGTGCAATTTATGGCACGTATTGCTGGTGTTGACTTACCAAGAGATAAACGAGTTGTAGTCGCATTGACTTATATTTATGGTATTGGTGAACCAACTGCTAAGAAGATTTGTAAAGATGCTGGTGTTTCAGAAGATATTCGTTCAAAGGATTTAACTCCAGAAGATCAAGAAAAGCTTCGTTCAGAAGTCGACAAATACCGTGTTGAAGGTGACTTACGTCGTGAAGTAAGTATGAACATCAAACGTTTAGTTGATATCGGTTGTTACCGTGGTATTCGTCACCGTCGTGGACTTCCAGTTCGTGGTCAAAATACTAAGAACAATGCTCGTACCCGTAAGGGTGCTAAGAGAAACCGTTAATATATTTATAAGGAGGTTTATTGATGCCTAAAACAGCACGTAAGCGTCGTGTGAAGAAGCATGTCGAAAGCGGCGTTGCTCACATTCAGTCTACGTTTAATAATACTTTAGTCATGATTACTGACGTTCAAGGTAATGCAATTGCTTGGTCTTCAGCCGGTGCATTGGGCTTTAAGGGTAGTCGTAAGTCAACCCCATTTGCAGCTCAAATGGCAGCCGAAGCAGCAGCTAAGAGTGCAATGGAACAAGGCATGAAACGTGTAGAAG
The DNA here is from genome assembly GCF_003999355.1 of Lactobacillus amylolyticus. Taxonomy (NCBI): domain Bacteria; kingdom Bacillati; phylum Bacillota; class Bacilli; order Lactobacillales; family Lactobacillaceae; genus Lactobacillus; species Lactobacillus amylolyticus. The sequence goes on from NZ_CP031835.1 coordinate 281,775, forward strand.
TTTCTGTTAAAGGCCCTGGTGCTGGTCGTGAATCTGCAATTAGATCACTTCAAGCAACTGGTCTTGAAATTACTGCAATTCGTGACGTTACGCCAGTTCCCCACAATGGTTCTAGACCACCAAAACGTCGTCGTGTTTAATTTTGTCCTTAATGCTCAAGGACGTTACGTTTTGAAAGGGGCCTAGTAATGATTGAATTTGAAAAACCAAATATTACCGTTGTTGAACAAGAAGATTCTTACGGTAAGTTTGTTGTTGAACCACTAGAACGAGGCTTTGGTACAACATTAGGTAATTCTCTTCGCAGAGTATTACTCACTTCTATTCCTGGTACAGGACTTGTTTATGTTCAAATTGACGGCGTTTTACACGAGTTCTCAACAGTTCCCGGCGTTAGAGAAGATGTAACTAAGATTATTTTGAATTTGAAGAAACTTGAATTAAAGTCAAATTCAGATGAACAAAAGGTTATTGAATTGGATGTTGAAGGTCCAGCCACTGTAACTGCTGATGATCTTAAAGTTGATTCAGACGTAGAAGTTTTGAATCCAGATCAATACATTTGTACCATTGCTGAAGGTGGGCACTTGCACATGCAAATTGCGGTTAAGAATGGTCGCGGTTATGTAGCTGCAAGTGACAATAAGAGTGAAGACATGCCAATTGGTGTTATTCCAGTTGATTCTCTTTTCTCACCAATTAAGAAGGTAAATTACCAAGTTGAATCAACTCGCGTTGGTAAGAGAGACGATTTTGACAAGCTCACTTTTGAGATTTGGACAGACGGTTCAATCAACCCTAATGACGCCCTTAGCTTCGCTGCAAAGATTCTTGTAGAACACTTTAAGGTATTCGAATCTGCAGATGCAGATAACAAGTTCAGCGAAGTAATGGTGGAAAAGGAAGACAACAAGAAAGAGAAGAAGCTTGAAATGACTATTGAAGAGCTTGATCTTTCTGTTCGTTCTTACAACTGCTTAAAGCGTGCAGGTATTAATACTTTGCAAGAGTTAACAGATAAAAGTGAAGCAGATATGATGCGTGTACGTAATTTAGGACGTAAATCATTGGAAGAAGTTAAGAACAAATTAGCTGACTTAGGACTCTCACTTCGTCAAGAAGATTAACTTAAGTAAGCAAATAAAGGAGGCAAACTAATGGCATACCGTAAATTAGGTCGCGACAGTGCACATAGAAAAGCAATGCTTAGAGAAATGACTACTCAATTGTTCATTAACGAACGCATTGTTACTACTGAATCTCGTGCTAAGGAAATCCGTAAGACTGCTGAAAAAATGATTACTTTGGGTAAGCGCGGTGATTTAGCATCAAGAAGAAAAGCTGCTACTTTTGTAAGAGATGAGGTTGCTGATATTCACGAAGAAAAAGATGCAGTTGTTGTTAAATCAGCATTGCAAAAGCTCTTCTCTGATATTGCACCTCGTTACAAAGACCGTAATGGTGGTTACACCAGAATTATGAAGTTAGCTTTAGCTCGTAAGGGTGACGCTGCTCCAATGGTTATTCTTGAATTGGTTTAATATTTAATTCAAAATAATCTAACTTAATAGCTATTAAGAATTATCCATGAAAGTGAGAATAAGCGCAAAGATGATGGCGAAAGCTTAGTCTAGCTTAGATGATTAAATCATCCCTCTTCATGGATGATTTTTTTTGCTCTTTTTGGTAGGATGATAAGTAGTTTGGTGGTGAATATATGTCCGAAAATATAATTTCTTTAAATCATGTCTCATTTACTTATAGTGAATCTAAGGTACCTGCTGTACAGGATGTTAGTTTTAATGTTAAGAAAGGTGAATGGTTTACCATATTAGGTAATAATGGAAGTGGCAAATCAACAATTACTAGACTAATAAATGGACTTTTATGGTCTGACGAAAATGATGCGGATTCAATTATTGTTGATGGCGATCCTCTTAATGAACAAAATTTGTGGAAAATAAGAGATAAAGTGGGGATCGTTTTTCAGAATCCTGATAATCAATTTGTTGGTGCCACTGTCGCCGATGATGTTGCCTTTGGACTAGAAAATCGTGGAGTACCGCGTGAACAAATGTTAAGTATTGTCGATAAAGCCATTCAAGAGGTAGGCATGTCAGACTATAAAACTGCTGAGCCAAGCAACTTATCAGGAGGTCAGAAGCAAAGAGTCGCAATTGCTGGTATACTTGCCGTTAAGCCTAAAATTTTAATTTTAGATGAAGCGACTTCGATGCTTGATCCTAGAGGACATGACGAAATCATTTCGTTAGTTAAAAAGATGAAGGACAAAAATGATTTAACTGTCATTTCTATTACACATGATATTAATGAAATTATGTTGGCTGATCATGTTTTAATTTTGAATGACGGAAAGGCGATTGCACAGGGTACGCCAAAGGATGTTTTCAAAAACGAAAAGCTAATAGATAGTATAGGTTTAGAGGAACCATTTATTTTTAAACTTATCAAAAAGCTAATAAAGGCCGGGATAGAAATTCCAGAGAACGTCGATTCGCAAGAGAAGTTGGTCGAGATACTATGTCAATTAAATTCGAAAATGTAAGTTACATATATTCACCTAATACACCATTAGAGAAAAAAGGCTTAGACCAGGTAAGCTTTACTTTAAAAGAAAAGAGTTTTGTCGCAATTGTTGGTCATACTGGTAGTGGAAAATCTACTTTGATGCAGCATTTTAATGCTTTATTGAAACCTAGTGCCGGAAAGATTAAAATTGCTGGTAAAGAAATCACACCTGAAACTGGAAATAAAAATTTAAAAGATTTACGTCGTCATGTTAGTTTAGTATTTCAATTCCCCGAAGCTCAATTATTTGAAACAACGGTTTTAAATGATATTGCTTTTGGACCGAAAAATTTTGGCTATAGCGAAGATGATGCTAAGGCTTTAGCATTAAAATGGTTAAAGAAAGTCGGCTTATCTGAAGACATAGCGGATCGTTCTCCTTTCGATTTATCTGGTGGACAAATGAGGAGAGTGGCAATTGCTGGGGTCATGGCGTATCAACCTGACGTTCTTTGCTTGGATGAACCAGATGCAGGATTGGATCCTCGTGCTCGAAAGCAAATGATGGATTTGTTTTTAGATTATAAAAATTCTGGTCATACTGTGATTTTGGTCACTCATAACATGGATGATGTTGTTAATTATGCCGATGACGTTTTGGTAATGGAAAAAGGCAAGCTAATTAAGCATGATATTCCAGCTAATATCTTTGCTGATGAAAAATGGGCCCATCGGCATTCGCTTGATGAGCCAAGTGCAACAGCTTTTGCTAAACAATTAAGTAATTATCAATTTGAAAAACAGCCTTTAACTATGGATGATTTAGTCAAAGGAATCTTAATAAATTTGAAGAGGTGAGTCTTTGAGTAAAATAATTATTGGACGATATATTCCTGGAGATTCCATTATTTATAAAATGGATCCACGAGGAAAATTGCTCGTGGCTATTCTCTTCATTTTTATTATTTTTCTCGCTAATAATTGGCTTACATATGGTATTATTGCTTTATTTGCAATATTAGCTGTAGCAGCAACAAAACTTAAGGCTAAAATATTTTGGGACGGAGTTAAGCCATTAATCTGGTTAATCTTCTTTACATCGGTTTTGCAATTATTCTTTACTACTGGTGGAACGATCTATTGGAAATGGTGGATATTCACTCTGTCAAGTTTTGGAATTGCTAATGCTATTTTTATCTGTATTCGATTTACTTTAATCATTTTAATTTCCACAGTGATGACAGTGACTACAATGCCATTGGAAATAGCTGATGCAATGGAATGGATTTTAAAACCGTTAAAATTAATAAGAGTTCCGGTAGATAAAATTGCTTTGGTAATGTCGATTGCTTTACGTTTTGTTCCAACCCTTTTTGACCAAACTTTGAAAATTATGAATGCTCAGAGGTCACGTGGAGCAGACTTTAATGATGGTGGTTTGATTAAAAGATCAAAAGCAATTGCACCATTGTTGGTTCCATTATTTATTAGTTCATTAGAGACCGCGGTAGATCTTTCTACAGCAATGGAGGCCAGAGGCTATCGTGGTAGTAAGGGCAGAAGTCACTATCGCGTTTTAAGATGGAGTAAGGTTGATTTAGTAAACCTTTTTTATTTGGTAAGCTTAACTGCTTTATTAATCATATTTAGGACACATTAATGAGTACAAGATATAAAATGCTGATGGCGTATGATGGTCATCTTTTTCATGGCTTTCAGGTTCAGCCAAATCAAAGAACTGTTCAAGGTACAGTTGAAGAAGCTTTAAAGAAAATGACTAAAGGCAAACGAGTAATAGTTGAAGGATCCGGTAGAACTGATGCGGGTGTTCATGCGATGGGTCAGGTCATTCAATTTGATTACCCGGGAAATAGAATTCCAGCAGAAAAGATGATTTTGGCATTGAACTCAATGATGCCAATGGATATTATTTTTAAAGAATGTGAAATCGCCAGTCCTGATTTTCATGTTAGATATAGTATTAAAGGCAAATGGTATCGCTATCGGATGAGTTTAGATCATTTCGTGAATCCATTTAAAAGATTTTATACAGGTCATTATCCTTATCCAATCGATGTCTCAAAGATGAAAGAAGCTGCTAAGGATCTACTAGGTAAGCATGATTTTACAAGCTTTGCAGCGAGTGGAGGTCAAATAAAAAATAAAGTTCGTACCATGTACTATGTCAATGTTGAAAAAAATGAAGCGCAAAATGAACTTGTTTTCGATTTTATATGCTCTGGCTTTTTATATAATATGGTTCGAATTTTAGTAGCAACTTTATTGGAAATTGGAAGCGGAAAACGTCCGGTACATGATTTTCCTAGAATAATTAAGGCAAAAGATCGTTTGCAAGTGACTCAAACCGCACCGGCAAGTGGGCTATATTTATACCATGTCTTTTATGACAAATTGCCAGATAAATACCGGCAAGATCTACTTTTATAATTGACATTTTTATAAAAAGGACGTACTCTAATATAGTATGTTTGTCCACTATAGGCCCCGGAAACTTATTGTTTTCAAACTGCAAGTAAACGGAGGAATTTAAATTGCGTACTACACCATTAGCAAAATCTAGTGAAATTGAACGTAAGTGGTATATTATCGATGCAACTGACGTATCTTTAGGTCGTCTTTCAACTGCTGTTGCCACTATTTTGAGAGGTAAGAACAAGCCTCAATACACACCTAATGTTGATACCGGTGATAATGTAATTATTATCAATGCTTCAAAGATTAGATTGACTGGTAAAAAGGCTACTGACAAGATTTACTACCACCACTCAGAATGGCGTGGCGGCTTAAGAGCTACTTCATACGGCGAGTTGCTTGCCAACAATCCTGTTAAGATGGTTGAAATCTCAGTTAAGGGCATGCTTCCAAAGAATACTCTTGGTCACCAAGAATTCATGAAGATGCACGTTTATGCTGGTGAAGATCACAAGCATGAAGCACAAAAGCCTGAAAAGTTAGATATTAACAAATTAATCTAGGAGGTTAAATAATGGCACAACAAGCTGCATACATCGGTACTGGTCGCCGCAAAGATTCAGTTGCGCGTGTTCGTTTAGTACCAGGTAATGGTAAGATCACTGTTAACGGCAAAGAAGTTAATGAATACATCCCATTCCCTAACTTAGTTAAGGACTTGAAACAACCATTGACTTTGACTGAAACTGACGGTCAATATGACATTCACGTTAACGTTAACGGTGGTGGTTTCTCAGGTCAAGCTGGAGCTATCCGTTTGGGTATCGCTCGTGCACTTCTTGATGTTGACCCAGATTTTCGTTCACCATTAAAGAAGGCCGGTTTCTTAACACGTGACCCAAGAATGAAGGAAAGAAAGAAGCCAGGTTTGAAGAAAGCCCGTAAAGCTTCACAATTCTCAAAGCGTTAATTTTCAAATTACGTTTATATACAAAAAGCATCTCCAAAATGGAGATGCTTTTTTTTGTACCAAGATAGAATAATTATAAGCTGTCTTGAATATTATCGGCTAAATAATCATAAAGCATGGCATGCTTTAAATCTTTAGTTTCAACGCCAAGTGCTTCAGCAATTGCATAAGCAAAAGCCCAAGCAGTAGCAGGCCCACGGCTAGTTAAAATTTTGTGTTCTTTATCAGTAACCGTAATGTCTTCTTTGAAGTGACCAGTTGGCGCATCTTTTTTGGTTTGTTCTTCAATACCTGGATAGCAAGTATAGTCAGCGTCAGCTAATACGCCATAGCGTGATAAAGCGCGGGGAGCGGCGCACATTGCAGCATCCCACTTGCCCTGTTCATGACGTTTAACCATGAGATCACGTAACTTTTTATTATCACGCAAATTAGCGGAGCCAGTCATTCCACCTGGAAAAGCTACTAAATCGTAATCAAGCAAGCTATCATCAACAACTTTGTCACAGCTTAATTTAATTTTATGGTCACCCATAACGTTTTTGCTGGTTAAACCTACCATATCCGTTTCAACATTTAACCGACGAAGAACATCGACTACGCTTAAGCCTTCTACTTCTTCGCAACCGTCTGCAAATACAACAGCAACTTTAGTCATAAAAAGTTCCTTTCTAAATAACTTAAATTTATCATCATCCCTAATTATTATATATTTAAATAAAATAGTAAATCTAATAGTCTTGATAAATGTAATGTCGGATGAGGCGTAATTGAAATTTTTTCTCTCTTTGGCGTTAACCATAGTGATTTTAGATGAGCGTTTTCTGCTGCTTGGATTTCTTCAGTTAAGTTTGAACCAACTACTAAGCAGGTGTCAGGATCAAGCTGCAGATCATTAACTACTTGAATCAAATTATTTTTTTCAGGAAACTTTGTAGTAAAATCATCAGCAAAATATAATGCTTCAAAGTAGTCAGCAATTCGTGCTTCTTTTAAGCGTGGCAATAATTCTGCTTTTCTTTCCTTTCCTAAGGCTACTAGATTCAGTTTGCCCTTGACCTGTTCCAAAAAATCTCGACTGTTTTTGATCAGTTGGTGCTGCTTTCTTAAGAAGCCATAAAAAGTTTCTTGGGCATTTACGTGGTCTGGCAAAAAATTTTGCAGAAGCAGTTGAATTTGTTGGCCCTCGCTTAATAATTTAAAGCCATTACTGAGCTGAGTATATTTTAATCGTTCACTAGGCCCAAAATTTCTTTGCTGTTTTTTTAATGTTTGCCTTAAAGCAGTTTTTAGGGCAAGCTTTTCATTTAGCAGAGTCCCTTCAGGAACAAAAATTAATGATTCAAAAGTATTCACAATCTTCCTCCTTTGATTACATTGTATAATTTTAATAGCATTTTGTATTTTGATAAAAAATTTGAGGTAAAAAACGGGGATTATCGGAACCTTTATCTTTTTAATTATTGTTGGCATTCTGGCAGGAATGGTTTCTGCAATTGCGATTATGCATCGCTTGTTTCATATCCAGCTTTGCTAATTGCAGGTGCACTACCGGTAATGGCAAATATTACAAATACCGCTGCATTTATTTTTACTGGCGCAGGTTCGGCCTTGTCTTCATTGCAAGAAATGAAAGGGCATTGGTTTGAATCGGCCAAATATGCACTGTTTATTTTAAATGGAGCTTTGATCGGGAGCTTGCTTTTATTAAGGTTTCCTGGCACTGTTTTTGAAAAACGGGTACTGTTCTTTGTCATTTTTTCAGCTGCAATGCTGTTATTAATGGCAACAAAAAGTTTTTTAATTTAAAAGTCAAACGTTCTACAGGTAAAACGATTGCTGCCTGTATTGGCATGTTTTTGCTGGAATGTATACTGGCTGTTTTGGTGCTGCAGCCGGAGTTTTAAACTTAATATTTTTAACTTACGTTAGTGATGCGAGTTTTGTTGCCGTTAATGCAATGAAAAATATTTTGGGCTCTTTAGGCAACCTGGTGGCACTAATTGTCTTTATTTTTGGTGCAAAAGTTGACTGGGGGGAAAGCGATACCGCTTGCAATTGGTTTGTTTATTGGTAACTTTATTGGCCAGAAATGCATTAAATATTTGTCACCTAAAGCAGTGCGCTGGATTACCGCAGGCTTTTCCGTTATTTTAGCAAGTTACCTGTCTATACAGCATACCTATAGATCTGGTAAAATATATACGTAGCTGTAAATCTAAAGGGGGGAGAATTTTATTGACTACAGAAGTTTATTTAGTTCGGCATGGAGAAACAATGTTTAATCAGCTGAATAAAGTTCAAGGTTGGTGCGATTCTCCATTAACGGTCAAGGGAATTGATGATTTAAAACGCACAGCTAGAGCGTTAGCACAAGTACACTTTGATAATATGTATTCATCCGATTTAAAAAGGGCAATTGATACTGTTCATTTGATGAAGAATGCAAATACTGTTTCTCAAATAGGAAAAATTAGAAAATTGCCAGAGTTTAGAGAGGTTTTCTTCGGTAGTTTTGAAGGCGACGATATCAATAAAACCTGGGCACAAATCGCTAAGACAGCGGGAATAGGCTACGGAACCAATGTGCAAAAAATTATTAATCAGCTTGGTCTAGAAAAGTTCAGAGAAGCAACCAAAGAAGCTGATCCACGTCATTTAGCAGAAAATAAACAAGAACTGGATGAACGAATGAAAAGGGGAATCCAGAATCTTCATGAATTAACAAAGGATGAAGAGCGTGTTTTGCTTGTTTCCCATGGTGATTTTATTAAAACCTTAACAATCAAATATTGGAAGAAAAGCGATGGCTACCATGATATTCCATTTCCAGATAACGGCAGCGTTACTCGCGGATTGCTTCATGATGATGGCCGCTTTGAAATTATCGACTATAATCGAAATGCTGAAAGTTTATAAAAAGTCCTACTGCAGAAGTGGGGCTTTTTTTGGTAAACTGGATAGGCGAAAGGAAAATATTTATGGATAAACAAGATCGGACTACAAAACGCTATGTTTTTGTTACTTTGTTGAATGTAATCATTACGATTGCGGAATTCTTCGGTGGAATTATTTCTGGCTCATTATCTTTGCTTTCGGATGCAGTGCATAATTTAAGCGATGTTGGTGCGATCGTTTTGTCTTTTGTTGCTCATTTGATTAGTAAAAGAAACCGCAATAAAAATAAGACTTTTGGTTATCAACGGGCCGAAACTTTAGTCGCTTTTACTAATGGCGTCATTTTGATTGTTATCAGTCTTGTCCTTTTTATTGAAGCAATCGAACGTTTTTGGAACCCTGAACATATTAAAGGTGGCGTAATGCTAGTCGTTGCCTTAATTGGGTTAATTGCTAATTTTATTTCTATGTTTGCTATGCATCGGGATGCTAAAGGAAACTTAAATGTACGTTCAACTTTTGTGCATATGATGAGTGATGCCTTGTCCAGTTTAGCGGTTGTGATTGGGGCCAGTTTTATTTACTTTTGGAAGATTGATTGGCTAGACCCTATTTTAACTATGCTGGTCTCATTGTTTGTTTTGCATGAAGCTTACGAAATTACGATGAAAGCGACAAACGTTCTGATGGAATCAAATCCAGACATCGACCTGAAGAAAATTAATCAGATTGTTCTGAGCTATCCAGAAGTTAAAAATATTCACCATGTCCATATTTGGCGTTATAGTGACGATTACATAATGCTGGATGCCCATTTGAATGTGGATAAGAACTTGACTTGTGGTGAATTTGAAGATCTTTGTCAAAGAATTGGACGAGAATTAAAAGATCAGTTAGGGGTCAACCATATTAACTTGCAAGAAGAATGCGAGCGTGGTCGAAATGATAAAATGATTGTTGAACGGGGCAAGGAAAATTAGGTGCGAAAATGAAAAATGGAGTTAATATTTTTACAGCAATTATCGTAATTATTGTCGGTTTGTATGATTTGTCCTATGCTTATAACCGACGACATCAACCAACAAATAAAGCCGGCTTAAGAGCTTTTACGATTTTAGGTGTGATCTTTACTGTCGGCGGCATAGTCATGCTGATTATGAAGCTGTGTAATTTTATTTAAGGGGATAAAATGGTCAAATTAGTTTTAGTTAGACATGGAGAAAGTGTAGCTAATGCCGCTAATGTGTATACTGGCTGGAATGATGTACCATTAACCAAAAAAGGAGAGCAGCAGGCACGCAAAGCAGGACGCTTAATTAACCAAATCTCTGATTTTCATCCCACGCATATCCATACTTCGGTTTTGTCGCGGGCAATTGTCACAGCCAATATTGTAGCCGATGTGTGCAACTTTTTGTATTTGCCGATCACTAAGACATGGCGCCTAAATGAACGCCACTATGGCGCTTTAAGGGGCCTTAACAAGGACATCTCGCGCAAGGTCTTTGGCGTAGAGCAAGTCCTAATGTGGCGGCGGAGTTTTGATTCCGTTCCGCCTAAGCAAGGATCGCCGATTGTTGATCGTCGTTATCGTTTATGCGATCAACATTTAATGCCACGTGCAGAAAGTTTGCATCAGACTCAGTTGCGTTTAATGCCATATTATTATGACGAAGTTGCTTCAAGGATGATGCGTGGGGAGGATCAATTAATTGTTGCTCATGGTTCAAGTTTGCGTGCATTAATCAAAAAACTTGAAGGTATTAATGACCATGACATTGTAAAATTGGAAGTTCCTAACGCGGAGCCAATTATTTACACAATGAATGACGATATGAGAATTATAGATAAACAAATTTTAAATTAGTGTGCGCTTGCACACTTTTTTAATGCTCTGATTCATGGAATGGGTCACAATTATGGTAAAATTTATTACGAATTAATTATTATTTATAGTTTGGAGTATTTGGCATGCGTAAAATATTTTTATTGAGAGGCGCACCTGGCTCTGGTAAATCTTCTTTTATTGCCCGTCATCACTTACAACCATATGCGATCAGTCGTGATCAAATTCGGTTATTATTGGCGGATTTAACTGTATATTATCAAGAGGAAGCCGATTATTTACACCAGGTGATCCCGCGTCATGTAACTGTGCAGATGCAAAAAATGGTCGACAATTTGGTCGAACATAAGATGTCTTATGGCGAAACAGTAATTGTAGATGGGACCCATATTGTTCCTAGTGAAATCGAGCATTTCAAGCCATGGGTTGATAAGTATCATTACGAATTATTCGTTATTGACCTGATGCAGCATAATACTTTGGAGAGCTTATTAAAACGCAATCAAATCAGAATGCATTATGATTGGGTAAAGCCCGAAGTAATTAAACAAATGTATCGTTCGTATGAAGCCCATCCCGAGGTTCCAGAATGGGCACATGGAATTGTTCCAAGTCAAATGGAAAAGGCTCTTTCGCAACGTGAAAGCAATCTTGATCGTTATTTTCATGTGATTGCAGTTCCTGATCAAGTTGCGGAAGAAGATTTTCCACATGTGCATATCTCGAATTTTTATTTTTCTTTCAACAACAAATTCACAGAAAAATATGGTACTTATCGAAATGTGGTTACGATTGCGAAAACTCGTGATGAAGCTGTGAAAGAATTTAAATTGCCTTATTTTGTTTTTAAATTTCATCACAAGCACTTTTTGATTTCAGCGTATCCGATTAGAAACGAAATGTTGGATTCAATTCATAAGGTTCACGGTGTTTGGTCCTATAATACGGGGCTATATAATGTTGCTGATTATTTAAAAGAATTCCCAGAAAATCGTGAACAACATGTTCATCAATTCAATTTGAGCAAGCTTGATCCGACAAGATTGCTGCATATTTGGTAAAAAAAGAAGTTACTCACAAGAGCAACTTCTTTTTTGTTGAAAAATATTTTATTAGTACTTAAAGGCTAAAGCACCCATTGGGTCCCATGGCAATAATTGAATGGGATTCTTCTTGCCTTCGTCGTAGGCTTTCTTTAAGTCATCTGGCAAGAACTTCTTGTTGATAACTGCTTGATAAACAAATGAATCAAACCACTTATCACTCATAACAAAGTAACCTTTGAATCCAGGCTTGTCACCCCATGAGTTTTCAATCTTCCACTTAGTTGGCTTGCCATCTACGATATCAACGCCGGTGATTACCATTGCGTGGTCCATCATGCTTTCGCCAGAATCAAGCATTTCAGCCTTAGACATTGAAAAGTCAACATCAAATAATTCATCGCGTCTGTAAAGTGCAGTATCAAGAAGACCGGCCTTACGTTCAGAATCCTTAACAACATTTGAACCAAACCAAACAACTTCGCCGCTCTTTAATTGCTTGATGATCAAGTCCTTCATTTCGTCTACTTTCAAGTTTAAGTGACGAACTTGACGACCGCCTTCAATGTTTCCTAAGTATTCAACTGAGAATACTTTGTGGAAAGGTTTGTCAGCAGTTGGAGCATTGATTGTGGAAATGTGGTTTTCAAGATCCATGCCCACGTATTTATCAAAGAATTCCTTTGGAGTAATGTCCTTATCAATGTGGTAATTCTTGTCGTCGTCACGGTATTCAAAGTTGAACTTCTTTGGTGGAACGCCAAGAGAAATTGAAAGAACGCGGAAGACATCGTTTAACATTTCTTCCTTGCGCTTTTCGACTTCGTCTTTAGATTTGCCATCGTTAACCAATTTGCGCAATTCAAGACCATCTTTGCGAAGCAAAGTATTCAAAGTGTCATTTAATGCACTTGAGTTGTTTGAGTTGGCAGTTTCTGGATAAACGCTCTTAGGAACAATACCGTATTTTTCAATAATGCCACAGAGCATGTCCCATTGCCCACCGTCTTGTTGTGGGGTAGCAAATAAGAATGAAACCTTGCGATCACCTAAATCTTTATCGGCAGTTGCAATAACATTTTCAAAGAACCAATTGGATTTTTCGAACTTATCCCAGAAGTTAGTGTAGTTTTGTGACAATTCAAAGTCCTTTAACTTGAACTTCTTTTGCAATGGGTGACGCATGGTGTTCAAAGCACTGAACATCCAGCAACGGCCAGATTGCTTTTGGTCAGCAGGTTTGCCAGTATCGATTTCGATTGAGAAAGTTGGGTCTAAATCAATCTTAGTTTGCAAGTCTTGACTTGCTTTAAAAATACCGTTTTCTTGAGCGGCCCGGCTAGCAACTTTGGCAGCAGGGTGGTTAGTTAAGTCATTTTCAAATTTAGCAATGATATCACTAGAAATTTCTTTTGCCATATTTTCCTCCTTAGAGATTTAATCAACATTTAATCAATTCCTATTTTATCCTATAAAAAAAGAAGCGTCCATGAAGGCGCTTAAAAATTAAATGGTTTGTTGTACCATATGGCTTCTAATTCGGGATGCTGTTTGAAATATTTAATTGCAATTGGATCCAATGGCCAAATCTTTTTTTCACTTTCTTGGACAAAGACAACTACATCATGCATTATAAGTGAAATTTCATGTTGATCATGTTGTTCAGGATTAAGAAATAGATGATTCATAATCCAAACGGTCTCGTCCTTTCGCTCAATTAAATCGAGATCGGTCCGAGATGTGATTATATCGTTGTCGTTTTTACGTGTGAAATATTTTTTTGTTGGGATAGTCATTTTATTTTCCTTTTGACGGTAAAAAGAGATTTTTTTACGTATTTAATAGATAGAGGAATAAATTCTTTTTGCTTTCAATAAAACATTGTAAAATAGATACCTAGCAAAATAAAAGTAATAAATGATGGAGTTTTTTAAAGATGAAAATACGTGGCTTTGAAGTTGTTTCTAATTATCAAGATCAAGGAATTAATTTGCCAAGACGGCAGACTTTAGCTAGTGCCGGCTATGATCTTGAAGCAGCCGAAGATATTACAATTCCAAGTATTTGGCGGTTAAATTTTGTAAGAATCTTTCGGTTGATTAGAAACGGCCATCAAATTTTTGAACGTGACTATGAAATGGCAGAAAAATTGTTAAAGCCAATTTTAGTTCCTACAGGCTTAAAAGCTTACATGCCTGAAGATGAGGTGCTTATTTTGGCTAACCGTTCCTCCAACACCTTCAAGCGCAATCTTAGTTTGCCAAATGGAATTGGCGTAATTGATGCAGATTACTACGATAATCCAAAAAATGAAGGCGAAATTTTTGTGCAAATGATCAACTACGGCGTTCGTCCGCTTCATATTCACAAGGGAGATCGAATTGCACAAGGTATTTTTATGAAATATCTAAAAACTGATGATGATGATCCAATTGATCGTCAGAGAATCAGTGGTTTTGGATCAACTAATGAGAATGAGGGGCATTAATGGCAAGGGTAAAAACACAATATAAATGTCGTTCATGCGGCTATATTTCAGCATCTTATTTGGGTCGCTGTCCTAACTGCGGAGCATGGAATCAATTTGAAAAAGAAACGCAAGAAGTTCAAAAGCATTCAGCTAAAGCAGCGCCTAGTCAATTAATTAAAAAGACAGGGATTAATGAACCGGTCAATTTGGAAAAAGTAAAGGCTGAAAAGGAAAACCGAATTCCAACTGAATCAGAAGAATTAAACCGCGTTTTGGGCGGAGGAATTGTGCCAGGATCATTAGTCTTAATCGGCGGCGATCCAGGAATCGGCAAGTCTACTCTGATACTGCAAATTATGAGCGATTTATCCAAAAAATATAAAGTTCTCTATGTTTCAGGTGAAGAGTCGGCAAATCAAATTAAATTGCGGGCAGACCGCCTAGGCGTTGGTCAAAGTCAAATGCTGCTTTATCCAGAAACCGACATGCATGATATCAGAGAAACCATTGATGATATTAAACCAGATTTTGTGGTTATTGATTCAATTCAAACGATGAATGAACCAAGTTTAGATTCAATGACTGGTTCAGCTTCACAGGTCCGTGAGGTTACCAGTGAACTAATGAAGATCGCTAAAATGGATGTCATTACGGTTTTTGTTATTGGGCATGTTACCAAGGAAGGTGCAATCGCTGGGCCGAAAATCTTGGAACATATGGTAGATACAGTCCTTTACTTTGAAGGGGATGAACACCATTCATACCGGATTTTGCATTCTGTTAAAAACCGTTTTGGCGCTGCGAATGAAATTGGGATGTTTGAAATGGAAAACGGTGGCTTAAGAGAAGTTACCAATCCATCTTCAATTTTTCTTGATCAGCGTTTGCCGCAATCAACCGGATCGGCGGTAGTAGTTTCGCTTGAAGGAACAAGGCCGCTGCTCGCAGAAATTCAGGCTTTGGTTACTCCGACCGCTTTTGGTTATGCTAAAAGAACGACGTCGGGAATTGACTATAATCGTGCAGCTCTTCTTCTGGCTGTTCTTGAAAAACGAGGTAACTTAATGCTGCAGAATCAAGATGTTTACTTAACTGCTACCGGTGGTATTCGTCTTAGTGAGCCTGCGATTGATTTGGCTGCAATCATGGCCGTTGCTTCCAGCTATACTGACAAGGAGATTCAACCGACTGATTGCTTTGTGGGTGAAGTTGGCTTGACTGGTGAAGTAAGAAGAGTCAATAAAATTGAAGCACGAGTAAAAGAGGCCGCAAAAGTTGGGTTTAAGCGAATTTTTATTCCACGACATAATCTCAGCAAAAGCTTAATGAATAATGGAATTGAAGTTATTCCTGTTTCTAGCATCCCTCAAGCATTAAAGTTAGTTTTTAATTAGTAAGATTGAACTTTTTGTCTATTACGCGTAAACTAATACTGTTACAATCCATTATTTTTGAAAGAGGCATGAATTTTGGCTAAAGAAAAGATTCGTGTAAGATATGCACCAAGTCCAACTGGTCACTTACACATTGGTAATGCACGTACTGCACTTTTTAACTATTTATTCGCTCGTCACAATAAGGGTACTTTTGTTTTAAGAATTGAAGATACCGACCAAAAGCGTAACGTTAAAGGCGGTTCAAAGTCACAGATGGAGAACTTGCATTGGCTTGGTATCGACTGGGACGAAGGTCCTGATAAGGGTGGAGACTATGGTCCATATCGTCAATCAGAAAGAAAAGATATTTATAACAAATACATCAAGCAATTGATTGACGAAGGCAAAGCTTACTATTCCTACAAGACTGAAGAAGAACTTGAAGCTCAACGTGAAGAACAACGTGCAATGGGCATTGCTCCTCACTACACTTATGAATATGAAGGCATGACTGCTGATGAAATTAAAAAGGCTCAAGATGAAGCCAAGGCAAAGGGCTTGAAGCCAGTTGTTCGTATTCATATTCCAGAAATGGAAACTTATGAATGGGACGATATCGTTAAGGGTCACTTAAGCTTTGAATCAGACACTATCGGCGGCGACTTTGTTATTCAAAAGCGTGATGGCATGCCAACTTATAACTTTGCCGTTGTTGTTGATGACCACTTAATGAAGATTACTCATGTTCTTCGTGGTGATGACCACGTTTCAAACACTCCTAAGCAATTAGTTGTTTATGAAGCACTTGGCTGGAAGCCACCTAAGTTTGGTCACATGACTTTGATTATTAACGCTACTACTGGTAAAAAGCTTTCAAAGCGTGATGAATCAGTTTTGCAATTCATTGAACAATATCGTGACCTTGGCTACTTGCCAGATGCCATGTTTAACTTCATTACGCTTCTTGGCTGGTCACCAAAGGGTGAAAGTGAAATCTTCAGCAAACGTGAATTTATTAAGCAATTTGATCCTTCACGTTTGTCAAAATCACCTGCCGCTTTTGACCAAAAGAAGCTTGAATGGGTTAACAACCAATATATCAAGAAGGCTGATCGTGATACCTTGCTTGATTTGGCACTTAACAACTTGCAAGAAGCAGGCCTTGTTGATGAACATCCAACACCAGAAAAGATGGAATGGGTTCGCCAATTAGTAAACATTTATTCAGTTCAAATGTCATATACTAAACAAATTGTTGATATGGCAAAGATTTTCTTCACTGATGCAGAAAACCTGTCAGATGAAGAACTTGAGGAAATCAAGAAGGACGATGCCCGTCCAGTAATTGAAGAATTCAAGAAGCAATTAGATTTGATTCCTCGCTTCACTTCGGTTCAAATCATGAATGCAATCCAAGCTACTCGTCGTGCTACTGGCATCAAGGGTAGAAAGTTGTTTATGCCAATCAGAATTGCTACTACTAGATCAATGGTAGGCCCTGGTATCGGTGAAGCAATGGAACTTTTAGGCAAGGAAAAGGTAATTAAACACTTGGACTTGACCTTAAAGCAAATGGAAGAGAATGGTCTTTAATTTTTTAAAACCATAAAATCTAAAAAGAAGCTGTAAATGACTGCAGCTTCTTTTTTCTTTGGTAAAATATGGGTAATGATTACAAAGAAGGGAAAGAGCAAGCTGTGAAAGTTTTTAATACCTTATCGCGTAAAAAAGAGGAGTTCAAACCATTAGTTCCCGGACAAATTAGCATGTATGTTTGTGGACCAACGGTTTATAACTACATTCATATCGGCAATGCCAGAAGCGTAATTGCGTTTGACACGATTCGTCGCTATTTTGAATATCGGGGTTATAAAGTTAAATACGTTTCTAACTTTACTGATGTCGATGACAAGATGATTAATGAAGCAAGAGCTGAAAATACCACTGTTCCTAAGCTTGCTGAAAGATATATTAATGCTTATTTAGAGGATACAGAGGCACTTAACGTTGAACCAGCGACGCTCCATCCTCGTGCTACTCATGAAATAAAAGAGATCATTGCCTTTGTAAAAGAATTGATTGCTAAGGGTTATGCTTATGAAGTTGATGGCGATGTTTATTACCGTGCTAAAAAGTTTGCCGATTATGGCAAATTGAGTGATCAAAATATTGCGCAACTTGAAGAAGGTGCTTCAGAGCATATTAACGATACTGAGCAGCAGCGTAAGGAAGATCCGATCGATTTTGCTCTTTGGAAGGCACAAAAGGAACCTGATGAAATTGCTTGGGACTCACCATGGGGTAAAGGCCGTCCAGGCTGGCATATTGAATGTTCAGTTATGTCAACCAAATATTTAGGCGACACCATCGATATTCATGGTGGTGGACAAGATTTGGAATTTCCACACCATGAAAACGAAATTGCGCAGAGTGAAGCCAAAACCGGCAAGAAATTTGTTAATTATTGGCTTCATAATGGCTTTGTCACTGTAGGTAAAGACCAAGAAAAGATGTCAAAATCTTTGCATAATTTTGTGACTGTGCACGATATTATCAAAGAGGTAGATCCACAAGTTCTGCGTTTCTTTATGGCCAGTGTTCAATATCGTCGACAAATCAATTATTCAGAAGATAATTTAAAGCAAGCTCAGGTTATTTTGGAGCGGTTTAAGAATACACTGACTAACATTAATTATCGCTTGGAAGATGACACAGCTAGCCAAGAAGATGCTGCCTTGAAGCAGGCCGTTGCTCAAACCAAACTTAAATTTGAACAGGCAATGGATGACGATTTTAATGTTCAAAATGCTTTAACAGCAATTTATGAATTATTGCCAGTGGTTAACGCAAATACTAATCTTGCTAATGTAGACAAAACCGAACTAAAGCAGTTCAAGAAGCTGCTTTGCCAATGGCTGAATATTTTTGGCATCGATTGTGATAAGCTGGTTGCAACTAAAGCTAGTGCAGAAGATGAGCAAATTGATGCGTTGGTTAAAAAGCGTGATGAAGCCCGTAAAAATAAAGATTGGGCTACAAGTGATCAAATTCGAGAACAATTAAAAGAAATGGGGATTACGATTCAAGATACTCCTCAAGGAACAAGGTGGACTCGTGATTAAAGTAAAGAAGTTAACTGAAACAGATGTCAATCCAGATACTTTAAATGGTCAGACTTTGGCCTATTTGGGGGATGCCGTTTATGAAGTTTATATTCGGCGGCACCTAGTTAAAGGCGGAATTGTGCGACCACAAGTTTTGCAGCGAGAAGCTACGCATTATGTTTCCGCTAAAGCTCAGGCTGGTTTGATCACCAAGATGAGAGATGAGCAAATGCTGTCAGAAATTGAGCTGACAGCCTTCCGTCGTGGGCGTAATGCCAAAACTCACACTAAGGCTAAGCATACTAGTTTGAAAACCTATCAATTATCGACTGGCTTTGAAGCGATGTTGGGCTATCTTGACTTGGCTGGTGAATATGAGCGAGTTAATCAATTGGTCTTTTGGTGCATTAATGCTGTGGAAAATGGAGATTTAGAAAAATATGACTTCGAATGATAAAGATTTCGTGTTTGGCCGTCATGCCGGACTAGACTTTTTAAAAACACAATCAGCAGATCGAATTAATAAAGTCTTTTTGCAGCATGGGGTTCAAGAAGATTTTGCCAATCAAGTTTATGCTTTAGCTAAGAAAAAAAGATTAGTTGTTCAGACAGCACCTAAGAATAAATTGGATCGACTGGTAGCTGGCGGAAACCATCAGGGCCTGGTGTTGGCTGTTTCTAGTTTTGAATATGCTGACCTTGATCAATTGCTGGATGAATTTGATCAAGTAGGTAAGGAACCATTCTTGCTAATGTTAGATTCAATTGAAGACCCTCATAATCTTGGCTCGATTTTACGTTCAGCTGATGCAACTGGAGTAGATGCGATTATTATTCCTAAGCGCCATGCTTCTGGCTTGACATCGGTAGTTGCAAAAACATCAACCGGAGCAATAGATTATGTACCGGTAGCTAGAGTTAATAATTTGGTACAAACAACAAAAAATTTGAAAAAGCGCGGTTATTGGATTTTTGGCACCGACATGAAGGGAACGGACTACCGTCAGTGGAACGCTAACGGCAAAACAGTTTTAGTTATTGGCAATGAAGGCAAGGGGATTGCTCCACTTTTAAAAAAGCAGATGGATCAAACTCTGACTTTGCCAATGGTAGGGCATGTGCAGTCCTTAAATGCCGGTGTTGCAACCGGTATTCTGCTATATCAAATGTTAAATAGCAGAAATCCATTAAAATAAGGATTTGACCAGATACAAGTAACGATTTTTGTGAGTGGCAGCGAAGACAAAAATCGTTTTTTGTTTGCCTCCAATTGCCGAAGTGTAGTTCTGTCATTATTTATCCCGTATTCTAATACTCAGAGGTTTTAAGAAAAATAAAAAAGCGAGGGTAAATAATTATGATCCATGCAAAGAAAGAAGCAAAATTAATCAGTGCAGCACGTCAAGACGATGAAAAAGCATTATTGCAATTATTTGAAAAATATCGTCCGTTAGTTGTAAAGAGTAGAAGAAAATTCTACTTCCGCGACTTTGATGATGACGACTGGGAACAAGAAGCACTGATTGTTTGCTTAGATGCAGTTGACAGCTACAATCCAAATCGAGGCAAGTTTGGAACTTTTTATAAGAAGCGATTATATAATCGAGCAGTTGACTTATTGCGCTACCGTACAACCAGCCGCAGAATTGGAAATGAAATTATGTTATCACTTGAGGCTTTAATTGAATGTGATAGCAACAAAATAATTGAGCCGATTGAACAGCCAATTGCTACGGTTGCGAATATGGAGAACTTAGCTGATTTTTTCAGAAATTTGTCTGATCCTGAATTGGTTGCGATGAAGGTCTTTTTAGGTCATTACACAATTGAAGAAGCAGCAGAAAAATATAATATGTCAATTGAGAAAATCAAGCGCGCAGGTCAACGTGCTTATCAAAAATTATTGAAAGCAGTCTTTGATCAAGTTAAGTAAATGGACAGTAATCGCTAGCTGATAACTGCTATCTTTGGTATAATATATCTCGTAGAATATTTTAGGAGGTAATTTAAGATGACAGACGAAATTATTAAGACTGCATTGTTAGACCGTCACATGAACGAAGTTTTTGACTGGAGCGATTCAAAGTTACCAGTTAGAGATGCCCTTTGGGACTATTTCATGGAAAAGAATGGTAGAGATACCATGAAGACGGAGGAAGATATGCTTCCGTTTTTGAAAGACTCTGACGATAAAATTAAAGCCTTCGTCAACGAAAATCTTAAGAAGTAAATCCGACTAAAAACAATGTTCTACGCACAGTGGTCACGCTTTGTTTGACCACCATGACAGCTACTGATTAGTAGCTGTTTTTTTTGTGCTCTTTTTTATAATCTGCTATAATTTTGAAAATTAATTATCTAAATATTGGAAGAAGTTTTATTCAAAAAATATGAACTACATAATTGGCATGGATGTTGGCACGACCGCAACCAAAGGCGTGCTTTATGATGAAAATGGCAGTCAAATTTTTGAAATGTGCATTCCATATCCTTTGATTCAAGATGAAATTGGTCAGGCTGAAGAAGATCCAGAAGTGATTTTTGATGCTGTTCAGCAAATTATTTATAAACTTTCCCAAAAAGCGAATGGCAAAATTTTGGCAATTTCCTGGTCAAGCCAGATGCATTCCTTGATTGGTTTAGATGAAAATAAAAAATTATTAACTAACAGCATCACTTGGGCGGATAATCGTGCCGAAGAGACAGTTGCTAAGGCCAAAGCAACTGGCCTTGCACAAATAATTTATCTACACACCGGCATACCGATTCATCCGATGGCACCAGTTTATAAATTGTTGTGGCTTAAGGAGAATAATCATCAGCTTTATAAAAAAGCAAAATACTGGATAGGAATAAAAGACTATTTAATTTATCGCTTAACTGGTGAAGTATGGGAAGACATTCCTATGGCGGCCGGCAGCGGGATGCTTAATTTAAAAACTTTAACATGGGATAAAGAAATTCTAGCTCAGTTAGATTTGGATACAGAACAATTACCCAAATTAACCAACCCAACCCAAATTATTTCTTGGATAAATGATGAATATCGTCAAAAATTAAATTTAAATTCCAACACGGTAATCGTACTAGGAGCGAGCGATGGCTACTTGTCTACAATCGGTGTCGCTGTTTTAAATAAAAATAATTTTGCCCTTAATGTCGGCACATCAGGAGCAGTCAGAACGCTAGTAAATAAGCCAGTGATTGATAAAAAGACCAGATTTTTTTGCTACCCGGCAAATAATAATTCATATTTAATTGGCGGACCTGTAAATAACGGCGGGATTATTTTTGAATGGGCACGCAAAACAATTTTTAATGCTGATGAAACAGCCGAAGATTTCTTGAATATTGCTCAGACTGTTCCTGCTGGCAGTGGTGGTCTGATTTTTCATCCATATTTAGGCGGAGAAAGGGCACCCATTTGGAATGCTGATGCTAAAGGCTCTTTTGTCGGACTAACGCGTAATCATACTAAACCGCAGATAGCACGCAGCGTTATCGAGGGGATTGTTTTTAATCTGTTAGGGGCCTCACATGCTATCACGGAAAATATTGGCAAGCCACAAACGATTAGAGTTACGGGTGGTTTTGTAAAAAGCAATTTTGTTAGACAAATGCTGGCTAACGTCTTTAATCTGCCAGTCACCGCATTGAAAAACAATCAAAGTGGTACTTTGGCGGCCATGTTTTTAGCGCGTCTTGCTCTAGGGATGAATCATGAGCTAAATGAAATTGGCAATTTTGTTAAAGAAGATAAAGTTTATTTTCCAAATGATAAAGATGTAAAAATTTATCAAGAATTGATCCCTATCTATCATGAGGTAGAAAAAGAAATTAGTCATAGTTATCAAAAAATCGCAGCCTTTCAAACTCGGCATCCAGATTTGTTTACAAATTAAGACTAATTGCTTTATTGAATTAATCCTGTTAAAATAATTTAAGTTTGGAAGTGAGATTATGGCAGTTAGAAAAGCAGCCTTAGCCTGCAGCGTCTGTGGGTCACGCAATTACTCAATCACCGCAAGCAAAAATCGCACTCAGCGACTTGAATTGAAAAAGTTTTGCAAACATTGCGGCAAGATGACTTTACATAAAGAAACGAGGTAAGAGAATGTTTAAGTTCTTTAAGAGTGTTGGACATGAAATGAAATTAGTTACATGGCCAACTTACAAACAAAATCGTCACGATACTATGATTGTTATTGTGAGTTCAATTTTGTTTGCCATTTATTTGGGTGCACTTGACTGGGCTTTCAGTGCATTGACTCAAGCAGTTATGTAAAGAAGATAATAATAGCTAACAAAATCAGACCGTGGTATAATATGGCTAACTGATTAAGAAAACCTCATTTGCGAGGTTTTTTTGTTTGCAATAATTTAAGGAGAAATATTTAAATGGTCGAAACAGCAAAAAAACAATGGTATGTTTTACACACATATTCTGGCTATGAGGACAAAGTAAAGTCTGACTTATTGTCACGTGCACAAAGCATGGGAATGCAAGACTACATTTTCCGTGTAATGGTTCCAGAAAAAGAAAAGGTTGAAACTGTTCGTGGCAAAAAACAAGAAGTTGAAGAAAAGATTTTCCCAGGCTACGTTTTGGTTGAAATGGTAATGACTGATGAAAGCTGGTTCGTCGTTAGAAATACCCCAAACGTTACTGGATTCGTTGGTTCTCATGGTGGTGGTTCCAAACCTTCACCACTTCTTCCAGAAGAAGTAGAACGTTTGCTTAACCAACAAGGTCAACCAGAAAAGAAGAAGCCAACTGTCAACTTCGAATTGGGTGAACATGTTACGATTACTGAAGGTGCCTTTAACGGCATAGTTGGTAAGATCACCGATATTCAACCAGATAAATACAAGCTTTATGTTTCAGTAGACATGTTTGGTCGAGCAACGACAGCTGAATTAGATTACGATCAAGTAAAGAAGCTTGATGAAGAATAAACTAGATAATTAGTTGTTGTAATTGCGGTTAAACCATGGTAAGATACTAAAGTACGTTTATTATTGTGGGAGGAGAAAATAGGTAAATTCCCCATTTTAACCGCATCACGGAATCAAGGAGGTTTTGACCGTGGCAAAGAAAGTTATTAACGTAGTTAAGTTACAAATCCCAGCTGGTGCTGCAACACCTGCACCTCCAGTTGGTCCTGCTTTGGGTCAAGCTGGTATTAACATTGTAGGTTTCACTAAGGACTTCAATGCTAGAACTGCTGACCAAAAAGGCATGATTATCCCTGTAGTTATTACAGTTTATGAAGATCGTTCATTCGAATTCATTACTAAGACTCCACCAGCAGCTATTTTGCTTAAGCAAGCTGCTAAGATCAAGAAGGCTTCTGGTGAACCTAATACCAAGAAAGTTGGTAAGGTAACTAAGGACCAAGTCAAGGAAATTGCCGAGACTAAGATGAAAGACCTTAACGCTGCTGATATTGGAGCTGCTATGCGTATGGTTGAAGGTACCGCTAGAAGTATGGGTATCGAAGTCGAAGACTAATCCGGTTATTTAGGAGCTTAAGTAACACATTAGGTGGGAGAGTTCAGAGAAAACTCGTTTGACCACATATACAAGGAGGAAATCACATGCCAAAGCATGGTAAGAAATATTTAGAAGCTGCTAAAAAAGTAGATTCAAACAAGCTTTACTCAGTAAAAGAAGCTATGGAACTTGTTAAGGAAACCTCATATGCAAGCTTTGACGCTTCAGTTGATGTTGCTTACAATTTGAGTGTTGATCCTAAGCAAGCAGACCAACAAATTCGTGGTTCACTTGTTTTACCTAACGGTACTGGTAAGACCCAAAAGGTTATCGTATTCGCTGAAGGTCCACAAGCTGAACAAGCTAAGGCCGCAGGTGCTGACGAAGTTGGTTCTGATGAATTAGTTGAAAAGATTCAAAACGGTTACTTGGACTTTGATGTTGTTGTAGCAACCCCTATGATGATGGCTAAGGTTGGTCGTTTAGGTCGTATCCTTGGACCTAAGGGCTTGATGCCAAACCCTAAGACTGGCACTGTAACTATGGACATCGAAAAGGCTGTTAAGAACGTTAAGGCTGGTCAAGTAGAATACCGTCTAGACCGTCAAGCTGCTATTCACGTTGCTATTGGTAAGGTCTCATTTACTGTTGATCAATTAGTAGAAAACTTTGATGCTTTACGTGACGTAATCTTACGTGCTCGTCCTGCATCCGCTAAGGGTCAATACATCAAGAGCGTTGCTGTTTCAGCAACCTTTGGTCCAGGGATCAAGCTTGATCCATTAAACTTGAACTAGTTTAATAAAATTAATCAATAAAAGCGTCTCGTGTATTGCGAGGCGCTTTTTTCTATGGTATCATTAATTGAATTTAAGTAAGTAAAAAGGAGCCACTCATGCATAAACATCACTTTGGCGGAATAATTACAGTTTGTTTATTACTGCTGTTTTTTTTAACTGGATGCCAAAATAATAGTTCACGAATTACAGTTGTTGGTTCAAGTGCGATGCAATTGCTTGCTGAACAGGCCGGCAATGATTATCGCCTTGCACATCCAAGCATCAATATTGTAGTTCAAGGTGGAGGATCTGGTACTGGATTAAGTCAAATTCAAGCCGGTGCAGTCCAAATTGGAACTTCCGATGTTTTTGCCGAAACGCAAAGTGGAATTAATGCAAAAAAGCTTAAGGATCATTTAATCGCTGTCGTTGGAATTGTTCCAATAGTCAATAAAGATGTTGGTGTTAAAAACTTATCTTTAACGCAGCTGCAAAAGATTTTTACTGGTGAAATTACTAATTGGAAACAAGTCGGTGGCAAAAATGAGTCAATTACTGTTATTAATCGCTCCAAAGGCAGCGGGACTCGGACTACTTTTGAAGATATCGTCCTTAAAGGCAAAAAGCCGGTTGCTGCGCAAGAACAAGATTCTAACGGAACAGTAAAAAAGATTGTTGCTTCAACGCCAGGAACAATTAGCTACATTTCTTTCCCTTATGCAAATGATCAAAATATTCAAAAATTGAGTATTGATAACATCCAACCTACTAATCAAAATATCACGACGAATAAATGGCAACTTTGGAGTTATGAGCATATGTACACGAAGCTAAAGCCAAGCAAAGCAACGCAAGACTTTATTGATTACATGTTAGGAAGCAAAGTACAGGAGGATTTAATTCCGAAGATCGGCTATTTAAGTATTAAGGATATGAAGGTAGAAAGAGATAGCAACAATCAAGTTACTAAGATAGGCAACTAAAGGAAAATGAAGAAAAAAGACGAATTAAAACAAGTTGTTGATCAAGCAATCGCTGAACAACAAGTACCATACGTTAAGATAAATCAAATTGGTCCTAACGATGTCAATATCAAAAAGCTAACGCAACCTTCTAAAGAAACGCACCAAGAATATTGGGGCAAAGGTTTAACTTATGCAGCAATCGGCCTCATTATCGTGTTGGTTATTTCTATAATTGGTTTTATTGGTGTCCACGGATTATCTACTTTTGTTAGTGATCATGTCAATGTATTTCACTTTTTAACTTCAACTGACTGGGATCCAAGTGAAGGTAAAAATCACGTCGGCGCTGCTGCAATGATTGTCACATCATTTGCCGTTACCTTGCTGGCTGCAATTGTGGCGACACCATTTGCAATCGCAGCAGCACTCTTTATGACTGAATATACATCCAAAAAGGGTGCCAGCTTTTTGCAATCTGTCATTGAACTGTTGGTAGGGATTCCGTCCGTGGTTTACGGATTTTTGGGTTTAACCATTATCGTGCCAACGATTAGAAAAATCTTCGGTGGAACCGGGTTTGGTATTTTAGCGGCTACCCTGGTTTTATTTGTGATGGTTTTGCCAACGATTACCTCCTTAACGGTTGATGCCTTAAAGGCAGT
This sequence comes from Lactobacillus amylolyticus, assembly GCF_003999355.1. Classification (NCBI taxonomy): domain Bacteria; kingdom Bacillati; phylum Bacillota; class Bacilli; order Lactobacillales; family Lactobacillaceae; genus Lactobacillus; species Lactobacillus amylolyticus. The sequence goes on from NZ_CP031835.1 coordinate 308,344, forward strand.
TCCTAAGCAATTTCGTCAAGCTTCATTTGCCTTAGGAGCAACAAAATGGCAGACAATTCATAAAGTAACTTTAAAGGTGGCTACGCCGCGGATTTTAACGGCGGTAATTTTCGGAATGGCGAGAGCATTTGGCGAAGCATTAGCTGTTCAAATGGTTATTGGTAATGCGGTTCTCATGCCAGCAAATTTGATTAGTCCTTCAGCTACTTTAACAAGTCAATTGACTAGTCAAATGGGCAATACAGTAATGGGAACTTTGCCGAATAATGCTTTATGGTCATTAGCTCTGCTTTTGCTTATTATGTCATTAGTGTTTAATTTCTTGGTTAGATTAGTTGGTAGAAAGGGCAGCAAATAATGAAGGCGAAAAATACTGATAAAATCGCTACCTGGGTTATTTACTGGTTGGTAGCCATTGTAGTTTTGATTTTGGCAGGCATCCTTGGGAACATTTTATGGACCGGCCTTCCGCATCTTTCATGGCACTTTTTGACATCTGAGGCTTCTTCTTATCAAGCAGGGGGCGGCGTTCGGGATCAGCTGTTTAATTCAATTTATTTGTTGATTTTGACGACAATCATTTCTTTTCCAATTGCTTTAGGAGCTGCAATCTACTTATCTGAGTATGCAAGTGATAATTTGTTTACCAGTTTGATTAGAACGACGATTGAAATTCTAAGTTCATTGCCATCAATTGTTGTGGGCTTATTCGGCTATTTACTATTTGTCGTTCAATTTGGTTTAGGCTTCTCAATTATTTCTGGTGCACTAGCTTTAACCTTCTTCAATTTGCCAATTTTGACAAGCAACATGGAGCAGGCAATAAATGGCGTACCACAATCTCAGCGTGAAGCGGGGCTTGCGTTAGGTCTGTCTAATTGGAAAACGATTCGAGGCATTGTTCTTCCAGCAGCATTGCCAGGAATACTAACTGGATTGATTTTGAGTGCCGGCCGAATTTTTGGTGAAGCAGCTGCCTTAATTTATACAGCCGGACAAAGTGGATCAACTGTTAATTACTCTAACTGGAATCCATTTAGTCCAACCAGTTTTTTAAATGTTATGCGTCCAGCCGAAACCCTAGCGGTTCATATTTGGAAAGTAAATACCGAAGGTATTATTCCAGATGCAACCGTTGTTTCAGCCGCAGCTTCAGCTTTATTAGTGATTGTAGTTATTTTGTTCAACTTAGGTGCACGTTATTTAGGTAATAAGCTGTACCAAAAGCTGACAGCAGCTAAAGCAAAGTAGGTGTTGCGAATGGAAATTATCGATCAACCAAGCTATATTAAAACTTTTGATAAAAAAGATCGTGCCCTTTATACCGAAAACTTAAGTGTTTTTTATGGGGGAACGATTCAAAAACAGTTTGATGCCAGTTTACAATTTAAGAAAAATACGATTACCGCTTTAATTGGTGGTTCTGGGTCAGGAAAATCGACTTTCTTACGTTGCTTAAATCGAATGAATGATCAGGTAGCTAGAGTTGATGGCAAAATTATGTTCCATGGCTTAGACGTAAATCAGAAGAATATCAATGTTTATGAATTACGGAAGAATATCGGCATGGTCTTTCAGCGACCAAATCCTTTTCCAAAATCAATTCGTGAAAATATTACCTATGCCCTAAAGGCTAATGGTCAAAACGATAAACAGAAATTGAATCAAATTGTTGAAGAAAGTTTACGTGCTGCTGCTCTTTGGGATGAAGTAAAAGATAAGCTTGATAAAAGCGCATTGGCCCTTTCCGGCGGTCAGCAGCAACGCCTTTGCATTGCTCGGGCTTTAGCAGTCAAACCTGAGATTCTTTTACTTGATGAGCCAGCTAGTGCGTTAGATCCCGTATCTACTTCAAAATTGGAAGATACTTTGAAACAACTGCGTTCCAATTATACGATGGTCATGGTTACGCACAATATGCAGCAGGCTTCAAGAATCAGTGAATATACTGCTTTCTTCCATTTAGGACATGTTATTGAGTATAATTCAACAGATGAGATCTTTACCAATCCTAAAGGCAAGTTAACAGAAGATTACATTCAGGGTAGTTTTGGATAAAGGAAAGATAATGAAGGACGTTATTACTGCAAAAGATGTCAAACTGAGTTATGGCAGCTATGAAGCATTACATGGCATTAGTTTGAACTTTCATGAAGATGAATTGACCGCTTTGATTGGACCTTCAGGGTGTGGAAAATCCACTTTTTTGCGCTGCTTGAATCGAATGAATGATGATATTGAAAATATCAACATTACTGGAAAAATTCTGTTTGAAGGACAAGATATTTATAGCCCTAAAATGGATTTAGTTGAATTGCGTAAAGAAGTTGGCATGGTATTTCAACAACCAACTCCGTTTCCGTTCTCAGTTTATGACAATATTGCTTATGGCTTGAGAATTGCCGGTATTAAAGATAAAGAATTAATTGATCAGCGAGTAGAAGAAAGTCTTAAACAGGCCGCAATTTGGAGAGAAACTAAAGATAATTTAAAACGCAATGCACAAGCTTTTTCCGGCGGACAACAGCAGAGAATTTGTATCGCACGCGCGTTGGCGATTCGGCCAAAAGTAGTTTTGCTTGATGAGCCTACGAGTGCTCTTGATCCAATTTCAAGTTCTGAGGTTGAAGAAACTTTAATGGACCTGAAGCGTAAATATACGTTTATCATGGTTACGCATAACTTGCAGCAAGCCGGTAGAATTTCGGATCAAACAGCCTTTTTGATGAACGGTAATTTAATTGAAGCAGGCAAAACTGAAGAAATGTTCATTGCACCTAAAAAGCAAATTACAAGTGATTACCTTAACGGTCGTTTTGGTTAAACCAATGGAGAAATAAGATGCACGAAATATTTTTAGATGAATTAAAGAAATTAAATACCCAATTTATGGAAATGGGTGTGTTAGTTAATGATGAAATTGATCATGCAACTAGAGCATTCGTCGCTCACGATAAAAAGCGAGCACAGTCAATTGTTGATGATGAAGAAAAAATCCCACATGAATCTTTGGATATTCAAAAGAAAGCATTAAAGTTAATGGCTTTGCAGCAACCTGTTGCAACCGATTTTAGAGTAGTGATCAGTATTTTGAAAGCAACAACTGATTTGGAAAGAATCGGGGAAAATGCGATGAGTATTGCTCTTGAAACAATCAGAGTAAAAGGCAATCCACGAATTCCGGATGTTGAGGAGATCATCTCAAACATGACTCATAATGTCAGACACATGTTGATTCAAGTTTTAACTGCATATGTCCAGGATGACGAAAAGATGGCCAAAGATGTTGCATCAAGAGATGCAGATATTGACGAGGATTATGTTAAGGCTAGAAAACTGATTGTTGACGGAATTGAAAACGATCCTTCGGCAGCAGTTGCTTCTTCAAGCTATTTTGTCGTAACAAGATTGCTTGAAAGAATTGGTGATCATATTGTTAATTTGGCAATGTGGGTTGTTTACAAGACCACTGGTGAATTAAATGAATTAACTAATGCCACCGAAGAGAAAACAATCTAGAATTTTAAAATATTTCCTTGCCAGAAGCAAAATAGGCTGTTATACTATTTAAAGTAAATTCTACCTAAGACTCGGGTGGCATGACGCCTCAAAATCCCGCCGAGGCCAGAAGATAATGAAGATTTTAATGCTCCATGTCTTTCGGCATGGAGTTTTTTAGGCCTTATAGAATTTATTAATGTCATCATGGAGGTGAAATCAATTGAGTAAAGCTGCTATTGCAGAAAAAGAAAAGCTTGTTAATGCTTTTGCCGATGAACTTAAGGATGCTAAGGCTATCTTGGTTATCAACTACTTAGGTTTGACTGTTGAAGAAGTAACCAACATGCGTAAGGAACTTCGTGATAACGACGTTAAGATGAGAGTTATCAAGAACACTTACTTGAAGCGTGCTGTTGCTAAGGCTGGCATCGAAGGCCTTGACGATACTTTCGTTGGCCCTACTGCTGTTATCTACACTGATAACGCTGATGATGTTACTGAACCAGCTCGTATCGTTTCTAAGTACGAAGATGATTTCGACGTTATTGAAATCAAGGGTGGTATGCTTGAAGGCAAGTTAACTTCAAAAGATGAAATCAAAGAACTCGCTGCTATTCCAGGCCGCGAAGGTTTGCTTTCAATGCTTGTTTCTTGCTTACAAGATCCTATTCGCAAGGTTGCATATGTTGTTAAGGCTGTTGCTGATTCTAAGTCTGAAGACGAAGGTTCAGCAGAATAATTATTATTGTAAATAATATCTAAATTCTAAAATTTCGGAGGATACTTATAATGGCTTTAGATAAGGATAAGATTATTGAAGATTTAAAGGGCGCTTCAATTCTTGAATTGAACGACCTTGTAAAGGCTATTGAAGATGAATTTGACGTTTCAGCTGCTGCACCAGTTGCAGCTGCAGGTGCTGCAGGTGCTGCTGAAGCTAAGTCAAGCTTTGACGTTGAATTGACTGAAGCAGGTCAAGAAAAGGTTAAGGTTATCAAGGAACTTCGTGACATCACTGGCAAGGGCTTGCTTGATGCCAAGAAGATGGTTGACGGTGCTCCAGTTATCGTTAAGAAAGACGCTTCAGAAGATGAAGCTAACAAGATCAAGGAACAACTTGAAGGCGTTGGCGCAACTGTAACCCTTAAATAATTGATGCCGTTAGGCAAAATTATAAAAAAATGGACTCTGTTCTTTGCAGAGTCCATTTTTTTCTTTAAAATAAAAGTATGCTTAAAGATAATACCTATACTCAAACTAAAACTTATAAATGGACAATGGCATCCTGTACATGCTTTATTTCAGTATTGCTTTTTCAATTATTGAACATGTTCCTCTTAATCGAGCTTTTTGGTGGGCAATAACAACTGCCAGCACAGTAGGTTATGGCGATATTTCAACGCATACACTTGTACCGCATACAATGATCGGACAATTCGTTGTTTTAGTCATGATTATCATTGGCGTTGGCATGATGGGAATGGTTTCCAGTTCTCTGACGACATATTTTATGAGAAAAAATTCAGTCACAACGCAGAGCGAAACACAAAAAAGTTTAAAATTAATCCTTAAAAAATTAAATCAACTTGAAAAAAGAATGATAATTTAGCTCAACAAAACGAAGACTTGAAGGAACAAATTCAGGCTATTAAAGAACAACAAAACAGCAGTGAATGGCATCATTTTAAGGACTGGCTTAAAAATAAAGGAGATAGAAAATGAGTGCAGAAAAGAATCAAATGTATTTTGCCGTAAATCCTGATGCTGCCCATGATGAACATGTTGTGGATTACCACGTGGCGGATGTGGATTTAAAATTCAATACTGATGCAGGCGTTTTTTCAAAAATGCGGGTTGACTATGGCTCAGGCGTACTCATCAAGGCTATGCACAATGTGACTTTTCCGGATGCCGGAATTCTTGATGTCGGGACAGGCTATGGTCCACTAGGCTTATTTGCGGCAAAGTTTTGGCCAAACCAGACCGTAGAAATGGTCGACGTTAATGAGCGTGGTCTTAAATTGGCTAAAAGAAATGCTCAGCTTAATCACATCGATAATGTGGAAATCTATTCTTCAGATGTTTATGCGCAGGTGGATAAAAGCAAAAAATTTGGCTTAATTATCACTAATCCACCGATCCGTGCCGGTAAAAAAGTCGTTTCTGCAATTTTAGCGGGTGCAGCTGATCATTTAGTAAAAGACGGCATTTTACTTGTGGTAATTCAAAAAAGCAGGGCGAACCAAGCGCACGCAAATTATTAAAAGCTACTTTTGGCAACTGCGAAATTTTGCAAAGAGATAAGGGTTATTACATCTTAAAAGCACAAAAATAATAATTAAATAATGAATTAAATAAAAAGCGCTGAAACCCTCATTAGAGTAGTATTGGACTTTGCAAAAATGCTTTGCTTTCATATTTTTGCTTTTTATAATGGTAGCGGAAACAAGAAATAAAGTTATAAGGGTGATTGTTATGCAAAAGTTTATTAAGTATTTAGTCGCAGTTTTATTCATTATTGGTGGTATTTTTATGTTTGGTTGGATTTTAGGCGATAACGAAACAGCTACTCCAGCAGGTTTAACTGCTCTCTACATGATTGTAGAAGGAATCTTTTTCTACCATTACTTTAGAAATCGCAACATTAGTACTTTATAAGTTAAAATGAAAAACAATCGTTAACCAAGCGATTGTTTTTTTGTTATGATGAGTAATAATCAATCTTCTGAGGGGGAGAATTATTGCTTTCTAATGACGAAAAAAAGAAGTATATGCAGTTAGCCATTATTGAAGCTAAAAAAGCTGAGAGACAAGATGAGGTGCCAATCGGAGCAATTGTGGTTGCACCTGATGGACAAGTGGTTGGTAAAGGATACAATCGGCGTGAGCTTGATCAAGATGCAACGCAGCACGCAGAAATGATTGCCATTCGTGAAGCTTGCAAAAATATTGGCTTTTGGCGATTGATCGACTGCAGCTTATTCGTAACACTCGAACCTTGTCCCATGTGTGCCGGTGCGATTATCAACGCCAGAATCAAGGATGTTTATTTTGGAGCGATGGACCCAAAAGCAGGAGCTGCCGGCAGTGTAGTTGACCTGTTTACCGTAGAAAAATTTAACCATCATCCTCAGGTTATTCGGGGACTATATCAAGATGAGTGCAGTCAGATGCTGACAGACTTTTTTCGGGCAATTCGCAAAAAGCAAAAGGAAGCCAAAAATAATTCAGAAGAAAAATAGTTAATAGTAGAAATCTCACGCGAAATACGCTATTATATTTGTTGGGCAATGTCTGACCTCTGAATTGTGTCAGGACCGGAAGGTAGCAGCACTAAGGTTGTTCAGGCATGTGCCTTTTATTAGACAATTACAAACTCTTAACTCTTTTAAAGAGTTAAGAGTTTTTTACTAGGGAAAGAGAATTCATGGCTTATCAAGCACTTTATCGGAAATGGCGTCCAGGCACTTTTGATAGTGTAGTTGGCCAACCCGCGATTACCGATACTCTTAAAAATGCGATAAAACGAAATACAATTTCACATGCGTTTCTGTTTGCAGGACCAAGAGGAACGGGTAAAACTTCGTGTGCTAAAATTTTTGCTAAAGCACTGAATTGTACCAATCTCCAAGATGGTGAACCTTGCAATGAATGTGAAAATTGTAAGGCGGCTGATGCCGGATCAATGCCGGATATTATGGAAATCGATGCCGCATCTAACAACGGCGTTGATGAGATCCGCGATATTCGTGATAAGGTAAAATATGCACCAACTCAAGGAAAATACAAAGTTTATATCATCGACGAAGTTCATATGCTTTCAATGGGTGCATTTAATGCTTTATTGAAAACTTTGGAAGAGCCACCAGAGCATGTCGTTTTCATTTTAGCGACAACGGAATTGCAAAAAGTTCCGGCAACTGTTATTTCGCGGACGCAACGCTACAATTTTAAACGAATTTCAAAAGCAGATCTTGAACAGAGGATGAAATATATTCTTGATCAAGAAAAAATCAAATATGATGAAAAAGCACTAGCTGTGATTGCCCAAGTTGCTGATGGTGGGATGCGGGATGCACTTAGTATTTTGGATCAGTTGCTCAGTTATGAAAAAGGCTCCGTCAATTATGACAATGCACTGAAAATTACTGGTTTTGCGGCTCGTGAAAATATTGAAAAAATTTTGCTGGCTTTGTTAAGTGAAGATGCTGGTGCAGCCTTAAAAGAAACCCAATCTGCTTTAGCGGATGGTGCTAGTTCCAAAAATATTTTAGATGAGCTCGTTGATCTGGCCACTAACAGTTTGATGATTAGCAAGGCCAATGGGGCCGTTGATGACAATAGTTTTTTAACCAAAGATTTTAGTCAAAAAATCAGCCAAATCCCAAGTGCACGCTACTTTCGTCTAATTACATTGGCTAATAACGCTTTGAATGATTTGCGTTATACCAATCAGCAACAGATTCCACTTGAAGTATTTTTGGTAGAAGCAAGTCAGAAAGAAGAGCCTCAAACACAGGTAGCTACTCAATCCGCTAACCAACCAGCTCCTGCTAATAATGATTTGCAAGCTGAAATTGCGGCACTTAAGAAGCAGGTTGTTGATTTAACGCAGCAGGTTAATAATCTTACCCAGTCACCGAAGACTTTTGACAAAGATCATGTTTTTCATTTGGATTCGACCAAGAAAAATAATAAGCCGCAACAAACGCGAGCTGAAGCCGCAGAAACTAAGGCAAAAAAGAAGCCAGTTAAGCGAATTAAAGAAAGCGATCAGCAAAATCGCAAGCGTGTTTATCAGGTTCTTGAGAATGCTACTCGTGAAGATCTTACTCGAATCAAGAATGTCTGGCCGGATTTGCAGTCAGTATTGGCTGTTTCTGAACGTGCATTGCTGGACGTGCTTGAACCAGTTGCTGCCAGTCCCGAGCAAGTAGTAATGAAATGCAAGTATGCTCTATGGTTTGAAAAGGCTAGTTCGGACAGTGACTTGCTTGATAAGTTAACTGGCTATATTGAAAAATTTGCCAAACATTCTTATGGTATTGTATTAGTGCCAGATAATGATTGGCTTGAAGTCAGAAAAGAATTTGTGCAAAGTCACAAAGAAGAGCTGTTGGCTAAGAAAAAAAAGAAGATTGAAGCAATTCAAGAAGAAAAAAATGACGCTCAGTCAGAGGCTGATTCCAAGATAATCGATAAAGCTAAAGATTTATTTGGCGACGCGGTTCATATTAAGGATTAAAATAAAAGAAAAACAAAGAAGGAGAACAAAAATGAGTAGAAGACCTAATTTTGGTGGTATGGGTGGCATGAATATGCAACAAATGATGAAGCAAGCTAAGAAGCTTCAAGCCCAAATGCAAGAAGAGCAAGAAAATATCACAGCTCAAGAATTTACTGGCAAATCTGCAGATGATATGGTTGTTGCAACTTTTAGCGGTGATCGCAAGTTAAAAAAATTAAAGATTGATAAAGAAGCGATTGATCCTGATGACCCAGATATGTTGCAAGATTTGGTCATTGACGCAGTTAACAAAGGACTTTCTGCAATTGATGAAGCTACTCAAGCAAGTTTGGGCAAATATACGAAAGGCTTGATGTAATTGCAATATCCATTACCAATTGCTCATTTGATTGATTCCTACATGAAGTTGCCGGGAATCGGTGAAAAAACAGCTACTCGCTTAGCTTTTTATACGTTGGATATGCCTGAACAGGATGTGCAAGAATTCGCCAAATCATTGACGGAAGTCAAACAGGATTTGCATCAATGTTCAATTTGTGGCAATATCACGGAACAGGATCCATGTGCGATTTGCTCGAATCCGGAACGTGACCAAACAACGATTATGGTTGTTGAGCAGCCAAAAGATGTAATGGCTTTTGAAGAAATGGGCGAATATAACGGCTTATATCACGTCCTTCATGGTGTCTTGTCACCGATGGATGGAGTAGGTCCAGAAGAGATTAATATTAAGTCACTGATTACTCGTCTTCAAAAGCAGGATCAAGTCAAAGAAGTAATTTTAGCGCTTAACTCAACTCCAGAAGGTGAATCAACTGCAATGTACATTAGCAAATTGATTAAACCGGCTGGAATTAAAGTTACCCGTCTGGCAGCTGGATTAGCTGTCGGTAGCGATATTGAATACGCTAATTCAATTACTTTAAAACGTGCTGTACAAGGGAGAACATCATTATAATGGCTAAAAGAAAAAGAGATAAGATCAAAGAAGAGGGCGACAAAAAGTTGATCACTCTCGTTGAAAAATTGCAAAATCAAATTGCTTTGCAACAAGATTTAGATCAAACTACTTTAGATTTGTCAGATGATAATGTGGTTGCTAGCGAAATCCTGCGCGCTAAGTACAGCTTTTTGTATAGCGAGGCACGTTATCGTCATACAAGATTTAGTGGTATCACAAATGCTATTACGCAATAAAAGTTTGCCCATTGGGCAAGCTTTTTATTTTTTCCTTTAATCAAATACTGGGACTGTAATTCCAAAGCTAACTCCTGTAAAATAAAGGCATGGAGGATTTTATGAAAGGTTATTTTATTAGTCTTGAAGGTCCCGATGGTGCGGGAAAAAGCAGTGTATTAGAGCAGGTTTTGAATGAAATCGGACCACAATTGAAGACACAATATCTTGTGACTAGAGAACCAGGTGGTTCACGAATTGCAGAAAAGATTCGGCAAATCATTTTGGATCCTGCCAATGTAAAAATGGATGATCGTACCGAAGCACTTTTGTATGCTGCAGCGCGAAGCCAACATGTGGAAGAAATTGTACGGCCAGCTTTGGCAGCAGGCAAAGTTGTCTTTTCAGATCGTTTTGTCGATAGTTCTTTAGCATATCAAGGTGCCGGTCGTGATCTTGGCATTGACCAAGTTAAGCAAATTAATGAGTTTGCAACAGGAGGAATAGAACCAGACTTAACACTGTTTTTTGATCTCGATCCTAAAATTGGCTTAGCCCGAATTCGAAAACTGCGTCCTGATCAGGAAGATCGCTTGGAACAAGAAAAACTAGCCTTTCATGAAAAGGTTTATGCTGGTTATCAAAAAATTGCTCGCCAGAATCCTGACAGAATTGTAAAAATTGATGCTAGTCAGCCGTTTGATCAAGTGGTAGCTGAAACAATTGCTATTATTAAAAAACGGCTGCCTGATCTTTTTTAAAGGAATGATTATATGAAATTAGTAATTGCCATAGTTCAAAAAGAAGATTCCAATAAATTGCAGCACGCTTTTATTAAGGCAAATATTCGTGCGACTAAATTGGCAACAACCGGTGGTTTTTTAAGCGAAGGAAATACCACTTTCTTAATCGGAACACCAGATGATCAAGTGGAGCAGGTTTTGGATGTTATCAAATCTAAATCTGAGGCCAGAGAAGAATATGTTCAGCCTAATTTAATTCCTAACGGCATGGACATAAGTATTCCAGTTAAAGTAACAGTTGGCGGAGCAACTTGCTTTGTCGTAAATGTAGATGAGTTTAAACGATTTTAAATGGTAGATCTAAAAAACATTGGCCAAAAGCAAGCGACCTTTTTACGCGAAGCTTATCAAAAAAAGCAGCTTGCTCACAGCTATTTATTTGTGGATAAAGATGAAACGCGTGCATTAAATACTGCATATTGGTTGGCATGTTTATTTAATTGTACTGGTGAAAAAAAGCCCGATAGCACTTGCCGCAACTGTAAGCAGATTTTATCAGGCAACCATCCTGACGTTTTGCTTGTTCAAACTGAAGGAAAACAAACTTTGAGTATCGACCAGATTCGTCCGTTAAAGGAAGAACTGGCAAAAAGTCCGGTTGAGAGCACCTGTCGCTTTTTCTTCATAAATGAAGCACAAAAATTAACTTTGCCAGCAGCTAATGCTTTGCTTAATTTGCTTGAAGAGCCCATCGCACCAGTAGTTTCAATTTTGATCACAAATAATGCGGATCAAATATTGCCAACAGTGCGTTCAAGAACGCAGATCATTAACTTTAATGAGGGCGAAGAGGTTCATGGTAAAACTGCCATTCTTTTAGACAATGGTTTTACCAATGAAGAAATTGAAGAGTTAGGCGATACGACCAAGCTTGATCAAGAAGTGAAGTATTTTTATCAAGAAATGCTTGAACGCAGCAGTCTTGCTTTAGTGAGTGCACATAAATTAGCAGATGAAGCTAAGACAGTCACTTATCAGCATTATATTTTGCTGCGGCTCAAGATTATGGCCCAGCAGGATTTGCAAAGCGAAAGCAGAAGATTGGCTGGTACACGTATGCTAAAATGGCTGATGGAAGTTGATAAAATGCGGTTCAGTAACGTGAATTTTCGCAATTCATTAGATTATCTTGCTTTACAGTGGAAACGGTAGGTGTTGAAAAGAATGGATCCATATTCCAAGCTGCAGCAGCTCCACGATTCAATGGAAAAAATGACCAAAACCATTGAAAGCCTTGAAAATGATATGTTGGATACGCTGAAGGAAAACACAGAACTAAAAGTTGAAAATCAGCTTTTACGTGAAAAACTAGATAAATTGACAGCCAAACGTGGCGAACCAGTTGCAAAAACGCAAAGTGGACTTGAATCATTAAAGCAAATTTATAATTCAGGTTACCATATTTGCAATATGTACTATGGCTCTCACCGTGACCCTAGTTCGGACTGCATGTTTTGTTTAGATATTCTAGATAATTTTGGTGAAAAGAAGAAGCATTAAAAAGGACGGAGACAATGCAACGGCAAAGTAGTTATACCAAAGATGGCGGTAAACTTTTTTTAGTACCGACTCCAATTGGAAATTTAGAAGATATTACGATTCGGGCAAAAAAAGTTTTAACGGATGCAGATTACATCGCAGCCGAGGACACGAGAACGAGTGGCATTTTGCTTGAAAAAATTGGTGTCCACAATCATATGATTTCTTTTCATAAATACAATTCAAAAGAAAGAGCGCCTGAATTAATTAATTTAATGCAAGATGGTGCTACGATTGCGGAAATTAGTGATGCAGGGATGCCGGTCATTTCCGACCCTGGTTATATTTTGGTGCAAGAGTGCATTAATAATAATATCCCCGTTGTTCCTTTGCCAGGGCCATCTGCGTTTGCTACGGCGTTAATTGCTTCTGGTTTTGATGCGCAGCCGTTTACTTATTATGGCTTTTTGCCACGCAAAGCAATGGAGCAAAAGGGCTACTTTGAAAAAATGCGGGATTTTCGTGGAACCTCTATTTTTTATGAAGCACCGCATCGTTTAGCAAAAACTTTGAAAACATTAGCGGAAGTTTTGCCAGCAGAGCGTCAAATTGTGGCTGCTAGAGAACTGACGAAAATTCATGAGGAATTTATTCGCGGCACAGTTGCGGAAGTTAGCAGCTATTTTGCCGAAAATGTTCCACGAGGCGAGTTTGTTATTTTGATCTCACCTAATACTGAAGCTCCTAAACAGCTTTCTTGGCCAGATTTAATCAAATTAGTTAATGATTTGGTACAAAAAGGTGAAAGCAAGAAAGATGCGATCAAGGAAGTTGCCAAAGAGCATCATGTTTCTAAAAACGAATTGTATGATCAATATCATCAAGGCTAGGAAAAATGAAGTACACGGAAAAATATCAAATTGAATATAGTGATTGCGATGAAAATCAGCATTTAAAAATCCCCGTCATGATCGACTTGTTGATGCAGGTTTCCGAACATCAACTTGATAAAGGACACGCTGGAATTGCGGATTTGCTCAAGCGCGGACTAGGTTGGGTAGTAACTCAATATCAAATTAAGATTTCTTCTTTGCCCAAACCAGGCGAACATGTAATTTTGAGCACCGAAGCAGCCGGTTATAACCGCTTTTTTGAATATCGTGATTTCGGGATTGCTGATCAAGATGGCAATTCTTTAATTCAAGTTCATAGCCAATGGATCATGTTTGACTTGAAGAAGCGAAAGCTGACTGTGGCTGATGAGAAAATGATGCATGATTTTGACGTTCCGCTTCTGCAAAAGATGCCACGTTTTCCGCGCCTGCGTCCATTAGATAAATATGATGAAAAGCGGCAGTATCGCGTACGTTATGATGATTTGGATATAAACCATCACTTGACCAATAGCCATTATTTTAACTGGTTTATCGATATGTTTGATCGCGACTTTTTAAAAACGCATCTGATTCAGACAATTGACATTAAATTTGATAAAGAAGTTCGCTATGGTCAAGTAACTTATTCCTGCATGACACTAAGCAAAGAGCCAGTTAAGTCTTATCACGCTATTGAAAATGAGGACGGAAAAGAGCAAGCTGTTTGTGAGATTGGCTGGCGTAAGATATGATTAAATTAATGCATGACAAAATGGTCATGCTTTTTTATGAAAGGGATTACCAGCAATGAGTATTAAAAAATGGTTTGAGATCGATTTGCGTGAATTGATTTTGTTGGGATTAATCGTAGCCATGAAAGTTGTTTTGGAACAATTTTCATTCGGCCCAGCTACGGTAAAAGTCGGTCTTGGTTTTATCGGCAGTGTTTTGCTTGCTTATCTGTTTGGCCCAATTTGGGGAGCCGTTGGTGGCGGTATCAGTGACTTGATTGCTTCCGCAATTTTTGGGCAACAGGGCGGCTTCTTTATTGGTTTTACGCTAACAGCAATGGTCGCACCATTTATATATGGTTTGTTTTTCTACCAGCAGCCAGTGAAAATCTGGCGGATTATAGTTGCGACTTTATTAGTTGACCTCATTGTCAATATTGGCATGAATACAATGTGGATTCACATAATGTATGGCCTGGATCTTAAGGCAGCTTTGATTCAGCGCGCCCCTAAAGAAATTATCGTTCCTTGGATTCAAATGATCGTCGTCTACTTTGTCTTGCAGTCCGTTTCTCGTGTTAAAATAAAAAAGTGATTTTAGAAATAAAAGGGAAAGAATAATATGAAAATCTTAAGTGTCTCTACAGCAACCAGCAATTTGAGCGTTGCTTTAAATGACAGTCAAAAGATTATTGCCGAAAAAAATGAAGTAGATAAGCGCAACCACAGCGAACACCTTGATCCGTTAATTGATGAAATTTTAAAAGATAATCAGTTAACTTTGCAAGATATCGACCGCTTTGCTGTCGCAATTGGGCCAGGTTCATATACTGGATTGAGAATCGGAATAACAACCATTAAGATGTTTGCCAGCATCTTGCATAAGGATGTTGTTGGTATTTCCACTTTGCAAGCATTGGCCAAGTCAGCTTCTGGCGATGATTTAATTGTGACTGCACTTGATGCCCGCAACGATAATTATTTTGCCGCTGCATATGTTTTAGATAAAAATCAAATTCCGCAAAATGTAATTCCAGATGGTCATTATCATATTGATACCTTATTGCAAGCCATTAAGGATTATTTGAAGGAAAACGATAGGCATCTGTTGTTGCTAGGCAGCGGTTTAGATAAGCAGGAAGATAAAATTAAAGCCTTAGGCGTTGATTTTGCCTATGGTAAAGATGAGCAAATGGGTGTTCATGCTGGTTTAATTGGTCAATTAGCTGAAACTGCAGAGCCAGTTGACCCTGATAAATTGTTGCCGAAATACTTGCGCAGAACGCAAGCTGAGGTAGATTGGCATAAGAAGACGGGGAAGCCTTTCGGTCCAGATAGTGATTATGTTGAAGAAGTTTAAAACATTAAACCAATTCTTTCATCCGGAAAGTAATCAAATCTCGATGGATTTTACTCCTTTTGTCACGACAGTAGGGAATAATCGTCTACAGGTAATGCTAGCTTCAGATGAAAATATTCCGGACTTATTGGTTTTGGAAAAAGAAGTCTATTCTGGTCAAACCCCTTGGAGCAGTTTTTCCTTTAAAACGGAATTAAGAAAGCGCAAAAATTCACTCTATTTGGTTGTATATGAGGCCTCAACCTTAGTTGCCTTTATCGGAGCGCGTTTCCATCCCCGCGAGGCGCATATTACCAATATTGCGGTCGCTCCTAAATATCAAGGCCAGCACATTGGTCATATGCTATTGGAATTAATGATTGAAAGGGCAAGACAGAATAACTGTGAATGTGTCAGTCTGGAAGTAAGAATTGATAATGATCGGGCCAAAAGACTGTATTCAGAATTAGGTTTTGAAGCAACTTTTGTTAGAAAAAATTATTATCAGGATACTCATACCGATGCAGTCAATATGGTTTTATGGTTAAAACCTCATCGAATTAGAAAAAGGAAGTTTACACTGTGAGTGAGAAAAAAGACGTTCGCATTTTAGCCTATGAAAGTTCTTGTGATGAAACTTCAACGGCGGTTATCAAAAATGGTCGTGAAATTGAAAGCTTAATTGTTGCTACGCAGATCAAAAGTCACCAGCGTTTTGGCGGCGTTGTTCCAGAAGTCGCTAGTCGGCACCACATTGAAGTTATTAGTCAAATTACGAAAGAAGCTCTAGCTGAAGCAAATGCCAGTTGGAATGATATTGATGCAATTGCCGTTACTTATGGTCCCGGCTTGGTTGGGGCTTTGTTAATTGGCGTTAGTGCAGCAAAGGCAGCTTCAATGGCAACTGGTATTCCTTTAATTGGTGTTGATCATATTATGGGACACATTATGGCTGCCCAATTAAAAGATGAAATTGAATATCCAGCTTTGGCTTTACAAGTTTCTGGTGGCCATACCGAGATTGTTTTAATGAAAGATCCAATTCATTTTGAAATCATTGGCGATACCCGTGACGACGCAGCAGGTGAAGTTTATGACAAGATCGGTCGTGTACTTGGGGTTAACTATCCAGCAGGTAAAACAATTGACGCTTGGGCTCACGAAGGCAAAGATACTTTCCATTTTCCACGTGCAATGATGGAAGACGATGATTATGACTTCTCATTCTCAGGTCTTAAGAGTGCTTTTATCAACACTTGTCACCATACTGATCAAATTCACCAACAATTGAATAAGTATGATTTAGCTGCAAGTTTTCAAGCATCAGTAATTGATGTTTTAGCTCATAAAACCATTCGGGCATTGAAGCAATATCGGCCTAAGACTTTCATTATGGGTGGTGGGGTTGCCGCCAACCATGGTTTGCGCGACCGGATGAGTAGTGAAATTGCCAAGTTGCCAAAGACAATGCAGCCTAAGGTGATTTTGCCAGATATTAAGCTTTGTGGCGATAATGCAGCAATGATTGGAGCGGCTGCTTACAATCTTTACAATGCTGGCAAGTTTGCGGATTTAACTTTGAATGCTGATCCATCGCTTGAACTGCCATATGCTGATAGTATGTTGAACTAATTTTTAGACAAAAAAAACGACTTCAGAAGTGAAGTCGTTTTTATTTTATTCGAAATTATCAAGATCTGTAATTGCTTGTTCCCAATCACTATTGGCTTGATCAAGTTTTTCCTGGATTGCAGATAATTTTTCTTGCAAAGGCCCTAATTTATCAAAATTAGTAGCAATTTCTGGTTTTGCCATTTCATTTTGAACCTCTTGTTGCTTTTTTTCCAGTTCTTCAATTTCCTTTTCGGCATTTTCCATCGCGCGTTGCAATTTACGTTTTTGCGAATCACGCTGTTTTTGTTCTTGATAAGATAATTTTTGCTCACTGATCTTCTTTACTGGCTCAGTTTCTTGAGGAGTGGTTCCATCTTGTTTTGGAGTTAGTCCTGCGTTTTGTTTTGCTTTTTCGTCAAGGTAGTAAGAATAGTTTCCTTCATAGATTTTAGCATGACCGTCGCGAACGGAAACAATCTTGTTTGCCAGTTGATTGATAAAGTAACGGTCGTGAGAAACGAAGAGCAGGGTGCCATCGTAATCTTTTAAGGCTTGTTCGAGCACTTCTTTGGCTTCAATGTCCAAGTGGTTCGTTGGTTCATCCATTAACAGGAAATTGTCATGCTCGAGTGAAAGCACTGTTAATGTTAGTCGAGCTTTTTGTCCACCAGATAACTGGCCGACAGTCTTATCAATATCTTTTGCTGTGAAAAGAAAGCTAGCCAAGATTGACCGCACATCACGCTCTGGCATTGTCTTATGGCGATCCCACACAGTATCTAGCACTGTTTTGCCAGGATCAAGACGTTGCAATTCCTGATCATAGTAGCCAATGTCAAGGGAAGCACCATATTTGATTGAACCGCCCTTAGGCTTGAGCTGCTTCATAATTGTTTTAAGCAAAGTTGATTTGCCGATACCGTTAGGACCGATGATCGCTACGCGATCTCCCTTGTTTACTTGGAAGGAAATATCTTGCACCACGGTCTTTTCGGGATAACCAATCGTTAAATTATTTAAAATCAAGACTTCTTTTCCGGATGGGCGATCACTGCTAAAACTAATTCTAACCTTGTTTTTATGTTTTGGCGGCTTAATTCGTTCAATCTTTTCCAGCTTTTTGCGCCGACTCTGTGCTCGCTTAGTGGTTGTAGCCCGAACGAGGTTCTTTTGAATAAACTCTTCGTCCTTTTTGATTTCTTCTTGTTGCTTTTTGTAAGCTGCTTCTTGTTCTTTATCGCGTTCTTGGCGTTGCTTCTGGTATTGAGAATAATTGCCTTTAAAAGCAGTTAGCTTGCCAAATTCAAGTTCAAAGATTTGCGTTGCCAGATGGTCCAAAAAATATTGGTCGTGGGAAACGACAAGGATTGCGCCTTCATAATTTTTAAGAAAGCTTTCCAACCAGTCTAAAGTATCTAAGTCAAGATAGTTGGTAGGTTCATCTAACAGAAGCAATGGCGGCCTTTTCAGCAATAGTTTAACAAATGCCAATCTGGTCTTTTCACCACCAGAGAGGCTACCGATTTGCTTTTGCCAAGTATCCTTTGGGAATTTAAACCCATTCAAAATACTTTTAATATCTGATTGGTAAGTATATCCGCCATTTTGTTCAAATTGAAACTGCATTTGATCATATTGTTTAAGCAGGTCGCTGTCTTCAGGATGATCAGCGATTTGTTCTTGCATATGAGTTAATTTTTTGCCCTGATTAATTAATGGCAAAAAGACGGTTTCCATTTCATCCAAAATGCTTTTGTCCTCATCTAATGCATTTTCCTGAGCAATATAACCGACCTCAATGTTTTTATTAACAGTAAATTCGCCATGAGTTGGCTCTTGCTGACCGGTCATAATTTTAAGCAAAGTAGTTTTACCGACACCATTTGGACCGACTAACCCAATTCTGGCATTTGAATCAATTGAGAAATTAACGTTTTTAAATAAAGTATTGGCACCGAATTGCTGTTCAAGATCGTGCCCTTGTGCAATAATCATAATTCTTCACCTGTCATTATTTTACCATAAGCAGAAAAAAGCTTGTTTGTGAAAAATCCACTTGCAAAGTTCCTATATTTCCGCGTATGATATAGATGCTTGATTATTGATTCACAAACATGAAACACATTGGGGGCTTCATTAATGGACAAAATTAAAATTCCTAAAGCAACAGCAAAGAGATTGCCGTTATACTACCGTTACCTGATCATTTTAAATGAAGAAGGCAAGGCAAAAGTTTCATCAACTGAATTATCTGAAGCTGTGCAAGTCGACAGCGCATCTATCAGACGCGACTTTTCTTATTTTGGTGCTTTAGGCAAACGTGGATACGGATATGATGTAAAAAACTTGCTGACCTTTTTTAAGAAGATTTTGAACCAAGACACTTTAACCAATGTAGCTTTGGTTGGTGTTGGTAACTTGGGTCGAGCTCTTCTGAACTACAACTTTAAACG
The DNA here is from genome assembly GCF_003999355.1 of Lactobacillus amylolyticus. Classification (NCBI taxonomy): domain Bacteria; kingdom Bacillati; phylum Bacillota; class Bacilli; order Lactobacillales; family Lactobacillaceae; genus Lactobacillus; species Lactobacillus amylolyticus. The sequence goes on from NZ_CP031835.1 coordinate 327,563, forward strand.
CAGCAATAATATTAGAATTTCTTGTGCCTTTGATATTAATAAAGAAATCACCGGTCATATCTTAAGCGGTGTTCCCGTCTACGATATGAGCGATTTAAAGCAGCAATTAAGTGATCAGCAAATTTCAATTGCTATATTGACAGTGCCATCATCAGCTGCGCAAAAGACAACGGATGATATGGTTGAGGCTGGAATTAAAGGAATTATGAACTTTACGCCAATTAGATTATCAGCACCAGCTGATGTCAGAGTACAAAATGTCGACCTGGCAACTGAATTGCAAACTTTAATCTATTTCTTGGATTCTGATAAAGCTAAGGAAAGTGACTTTTAAAATTGAATAAAAATTGCCGCCAAACTTTTGGCGGTCTTTTTTTACCACTTGGTTGATAAAAATGACCACTTAGTTTAAAAGGCTAGTTTTCCATGATTAAAGCTGTTTTAATATCATTAAGTCGAAAAAAGGAGGGGAGAAGATTTGAAAATAAGATTGGAAATCGATCCTAATCAAAAAGAACCTGAGATTTTGATCACTGCGCCTAAAATGAATGAGAAAATTGAACGCTTGTACAAACGGCTGCAGGCAGATGAGGAATCTCCTGAACAGCTTGAAGTGACTAAGGACGATACTTCTTATTATTTAAATCTAAATCAGATTCTCTTCTTTGAGACCGATAGCAAGGTCGTGATAGCGCATACTACAACGCAAGCGTATCAAGTAAAGTATAAATTATATGAACTAGAACAACTGTTGGGCAGTAATTTTATGCGTGTTTCTAAATCTACAATTCTAAATTTAGATCAGATATATTCTTTAACCAGATCAATTTCAAATTGCCAGATTAGGTTTCAAAATTCATATAAAACAGTATACGTTTCAAGACATTATTATCGCGACTTAAGAGACAGATTAGAAGAAAGAAGACAATTATCATGAGAAACAAGCTTTGGCGCTCTTTTTGGGGCATTTTCTTTTTAGCAGCTGCAGCATTGGTAGTTGTTAACCAAATGGGAATTTTGAGCTACAAAATTGGTTTTTGGGCTATTGTAGGAACAATTATTTTTGCTTTAGGCTTAATTGACAGCGTGATTAATCGGCGAATTACGGAAGGCGTCTTTTCTATTGCTTTTTTATTGATGGTTTATGCTAAGCCATTGCATATTGAACGTTTAGTACCATGGACGATTTTGCTTGCCGCGGTTCTTATTTCAATCGGATTGGGGATTATTTTTCGCAATCGATTTCATACGGTGGTTTACGCAAATAAGAAAATTAAGGATTTTAGGAACAAAAGAGAAAGTATTTCAGATAATATCTTTACTGATACGGTGAGTAACGAAAAAGGGTCTCACGTGGTTGTTGATCAGACTTTATCCGATACTTCGCGCTACATTCACTCAAAAGAATTAGAGACGATTGAAGTCAATGGCAAGTTAGGTGATATCAATCTCTACTTAGATGATGCACAGGCTGCTGGTGATACGGTAGTAATGGATTTAAACGTTACAATGACTGAACTGAATATTTATGTGCCTTTGTCTTGGCAGGTAAAAGACAACTTGGGTCAAACATTTGGCAATATTCAAATTGAGGGAACTTCCAATGGTGGCGGTCCTACCTTGATTATTCAAGGGCGTGCTAGCATGAGCGATATTGATGTTAGATACATTTAGAATATAGTATTGGTATAGTTGTTTTAAATATAGAAAGAGCAGATTAATGATCGAAAAAAACGTCAATCTAAGCTTAATGTATGAATTGGAAAATTTGCATCATGTCGTAGTGCAAGCAACCAATTTAGTCAATAATCAAATCTTTGCTTTGCAGCTTTTGCATAAACAAAAAGATATCATTGTCTATCAAGCAGAAGCAAACCGGAAGCACATTTTCTTTGATGAAGATAATCCAATTGTTTACTTATCAGGGATGGCTGGCGGTCATACCCAGACTTGGGTTTACTCAGGCAAGCCAGGCAACTACTTTGTCGGAACCAAGCCTAAGAAACATGGTCATATCTTATGGGATACGCAAATTGCACGAGTAAACATTAATGGCGGTAGCGTTCAGTATGACAGCAATACCGAAATGCCACGTCTGTCATATTTAAACCGTGCCGGTTCAGGCTTTGGCGATGGCAGCGTTGCTTACCCAGGCAAAGAGCTAGAACGTCTTGAGGCAGCCATTTCCCCTGATTACAAGCGTTTATTGATTGCAAGCATTGATTTAAATCATGTAGGTCATTTTGCTCTTTATGATTTGAATGAAGTTAATGAAGCTTTGGATAATGCCGAAGCTAGTGCGTCTGATGTCAATATTCAAAATTTGCATTGTTTAGTTGCATTTACAATTCCTAGTTTTAATCAAACAATTTCATCAATTCAGGGCTATGATATTGATCAAGACAACAATGTTTATGTTTCTTGTCAATTAGGGCCAAAAGCTAATTTCTTAGGGATGGCTAAAGAAGGACATCCACGTCAGATTGTCAAGATTCCATGGGGTTCAAGCAATCCTGATGAATGGGAAGTAGCCAACCTTGATCATGATCATACAGTTGATACTTTGGGCTATGTTACCGAATTTGAGAGTGTACAGGTCGTAAGTCCAAATGAAATTTATTTGACTGTCGCATATCATAGAAAGAACGATCTTAAGACTTTAAAGAATAGAGTCTACAAGATTGAAGGCTTTGGCAATTAAAGGTATTAAAAAACTTCTTAGCGATGCTAAGAAGTTTTTCTTATGCTGTGGTTTTACTTTTAATTAAGCGAACGGGTAGTTGATACTGGTGCTGGCTAAGTGGTTTTTGTGGATCATTAATGCGTTCTAGCAATAATTTAACAAGCAGGATAGCCATGTCCGAAATCGGTTGAGCAATTGTAGATAATTCGGAATGATAAGTTTGAATTTCTTTTGTCCCATCAAAACCAGTCACCTTTAAATCCTTTGGTACCTGGATACCTAGCTCGACTGCTTCTTGCAAAACCAAAATTGCCGTTAGATCATCTGTACAAACTACGCCATCCGGATGATCATGCGTCAGCATTTTATGGATTGTCATCTTTTTTAAAACAGGAGAATCGGAAAATGCTACTGAACAAAGATGAGGCGTCATTTTTAATGATTTAATCGTATCCAAATAAGCCTTTAGACGTTTGTCCGTTGGATTGCCTTTAGTTAATTTGTTTCCCAGGAAATAAATATTTGTGCAGCCGGCTTGAATCAAATCATGTACAGCCAATTGAATTCCTTGATAGTTATCGCAGCTAACGATCGGAATATTATCGGAAAGCTCGCGATCAAAAGAAACAATTGGCAAACCTAAGCGTTGATATTCATCAATTCCTAAATTGTGGGCACCAGCGATAATGCCATCAACTTGGTTAGCTAACAGCATCTTAATGTATTCACGTTCTTTTTCTTTATCCTTACCGGCATTGCAAAGGATAATTTTATAGTTCTTTTTAAAAAGTTCAGCTTCGATATCTTGAATCAATTCCGCAAAAAATGGGTTAGCAATGCTTGGAAAAATTACGCCGATTAGCTTCATCTTTTTGCCTTGCAAAGAGCGAGCCAAGGAATTGGGCTGGTAATTTAATTCACGCATAGCTGCGAATACTTTTTTCTTTGTTGCTTCGCTTAAATATCCGTAATTATTAATTACACGCGAAACTGTGGTTGCAGAAACTCCGGCCTTTTTAGCTACATCGGTGAGTTTTACTGCCATTTTTGATCGCCTTTACTTTAAAAAGGATGGTTTTCATTTTCCAGAATTGGCCTGTGTAGTCAATCTTGTGATCGAAACAAATTTTTTGCTTGTCAGGATCATTAAAGAATCTTCCGGTTAAAACATGTTCACCATCGTTAACAAATACTTCGATTAAAGAATGGTCAACAAAAATGTCTAGTTTAAGATCAGCATCCTGCTTTAGCAAAATGCTACGTGTTTGACCATATTTTTCTGAAACGGATTGAGCGTTATGTGAACGATCTAAAGTTAATGAGCCTTTGGCAGTATCAAAACTGAGAGTGACATTCTGACTTAAATCGTCGCTTGCTGCTAAATAAAGTTTACCATTTTGACCAGCTTTAATGGTCATTGCTAATTCATATTGTCCGTTGGTTTTTTCTTTAATTAATTGTGAGTTGGTTTGTTCCTCTTGACCGCGCAAACTTTTAATTGAAGAAACAGGCTGCTGTAACAGTTTGCCATCTTTAATGGAGAGTTCTTTAACTTGACTCAAGCAGTTGGCCCATTCTTCATTATCGGTTGGATAAGTTGTGTCGGGCAAGCCTACCCAGCTGATAACATAAGCTTTACCATTTGGTGCATTAAATGCTTGACTGGCATAAACATCAAAGCCTTCGTCGAGATTGTGCAATTTACCAGGATTGATTAATTGCGTTTTTTCAAAATCAGCTTGGTCGGCAATTACGTACATGTTTGGATAAATATTGCGGTAGTTTGCGACTTGTTGATCGAGTCCTTGAGGACAGAAAATGGCGACAGTTTTGCCGTCAACGTTGACGATGTTTGGACATTCGATCATATAGCCCATTGTTTGATCAGTAAAATGCAAAAATCCTAACTCGTGCCAATCAGTTAAATTGTCAGATTTCCAAACATCAATGTGTCCATGTTTTTCTGCCTGATCCTGTGCACCTAAAAGTGCATAATAATGTCCGTTCTTCTTAATAATTTGTGGATCACGGAAATGCTCAGTGATGTTTGCTGGTTTTTCGAATAAAACATGCTTATCACTGACATTGCCATTTTTATCCATCCAGGCTCCAATTTGATATGGCGTTCTTATCCAGTTTTCATCGCGGTGGTTTCCAGTATACATTAAGAAAAGACGATCGCCAATTTGCATTGCAGAACCAGAATAAGCCCCATGAGAATCGGCTTTACAGTCAGGTTTAACTGCCAAGCCCAAATTTTCCCAGTGAACTAAATCTGAAGACTTGAAGTGCCACCATGATTTCAAACCATGAACGGCTCCAAAAGGATAGGATTGGTAAAAAAGGTGATATTCGCCATTAAAATAAGAAAAGCCATTCGGATCGTTGACTAATCCTGAGATGGGATGCAAGTGATAATGCATCTGTGCAGGCGAATTGGCTGCTTTTGCTTGCAAATCCAATAGTTTTTCAGCGCTCCACTGATTATAAGGCAAGTAACGTTTTTCTCGAGTCCATTCCATAATAATATCCTCCATGAAAGCGGTATCTTTTTAAGATTATTTTATTAAAAACAGTAAGCTGTGTCAAACGATTATCAGCTAAGCTGATTGCTAAAGAATCAATGCTTATACAATATCATAGCAAAAAAAGATGAAAATATATGATAAACGATTGACATATTTTTAGAATGCGATATCATAATTTAATGACTTTAAAGATAAAGCGTTTACATAATTTTGAGGGAGGAAAGTTATGGATCACAGGAAAGTAGCAGAACGAGTTATCAAAGATGTTCATCAAGATAACATCATTGCCGCTGCGCATTGTGCTACTCGTTTGCGTTTGGTTTTAAAGGATGATTCAAAAATTGACCAAAAGGCCTTAGATAATGATCCTGATGTTAAAGGAACATTTAAGACTAATGGTCAATATCAGGTAATTATTGGGCCAGGGGACGTTAATGACGTCTATGATGAATTAATCAAAATTACTGGCTTGAAAGAACTATCAACTGATGATTTAAAGAAGGTTGCTGCCAAGGGTCAAAAGAAGAACCCAGTAATGGGCTTCATTAAACTCTTGTCTGATATCTTTGTTCCAATTATTCCAGCTTTAGTTGCTGGTGGTTTGCTTATGGCATTGAACAACTTCTTGACTTCGCCAGGTTTGTTTGGCTCCAAGTCAGTTGTTCAAATGGTACCAAGTATTGCCGGACTTTCAAGTATGATTCAAATCATGTCCGCTGCGCCATTTATCTTTATGCCAATTTTGGTTGGTATGTCGGCAGCCAAGAGATTTGGTGCTAACCAATTATTAGGTACAGCCGTCGGTATGATTATGACCACGCCTAACTTAGGCGGTGCAACTAAGTTCTGGGACTTATGGGGTTGGCATGTTGCTCAAATCAACTACCAATATCAAGTTATTCCAGTATTGGTTGCTGTTTGGGTACTTTCTATTCTGGAAAAGAGATTGCACAAGTGGCTGCCATCAGCCGTTGACTTTACTTTCACACCACTTCTGTCATTGATGATTACCGGTTTTCTTACTTACACGATCATCGGTCCTGTCTTTAAAGGCGTATCTGATGCGATTACTAATGCCATCGTATGGCTCTACAATACAACTGGTGCCTTCGGAATGGGTGTCTTTGGTTTAACTTACTCAGCAATTGTTACTACTGGTTTGCACCAAAGCTTCCCAGCTGTTGAAACTCAGCTTTTGGCTAAATTTGCTCAAACTCACGGTGCAAGCTCTGGTGACTTTATCTTCGTTACCGCATGTATGGCCAATGTAGCTCAAGGTGCCGCTACTTTCGCAGTTTACTTCTTAACTAAGAACAAAAAGATGAAGGGCCTTTCTTCATCAGCTGGTGTTTCTGCACTTCTTGGTATTACTGAACCTGCACTTTTCGGTGTTAACTTGAAGTACAAATTCCCATTCTTCTGTGCTTTAATCGGTTCTGGTGTTGCTGCTACCTTTGCGGGCTTGATGCATGTTACTGCTGCTGCTTTAGGTTCAGCCGGCTTCCTGGGCTTCCTTTCAATTTATCCAAAGACGATTCCAATGTGGGTTGTTTCCGTTGCAATTAGTTTTGTCATTGCCTTTATTTTGACTTATGTTTACGGTAAAGGTCATTTGAAGGAAGAAGTTGCTAGTCAAGATGTTCCAGTTAATGATGCAACTTCAATTGCTGAAGATAATCAAAAAGCCGAAAAGGTATCTAAAGAACAATTAAGCTTAAAGGATGAAGTTATTGCGGCTGCGGTAGATGGACAGCCTGAAAGCTTAACTAAAGTAAACGATAAAGTATTTTCCGCTAAATTAATGGGTGACGGTGCAGCAATCGTTCCTAGTGATGGCACGATTTACGCACCAGTGACAGGTACTGTTACTATTGCTTATGAGACCAAGCACGCTTATGGCATTAAATCTGATAAAGGTGCTGAAGTATTGATTCATATCGGTCTTGATACAGTTAACTTAAAGGGTCAGCACTTTGAAAGCTTTGTTAAGCAAGGACAACGTATTAACAAAGGAGACAAGTTGGGTACGGTTGACCTTGAAGCCGTCAAGAAGGCTGGCTATGATACAACAGTAATGGAAATTATTACTAATACTGCCAACTATGCTAACGTTCAAAGAATTAGCGATGCAGGCGTTAAGCATGGTGATAAATTAATCGCTGTTACTGCTCATAATTAAAAAATCTTATACTCCTCTAGAAAAATAAAGAAAAAGTAAAATTAGCACTCTTTTATAAAAAGTGCTAATTTTTTCTTGCTTTTTTATTGAAAACACGTTATTATCATATTTGTAAGCTAGCACTTGGTAAATACGAGTGCTAATTAACAAATATGATAATAAAAATTAAAAAACTAAGATTATAGGAGGGACAAACGTGTTAGAACCAATCGGTGATCGCGTGATCGTAAAAGTTAAAGAAGAAGAAGAAAAGACTGTTGGAGGCATTGTCCTTGCTTCCAATGCTAAGGAAAAGCCAACTGAAGGTGAAGTTGTTGCAGTTGGCAACGGCGCTTATGCTGAAAATGGCGAAAAGCTGCCAATGACAGTTAAGAAGGGCGACGTAGTTTTATACGATAAGTACTCTGGCACTAATGTTAAATATGAAGGTGAAAAGTACTTAGTCCTTCACGAAAGAGATATTTTAGCAATCGTTAAGTAATTATCTAAGTCAAATCTTTTAAAATAAATCGAGATAAGGAGGAGCTAATCTATGGCTAAAGATATTAAATTCTCAGAAAACGCAAGACGTTCACTCTTAAAGGGCGTTGATAAGTTAGCTGATACTGTTAAGACTACTATTGGTCCTAAGGGTAGAAACGTTGTTTTGGAACAAAGTTACGGTAACCCAGACATCACTAACGATGGTGTTACTATTGCTAAGTCAATTGAATTAAAAGACCACTACGAAAACATGGGTGCTAAGTTAGTTGCCGAAGCAGCTCAAAAGACTAACGACATCGCAGGTGACGGTACTACTACTGCTACCGTTTTGACTCAAGCTATCGTTCGTGAAGGTATGAAGAACGTTACTGCTGGTGCTAACCCAGTTGGTATTCGTCGCGGTATTGAAAAGGCAACTAAGGCAGCTGTTGATGAACTTCACAAGATCAGCCACAAGGTTGAATCAAAGGATCAAATTGCTAACGTTGCTGCTGTTTCATCAGCTTCTAAAGAAGTTGGTGCTTTGATCGCTGATGCTATGGAAAAGGTTGGTCACGATGGTGTTATCACTATTGAAGACTCACGTGGTATCAACACTGAGCTTTCAGTAGTTGAAGGTATGCAATTTGACCGTGGTTACTTATCACAATACATGGTAACTGACAACGACAAGATGGAAGCAGACCTTGATAATCCATACATCTTGATCACTGACAAGAAGATTTCAAACATTCAAGACATCTTGCCATTACTTCAAGAAATTGTTAAACAAGGCAAGTCATTGTTGATCATTGCTGACGATGTAACTGGTGAAGCTCTTCCAACTCTTGTTTTGAACAAGATCCGTGGTACTTTCAACGTTGTTGCTGTTAAGGCACCTGGCTTTGGTGACCGTCGTAAGGCTCAATTACAAGATATCGCTGCTTTAACTGGTGGTACTGTAATCACTGAAGACCTTGGCCTTGAACTTAAGGACACCAAGATTGATCAATTAGGTCAAGCTCGTCGTATCACTGTAACCAAGGACTCAACTACTATTGTTGACGGTGCTGGTTCAAAGGAAGCCATTGACGAACGTGTTGACACTATCAGAAAGCAAATTGAAGACTCAACTTCAGACTTCGACAAGAAGAAGTTGCAAGAACGTCTTGCTAAATTAACTGGTGGTGTAGCTGTTATCCACGTTGGTGCTGCTACTGAAACTGAACTTAAGGAACGTCGTTACAGAATTGAAGATGCCTTGAACTCAACTCGTGCTGCCGTTGACGAAGGTTACGTTGCTGGTGGTGGTACAGCTTTAGTAAATGTTGAAAAGGCTGTTCGTGAAGTTAAGGGTGAAACCACTGATGAACAAACTGGTATCAACATTGTTCTTAGAGCTTTGAGTGCACCAGTTCGTCAAATTGCTGAAAACGCTGGTAAAGATGGCTCAGTAATCTTAGACAAGCTTGAACACCAAGACAATGAAGTTGGTTACAACGCTGCTACTGACAAGTGGGAGAACATGGTTGATGCCGGTATTATCGACCCAACTAAGGTAACTCGTACAGCCCTTCAAAACGCTGCATCTATTGCTGCACTTCTTCTTACTACTGAAGCTGTTGTAGCTGATATTCCTGAAGATAAGCCACAATCTCCAGCTCCAGATATGGGAATGTAGCCGTTAGCGCTTTAGCGCTTACGGATACATTTCTAGATCATGAAATGATCTAGTTCATCTCTTAGCGTTTTAGCGCTTAGAGATTCAATTCTCAAACATTTATGTTTGAGAATATAATTTAAAACATTGCAATAAAAGTTATACACATAGAAAAAAGATCGCATTTGCGGTCTTTTTTCTTTTGTCCACATCTTTAGCGTATAATAGTTAACAGTGAAAAAGAGCTAAAAAGAAAGAGGAATTTCATTTGGCTAAAAGCAGTACTACTCCTATGATGGAGCAATATTATGACATAAAAAAGCAATATCCCGATGCCTTCCTTTTTTATCGCGTCGGCGACTTCTATGAATTATTTGAAGACGATGCAGTCAAAGGTGCGCAGATTCTTGAGTTAACCTTGACTCACCGTTCTAATAAAACTAAAAATCCAATTCCAATGGCAGGTGTGCCTCACTTAGCTGTGGATTCATATGTGAATACTTTAGTTGAAAAAGGCTACAAAGTTGCACTTTGTGAACAACTAGAAGATCCGAAAAAGGCCAAGGGCATGGTGAAGCGAGGGATCATTCAGTTGGTTACGCCCGGTACTATGATGGCTGAAGGACCTAATGAGGCAAAAGAGTCTAATTACTTAACTTCTGTAGTGACGACCAATAGTGGATTTGGTTTAGCCTATAGTGATTTGTCCACAGGTGAGATTTATACTACCCACTTAAAAGATTTTGCAGCAGTTTCAAACGAACTTTTATCTTTAAGAACGCGTGAAGTTGTGTATAACGGACCATTAACGGCACAAAATCAAGATTTTATGCACAAGGCAAATATCACAGTTTCTAAACCAACGCCGCTTGAAGGCGAACATGCCGAAATTTCATACGTTGAACAAAACTTAAAGAATCATGCAGAAAGACAGGCAGCTGAACAATTAGTAGGTTATTTATTAACAACACAAAAACGCAGCCTGGCCCACTTACAGATTGCAAAAAGCTATGAAGTAAATCAATATCTGCAAATGTCGCATACTGTGCAGAATAATCTAGAATTAATTTCTTCTGCAAAAACCGGTAAAAAGATGGGTTCGCTCTTCTGGGTGCTGGATAAAACTCATACGGCAATGGGTGGTCGTTTGCTTAAGCGGTGGCTATCGCGTCCGCTTCTTTCAATTGAAGAAATCAATAAGCGGCAAGAGATGGTTCAATCCTTGTTAGACAACTACTTTACCCGAGAAAATGTTATTGATGCTTTAAAAGGCGTTTATGACCTTGAACGATTGACCGGACGGATTGCTTTTGGCAATGTCAATGCTCGTGAACTTTTGCAATTATCACGTTCCTTGCAAGCTGTACCAGTGATTTTAGATGCTTTAAAGCAATCAGACAGTACAGAATTAAAAGATTTTGCCGATAAAATTGATCCACTCAAAGGTGTTGCTGAATTAATATCAACTACTTTAGTTAAGGATCCGCCAATTTTAACAACAGAAGGCGGCTTAATTCAGGATGGCGTAGATGCTCAGCTTGATCGTTACCGTGATGCGATGAACAACGGTAAAAAGTGGCTGGCACAAATGGAAGCTGATGAACGAGAAAAAACCGGAATTGAGAACTTGAAGGTAGGCTATAACAAAGTATTTGGCTACTATATTCAAGTTTCTAATGGCAATAAGAGCAAAGTCCCCTTGGATCGTTATACGCGCAAGCAGACGCTGACTAATGCCGAACGTTATATCACGCCTGAATTGAAAGAACATGAAAACCTCATCATGGAGGCGCAGACTCGTTCAACTGATTTGGAATATGATTTGTTCGTTAAATTGCGTGAAGAAGTTAAAAAGTATATTCCAGCTCTGCAAAAATTGGGCAATCAATTGGCTGCTTTAGATGTTTATACAGGCTTTGCTACCGTTGCAGAAGAAAATAATTATTGTCGCCCAAGCTTTCACAGTGCCAACCAGAATATCGACGTCGTTGGTGGCCGCCACCCAGTTGTAGAAAAGGTAATGACGGCTGGTTCCTACATCCCTAATGATGTCAAAATGGCCGACGATACGGATATTTATTTGATTACTGGTCCAAATATGTCTGGTAAAAGTACCTATATGCGACAAATGGCATTAATTGCGATTATGGCGCAAGTGGGCAGCTTTGTGCCAGCTGACAGTGCAGACTTGCCAATTTTTGACCAAATCTTTACGCGAATCGGTGCGGCCGATGATCTGATTTCTGGTAAGAGTACTTTCATGGTGGAAATGAGTGAAGCAAATGAAGCACTGCAATATGCTACCAAACGTAGTTTGGTACTATTTGATGAAATTGGTCGTGGAACAGCCACTTATGATGGAATGGCTTTAGCTGGCGCCATTGTTAAATACCTGCATGATAAAGTCGGTGCGAAAACTTTATTTGCCACGCACTACCATGAATTGACTGATTTAGACAAGACATTGCATCACTTGAAGAATATTCATGTTGGAGCAACTGAAGAAAATGGCAAATTGATTTTTCTGCACAAGATCTTACCTGGCCCAGCCGATCAGAGTTATGGGATTCACGTTGCTCAACTTGCTGGCTTGCCGCATCGCGTTTTGCGTGAAGCAACTAAATTGCTTAAACGACTTGAAGCACAGGGTGCAAGCGAATTGGGACCAGCCAGTGAACAGCTGAATTTGTTTATGGAAAATGCTCCAGAAGCAGAAGAGACAACTGACGATGAAGCAGAAACAGTTTCAAATGCTGAAAAAGATGTGCTGGATCAAATTTCTAACCTTTATTTAGCAGACAAGACACCACTGCAAATAATGCAAATGGTTGCTGATTGGCAACAAGATTTAAAGGATGACGAGTAAAATGCCTAAAATTCATGAATTATCCGAGGCCCTAACTAATCAAATTGCCGCCGGAGAAGTTATTGAGCGACCGGCTAGTGTTGTTAAGGAATTGGTTGAAAATTCAATTGATGCTGGTGCAAGCAGAATCAGAATTGATTTTATGGATGCCGGTTTAAAGCAAATCGTTGTTCAGGATAATGGTACAGGAATTGCACGCGATCAGATTGATTTGGCATTTACTCGCCATGCAACTAGCAAAATCAATAATGAGCGTGATCTTTTTAACGTTTCTACATTAGGCTTCAGAGGAGAAGCTCTAGCTTCTATATCTGCGGTTGCTCATGTTGAAATGATTACGGCAGCTGCTGATGAGATTGGTACTAAAGCAGTTTTTGTGGGCGGAAATAAAAAGACTGAAGAAGATGCAGCTGCAAGAAAAGGAACAAAGATAACAGTTAAAGATTTGTTCTTCAATACCCCGGCGCGGTTGAAATACTTGCGTAGTCCGCGAACTGAGATGATGAAAATTGTCGATATTGTCAACCGCATTTCGCTAGGCTATCCGCAAATTTCTTTTACTTTGTCTAATGCCGGCAAAGTATTATTGAGAACGCCGGGTAATGGCAACTTAGCCCAAACCGTAGCTAATGTTTACGGTCGCCATATTGCTGAAAAGATGATTCCCTTTAAAAATGCAGACAGTGATTTTCAGGTTTCGGGTTTAATGTCTCGTCCTGAATTGACGCGTTCAACCCGCAATTTTATTTCCATTTTGCTTAATGGTCGCTATATTCGGAACTTTCGCCTGAACACGGCGATTATGGAAGGATATGGTTCCAAATTAACTGCACGTCATTATCCAGTTGTGGTGGTTGCAATTAAGGTCGATCCTTTATTAGTTGATGTCAATGTTCACCCAACTAAGCAAGAAGTAAGATTGTCTAAAGAAAAAGAACTAAGCCGTTTGATCACGGCCGCTATTAGCGATAACTTAATCAGTCATCCCGAACAAAGCGATGCTTTTGCCAATTTAAAAACTAATCGGCAGGAGACCCTGGTTGATCAATTAAAGTTTAATTTAAACCAGAACGTGGTTAATACCACTAGGCAACCAACACCAGAAATTCATGAAAAAGTAACGCCAACTGAATTAACACCTAAAAAGGCTAAGACGAAATACGTGGATTTAAGTATTCCACGTGAGGATGATCGTTACGTAATTACCACGACATGGGCAGACAATATTGCCAAACAAACACAATTAACGCCCTTTGGCAAAGGCAAGTCTGACAAGGAAGTTATTTCAACTGGGGATGAAACGCTGGCTACCAGTTTGCCAGAACTGCAATATTTGGGTCAAACTAAAACCTATATTATTGCTGAAGATAATGGTGATCTGTTTTTGATTGATCAGTTAGCAGCACGGCGCCGTTTAACTTATGAAAAAATTTATCAGACACTGCTTGAAAAAAAGATTGTGCAGCAAGGTTTATTAACGCCTTTGGTTCTTGAATTTGGCAACTTGGACTTTTTACAGATAAAAAGCAAAATTGACGAGATTAAAAAAATCGGAATTTTTCTGGAAGATTTTGGTCAAGACAGTTTTATTATGCGCTCCTATCCAACATGGATTCATGGTGATGTTGAAGGCTCAGTTAGAAAAATTTTGGATAGCTATTTAACGTTCGCACACCAGACTGAAACGACCTTGTTTGCTAAAATTGCTGCTTTGCAGGCTCGAAAAGAAATTACCGGTCATGTTGATTTATCGGCTGGAGAAAATGTCAGTCTTCTAGCGGATTTGCGCAAGAGCAGTGATCCATATCATGATGCCGATGGCAAAGTTGTTTTAGTAAGAATAAGTCAAAATGACTTGCGGAAGATGTTTAAAAAGGATGAATAAAAGATGTTTGAATATTTAGATGGAACGATTGCTGAAATTTCGCCAAGCTATATCGTCGTTGATGTTAATGGCGTTGGCTATAAAGTTTTCAGTCCGACTCCTTTTGCTTATCATCAAGGGCAAAAGGCTAAAGTTTATGTTGAGCAGAATTTCTCAGATAACAATGGCTTTACTCTTTATGGTTTTCAAGACAAAAATGCTAAAGGTCTTTTCCTGAAATTGTTGAGTGTCAGCGGAATTGGTCCCAAGTCTGCTTTAGCTATCATGGCGGCTGAAGACAGCGACTCCTTGGCTGAAGCAATTGAGCAGGGTGAAGTTAAGTATTTGACGCGTTTTCCGGGCGTGGGCAAAAAGACGGCTTCCCAAATTGTGCTTGATTTGAAAGGAAAGTTAGGCGATTATGTTAATCGTTTGGATCGGACGGTTGCCGATAATGAAGAGATTTCACCAGAATTGCACGATGCCTTATTAGCTTTGATTGCCTTAGGCTACACTCAAAAAGAGGTCAATCGCATTACTCCGAAACTGGAAAAAATTGATACCGATAGTGCAGATAAATATATTAAGAAGGGATTGGCCCTTTTATTAAAGAAGTAATGTTATAATGAACATTAGTTTGTAAAAAAGTGAGGAAGTGAATTTTGTGGTAGACAAGGAAGACGCGATAACTTTAAGTGAAGCGCAAGATGCGGAAGAAGAACAAGTTGAAATGTCGCTGCGTCCGCAAAGTTTGGATCAATATTTGGGACAAGCACGAGTAAAAAAAGAAATGGCAGTTTATATCAAGGCAGCCAGACAAAGGGATGAAGCATTAGATCATGTTTTGCTTTATGGCCCACCAGGTCTTGGTAAAACTACATTGGCTTTTGTCATTGCGCATGAGTTAGGCGTTCATCTTAAAAGTACATCTGGGCCAGCGATTGAAAAAGCCGGTGATTTGGTGGCACTTTTATCAGAACTGGATCCTGGCGATGTTTTGTTTATTGATGAAATTCACCGTTTGCCTAAACCGATTGAAGAAGTACTTTATTCTGCTATGGAAGATTTCTATGTCGATATTATGATCGGTGAGGGAGAAACGACGCATGCCGTTCATGTTCCACTTCCTCCATTTACCTTAATTGGGGCAACTACTTTGGCGGGACAGCTTTCAGCGCCGCTACGTGATCGTTTCGGTATTGTTGAGCATATGCAATATTACACTGTAAATGAGTTAGAGCAGATTATTCAACGATCCGGCGATGTCTTTCATACTTCTATTGCTCCTGAAGCAGCTCATGAATTGGCTCGTCGGTCTCGGGGAACGCCACGAGTGGCCAACCGTTTGTTAAAACGGGTGCGTGATTTCGCCGAAGTTAAAGGTGAAGATACCATTTCTTTAAAGACAACGGAGCATGCTTTGAAGCAATTGCAGGTTGACGATGAAGGACTGGATCTGACTGACCGCAAACTTTTGCGTACGATGATCGAAGGCTATGGTGGCGGCCCTGTTGGCATCAGAACTTTAGCAGCAAGTGTCGGTGAAGATATTGATACGATTGAATCTTTGTATGAACCATATTTGCTGCAGCATGGCTTTATTTTATTAACGCCGCGTGGTCGAATGGCAACTGACAAAGCTTATGCTCAATTAGGATTACCTAATCCAAATGAAGAATAAGACAGATTAGAGTGCATCTTAGGTCTGCTTTTTGTATAATAAAAGTAATTGACATTAACATTGATATTTTTATGAGGTGAAAAATTTGAATACTTTATTTTTGGCTAATGCTCAAGGTGGCAGCAGCAATATTATGATGATTGTTGTTTTCGTTATTTTGATCGGATTCATGTACTTTGGCATGATTCGCCCGCAAAAGAAGCAACAACAAAAGAGAATGCAAATGATGGATCAATTGAAGAAGGGCGACCGTGTTGTTTTAGTTGACGGCTTGCACGGAAAAGTTGATTCAATCAATGGCAAAGACAATACTGTTGTTATTGACGCTGATGGTATCTACTTGACTTTCAGCAGAATGGCTATTCGTCAAGTTTTGCCAGCCGCAGCAGAAAAGCCAGCATCAGCTGAAACTGAAAAGTCAGAAGCTCCTGCAGAAGAAAAATCAGCAGAAAAGACTGAAACTAAGGAAGAACCTGAAGCAAAGCCTGAAACTGAAAAGCCAGCAGATGACAATTCAGAAGAAAAGAAAGATTAATCATAAGATAATTTTATGAATAAAAGCGCCTTTGAAAGGCGTTTTTTATTTTGCTAAAAAATTCCTTGTTGTAAAATAAATGTGTTGACTATGAAGTGGAGGTACAAAATGAAAAATATTCCAGTTGTCATGATTATTTTCGGTGGTAGTGGTGACTTGGCACACCGTAAGCTTTATCCTGCATTATTCAATCTTTATGAACAAGGCTTGATTCACGACAATTTTGCTGTTATTGGAACTGCACGTCGTCCTTGGTCGCATGAATACTTACGTGGACAAGTAAGCGATGCAATTCATGAAACTCATACTGAAGTTGATGAAAATGATGTCAAAGACTTTACAAGTCATTTTTACTATCAATCTCATGATGTAACTAATGTTGAACACTATGTTACTTTAAAAGAATTGGCTCAAGAACTGGACGATCGTTACAGTGCCCAAGGAAATCGCTTGTTCTACATGGCCATGGCACCAAGATTCTTCGGAACAATTGCCACCCATATTGACGATCAGCATTTGACTGGCAGCGGCTTTAACCGGATTGTTGTTGAAAAGCCATTTGGCCGTGATCTTAAGAGTGCTGAAGAATTAAATAAGCAAATTACCGCTTCATTTTCTGAAAATGAAATCTTTAGGATCGATCATTACCTTGGCAAGGAAATGATTCAAAATATTTTGCCAATGCGTTTTACCAATCCATTGATTAAGAATATTTGGAACAAAGGCAATCTCAAGAATATTCAAGTTACTTTTGCTGAAAGACTCGGTGTTGAAGCTCGTGGTGAATATTATGAAACCTCAGGTGCTTTGCGTGATATGGTGCAAAATCATATTTTCCAAATCATTACCTTATTGGCAATGCCAGAACCAGAGAATATTTCTTCAGAAGCCATTCACAAGGCAAAGCAAGAATTGTTGGAAAGCTTGATTATTCCAAATGCTGAACAAGTAAAAAAGGACTTCGTTCGAGGCCAATATGCTGGTAGTGACACCACCTTTGCTTATAAGAAAGAACCGAAGGTAAATCCTAATTCTTTAACTGAAACATATGTCGCAGGAAAGGTTAAGTTTGAAAGAGGACCAATTGCCGATGTTCCAATTTACTTCAGAACTGGTAAGAAATTCAAAGAAAAGAAGAACCGAATTGACATAGTGCTAAAGCATATCAACACTCCATATGGTCAAGCTTATTCCAACAATATTACGATTGAAATTGATCCAAAAAGTCGAATTTTTATTACCATCAACGGTAAAAAGATTAGTGAAGAAGGAATTAGAAGAGAAAATCTTGACTACACTTTCTCTAAGTCTGAATTAGCAGAAGTGCCAGATGGTTATGAACGCCTTCTCCATGATGTTTTTGTCAATGATTCCACTAACTTTACCCACTGGAGCGAATTAAAACGTTACTGGATGTTCATTGATGCAATAGAAGATGCTTGGCAAAAGGAAAACGAAGCTGGCAACCCAGATATCGTCCAATACGCACCATATCGGATGGGGCCAACTGAAAGCAACCATATTTTTGAATCTCCAACTGAACATTGGATTTATGAATAATAACGAGAATTTATTACCTAAAAACGACATCCATCGCCGGATTATTCATCTGGATATGGATGCTTTTTACGCTTCAGTGGAAATGCGGGATCATCCCGAATTAAAAAATAAGGCAGTAGTTGTTGCTCATGATCCGCGGGATTTCAATGGTCATGGCGTGATTACGACTGCAAATTATATCGCGCGCAAATATGGCGTTGGCAGTGCTATGCCGGCAATTAAAGCAGTGCAGCTTATTCCAGCAGATAAATTAGTCTTTATTCCGCCCAATTTTGACAAGTATCATGCGGTTTCTAATCAAGTCCATGCCATTATGCACGAAGTAACAGATATCATTGAGCCCGTTTCTTTAGATGAGGCATATCTTGATGTTACGAAAAATAAACTAGGCGATTACTCTTCAATTCAGTTAGGCAATTACATGCAGCAAAAAGTATATCGCACGACCGGTTTAACTTGTTCATATGGCGTGACCTATAATAAGTTTTTGGCAAAAATGGGTTCTGAATATGCCAAACCATTTGGAAAAACAGTCATTTTGCCCAGTGAAGCCCAATCCTTTTTAGCACAGCAGGATATCAAGAAGTTCCCTGGAGTCGGGAAAAAGATGCAGGCCGTTTTAAGAGAAATGGGGATCAATACTGGTGCCGATTTGCAGCAAAAAAGCGTCAAATTTTTAATTGATCATTTTAAAAAGATGGGTTACGTATTAGCGATGCATTCACGTGGCATAGACTTAAGTCCGGTTGAAGCCAAGAGACAACGGAAGTCGATTGGCAAGGAAAGGACGTTTGAGCCTAGCATTTTTGACCAGCAGCAAGCGCTGACTTTATTAAGAAATTATGCACGAGATGTCAGTCAGATGCTTAAAGAAAAAAATCTGCAAACCAATTGCATCGTCTTAAAATTGCGCAATACCGATTTTCATACGGTTACCCGGCGACGCATGCTGCGGCAAAAGACGCAGGATGAACAGTTGATTTATAGTGAGGCAAAGTCATTATTTGAGACTTTGCCGGAATTTTTAGATCAAGGAATTCGGCTGCTCGGTATCTCGGCTACCAATTTGGAACAAGAAACTTATCGTGAAACTAATCTGTTTTCAACTTTATAAAAAAGGCGATTGTCTGTTACACTAGAGGGTAAGAAAATTAAGGAGAGTTAAAGATTATGAGTACTTTTGATGAAATCTACGAAAAAATTAAAGAATATCCTACTATTATCTTGCATCGTCACGCCAGTCCTGATCCAGATGCAATTGGTTCACAAGCTGGTCTTGCTAGAAGCTTGCAAGAAAAATTCCCTGACAAACGTATTTTGTGTGCCGGTGAAAATGACGAAGGCGATTTAGCCTGGATTAATACTATGGATAAGGTCACTAAGAAAGATTATGAAGGTGCTTTGGTAATTACAACTGATACTGCCAACACCTCTAGAATTTCCAACAAGCTTTACCGTGAAGGTTCTTTCTTAATTAAAATTGACCACCACCCTGATGTCGATCCATATGCCGATATGAGTTATGTCGATCCAGATGCACCAGCAGCTTCTCAAATTATTGTTGATTTTATTAATGCTGAAAAATTGCCTCTTCCTGAAGAAGTTGCTTATCCGCTTTATGCTGGAATTGTTGGTGATACCGGACGGTTCATGTATCCAGAAACTTCCGCTCATACTTTTGATGTAGTAGCTCAACTTGCCAGAACAGGCATTAATATTACTGAGATTGCTCGTAATATCAGTGATGTTACCTTTGCTCAAGCTAAACTTCAAGCTGCCGTTCTTGACTATATGACAGTTGATCCATGCGGCGCAGCTTATGCTGTTTTAATGCAAAAAGATTTGAAGAAACTTGGCATTACTGATGATCAAGCATCAGTTACTGTTTCTACTCCAGGAAGAATTAAAGATATCAAAGCTTGGAATGTTTTTGTTGAAAAACCAGATGGTACTTTCCGCGTTCATTACCGTTCAAAGGGTCCTGTAATCAACAAATTAGCTGAAAAACATGATGGCGGTGGTCATGCTTTGGCTTCAGGCGCTAATGCAAAAGATATGGATGAAGTAAAGCAAATCTTCGCCGAAGTTGTTGAGGTAACTAAGAAATACAATGAAGAACATGAATAATACTTTTACTGATTCAAGAATTAAACCTGAACTGCAGGCCGGGCTTGAAAAAATTCATTTTACTAAGCCAACTAAAGTTCAGGAACGAGTTATCCCGACCATGCTTTCACGGCAAAATGTGATTGTACAGTCAGCAACAGGTTCTGGTAAGACGCATGCTTATCTAGTACCGGTTTTTAATGATATTGATCTGTCTTCTGACTATGTTCAAGCAATTATTACTGCACCTAGTCGTGAATTAGCCGATCAGCTTTATCAGGTTGCCAAGAGCCTGCGCAAGGCTTCAGGATTGAATATTTCAATCATGCACCTGGCTGGAGGAACTGACCGGGAACGTCAATTAGAAAAAATCGAAAATAAAAAACCGCAACTGGTTATTGCAACGCCAGGTCGTTTGCTGGATTTTGTCCAAAAGAAGATCTTTGCTGTTGATGCCGTGAAGGACTTTATCATTGATGAAGCTGATATGACTTTGGATATGGGCTTCTTAAATGATATCGATCAAGTAGCTGCTAAGTTGCCAAAGGATGTGCTTTTTGCAGCCTTTTCAGCAACTATTCCAGTGAAGTTGGCCAACTTTTTACGTAAGTATATGGCGCATCCTGACGAAATTATCATTGATAATCCAGCAATTATTGCGCCAACAATAAAAAACGATCTTTTGGATGTTGGTTCAAAAGATAAGAAGAACGTTCTTTATCAATTATTAACGATGGGGCAGCCATATTTGGCCTTGGTTTTTGCCAATACAAAGCAAAAAGTTGATGAATTAACCAAGTTTTTGCAGGATCAAGGATTAAAGGTCGCTAAAATTCACGGCGGCATCACTGAACGTGAGCGTAAACGGACGTTGCGCCAAGTTGAACAGGGGCAATTCCAATATGTAGTTGCCAGCGACTTGGCAGCCCGTGGTCTTGACATTGATGGCGTAAGTTTAGTTATCAATTATGAAGTTCCGCGCAATTTGGAATTCGTCATTCACCGGATTGGCAGAACAGGTCGCAACGGTTTGCCAGGTCACGCAGTTACTTTGATTCGCGAAGAAGAGATGAACCGAATTGAAGAGCTGGAAAAGATGGGCGTTCATTTTGATTTTGTTGAAATTAAAAAGGGCGAACTGGTTCCTCGTAAACATTATCGCCGTCGCGACAACCGTGAAGCTAAGAATCGCAAGCTTGATACAAAACTGGTTGGTTATGTTAAAAAAGAAAAACGTAAACGCAAGCCAGGCTACAAGAAGAAAATCAAACGTGCTATTCAAGAAGACAATCGTCAAAAGCGCAAGCTTGAACAGCGGCATGAGGTTCGCAAAGCTAAGCGGCAACGTCGCCGTCGGCGTGAGCAGGGACGTTGACAAACTTCGTCTAAGTAGTACAATTATTTTCAGCTTAAGATATGTCTTTTAAAGTTGAATTTCAAAGAGAGAGCTAATTGGTGAGAAAAGCTTAATTCGCTTTAGGGGATGCTCCTTTAAGTATTAATTTTAAAGATAATCAAGAGGTAACAAACACTGTTGCAATCAAGGTGGTACCGCGCACGTAGCGTCCTTGAAACTGTAATGGTGTTTTTTATTTTGGATTAGGAGATAAAAATGAAGAAACTAACAAGTTCAGAGTTTCGGCAAATGTTCTTAGACTTCTTTAAAGAACATGGCCATATGATTATGCCAAGTGCATCACTTATTCCACAAGATGACCCAACTCTTCTTTGGATCAATTCTGGTGTTGCCACAATGAAGAAGTACTTCGATGGTTCAGTTGTTCCTAAGAACCACAGAATTACTAGTTCACAAAAATCAATCAGAACTAATGATATTGAAAACGTTGGTAAAACTGCTCGTCACCAAACCTTCTTTGAAATGCTTGGTAACTTCTCAGTTGGGGACTACTTCAGAAATGAAGCTATTACTTGGGCTTGGGAATTTTTGACAAGTCCTAAGTGGTTAGGTCTTGATAAGAGCAAGCTTTATTGTACTGTTTATCCAAAAGACATTGATTCACAAAAGGTATGGGAAAAGGCAGGAATGCCTAAAAATCATATCTTTAAGTTAGAAGACAACTTCTGGGATATTGGTGAAGGTCCATGTGGTCCTGATACTGAAATTTTCTATGACCGTGGTCAAGAAAACAACGATGTTGCTGAAGATGACCCTGAAAACTTCCCAGGTGGTGAAAACGCTCGTTACCTTGAAATTTGGAACATTGTTTTCTCACAATACAACCACCTTCCAAATGGCAAATATGTTGATCAGCCACATAAGAATATCGATACTGGTATGGGTCTTGAACGTGTGCTCTCAATTTTGCAAGGCGCACCAACAAACTTTGAAACTGACTTGTTCTTGCCAATTATTCATGCAACTGAAGAGATGACTCCAGGCAAGAAATACGGTGTTAACAAAGCAGATACTACTGCTTTCAAGATCATTGCCGACCACGTTCGTGCCGTAAGTTTTGCTATTGCTGACGGTGCTCTTCCTTCTAACAATGGTCGTGGCTACGTTCTTCGTCGTTTAATTCGTCGTGCTGATTTGAATGGTCAACGTTTGGGCATTAAAGGTGCATTTCTTTACAAACTTGTTCCAGTTGTTGGTAAAATTATGCAAAGCCATTACCCAGAAGTTATGGATCAAAGAGGCTTCATTGAAAATGTTATTCAAAATGAAGAGGAAAGATTCCAAGCAACTCTTGATTCTGGTTTAACTTTGCTTGATGAATTAATTGCCAAGGCTAAGAAGTCAGACAATAAGACTATTTCAGGCAAGGATGCCTTCAAGTTGTTTGATACTTATGGCTTTCCTTATGAATTAACATTCGAATCAGCTCAAGATGCAGGTCTTAAGATTGACAAGAAGGGCTTTGATAAAGAAATGCAAGCTCAAAAAGAGCGTGCTCGTAAAGCTCGTGGTGACCTGCAATCAATGGGTCGTCAAGATGTAACCTTGATGAATATCAAGGACAAGTCAGAATTTGAATATGGCAAGTATGAAGAAGACCATGCTAAATTGATTGACATTGTTGTTAATGACAAGTTGGTCAACAAGGCTGATGGTGAAGAAGCAATTTTAGTATTTGATAAGACGCCATTTTACGCTGAACGTGGTGGACAAGTTGCCGATCATGGTAATATTTACAACCAAGATGGCGAATTAGTTGCTAAAGTTACAGATGTTCAACATGCACCTAATGATCAAAACTTGCACTTTGTTGATATCATTTTGCCACTTGAAAAGGGCAAAGAATATGTTTTAAAGATTGATCGTGAACGTCGTGAAGGTTTGCGTCACTCTCACACTGCAACTCACTTATTGCACGCAGCTCTTCGTCAAGTTTTAGGTGAACATACTCACCAGGCTGGTTCACTTGTTGAACCTGATTACTTGAGATTTGACTTCACAGCTATGGAACCAATGACTCCACGTGAAATTAAATCAGTTGAAGAATTGGTTAACCAAAAGATCTGGGAAGCAATTCAAGTTAAGACTACTGTCACTACACCAGAAGAAGGCAAGAAGATGGGTGCCTTAGCTTTGTTCAATGGCAAATACGGTGATAAAGTTCGTGTTGTTCAAGTAGGTGACTTTTCATCAGAATTTTGTGGTGGTACTCACTGTGACAATACCAACCAAATCGGTATTTTCAAGATTATTTCTGAATCCGCTGTTGGTGCAGGTATGCGCAGAATTGAAGCCGTAACTTCAAAGAAGGCTTATGAATACTTAGCTGACCGCTCAACTTTACTTGATGATATTCAAGAACATGTTAAGGCTACTAAGCCAGATGGCATTATAGACAAGATTGATTCACTTGAAAGTAGCTTGCATGATGCCCAAAAGCAAATTGAAGATTTAACTAAGAAGATCAACCAAGCAAAGGCTGGAGAAATCTTTGACAATGTTCAAAAGGTTGGCGATTTAACAGTTATTGCTGCAACAGCAGACGTTAGCGGTATGAACGACTTGCGTGAAATTGCCGATAGCTGGAAAAGTGGCAACAAGTCTGATGTCTTGGTATTGGCTGCCAAGAATGATGGCAAGGCTAACATGATTATTAGCTTGAATAAGAAGGCTCTTGATAAAGGTCTTAAGGCTGGCGATTTGATTAAGAAAGCCGCTCCAATCTTTGGTGGTGGCGGTGGTGGCCGTCCAAACATGGCTCAAGCCGGCGGTAAGAAGCCAGAGGGCATCGATGAGGCTATTAAGACTGTAATTAGTGAAA
Organism: Lactobacillus amylolyticus; assembly: GCF_003999355.1. NCBI lineage: Bacteria > Bacillati > Bacillota > Bacilli > Lactobacillales > Lactobacillaceae > Lactobacillus > Lactobacillus amylolyticus. The sequence goes on from NZ_CP031835.1 coordinate 351,925, forward strand.
TTTCTAAGAATTAAATAATTGAGTTTGGCTCTTATTTCAAGTAGAATTGTGACAGGAGGAATAATTATGAGTTCATTAGATAAAACCATGCATTTTGACTTTAACCAAAATAAAGGCAAAAACGTGTATGATACTCTAAAAGATGTTTACAATGCGCTCGAAGAAAAGGGCTACAATCCAATTAATCAAATTGTTGGATACTTGCTTTCTGGGGATCCTGCTTATATCCCACGGCATAATGATGCTCGTAATTTAATTCTTAAGCATGAGCGTGATGAAATTATTGAGGAGCTTGTAAAGAGCTACCTTGGCAAAGATAAGTAAATGAGATTAATCGGTTTAGATATCGGCTCCAAAACAGTTGGAGTTGCAGTCAGCGATGAATTGGGGATTACTGCGCAAAAATTAGAGACGATTCCAATTGATGAGAGTAAATTTAACTTTGGAATGCGTCCACTGAAGAAAATTGTGCGCGAATATGATCCTGCAGGATTTGTCTTAGGTCTGCCAAAGAACATGGATGGAACAAGTGGGCATTCAGTAGATCGGAGCAAGGCTTATGGCGAACGTCTGAAAAAGAAGTTTAATCTGCCTGTTTATTATGATGATGAACGATTAACAACAGTGGAATCACGAAGAGTTCTAGTTGAAGAAGCTGGCGTTCATGATCGCAAGAAGCGTAAGCAGGTAATTGATCAGATGGCTGCAGTGCTTATCTTGCAAAATTATTTAGACTTACACCGAAAGGATTAAAATGGCAGCAAACATTAATGGTGATGGTGATAAGGACCGTCAAATTACCTTGATTGATGATCAGGGCAATGAAGAATTATATGAGATCTTATTCACTTTCCATTCTGATGACTACAATAAGTCTTACGTACTTCTGTATCCTGCAGCAGTAGGTGATGATGAGGATATCGAAGTGCAAGCATTTAGTTATGATGCTGATGATGCAGGCGACGTTACAAGCAGCGACTTGCATGAGATTGAATCAGATGAAGAATGGGATATGGTTCAAGGAGTATTGAATACATTCTTGAGCGATGATCGTTTAAGTGGTGAATAAAACAAAAAGGACTGGCATTGCCAGTCTCTTTTTGTCTTACTTGGAATGTAAAGATAAATAGCTATGATGAACAAAAAAATTTTAGAAATACTTGAATTTCAACGGATCACTGCTCGTTTAAAGAGTTTGGCAATCACAGCTCCTGCTAAAAAGAGGGCAGAACAATTATTGCCAAGTGGTGATTATGAGCAGGTACAAAAACAATTGGATCAAACTTTTGCTTTAAGCAGTCTTTTGAGAGTGAAGGGCAATTTACCATTAACAGACTTTGAAGATGTTCGTCCAAGTACCAAAAGATTAGGTGTAAAAGCAAATTTAAATGCAAAAGAATTAGGCAATTTGTTGTTGGTTTTGACTTTAGCTAATGATGTTAACGGCTTTATGGAAGAAGTCGATGATGAAGTTGATCTAAGTTCAGTTGACGAAATTTTGACAGAACTTGATGTACCGGAGACTTTGTTTCATGAATTAAAAAAGTCGGTCGACTATGACGGTGAAGTACTGGATACAGCTTCTACTGCTTTAGCCAGACTGCGTCATGATATGCGCAGCAATGAAGAAGAAATTAAAGCAAAAATGGAAGGCTACACCAAAGGCAATTCTAGTAAGTACTTGTCTGAAGGAATTGTAACTATCCGTGATGATCGCTATGTTATTCCAGTCAAGCAAGAATATCGTGGAAAATTTGGTGGCGTTGTTCATGATCAAAGTGCCAGTGGTCAAACTTTGTTTGTGGAACCAGAAGCCGTTTTGAATTTAAATAATCGGCAGCAAAATCTGGTAGCGCAAGAGCAACAAGAAATTCACCGCATTTTAAAGTCGCTTTCAAATTTAGCACGGACTGAAATTGATCGCTTAAATGCGATTGCCTCAGCTCTGACTGAATTAGATTTTTTGCAGGCTAAAGCAAAGTTGGCAAAGCAAATGAAGGCCTCACAGCCAAAACTGAGCAAAGATCATTCTTTGAATTTGCTTAAAGCGCGGCACCCATTAATCGATCCAGAAAAGGTAGTACCAAATGATATTCGCTTAGGTGATAAGTTTGATACAATGCTGATTACTGGCCCCAACACTGGTGGTAAAACTATTACTTTAAAAACTGCCGGGTTATTGCAATTAATGGCGCAATCTGGTCTGTTTATTCCAGCTGAAGAAGGCAGCACGGTAGGCGTCTTTAAACAGGTCTATGCTGATATCGGTGATGAACAGTCGATTGAGCAATCACTGAGTACTTTTTCTTCACACATTAACGATATCGTGTACATTATGAAGCATGTCAATGCCGATACTTTAGTTTTAATTGATGAAATTGGTGCGGGAACTGATCCAGAAGAAGGGGCTAGTTTGGCAATAAGCATTTTGGACTTTTTGCGCAAAAAAGATGCCAAAATCATGGTTACCACACACTACCCTGAATTAAAACTGTATGGCTACAATCGCGAGCGAACAACAAATGCTTCAATGGAATTCGACCTCAAGACGCTGTCGCCGACATACCATTTGCAGATCGGTATTCCGGGGCATAGTAATGCGTTTGCTATTGCACGTCGATTGGGGATGCGTGAAGACGTCGTTCAAAATGCCCAAGGATTAATGAAAGATAGTGACTCTGACATCAATAAGATGATTGAACGCTTGAATGAACAAACAAAGGCTGCAACGGCGGCCCGTAATCGGCTGCAAACCAGTTTGGATCGCAGTCAAAAATTAGAAGAAAAACTGCAAGAGGCACTGGACTGGTACAATCAGCGAGTTCAAAAGCAGCTTGATTTTGCCCAGGAACGAGCTAATGAAGTTGTTGCTAAGCGTCGTAAAAAAGCTGATCAAATTATTAAGCAGCTCGAAAACAGCCGGCAGCATATTAAAGAAAATGAGATTATTGATGCTAAAGGTCAGCTTAATAAGCTTGAACAGCAGGAGGCAAACAATTTAGCCCATAATAAAGTCTTGCAGCGTGAGAAGCGTCACCACCATGTGAATGTTGGCGATAAGGTAAAAGTCCTCTCATATGGGCAAACTGGGACGATTACCAAGAAACTGTCTGAGCATGAATATGAAGTTCAGATTGGAATTATCAAGATCAAAGTTTCCGATCGCGATATTGAAAAAGTAACGGGTGAAAAAACCACGCCAAAGAAGCAAGTACGTGCAACCAGTGGTACTTTGAGAAGAAATAATGCTCATAGCGAACTCGATCTGCGTGGTCAGCGTTATGATGAAGCAATGACGAACTTGGATCGTTATATCGATTCAGTTTTGCTAGCCGGACTTGACTATGTCACAATTATTCATGGAATCGGGACAGGTGCTATTCGTAAAGGCGTATGGCAATACCTGCGTTCAAGCAATCACGTTAAAAGTTTTAATTATGCACCGGCTAATGAAGGCGGCAATGGTGCAACGATTGTCCATTTAAAATAAAAGCAAGCAATTAACTTGTAAAAAGTAAGTAAACTTGCTATAGTATTTTTATAAAGAAAAAAGATTATTGATTAAGAGAGGTAAAAACGATGGTTGATGCAATTACTGACCAAAATTTTGAAGATGAAACTAAAGATGGCGTTGTTTTAATTGATTTCTGGGCACCCTGGTGTGGTCCATGCAAGATGCAATCACCAGTTATTAATCAATTGGCTGAAGAACGTCAAGATGTTAAATTTACTAAGATGGACGTTGATGATAACCAAGATACTGCTAAGAAGTTGGGTATTATGGCTATTCCAACTTTGCTTATCAAGAAGGACGGCAAGATTGTTGACCGTTTGACTGGTTACACCCCAAAAGAAAAATTGAATGCAATCTTGGATCAATATACTGATTAAGTTTGTAATTAAAAAGAGGATTAAGCGTTTGTGCGCTTAATCCTTTTTTTACTGCTTATTTTATTTTTACTATAAATATGGGCTAAAATTAGTTATCTTATCAATAAAAGGAAATGAAAATATGGATTTTTATATCGATTTCTACGGAATGATTCTAGCTTTTATCGATCTTTTTTATTTCTTGTTAAGCCTTGCCGTAGACGTCGTTGTTTTTGTTAAACTAGCGCAGCCGATTAAGACAGGGAAAGATAAACTATTTTTGGTACTTTTTTGCTTAATTATGTCGGTGATTTTGGTATTTAGTCCATTAGATTTCGTTAATACCTGGCTGACCTATGCCGAAATAGCGGTCTTGTATCTGTATTTTGCGATAATTCGCAAGAATAACCATAAATTAATTTTAGGTTCGCTACTTTTCTTTTACGTAATTGATCAATTTCTTTTGGCGAGTGAGTTTTTAATTAGCTCCTTCATCGCCTTTCTCAAGCTGCATATCTGGGAAGAAGCCTTTGATATTTTACTAATTACAATGGTGATTGTTGCAAAATATAGCCGTTTTTTACGCGAAAGATTGATCGATCAAAATAGCAATATTTTCATTGGTATCTTGTTCTATATTTACCTTTCCTGCGATGTTATCAATTATTATTTGGGAATTGATAACCGGCCAATTGAAGTAATTCAAATTTCAATTGGTTTGTTGATTTTCCAAACTATTTTTGCAATCTTGATTTATATTGGAATGGTTCACACGCAGCGTAATTTGTTAAATCATCAGGAGCAAAAAGCAGAATTTGAAAAACAGCAGCAGCTTGAGGATTACGCGACTTATCTCGAAAAAAGCGAAGACGAACTTAGAAGCTTTCGTCATGATTACCGCAATATGTTTGAATCACTTAAATTGAGTGCAAAAGAGGGCAATGTTGACGAAGTAATTGAAAAATTGGATCAGTATACTAAAACCAATTTAAATTCACAGGCATTTTTGAAGTATAAGGATATTAATCATGTCCATTTAAAATTATTAAGAGCATCATTATTTCTAAATTAACAGAAATGTATAATTTAGGAATTAAATATAATTTTGAATGTCGCCAAGAAATTACGAAATTGCCGCAAAACTTCGATGCCTTGGATTTGGTTAGAATTATTGGGATTACCTGCGATAATGCGATTGAAGAAAGCAAACTGCTAAAAAAACGCGGCCTAACGCCAGAGATTCAAATCATGTTTTATTCTGAAGGCAATAATGAATTTGAATATGAAATTCGCAATCGAACAGTGCAGTCTAAAATTTCTATCAAAAAAATTCAGGAACAGGGTTATACCACTAAGAAAAATCATGCTGGCCTGGGTTTAGCAAATATTGCCAAGATTGAAGATAAATATGCAGAAATGTCGATTTCATATAATGTAAAAGATAATTGGTTCGACTTTTATTTAGTTATTGACACGGAAGGAGATTAAAGAATGAATTATTCGATTATTGTTTGCGATGATGATCGAGCGTTGTCAGAGAGACTCGCTGACCAGATTAAGATTGCTATTCAAAACATGCGCGACGACAGTCCTAACTATGACCAAATTCAACTGCAAATTTCCTTAATTGCTAATAGCTTTGATGAAGTAATTGCTTTTTTAAAACAAAAAACAATCGAAAATGGGATTTACTTCTTGGATATTGAATTGAGTCATGATCCAGAAGCAAAAAATGGAGTTGATTTAGCAGAAAAAATAAAAGAACATGATTCTAATGCACAAATTATTTTTGTGATTGCTTATGACAAATATGCTCCGTTAACTTATCGCCGACGGATTGGGGCAATTGATTATATTAATAAGGCCCAAACGCGGAATCAAATAATTAATCGTTTGGAAGAAACACTCAAAAATGCTATTGATAATTTAACAATGGCAGAAAAAGTAGAAGTAAAGAGTTTAATCTATAGAGTTGGTCATCGCGTGCAAAAAGTAAGAGCAGATGAAATTTATTATATTGAAAACAGTTCTGTTCAGCATAAGGTTAAAATGGTAACGGAAACCGGTGAAAGTGAGTTTAAGGGGACGATCACGCATCTGGATCAGGAAAATGCTTTTTTGATGAAAGTTTCGCAATCATTCTTAGTTAATCCGGAGAATATTGCAGCGATTGATCTATCCAATCGCATAATTAGTTTTCCAAATGGGGATGAAGTTAGTTTTTCAAGAGATAGAAAAAACATTATTAATCAGATTTTGAACCAATTTCATGGAATTGAAGTCAATTGATTACGAGATTCGTCTAATTTTGAACGAGATTTGTCCTTTTTTATTATTGTGTTTCTTTTTCTTTTAATAGATCTCGAATTTCTTTGAGATAATCAGCTTCAGTTGGCTTAGCCGCCTTTTTGTTAGCCTTCCCAATTTTATTGACAGCTTTGACAATTAAAAAGACAACGAAAGCAATAATAATAAAGTTAATAATTGAATTAATAAAACTGCCGTACTTAAATGTTGCGCCGCCAACTTTAAAAACGAGATTGGACAAATCTATTCGACCAATAATTAATCCTAAAAGAGGATTAATCAAATTTTTAACCAGGGAGTTCACAATTGCAGTAAAAGCGGCTCCGATTATCACGCCGACAGCAAGATCGATCACGTTGCCGCGAGCAATAAACTGCTTAAATTCCTTAATCATATTATTTCTCCTATATATTCTTTGCAAAATATTGTTTGTAAATAAGTATACAGAAGAAAGAAAAGTTTAACTATTTTTTTGCCTAGCTAAAGCGAGCAACAAGTTCGACCTTGTTTTCTTTATCTAAAATATTGATTTCACACTCAGTTGTGCGGCCATTTTCTTTTTGCATTGCTTCGGCGATCATTCCCGCTTCAATAGCGAATTCTTTGCTATCGCTGTTTAAACGATCTGTGACGGTTTGACCACTTAATTCATAAGTAGTTGATGTCCGTCGCTCTTTAACTTTTTCTAATTTGCCGAAGTTAGCCATTTTAAAGAATTCAGCCAAATCGTCAAAAGAGGAAAGATCATAGTGCCGAGAGATTCTCTTGCCGGCCCAGTAAAGGATATTTGCAGTATCTTTACCGAGAATTTCTGGTAAAAGGAAGTCTCTGTAAAGCTGATTTAAAAAGTAAACATGTTCGTTTGTTTGATTTGTTTTATCTTGCATAAGTTTCATCCCTTTTATTCTTTTTTATTTTACCGTAAACTAGTGGGAGTAGAAAATAAAATTTTTCTTTAGAGGTGCATAAAATTATGGATAATCGTCCGATCGGACTACTAGATTCTGGTGATGGTGGTTTTAGCGTTGTTAAAAAAGTTATCAAAAAACTGCCTGAAGAATCAACTATTTTTATCGGTGACAATGCTCATATGCCGTACGGAGACAAGAGCAAAGAAGAAGTTATCGAGTTGACGCGGCATAGTGTTAATTTTTTATTAAGCAGAGACGTTAAGCTGATTATTTTTGCCTGCAATACGGCAACTGCAGCTGCTATGTCAACAATTCAAAAAGAAATTAAACCACAAATTATCGGCGTCATTCAATCTGGAAGTTTGGCTGCAGTCAGAACAACTGAAAATAAAAAAGTGGCTGTCTCCGCTACGCCAGTGACTATTGCTTCACATGCTTACAAAAATGAAATTCAATTTCGCGATCCAGAGATTGAGGTAACTGAATTGGCTACGCCCAAGCTGGCACCTCTTGTAGAAGCAGAGGAAGACTACAATACTAATTTGCGGGTGGTTAAGGAAAGTTTGAAGCCACTCCAAGGAAAAGACTTTGATACTTTTGTTTTAGGTTGTACGCATTATCCACTAATTCAAAAAGAGTTTGAAGAAGCACTGCCTGACAACGTTTCAATTGTAGATCCAGCAGATCAAGTTGCACAATATACTTTCAACGTGATGCGCCGCGATGGCTTATTTGCAGCTCCAGGCAGCGTGGCTCGACATGAATATTACACGACAGGAGACGTAGAAAAATTTGAACGTATGGGGCAATCTTTCTTGGATCAGCCTGATTTAAAAGCAAAGTATGTAGATACGGAGAATATGTGATGACGAGAGAAATTTTGTTTGCAACAAATAATCAAGGCAAAGTAAAAGAACTTAAGGAAGCATTCAAGCAAGCTGGAGTTGATTTAATCGTTAAAACGGACGCAGATTTGGATAATCCGCCTCATCCAATTGAATCTGGCAAAACCTTTGAAGCAAATGCCAAAATCAAGGCTCATGAATTGGCAAAATTTTCTGGCCTGCCGACAATTGCTGATGATTCAGGTTTAATGGTTGATAAATTAAATGGTGCACCTGGCGTACGTTCAGCTAGGTATGCCGGCGAAGCTCATAATGATGCCCATAACAATGCCAAGCTTTTGGCAGAATTAGGCGGAGTGCCACAAGCTGAAAGAACAGCAAAGTTTAATACGACCATCGTTGTTTCAATGCCGGGACACTTTGATCAGGATCTAGTAGTTTCTGGTCAATGTGCTGGTGAAATTATGCCAGGTCCTGTTGGCGAAGATGGTTTTGGCTATGATCCGCTTTTTTATGTTCCTGAAAAAGAAAAAACATTTGCACAAATGACTACCGATGAGAAGAATGAAATTTCACATCGTGGCAGAGCAATTAAAAAACTGCTTAAAGAATTGCCTGCTTGGCTTGCACAATTTGATTAGAGAAAAGAGTTGGAATTTTATTTCCAACTCTTTTTTAGGCTGATTTTGTAGTAATCGTGCTTGAAGCCTCCGCAAATTTAATATGACTTTTTTGCAAAGCTTCAATGTAGTGACTCAAGTACAGATTTTTAACAATGCTTTGTTTGTCCAGCTTTACTTTAAAAGAAACAGCATAAGTGATTGTCTGCCCATTTTGACCAGTAACTCCGATGATCGTAGGTGCGGTCGCAAGCAAATTTTTGCTGGGCTTAATTTCCTTATTGACTTGCTTGATAATCTGAGTGACTTGATCAAAATTATCGCCCGCATCTAATTCCAAATTGACCGTCATGCTGATGAAGTTATGAGCTAAATTTTGAACAATCGAAATATTGCGATTGGGAATAAAAATCGTAGAGCCATCGGAGGCCTTAAGTCTGGTTGTTCTGAGTCCTAATTGCGTAACTGTTCCTGTTTGCGAATCGATTAACACGGTATCGCCAACGTCAAATTGATCTTCACTCAAAATAAAAAAGCCGTTAACAAGGTCGCTAACAAAGCCCTGTGCTCCCATTCCTAGCGCCAGGGAGAAAATTCCGGCGCTGGCAAGCAAGGTGCCAACTGGAACACCGATAATTGATAGAATGCCAAAAAGATAAAAGAAAATTACAGTATACTGAAAAACACTGTTGATCAATGCAGTAATTGTTTTAGTACGTTTATTTTTGATCCTTTTTGGCTTGCTTTGCAGATAGCGATTAATTATTTTTTTGCCGAAGTGTGAAATAAGATAAAAAATTAGCGTGGTTAAGAGCAGTTGCCACAAAACAGTGATTAAATAGTTGCCGATTTTATCCCAATTAAGTGAAAAAGTATTTTTACCAATATGCAATGCGGTTTTCATTAGAGTTTCTCCTTGTAAAATCTTGTTTCTATCTTAACAAATAACTTTTTGATTGAGAAACAAGCATTTTCATGCTAGACTTTTTTTAGATGTATTATTGGAGGCAGAAGATGGTAATTTCTTATGGAGCTATCGCTGGTTTAATTGCTGCTGTAGCATTTCTATTGTTAGTTTTATTTACAATTCCAATGCTTGTGCGTACTTCAAAAACTTTAAAAGAAGTTAATAAAACTATGCAAACAACTAACAAGTCAATTCAAGAAATTTCAACAGATGTAGATGGCTTGATGAAGCAAAGCAGCGACTTATTAGATAAAACAAACGATTTATTAGCCGATGTTAATGGTAAAATGAAGACAATTGATCCAGTAGTTAAAGCTGCTGCAGATCTTGGGGAAAGTGTTTCAGAAATTAACGCTTCTTCTAAAAAGATGGCAAAACGGATCAAAAATGTGCATCTAGGTCGAACAGGCATTGTTTCTTCATTGTTAACAGCAATGCTGGCTAGACGCAAACGTCGCAATGGTAAAGATTAAATAGAAGATAAAGGAGGAAACCCCGATGAGTAAATTTACTAGTTTTTTAGTTGGTGCTGTTTTAGGTGCTGCCGCTGGTTTTGCAGCTGGCTCATTATTAGTTGATAATGATCAACTTGATGATATAAAGAAAAAAATTAAGGACAACGAAAAACTTCAAGATCTTAAAAAGAAGTATGATAACGGTACTGAAATCGTTAAGAATCAATTGGCATCCTTCCCAAAGAGCGTTGAGGATGATTCTGAATTAAAAGATTTTGATGATATTGTCATTGATGACTCAAACAATGATGATGACGATGAAGAAAAAGCAGCAGATGATTTGAATAATGCTGAAAAAGATGACGATACTGCTTCAGATGAAGGAGCACCTGAAGAATAAATTTAAAGTTAAAAAAAGACTTCTATGTAGTGACCCAGCAAAATTGGACACTTTATTGATATTATGCAGCTAAGGATTGATTCCGAAATTGTTCCGGAGTCAGTCCTTTTAGTTTTGTCTTGGTTCTTTCAGTATTGTAGAAGCGGATATGGTCTTTGATAGCTTGCTCTAATTCATCAGGATTGGCATAATTTGTTTATTTGCCGTAGAACATTTCGCGTTTGAGAATGCCAAAGAAGCCTTCCATCAGAGCCCATCATCAGGAGAGCAGCCCTTTCTAGACATACTTTGTTCTATTCCATGAATGGCTAATTCGCGCTGGTAAGCTCGGTTTTGATATTACCAGCCACGATCAGAATGAAAGATTAAACCATTGAGCGCAGGATGAGCAGTAAAAGCATCATTAAGCATTGTCATTACTTGTTTGAGGTTAGGATGACGAGAAGTATTGTAGGCAACTATATCTCTAGCACAGCCATCGATAATTGGCGAAAGATAAAGCTTCTGTCCTCTTAAATTGAACTCGGTAACATCCTCGTACCACTTCATATTTGGCCTGACGGCAAAGAACTTGTGCTTAATCAGATCTGGCTTGATTCTGCCCTCAATCTCTCCCTCATAGCTGTCATAACGTTTTCTTCGTCTCATGCGATAGCCAATTAAGTTCAGCTTGCTCATCAGACGGTAAACTGTCTTGCGGTTAACCTTAAAGCCTTTATTGTGCAAACGGTCGGCAACCACACGGTATCCGGGTGCAGTGTATCTGCCTTTGAGCTCAGCACCAAGGCATCCGATTTTTTTATAAATGCGTTTTCGACAGTAAGCTTTAAATTCTGGCGACGAAGCTTTTCTTTTTCTCGTTTCAGCTTCTCTAGCTCTTTGCTTGTTCTTTTCTTCAAGAGTATGTCGTCCTTTCTTCTTGATAACGACATTATACCCATTTTCTTTGTAGGAGCGAATCCAATTGCTTAGCATGCCTATACTGGACAAGCCAAGATCAAGAGCTACTGCAGCAATTGCTTCGTCTCCGAAGATTGCACGTTCTTTATATTCCTTGGAGTAATAAGTATGAGGCTTATCAAGAATGGAAAAGCCATGAATTTTAATCAGTTTTACCAAATAGTTTATAATTTCTTTTCTTACTCCATATTTTTTACCTAAATAGGTTCCGCGTTTCTCTTCTAAAGTCCATTCTTTAAAAATATGAATTTTATCTTGTTTAGATAATTTAAACATAGAAAAACCCCCGAAATCCGTGTCCGAATTTCGGGGGTCACTACATTAGCTTGTTGCTAGAAGTCTTTTTGTTTGTCTTTAATCTTTTAAAGGCAAAATCTTTAAGTCTTTATCAGTATGGGTAAAGGTTTCAAAACCATCTTTGGTGACAACGCCACAATCTTCGATTCTAACACCGGCAAAACCTGGAATATAAATTCCTGGTTCGATGGAGAAACACATGCCTTCTTCAAGAACTAGATCGTTTCCTTGAACAATTGATGGAAATTCATGGACATTTTTACCAATACCGTGACCTAAGCGGTGGATGAAGTATTCACCATAGCCTGCCTTAGTAATAATGTCGCGAGCAACGCTGTCCAATTCTTCAGCCGTAATTCCAGGTTTGGCAGATTCAATTGCAGCTTGCTGGGCTTCACGATCCACTTCGTAAATTTCTCTTTGCTTGGCAGTTGGTTCACCATAGGCAACAGTTCTGCTTGAATCAGAAGCATAGCCTTCATGCATGGTTCCGAGATCAAATAAAACCAATTCGTTAGGTTTGACTCGGTTCATTGTTGGGCCCAAGTGAGGGTTTGCGGCGTTTTTCCCAGCTTGGACAATCGTTTCAAAACTTTCATGCATAACGCCTTTTTGAATTTTTAATTGATAATCGATCTGTCCAGCAATGCTGCGTTCAGTAGCCCCAGTCTTAATAGCGTCGAATCCAATCTTAAATGCAAAGTCGGCTTCGGCTCCGGCACCTTTTAATTTTTCAATTTCTTCTGGAGTCTTGTAAAGACGGATTTTTTCTACGAATGGAGATACATCGCCGTTGAAATCAGCATTTGGAAATTGCTGATGCAAAAGTTGATAATGAGCTACTGACAGATCGTCTTTTTCAATTGCCCAATTTTGATAATCCTTAGTTCTTTGCTTAACATGGTCAGCAATCATCTGCCATGGTTTTTCTGAGTCAAGATAGCCAAAGACATCACCGTTCCATGCGCTCGCTTTAGCCTCTTCGACATTTAATGCTGGGGTAAAAACGAAGGGTTCAGCATCTTTAAAAGCGACTAAAGAAAAGATTCGCTCATGTGGATCCATTTCATAGCCAGTGAAATAAGCAATAGTAATTGGGTTAGAAATATAAGCTACATCTTGGTTGTTGTCTTGCAGCCATTGTTGTAATTTTTCTAGGTTCATATTTTTCCTTTCTAAAAGAAAATTTGTTAATATTTTCAATCAAGTATATCATGAATAAGTATGAAAAAATGAAAAAAAAAAGCAGTAAGCGCTTGCAATTGCGGAGCTTTGGTGTTAAATTACTCTATGTGTATTTTTGAGATGTAAAATATAAAGAAGCGTGGAACTTAGAATGCATAAGCAAGAAGTTACGATTTATGATGTTGCTCGAGAAGCTAAAGTTTCCATGGCAACAGTCTCTCGTGTTATTAATGGCAATAGCAATGTTAGAAAAGAAACACGTGAACGGGTTGAAGCAGTAATTAATCGTTTGCATTATCAACCCAATGCAGTTGCTCAGGGCTTAGCCTCAAAGAAGACAACGACAGTTGGTTTGATTGTTCCAGAATTAACCAATCTTTATTTTGCTGAACTTTCCAAAGGAATTGACGATATTGCATTGCTTTACAAATACAATATTATTATCAGCAGTATTGAAAACCGTTTAATGAAAGAAGACGAAGTAATCCAAAGTTTGCTTAACAAGCAAGTAGATGGCGTTATCTATATGTCTAATCGTCTGCCAGATAAAGTAGCTAATGCTTTCAAGCAGACAAACACGCCAGTAGTTTTAGCAGGGACTAAGGATAACCGGGATGAATTTGCTTCAGTAACGATTGACTATCAGAAGGCCGATACAGAAGCTTTGAATTTAATGTATAACGACGGCAAGAAGAACTTGGCAATTGTGGTTGGCGATCCTGATACAGTTGTTAATAAGGACAACAGAATTCCTGCTTATCGTAAATTCTTAGCTGATCATGATATTGCAGAAGAGCATATTTATACCAAAATTAATAACTACTCTGACGGCTATAATCTTTATTCTCAACTTGAAAAAGACGGCGTAGATGGTGTTATTGTCACTCGGGATGTTACTGCAGTCGGAATTTTGAATTCTGCAATGGATGCAGGCAAGAACATTCCTAAGGATTTGGAAATTATTACTGCAAGTGCTACGCAAATTGCTTCAGTTGTTCGTCCGGCTTTAACTACAATTAAGCAGCCTTTGTACGATATGGGTGCAGTTGCAATGAGAATGTTGACGAAATTAATGAATAATGAAGAAGTAGACGACATTCACGTTCAATTGCCATATGAATTGCTTAAAAAGCAAAGTACTTTAAATCAATAATAATAATCCAAGCAGAGGTCGATTAGTTCGACCTCTTTTTTGTGTTACAATTGCATGTATACTAGCACTTAGAATGGATGTCAGCTATGGATCATCAATACGAAACATTGGATTTAATTGAAGAAGTCACACGTAAGGACGGCAGTAAGTATTACGAAATTTCCAATATTGATCAAAATGGGATCGCAGAATTGGCTGCCAACCGCGGTTATATTAAGCGCGTGCAGATTTTAAAAGTAAATATTGCTCGAACTAAGCCGTTAATTACTTATGAAAAGTATATTAATGAAAACTATCATCTGCAAACTTTATTAAATGAAGATGACTGGAAAAATCCGAAATGGGTTGAATGGGAAAAGCCTAAAGGTAAAATTTTAGATGCGTATAAGATGGTTTTAAAGGCCAACCGGATAGGATAAGGAAAATTCTCATGGAAAATATTCGTATTTTACACACAAATGATCTTCATTCTCATTTTGAACACTTTCCTAAAATAGGACGTTATTTGCATCAAATGCAAGAAAAACCGAATGCCGATGAAGTTTATACTTTTGATGCCGGGGATTTTATGGATCGTTCACATCCGTTGACTGATGCAACTGAAGGTCAGATCAACATCAAATTGATGAATGATTTTCATTACACAGCTGGCACGATCGGCAATAATGAAGGTATTTCTAATCCACATGCCGTTTTAGAGGATTTATTTGATCATGTTAACCATCCGATTCTATTGTCTAATTTGCGTGAAGAAGATGAGAGTTTTCCTAAGTGGGCAAAAGACTATGAAATTTTGACTACCAAAAAGGGCACTCGCATTGCTTTGGTTGGTCTAACAGCGGCTTATCCAATGACTTATGGCCCTAATCACTGGCATATTAAAATGCTGGGTGAAACGATGGATCGCGTTTTGCCTGAAATTGAAGGCAAATATGATGTGCTGATTTTAATTACACATGTCGGTTTAGAAAAAGATCGGTGGCTAGCAAAAAATTATCCACAAATTGACTTGATTGTTGGTGGACACAGTCACGATTTAATTCCAAATGGTGAAAAAGTTAACCAAACCTGGATTACGCAGACAGGCAAGTGGGGAAATTATGTTGGTGATATTATGCTTGAAGTTAATGATCAGCATCAAGTAGTTAAAATTGCGCCAACAACAATTAGTACTGCTTCAATGCCTGAAGAAGCAGGCGATGAACAAATTATCCAAGGTTATCTTGAGCAGGGAAAGCAAATCTTAGAGCAAGATCATGTTGCATATTTGCCAGAAAAATTTGCTGATGATAAAGTAGCGGCCATTCAAGTATCGCTTGATGCAATTGCTCATTTTGCCAATACTGACTTGGCAATGTTGAGTTCGGGTCTGTTTTTATCATCTTTTAAGGTAGGAACTTTAACAAAATTTGATTTGCAAAAGGCCTTGCCACACCCAATGCATGTAGTAAGAACGAAGCTGAAGGGCAGCGATCTTTGGCGTTTGGTGATGGAGATTGAAAAGAATCGCCATTATTTAGACCATTTTCCTTTGCAAGGAATGAGCTTTAGGGGAAAAATTTTTGGTCAAATGTATTATCGTGGGATTAAAGTGGACAAGCTCCACCGGATCGTTTATGTAAATGGTCAAAAGATTAACCCAGAAAAAGATTATCAAATTGCAGGTCTGGACCATTATGTATTGGTTCCATTTTTCCCAACTTTAGCGATCGTTGGTGAAAACGAATTTCTATTCCCACAGTTCTTACGCGAAGTTGTTGGCGATTATCTCGCACAAAAATATCCGATAACGCAAGAAGTGAAGTAAATGACAGAAAAGAACAGATCAAATTCCGAAACAGAGAACAAATTTGAAAAAGAACAGCCTCTGCGCCACCCACTAGCTGTCGTAGCGCAAGATGATGATAAATTAAAAATCAATAAGCAGCTGTATCGTATTATCGTTAATAAAGATAATGCACTTGACGTAGAGATGCTGCGCAAAAAGTATGATCCTTACTTGGATCAATACGATTATATTGTGGGTGATGTGTCGAGTGAACATTTGCGTCTAAAAGGTTTTTATAAAAATGTTGTTAGAACTGCAATCGAGCGTAAGCAGAGAGCAATTGCGGATTACTTGATTGAATATTGCAATCCTGGGGCCGCTTATTTTGTGCTAGAATTGATTTCTCCTACACATAAGTATAACTATAGTCGCTCGCAGGAAAAACGTCCTGGGCGTTATTATAAGTACCGTTATTCAAATAGGCATCGGACGCGCTTGAAGAATAACTTTAAAAGACGATGCGTTCATCAAACTCGTTTTCCAAAGAAGAAAACAATTGCCGTTCAAAAAGGCAAAGGTCGTAATCATGCTTTCGTAATTAAAAAGAGAAAGGATTAGCAGTGAAAGACTATCGCATTTTTTTAATCGATCTTGATGGTACAGTCTATCGCGGAGATGAAACTGTTGAATCTGGAGTCCGTTTTGTTCATCGATTAGCGGAGGCCAAGAAGGATTATCTTTTTTTGACCAACAATACGACTCGTACACCGCAGATGGTAGTTGATAAATTAAAAGGGCACGGAATTGAAACAGATACGGCCCATGTTTATACGCCATCAATGGCCACTGCAAGCTATATTTTGCAGCGCAATCATCAAAAGAAAATCGGACTGTACATTATTGGTGAGATTGGTCTATGGTCAGAGATGCTCAGCCATCCTGAATTTGAAATTAACGAAAAAAATCCAGACTATGTCATCGTCGGTATGGATAGGGATTTGACCTACCACAAAGTTAGAGTTGCAACTAGAGCAATTCGCAATGGTGCTACTTTTATTGGTACCAATGCGGATTTGAATTTGCCACTCGGGGATGAATTAATTCCAGGCAACGGTGCTCAATGTGCGATGGTCGCTGCCGCAAGTGGTCAAAATCCGCTTTATATTGGCAAGCCGGAATCGATTATTGTCGAAATGGCATTGGCCAAGGTCGGTCATACTAAAGATGAGGCCATTATTGTTGGCGATAATTACGATACTGATATTCGGGCTGGTTTTAACAGCAATGTTGATCAACTTTTAACACTGACGGGCGTTACGCAAAAACAGGACATTGTTGGCAAAAAACAGCCGACTATTTTAGTTAACAATTTAGATGAATTAAATTATGAGAAGAAATATTAATCCACTGATTATTTTGTATCATTTTTTATTTGGTCTCTCTAGTAGTGTGGTCGGAGCAATTATCGCGAGTTGGTCGCTGCTGTTTATTTTTATGCTTGTGCAGAAAACAAATGAGATTGTACATATGTCGATTTTTAAAGTGATGCATAACTATAGCCAGCTGATGTGGTATTTGCTATGGCCATTTAAACAAAAATTGAAAATGGATAATTTTCCAACATCTAAGAATGCAGCTGAGCATTTTGTCTACTGCAAAAGATTGTTTATTTGGGTAGTCGTCGTTTTTATAGTATGTTTGGTTCTGCACTTTATCGCAAAAAAGCAAAAAAATAAGGCCATGCTTAAGCTGGATAAAACATGGGCTTTATTATTTTTAATTTTGCCAATTGTAATTTTACCGTTTGCATTTGCTAATTTTGATAGCTTTTTTATTGTTTTTCACCAGTTGTTCTTTTCTAATAGCAACTGGTTGTTTGATCCAACGACTGATCCGATTATTAATGTCTTGACAGAAGGCTTTTTTGCTTCTTGTTTTGCGGTTGATGGTATTATTTATGAATTATTCTTTGCTGAAAAATTATTAAACAAATAAAAAGAGTTCCGCTAATGGAACTCTTTTTTTAATAAAATCTTCTTCTTTAAAGCTACAATTGCAATTGGTACTACTGAAACAAAGATAATTGCCAAGACAATCATCGAGAAGTGCTCTTTGACTACCGGAATATTGCCAAAGAAGAAACCAATAATTGTGAACAACCCGGTCCACATTAAACCACCGATAATGTTGTAGGTAATAAATTTGCCGTAATGCATTTTGCTTCCGCCAGAAATAAACGGTACGAAAGTTCGAATAAACGGAATAAAGCGTCCAATCACGATTGTAATTGGGCCATGACGTTCGAAAAATTTTTCGGCTGCCAAACGATTGTTGTGATTGATCAAACGATTGAACCAGTTGTGCTTTTCACCAGCTGCGGCTGACCACTTTCCAATACGATAATTTACACTGTCACCAATGATGGCAGTTAAAGCTACGATAATGTAAATCAGCCAAATATTGAGCGAGTAACGCGGGTTGGCCGCCATAGCGCTGGCAGCAAAAATAAGTGAATCACCTGGTAAGAATGGAAAGACAACTAGTCCTGTTTCGATGAAAATAATTGCACATAGGACTAAATAGCTGCCTGCACCAAATTGATTAACAATTGTGACAAGGTGATCATCGATATGAAGAATAAAATCTATTAAAGGCATGACGACTCCCACATACTAGTTGAATGAATAGTTAATGTTTTTTCAGGGAAAAGGTCGCGCATAATGGCGTTAATCGCAATCTGTACTTCACCAAAGCCAACTCCAATTACTGGCACGCGCCCAGGATAAGAGATAGCGTCTCCGACCGCATAAATACCAGGTAGGTTGGTTTGCATAGAAGAATTGACTGCAATACGAGCATCGGTTAATTTTATGCCCCATTTTCTGATGAGGCGGTTATTTGCTTTAAACCCATAAGCTACTACAATTTGATCACAGCAAATTTTCTGCAGATACGTATTGCCCATCCTTTTCAACGTGACCGATAGCTGATTATCTTCTATTTGAATTTGTTTTGGAAGATACGGGGTGATAATTTTAACATTTTTTAATTGACGCAATTTAGACAATGTAGATTCGAGTCCGCGAAATTGTGGGCGCCGATGGACTAAAACAATATTGCTGAAATGTGATAATTCTAGCGCCCAATCAAGGGCGGAATCGCCACCACCGAAGATGGCGACCGTTTTTCCAGAAAATTCTTTAGGATTGCGAACATAATAATGGATTCTTTTTTCAATTTCAGAATCAAGTTTAAGTGGCAATTTTTTGGGATCAAACGCTCCATTACCAGTTGCGATAATTAAACTGCGAGTACTGTATTTATCATCAATTAAAATCTCTTCATTTCTTTTCTCAATCTGAGTAACAGAATGATTAGTTACGATTGAGGTGTCCTTATTTAATCCTTTTTTCAATTGAGTAATAAGATTGGTTGCCGTAATTGCTTGGTAAACCGGAATGTCGTTAATTGTTTTAAAAGGATAAAGCATTTGCGGTTGTCCGCCGACCTCATTTAATGAATCAAAAATGACAGTCTTTAATCCATGAAGCTGAGCATAATTTGCCGCAAATAATCCAATTGGTCCGGCACCGATAATAGCCAAATCAAATTTTTTAATTTTTAAAACTCCCTTCAAAGTTGATATATCAACTTTAACATGATTCGCTAAACATTTCATTTGAATTTATACTTGTCAAAATATTCAAATTAGGGTAAATTAATTAAGTCAGCTTTTTGAGAAAGCAAATCTTGATTATTGAAAAGATAAAAAAAGACTTGCATTTGAATAAAAAAGTTGGTAATATATAAAACTGTCGTCGGGCGAAAGCGCGACGGCGCGGGTGAAAAAGTTCTTGACAGAGAACAGGACATCTGCTAAAATAAAAAAGTCGTCTGCACAAAGCAGACGGAGCTAGTACTTTGAAAACTGAACAAAGTTTCGCTAAAAGTGTGCGGGTGTAAAAACCCAAACAAAAAGCGAAGTCAATTCGCAAGCAATAAATTTTGAGACAAAGATCTTAAAAACGATTATTTAAAAAATGAGAGTTTGATCCTGGCTCAGGACGAACGCTGGCGGCGTGCCTAATACATGCAAGTCGAGCGAGCAGAACTAACAGATCTACTTCGGTAGTGACGTTTCGGAAGCGAGCGGCGGATGGGTGAGTAACACGTGGGTAACCTGCCCTTAAGTCTGGGATACCACTTGGAAACAGGTGCTAATACCGGATAACAACAAGTGCTGCATGGCACTTGCTTGAAAGGCGGCGCAAGCTGTCGCTAAAGGATGGACCCGCGGTGCATTAGCTAGTTGGTAAGGTAACGGCTTACCAAGGCAACGATGCATAGCCGAGTTGAGAGACTGATCGGCCACATTGGGACTGAGACACGGCCCAAACTCCTACGGGAGGCAGCAGTAGGGAATCTTCCACAATGGGCGAAAGCCTGATGGAGCAACGCCGCGTGAGTGAAGAAGGTTTTCGGATCGTAAAGCTCTGTTGTTGGTGAAGAAGGATAGAGGTAGTAACTGGCCTTTATTTGACGGTAATCAACCAGAAAGTCACGGCTAACTACGTGCCAGCAGCCGCGGTAATACGTAGGTGGCAAGCGTTGTCCGGATTTATTGGGCGTAAAGCGAGCGCAGGCGGAGAAATAAGTCTGATGTGAAAGCCCTCGGCTTAACCGGGGAATTGCATCGGAAACTGTTTTTCTTGAGTGCAGAAGAGGAGAGTGGAACTCCATGTGTAGCGGTGGAATGCGTAGATATATGGAGGAACACCAGTGGCGAAGGCGGCTCTCTGGTCTGTAACTGACGCTGAGGCTCGAAAGCATGGGTAGCGAACAGGATTAGATACCCTGGTAGTCCATGCCGTAAACGATGAGTGCTAAGTGTTGGGAGGTTTCCGCCTCTCAGTGCTGCAGCTAACGCATTAAGCACTCCGCCTGGGGAGTACGACCGCAAGGTTGAAACTCAAAGGAATTGACGGGGGCCCGCACAAGCGGTGGAGCATGTGGTTTAATTCGAAGCAACGCGAAGAACCTTACCAGGTCTTGACATCTAGCGCAATCCGTAGAGATACGGAGTTCCCTTCGGGGACGCTAAGACAGGTGGTGCATGGCTGTCGTCAGCTCGTGTCGTGAGATGTTGGGTTAAGTCCCGCAACGAGCGCAACCCTTGTCATTAGTTGCCAGCATTAAGTTGGGCACTCTAATGAGACTGCCGGTGACAAACCGGAGGAAGGTGGGGACGACGTCAAGTCATCATGCCCCTTATGACCTGGGCTACACACGTGCTACAATGGGCAGTACAACGAGAAGCAAGCCTGCGAAGGCAAGCGAATCTCTGAAAGCTGTTCTCAGTTCGGACTGCAGTCTGCAACTCGACTGCACGAAGCTGGAATCGCTAGTAATCGCGGATCAGCACGCCGCGGTGAATACGTTCCCGGGCCTTGTACACACCGCCCGTCACACCATGGGAGTCTGCAATGCCCGAAGCCGGTGGCCTAACCTTCGGGAAGGAGCCGTCTAAGGCAGGGCAGATGACTGGGGTGAAGTCGTAACAAGGTAGCCGTAGGAGAACCTGCGGCTGGATCACCTCCTTTCTAAGGAAGCAGCGGATATGGAGAGTAGAAATACTAAGAGAAGTATCCAAAGCAAGCGGAAGCACACTGAGAAACTTTGTTTAGTTTTGAGGGCATTAGCTCTCAGAGTTAGCACATTGAAAACTGAATACAATCCAAGCAAAAACCGAGACAATCAAAGAAGAGATTGAAGAGCGACCGAGAAGAGAGATTCTTGAGTAAGGTCAAGTAGAAAAGGGCGCACGGTGAATGCCTAGGCACTAGAAGCCGATGAAGGACGTAACGAACTGCGAAAAGCTTCGGGGAGCTGTAAGTAAGCTAAGATCCGGAGATGTCCGAATGGGGGAACCCGGTGCAGGAGATGCATCATTGCATGCTGTTAAGGCATGTAAGGGAAGACGCAGCGAACTGAAACATCTAAGTAGCTGCAGGAAGAGAAAGAAAAATCGATTTCCTTAGTAGCGGCGAGCGAAGAGGAAAGAGCCTAAACCCGTTGATTTATCAGCGGGGGTTGTAGGACTGCGCAAGGCAGCTCAAAGGATAGCAGAACTACCTGGGAAGGTAGGCCAGAGAGGGTGAGAGCCCCGTAAGCGAAATCCAGCGAGCGCCGGCAGGATCCTGAGTAGGGCGGAACACGAGGAATTCCGTTTGAATCCGCGAGGACCATCTCGCAAGGCTAAATACTAGCTAGTGACCGATAGTGAACCAGTACCGTGAGGGAAAGGTGAAAAGAACCCCGGAAGGGGAGTGAAAGAGAACCTGAAACCGTGTGCCTACAAGTAGTCAGAGCACATTAAAGTGTAATGGCGTGCCTTTTGTAGAATGAACCGGCGAGTTATGCTGTGCAGCGAGGTTAAGTCAGAAAAGACGGAGCCGGAGCGAAAGCGAGTCTGAAGAGGGCGAGAAGTTGTGCGGTGTAGACCCGAAACCAAGTGACCTACCCATGACCAGGTTGAAGGTGCGGTAAAACGCACTGGAGGACCGAACCCACGTAAGTTAAAAATTGCGGGGATGAGTTGTGGGTAGCGGTGAAATTCCAAACGAACTTGGAGATAGCTGGTTCTCTCCGAAATAGCTTTAGGGCTAGCCTCGTGGAGAGGATAATGGAGGTAGAGCTCTGTTTGGACAAGGGGCCCGTCAGGGGTTACTAAATCCAGATAAACTGCGAATTCCAGATATCCATACACGGGAGTCAGACTGCGAGTGATAAGATCCGTAGTCGAAAGGGAAACAGCCCAGATCACCAGTTAAGGTCCCCAAATCTATGCTAAGTGGAAAAGGATGTGGAGTTGCGTAGACAACTAGGACGTTGGCTCAGAAGCAGCCATCATTCAAAGAGTGCGTAATAGCTCACTAGTCGAGTGGCTCTGCGCCGAAAATTTACCGGGGCTAAGCATAGTACCGAAACTGTGGACGTGTTTTAAAGAGCACGTGGTAGGAGAGCGTTCTAAGAGCGGAGAAGTCTGATCGAGAGGACAGATGGAGCGCTTAGAAGTGAGAATGCCGGTATGAGTAGCGAAAGATAGGTAAGAATCCTATCCGCCGGAAGACTAAGGTTTCCTGGGGCAGGCTCGTCCGCCCAGGGTAAGTCGGGACCTAAGGCAAGGCCGAGAGGCGTAACCGATGGATAACAGGTAGAGATTCCTGTACTGCGTTTAATCGTTAAGAGCGAAGGAGGGACGCAGGAGGCGAAGCACGCATGGCGCTGGAATGCCATGTTCAAGCGATAAGCCTGGGAGCGAGTAAAATGCTTGCTTCTAAGGGCAAGTCGTGAGGAGGAGCGAAGTTAAAGTAGCGAAGGTGCAAGAGTCACACTGCCAAGAAAAGCTTCTAGCCAGAGAGAACGTACCCGTACCGCAAACCGACACAGGTAGTCAAGTGGAGAACACTAAGGTGAGCGAGAGAACTCTCGTTAAGGAACTCGGCAAAATGACCCCGTAACTTCGGGAGAAGGGGTGCTGATCGAGAGATCAGCCGCAGAGAATAGGCCCAAACAACTGTTTATCAAAAACACAGGTCTCTGCAAAGTCGTAAGACGACGTATAGGGGCTGACACCTGCCCGGTGCTGGAAGGTTAAGAGGAGTGCTTAGCTTCGGCGAAGGTACGAATTTAAGCCCCAGTAAACGGCGGCCGTAACTATAACGGTCCTAAGGTAGCGAAATTCCTTGTCGGGTAAGTTCCGACCTGCACGAAAGGTGTAATGATTTGGGCACTGTCTCAACGAGAGACTCGGTGAAATTATAATACCCGTGAAGATGCGGGTTACCCGCGACAGGACGGAAAGACCCCATGGAGCTTCACTGTAGCTTGATATTGAGTATCTGTTAAACATGTACAGGATAGGTAGGAGCCAGAGAAGGTAGGACGCTAGTCTTACTGGAGGCGATGTTGGGATACTACCCTTGTTTGATGGATGCTCTAACCTAGGCCCGTAAGCCGGGCCAGGGACAGTGTCAGGTAGGCAGTTTGACTGGGGCGGTCGCCTCCTAAAGTGTAACGGAGGCGCTCAAAGGTTCCCTCAGAATGGTTGGAAATCATTCGCAGAGTGTAAAGGTATAAGGGAGCTTGACTGCGAGAGAGACAGCTCGAGCAGGGACGAAAGTCGGACTTAGTGATCTGGTGGTACCGTATGGAAGGGCCATCACTCAACGGATAAAAGCTACCCTGGGGATAACAGGCTTATCTCCCCCAAGAGTTCACATCGACGGGGAGGTTTGGCACCTCGATGTCGGCTCGTCGCATCCTGGGGCTGAAGTTGGTCCCAAGGGTTGGGCTGTTCGCCCATTAAAGCGGCACGCGAGCTGGGTTCAGAACGTCGTGAGACAGTTCGGTCCCTATCCGTCGTGGGCGCAGGAAATTTGAGAGGAGCTGTCCTTAGTACGAGAGGACCGGGATGGACGCACCGCTGGTGTACCAGTTGTCTTGCCAAAGGCATCGCTGGGTAGCTATGTGCGGAAGGGATAAGCGCTGAAAGCATCTAAGTGCGAAGCCCCCCTCAAGATGAGATTTCCAATGCGAAAGCAGTAAGACACCTCAGAGACGATGAGGTAGATAGGCTGGGAGTGGAAGTTCTGCGAAGAATGGAGCGGACCAGTACTAATCAGTCGAGAACTTGACCAAAGCTCAGAGGTCGGAGCTTGGAATGTATTTAGTTTTGAGCGTGGAAGCTCAAGAAAGAGTACGGTGGCGATAGCAAGAAGGATACACCTGTTCCCATGCCGAACACAGAAGTTAAGCTTCTTAACGCCGAGAGTAGTTGGTGGGAAACTGCCTGCGAGGGTAGGCAGCTGCCGTGCTCTTTTTTAATATTCCGGCTTAGCTCAGTTGGTAGAGCGCTTGACTGTTAATCAAGATGTCGTCAGTTCGAGTCTGACAGCCGGAGCTAATGGAGTCTTGTCCGAGTGGCTTAAGGAGCATGATTGGAAATCATGTATACGGGTTTATACCTGTATCGAGGGTTCAAATCCCTCAGACTCCGTTGGGGTTGTACCCAGAATGGAGGATTAGCTCAGCTGGGAGAGCATCTGCCTTACAAGCAGGAGGTCACAGGTTCGAGCCCTGTATCCTCCATATTGAGAACGGAAGGTCTTTAAGATCTTCCTTTTTTTGTTTTAATTATTAGAAGAATTTACTCGATTAAACAAGAAAGGAATGAAATATGAGAAGAAGAACCGATATTTTTCTCGCATTATTTTTATTATTGTTAACTTTAACTGCCTGTCAAAACAAATCGCAAGAGAGCACATCAAAACATAAAGTAAATATCGTTACATCGACAAATATATACAGTGATATAGCAAAACAAATAATAGGTAAACATGGGACTGTAAAGTCAATAATCAGTAACGGAAATACAGATCCTCATGATTTTGAGGCAACTGTTGACTCTGCTAAAGAAGTAGCAGAGTCAAATATCTTGATTGCTAACGGTTTAGGCTACGATGATTGGATGAATAATTTAGCAAAATCCAATAACTTAAAACTAACTAAAGTTGGAGAAGATCTAATGCACCTGAAAACAGGTGATAATCCTCATATTTGGTATGATTTAGCAATGCCAGAAAAATACGTGAATTATTTAGTGAAAAGAGCAGGTCAAATTGATCCGGATCATAAATCTTATTTTCAAGCTAGAGCTAAAAAGTATTTAGCCAAAATCAATAAGATCAAGGCTTTGGCAAAAACAATCAATGGGGCAAAAGAAAAACAAGTTTACGTAAGTGAACCAGTCTTTGACTATGCTTTAAACGATTGCCATTTTACAATCGGGGACAAGGATTTCGAAGAAGCCGTCGAGAATGAAACAGATCCTAGTGCTAAGAGCGTTCATCAGATGCAAACAGAAATAAAAGAAAAGAAGGTTTCTTTCTTTGTAAACAACACTCAAGCATCGAGTTCAACGGTAGAAAACTTTGTAAAATTATGTAAACAAAATGGTATTCCTGTATTAAATGTTAGAGAAACAATGCCTAATGGCGTGCATTATAGTGACTGGATGATGCAAAACTACAAAAAATTAAAAGAAGTTGCCAAATAACCCTTGCATTTTATCTCATTTCCGGTATACTAGTTTATGTTCTCGGTTATGAGATTTAAGACCCGTTGGTCAAGTGGTTAAGACACGGCCCTTTCACGGCCGTAACATGGGTTCAAATCCCGTACGGGTCACTTATGGAGGATTAGCTCAGCTGGGAGAGCATCTGCCTTACAAGCAGGAGGTCACAGGTTCGAGCCCTGTATCCTCCATCGTTCTAAGACTACCGATCATGGTAGTCTTTTTTTATTCCTAGCAAGAACGAATTTTTAATCAAATCGGTTCAAGTCCTGATGGGATTCACTTTTTGTGAAGATTCCTTGTAACCGAATGGCTATATGTCTATATAGGGGGACTAATATGGAAAAACGTTTATTTACTTCAGAATCTGTTTCTGAAGGGCACCCTGATAAGGTTGCTGATCAAATTTCAGATGCAATATTGGATGCACTTTTGGCAAAAGACCCAAATTCACACGTTGCATGTGAGACAATTGTAACTACTGGTATGGTTTATGTCTTTGGAGAAATCTCCACGAATGCTTATGTTGATATTCAGAGCGTCGTCCGTAAAACCATTTTAAAGATTGGCTATGATCGTCCAGAATTAGGTTTTGATGGTAATAACTGTGCTGTTCTGGTTGATATTGATGAGCAGTCACCTGATATTGCTGGTGGTGTTGATCATTCTCTTGAAACTAGAGAAGATAAGGACGATAAAGATAAGCTTGATCAAATTGGTGCCGGCGACCAAGGCTTGATGTTTGGGTTTGCAATTAAAGAAACACCTGAATTGATGCCACTTCCAATTTCATTGGCGCACCGTTTAATGAGAAGAGTAGCAGCATTAAGAAAAGACAATACTTTAGATTGGCTTCGTCCAGATGCAAAAGCACAAGTTACGGTTGAATATGATGAAGATCATAAGCCAAAGAGAGTTGATACAGTTGTTATTTCAACTCAAACAGATGCTGAAGTTTCAAACGATGAAATTCGTCGTGCAATGATCGATTTGGTTATTAAAGAAGTTATTCCTGCAAAATATTTGGATAGTGAAACCAAATTCTTGATAAATCCATCAGGTCGTTTCGTTATTGGTGGACCTAAAGGTGACTCAGGTTTGACTGGTCGTAAGATTATCGTTGATACTTACGGTGGTTACGCTCGTCACGGTGGTGGTGCCTTTTCTGGAAAGGATCCAACAAAGGTTGACCGTTCTGCTTCATATGCGGCACGTTATGTTGCTAAAAATATTGTTGCTGCTGGCCTTGCATATCGCTGTGAAGTTCAACTCGCTTATGCGATTGGTGTGGCTCACCCAGTATCAATTATGATTGACACTGCTGGAACAGGAAAAGTTGACGATCAACTTTTAACCGAAGCTGTTCGTCACGTATTTGATTTGCGTCCAGCTGGCATTATTAAGATGCTAAACTTGCGTCGACCAATCTATGAACAAACAGCTGCTTATGGTCACTTCGGTAGAACGGATATTGATTTGCCATGGGAGAAGACTGATAAGACTCAAGAATTGCTTGATTTTATCGAAAGTAATAAATAAGAATACTAAGAGGGAGTAAGTAATGAAAAAAACAAACGTGTCAATCGTCACGCTTGCAATTTTTATGACGACTTTTATGACTGCAATTGAAGGAACAATCGTTTCAACAGCAATGCCGACTATTGTTTCTGATCTTGATGGATTGGAAATAATGAACTGGGTGGTTGCAATTTTCCTTCTGATAACGGCAGTTTCGACTCCTTTATACGGAAAACTGGCAGATAGCATAGGGTGCAAGCCAGTTTTTTTGTTTGGGATCGCACTTTTTGTCATTGGTTCATCTTTATGCGGCTTAGCCCAAAATATGGTTGAATTGATTCTATTTAGAGTAATTCAGGGCCTGGGTTCAGGTGCCGTCCAACCAGTTGCAATTACGATTATCGCCGATTTATATAAATTAGAAAAACGTGCCAAAATGTTGGGACTAAATTCAGGCTTTTGGGGAGTGGCCGCGGTTATTGCACCATTATTAGGCGGCTTTATTGTTCAGCATTTATCTTGGCATTGGGTTTTCTATATTAATGTTCCTATCGGGATTATTGCTTTCCTATTAGTCGTATTTTTCTTGAAAGAACCAGAGCATAGCTCAAAATCAAAAATGGATCTCAAAGGTACGTTTTATTTAATTGTTTTTTTGCTTTCGTTGATGGTCTTCTTGCAAGAATTAGGAACCAGCAACAATTGGCTTTTAATGATCGTCTTAGTACTATTAATTATTTCCTCGGTAATAATATTCTTTAAGGTTGAAAAAAGTGCACAAGACCCAATAATGCCGTTAAATATCTTAAAAAGCAAAGAATTCACGATTATTAACTTGATCACATTATTAATTTCTGGAGTTGTTATCGGCTTTGAATTTTATATTCCAACCTGGATGCAGGGAATTAATGGAACCAACGCTTCTTTGGCAGGATTTGCTGTAACGCCAAGTTCGCTAATGTGGATTGTCGGTTCATTCTTGATCGGTTGGATGTTGGCAAAGTGGGGCATCAAGCTTACTTACGACTATATGCTGATTATTTTGATCTTAGCCGATCTAGTTCTAATTTTGGTCCCAATTTATACTCCATTTTGGGTATTTTGTATTGTGGCCGCATTTAACGGTACGGCTTTTGGAGCAATTACAACAGCATCACAAGTTCGTTCGCAGGTCTTAGTAGGAAAAGATGAAATTGGGGTTGCTACAAGTTTTAACACTTTGATGAAATACTTGGGACAAACGATGATGGTTTCAATTTATGGGATCACTTTTAATACAATTATTGCGCAGCATTTGAAAAATCATCCGAATTTGAATCAAGGGATGATGAATAAAATTGTTTCAGCTCAAAAAGCTCTATCTTTACCACAAAAATTGGTACCTCAATTGCGTCAGGTGCTGTTTAGTAGTTTAAAGGGTGTTTACGTTGTTTCTCTGATTGTTATTGTTATTTCCCTGATTATGAATCAGTTTTATCAGAACCATAAACTTAAACAAAATAATGCATAGAAAAACCTCAAGTTCAAAACTTGAGGTTTTTATTTTAATTATGTATTCTTTCGACTTTGATCAATTAGCTCAGGTTCGATATAGAAATGGTATAAGAAGGAGTAACCAATCAAAACGAAGGTAATACCGCCAAGCCATCCGCCGACTACATCTGAAGGATAGTGAACGTGGAGGAAAATTCTGGTGTAGCCAATCATTAGTGGGAATAAAGTCCAAACAATGATTAACAATGTTTTCCAGAATTTATTTTTAATAATTAAAATTATCAGAACAATCAAAATTCCAAACAAAGCTGCGCTACCTACTGAGTGACCAGATGGAAAACTATAACCGTCAGCATAAACCAGGTGACGAACAGTTGGCCGTGGTCGCTGCACCATATGCTTTATAATCCAATTAAAAGCATTAGCGACAATCATTACTCCAGCAGTAAACCAGGCGTATGCATACTGCTTAAAAGCAATTAAAATTACAAATAAAATGATGGCCTCAACAACGATAGTGCTTGTGTTACCTAAATTGGTAAATGTCCTTGCAAAACTGATATTGGCAACATTCGTATTGCATACAACTCCAATGACAGCTTTATCAAAAGATTGGATAAAGGCAGAATTAGAAGCAACTAGCAATGCCCAACCTGCATAAATCAATGTAAAGATTGTTGCAGGAAGCAAGGTGTGTCGAGGTGGTCTTTGTGTATTAATCAAAAGATCTTCTCCTCTTGTCTTTCTATTTTTTAGCATTTGTGGTAAATTATAATCATTATCCATAAGAAAATAAAGGTCAGGAAGTAGTAATAGAAAAATTTTTTCAGAGAGAAGCTGGTTGCTGCGAAGCTTTAAAATTAATCTATGAACTTGTCCTGAGTTAAAAACCTATCGTTTTGCCATCCGCGTTAAGGAGCAATTAAGTGTCACAATATGTGGAACTTAGGTGGTACCGCGATAATTCGTCCTATGATTAATTGATCATAGGACTTTTTTGTTAGGAGGAAAATATGTACAATCACAAGGTTGTCGAAAAGAAATGGCAAGATTATTGGGCAAAGCATGATACTTTCAAAACTACCAATGATCCTAAAAAGAAAAATTATTATGCCTTAGATATGTTCCCATTCCCATCAGGCAAAGGCCTTCACGTTGGTCACCCAGAAGGTTACACCGCAACGGATATTATTGCCAGAATGAAGCGAGCACAAGGCTACAATGTCCTTCACCCAATGGGCTGGGATGCATTTGGTCTTCCAACTGAACAATACGCTTTAAAGACTGGTGAAGATCCAGCCTTAGTTACTAAAGAAAATATTGCTACTTTCAAAGAGCAGCTTAATAAGTTGGGCTTTTCATATGATTGGGGTCGTGAAATTACAACTAGTGATCCTAATTATTACAAGTGGACTCAATGGGTCTTTGAACAAATGTATAAAAAGGGGCTTGCTTATGAAGCCGATGTACCAGTTAATTGGTCACCAGATCTTGGTACTGTAGTTGCCAACGAAGAAGTAATCGATGGTAAAACTGAACGTGGTGGCTACCCAGTATATCGCCGCAACATGAAGCAATGGATGCTTAAGATGACTGCCTATGCTGATCGTCTGCTTGAAGATCTGGACGATTTGGACTGGCCAGAACCAGTTAAGGAAATGCAACGCAACTGGATCGGCCGTTCTGAAGGTGCTCAAGTTACTTTCAAAGTTAAAGACAGTGACAAGACTTTTGATGTCTTTACCACGCGTCCAGATACCTTATTCGGCTGCTCATACACCGTTTTGGCACCAGAAAGCGATTTGGTTCAAGAAATCACTACTCCTGAACAAAAAGAAGCTGTCGATGCTTACATTAAATCTATTGAATCTAAGTCTGACCTTGAAAGAACTGATCTTAACAAGGATAAAACTGGGGTCTTCACTGGTGCTTACGCAATCAACCCAGTTAATGGCAAAGAAATTCCAATTTGGATTTCTGATTATGTCTTAGCAAGCTACGGTACGGGTGCCGTTATGGCCGTCCCAGCTCATGACGATCGTGACTATGCTTTTGCTACTAAGTTCCATTTACCAATTAATGCAGTTATCGAAGGTGGCAATCTTGAAAAAGAAGCTTACACCGGTGATGGCAAGCACATTAATTCAGAATTCTTAGATGGTTTAAACATTGAAGAAGCTAAGAAGCGCATGATCCAATGGCTCGAAGATCATAACTGCGGCAAGAAGAAGGTTAACTACAAGCTTCGTGACTGGGACTTCAGTCGTCAACGTTACTGGGGTGAACCAATTCCAGTTATTCACTGGGAAGATGGTACTACTTCACTTGTTCCAGAAGATGAGCTTCCACTTCGTTTGCCACATGCAACTAACATTAAGCCATCTGGTACGCCAGAATCACCACTTGCCAACTTAACTGATTGGGTAAACGTCGTTGATAAAAATGGTCGCAAGGGCAAACGTGAAACCAACACTATGCCAAACTGGGCTGGTTCATCATGGTATTACCTTCGTTATGTTGATCCACATAATGACAAAGAATTGGCTAACTACGATCTCTTGAAGCAATGGCTCCCAGTTGATCTTTACATTGGTGGTGCAGAACATGCCGTTCGTCACCTTCTTTACGCTAGATTCTGGCACAAGGTTCTTTATGACTTGGGTGTTGTTCCAACCAAAGAACCATTCCAACGTTTATACAATCAAGGCTTGATCTTGAAGAATCATGAAAAGATGTCTAAGTCTAAAGGAAACGTTGTTAACCCTGATGATGTTATTGATGAATACGGTGCTGACTCACTTAGAATGTACGAAATGTTCATGGGTCCACTTGATGCTTCAATTGATTGGGATGACAATGGCCCAGCTTCAACTAAGAAGTTCTTAGATCGTGTATGGCGCTTAATGGTTAACGATCTTGACTTGAAGGCAATTCCACAAGAAAAAATTGTTGATGAAAATGACGGTGAGCTGGACAAGGTATATAACGAAACCGTTAAGAAAGTTACTGAAGACTTTGACGCTCTTCACTTCAATACCGCTATTTCTCAAATGATGGTCTTTGCTAATGCTGCACAAAAGGCCAAAACGATTCCACGTGAATATGCTGAGGGCTTCGT
This sequence comes from Lactobacillus amylolyticus, assembly GCF_003999355.1. Classification (NCBI taxonomy): domain Bacteria; kingdom Bacillati; phylum Bacillota; class Bacilli; order Lactobacillales; family Lactobacillaceae; genus Lactobacillus; species Lactobacillus amylolyticus. The sequence continues at coordinate 383,928 of NZ_CP031835.1, forward strand.
TAAATTGCTTGCCCCAATTGCACCACACATGATGGAAGAAATTTGGTCCGTCTTTGGTCACGATGAATCAATTACTTATGCTAAATGGCCAACTTACGATCCAGACAAGTTGGTTGAATCAACAGTTGAAATTATGGTTCAAGTTAACGGTAAGCTTCGCGGCAAGTTTAAAGCTGCAAAGGATACTGCAAAAGATGAATTGCAAAAACAAGCTTTAGCAATTCCACACGTTGAAAAGTTTTTAGAAGGAAAAGACATTAAAAAGGTTATTGTTATTCCTAATAAGATTGTTAATATCGTTGCCAAATAAGTTTAATTTTTCCTAAAAAAGAAAAAATATTGTTGTATCTTCTTTTAGAGACTAGCAGAATAGATTAGTTAGATTGAGCTTTAGGAAATTTTGAATTAAATGGAAGAAAATGAAACAAATCTAAAAGGAAAAAATACGCAGGAAACCTTTATTAAAGGTTCTGCGTGGATGACATTTGGTTCAATTGCTTCAAGAATTTTAGGTGCGCTTTATATTATTCCTTGGTATGCCTGGATGGGAGACTATGGAAATATTGCGAACGCGCTGACTGCTAGAAGTTATAATATTTACAGTATTTTTATTCTAATTTCTACAGCGGGAATTCCTGGTGCAATTGCCAAACAAGTAGCTAAATATAATGCCTTGAATGAGTATGGGATTGGTCGAAAATTATTCCGCAAAGGTTTAATTTTGATGGCAATTTTGGGGGTCATTTCAGCTGCAATCATGTATTTTGCCGCACCGCTTTTAGCATCAAACGGCAGTGCAAGTGATCCAAGACAAGTCGCAGTGATGCGCAGTTTATCATATGCTATTTTGATTATTCCGATTCTGAGCATCATGCGTGGTTACTTTCAAGGTTATGCCGATATGATGCCATCGGCTCTGTCGCAGTTTGTTGAACAATTAGCTAGAATTATTTGGATGCTTTTAACGGCATATGTAATTATGCAAATGCAGCATGGTTCTTATGTTCATGCGGTTATTCAATCAAATTTAGCAGCTGCCATCGGTGCCATTTTTGGGATTGGAATTCTGGTTTGGTTCTTATTATCTAGAAGAAATAAGTTGAATGATTTAGTTGAAAATTCTAATAATGCGATCAAGGTTTCAACGGCTAGCTTATTTGCTGAAATCATTGAACAGGCTATCCCATTCATTATTATTGATGCAGGAATTCAGCTGTTCAATCTGGTTGATCAATATTCATTCCACCCAATGATTGCCGGTTTGTTAAGTGCAAGTTCTGACACTATTGAAGGTTGGTATGCGCTATTTTCACTTAATGCCAATAAATTGATCATGATCATTGTTTCTTTGGCAAGTGCAATGGCGGTAACAGCAATTCCGCTTTTATCCGCTGCACATACTCAAGGAGATTTTAAGAGTATTTCAAAACAAATTGGCAATACGCTTGATTTATTCTTATTTGTCATGATTCCAGCATCATTCGGTATGGCTGGTATAGCAACGCCAATTTATACTGTGTTTTACAGTTATGATCCATTAGGCTCTAGTGTTCTTTACTTGTCAGCCTTCACTGCAATCAGTTTGGGACTTTTCACCGTTTTGATGGCTATTTTGCAGGGACTTTCAGAAAATGCACTTGCAATTAAATATCTGGTTTTAGGTTTAATTTTAAAGATACTATTGCAGTATCCAATGATTTATCTATTTAAGATATACGGACCACTGGTTTCTACCAATATTGGGATGCTGGTAATTATCTTCTTAGCGATTAAACATCTGGAAGTGAGTTATGATTTTAATATCGGCCGTACTGGACGGCGATTCACGGGAATTACTGTTTTCTCAATTATAATGTTTGCTGTCGTTAAGCTGATTGTTACCTTTGTCGGAAAAGTGTTAACACCTGAACGTCGTTTCCCAGCTTTGGCTTTGGTTGTTCTAGCTGTTATTGGGGGAGTCGCAGTCTATGGCTATCTGACTTTGAAGACGGGCTTGCTTGAAGAAATCTTGGGCAACAAGGCTACCAGATTATTAAGAAAACTGCATTTGGCTAAATAGAAAAACACGTCACTAAGTTTAAGTGACGTGTTTTTTGGATGGTCAAAAAATTAATTTTTACAACTGAAACTAAGCTTTGTAGTATGACAAACCGATAACTCCGATTAATTCAATTGCTAAAAAAATACTGCCTAAAATCAAGCTCATCATAACGATCATCTTCCTTTTCAATCTCGATCTTATCTTTACATTTTTAATATATCACAAATGTGTCAATAATGAAATCGCTTTTATTATTGGATGAGGAAAAAGGCAGCCAAAAAGCTGCCCATCTTCGCAACCTGCCAAGGAAATTTATTATAGCATTTTTAACAATAAGTAAATATTATGGCCAACCAGTGCTAATAACTATTTCTTTATTCATAAATATTTGACTAAAATGAAGCTAAGAAATTCAAATAAGGAGAGAGAAAAAATGGCAAAGAATGAAGAAGAAGTAAAAAACAACGTTTTTGGTTTTGGCGATCCTAATGACGCTTTTACTAAATACTTTAGTGGCAAAAGCTATTTGAAGGGCTTAGCAATGAGCAAGGCTGCTAAGACTGGGCGTATCTAACGTAACTTTTGAACCTGGCTGTCGCAATAATTGGCATGAACATGAAAATGTTCAAATTTTGATTGCTGCCATCGTTGAGCGGGCGTTATGGACGAGAACTTTGACCTTGGATAATCGCCGGAAGATTGTCGAGAATGGTAAATATACGACTGCATGGCATTGTGATCATGATTATTTTGCTTCAGTTAAAGTACCCCCAATTCCAGGCTATGAAAGTAGCAAGAAAATTGTATCCGGCCCAAAGGTAAGTATGGAGAATCTTGAAGTGGTGGTTGACTATCAAGAAATTAAGCAAGAGGTACCGGACATTTCAACTATGGGTGCTTATGTAGAAACGATTCATTTTGTAGATGAAAATGGGCGTGCTTTAGCAAATGATTGCCAAGAATCGCTTGATTTTGATGATAAGCGGCCAGTACAAACTTTTGCCAGCATCACTGTTACTGTTGTTCCAGGCTATTTTGCCGAAGAAAAGCAGCCAGAAATCACGGTCAAATATCACAAATTAGGTCAGATCATTCCTGTAGATCTGAATGGTCAAATTATTCATGATCCGGAAGATGAAACCAAGATGATGAGTAAAGTCTTTGCCAATGATCCGCATGATGCCAGTCAAGCTTTAAGCGATCAAAAGGTACCTTCGCTTGAAGGCTGGAAGCCAACCGTGCTGACAGTAAGCCCAGTTGAATCAGAAATCAATATTCCGGTTCTTTACAATAAAATTGATAATTAAAAAAGCTTGAGCAGTAATCTACTCAAGTTTTTTTGTACACAAAAACCGCTAAGAGATCAGCATTGTCTTAGCGGCCATGAAAATACAGATACAAAACGACAATTTCAAAGTCACCATAAGGTAAAGAAATTGTTTTGTAGGTTTTCTCCCCTACAATTTATATCATACTCTAAATACGGTTGATGGCAATAATAAAGTGATAAATAAAAATAGCGTAAGGCAAAGAAAAAGGACCTTTGTGCAAAACTAGCTGAAGTACTGTAATATCAGTAGTTCCACATGCCTGTAATTTCTAAAAAGATGATAAAAGCCGACCTAAAGATAATGAAACCGATTAATGCAAAAAGCAGGTAAAAGTCCAAATAAGTACCTAAAAATAAGACACATAAGCAATCTTTAAGTTAAAAAATAAAATATTAAAAATGTTTCATGAGCTGTGGATAGAGAAAACTAACACAAAATAGCTAAGAGGTTTATAATAAATAAAAACAGAGTTTATAGAAATAGAGAAGGTTAAAAGATGAAGAAGAATAAGTTATTTACTGCTGTTGCTGCAATTGCATTATTAGGAAGTACTGGAGTTGGTTTGGTTGCCAATAATGCTCCTGTAGCTCAAGCTGCTACTAAAAAATCAAAGAAGAGCAAATCTACAGTTAGTTCAAAATACCCAGTTATTACGATTAAGAAGGGTGCCGTTTTATATAAAGTAACTGTAAACAAGACAAGTGGTAAAATTACCAAGGTAACTAACAGCAAGAGAATATTTGTTAGTGCCACCAAAGTTAATGCTATTTATTCAACTAAGTATAAGAAGACCAACTACTATTTAATTGATAGTGGATATGCTGTTAAAACCAGTTACGCTAAGGTAACTGGCAAGAAGAGGGTTCCAACCTTGACTTCATTGACTAAGGCTGCAAAAGCAAAGGCAGCTGCAGCTCAAAAGAAGGTTAAGGATACAATTGATCAATGGAATTCTAAGATCACTGCCGCTGCACCACAAACTTACACTGGTAAAGTTAATACTGCAGCAAACTACTTAACCTACAATGACAGCACCAAGAAGTGGTCAGTTGCTTCTGACACGCTTGCTAGCGGAACTCCTGTAACTGTTTTGTTCACAATTGACCTTACAAGCAGTAATGGTTCAACTATTCCAGGTTATTACGCAGTAACTTCTAATAATACTGCTGTTTTGTTGGAACAAACAGATGTAACTTTAGATGATGCAAATGCTCAAGTCCTTGATCAAAGTACTTACACCAGCAAATACAATGCTGCAAAGCAACTTCAAACACAAGCTTTGGCAGCTTTAAAAGCAATCGGCGTTGTTCCTGCAAGTTCAAGCAGCAATAACTAATTAATGTAAAAAAGAAACCCTCAAGTGAGGGCTTCTTTTTTGTCTAATTTTTCTTGAAATCTCCATCTATTGAATTTGTTCGTCCAGTCGGATCAGGCATTACTAGAGCGGCGATCAAGTAAAGCAAAGTTCCTGGGAAAAAGCCAGTGAAAATTATCACAGCTGCGCCAATGATCCGTACCCAAGCTGGATCAATGTCAAAGTATTCAGCTATTCCGCCAAAAACACCAGCTAGGATTTTGTTGCGTGATTTGGTCAATCTCTTTTTCATAAAAATCATCTCATGTTTATAGTCTAATTATATAATATTGTATAATGCAAAAGAAAAAACTAGCCCTCGCGGGACTAGTTTTATTAAATGCCCCGAAAAAGATTCGAACTTTCACTCAGTTACCTGAACAGCGACCTGAACGCTGCGCGTCTGCCAATTCCGCCATCGGGGCAAAGTTATTTTCAACTCATGATTAATAATACCAAATATTTGGTAAAATGTAAGCATAAATATAAAAATCAAATTTTATTCTTTCAAAGGAAATTTCTATGCGAAGAAAATTTAGTTTTAAAAAAGCAGCGATGATCATTGTCGCTGCCGTTTCGTTGTGTTCATTTATGGGCTTTGCTGCCCCTGTTAATGCTAGCAGCACGATTAGTTCATATCGTCAAGACAAATTAAATTTAAATGTTAAATCAGCTTTGGCAATTGATAGCAAGACCGGTCAAATTTTATATGCAAAAAATGCTGACAAAACTTTGCCTATTGCTTCAATGACAAAATTAGTTACGGTTTATTTAACATTGCAAGCCATTAAGAACAAGCAGATTTCTTGGACAACCAAGGTTAAGCCAACTGCAACTATTGTCAAGGTTGCTAATAATTCAGAATATTCAAATGTACCATTAAAGAAGGGCCATTCATATACCATCAAGCAGCTTTATCAGGCTACTTTAATTGAATCTGCTAATGGTGCGGCTATGTGTTTGGCTCAAGCAGTTTCTGGTTCTCAAGTTGCATTTGTCAAAAAAATGCGGGCCCAAGTTAAAAAGTGGGGCATCAATGATGCCAAAATTTACACCGTCTGTGGTTTGCCTAATGGCAACTTGGGCAGCGATGCCTATCCTGGCGTAAGCAAGAATGCAGAAAATACAATGTCTGCCAAAGATATGGCTATTATTGGACAACGATTAATTAACGATTTCCCAGCAGTTTTAAAGACAACTTCAATTGCCAAACTTGTATTTAAAGATCAAGGCAAAACTACTCAAATGGAGAACTTTAACTGGATGTTAAAGGGATTATCACAATATGACGCCAATTTAAAGGTCGATGGCCTTAAGACGGGTACTACTGATGCGGCAGGAGCATGTTTTATCGGAACTATTAAGAAAAACGGCTCAAGAATCATTACCGTTGTCATGGGTGCACGTCACCAAGACGGGACAGATCCTTCCAGATTCGTACAAACCAAAAAGCTGATGAACTGGATTTTCAGCAAATATACGCCAGTAATCATGAATGCTGGTACTACCTTTAACCAGGCTAAAGCAGTTAGTGTTACCGATGGTGATCAGTTAACGACAAACGTTGGCTTAAAGAGCAAAACTACGATCTGGGATCCCGTAGATGGCAGCAAGATTAGTGCATCCTTAACTAAGAAAACTGTTAATGCGCCTGTTACTAAAGGGCAAACAGTGACTGACTACGAATTTAAATCAGGCAAGGAACAATTAGTTTCTTTAAAGCAGCCGAACGGAATGAAGGTTGCCGCTAAATCTTTGCAAAGCAATGGCAAGGTTAATATTTTTGTTAGAATTTGGCGTTGGATTACCGGGGCGAGATAAATGACGCAAACACAAGAAATCAAAGAAGATATTCTTAAAAAAGTTATTAAAACTCGTCCTAGCAATTCCTACAAAGGAAAATTTGGTCGGATTCTTTTAATTGGCGGCAGTGAAAATTATGGTGGCGCAATAATTATGGCAACAGAAGGTGCGATTAACGCTGGAGCCGGCTTAACTGCCGTTGCTACCCGTTCGATCAATTTGACTGCGCTTCATGCAAGAGATCCTGAAGCAATGTACATCGACTGGCAGGATCGCAACTTGCCAGAATTAATTAAAAAGATGGATGTCATTGTTTGTGGGCCCGGTCTTGGCAGCAGCAGAGTGGCCCTGCAAATTATGCAGATGCTAAAGGCTAACGTTGCAGCACAGCAAACAGTCGTGTTAGATGCTAGTGCGCTCGATCTGATCAGCAACGATAAAACACTACTGCCTGGCAAAGCAGGGCATCTGATTTTAACGCCTCATCAAATGGAATGGCAAAGACTCAGTCAGATAAAAATTCCTTTTCAAACTGATAGTGCCAATTTAACCGCCCTTAAGCAGTTAAATTCAGTAGGCAATACTACTTTGGTTTTAAAATCAAATCATACCCATATTTATACCGAAGATGGTAAAATTTTTGTTAATCCAACTGGCAATCCTGGAATGGCGACTGGCGGCATGGGTGATACATTAGCTGGAATTATCGGCGGCTTTATTGCTCAATTTGGCTTTCAAGCTGATAATATTTTAGCAGCAGTGTATTTGCATTCCTTAGCTGGGGATGTCTTGTATCGCGATCACTATTTAGTTAAGCCAACACAGATCTCTCAGTTGCTGCCTAAGTTGATGAAAAAATATGCAGAGCAAGATTAGTGAGACGTTAGAGTAGATGAAAAAGAGAATATTATTAGCGATTGTATTGGTTCTCTGTGCAATTGGCCTAGCTAAGCTTTGTATTCCAAAAGAAGCTCCGAGTCAAAGCAGTAAGCCAAAAGAAACGCAAAAAGTGAAAAAAGTTTCGGTTGCTGAAGCTGCAAGACCTTATAAGGATCCAAAAGATTTGCGATCTGAAGGTACTTGGAAATTAAAGAGCGAAACAAAAGCTTATCCGAAAATTACAAGCAAAAAAGGTTTGGTAATCAAAGTCTCTTTAAAAGGCAATCGAGTTTATATAATTAAAAATGGCAAAAGGGTTTATACTATGCTCTCTTCGGCCGGAATTTATCATAATGGTAAGTTCGATACTCCAACTGGGACATATTATGTACGCTATGAACGGGGCGACACCTTTTTCAATCACAAATTAAAAGAAGGAGCAAACTACTGGACTAGTTGGGACAAGAAAAATGTTTACCTTTTTCACTCAGTTCCTACAAAGGCAAACGGCAAATATAATCTAACTGAAGCGGCAAAATTAGGGAAAACTCAGGGTTCTCATGGCTGCATTCGTTTAAGTTTGCCCGATTCAAAATGGATTATGAAAAATATTCCAGCCGGTACAAAAGTAATAATTAAAGATGAATAGTAGCGCTTTGAAATAAATCCTGTTATAATCATGCTGTTAACAAAGTAGCAGTAGTAGCTATTTATTTTCTTTTCAGCGAATCTGAGACGGTGCAAGTCAGATAGAAATAATGGTGAAGGCGTGGCTAGCTTTTAAAATATGATAAATAAATGAGCGGATGAACTTCATCAAATAGAGTGGTACCGCGGGTAATAGCTCGTCTCTTTCTACAATCGATAGGAAGAGACTTTTTTTGTAAAGGAGAAAAGAATGGACTTTAAAAATGAAGTAGTTGAATTGATTGCAAGTCAAATTGATCTGCCAAAAGAAAAAATCAATGACTTAATTGAACGTCCAAAGAATGCCAAAATGGGTGATTATGCTTTTCCTTGCTTTGTTTTGGCAAAGAAAATGCATAAAAATCCAGCCGAAATTGCTAAATCAATTGCTGAAAATTTAAGCAGCGAAAATTTTGCCAGTATCCAAGCAGTTGGTCCTTACGTTAACTTTAGTATTGATCACGGCAAGCTTATTTCTTCAACTTTGAAGGATGTTTTAGATAAAGGCGAGCATTATGGCGATCAAGAATTGGGCAAGGGCAATGTCCCAATTGATATGTCCAGCCCTAACATTGCTAAGCCAATGTCGATGGGTCACCTTCGTTCAACAGTAATCGGCAATTCAATTGCTAACACTATGGAAAAGGTTGGTTATACGCCAATTAAGATCAACTATCTTGGTGACTACGGTACCCAATTTGGTAAACTGATCGCAGCTTACAAGCACTGGGGCAATGAAGAAGACGTTAAGAAAGATCCAATTATGAATCTTTTCCACTACTACGTTCGTTTCCATAAAGAAGCAGAAAAGAATCCTGAACTTGATGATGAAGGCCGTGAATGGTTTAAGAAGCTTGAAGATGGCGATCCAGAAGCAGTTAAATTATGGAAATGGTTCCGTGAAGTTTCTCTTAAAGACTTCAAGCGTATTTACAATGAATTAGGCGTAACTTTTGATTCCTATAATGGTGAAGCATTCTTTAACGATAAGATGCAACCAGTGATTGATGAATTGAGGGACAAAGGCTTGCTTCACGAATCTCGTGGTGCACAAGTTGTTGATATGGGTCCTGATGAAAACCCAGCAATTATTGTTAAATCAGATGGTACTTCAATTTATTTGACTCGTGATTTGGCTGCAGCTGAATGGCGGATGAAGCACTACAACTTTGTTAAGATGCTTTACGTTGTAGGTAATGAACAAGCCCAACACTTCGTTGAACTAAAAACTGTGCTTAAGAAGATGGGCTATGACTGGGCAGATGATATTCACCATGTTTCATTCGGCTTAATTACCCAAGGCGGCAAGAAACTATCAACTCGTAAAGGAAATGTGGTTTTCCTAGATCAAGTTTTAAAGGATGCCGTATCGCTTGCTAAAAAACAAATTCAAGAAAAGAACCCAGATTTGGCAAATCAAGATCAAGTTGCTCATGATGTTGGTGTAGGTGCTGTTGTCTTCCACGACTTAAAGAATGACCGTCTTGACAACTTTGACTTTAATTTGGAAGAAGTTGTTCGTTTTGAAGGAGATACCGGTCCTTACGTTCAATACACCAATGCGCGTGCACAAAGTGTTTTAAGAAAAGCATCTAAGGTGGGCAAGAAGCCTGCCGATAATGACTTGGCTCTTGATGATGAATGGTCATTTGCTGTTGCTAAGGATCTAGCTGATTTCCCAAGAATTATCGCTAGAAGTGCTGATAAGTTTGAACCATCAGTTATTGCTAAATACGCACTAGACTTGGCTAAGAAGTTTAACAAGTACTATGCTAATGTGAAAATTTTAACGGATGATAATCAAATTGGCGCTCGTTTGGCTCTGGTTCAAGCAACATCAATTGTTTTAACAGAAGCACTTAGACTCTTGGGAGTAAGTGCTCCTAAGGAAATGTAATTTTGCTAATGAAAACTTTAAAATAGCGCTTACATATAAACGGAAAGATTGTTCAAAAGTTCATAAAAGGGTACAATAAACTTGTAAATGATTTAGGAGGTATTTTTTAATGGCTTATTTTGATAACGGTAATCAAATCTTTAAAGATGCTCGTAGAGAACATTATGCTGTAGGTGCTTACAACACTAACAACTTGGAATGGACTCGTGCAGAATTACGTGCTGCTGAAGAAACTAGAACTCCATTGTTGATTCAAGTTTCAACTGGTGCTGCTAAGTACATGGGTGGCTACAAGTTCGTTAAGGACATGGTAGCTGACCAGATAGACTCAATGAACATTTCAGTTCCAGTTATCTTAAACTTGGACCACGGTGACTATGAATCAGCTAAGGAATGTATCGCACTTGGCTACTCATCAGTTATGTTTGATGGTCACGCACTTCCAGTAGAAGAAAACTTAGCTAAGACTAAGGAAATCATCAAGTTGGCTCACGAACGTGGTATTTCTGTTGAAGCTGAAATTGGTAAGATTGGTGAAAACCAAGGTGCCGATGGTGGTGAATTAGCATCTGTTGAAGACGCTATTACTTTCTACAAGGCTGGTGTTGACAAGCTTGCTTGTGGTATTGGTAACATCCACGGTGTATACCCAGAAGGTTGGAAAGGCCTTAACTTTGACCGTTTGAAAGAAATTGCTGACGCTGTACCAGTTCCATTGGTATTGCACGGTGGTTCAGGTATTCCTGAAGACCAAGTTAAGAAGGCTATTTCACTTGGTATTGCTAAGGTTAACATCAACACTGAATTCCAATTAGCATTCCAAAAAGCAACTCGTAAGTACATCGAAGAAAAGAAGGACTTGGACACTGCTAACAAGGGTTACGACCCACGTAAGTTGTTGTTGCCAGGTACTGAAGCTATCACTGCAGCTATGAAGGAAATGATTAGCTGGTTAGGTACTAAGTCAATTGATGATGAACTTAAGGATGCATCATTTGACCGTGCTTCATTAAACGAAGAATAATTTAATTATTCTGAAATTAAAAGCTCTCGGATTTTCCGAGAGCTTTTTGTTTTTCAAAAAATGTTTAATTAATTCAAGTAGCTTTCCAGCACTTTAAGAACCCCATTTTCATTATTGCTTGGAGCTTCATACTTGGCGATCTTTTTTAATTCAGGATCAGCATTTTCCATCGCGTAACTGTATCCAGCTAGTTGCAACATCTCTGAATCATTCATCCCATCGCCAAAGGCGATCAGTTCTGATGGGTTGATTTTAAAGTAACGCAAAAAATATTTAATGCCGCTTGCTTTGTTTACGCCATGATTGATAATATCTATACAATTAAAGCCGCTAGAAGTGGCATGAACTTGTTCGGTGTAATCTGTATTAAACTCACTTTCAATTTCTTCAGGAGTTGCATCGGTCCACAAGGTTATTTTATCGATAGGATCATTAACTGGAATTTCATCAATGCTGTTGATTGTTAAATAATTGTAGTAGTAATAGTTCATAAATTTTTTGAAATTAACCGATGAATTGGCTAAAACATAACTATTGCTCAAACCACAAGCAATAACTGATGAATTGGGATACTTGCGTAAAATGTAGCGTAAAAGCTTAAGCGTTGTTTGGTGTGTAAAATAATGCGTGTTAATAATCTTTTTATCACGAACCAAAATGGCACCATTGTCACTGATAACATCGATTTTATCCATAAAACCAGCAAAATCTTTTTCTAGTCTGATTAACGGACGACCACTGGCAACGATAAAATGAATATCGTGTTCATGCAATTTATCCAAGACGCGGCGAAAACGCTGACGATCATAAGTATTTTGCGAGTTAACAAAAGTACCATCCATGTCGACAGCAACAGCTTTAAATGGAATTTTTTTCATATTGAAGACCCTTTCATTTATTATTGCTTACTTAATTATACCGTTTTCATAAAGCAAAATTAATGTATAAGGATTAAATTGGCAAATGCATCAGTATTTATCAGTGAATACCGATTTAAAATAAGCGAATGGTTTGCTTTTTAAATGAAAAGGGTTCAATGAAGGACATCTGATAAGCCGTCAATTGTAAATCTTGTCCTTCTTTGTAATCAGGATTGTAAAGCGGATCGCCAACTATGGGACAGCCAATAGCAGCCAAATGAACACGAATTTGATGAGTACGGCCAGTTTCAAGCTGCAATTTTATGAGAGCAATTTCGTTTTCTTTTTTTAAAATTTGATAATGAGTTGTGGCCTTTAACCCATTTGACCTAACCATTCTCTTTCTTTGGTCGTCTGGATCCTTGCCAATGGGAAAAGAAATAGTACCATGATCGGGCAATGCAGCGTTTAAGTTAACTTGTGCCAGATATTCACGATGAAAAATTTTCTGCGTTAGCTGCCGATTGAGAATTGGCACAACCGCTGGATTTTTAGCTACCAGCAACAGTCCACCGGTTAGCATGTCAAGGCGATGGACTATGTATGGACTTTGTCCTAAATAAGTGGCACAATCGTTGAGCGCGGTGTCGGTTTCAAATAAATTAGGGTGAGTCTTTTGTCCCTTTCTCTTGTTGATAACTAAGACGTTAGAATCTTCAAAGATAATTTGCGGAAAATGACCGCTAGCCGGATAGCTTTGCTGCTGACTGTCTACAAAATCTAGTTTAAAGCAGACTTCATCATTTGCTTTTACTAGTTGGTTAAAATAGCGGTAGTGGCCATTAACGGTCACTTGCTTTTTTGTCCGCAACAAATGCTGCCATTTACGGGGAAACAATAATTTCCTGAGCAAGTCTCGTACTGACATGGCCGGCATGTCTTCTGGATAAATTAGTTTAAAATTGTAAGTCATAATATTGATATTTTCTAAAATTCTATTCAAAATATAAGTTATTGTATCGGCGTATGTTAAAATGCAAGTTGTTTTAAAAGGAGCAGATGTATGCCAAATTTGCGACGAACACAATTTAATAAGTCAGAAAAAGCAGGTGCCAAGAAAGATTCTTTATGGCACCGTTTTGATCAGCGTTTCTTTGTTGGAAGATGGATCATTTTAATTCTTCTGATCTTAACGCTTTTCACATGTACCTATTATACAATCAAAGTTAAAACTTCAAATATCTCAAACTTGAAGGCTTCTTTGTCAATAACGACAACTATTTACGATTATAAAGGAAAAAAAGCTGGATCACTTTATTCACAAAAGGGTTCCTTTGTTGAATACAATAAAATTTCGCCCAACATTGTGAATGCGGTTGTTTCCACAGAGGACAGAACTTTTTGGAAAAATCCCGGTTTCAGTGTCAAAGGTATGGCACGAGCAGCATTAAATTTGGTTATTCACCATGGTGAAATTACAGGTGGTGGATCTACTTTAACGCAGCAGCTTGCGAAAAACTCTTTATTGACCCAGCAGCAGACTTTTTCAAGAAAATTGGAAGAGCTCTTTTTTGCAATTGAAATTAATCATGTTTATTCCAAAAAAGACATCATTACCATGTATCTGAACAATGCCTACTTTGGCAACGGTGTCTGGGGTGTACAGGATGCCAGCCGGCGCTACTTTGGCAAAAATGCCAGCAAGCTGTCGGTAAGTGAAGCGGCCACTTTAGCAGGGATGCTTTGTAGTCCAAGTTATTACAATCCAGTAGATCATATGTCAAATGCTTTGTCCAGACGAAATGTGGTCTTGCAGCTGATGGTTGAAAACAATAAACTAACTGCGTCTCAGGCCAAAGCAATTTCTAAAACTGGTTTAACTTTGAAAAATACTTTCAAATACAAAGATGGATATCGTTACCCTTACTTCTTCGATGCAGTTGTTGATGAAGCTATCAGCAAGTATGGTTTGACGGAAGAAGACGTAATGAATAAGGGGCTAAAAATATACACCACGCTTAACCAGAACTATCAAAAGAGCTTGCAGAATACCTTTAATGAGAGTTGGCTATTCCCTGCAAGTGCGGTTGATGGTACGCAAGTCCAAGGTGCCAGTGTTGCCATGGATCCAAAAACCGGTGCGGTTCGCGGAATTGTAGGTGGCCGCGGAAAACACGTCTTTCGCGGTTATAACCGTGCAACGCAAATGAAACGGCAGCCCGGTTCAACAATTAAGCCACTGGCGGTTTATGCGCCAGCTCTTCAAGAGGGTTATCACTACGATTCCATGCTGTCGAACAAGCTGCAGAAATTTGGTAAAAACAATTATGAACCACATAATGTTGATAATGAGTATTCAGCTAAAATTCCAATGTATGAAGCCGTTGCGGAAAGTAAGAACGTGCCCGCTGTTTGGCTTTTGGATAAAATTGGCGTCAATAAAGGAGTTCAATCGGTTGAAAACTTTGGTATCAACGTTCCAAAGAGTGACCAGAATCTGGCCTTGGCTTTGGGTGGACTTTCTTCCGGTGTATCGCCTTTGCAGATGGCACGAGCATATTCTGCCTTTGCTAACAGTGGCAACTTGCCAAATAATTCTTACTTTATTACTAAGATTACTGATGCCAGCGGCAAAGTTTTGGCAGAAAATAATGATACCGGCAACCACCGCGTCGTTTCTGAGAACACTGCTAAAGAAATGACGACAATGCTCTTGGGCGTCTTCAAGAACGGAACAGCCCAGACAGCTCAACCAAGTGGATATACGGTCGCTGGTAAAACCGGTTCAACTGAAGTTCCTAATTCATATGGTTTTGGTACAAGAGACCAGTGGATTGTTGGATATACGCCGGATGTCGTTTTAGCAACTTGGGTAGGTTTTGATAAAACAAATAAACAGCACTATATGCATGGTGTTTCAGAAACTGGAATTACCAAATTGTATAAAGCGGAGATGGAGGCAATGCTTCCGTACACGGCCAAAACCCAATTTAAGGTTCAAGCTCCGAGCCAAATCGTCAAGCAGAATGGTTCAACTTCAGATTGGACTTCCGGATTAGGCGATAAGATTCAAAAAGGAATTGGTTCGGCCGGAGAAAAGATTAATGAATGGTATAATAGTATAAAAGGCCTTTTCGGCAATTAAATTAGGAGGAAAAAACCTTTATGGTAAATGTATATGACTCAGCTAATCAATTAGCAGAAGACTTAAAGAAAACCCCAGAATATACTGCGTTAAAAGAAGCAGTTCAAAGCGTTAAGAATGATGAAAACAGTTCAAACTTATTCCAAAAAATGGATGAAGTTCAAACTAAGATCATGGCAGCTCAACAAAGTGGCCAACCTTTGACTGATGATGTTAAAAATTATTACAAGGAACTCAATGACAAAGTTCAAAAGGATGCCAACATCGTTAAGCTTTTGACAGCAGAACAAGGACTTTACAAGTTAATTGATGATTTGCAAAAGACTTTTACCAGTCCAATTAATGATCTTTACTCAGATCTTAGAAAATAATTGAAGATGAAATTTATTCATTTTGCTGATGTGCATTTAGATAGTCCTTTTCGTGGGCTATCTTTTTTGCCATCTAAAGCTTTTAATCAAATATATCGTGCAAGCGATGAATCGCTAACTAAAATTATAGATTTAGCTTTACAAGAACAGGTCGATCTAGTTTTAATCGCGGGAGATACTTTTGATAGTACTCATCCTAGTCCGCGCAGCCAGCTGTTTTTTGCAGAACAGATAAAAAGATTGACGGATGCCGAAATTCAAGTAGTCATGATTTTTGGCAATCATGATCACATGCCGGAAGCTGACTTGCTTGTGAACAGCAGTCCTTATTTCAAACTTCTTGGGCCAAACCAGCAAGTTGAAGCCAAAAATTTTGTTACAAAGAGCGGCTTCAATTACCGCGTTGTAGGCTTTTCTTATTTAAACAATCATATTGTCGAAGACAAATTACCAGAGTTTCCGGCTAAGGATGATCGCTATACCTTTGGCATCATGCACGCTCAAGAAAAAACGTCGACAAACAGTCAGAATGTTTATGCCCCATTCACCTTAGCAGAGATAAAAGATTTAAATTATGATTATTTTGCTTTGGGACACATTCACTTGCGACAAATAATTAGTCACGAGCCGTTAGCGGTTTTCCCAGGAAATATCCAGGGCAGACATATTAATGAATTAGGGGCTAAAGGCTGCTATTTGGGAAAAATTGATGAAGAGACCAAGCAAACTAAGCTTGAATTTCATCCCACCAGTCCAATTGTTTGGCAATCAGTTGATGTTCACTTAACTGAAGCAATTTCTAAAAATGATCTGCGTGATCGATTGCAGTCAGCTTGTCAGCCGCAGCAGACGACTTATTACAGTATTCGGCTTCATGGAGCAGAGCTTCTCAATGATGAGGAGATCGATTTGGTTCAGGATAACAGTTTTTGGCCAAGTTTACCGCTTGATTCACAAATTGTAGATCTGCGTTTCGTCACTGAAGAAAAAATGCAATTGGGCGATAGCGATCAAGAATCTTTTGAACAAGCACAAAAAGAAATTTTCTCAAAAAAGGAATTCTTGCATGCAGCTTTGGACTGGGCTAAAAAGGATCCAGTGGCAGAAAAGGCGGCTAGCGATGATCAATTTAGACAAGAAGTTGAAGCACTAGCAAAGATAAAATTGTCACAGAAATTGAAAGGATTTGCCGATGAGACTGAAACAGATTAACATTATTAATTTTGGCCAGCTCTCTAATCTGACTTTTAATTTGCCAAGCGATGAAATAAACGTCTTTTTTGGTGAAAACGAAGCTGGCAAAAGTACAACTGTAGCTTTTATTAAACAGGTTATCTTCGGCTTTTACCTTCGTTCCAATTCATCGCCATTTTTTGAAGATTACAAGCCTCTGGCACACGTTTCGCCAATGGGAGGCAGTTTAATTTTCGAAGATGAACAGCAGCAAGAATATAAATTGGAGCGGCTATGGGCAAAAGGCGATAAGACCAAAAAAGGTATTTTGACCGTTACTCATAACGGTGAACAGGTACCTGAAACGCTTTTTTTCGACAAAATAAAGAATATCGATGGCAACTTTTATGCTGACAGTTTTATTTTTAATCAAGAAATGTTAGGTCAAGTTACCAGTTTGAGTCAGGCGGATTTGCTGGAACGCATCTATTATTTAGGAGCAGCTAATAGCAGCCAACTTTTGAATTTGCGAGATAGTTTTAATAAAGAGGCTGGTCAACTATTTAAGAAAACCGGGAAAAAGCCAGAGGTTAATCGGCTCCTGAGACAAATAGACGATGAGCGTGCTTCCTTGAAAGATACGCAGTCCGAATTTACTGAGTATGAGAAATTGCGCCAGGAATTAAAAGAGCAAACTGAAGAGCTGAATGCTGAAGAGAAAAAGCTGAAAAAATTGCAGACTGACTTGCAGCATATGCAAGAAATTCAAACAGAGCTGGGCAGTTATATGCAATTGCAACAGTTGCAAGGGAGGGCCTCAAAGGTTCAATTTACCGCTGAAAATTATCGTCAGGCTCAGGAATTAACAGCTCAGATTAAGAATTTGCAGGCGTCTATTGCCAGTCTGAAACAGGAATTAATGCAGATTTCTGCAAATGATTCTTTTGATTTGGAAACTGCTAAAAAATTAGTCCAAAAGAAGACGGAAGTTTTACAATGGCAAAGTGAATACAAGACTTGCGTTCAAAAGGCAGAAGAAATTAAGACTACTGAAAAACAGCTGCTGCAGCTTAATCCTGAATTAGCAACGGTTTTAAAATTATCGGACCCACAAATTAGCCAATTACAAAAAGACTTCACAAGTTTGCCTCAAAAACCGACAGTGCCAAATATTTCTAATAATAGCAGCAACAAATTATGGCTAATTGCCGGCGCCGTGCTAATTATTCTGGGCTTAACGCAGGTTATGAGCAATGGCTTAATTGGCGCGATTGGCTTTATCTTAGGAATCATGACCTTTGTCTATGGCTTTTGGTCACAAAAACAAGCTAGCAAGAAAATTGCTTTAACTGAACAGGTTTTTCAACAAAAAGAATCTGCCTTTAAAGAAGAATATGGCTTAAATCCTGAGAATTTAGATCTTAAGTCTTTGCTTACGAATCGTAACAATTATCTGTTAAAGGTTGAAGCTGAAAAAAACAACAACCAAAATTTGGCTGAAATTAAGGATCAAGTTGCAGTATTGCTTGATCAGCTTAAACAGCTGCTTAAGAAGCCTATTTCAGCAAATTTTGCTGATATTTTGACTGCACTGGATCAATTGCAGGAAAAGCTTGATCGCTATCAAAATAAAAATGAACGCCATCATAGCTTGCAGATGCAGCTAACGCAGCAAACACAGAAACTGAATGATTTGAATTTAAAGCTAAAAGCAATTTTAGCCAAAGATAATGTCAACAAAATGTCTGAGTATGACGAACGTTATCAAGCTTCACTTAATCAAGTTAAATTGCAGACGCAGATTTCGACTTTGCAGGAAAAGCTGACTGCTCATTTGAATGAATTAAAGCAGGTTGATCGGAATAAGTTGGAAAGCAGGCTTTTGGCTATTCAAAAAGAAATTTCTGATCAGGAAAAAATAGTTGCAGAAAAGCAGCAAAAGGCTGCAGAAACAAAAGTGCAATTGTCCAATTTGGCCGATTCAACTGCTGTCTTTTCTGCAAAGCAAAACTTAGCAAATTCTGAAACTGACTTTTTAAACAGCAGCAAAGAATATTTAGCTAACCTGCTGGCTGCTAAATGGATTGATCGCAGTTTAGATATTGCTTCAAATGAACGTTTTCCTAAGATGCTCGTTAGTGCAAAAGAATATTTGAACTTGCTAACAGGTGGCCGCTATACCGATTTAACGTTAGACAAGAAGATAACCGTTACGCGTTTTGATGGCAAGAAGCGTGAGGTAAAATACTTGTCAAGAGCTACTGCAGAACAACTATACTTTGCATTGAAGCTAGCTTTTGTTGAGCAAGTTAAAGATCAGATTAATTTGCCGATTTTAATCGATGATTCTTTTGTTAACTTTGATGATCGCAGAATTGGATATATTGAAAAATTGCTCAAAAAGATTAGTGAAAATAATCAAGTGCTGATTTTTACGGCACAAGATAAGCTTGCTCAAAAATTATCTGCCAAGCCGTTAACTTTTAGAAAGGATAGAGCAGATGCTTAAAAGATTGCTAGATTATAACGATGGTGAGGAACTAGACTTAATCGTAATGATCAAAAATTCCCAACTTCGTCATACAAAAAAGGATAAGTTGTATTTAGTACTAGAATTTGGTGATGGCTCTGGTGAAGTTCGTGGAAACTATTGGGATGCAGATCAACGAGACGCAGAAATGTTCGCTAGCGGTACCATTGTTGAATTAAACGGTAAAAGAGAAGAGTATCAAGGACGACCACAAATTAAGATTTACTCTTTGAGAACCGTAGGCCCAGAAGAGGGATATGATCTAGAGCAATTCGTCAAATCAGCCCCAGAGAAAGTGGCTGACATGCGAGAAGAAATCAATCAGTATGTTTTTGCAATTCTAAATCCTACTTGGAATAGGATCGTCCGCTATTTGCTTAAAAAGTGGGACAAGCGCTTCTTTGAATTTCCTGCAGGCAAGAGCAACCATCATGCTGTTCGCGGCGGGTTAGCTTTTCATACTTTGTCGATGCTGCGGGATGCCAAAAGCATTGCAGACAATTACCCGCAGGTTAATCGTTCGCTGCTTTATGCTGGCTGTATTCTTCATGATATGGGGAAAGTGCTTGAACTAAGTGGTCCAGCTGCTACGCAATATACTGCGGAAGGAAATTTGGTTGGACACTTGGTTTTAATTGATGAACAAATTATGTTGGCTGCGCAAGCACTTAAGTTGGATTTGGAGTCAGAGGATTTGCTCTTGCTTCGGCATGTGGTACTTTCACACCATGGCAAGTTTGAGTATGGTTCGCCAAAACTGCCTCAGATTCTTGAAGCAGAACTTCTTCATCGGATCGATGATCTTGATGCAGCTGTTTATGCGATTACTAATTCTTTGCAGCATACCAAGCCGGGCACATTTACTGAGCCGTTATTGAGTCAAGATGGTAAGAAATATTATCGGCCTAAAGATGATGCAGCTTTAGATAAAGCGCCACGTTTAGAATAAAAAGACGAAATAGAAAAAGCACTGGAAAAATCCAGTGCTTTTTCTGTTAGTCAACAACTTTATTAGTTGCTGCTTGAGCTTGAAGTAGTTGATACGTATGATGATAATACGTTCTTAAGGTCGTTGTCCTTGATAGAAACATTAGCTCTCTTTAAAACAGTGGCAATAACTCCTCTCATAATAGTTTGGTCTTGAGCCATTGAAGCGTAAATTAAGTTATCAATTGTCTTCTTGTGTTCAGCAAAAGTACCTTTTGATGGGTGCTTGATCATCTTGATTACGTGGTAACCAGATTGTGACTTAACTGGAGTTGAAGTTACTTCACCAGTCTTAAGCTTGAAAGCAGCAGTCTTGAATGATGGATCTAAAGTAGTGTCAGTTGAGTCAAATGCAGGGAGTTTACCAGCGTTATTCTTAGTAGCAGTATCAAGTGAGTACTTCTTAGCTAAGCTTGCAAAGCTCTTGCCGGCCTTTAATTCCTTGATGATCTTTTGTGCAGTTGATTTCTTAGATACCAAAATGTGTTGAACAGTTACTTTAGGTTGGTAAGTCTTCCAAGCCTTCTTTTCTTGAGCCTTAGTTACTTTCTTGATGTCCTTTAAGGCAGCTTCAGAAAGCAAGTTGGTCTTCAAGTTTTGCTTAAAGCTTGAAGGGGTCATACCGTTTTGTTGCAAAACAGCACTGAATTGTGAGCCGTATTGCTTCTTGTAGTTGTTGTATTGCTTGTTAACTTCTGATGAAGATACCTTGCTGCCGTATTGTTCGTTCAATGCACGGTAGATAATCATGTTAGCCAAAGTTGATTGACCAGATTGTGATTTCTTCATTTCATCGTAGTATTGTTGTTGGGTAATTTTACCCCCCTTATAGGAAGCAACAGTACTGCTTGAACCGTTTGAACAAGCAGCCATTGACAATGCAACACCTAATGCAGCTAGAACTGCAGCTGTTTTCTTAACGTAATTCTTCATAAAAATAAAATCTCCACATTCTTAGTAATATAAGTAACTAACCATTAATATAACATAAATTTCCGATCATTTATTTTAAAATGGCAAAATTCATAGAAAAATCAAACTTTCTTTAATCTTTCTTTGAATCCTTTTCCGAATCTTCAAATTTATTTTGGATTCTTTGGGTCGTGTTTTCCATCCGGCTGATGGTATTGGCGGTATGGTTTTGATAATCTTCAACATCAGTAGCGATCCCGTCGATTGCCTTTTTGGCAGCTGGTAAACTAGCATTTAATTCTTGACTAGCTTTTTTTGCTTTGGCAATGCTATGACTTAATGCAGTCGCGTCGGTCTTGAGAGCTGCCACGTTTTCTTTAAGTGGCTTACCTAAGCGATCCCCGTTTTTATCTTTAAAAAGAGACAAAACCAAACCGGCTGAGACACCAAAAATCAGTCCTAAACCAAAATGTTTCATTTTTTCTCCTTAAAATTGTTCCTTAATTTTTTCAGCAATTTCGTTGTATTTAGCTTCATCATACTTGTCAGCGTTGTTGCGTGTCATCAATTTCAGACCGTCGCCTTCAAAGCGGGGAATAAAGTGAATGTGTGAGTGCATAACGACTTGGTTGGCAGCCTTACCATTATTAGTAGTAATATTCATGGCTGTAACATTTGGAAAAGCCTTCTTGATTGCGTTTGCAATTTCAGGAATATATTGCAAATATTGTTGTGCATCTTCTTTAGTGTAGTCAAAGAGGTTGACAATGTGCTTTTTTGGCACCATCAAAGTATGACCAGGATTTACTTGAGAAAGATCAAGAAATGCCTTAACATCATCGTTTTCAAAAACGGTGTAGCTTGGCACTTCACCACGAATAATTTTACAGAATAAGCAATCTTCAACTAATTTTTCCATATTAAAACCTCGCGTTCTAATTTTAGTTTCTTATATTATTCATGCTATCATATTAATGATACTAACAGTAAAGAAAGAACGAAAAAATGACATTAAAAATAGAACATTTAACAGGGGGCTATACTGGAGTTCCTGTTATTAAAGATATTAATTTAGAAATTAAACCAGGTGAGGCTTTAGGCTTAATTGGGTTAAACGGTGCCGGTAAATCAACGACTATTAAACATATTTTGGGTTTGCTGCGACCACAAAAAGGCAGCATTGTCCTGAATGATATTAATTTAACCCAGCAGCCAACCAAGTTTAAGCGACAAGTTGCTTATATTCCTGAAACGCCGGTTTTGTACCCGGAATTAACGCTTAAGGAACATTTAGAATTAACTATGCTCAGTTATAACTTAGATGAAGAAAAGGCTTGGAAGAGAGCACATGAGCTTTTAAAGATGTTCAGACTTGATGACAAGCTTGACTGGCTGCCAATTCATTTTTCAAAAGGGATGCGACAAAAAGTAATGATCGTTTCTGCTTTTTTGGCAAATGCAAGCTTATTAGTGATCGATGAACCCTTCACTGGCCTTGATCCATTAGCTGTTGCCAACCTGATTGATTTAATTAAACAAGCGATCGCTGATGGCAAAATGGTATTAATGACGACGCACGTTTTAGCTGATGCGCAGCAAGCGATCTCAAATTATGCTGTGCTAAACAATGGTACGATTGAAGTAATTGGTTCTTTAACCGATATTCGTCAGCATTATGGTTTGAAGCCGGATGATCCATTTGACAAGCTTTACCAAACATTGAATCAGGTGGATCGTCATGAATAAAATTGCAAAACAAAGACTAAGCGAGAACCTTAAACAATCAGTGAAATATCTGACTTTGGTTTTCAACGATTTCTTCATTTTGGCATTGATTTTTCTCTTTGGGGCATTGATGTTTTGGTATGCCCAAAGTATGAAAACGATGCCGGCCAATCTTTGGTTTTATAAGCCGCTAGTTGGATTTATTATGTGGCTGCCATTATTGACTGGAAAATTGGTTACTTTAATTAAAAAAGCAGACATGCAGTTTTTGTTCACGCAAGATGAGCAGATGGATGACTACTTAAAACCAATGTTTCAGTACAGCTTGGTTCTGCCATATATTTTGATTATTTTGCTTGCCGGAATTTTATTTCCGTTTGCAACGATTAAAGCAGGGATAAACGGCTACAGCTATCTCGTGTTAGTTTTATCAATGTTATCAATTAAGGCAACTGAATTAGAAATTGCCAAAAGAAATTTATATTTTGGTCGCAGAATTAATGTTACAGTTCAAAATATTTCTGCTTTGATCTTGGCAGTTATTGCCACGTATTTACCAATATTAATATTGGCCGTAGTTGTGGTATTAAATATCTGTTTAACTCCTAATTTTCAACCTGTTTTCGGTAAAAAGATGAATGTTAAAACGGTTTTTGATTGGCGTTATGCTGTTGAAAGCGAAAAGGCTAGAAAAGACAGAGTCTATGCAATTTTTAGCATGTTTACCGATGTTGAAGAAAAACAGGTAACAATTCGAAGACGAAAGTATTTAGATTTTCTTCTGCCAAAATCACTTGCTAAAGAAAATCCCAACAGTTTTTTATACCGCAGATCATTGCTCAGAAATCCAGATTATTTGAATTTATTAGTAAGAATGACATTTTTTGCGATTTTAGTATCTTGGCTTGTGCAAGATTGGCGTTGGGCTCTGGGCTTGTCAGCCTTAGTAGTCTTTTTGACAGTTTACCAATTAATGCCACTGGCAACAGAATTTGATTCCAACATCATGTATCGCGTTTATCCGATTCAACGTGGGGGAAGAGGCAAGGACTTGATCAAAGCGATCAATACGGCATTATTATTGCAATGGCTTCTAATTTCAATCTTTTGGTTGATTGTTTTGCCAATTAATCTACATTTAGCTGAAGCAATTGTTGTATTATTAGTCTTTGTTTTATTAGTGACAATTGTTTATTTGCCACAAAAAGTAAAGCATCTAGATCAAAGAAGATAGGGAAAATATGAGATTAAGAAATAAACCTTGGGCAATTAAGCTCGTTAACGAACATCCAGAAAGCGTCTTGCAAAATCCAGATCCAGAAAAGAAAATTGACTGGGCAGCTCGCTTTGGCAATGACCATCCAATTGAGATTGAAGTGGGGTCTGGCAAGGGTCACTTTATTACGACCCTTGCTGAAAAACATCCTGAGAAAAACTATGTTGCGTTAGAATTGCAAACAACAGCTGCGGGCATTATTTTGCGGACCAAGCTTGAAAAGGGTTTGGATAATCTGCAGATTTTGCGCGGGGATGCAGCAAATATTGATCTGTTTTTTGCAGAGAACACAACAGACGTGATTTACTTGAATTTCAGTGATCCATGGCCAAAGACGCGCCATGAAAAGCGGAGATTGACTTATAAGAGCTTTTTAGCAAAATATAAACAAGTGCTGAAAACCGATGGGCAAATTCAATTCAAGACAGATAATGCTGGCTTATTTGCATATTCTGTTCAAAGCATGAATAATTTTGGAATGCATTTTGATTTTGTTTCCGTTGATTTGCACCACGAGAAGCCCGAAATTTTAGAAAAGAACATTGAAACTGAATATGAGCATAAGTTTGCTGCCAAAGGCAATCCAATTTATGCATTATGGGCAAATTTCTTGTCAGAATAGATCTCTTTAAGTAAAATACTTATAAATAGTAAGTTGACTGATGAGGTATGAAAATGGAAGAAATTAAAGAATTGAATCAAACAAAATTAGATGAGATTACTAAATCTGGTAGAGTAGTTTTAGAATTTTCAGCAACTTGGTGCCCAGATTGCCGCTTCTTGGATCCATTTTTACCAGAAATTGAAGAAGATTTTTCAGATAGCAAATTTTACAAGATTGACCGCGATGGCTCAATTGATGTCGCAAAAAAATTAAATATTATGGGAATTCCTTCATTTGTTGTCTACCAAGATGGACAAGAAATTGGTAGACTAGTAAACAAGGACCGTAAAACAAAACAGCAAGTTGAAGATTTCTTGCGGTCACTTGACTAAATAAAGGAGATTTAATAAATGATCACCAGTATTAACAAAGAAGCTTATCCAAATACTTTGATCGTTATCTTGGGTCAAGACAACGGCAGAAGTGAATTTGAAGAAAAAGATGACGTAACCCGTGTTAAGGATAAAGACGGCAATGTTATCGGTTTTAACTTCTTCAATGTTGATAAGTTAATTGATTATGATAAGTTGCCAAACGGCAAGGTTGAATTAAATGACGATGAACTTGCAGCCTTGAACAAGAAGCTTGCTGAAGCTGGCTTTGATGAAAAATTAGCATATGGCAAACCAACTTTGGTTTATGGTTATGTTAAGACTTGTGAAAAGCACCCAGATTCAGACCACCTTCATGTAACAACAGTTGATGTCGGTGGTGAAGAATATCAAATCGTTTGTGGTGCGCCTAACATTGCACAAGGTCAAAAAGTTGTTGTTGCCCTTCCAGGTACTTTAATGCCAAATGGTGCACAAATTTGGCCAGGTGAACTTCGCGGCGTTGATTCATACGGTATGATTTGCTCAGCTAGAGAGCTTGGCTTGCCACATGCTCCACAAAAGCGTGGCATCATGGTTGTTCCAGACGATTTCCAAGTTGGTGCAGCATTTGAACCAACTAAATGCGATGAATTGATCGCTAGCGGTAAGATCACTTTATAGTTTTATAGCAAATAAGCATCAGATTTTTATCTGGTGCATTTTTTGTATCAATATTAGGAGAAAAACAAATGCCATGTACAACAATTTTAGCCGGTAAAAAGGCTACGGCAGATGGTTCAACCTTAGTCGCAAGAAATGAAGACTTTGGTCACGCTTTTAACCCGAAGCGTTTTATCGTTGTAACGCCAGATAAGTAGCTAAAAAACTATCAATCAGTAACAACTAAATGCAAGGTTGACTTGCCAGAAAATCCATTGCGTTATACTGCCATGCCAGAACTTGAAGAAACAATTAAGAAGACTGGCTGGTGGGGTGAAGCAGGAATCAACGCAGCTAATGTAGCGATATCGGCAACTGAGACCAGTACCACCAATTCTTGCATTTTGGGAATTGACCCCATGAATAAAAAGGGCATTGGCGAGGAAGACTTTGTCACCATCGTCTTGCCTTATATTCATTCTGCTCGTGAAGGCGTGCAATTATTGGGTAAATATTTAGAAAAGTATGGTACTTATGAATCAAACGGTGTCGCCTTTTCTGATAGTGATGAGGTTTGGTATATGGAAACAATTGGCGGTCATCACTGGGCTGCCAAAAGAGTACCAGATGATTGTTATGTAGCTGCTCCGAACTGGTTTAATATTACTTAGTTTTGATTTTAAAAGCGACGATACAATGGCCTCAGCTGACTTGGAAGAAATGATCCAAAACTATCATCTTGACCTTGATCAAACTGGCAATCCTTATAACTTGCGGCATATTTTTGGCAGTCATGCCGATTCAGACTACGAATATAACATCCCTTGTCGGTGGTATATTCAAAAACTTTTCAATCCAAGTGAGGAAAAGAAGCCAAATGATCCTGAAATGCCATTTGCAAAAAAGCCAGAATACTTGCTGACGATTGAAGACTTTAAATATGCTTTGTCGTCACGGCATCAAAACACGGTTTATGCTCCTTATGGCAAAGAAGGAACTGAGCAGGATCACCAAGCATTTCGGCCAATTGGTTTCCAACGCAATCAAGAATTATCAATTTTGCAACTCAGAAATGATGTTCCTAAAGATATTGCCGGAGTTCAATGGTTGGCTTTAGGACCAAACGCTTTTAATGGCATCGCGCCATACTACGTAAATATTCTCGATACTCCAGCCGTATACCGAACAAATTGCTAAGCAAAGCTATGATGCGGCAATGAAATGTTTTGGCTCTTGCATTGAAAATGGGGCACTTCAAATTAAATTGAATTATTAATTAATAAGATAGTCGTCAGATGACGACTATTTTTTCTAAAAATGGTAAAATTAATAGCGAATATTTGAACAATTAATTTTGGAGAAGACAAAATATGTTAGATAAAGCAAAACAAATTTGGTTCATTGGTATTAAGGGTACAGGGATGGCATCCCTTGCCTTGGTTTTACATGATTTGGGCTATCAAGTTGCCGGCAGCGACATTGAAAAATATACTTTTACCCAAGTGCCACTTGAAAAGGCTGGCATTGAAGTAAAGAACTTTGACCCAAGCAATATCAAGAGCAATGATGAGCAAGTAATTGTTAAAGGCAATGCGTTTAAAGAAAACAACCCAGAAGTTAAAGCTTGTCTTGATAAAAATGTTAAGTGGCAATCTTACCCAGATACAGTTGAAGAAATTGTCCAAATGCATACGAGTATCGGTGTATCAGGTACTCACGGCAAGACTTCGACTACTAGTTTGTTGTCACATGTTTTAGGCGAAGTTGCTCCAACCTCATACTTAATTGGGGATGGTCGCGGCAAAGGCGTTGCTGATTCACGTTTCTTCGTTTATGAAGCTGACGAATACCGTCGTCACTTCTTGGCATATCATCCAGATTATCAAATTATGACCAATATCGACTTTGATCACCCTGATTACTTCAAGGATCAAGCCGATTATACCAGCGCTTTCCAATCAGCCGCTGATCAAACTAAAAAGGCTCTCTTTGTATGGGGCGATGATAAGCGTCTGCAAAGCTTAAAGACCTCGATTCCAAAATATACATATGGCTTCAGTGATAGTGATGATTTCCAAGCAGTTAATGTTGAAAAATCAACTACTGGTTCTAAATTTAACGTGCTTGCACATGGTGAAGATCTTGGACAATTTGAAATTCACTTGTTTGGTGACCACAGCATTTTGAACTCAACTGCTGTTATTGCCGTTGCTTATACTGAAAAGGTCCCAATGGAAGATATTAAGAAGGGCTTGTTGACCTTCAAGGGTGCCAAGAGAAGATTCAGTGAAAAGGACTTTAATGATATTGCCGTCATTGATGACTATGCTCACCACCCAACAGAAATGCGGGCAACTATCCAAGCTGCTCGTCAAAAGTTCCCAGACAAGAAGTTAGTTGTTGTCTTCCAACCACATACTTTCTCAAGAACTAAGAAATACAAAAAGGACTTTGAAGAAATCTTACGTGGTGTAGATAAGGCTTATGTAACCCCAATCTATGCCTCAGCTCGTGAAAAGAACGGGGATATTTCAAGTGAAGATTTGGTTGCTAAGATTCCAGGTTCAGAAGTAATTGATTTAAACAATATCGCTGATTTAACTAAGAATAGAAATTCAGTGATTGTCTTCATGGGTGCTGGTGATATTCCTAAATATGAAGATGCTTTTGAAAAGTTGCTTTAATTGAAAGATAATATCAAACGGACTGCCCTTTTAAATAAAGAGCAGTTTTTTGATAATGGAATCATAAGCAAGATATGAAAAATATAGGTGAATTTGGCAAGAATTGTCCTTACATTGTTAGTCTTTTTAAAAGTGTAATTATAAAATAAAAAAATTATTTTTTAAGATATGGTCCTACTTAGATGAGCAGTATATTATGATATTGTTTATAAAAGTAGGGCTTTTTGTATATTTTAGTAATCAATAGCAAATTAGATTTGAGGAAAATATAAATGCTGTTTAATCAATTACAAAATGAAACTAATTTGACTAATTCAGAGAAAGAAATTGCGGAAAATGGTAACACCACGCTTGAAACAAGAGCAAAACTAGCAGCTAAGGTGTTTAGAGCAACTGCTGCTTATGACGCCATTATCGCAGATTACTTAACCAAGCAAGTTGGCCTTTAAGACCCTGAAAAGTTGACTTTGACTTATGATCTGAAAGAAAAGATGCGCTACGGTGAAAACTCCCACCAAAAAGCATGGCTTTACGAAGATGCAATTCCAAAGAGCTTCTCAGTTTTGCAAGCACACCAATTGCACGGCAAGAAGCTTTCTTACAACAATATCAAGGATGCCGACGAAGCACTGCGCTGCATTCGTGAATTCCAAGATGAACCAACTGTTGTTGCAATGAAGCACATGAACCCATGTGGCATCGGCCGCGGTGACTGTCTTGAAGAAGCTTGGGACCGTGCGTATGAAGCCGATTCAGTTTCAATTTTTGGTGGGGTGATCGCTTTAAAAAGAAAAGTTGATTTGGCTACTGCCGAAAAGATGCACAAGATTTTCTTAGAAATCATTATTGCACCAGGCTTTGACGACGATGCACTTGCAGTTTTGGAAAAGAAAAAGAATGTCAGATTGCTTGAATTAGACTTCGATAAGGAAAATGAGCCGACTCGCCCAGAAGTAGTATCCGTTATGGGTGGTATTTTGCAGCAAGAACAAGATACTTTAGTTGAAAATACTGACGACTGGAAGGTTGTAACTAAGGCTCAACCTACTGAAGCACAACTTAAGACCATGATGTTTGCCTTGAAAGCAGTAAAACATACTAAATCTAATGCGATTGTGGTTGCTAACGATAAAAGAACTCTTGGCGTAGGTGCTGGTCAACCTAACAGAATCGATTCCGCTAAGATTGCGATTAAACATGCTGGGGATGCCATTGATGACCGCGCAGTCCTTGCGTCAGACGCCTTCTTCCCATTCAATGATTGTGTGGAATATGCGGCAAAGCATGGCATTAAGGCGATCGTTCAACCTGGTGGCTCCATTCGCGACAAAGACTCAATCGAGATGGCAGACAAGTACGGCGTTGCAATGGTATTTACAGGTTACCGTCACTGTAGACGCTAATTGGTGAAAACGATGAAAGATGATTTAGTTTTACTAGTTGTTGGTTCAGGTGGACGCGAGTTTGCAGTAGCGAAGAAGTTAAAAGAGAGTCGGCATGTGAAGACTGTGTATTGCGCGCCGGGTAATGTGGGGATGCAGACGATCGGTGTTAAAACCGTGCCAATTGAAGAAACTGATCTTGATGGTCTGCTGGATTTTGCCAAAAGTAAGCATGTTGATTGGACTTTTGTTGGACCAGAAAATGTCCTTTGTGCTGGCATTACCGATAAATTTGAAAAGGCAGGACAAAAGATTTTTGGTCCTAACCAAAGAGCAGCCCAACTAGAAGGCTCAAAGGATTACGCTCTGCGCTTTATGAACAAATATGATGTTCCAACTGCTCGCCATGAAACTTTCACCAGCGCTGAAACCTGTATTGCCGGGTTAAAGGATTTTGCATATCCGGTGGTGATCAAGGAAGATGGTTTGGCTGGTGGTAAAGGCGTAACTATTACTCAAAATGAGGCTGCTGCTCAAGAAACGATTAAGGAAATGTTTGCTGGTGGTCAAACTGCTGTGGTCCTTGAAGAATGTCTAGTTGGTCCCGAATATTCAATGTTTGTGGTTGTTTCTGAAGATCAGTTCACCATTTTGCCAATGGCGCAAGATCATAAGCGAGTTGGCGATGGCGACAAGGGTCCAAACACTGGTGGCATGGGATCATATTCTCCTTTGCCACAGCTGAAAAAAGAAGATCGGCAAAAAATAATTGACGAGATCGTGAAACCCACGATGAATGGTTTAGTTCAAGGCAATTATCATTATTGCGGTGTTTTGTACATCGGCTTAATGTTAACTGAGGATGGTCCGAAGGTTATTGAATATAACGTGCGCTTGGGCGATCCTGAAACGCAAGTTGTCTTGCCTCGTGTTAAAAACGACTTTGCGCAAGTGATCGACGCAGCGGTAAATCATGAAAAGCTGCCTGAAATTGAAGAAACTGATCGTTCAGTGTTAGGCGTAGTTGTCTGCAGCAAAGGCTATCCAACGCATCCGGCACCTAATGTGAAGATCGGCAAGTTGCCTCACGGCACTAATACTTATATCGATTATGCCAACGTGAAAGGTGATTTGGATAATCTGACAGGTGATGGCGGTCGCCTGTTTATGGTGATTTCGGAAGCCGACAATTTAGTCCAGGCGCAAGATAATGTCTATTCATATTTGAGCAAGCTTGATTTGCCAGATTGCTTCTATCGCCACGATATTGGTAATCGTGCTTTGAGAGATTAGATGTGTGAAGAAAGTCCCGGTTGGAGCTTTTTTAGTTTGGAGTTGAATCTTGAAAAAAGCATTCAAATTTTTAAATGGTATAATAGCTATGACTTATTATTTATCCCAATGGAAATGTAAAGTGTAACTATAGCATTTTTATTTTATTTAACTTATGAGAATAGTTGTGTTGAATGTTGACCTCCTTAAGTTTTTAAGCTTATGGAGATCATATTTTTTGTTCTTTTAAAAATCTAACCTTGTAATTATAGAAAAGGACGATAGACTAAATGTGTAATAAAAAAATAATTACAAATGAAAGGAGCTAAAAATGAGATTTGGCATACCGATTCATCTTCTTCCCAAAAATTCGGAAGAAAAGGAAATCAAAATAAATATCGATTACGATGCCTATATTTTGTCTTTAATTAAAACTGGACTTTCAACTGAAAATCCGGCTTTGTTTAAAGAGCTTTTTGGAAAGCCTACACAAAAGAATTACTCAACTAGTGTATTTTTCCCGAATGCTACTTTTACTAAAGACAACATTGTTTTAGATAAGAATGGAGAAATGAAATTATATTTTTCAACTGCTAATACAAATTTAGCAATTAATTTCTATAATTCGTTTGTTTATTTAGATCATTTAGATGCGGAAAAACTACCCTTTGGACACAGTTATCTGGCTGATGTAAAGAAACTTTACACTGTAGAACTACCTAAAATCACCAAAGACAGAGTTATTCTTAAAACAATGTCTCCAATCGTGATTCGAAATGATGAAGGAAGATTTATCTCGTGTCCTAATGATTCGACTGAAGAAGGACTTGCTGAGTTTAACGATGCTCTACGCAGAAATACCTTCAACAAACTAAGGTATAATGAGTCGCTAGCTTCAACAGTCAAGGGACTGAAATTTAAGCCAATAAAGATGCGAAAAACAGTGCGTAAATCATTTGGCTTGAATATTGAATGTACTAAAGGAATTTTTGAACTAGAAGGTAATTCTACATTATTAAATTTTATTCAAGAGTCTGGCCTAGGCGAAAAGACAGGGACTTTTTCTGGGATGATTAGTTTAGCTTAGAGATAGGCGGTGATAATATGGGTGAAACAAGCACTGTGACTATTGATTTTAGAATAAATAGTTGGCTAGAAAATGCTGGTATAGTTGGTTTAACTAGAATCTTAAAAGCTAATCCAAGGTATCGAAGAAGTTATAAAGAAAAAGAAAATACTTTAGAAGTAGATCCTAAAGTATTCGATAATTTTTCTGACTTGTATTTTAATTTCTTCATCAAAAATTATGGTCAAGCAACCAGATACTGGAGAATTGTCAGTGAAGAAAACTTCCTGAAGTCTCTTAAAGAGAATGGCTTTAAAGACTTTGACAATAAAAAATTAAAAGAACTAACTGATTGGTTTGATAACGTTTTAAAGTACTCAGTTAATTCAGCTAGTTACAAAAAGGTCATTAAATTTATTAATAGTGATTATGATATTAAAGCAGAAGTTAAAGACTGTAATAAAAAAATTCGAACGCTAAATAAAAAGAATTTCTTAACTAAAAGCCCTGAAGAAGCTAAGGAAATATTACAGGAATTAATAAATCAATTGTTAAAAGCAATTGAATACTTTAGTACAGATCAGGCTAGAAAATATTTTCCGGCTAAAACACTGAGCTATACAGTAATTAATAAAGCTTGGAATGGTGTGTCTTTTCTTAATCCTCAAGCTAAAAATCTTGATTTCTATGATGACTATCAAAACTATTTTGTAGCACCAGTTCAGAAATATTTGCAAGAAGATCATTCTAAAGACAAATATATATGTTCAACCTGTGGTCGTCCAATAAAGAGGTTGGAATATTCATACGGTTTTTTGAATGATATGGGTTATGACTTAAACAGAAAAACAAGTAATGCTTGGAACTTCAAAAATGACCTGTATATTTGTCCAGTATGTCAATTCTTGTATTCGTTAGTACCAGCAGGATTTACCTATATGGCTAGTCAAGGAATCTTCATTAACGAAAATTCATCGATTAGAAATTTGCAAGGTAAGAATGATGCTACTTTTAACAGCATGATGAGAGATATTAGAAGTAATACTCAAACTAGTCCATATAGAGCTTTTTCAGCCGCTTTTAGGGATGCTGAAGCTAGCGGTCAAAATGCTGCTTTAGCTAATATTCAATTAATTACATACAATAATGATCATTATAATTTTCAAATTATTCCGATCGTTGCATCTAAAGTACTAATAAAAGCTGTTGAAAAGAAATATACAGTAAAACAAACTGGTGAAGTAAAGAGCTATTTGGCTAATTTATATAATGCCGGAATTAGTAACTTTAGAGGTGCAGGGTATTACAGTATTTTGGACAATGTATTGAACTGTTTATTTAACAATACTAACTTGTTTAGCATTATCCAAGAATTGGAATTGTTAAAAGTTGGAAATACAGCAGGCTGCTATTACAATACTTTTCAAATCATGACAGTGATTCGAATGAATGGTTGGTTCCTAAATGAATTACATAAATATAGAAGGAGTGAAAATGCTATGAAAGTGGAAGAGGATAAATTAACAAAAGCCCGTGGTTGCGGCATGCACGTAAGAATGGGGTATGACAATGAAAACAAAGCTAAAACCTTAGCTTACAAGATGCTTGAAGCAATTCGTGCTAATAGTACTGATAGATTTATGGAACTCTTACTTAATGCATATCTGTATTTAGATAAGACAGTACCTAAGATTTTTATTGAAACTCAATCTAATACTGAAGTATTTAAAGAATATGCTTTTGCATTTATTGCAGGTTTAATTGGTAGTAGTAATGCTGAACAAGATAAGTAGTTAATGGAGGATATAAAGATGACACAAGATAAAATGGGCTTAACAGCAACTATTGTTTTTCAAGCTTCAAGTGCTAACTATGGTGAAAGTTTGGGTAATGTAGCATCCCTTAAGAAAATTACTCGTGGAGATGGTCAACAATATTCTTACATTTCACGTCAAGCTATTCGTTATGATATTGTGCAACAACTCGGTGAGAAAGAAGCAAATTTGGAAGCCGAAGGTAGTGGCGACAAGAAGGTAATTCAATTTGCTAAAGACGCTTCTATTAAGGACTTCCCTGAAATTGATTTCTTTGGTTATATGAAAACCAAAAAGGACAATAACTCATCTATTAGATCTGCCAAGGTACGTCTTTCAAATGCTATCAGTCAAGAGCCATATGAAGGCGATACTGATTTCTTAACTAATATGTCATTAGCTCAAAGAATTCGTAAAGCTACAGGCGACAATAAGATTCGTAACAGTATTGCCCAATCCGAAATTCAACAATCATACTATGTGTACACACTAACAGTTGATTTGGATCAAATTGGTGTTGATGACAATGACGGCACCAATTTAAATGCAAATGAAAAGAATCGCCGTGTTGCTAAATTACTAGATGCAATTCAATACTTGTATCGTGATATTAGAGGCCGCAGGGAAGATTTAAAGCCATTGTTTTCTATAGGCGGAGTATATGATATCAAGAATCCAATTTTTGAGAATGCCGTCAAAGTAAGAAATTCTAATATTGATATTGAATCAATTCAAAGTATTTTAGATGATCCAAGAGTTAAAGAAAACACTAGTGTCGGCTTTGTAGATGGTGCATTTAACAACAGCCAAGAAATTAAAGATAAATTGGATGCAGTAACAGTAGCTAAGTTTATGACTGATTTAAAGAAAAAGGTTGCTGATTATTATGAAGGTAATTAGAGTTAAATTGCATCAAGAAACTGCTAATTATCGCGTCCCAGCTAGTCATGGGTTTCGTGAGAGTTATCCATTACCTCCCATTTCAACGGTAATTGGTATGGTTCACTACTTGTGTGATTTCCATGAGTATCATCCAATGAAAGTCAGTGTTCAAGGCTCATATATATCTACTACTAGTGATTTCTTTACACGATATGAATTCAAAAATGGTTTGAAATTTGATCCTGGTAGGCATCAGTTAAATGCTGAAGGATATGGGATTAGTAGAGGAATCGGACATGTTCAATTATTGTATGATGTCAATCTAATATTGCATATTAAACCTGATGATGAGAATGAACTGGAAGATATATACAATGCTCTAAAATATCCACGTGAGTTTCCAAATCTAGGTCGACGAGAAGATTTGGTAAATTTTGAAGAAGTAAAAATCGTTGATGTAGAAAAAAAGGATGAAGACTTAACTGTAAATCATGGTGCGTATATACCAGTTGAAATGTCTGAAAATATCGGTCTTGAAAATGAAGGTATTGGATATAAAGGAACGCATTATTACTTAAATAAGGACTATAAACTGGTAACGATAAAAAAAGGTCAGACACAACGTCGATGGAATAAAGTTGAAGTTATATATGCTTCTGGGTTTACGGTTTATAAGAGTTACGTTGATGAAGATAATAATGTAGTGTTCTTAGTTTAAAATCTGTCGATGTCCAATAAGCAGTTTTTACCAGTAGATCGACAGATGTGATAAAGCCTTATGTAATAGTTTTTCTAGAGATTCCAATTAATTTAGACTCAAAATGATGATATGTTTTGGGAGGTCGATAGAAATCATATTACAAAGCATTGATGTATAAGACTTGGCAAGTGGAACAGTTTTTATCTAACTTAAGAGAAATGTAAATGCAACGAGCCATGCAGGAGTCGAACCTGTTAATCGGGTTTTTATCTAACTTAAGAGGAATGTAAATCGCTCTCTAATAGGGGGTTGTACATATCCTTTATTTAACTTACGAGAATATACGATATTAACCATAAAGATAGAAAGTGTGAAAGGATGAATGAATATTTAGCTAAATCTTTAGATCAATCTGAAGGAAATCATTGTGAGACGATCGTTGAACATACTAATAATTTGTTAAAGCAATATAGTTTATTAAAGCAAGCTTATCCAGATATATTTCAAAATTTTTGGCTTAGTCAAGATCGATTTAACGATATGACAAAACAGGTAGATATTCGTAGTAAAGACGATTGGCGGCTTTTAGAAATTGCTTGTAGCTATCACGACTTAGGAAAAATGAACCTACGCTTTCAGAAAAAGGTAAAAGCAGGGCAGAGCTTTTGTAAAGGTGAAATTCCGCATGCATTGTTAAGTATTACGATGCTTCCAATTGATGAATTACAGAAGCATTATACTAAAGATCAAATCATAGCATTAATTTTTGCAATAAAGTGGCACCATGAACGTAATTTCTCTGAAATAGACGAGAAGCATTATGAGGATGAAATAGAAGCTTTAAAGAAAGAGTTTGCTAGTTTTGATTATTCAAAATTAAGTTTTCCAATTTCCCCTCAAAAGCCAGCAAAAGTAGATAGTAAGTATTTAACTGGTAATTTAAGTCATAGATTGTCCCCTAATTATGAGCCTAAAATTTATGATGAATTTGTAATACTAAAAGGTTTGCTTAATCGTATTGATTATGCTGCTTCTGGACATTATGAAATAGAGTCGAAATCACGTGTATGTTTGAGTCAAAATATACTTCAAGAATGGCATAAGAAAAATCCAGTCGCTGATTGGAATGAACTGCAAAAATATACATATGATCATAGAAATGAAAGTATCGTTGTAGTCGGTCAGACCGGACTAGGTAAAACTGAGTCAGCGCTCAGATGGCTTGATAATTCTAAGTCATTCTTTGTATTGCCTCTGAAAAGTGCGATCAATTCTATCTATGATCGAATTTCTAGAATTGTTTTTCAAAATAAAAGTCATGAAAATTTGGCACTTCTTCATTCGGATATGATGGCTAAGGCATTATCAGAAAAATTTGATGATGAAGATAATTTTGAAGAATTCGTAAATGAAGAACGGAGTTGGTCTAAGCAACTATCTGTTGCTACCTTGGATCAAATTTTTAATTTTGTTTATCACTATAAAAATTATGAACCTAAACTTGCTACTCTTGCTTATGCAAAGGTGGTAATTGATGAGATTCAAATGTATTCTCCAGATCTTTTAGGATATTTGATTTACGGGTTAGGTGAAATCCAAAAATTTGGCGGCAAATTCGAGATCATGACAGCAACATTACCTCCATTTTTGATAGATTTGTTGGAAAGCAATGGTTTGGAATTTAAGCAAGCACCACACCCATTCTTAGATCCTAAAGTGAATCATCGGCATAAGGTTAAAGTTTTGCACAAACAAATTAATTCGGATGACATAATTAATTTAGATCGTCATCAAAAGACACTTGTAGTATGTAATACCGTTAAATCTGCTACGGAACTATATTCTGAACTAAAGCAAAAAGGGGTCTTAGATGTTCATTTAATTCATAGTAGATTTATTCGAAAAGATCGAAATGAAAGAGAAAAAGAGATACTTGAATTTGGACAAAAAGAAAATCATAGTTCTGGAATTTGGATAGGTACACAAGTCGTTGAAGCATCATTAGATATAGACTTTGACATGTTAATTACAGAACTTTCTGAATTGTGTGGCCTTTTTCAGAGAATGGGAAGATGCTATAGAAAGCGTAACTATGAAGGTAAGGAACCAAATGTTTATGTTTTCGATGGTGGAGATAAGCTAACAAGTGGAATTCATAAAAGCAAGCAGGAATATGACGATAAAAGATATCATTCTGTTGTAGATTATCATCTGTTTGAAATATCTAAGAGAGCTTTAGCTCAAGTTGACGGATATTTAACTGAATCAGATAAATTAAAGCTAATTGATGAGAATTACACTACTGACAAGCTATTAGATGAAAATTGTCAGCTTATTGATAAGGTCAACGATTGTATTGATTATTTAAATGATTTGACTTTTTTAGATAACCTCAAGACAAAAGAAGAAGTTGTAAACACTTTTAGAAATATCAACACAATAGATATTATTCCTGAACAAGTATTTCTAGAAAATGAAGATAAACTCGAGGCAGCTGCTAAAGCACTAAATAATTATATAAGAAGAGAAGATTTTCTTGATCAAACGGAGTACAAAAAGCAGCATCAGATCCTTGTAAAAGAAAAGATTAAAGCAAGAGAGGTAATTAATAATTATTTAGTTGGTATACCCCTATATATAATTAGTAAGGTCTCAAAACAAGATAGATGGATAAAAGATAAAGCATTAAATGAAGTCGGATATAACATCTTACCAGCAGATTTCAATTATGATTCTATGACTGGCCTATCTTATAACGATAGTAAGAATAAAAATGCTGAGATTGACGATGATGATAATATCTTCTAGTTTGGAGAATATAAAATGCGAGTTACTGGTAATATGGTTAACTATTTCTTTGTTTGTAAAAGAAAGCTTTGGCTTTTTCAACATCAAATAAGATTTGAACAAACTAGTGAACGTGTTCAATTAGGGAGCCTATTAGATAGAACTAGTTATCAAGGGCATGGTACACATCATTTAATGATTGATAATTTGATCAATATTGACATGGTTGAAAATTGGCAACTGATTCATGAAGTTAAAAGAAGCGATGCAATCGAACCAGCAGCTATTTGGCAGTTGAAATACTATATTTATTATTTAAGGAAGAAAGGAGTAAATATCTCTAAAGGATTACTAGATTATCCTCGTCTTAAGAAATGTGTAAAGGTTGATTATACGGATGAAGATGAGAAGCAGATGGAGAAGTATATCTCAGAAATTGAACAAATTTGTGAACAAGTAACACCACCTAAGCCTCAATTTAAGCCAATTTGTAAATCATGTGCATTTTATGAGTATTGTTTTTCTTAGGTGATTACGATGGAAGATTATTATTTATTTTCTTCAGGAGAATTAGAACGTAAAGATAATACGGTTAGATTAACAAGGTCAGATGGTAAGTATAAAGATTTAAAGATTGAAGTTACTAGAGATATTTATTTGTTTGGCGAGGTTTCTACTAATACTAAGTGCTTAAATTATCTTGCTCAAATGAAAATACCGGTTCATTTTTTTAATTACTATGGTTTTTATACTGGATCATTTTATCCAAAAGAACAGAATGTTTCTGGTACACTTTTAATTCAACAGGTACAGGCTTATACAGATCCTAAAAGAAGATTATATTATGCTAAAAAATTTGTCTTAGGAGCTGCTAAAAATCTATTAAGAAACCTAAAATATTATCAAAGAAGAGGGAGAAATTTAGATGATAGCATAAAAGAAATTACATCATTAATTCGACAAATAGATCAAGTGCATGATGTTGAAGAACTAATGGGGATCGAAGGTACTATTCATAGGAGATACTATGCATCATGGCAAAGTGTTTTTATTCCCGATGTAGATTTTTCAAAAAGGGTAAGAAGACCGCCTGATAATATGGTAAATACACTTATTTCATTTTTGAATGGATTAATGTATACAACGTGTTTGTCAGAGATTTATGTAACCCAGCTTAATCCGGCTATTAGTTATCTACATAGTCCAATGGATAGAAGATTTTCATTATGTCTTGATATATCTGAAATTTTTAAGCCAATGATAGTTGATAGATTAATTTTCTCACTGATAAATAAAAATATGATTAGTGAGGGAGACTTTAATAAGGAATCAAATTATTGTTACTTATCTGAAAAATCCAAACGGGTAATCGTTAGTGAATACGACAAATATATGAAACAAAAAGTTAGATATAAAACCTTGCATAGGGATGTTTCCTATAGACATTTAATCCGATTAGAATGCTATAAATTAGTAAGATCGTTGGTTGAAGGAGAAACCTATGAGCCTTATGTTATGGGATGGTAATAGATATGTATGTGATTCTGGTTTACGATATCGTAATGGATAAACAAGGTGCTAAAGTAAGTAGACATGTTTTCAAAATATGTAAAAAGTATTTAACTCATGTTCAAAATTCAGTATTCGAAGGTGAACTAACCAAGTCCCAGCTTGAAAGCTTGAAGAATGAGTTGGATAGATGGATTCGACAGAACGTTGATTCAGTGATTATATTCAAAAATAGAAATAAAGATTGGCTTGATAAAGAATTTATGGGTCAGGATTTAACTGATTTAACGTCGGATATATTCTAAAGAAGAATCTGTCGATGTAAGATACGAAGAAAATTCTGGGAGATCGACAGATTTGCAAAATGCCGGTACAATGATATTTGTGCGATTTGTCTAATGATTTTAGTGATTTTTGGATGCGTTTTTGGTTAGGTCGACAGATAGGCCGTTGAATCTATTGATACAGTAGGACTGGTAGTTGCAACTGTTTTTATTTAACTTAAGAGAAATGTAAAGTGAACAGATCGAACTCAACAATGCGCTGAGAGATGCAGTTTTTATTTAACTTAAGAGAAATGTAAAGGTCGTTGTGATTTCAGCAGAGCGTACGAAAGCAAAAGTTTTTATTTAACTTAAGAGAAATGTAAAGAGCGACGTAACTGTTGTAATGGACGTTGCACATCCGTTTTTATTTAACTTAAGAGAAATGTAAAGGAATTGATAGAACTCCACATGCTATTCCAATTCTTGTTTTTATTTAACTTAAGAGAAATGTAAAGGTTGCCAATGCGACTACGATCATGCTAATAATAATGGTTTTTATTTAACTTAAGAGAAATGTAAAGAAAAGCTTTTGATGTTGTTCATAACAAAAATGGCTTAGGTTTTTATTTAACTTAAGAGAAATGTAAAGTGAATAAACTAGCTTAACAATGCGCTTGCGATACGCGTTTTTATTTAACTTAAGAGAAATGTAAAGTTCATTGTGACCAACAAGACTGATGGTGAAATGATTTGTTTTTATTTAACTTAAGAGAAATGTAAAGCATAAGTAATGATGTTCACGTAGCCATTTGAATAAGTTTTTATTTAACTTAAGAGAAATGTAAAGCAGGATCTAATGAACCAAGTGTTTAACACCATGCAGGTTTTTATTTAACTTAAGAGAAATGTAAAGACGCAAAACACTACACCAGCTGAGGGAGGCAACAAGTTTTTATTTAACTTAAGAGAAATGTAAAGACAAATGCCGAGTGGCTTGATGATGTAGAGGATGAGTTTTTATTTAACTTAAGAGAAATGTAAAGACTATCAGTCTGTGGTCAATGAAAATAAAGAATTGCGTTTTTATTTAACTTAAGAGAAATGTAAAGACAGGAATGCCTAGCGCTTTAGCCTTGGCGACTGCGGTTTTTATTTAACTTAAGAGAAATGTAAAGTGGGATTGGAACGTTGTTCAAGACAACAACGATCCGGTTTTTATTTAACCTAAGAGAAATGTAAAGAAACTTCGTCCCCTGCCACTCAAAAGCCTTATTGTCGTTTTTATTTAACTTAAGAGAAATGTAAAGACAAACTGGAATACATAGTTGCTCCCAGCCAAGCGGTTTTTATTTAACTTAAGAGAAATGTAAAGAAGTAAATAGCTTATTTGAAGTTACCAACTTGTTAGCGTTTTTATTTAACTTAAGAGAAATGTAAAGGAAACTACTGAGTTGCCATCGCCAGGCCCCCAATCAGTTTTTATTTAATTTAAGAGAAATGTGAATTTTTGAAAGTTTAATCTAAAAGTTTTAATAGTTGGTAGGTCTTTATTTAATCTAAGGGAAATGTAAATAAAGCCGAATTTTACACCAACTTTACTAAATATGCTGATTTTATCTAACTTAAGAGGAAAATAATTGTGTGATTAAAGTCAATTAAATATAAAACATAAAGATTTATATTTAATTTACGGGAAGGAAACTACAATCAAACATCCTACTAAAATCCTACCAATTAAACTGGTAAAATAGATAAGTAAGTATAGGGAACAATTTTTATAAAAGGGGAATAAAATGGCAGATAAAAAATTACTTCTAATCGATGGTAACTCTGTAGCTTTCAGAGCCTTTTACGCTCTTTATCGTCAACTAGAATCTTTCAAGAGTCCAGACGGCCTGCACACTAATGCCATTTATGCTTTTAAGAATATGCTTGATGTCCTTTTGAAGGACGTTGAGCCAACTCATATTTTGGTAGCTTTTGATGCAGGAAAAGTCACTTTTAGAACAAAAATGTATGGTGAATACAAAGGTGGACGTGCGAAAACTCCAGAAGAGTTGCTCGAACAAATGCCTTACATTCAAGAAATGCTGCATGACTTGGGGATTAAAACTTATGAATTGAAGAATTATGAAGCAGATGACATC
This sequence comes from Lactobacillus amylolyticus, assembly GCF_003999355.1. Taxonomy (NCBI): domain Bacteria; kingdom Bacillati; phylum Bacillota; class Bacilli; order Lactobacillales; family Lactobacillaceae; genus Lactobacillus; species Lactobacillus amylolyticus. The sequence continues at coordinate 426,070 of NZ_CP031835.1, forward strand.
ATTGGTACTTTTGCTGCGAAGGGTGAAAAGAATGGTTTCACAACAACCGTTGTAACTGGTGACCGCGACTTAACTCAACTTGCTTCGCATTCCACTACTGTTGAAGTGACAAAATTCGGTGTTTCTCAACTTGAAGCCTACACACCTGAACATATGAAGGAAGTTAACGGCGTCACTCCAACTGAATTCATTGATATGAAGGCTTTGATGGGGGATAATTCCGATAATTACCCTGGTGTAACTAAAGTTGGTCCTAAGACTGCATCACGTTTGATTCAAAAATACGGTTCCGTTGAAGGGATTTACGATCATATCGACGAAATGAAGAAGTCCAAGCTGAAAGAAAACTTGATCAACGATAAGGACAAAGCATTTTTAGCTAAAAAGTTAGCAACTATTGACCGTGATTCACCGGTAACTCTGGATATTGATGATATAAAACGTCAGCCAGTTGATTATGAAAAGCTGCGTCAATTCTATGAAAAGATGAACTTCCGTAAGTTCTTAGCTGACCTAAATGCTTCAGGTGCCGGTCAAGATGGTGCCGAAGTTGAAAAAGTAGAATACACTGTTTTAAACGATGACAACGTTAAAGATGTTAAAGCCACTGAAAAAGACACTGTTGAATTTTATCTAGAAATGCTCGGCGCTAATTACCACTTAGCAGATTTTGTCGGCTTTAGCTTGAAGATCAACGACAAGATTTATGTTTCAAGAGACGTGGACTTGCTTGAAGAAGACAATATCAAGCACATCTTAGAAGATGAAAAGATCAAGAAGAACGTCTTTGACTTAAAGAGATCCATGGTTGGGGCCCATCGTTTAGGCATTCATACGCACGGCCTTGATTATGATATGCTTTTAGCCTCATATCTAGTTAATAATGAAAACAACTCTAATGATCTTGGTGAAATTGCCCATCTTTATGGGGATTATTCCGTTAAGACTGACCTTGAAGTCTACGGCAAAGGTAAGAGTGAACACATCCCTGATGACGATGATGAATTATTCAACCACTTAGCTTCTAAGGTCAACGCCATTGAATCACTCAAGAAGACTTTGCTTGAAAAGCTTAAAGACCACGAACAAGATGCCTTGTTTGATACGATCGAAATCCCAACCGCGCGCGTTTTAGCCAGAATGGAAATGAACGGGATGAAGGTCGAAGCAAGTACTTTAATTCAACTGCAAAATGAATTTGCCGTTAAATTGAAAGAACTCGAAGACAAGATTTATGGCCAAGCCGGTGAAAAGTTCAACTTGAACTCACCAAAGCAATTAGGTCACATTTTGTTTGAAAAGCTTGGTTTGCCAGTCATCAAGAAGACCAAGACTGGTTATTCAACTGCAGTTGAAGTACTTGATCAATTGAAGACGCAAAGCCCAATCGTTAGCGAAATTTTGGACTATCGTCAAATTGCCAAGATTCAATCTACCTATGTAAAGGGTCTGCTTGACGTCATTCAACCAGATGGCCGCGTGCACACACGTTACTTGCAGACTTTGACTGCAACTGGTCGACTTTCTAGTGTGGATCCTAACTTGCAAAACATCCCTACCCGCACCGAAGAAGGAAAGCAAATCAGAAAGGCCTTCGTGCCAAGTGAACCAGACGGCTACATCTTCTCTTGCGACTATTCACAAGTTGAGCTTCGTGTCTTGGCCCATGTTTCTGGTGATCAAAACATGCAAGAAGCCTTCAAGACCGGGTATGACATCCACTCACACACCGCGATGAAGATCTTCCACTTGGATTCACCTGATCAGGTAACGCCACTGATGCGTCGTCATGCCAAGGCAGTTAATTTCGGAATTGTTTATGGAATTTCCGATTACGGCCTTTCAAAGAATTTAGGTATTTCAAGAAAACGAGCTAAGGAATTTATTGATAATTACTTTGAACAGTATCCACAGATTCGTGACTACATGGATAAAGCAGTTCAAGAAGCACGTGAAAAAGGCTATGCTGAAACCATCATGCACCGCCGTCGCTATTTGCCTGATATCCATGCTAAGAACTTCAATGTCAGAAGTTTTGCGGAAAGAACAGCAATTAATTCACCAATTCAAGGTTCAGCTGCAGATATCATCAAGATTGCGATGATTAATATGCAAAAGAAGCTTGAAGAAATGCACTTGAAGACCAAGATGGTGTTACAGGTTCACGATGAATTGATTTTTGATGTTCCTAAAGATGAATTAGAGACAGTGAAGAAAATCGTGCCAGAAGTTATGCAATCTGCCGTCAGACTTGATGTGCCACTAATTGCTGACTCTGGTTGGGGTCATAACTGGTACGATGCAAAGTAGGTGATTTAATTGCCAGAAATGCCGGAAGTTGAAACAGTTAGACGAACTTTGATTCCTTTAGTTAAAGGAAAAACGATCAAAAAAGTGACCCTTTGGTATCCCAAAATAGTCGCTACCGATCACCAACAGTTTATTGATGAGCTGCCAGGCAAAAAGATTTTAGATATTGATCGTTATGCCAAATATCTTTTGATCAGATTGAGTGATAATTTGACGATTGTATCGCATCTGCGTATGGAAGGAAAATATCATTTAACTACGCCTGATGCGCCTAACGATAAGCATGACCACGTGCAATTTGAATTTACAGATGGCACGGCGCTTCGCTACAACGACGTCCGCAAATTTGGCCGCATGCAGCTGATTTTAACGGGGACAGAACGGCAAACGACAGGAATTGGCAAATTAGGGTATGAGCCTAATTCTAAAGAATTTACGGAAGCCTATTTTATTGCCAAGTTAAAGCGCAAGCATAAAAATATAAAAAATACTTTGCTTGATCAATCAATCGTTGCTGGTTTAGGCAATATTTATGTTGATGAAGTTTTATGGCAGAGCAAAATTCACCCGCTAAGCATTGCTTCAAAAATTCCAGAAGATAAAGTAAAAGAACTGCACACGAAAATCAATCATGAAATTTCCATTGCTATTAAAATGCGCGGGACTACAGTCCATACTTATCTGGATGCTAACGGTAATGCAGGCGGATTTCAAAAAATGCTGCAGGTTTATGGTCATGTCGGCGAGGCTTGCCCAAACTGCGGCAATAAATTTGAAAAAATCAAAGTTAATGGCCGTGGAACCACATTTTGTCCACATTGTCAGGTGAACTATCAATGACTTTAGTTTTAGGTTTAACCGGTGGAATTGCGACAGGTAAAAGCACCGCGGATAATTTCTTTAAAAAACATCATATTCCAATCGTTGATTCCGATAAAATTGCACATCATATTTATGATCCAGGCAAACAGGGATATAACGAAGTTGTGACAGAGTTCTCGTCTGCAATTCTGGATTCAGACAAAAAGATTAATCGCAAAAGGCTCGGAGAAATTGTTTTTCATAATCCGCAAAAAATGCAGCGGTTGGATGAAATAACACATCCCCTGATTTATCAAGAAGTAGTAAATAAGCTAAACAAGTATCGCGAACAGGCAGAAAAGATTGTCGTTTTTGATGCGCCTTTACTATATGAAACAGGGGGCCAAAGGTTGTGTGACTTCGTATTAGTGATTAGTTTGCCTGAAAGTTTACAGCTAAAGCGATTGATGGAACGCAATAATTTAACTGAAAGTCAAGCGCAAGCCAGAATTGACAGTCAAATGCCATTAGCAAAAAAGATTGCCAAGGCGGACTTTGTAGTGGATAATACTGGTACAATAGATGAATTAGAAGAGAAATTAAAAGAAATCTTATTGAAAGTTGAAGCAGAGGGATAATTATGGAATGTCCAAATTGTCATCATAATTCTTCACGTGTGATTGACTCGCGCCCAAGTGATGAAAATCGTGCAATTAGACGTCGGCGCGAGTGTGAAAATTGCGGTTTTCGTTTTACTACTTTTGAGAGAGTTGAAACCGCACCATTATTAGTTATCAAGAATGATGGTACCCGTGAGCCATTTAACCGGGAAAAGATTTTGCATGGTGTAATGGCTGCAGGACAAAAACGTCCGATTTCCAGTGAACAATTCGAACACTTGACGGACGATGTTGAAAATAAAATCAGAAAGCAAGGCGTAAGCGAAATTTCATCCAAGAAGATTGGACAGTTCGTGATGGATGATTTGGCTAATATTGACGATGTTGCATACATTCGTTTTGCCTCTATTTACCGTGAATTTAAAGATATGTCTAGTTTCATGAAAACAATGGAAGACATGATGGCCAAACGAGAGAAGGATAATAATTAATGTTTGAGACAGCTGATCCCAAGCAGCCCTTTTATGTGCTGAATCAAATTGATCTTTTTCCAGATGATGAGCAAATTCTGATTAAACTTTATCAGCCCTTGGTTGGTTCGACAGCAATTGCTTTATATCAAACCTTAATTCAAAATTTTAATCCATATTCCATTTTGTCAGATGCTCAGGGAATCTATTCTCTACAAGAGCAGCTGGACTGCAATTTAAAGTTGCTTTTCCGCTCTTTGCACAAGTTGGAAGCTGTCGGATTAGTTCAGACTTACTTAGTTGATAATGTTGTTAATCAGGTTTTGGCCTTTAAATTGTTAAAAGTTCCTAGCTCACAAGAATTTTTTTCTACGCAGCTATTGGCTAGTCTGCTGAAAGAAAAGGTTGGCAACACGGCTTTTCACAGTTTAAGTCATTATTTTGCCAAGAAAACCAGAAGTCGACAAAAAAAAGTCAAAAATGCTCGCGATATTTCGGCTTCATTTATTGAAGTCTTTCATCTGCCGGGGGATGAAGCAATTAATCCGTCAACAGAAGTAATCCAAGCAGCTCAAGAAAATACGGCACCAAAGGTAAAAACCGCAGAAGTTAATCAAAACGATCATGTTGACTGGGGCTTTATGAAAGATCAATTTGCCCGTTACAGCATTCCAAGTTCTGAAATTGATCATAAGAAGGCGCAGATCTTGGGCGTAATGCAGACCTATGGCTTAGACGAACAAGAATTTATTGATGAAAGTCTGCCTAGTTTGCACGGTCAACAGGAATTGGACTTGCGGAAAATAGAGAATTTGATCGCCGAAAATTACCGCAGCTCCCATACCCGTAAACAGGTTAATCATGAATTAACACAGGATAGCAATCAGGCAAGACCAGTCAAAGTATCAACTGATAAGCAAAAACTGCTGCAAGACGCAACTCAGATGTCACCGGCTGAATTTTTGTATCAAATTAAAGCTGATAAGGGCGGTTTTGCAAGTCCAGGCGAAAAACGGACTCTGAATGTTTTGCGCAGCCAATATGGCCTGCCAAGCGATTTGATCAACGTTTTGGTCTATGCCTGCTTAACTTACGATTCAATGGTATCGCCCAATTTGGCATATCGGATTGCCAATGATTGGCTGCAGCATGGTATTGCATCGGCACCGCAGGCGTTGCAATATCTGGAGAAAAGACAGGAAAAGCGGAGCAAAAAGCCGCAACGCTATGGCTATAATCAACCTAAGCACGTTGAAAAGGGAACTGATTGGAGCAAGAAAAAAGCCAAGACAGATTCCAATGTCAATTCAGAAGATTTAAAGAATTTCTTCAAGAACTTAGAAGATCAGAATGGATCAAAGTAGGTGAGTAATAATGCAACCGATTGGTGATGTGATCAATAAAATCGTGAAAAAACGCAATTTGGGCGATCAAGGTGAGTTGCAAACAGAGATTCTGCATAATCCTGCAGTACGAGATTTTTTAATTAAAAATAAGAATAAAATTGATAAAAACATGGTCAAAACTTCCATGCCGAATTTATTCGAATTTTATTCACAGCTGCAGGATCCCAATAAGGTGATGGCGGGTTATGAGCCCGAACTCTTCTTAAATGGCAAGGTGATCGACGTTCGCTACCGGCCAACTGCTGAAAAAATTGAAGCAGATATGGAAAAAAACACCAAAGCGCATTTGCAGCTAATCGACTTGCCTGAACGGTTGCATGATGTCCGTCTGAGTGAGATTGAGATTGACAAGGGACGAAAAGAAGCTCTAACTCAGATTGGTGAGTTCTTGAAAAAATATAGCAAGAATCCTCATCAGCAAGGCCTGTATCTCTCTGGCGATTTTGGCCGAGGAAAGACCTATATTTTGGCTGGACTAGCAAATCAAGTTGCCCAAAGCGGCAAAAACGTAATCTTTTTGCATGTACCGACTTTTATTGCAGGCTTATCAAGTCACTTTGAAGATAATAGTTTGCAAGCTGAGATTAAACGCGTTGCGGAATGCGATCTTTTGATTTTAGATGATATTGGAGCAGAAACATTAAGTCCATGGTCTAGAGATGATGTTTTAGGCGTAATTTTGCAGGCAAGAATGGACAATGTTTTGCCTACTTTCTTCTCTTCTAATCTTGATATGGAGGCTTTAGAAGAGCATTTTGCCGAAACAAAAAATAGTTTAGATAAGGTTAAAGCTGCGAGAATTATGCAGCGGATTCGCTTTTTGGCTAGAGAAGTTATTGTTTCTGGTCCAAATCGCAGAAAAATTTAAAATTAGGACTTGATTAGAAAATGGGAGCGCGTATAATATCAGTTAATGAAAGAGATATGACGACTTTCGTCTCAGAGAGAAGAACCTAGTTCTGGAAGTTCTTCATTAGAAAGTCGTCCCGACTCTTTCGCTCCCAAAATACAATAAAATGGGTGAGCTCCTTTATCAGTTCATACGAGAGGCTAGACGTACGCTAGTCTGAATTTTGGGTGGAACCACGCTAATTAACGTCCCAGTGCTGTATGGCACTGGGGCTTTTTTATTTTTCTGGAGGAAAATAATGAGTTTTTCAATTACTTTGCCAGATGGCTCAAAGAAAGATTTTGATGAAAACTTGTCAATCGCTGATTTAGCACATAAGATTGCTACTTCACTTGGAAAAGCTGCTGTAGCAGGTAAGGTTAATGGTCAAATTGAACCACTTGACTACGAACTTGATAGTGATGCTGAAGTTGCAATCATCACTGATAAGGATGAAGAAGGCCTAGATGTTTTGCGTGCTACTGCCGCATTTCTTTTTGAAGCAGTTGCTAAGGCTAAATATCCAAAGCTTCACTTAGGTGAACATGTTACCGATGAAGGTGGCTTCTATGTTGATACTGACAAGGATGACCAAATTAAGATTGGTGAATTGCCAGAACTTGAAAAAGCTATGGAAAAGGCTATTAAGAACGGTGAAAAGATTGAACACGTTCGCGTAAGCAAGTCAGATCTTGAAGATGAATATAAAGACGATCCATACAAGAGTGCACTTCTTGCTAAGATTGACGATGATGTTGTTGATGCATACAAGCTTGGCGACTTTGTTGACTTTGGCTTTGACGCACTTCTTCCAAACACTGGCAAGATCAAGCACTTCAAGCTTTTGTCAGTAGCTGGTGCTTACTGGGGGGGCAAATCTTCAAACCCAATGCTTCAAAGAATATTTGGTACTGCCTTCTTCAAGGAAGCTGACTTAAAGGCTGATCTTAAGCGTCGTCAAGAAATCAAGGAACGTGACCACAGAACTATTGGTCGTGACCTTGACCTCTTCTTCGTTGATCCAAAGGTTGGTGCAGGTCTTCCTTACTGGATGCCAAAGGGGGCTACCATTCGTCGTGTCGTTGAACGTTACATCATCGACCGTGAAGTAGCTGACGGTTACCAACACGTATATACTCCAGTTTTGATGAACCTTGATGCTTATAAGACTTCAGGTCACTGGGCACACTACCGTGACGATATGTTCCCACCAATGGACATGGGTGATGGCGAAATGCTTGAACTTCGTCCAATGAACTGTCCTTCACATATTCAAATCTTTAAGCACCACATTCGTTCATACCGTGACTTGCCACTTCGTGTTGCTGAACTTGGTATGATGCACAGATATGAAAAGTCCGGTGCTTTGTCAGGTCTTCAACGTGTACGTGAAATGACTTTGAACGATGGTCACACCTTTGTTGCCTTGGATCAAGTTCAAGATGAATTTGCTAAGATTTTGAAGTTGATCATGGATGTTTACAAAGACTTTGACATTACTGACTACTACTTCAGACTTTCATACCGTGATCCAAAGAACACTCAAAAGTACTTTGCCAACGATGAAATGTGGGAAAGAAGTCAAAAGATGCTTAAAGGTGCTATGGATGACCTTGGCCTTGACTATGTTGAAGCTGAAGGTGAAGCTGCCTTCTACGGTCCAAAGCTTGATATTCAAACTAAGACTGCTTTAGGTAATGATGAAACCATGTCAACTATTCAACTTGACTTCATGCTTCCAGATCGTTTCGGTTTGACTTATGTTGGTAAAGATGGTGAAGAACACCGTCCAGTTATGATTCACCGTGGTATCGTAGGTACTATGGAAAGATTCATCGCTTACTTGACTGAAATTTACAAGGGTGCCTTCCCAACTTGGCTTGCACCAATTCAAGCTGAAATCATTCCAGTTAACAATGACGCTCACGGCGAATATGCTGAAAAGGTTCGTCAAGAACTTGCTAAGCGCGGCTTCAGAGCAGAAGTTGACAACCGTAATGAAAAGCTTGGCTACAAGATTCGTGAATCACAAACCCAAAAGGTACCATACACTTTGGTATTAGGTGATGAAGAAATGAAGTCAAATAGCGTAAACGTTCGTCGTTATGGTACTGATGAAGAAATCTCAAAGAGTCTTGACGAATTCATTAACGAAATTGATGCTGACGTCAAGTCATACTCACGTAAAAACTAATTAAAGATTTAGATAAGTAAAGGGAACGTATGCATTGGGTATACGTTCCCTTTTGTGTTTTAATAGAAAAATATGATAAAGGAGAGTATATATGAAATTAACTATTAAGCAGTTGCCGTATCAATTAACAGTTTGTCAATTAAGTGATATTAAAAATTTAAATTTAAAAAATGATTTTTATTTTTTTGCCAAGACTGATGAAGAATTATCTTTAGTCTGCGAAACTAAAAATGCTCCAAGCAAAACGATTAATCGGGAAGATGGTTGGCGTGCATTCAAAATAGAAGGACAATTAGATTTTTCATTAATTGGAATTTTAGCTAAAATTGCGCAATTATTAGCTAATAATGGTATTTCTATTTTTGCTGTATCAACTTTTAATACTGATTATATTTTAGTTAAAGATAATAATTTTGATTCCGCTATAAAAATTTTGTCAGAAAATAATTATGAGATTAAATAAGAAAAAATGAGTAGAAAAAACTATTTAAGCCCACAATTTCTTACCAAAATTAGTGAAGATGGTACTTTAAATATAGAAAGTTTAATTATTTTAACTTGTGCGATCTTTATTGCCAGTATTGGGTTAAACGTAAATTCAACGGCAACAATTATTGGGGCGATGCTCATTTCACCTTTAATGGGCCCACTTTTGGCAATTGGTACAGGACTAGCGCTTTATAACACAAATATTTTGCGTAAAGGTGCTATCTCACTGTTAGCAGAAATCGTTATTAGTTTAATTGCATCGACGATTTATTTTCATTTTTTTCCGTTGACTTATGCTAGCCAGAAAATTATTGCCCGTACTTCACCTACTATTTGGGATGTAATGATTGCTTTCTTTGGTGGCAGTGCTGGAATTATCGTTGCTCGTAAAAAAGGTGTAAACAATATTGTTCCTGGTGTAGCAATTGCTACAGCTTTGATGCCACCACTTTGTACAGTGGGATATTCGATTGCAGCGGGCAATCTTAAGTACTTTTTGGGGTCAGGTTATCTATTTTTAATTAACTGCGTATTCATCACCTTAACAGCATTTTTGGGTGTAAAGATTATAAAGTGGCTAAGTCATTCTGCGGGTCAGCCTGGACTTAGTTTCTTTCGCAAAACAACTTTAAAAGAAACTGGAATAGTCTTAGTAGTAATTATCTTGATTATTTCAAGTGTTCTTTCTGCTGGTCACATGGTAAACAAGACTTTAGTCGATCAAAATGTGCAAAATCTAGTTGCTCATGAATTGGGCGATGTTGATCTAATTAAAGAAAATGTTGATTCGCAAGAGAAAACTATTAATTTGACTGTTTCTGGTAAAAAGATTAACGCTAAAAAAATTCAAGCTGCTAAAGCTAATTTGGCAGAATATAATTTAAAAGGATACTCACTTAATATTGTTCAAGTGGCGCAAGTAAATCCTAACGCGGAGAACCAATTAGATAGACAAGTAAATAATATTCTTAATCAGCGTCAATGTGAGCAAGAACAGACGAATGAAGAAAGACAGCAAGAACAAGAAAAGCATAATCAAGAAATTGAAAAATTGTCTCCTGCAATTTCTTCTGTTACAGCAGTTAGTGATAATAAGAATAAGCAAATTACTTTGATTGAGTTAAAGAAAAACATTTCTGCTAAAAAGAAGAAGGCATTAGTAAAGCAAATTAAAGAAAAATATCCAAATATTAATTTAGTGGAGTTTGTGCAAGAAAGCGAGAAAGAATAAGCGTTAATTATTTCTTAAGTCATTTCTCTGTTAATATTTTGTAATATACGAATATTAGAATAAACTTGATAGGTTTATTTTAAAGGAAAAATTTTGGTGAAAAGTAATAAAATTTTACTTGCACTCGCAATGGGCTCGTTAATGCTGACGATGCCTGTTGTGATGTTGCATGAACAATCGAAAACAGTTTTAGCACAGAAGAAAAATAGCAATGCAAAAAAGACTAAGTTAAGTGATAGTTAAATTATTAAAAATTTAGGTATTAAGAAAGTAGTAAATTCAAGTAATGATGCCTTAACTGCCAAATATGCGGGTATTGTACGGAGTCAACAATATTCTTGGGAAAATCCATATATTAAGGTTAATCCTTATGAAAATTCGCCATTAACAGCACTAATGATTTTTCATACAGATCAACCTACCAAGATTAGTTACCGGGTAATTGGAAAAAGTGCCAACACTACCATTAAAAATGAAGTGAAGGGTTATCAAACCAATCACTAAGTACCAATCGTAGGTTTGTATGCTGGTTACGATAATTCTGTTGAAGTAACGATGACGGATGAATCTGGAAATCAACAGACTAAGACTTTTAAAATTAAAACGGCTAATTTACCTAAATGGATTAGAAGCTTTCCAATTAAAGTCACTGTCAAAGATAAGGCTAAGATGAATTTAGGTTCAAATGAGTTGACCGTTTTAAATATAACTACTAAACAAACTTTTGCTGTCGATGGTGATGGCGAAGTACGTTGGTACTATTTGCACTGGAATGAGCATATTTTTGAACAGTTGAATAATGGTCATATTTTATTATTCAATAAGATCAAATCTGGCGATGAAAAATACAATATGTTACGCGTGGTGCTAGTTAAATCATTTTAGTTAATAAAAAAGTCCAATTGGACTAGACTCAAGTTGTAGTATCAAAAAGAAAAGAGTCTGATCTGATTGAACTGCCTTAAGCTTAAGCGTTTTTAGTCAACGGCGAAACATCAACCAGGTAAAAGTTACGGAAAGTTTAATCTTGGCTTTGCTTATCTGGCAGGCCAAGACTGGAATCGAATCACAAAGAAGGTTCTGCGAATGCTTCGGCTGTCTATCGCATTCGCGTTTTAACCGCCGTTCTCGACAGCTGCTCCAGTTGATTTATCAGATACGCCAAAAAATGAATCAAAAAGTTGATTTAAGCGGACAATTCTTGATTATTGACAGTTTTCCCGTTCCAGTTTGTCAGCCGGTTCGCAATTATCGCGTAAGGATTTTTCGCGGTTCTGCGAATATTGGCTATAAGGCAGCCAAAAAGATCTACTATTATGGTTTCAAAGTTCATGCGATTGTCAGCGACAACGGCTATGTTCTTGATTATGCCGTAACCCGCGCCTCAGTCCATGATGCCAAGGAAACGGTGGAACTAATGAAAAATACTCATCCAGCCAATCGCTATCTGCTTGGCGATGAGGACTATTTAGGCAAACGATTGCATGATCAATTAAAGCAAATGGGCTATGAACTGTGGACGCCATATCGGAAAAACATGGCTTGCGCCAAAAAGCACGATGATCGTCAATTGATGGCTATTCGCAGAACAATTGAAAGCGACTTTTCACTTCTAACTTCTTACAACGCCGAGAACAATCGAGCGCGCAGTTTAACTGGCTTTCAAGCACGATTAGAAATTGCTATTCTGACTTATAATCTAGCTTATTGTCTAGAATGATTTAACTAGCACCACGCGTATTCTATATCAAAAAGTTGCCGCAGATCTTAAACGACGGATTCTAGATGGTGACTATGAAGTAGGCGGCTTAATTCCAAGTTAAGGGGAACTTGAACGTTACTATCAAGTCAGCAAGATTACCATTAGCGATTCGGCGCGAACGTAAGGGGTAGGATGGTCACCAGCGGCTAGTTGAATTTTCTATTGCGACTTATCAAATGGATGTTGTCCCGTATCAAATAAATCATGACGTTTTATAAATTGAACCGATACGCGGTCTGATATGCGCTGATGCACTGTGGTGGTCAGCGCATTTTTATCAGGTCGGAAGTTCAGGCGGATGCTATGCAGATAACAGTGGCCGAATATGTTGGGTGAAGTCTGGGGCCTTGCCGTTAATGCTGGGGCAATGGCCTTATTTCAGCGGGATCTTAAAAGGTGTGTTCAGACATTTAGAGATAGGCGAGGGATAAAAATAACGTAAATTCCGATTAGACGTGTATTGAAAATAAAGAAAGGGTCATCGGAATCATTGATACTCCGATGATCTTTTCTGTCGATAATTAGACATAGACTAAAATATTTTTCTGGAGCGTAAGTCTTGATTTAACAACGTTTTTTGGCGATTGAACAAGTGATTTTGAAAATTGATAGGCTAAAATGGTTGCGCTTTTTCAGCAACTTGATATACTTATTATTAGTAAGTGTAACGAGGGAATTAGTTTTGAAAGGATTGTTTGATATGACAAAATATGGTGTAATTGTAGGTTCTATTCGTAAAAATTCTTATTCTAAAGGGGTCGCTGAAGCCATCGTTGCTGGGTTACCAGACGACGCTGAAGTAACGTACTTAAATATCGCTAAGTTGCCACTATATAACCAAGACTACGATGCGGATTCACCCGTAGAATATACAGAATTTCGTCAGGCCGTTGCGGCTCAAGATGCGTTCATCTTTGTCACACCTGAACATAACCGTAGCATCCCAGCAGCCTTGAAGAATGCTTTGGACGTTGCTTCACGTCCATGGGGTCAAAGTGTTTGGGGCGGCAAGCCTGCTTTGGTTGCTTCCCAATCGATCTCTGGTATCTCTGGCGTCTTAGCACACCATGTTTTACGTCAATCCTTGGTCTTCTTAGACATGCCAACGATGCAACAACCAGAATTGTACATCGGTAATATTGATAAGTTGGCTGATGAAAATGGTCATATCACAAATGAAGGCACCCAATCATTCTTAGCTGGTGCTGGTAAGCAATTCAGCGAATTTGCAGCGAAGTTTATTGGCTAAATAAGTCGTTAAATGGTAGATTGTAAAATTAATCCGAACGCTGTTCGGACAAAAAAAGATCAGCTTCCTTTAAAATGGTGTTTACCACAAACCCATCTTTTAGGGCTCTTTGTCAAACACCCTAAAGTATAAAGGTAGATAGAAACATGACGATGTTTTTATCTACCTTTTTTCTTATACTTAGATTGAGGTTGAGGTCGACAACAGAATGGAATATTAAATTCGACTGTCAAACGGGCCCATAAATGTTTATTTTCAATCAAACTAGATTAAGGGTGTGGATCTCAGAGATCGTATAATCAAGAAATGGAGCTGAAAATAAATATTTGCCTCAATTGATTTAAAACGGGGTGATTAGGTGAATATTATTGGTATTGATGTTAGTCAAGGTGAAAGTCATGCCACTTTGATAACAAAAGAAGCGGAAGAAATAGCTTTTAAATTTAAGCATAATAAGAGCGGTTTCCAAATATTAAATTCTTATATTAAACCCGGTACAATAATAATATTTGAAACTACAGGTGTTTATTCGGCTCAGCTTACTACTTATTTAAAAAATAAAAAGGTCAAATTTTATGAGCTAAATCCCCTAGAAGCAAAATTAAGAATGGCTTCTTTGAGAAGAAATAAAACTGACAAGAATGATTCATTTAAATTAGCTTTATTGGGTAAAACTCAATTAGCGGAAATAAAGAATCACTGTAATAAACAATCTAATTCGTTGTATGAATCTTTACGGATTTTATCTTTGAGATATAAGCAGTTAATTAAATGTAGAACCAGAATACTTAATTTCCTTCGTTCTAGCTTAGAGCTTACTTTCCCAGAACTAAATCAGATTTTTAAAAATGCTTATGCAGTTTTAGCCCTTCAAGTATTTAGAATGTATTGTCATCCTGACTTTTTGGTAGGATTAACTCTTAAAGAAATGACCACTAGAGTTTACCAATCTGTTAGCAGGCGAATACATAAAGATGTAATTCAAAGTTATTGTGCTCAAGTTTGGTTAGCAGCTAAAGATTCTTATCCTGCTGTTCCAGCAAATTCTTTAGAAATTGAAATTATTTCAGAATATTGCGATGAGATAGAAAGCTACAATAAAGAAATAGCCTATATTCAAAACAAGTTAATCAAGACGGCTGTTGGCTTGGATGATTTCAAAGTTATTTCCAGTATTCCCGGAGCCGGTCAATTAAATAGCGCTCTATTATTAGGCTTTACTGGTGATATTGCTCGCTTTGATAATTATAAACAACTCAATGCTTTCCTAGGTTTGGATTTAAATAGATATCAGTCTGGTAAATACATTAAAGGCGATACAATTAATCGTAGAGGTAGTAGTCAAGGCAGAGCTGTTGAAACAGACATGATTCGAAGTATGTTAAGAAATCAAGGCAAAATTCAAAATCATTTAATTGATTACTATTACAAATTAAAAAAGCCGCCTTTCAATAAGCATGACAAGGTAGCTTTAATAGCATGCGCCAATCATTTGAATCGCACTATTATAAATTTGGTCCACACACATCAACTTTATAATTATTCTAAGGCGATTAATTAATAGATGTTTAGCACATAATAAGTGAAAAAACTGCCAAAAGACTAGTCTTTTGGGGCTATGTTTAGTATACTCTTTTTTTCTCTGTAGTAATGCTTGACATTCTATAAGAATTCCTGTTGATGAAGAGTAAAGTTTAAGGATTAAGCAATTAATAAATTGCTTGATCCTTTTTCTTTGACTTTGTTTTCTTCCAGTCTGATTCTTGTTAAGAGATTAATAAAATCAGAATAACCAAAGGTAGTTCGTTCAATTTGTTTTATCTTACGGTTGAAGCCTTCAAGACAGCCATTGGAATAAGATAAACTTGCACCATTTAAAACAGCTTTTAGATTATGTCTGAAGGTCAAAAGGGTTTTATGCATTAAAGCTCCGACCCTTTCTTTAGAATAAATAATTTCTTTCATTGATTTGGTATCGTGTTTATCAAGTGCTGTAAAGAAGTCCTGCAATAAATTATAGGAATTGTCTAAAACATCATTGCAACTGATACCTTCCATTACGATTTGTTCCTGAGTAAGTGAGTCTTTATAGTGCCAATTGTATCTCGGGTGGATCTTTTCTAAGTCATCAAATTTCTTAAGATACAATTTCCAAGGTGATTTGAGCAGACTATATTCTCTTGTACCCTTATCAAATTTCTTCATAGTAGCGACCCTTAATGAATTTAAAGACCTGGTGAGCATCTGCACCATGTGGAAACGATCGATAATGATTTGAGCATTAGGAAAACAAGCTCTAACGATATCCTGATAATAGAAATTAAGGTCCATAGTTACAGTTTTGACGTTGGCTCGTGCCTTAAGCGTAAATCTGCCGAAGTATTTCAATAGATTCTTCTTAAATCTGTTTCTAAGAATTTGAATTACTTCATGTGTTTCTCCATTTAAACAGATAAAGTGCAGCTTTCTATCTACGCCCTTGAATTCGTCAAAAGCAAGATGCTCAGGCAAATAATCATACCCGTCAATAAAACGATGAGAACAAGAAGCCAGCACTCGTTGAACTGTGTTAACTGAAGTATTGTGCTCACGGGCAATACTAGTCATTGAACGATCTTCGGTTAAGGCACTGAGGATCTTTAGCTTTGAAGTATTAGAAATACTGCAGTATTTATTTACAAGGCTACTTTGGGCCATTGATCTTTTACTGCAAGCACGGCATTTAACTCTCTGTTTGAACAATCTAATTACGACAGGCGTACTTGCATTGGCAGTAATGTAGCGAATATTTGTCTTAAGATGACCGTTGTGAATAATATCAACAGAGCCGCAGAAGGGGCAAGCTGGTTTAATGAGCTCAGCTTCATAAACTTTATATTTCGAACCAGCTTCGGGAATTTTATAAAAATAATCTTTAAAAATAATGTTGTTGTCTTCAATATCAAGAACAAATTTAATATAATCATTTAAAGAGGACATAGTTATACCTTTGTTTATACAAATAAAATGTTTGTTGGAACGAATTTTTTATTGTAAAGAGGACTATGTCCTCCTTTTTTAATGCAATAGAAAATCCTGTTAACAGCTTATCATAGAGATAAGATATCAACAGGAAAAATTATAGAGCCAAAAAAGTCTACTATTATGGGTTCAAGGTTCACGCAATAGTGAGCGATGATGGCTATCTGCTTGATTACGCAGTCACTAAAGCATCGGTGCATGATGCTAAAGAAACAGTAGAATTGATGAATAATACCCATCCTACTAATCATTATCTTTTAGGCGATGAAGGTTATTTAGGTAAGGATTTAGCCGCTAAACTAAAACACATGGGCTATGTGCTTTGGACACCGTATCGTAAAAATATGCAAGGTGCTAAAAAACATAACAATCATCAACTAATGGCGGTCAGACGGACAATTGAGAGTGATTTTGCTTTGCTTAGTTATTACAATGCCGAAAATAATCGCGCTAGAAGTCTAGCGGGTTTTCAAGAACGCCTAGAGGTTGCAGTGTTAGCTTATAATATGGCATATTGTCTAGAACGATTTAACTAGCACCACGCGTAATATGTTAGTTGAAACCGACTATTTGGGACGCGTATATCGTCAATTTAGTTTTGATAAGACTTTAGGTGGTAGCTATGCCAGATCTGCTGGCTTATCATTAGTTCACCATGACGTGGCAGAAGTGCCTAATGGTAATTGGCTATTAACTATTGATGATGGTAGCAAGTATGTAGAAGACACAATTGCTGAGCTTAATCCTAATACTGGTAAGATCGTTAAAGTAATTGATTTTAAGAAAATTTTTCCAGAATCAATGTACAAAAAGAGTAAGATCAAGGCTAACGATAACACCAGTAGTGGATTAGGACTAATGGATTGGCTCCATATTAATACAATTGATTATGATGCGAAAACAGGCAACATTTTGCTATCTGCACGTAATCAAGATATTATTTGGTCAATGAACTATCAAACTAAGAAAATTAATTGGATTTTTACTAACAAGCCAACTAAAGATGGCCTAGTTCATTCCATAAGTATCTCTTAAAACCAAGCAAGGGAACAAAATACCCAGGTGGTCAACATGGAGTTTACTTATTAAAAGAAACGGGAAGCAAATTAGATATTCTGCTTTATGATAATAATATTGCTGTAACTAATGGTGATAAGAAGCAAAGTGGCAAGTTCTCTGCTGCTACAGAATATCAAATCGATACGAAGAAAAAGACGATCAAACAAGTTTGGAGCTACGGTAAGAATTTGGGTAAACAAAACTTTACCGAAGTTATTGGTTATGCGCAACGCTTGAAGAATGGCAACGCTTTAATCAATTTTGGCTTTAAAAACAAGGGTAAAGAGAGTAACATAATTGAAGTTGATGCACATGGAAATCAAGTATTCAATTTGACAATTACTAATAATGCTAAGGACATGACTTATGTATATCTGGCATATAGAATGCAATTCTATCCTGATAACTATGTTTTTGATGTAACTAAATAATTGCACATCATGTATTGACGCGAGCAGTTTAAACGCGTATAATACACCTAGTTGAGAACAAGAAGAAGCTCCCGCTTCTCGCCTAAGTTAATAAACCTCTGGGCTGATCGATAATTTCTGTTGATTAAAGGTGGGTGTTACTTATCCCGCCTTTTTCTTGTCCTCAAATTAATACGGAGGTGAAGAATCATACCAAGGGATTTAATCTTAAACGATCGAATTCGTGCACGCGAGGTTCGTTTAATCGATGCAAATGGTAAACAATTAGGCGTTGTTTCAAAGAGTGAAGCCATGCGTCAAGCTAGTGACGCTGGACTTGATTTAGCTTTGATTTCGCCCAATGCTAAGCCACCAGTTGCTCGAATCATGGATTATGGTAAGTACCGTTTCCAACAACAAAAGAAGTTGAAGGAATCTCGTAAGAATTCCAAGACGGTTAGTGTCAAGGAAATTCGTTTAAGTCCAACAATTGAAGGAAACGACTTTGATACTAAGTTGAAGCATGCTAAAAAGTTCCTTACTAAAGAAGGAGCCAAGGTTCGTGTTTCTATTCGTTTCAGAGGTCGAGCAATCACTCACAAGGAATTAGGTCAACAAGTACTTGAAAAGATGGCTGAAGCTACTTCAGATATTGCAACAGTTATCAGCAGACCTAAAATGGAAGGTCGTTCAATGTTCTTGATGCTTGCACCTAAGAGTGAAAAAGACAAAAAGAATAACTAATTAATTGGAGGAATTTAACAATGCCAAAAATGAAAACACACCGCGCTTCTGCTAAGCGTTTTAAGAGAACTGCTAATGGTGGTTTAAAGCGTCATCACGCATTTACTGGTCACCGTTTCCACGGTAAGACTAAGAAGCAACGTCGTCATTTGAGAAAAGCTGCTATGGTTTCACGCAGTGATATGAAGCGCATCAAACAGATGCTTTCCCAAATGCGTTAATTATTATTTAAGTACGATATAACGATATTAGGAGGAATTTCTGATGCCAAGAGTTAAAGGTGGAACTGTAACACGTAAACGTCGTAAGAAGATTATGAAGCTTGCCAAGGGTTACCGTGGCGCAAAGCATATGCAATTTAAGGCTGCAAGCACTCAATTGTTTGTTTCCTACAAGTACGCATTCCGTGACCGTAGAAAGCGTAAGAGCGAATACAGAAAGTTATGGATCGCTCGTATTAACGCAGCTGCAAGACAAAACGATATTTCATATTCTAAGTTAATGCACGGCTTGAAGTTGGCCGGTGTTGACATGAACCGTAAGATGCTTGCTGACATTGCTTACAACGATGCTGAAACTTTTGCTAAGTTAGCAAATACTGCTAAAAAAGCTTTAAACTAAAAGAGTTAAAGAAAGCTGGGAATTTCCCAGTTTTTTTTATACCTAAATTTATCAAATCGGGTCCTTTTCTGATAATATTAGAATAGTACATTAATGAAGGGAATTTAGATAATGTTATTTCGCCCGAAATACACAATTGATACAATTTATCATTTAAAAACAGAAAAACTTCAAGCTATGGGAATCAAGGCGGTTTTCTCAGATTTGGATAATACGCTTTTAGCTTGGAACAAATTTGAAACTGCCAAAGAAATGGATAAGTTAAATCAACGCTTGCAAAAAGCTCGCATCAAGCTGGTTGTCATTTCAAATAATAATGCCGAAAGAGTAGGCAAAGTTTTAAATCCATATCACATTGCCTTTGTTGCCAAATCTAAAAAGCCATTGCCTTTTGCAATTAGCAAAGAGAGAGAAGAATTAGGTTTAAATAAAAAGCAAGTCATGATGGTCGGTGACCAATTAATCACCGATATGCAGGCTGGCAATTTGGCCGGTGTCCAAACAGTATTAGTCAAGCCACTGGTTGAAACTGACAAGTGGAATACGCGAATCAATCGCTTTTTCGAAAAAATTATTTTCTTCTTTTTAGCCTTGTCACATCGCGTAACCTTTAAGGAGACATTGAAAAATGGATGATGAAATTATTTGTATTGGTTGTGGTGCTGTTTTGCAATCAGACGACCCAAAAAAGGCCGGCTATTTGCCAGCTGCCGCTTTAAAGAAGGCGGAAGCAGGAGAAACGGACAACGTTTATTGTCAACGCTGTTTTCGTTTGCGTCATTATAATGAAATCATGCCTGTTGATCTGAATAATGATGATTTCTTGGCGTTGCTGAATTCACTGGCAACTAAGAAGGCTTTAGTAGTGAATGTAGTTGATTTGTTTGACTTTTCTAACTCATTGCTAGCCTCGCTTAAACGTTTTGTCGGCGATAACGAATTTATCCTAGTCGGTAATAAGTTTGATCTTTTTCCTTTAAATTCTCGTCAAAGTCGAATTAAAGACTGGATGCGTCAAGAAGCAAATCGCATGGGATTGTATCCCTCAAAAATCTTTTTAATTTCAGCTGCTCGCCAAAAGAACTTGGATGAGCTGATTGAGTATTTAGATCAAGCTTCACAAGACCGTGATATTTACTTTGTTGGAATGACCAATGTCGGCAAGTCAACTTTAATTAATGCCATTATTGATAAAATGGGCGATATAAAGGACGTAATTACTACGTCTCGTTTTCCAGGAACTACGCTTGATCGCATTGAAATTCCACTTGAAAATGGCCACCACCTGATTGATACGCCGGGAATTATGAGTACGAATCAGTTGGCCACTCGTCTTAACGCTGCCGATCTTGAAGTAGTCTCACCTAAAAAACCGATTAAACCTGCTACCTTTCAGTTGCTGCCTGGAAATACCATCTTTTTGGGTGGTTTAGGCCGAATCGACTATCTTAAAGGTCAATCTACCAGCTTTACGGTTTATGCTGCACGAGGCGTTAAACTGCATCGTACTAAGACTGCAAATGCGGATGATTTTTATCAAAAACATGTGGGCGAGTTATTGACTCCGCCAACCGGTGAAAATTATTTGCCGGCGCTCAAAGGACAGGAGTATCACACTGATTACAAGAGTGATTTGCTCTTTGGTGGTGTCGGTTTCGTTACTGTTCCAAAAGACTGTGTTGTGAAGACCTATACACCTGATAAAATAGGATTAGGTATTCGTAGAGCTTTAATTTAGAGGTTTTAATCATGGCAAATGCGAAATGTGTTGAAAAAAAGCCTGTCACAAAAGTAGAATCTAAAATAGATGAAGATAAGCGTGGCCGTCAAATTGGAATAATGGGCGGAACATTCGATCCTGTTCATATTGCTCACTTAGTTGCAGCTGAGCAGGCAATGACGAAGTTGCGCCTTGATGAGGTTTGGTTTATTCCGGACAATATCCCGCCGCATAAAAATGCGCCGCTGACTTCTGCAAAGGATCGGGCTACTATGCTTGAATTGGCAACGCGAGACAATCCAAAGTTTCGAGTAAAACTGTTGGAATTGTTCCGCGGCGGCGTATCTTATGCGATTGATACGATGCGCTATCTTAAGGAAAAAGCACCGCAGAATAATTACTACTTAATTATGGGCAGTGATCAAGTTAACAGTTTCCACACCTGGAAAGAAGCGCCAGAATTGGTAAAATTGGTTACGCTAGTAGGTATTCGTCGTCCAGGCTATCCGCAAGATCCGCAGTATCCAATGATTTGGGTTGATGCACCAGACATTCGTTTGTCTTCGACTGCAATTCGTCGTTCAGTTGCTACTGGTACTTCAATTCGGTATTTGGTACCGGAAAGCGTTCGGCAATATATTGAAGAAAAGGGGCTTTACCGTGACTGATTTGTTTTTTAAGAAAACCTATTCACCGCTTTCTAGTGATGAAATAATTGCTAAAGAAAAATCAAATATGGATAATAAACGCTTCCAGCACTGTGTTAGAGTAAGCGAGACTTCACGCAAATTAGCTAAATTAAATGATTATGATGAGGATAAGGCTGCTCTGGCAGGATTTGTTCATGACTATGCCAAGCAAGTGCCAGTTGAAGAGTATCGCAAAGTAATCAAAAATGAAGGCTTTGATCAAGATTTGCTTAACTGGAATCGTGCAATTTGGCATGGGATTGTCGGAACATATTTTATCAAGCGTGATTTAAAGATTACTGATCCTGAAATTTTAAAAGCTGTTTGGCGCCATACTACTGCTGATAAGGAAATGACTACTTTGGACAAGATTGTCTTTATGGCTGATTTTATTGAACCAGGTCGTGATTTTCCCGGAGTAGAAGAGGCACGCAAAATAACTTATGCCAATTTAGATGCAGGTGTTGGTTATCAATTGGCACATACGCTAGAATTTTTGATTGAACAAAGAAATAAAATTTATCCCCGCAGCTTAGAAGCTTATAACGTGTGGAGTGTTAACAAATAAATAAGGAGAAAGATTTGAAGAATACTGAAGTTTTAGATTTTGTTTTAAAAGCAATTAGTGACCGTCATGGGGAAGATACTGAGGCTTACGATATGCGCGGCATTAGTATTTTATCCGACTTTTTTGTTGTTACCAGTGCCGGCTCAAACAGACAATTGCATGCGATTGCTAACTCAATTGTCGATGAAGCTCACGAAAATAATTACACTGACTATCGAATTGAAGGTACTAGAGATTCAAATTGGCTTTTGCTTGATTTAGGTGACGTTGTAGTCAATATCTTTACTAGAGAAGCTCGTGAATTTTATAACCTTGAAAAACTATGGGCAGATGGTAAAAAGTTAGAGATAAAGGAAGACTAAATTCATGAGTGTAGTTGGGATCATTGCTGAATATAATCCTTTTCATAGCGGTCACGAATTTTTGCTCAATCAGGCACGTTTGGTGGCTGGTAAAGATCCAATTATTGTTTTGATGTCAGGCAATTACGTTCAGCGTGGCGAAATGGCAATTATGAATAAATGGTCGCGTGCTAGAACCGCCCTGCAGTCAGGTGCAGATCTGGTTTTTGAAATGCCTTTTTCCACTTCGGTTGAACCAGCTGATCTTTTTGCTTTGGGCAGCATCGAAGCTTTAGCAAAATTAGGGGTCAAGACATTAGTTTTCGGTGTAGAAGATGCCAACTTGAATTTTGCCTATCTGGGTTCAAAAATTGCTGAAATTCCACCAAATTCGATGAATTTTAAGGATTATAGTCAAACCTATTCTACGCAATATAATCAAATGGTTGCTCGTGAAGTAGGCTACGAGGTTAATGCTCCAAACGCAATTCTTGGGTTAGCTTATGCCGTTGCCAATCATAATTTGGACTCTCCAATGCAGCTGCATCCAATTAATCGGATTGGGGTTAATCACGATGATATTTTGCAAAGAAATGGCGTTGTTCAAAGCGCAAGTGCGATTCGCAACTTGCTTCTGCACGATGAGGATAAAAGTCAGTTAAAGACTTGGCTGCCCAAGGCAGAAGCAATTGAACTTGCTAAACAGAAAGTATATCCAAACTGGAACTTAATGTTTCCATTTTTAAAATATCGCATCGAATCATCTTCTATTTCTGAATTGCAAAGTATTTATCAGATGAGTGAAGGCCTAGAATACAAGATGAAGGCAGAAATTCATCTGGCTAGGGAATTTACTGAATTTTTGCGGCGAATAAAATCTAAGCGCTATACATATTCTCGCTTGCGTCGTCTGTGTCTATATACGCTTTTGAATGTAACGCAAGATGATATGATTGATAGCTTTAATGATGAAAGCTTGACCCTTTTGGGATTCAGCAAGCTAGGACGGCGCTACTTAAAGAATATTCGCAAAGAAAATTTGAATATTGTATCCAAAGTTGATAAACGCAATTCTAAAAATGGCTCACTCAAACTGCAGGTGCGAGTGGATCGGTTATTTGAACAAATAATGCATGTTGATCAGAACTTTGGTCAACGTCCAATCGAGGTATAAAATGCTCTCAATTAATTTTTCAAAAGTTAAAAACAATGCTGCGCCAATGGTTCATATCGAGTGTGAAGTTGAAGTTCGTCCAGAATTTTTGAAGCGCAGTCAAAAACTCTTGTATCAAGCAAAAAATATCAAAGTCAGTGGCGACTTGTTTTATGATGAGCCATACGTCACTGGAAATTTTAAAGTCAGTGCGGATTTAGTGGTTCCATCTAGCAGAAGTCTAGCACCTGTAGATGATCATGAAGAGTTTTCTTTTACAGAGAACTACAGCCAAGATAAGCCAACTAAGGATGAGCTGGATGAAAATCCGGATCCAATTGTCACGATAAACAATGATACGATCGACTTGCAAACTGCTGTCGAAGATAATATTTTGTTAAATATTCCTACCACTATTTTAACAGAGAAAGAAAAAGACGAGCACATTTATCCAGAGGGCAAGGGTTGGGAAGTTGTTTCCGAAAAGGCCTTTGATGAAGGGAAAAAGAATCAAATTAATCCTGCTTTTGCAAAATTAAAGGGCTTATTTGATGATCAAAATAAAAATAAGAAATAAATATTTGTTAGAGTAATCAATTATTTTTTAAGATTGGTTGCTTTTTTTTCTTGTTTTTGGATGTTTTTTAAAGTATCCTTTAATTATGAAACCTTTATTAACAGTTTTGTTAAGTAAAGTTAATTATGGACAGGAACTGAGTAAAATCATGGCAAAAATTCTGATTATTGAAGATGAAAAAAATTTAGCTCGTTTTGTACAATTGGAATTACAACACGAGAACTATGAAACAGTCGTTGAAAATAATGGTCGTAAAGGCTTGGATCGAGCTTTAAATGAAAATTTTGACGCTATTCTGCTCGACTTAATGTTGCCGGATTTAAACGGCTTGGAAATAGCACGTCGGGTTCGTCAATCTAAGACTACGCCTATTATTATGATGACTGCTAGAGATTCAGTTATCGACCGTGTTTCTGGCTTGGACCACGGTGCAGACGATTATATTGTTAAACCATTCGCAATTGAGGAATTATTAGCTCGATTACGTGCTGTTTTACGCCGTGTAAAGATTGAGAAAGAAGCTCAAAACGTAACTGTAGCCAAGCAGCAAACTGTAAAATTTAAAGATTTAACAATTGAAACAGCCAACAGAATTGTTCACCGCGGCGATGGCAAGGCAATTGATCTTACAAAACGTGAATACAACTTGTTAATGACTTTGATTCACAACAAGAACAATGTTGTTAGTCGTGACGAACTTCTTAATAAGATTTGGGGTCCAGAATCAAATATTGAAACCAACGTTGTTGAAGTATACGTTCGTTACTTGCGTAACAAGATTGATGTCCCAGGTCGCCCTTCTTACATTAAAACTGTGCGTGGCACGGGTTATATGGTAAGAGATGAAGATGATGACAAAGAATAAGAAGAGAAATAAGAAAATAAAAGAGACCCAACACTCATCGCTTATTGTTAGATGGGTAAGTATCGTTTCATTGACGATCATGGTCTCTTTTCTTATTTTTTCAATGGTAATTTATTCGACTGTCAACCAGCAGTCTATGAAGCAGCAGGAATCAGTTTCCAACAGAGTGGTTGCCACTTTGAACTCATCGCTGGTTTCTATTCCGAAAGAACTGCAGATTTCAAATGTTATTCCCGCACTTTCACCCAGCACGCAAAGAATTTTAAACGGTGGACCAACGATTAATCATGATTCTTCCTCAAATTCTAGTGCTTTCAGTGATGCACTGATTTCTTCGATTTCCAATCCAGATATTAGTGTTGCTGTGTACAATCTTCATAATGAAGTTGTCTTCGCAAATGGTGAAGATACGCCGAAATTGCACAAATTTAAGGGCAGCTCCTGGCAAAAAGTTATACGAAGAAACAATAAGTCAACCTTAATTACTTCTCAAAAAATTGTCTCTACTAAGACTGGTAAAGTAACAGGCTATATTGTTGTTTCGAACAAAATGACTTATTATAATCACTTAATGAACAATTTGCTGCACCGTATGATTATTATTTCATTAGTGGCAATTGTCTTGTTTAGTGGGATTGCTTTCTTCATTGTGCGCGATGTTGTTAAGCCGATTAAAGAAATGGTTGGTGTTGCACAAAAAGTTAATGATGATCCAAACAGTGATGTCAGAATAAAAGACTTGAATCGAAATGATGAACTGGAAGATTTGGTTAAATCATTCAATAAAATGCTTGACCGAATGCAGCGCTATATTGATCAACAAAAGCAGTTTGTCAGTGATGTTTCGCATGAATTGCGGACTCCGGTTGCCGTTATTGAGGGACATTTGAATATGTTGGAGCGTTGGGGAAAAGATGATCCGGAAATTCTGGATGAATCTATCAAAGCATCCCTGCAAGAGGCAGATCGAATGAAGCATTTGATTCAGGAAATGCTTGATTTGACAAGGGCTGAACAAATCGATGTTCAATATCCTAATGCTTATACAAACGTAAATGAGGTCCTAAGTCGTGTAGTTGATGATTTGGCTCTAGTCCACCAGGACTTTAATTTGCAGCTGGATGTAGACGATTTGCCTGCAAATACGTATATTCAAATGTATCACGGCCATTTAGAACAAATTTTGGTTATTTTGATTGATAATGGCATAAAATATTCAACCGATCGCAAGCAGATTAATGTTTCGGCCGGTGTAACTCAGAATAATGTTCGAATTGTTGTTCAGGACTTCGGTGAAGGAATTTCAAAGGATGATCAAAGCAAGATCTTTAACCGCTTCTATCGAGTTGATAAGGCTAGAACGCGTGAAAAGGGTGGCAATGGCTTAGGTCTTACGATCGCTCAGAAGCTTGTAGAAAGCTATAATGGCAAGATTAGCGTTGAATCAGTCGAAGGTCAAGGAAGTCAATTTAAGATCGCCTTTCCAATTCTAACTCCACAAAAATTAGACAAGCTTAAAAAGATTGAAGCGGAAAAAGAAAAGACTGAAGAGCCAAAAAAGCCGGAAGGAATCTTATAAAAAAAGACAGGATTTTAAATCCTGTCTTTTTTCGTATTCAATGATCTTTATTTACGTTTTTGTTGTTTGCCTTGATTGCGTTTACGCAAATCCTGATGCAATTCTCTTGTTTCGCTAGAAGCATCTGTTGCAGCACCATTAAAGAGATCATCAATGTCCTTCTTAGTAACGACGGTTTGAATAGGATGATCTTTAATTTCAGCTGCAACGCGTTTCTTTTCGCGTGGCGTAATAACAAATGTTACCAGTATCTGTTGAATAATTGTTACAAAGTTGCCAGCTGCCCAGTACAAAGCCAAAGCACCAGAGAAGGATAAACTGAAGAACAAGGTCATAATTGGGTTCATGAACATCATAGACTGCATTGTCTTCTTTTGTTCCTTAGGGATGCCGATTAATGAAATGTAGCCTTGAATAACTGCAAAAACAGTCGCAATAATTGCTAAAACAAGAGACTTGCTGTTCAAGGAAATTCCAAAGAATGAAGCTTCTCTCAAAACTGATGAATAAGCAACGGCTGAGTAAATTCCCATCATGATTGGCATTTGAATCAATAATGGCAGACAGCCGATTCCACCAGTTAAAGAAACGTTATTCTTTTGGTATAATTCACGCTGCCATTTGGATAACTGCATTTGCTGCTCAGGAGTCATCGGCTTGTGTTTCATGCCTTCTTGAATCAGCTTCATTTGTGGCTGCAAGCGAGCCATCTTTTCTTGCTGGGTGACGCTCTTCTTTTGTTGGACTAGCATTAATGGCAAAAGGATTGTTCTTACGACTAAGGTAATAATGACAATGGCCCAGCCTGCGCCATTCGCACCTTTGATTGCATTAGCCGTTTTAAGCATTACGTTTTGCAGTGGAATTCCAATCCATGTGTAGACCCAGCCATAAATTCCACCATGTGGCGGAATGCCTTTTTGCGGGTTCCCGCCAGAGGAACAGCCGGTGACGATCACGGCTACTAATAAGACCAAAACTAAGAGACCTAAATATTTACGATATTTTTTCATTCAATTCACCTGATTTGTTTTCTTTCTGACCTTAATATAATACATGAAAGTCATGCATCTTTTCCACGCCCGGCAGCTCTTCTGCCTGAATATTTTCGATTTTGGCAAAAGGTGAGATATGTTTGGGCAAATTTTGAATAAATGAATTGACTGTTTGCTTGTCAGCTTGCAGAATGATCGTGACAGTGGAATCAGCATTATTTTTAACAGTCCCATTGATTCCTAAGCTTTGAGCATAGTTTAGAACACTCCAGCGAAAGCCTACGCCTTGAACGAGACCGGAGACAACTAATTTCCAAGTTTCCATATGATAATATCCCCTTTATAAAATCAACTATCTTTAATTCTAACATGTTAATTTTAATAAATGTCATTTAAAATAGGGAGATAGAAAAGAGGACAAACATGAAACAAATCAGTTCAGTAAACAATAAGCTTGTCAAAGAATTAGAAAAACTCAATAAAAAGAAATATCGTGAAGAAACCGGTCTTTACTTAATTGAAGGCTTCCATTTGTTTGAAGAAGCATTAAAGGCCAACCGCAAATTTATTTATCTGCTTGGTACCGATGAAGCACTAAATAGGGCGGAAGAAGCTGGGGTTAGTTTAGACGCTAAAAACGTTATCTTGATTAATAAAGCAATTGCGCGGCATTTGAGTTCAACCAAGAATTCGCAAGAAATTTTCGCTGTGTTAAAAATTGCTCAACCAAAAGATTTCTCTTTTAATTATGGCAAATGGGTTTTGCTTGATAATTTAGCTGATCCTGGCAATGTGGGTACGATTATTAGAACTGCAGATGCGGCTGGCTTTAATGGGGTTGTTTTGTCACCAGAGAGTGTTGATTTATATAATCCTAAAACTCAGCGCGCAATGCAGGGAAGTCAATTTCATATCGATATCATCATTAAAGATTTGACTGATGTCATTACCCAATTGGAGGCTAGCGATATTCCAGTTTATGCCAGCATGCTGGATAAAACTGCAAAAAAATTGCCTGATTTTGAAAAAGTAGCACAACTTGGTCTAGTTATTGGCAACGAGGCTCATGGAGTAAGTGATTTTATTGCCAACTTAAGCGATACTAAACTGTATATTCCAATTTTTGGTCAAGCCGAATCACTCAATGCGGCCGTTGCTGCCGGTATTATGATTTATCATTTTGCGTAAGACACTTTGCTTGTTTTTAGTAAGTAGCTTATTTATAATAAAATCAAAGCTAAAAATAACAATTATATTTGCAGGAGGTATTACTTATGGCTCAAGGAGTAAAAGAAAAGAGCATCAAAGATTGTGGCTGTAAAAACCCCGCTGATTACGAATTATGCCAGCATTTTATCCATGCTTTTGAAATTATTGGCAAAAAGTGGAATGGCTTGATTATTAGTTCACTATGCGACACAAAAATGATGCGTTTTAAGGATTTGGCTCGTTGCGTAACTGCTTGTTCAGACAGAATTTTGGTTGAAAGACTCAAGGAGCTTGAAAAGGATGGCATCGTTAAAAGAACTGTCGATAAGGACACTGGTATTATTTCTTATGGCTTAACAGCTAAGGGAGAAGCTTTGAAGCCAGTGTTTGATTCAGTTCACACTTGGGCAGATAAATGGACTTAAAGGCTTGCAAATTAAAACTTAATGAATTATCCTAATAATTAATTACTGAGAACAAGACTAGTAGCAATAAGAACTTGATTAGAGAGGCCTTTTTATTAGCTGAAAGAAAGGCTGAAGTTTAAGTTGTGAATTTCATCTTGCGAGTAGGATCTAATCAATTCCGGTATTTCACCGTTATCGAAAGCAAAAGTGTAGGCATAATCTTCTATGTCTAAACTAGGGTGGTACCGCGAAGCTTCGTCCCTTTTGAGGGATGAAGCTTTTTTATTCGAAAGGAAAAATTAAATGGACTTATTTGATAAGTTAAAAGAGCTCCGTGAAAAGGGACTCGAGGAAATCAAAAAAGCCTCTGATGAAAAGAAGCTTGATGAAGTACGGGTGCAATTGGTTGGCCGTAAGGGTGAATTGACCAAAATTTTACACTCATTAAGAGAAGTGGCGCCAGAAGATCGGCGCGAAGTTGGTCAAAGAGTAAATGAACTGCGTGATTTGTTCAACAAGCAATTAGATGATTCGAAGAAGTCTCTTTTAGCAGCATTTATTGCTAAAAAGATGGAAGATGAACGCGTAGACGTTACCCTTCCAGGCAGAAGAAGCCATGTGGGGTCAAAGCACCCAATCAACATTATTTTGGATGATCTTGAAAAATATTTCATCGGAATGGGCTACACCGTTGTTCAAGGTCCAGAAATTGAAACTGACCACTACTGTTTTGAAATGATGAATTTGCCAAAAGATCACCCAGCTCGTGACATGCAAGCTACTTTCTATATTGATGACGAAAACTTGCTTCGGTCACAGACTTCGGGTGACCAAGCCCGTGTCCTTGAAAAGCATGATTTTTCAAAGGGTCCGTTAAAGATGGTAGGACCTGGTAAGGTTTACCGTCGTGACGATGACGACGCAATGCACTCACACCAATTCATGCAAATGGAAGGTTTGGTTGTTGATAAGCATGTCACTATGAGTGACTTAAAGGGCACGCTTGAAATGATCGCTAAGCATGTCTTTGGTCAGGATCGTGAAACTCGTCTTCGCCCAAGCTACTTTCCATTCACTGAACCTTCAGTTGAGATGGATGTTTCTTGCTTCAATTGTAATGGTAAGGGATGCCCAATTTGTAAATATACTGGTTGGATTGAAGTTCTAGGTGCTGGTATGGTTCAACCTAACGTTTTGGAAAATGCTGGCGTTGATTCAACTGTTTATGGTGGTTTTGCCTTTGGTGTTGGTCTTGATCGTTTTGCTATTTTGAAATACGGCATTGATGATATTCGTGATTTCTACACCAATGATAAACGTTTCTTGGAACAATTCCGTAAGGAGGAAGACTAATGCTAGTTTCATACAATTGGTTACAAGATTTTCTTAATTTAGATCAAGATCCAAAGGATTTAGCAGAAAAAATTACTAGAACAGGCGTTGAAATTGCTTCTGTTAATCACCCTCAAGAAGGCCTGAAAAAGATCGTTGTTGGTCACGTTTTAGATTGTAAGGCTGTTGAAGGCACCCACCTTCATTTAACTCACGTTGATGTCGGTGAAGATGAGCCATTGCAAATCGTTTGTGGTGCTCCAAACGTTTCCGCAGGTGAAAATGTAATTGTTGCTCTTCATGGCGCCAGAATTGCTGGCAATGAAAAGATCAAGAAGGGCAAAATCCGGGGCATGGAAAGCTACGGAATGCTCTGTGCTTTGCAAGAAATTGGCTTCAGTGACAGCACTGTTCCTGAGAAATACGTTAACGGTATTTATGTCTTCCCTGAAGATGCTGAAGTTAAGCCAGGCGATGATGTTTATCAAGCACTTGGCATGGACGACTACATTTTAGACTTTGATATTACGCCTAATCGTGCTGATACTTTATCAATGGAAGGTGCAGCCTACGAAGTTGGGGCAATTGTCAATGAAAAGCCTCAAATTGAAAATGTCGTGTTAAAAGAAGATGGCCCAGATTGGACATCAGAATTGGATGCTGAAGTTGACGAAAAGCTTGCCCCTAAGTATTACTTAAGAAAAGTTTCTGGCGTTAAAATTGGCGATTCACCATTATGGATGCAAAGACGTCTTTGGAATGCCGGCATTCGTCCAATCAACAATGTCGTTGATGTTACTAATTACGTTATGCTTTTGACTGGTCAACCAATGCATGCTTATGATGCTAAGACATTCAAGAGTGGCAAATTGGTTGTCAGAAAAGCCGAAAAGGGAGAAAAGCTGACTTTGCTCAATGACAAAGAGATTGAACTTGATCCAAACGATATTATTATTACCGACGGTGACAAACCAGTTATGATGGCTGGCGTCATGGGCGGCAAGAATTCAGAAGTAGAAAATGATACTACTGATGTTATTTTGGAATCAGCCGTCTTTGATGGAACTTTGGTTCGAAAAGCAGCTCTTCGTCATGCTAACAGAACTGAAGCTTCAAGTCGTTTTGAAAAGGGCATCAACTGGGATAATACCCAAAAAGCAATCGACATAGCAGCTCTTCTTCTTAGAAATGATGCTAGCGCAACTGTTAACGCTGGTGAAATCAAAGCTACTGACCAAACAAGAAAGCCGGCAGTAGTCAAGACCACTGTTTCTTATATTAATAATGTTCTTGGTACTGAATTATCAAGCGATGAAATGGTTAAAATTCTTGATCGTCTTTGCTTTGAAACTCAAGTTGATGGTGATCAATTAACTGTCACTGTTCCTAATAGAAGATGGGATATTGCTATTCCAGCTGATTTGGTTGAAGAAGTTGGCCGAATTTATGGTTATGATAATTTGAAGTCAACGCAACCTTTATTAGCTGAAACACATGGTGGATATTCTGAGGCCGAAACTAAGTTGCGTCGCGCAAAGAAAGTGGTTGAAGGTCAAGGCTTGATGGAAGCTATTTCTTACTCTTTGACTTCACCAGAAAAAGCAGTTCGCTTCACTATGAATCCTAAGCCATTAGCTGAAGTCGAAATGCCATTAAACTCAGCTCGTTCAGCAATGAGACAAAACCTGATGACTGGTTTGGTAGATGCTGCTAGCTACAACTTTGCTCGTAAGGAAAATGACTTGCACTTCTTTGAACAAGGTCGTGTTTATGATCATGACAATGATACTTTCAATGAACATGAACACCTTGCAACTTTGTATTCTGGCAGTATTTTTGAAGACAACTGGCAACACAAGAATGAAAAGGTTGATTTCTTCTATGTAAAGGGTCAATTAGAGGACTTGTTTGAAGCAATTGGCCTTGATGAAAACAAGATTGAGTACAAGGCTGCAGAAATTAACGGCATGCACCCAACCAGAACGGCTGCAATTTACCTTGATGGTCAATATATTGGGATGATCGGTATGATTGCTCATGCTGTAACGATGGCTGATAAGGCTTTAAGAGGTAGCGAACTTTATGGCTATGAATTAGACCTTGATGCCATTGATGCAACTTTAAATAAGGGCATGACTTCTAAGCCAGCACCTAAGTTCCCAGCAATTGAACGTGATCTTTCAATTTTGGTCAAGAAGGATGTAACCAATAGCGAAATTGAAAATGTCATTCTTGCTAATGCCGGCAAGTACTTGAAGAACCTTAAAGTAATTGATGTTTATGAAGGAAGTCATATTGAGCCAGGCAAGAAGAGTTTAGCTTACAATTTGACATTCTTAAATGAACACGATACTTTGACAGATGAAGTTGTTACTAAGGCAATGAACAAGATTACCGAAGCTTTAATGAATGACCTTGAAGTTAAGATACGTTAAAGGTTGACTTTATGGGGATAAATTAATATCATTGATCAATGCATAAAAGATTTATTTCGTCAAAATAAGGAGTATATGTTCAATGGCAGAAAAATCATTTCCAATGACTGCTGAAGGTAAAGAAAAGCTTGAAGCAGAATTAAGAGACTTAAAATTAGTAAAACGTCCAGAAGTTATTAAAAGAATAAAGGTTGCTCGTTCTTACGGTGACTTGTCTGAAAACTCAGAATATGATGCCGCAAAAGATGAGCAAAGTCACGTAGAAGACAGAATTGCACAAGTAGAAGAAATGCTTAAATATGCACAAGTTGTTGATGCAGATTCTGTTGATCCTAATGAAGTAGCTGTTGGTAAGACTGTTACTTATACTGAAGTTGGTGAAGACGATCCTGAAACCTACACTATCGTAGGTAGTGATGAATCAGATCCACTTAACGGCAAGATCTCTAACGATTCACCAATTGCCCAAGCTTTAATTGGCAAGAAGAAGGGCGAAACAGTATCAATTACCACTCCTGGTGGTAAATTTGACGTTGTTATTAACAAAGTTGAAGCTTAATGAAAAGGAATCAGGAGTGAAGCCTGGTCCCTTTTTGCTAGAAAGGTTTTTAAAATGAGAAAAATTGGAATTATCGGAATGGGTCACGTTGGTGCTACTGTAGCTTATACTCTTTTTACCCATGGAATTGCTGATGAATTAATTTTAATCGACAAAAATGAAAAGAAGGCTTCAGCTGAATATAATGACTTGCATGATACTTTGGCACGCAACAACTATTATGTTGATGTCAAAATGCAAGATTGGGATGGCTTGAAGGATGCCGAAATTATTGTTACCTCTTTTGGTGATATTGATGCTTCCGTTAAGACTGGCGATCGTTTTGGCGAATTTAACTTGAACGCAGCCAATGCCAAAGAAGTTGGTGAGAAGATTAAGAAGACCGGCTTCAAAGGTATTATTATTAATATTTCAAATCCTTGTGATGCCGTTTCTCAAATCTTGCAAGAAACCACTGGCTTGAAGAAGAATAGAGTATTTGGTACAGGTACTTTTCTTGATACTGCCAGAATGCAAAGAATTGTTGGTGAAAAGTTGGGGCAAGATCCAAAAAATGTTGAAGGCTTCGTTTTGGGCGAACATGGTTCCTCACAATTTACTGCTTGGTCAACGGTCCGTGTAAACAATAAGATTGCTTCGCAATTATTCAGCGAAGAAGATCAAGATAAGATCAGTGCCCAATCAAATAAGAACTCATTCAAAGTTGCTTTTGGCAAGGGCTATACTTCATATGCGATTGCAACTTGTGCAGTTAGATTGGTTCAAGCAGTCTTCTCAGATGCTAGATTGTTTGCACCAGTTTCAACTTATGACCCAGAATTCAAGACTTATATTGGCTACCCTGCAATTATTGGTCGTGATGGGATCGAAGAATTAATTCAATTGAAGCTTACTGATGAAGAACATACCAAATTAACCGAATCTGCCAACAAGATTAAGGAACATTTGGCAAGCCTTAAGAAATAATAATTTTGAATAAAAGAAAACGGCTAGGACAAACGTCCTAACCGTTTTCTTATTGATTTCTGTTGATTATCTGTCTTCGTGGTTGGTGAAGTAACGGTAATCCTTACTCTTGTCGAAGATAACGCCACGAGCATTTTCACCGTTTGAAACTGAGAAGGTTGCGTCAGGATACTTGGTCTTGACTTCATCTTCAATCAAACCACGCATCATTTCGTTCTTAGCTAAAACTGAACCGGTTAAAGCAATTTTCATTGGCTTTGGATCTTCATAACGATCAAGACCGATGATAATATCGCGAGCTAATAAATGAGCCTGATCCTTAATAACCCTGGTTGCATCTTTGTCACCACTGTCAGCAAGCTTAGCAACGTGGACAGCCATGCTGGCTACTTCAGGGTTAGACATCCGGTAGAATTTAGCGTTGCAATCGTCCATATGTTCAACACCGAATAATTTAGTGAACATTGGAATTAAAGCGTTGTCTTCACGTTTATCCCAGCTGAGAAGGGCTGACTTCATAGCTGCAACTGCGATTGCATAACCGGATCCTTCGTCACCTAAAATATTGCCGTAACCGCCGACAGAGATCAAGTGACCATCTTGCAAACCGTTGAATACTGAACCGGTACCGGCAATAACCACGGCACCATCATCACCTTCAAGTCCATTGTAGAGGGCTAAAAGTGAGTCAGTGATTGCACGAGTTGGCAAGTTGTTGATCTTTGATGAAATTGTTGCTGCGACTTCTGGAGCGTTGCCAACAACTGATAAACCAGCAATTCCGGCTAAAACGCGCATGCAGTCGCCATCAATCTTGTTCATTAAATCATTAACAACATCGGCGATATTGTTAATACCACCTTCGTAGTCAGCGTTAATTTGGCCTGGGCCGCCTTCTGCACGGCCAAGTTCTTTACCATCCATGTCATAAGCGATAGCTGTAGAGTGGGTACCACCAGCGTCTACACCAATTTGGTATTTGAGAGCCATAATTCACTCTTCTTTCTATTTAAAATGTTAACGCATTCATTTTATTACAAAAGGTAAAGGTTAGTCTAGTGGAAAAACAATTTTAAGCAAATTAATGCCAAAATACTCAATAAAATTCCAACTAAAAGCAGCCATGGCACATAGATAAATGTCAGATGATGCTTGCCTTTATTTAATTCAACCTGCATGAAGGCACTAGCAAATTGACTGCTTTTTAGTCGTTCGCCGTTGTCAAAAACAAGCCAATTTTTGCTTGCAGGAATTGTTGTTAACAGTCTTTGCTTTTTCGTGCTGGTGAAAGTTGAAGTTGTTAGCTTTAAACCATTTTGATAAACGCTTGGTGCGTTCAGCTTCAATTTTTTGATAGCATTATTTAGCTTTGTAGTGTTCAATTCGAATAGTTTAATTTGACTCAGATCCAAATCCATTTGATTCATGACCATCGTTACAATTAATTTCGTTCCTTTTTGATTGTGAGCCAAACTAATGAGGTGGCTTTGCTCATCACGAACAGTTAAATCAACTTCTTGATTATTCACGTAAAGCGACATTTGCGTGTTGTCTAAACCTGAAGGCAGCTGCAGATAATAAGCGTCATTATTTTTAAGCGGAATGCTGAAAGTGATCTTGCTCTGTTTTGCATTCTTTTTCTTAGTATATTGCCGTGAAATTTTGGAATAGACTGAGCCGCTTAATGTAGGCTTAGGGAATGGAATCTGTTGGAAGAAAATTGTCTTCTTGCCAATGATATTTTGAAGGAGTTTTTGTTGATTGTAGGCAGGTTCATCACCGTTGAAAGTCAGCTTTTGGTTATTCACTGGCGCCATGAATATGAGGGGCAGTGCGGTTGAATTTTTTGACACCAGTAGCTGCTTGAACTCTTTTTTAACGGCATAAGAATCAATATCAATCCGATGATTGTCATTGTCAAAAGCCATTTTGGCTTGTGAAGAAACATGGTCGCTAGCATAGTTGGGTTGGATGTAATACTTAATGCCAAAGATATCGTCGGTAATCAAACTGCCGCCGTTATTGGTGTAAGAATTGCTGTTATGCAAAAAGCCCAAGTTTGCCAATAATTTTAAGACCCGTTGATCTGTGACGGAGTTGAAGCTGGACAGTCCATTGTAATTAGCTGTAAAAGGATCCTCATCTGAACGAGAGAAGGTTTTCTCAGTTCGATAGAGGGTCGGATCAATTTTTTGCAAATAAGAACTTGCTTGCAATGAATTTTGCGCAAATTTTTGATAAGCGGAATTTTTTTGAAAGGAAAGATTATTCAGTGACAAAATTAGACTTGCAATGGCTTCAATTCCGACGACAGCTGCAAAAAAAGGCTTATCAAGATGGTGTTGTGCAAAGATAAAGAAAAAGAATAGCAAGCCCAGCACGATAAAGGTCGTTGATGTGATCAGATTGGTCTGGGTAAAGAAGGTAAAGCTGTTTTGTGCAAAGTACCAATAACTCACTAAGGAAATGGCGATTACGCCAACGGTAATTCGCTGCCACAATTTAGGATTTTGTTCAGTGTGCAAATAAGCTAATGCCAAATTCAAGCAGAAGAAGATCAGTACAAAGCTGAAGCGACCGGGATACCAAACTGGAAACTGTCCGAGATGCCAGAATAAGACCAATGGCGTAAATGATAATGAGAGCAGCAGGAAGAGCAGCAGCAATCCGTTAGCAAGCTTCTTTTTCCAGCTGAACCGGCGACTCAAAAAGTAGAGGATAGTTGCTAACAAAAAGGGCATGGTATAGAAAAGATTAGGCATGCCGCTTTCCATTTCATGAAAGCTGTAGCTGCCGTCAGCTAATTTTCCAAGTTCTAAAACGGGGTTGAATTGCCAGGAGAAGGTCCAATTTACCTTGGTTGAAGCTTTGTTTGCGAGCAGCTCAAAGAAGCTGGGAAACAGGACAAAAGCTGCTAAGAACGAAGCGACAATGCTTCGTGTGAGATATGTCCAAAAACGTGATAGTCTTTCTGATTTTTTTAACCAAAAGATCTGGGTAAGCAAATAGAGCAGGCCAAAGAATAGCGTCATCACGCCTGTGTAAAAGTTGGTGAACCATAATAAAAAGGTGATTAGAACCAAATGGTTTTTTCCCCCACGCAATACGTGATCAATACTTGCAATTAATAGTGGCAAAAGAATTACTGAATCCAGCCACATCAAGTTGAAGTAGTTGGCGACCATGTAGCCTGATAGCGCATATGCCCAGCTTGCCGCTAAGCTGTAAAAGAAACCGATGCCTTTTTCGCGATGCCAATAATAAAATGAGGCAAGTCCGCTGGCACCGAATTTTAAACTAATGATAGTTAAAATTGCAATTGGCAATTGGCTTTTAGGAAAAAGAAACAGCACAAGGTTGAAAGGGCTAAGCAGGTAATAGGCATCTGTCGCGATCATCGAACCGCCAAGCCCATTTTGAAAACTGTATATCAGTTTAGTGGGATGCGTGAATAAATTGCTGCGCAAAAAGGCAAGCAAATCGACATATTGTTGTCCAAGATCAACTGTTAAAACGTTATAATGATTAACAGCGAAATAAATAAATAAGGTTAGACAGGGAACAATAAAACTGAAAAAGTATCCTGCAGATTTATGATTTATAAATTTTTTGAATGACATTTTAAAATTTATCTAAGCTCCATTAGAATATTAGAATTACAGCGAACTTTTTGTTAAAATAATTGCAGTTTTAGTAAGGGACGATCAACGTGGATTATTTTAGAAAAAATAGTGGGACAGGCTCTAAAAAACAAGCCTCAACCCCAACCAGAATGAAAATCATTCTTGGGATTATTTTTATCCTTTTTGCGCTTTTGATTGGTCAATTAGCCTATTTGCAATTGGCTTATGGATCGCGCTTTAAGTCTGAAGTAGCTCAGAATGACTCAACTGTTGTTTCCAACCAGGTGCCTCGTGGAGTTATGTATGACTCCAAAGGCCGAGTATTGGTAGGTAATAAAGCAAATAACGCGATTACCTATACCAAGGGTGCATCAACTTCTTCCAAGCAGATCTATCAGATTTCCACTGCCTTGAGTGCTTACATCAGCATTACTGATGAAAAGCCAACGCAAGAGCAATTGGCTGAATATTATCTTGCGGATACTGCTAATTCTACTAAAATCGAAGCAAAATTGCCAAAATCTGAAAAAGGCAACAATGTATCCTCAACAGAACTTACCCAGAATTTGATTAAAGAAGTTAAAAAAGAAAAGATCAAATTTACCAAACGGCAAAAAACAGCAGCTTTGATCTTTAACAAGATCTCTGGTGCCTACACTTTATCAACCATTTATATTAAGAATAAGGGCTTAACTGATAAGGAATTGGCCCAAGTGGGTGAACACCTTTCAGATTTGCCTGGTGTTGGTATCGGAACCGACTGGGAACGTTCATATCCAAACGGCTCATCAATTCAAAGTATTATTGGTTCTGTTTCTACCGAAAAATCCGGATTGCCAAGTGACAACTTGCAGTACTACTTGGCGCAAGGTTACTCACGTAACGACCGGGTAGGTACTTCATATCTTGAAAAAGAATATGAACCTTTGTTAAAAGGAACCAAGTCTCAAATTGAAGTTGAAACTAAAAGTAATGGCGGTATTCAGCAAACCAAGACGGTTTATAAAGGTCAAGCCGGAGCAAGCTTGATGCTGTCGATTGATGCCAAGTATCAGAAGCAAGTTCAAGCAGCCTTGAAGACGGTTTATGCTTCCGCACTTTCAGCTGGAGCTGCTAAATATTCTTCTGGTGCTTATGCAGTAGCGATGAATCCAAAAACTGGGGCACTTCTTGCAATTACTGGATTAAGCCATAACGTAAAAACAAACAAAGTTACTGATAATGCCCTTGGCGTAATCAACCAGTCCTTCGTTATGGGTTCTGCTGTTAAGGGTGCGACGGTTGCCGGCGGCTTGCTTAATAATGTAATTACGCCAACAAGCAATACCCTTTCTGATACGCCAATTTATTTGCCAGGATCACCTGTGAAGAAATCCGTTTATCCTGTTGGTACTTTCAGCTCCTTGGATGCTGAAACTGCTCTGGAAGTTTCAAGTAACATTTACATGATGCACTTGGCACTTAAGTGGGTAAAGGCAAAATATGTACCTAAGACTTATATTTCAATGCCGAATGATGCCTTCAATGTTTTGCGGAGGAACTTTGCAATGTTTGGCTTAGGCCAAAAGACCGGTGTTGACCTTCCTGGCGAAGTTTCCGGAATTGAAGGTCAGAGTTTTGACAGTCAGGGCAGAATCCTTTCAGGTTCACTTCTTGACTTGGCCTATGGTAACTATGATGCATATACGCCAATTCAAATGGTGCAATATGTATCAACGATTGCCAATGGTGGCTACCGGATGCAGCCATATATCGTTCAAGGAATTGGTAAAACCAGTTCCAATGGTAAGAAGATCTATATCAACTACAACAAGAAGCCGGTTGTCCAACAGCAAATTCCTTGGAGCAAGGCGGAGCTGAACATCATTCAAACTGGTTTCTACAGAGTTGTTCATGGTACCAATGCCTGGGGTACTGCTCACCCATTGAAGAATGTTAAGCCTTCAATTTCTGGTAAGACTGGTACTGCTCAGACCTTCTACTACGACCCTGATCATCCAAACAAGAAGAATCAACCAGAATTGATTAATGCTACTTTTGTTGGTTATGCACCATCGAAGAATCCTAAACTTGCGATTGCGGTTATTTTCCCAGGACTTGATCCAAACATGGAAGGAACTTACACTTTGCAAGTTGCCAAAGCAATGGTTAAAGACTACTTCGCTGCAAACAAATAAAAAGTACTGGTCAAAGTGGCTAAAAAATGCTATTCTAATACAGTCAGAATAAAAAATTGTAGGTGGTGAAAGAAATGGCAGATAACATCATTTTGGAATGCACCGAATGTGGCGATAGAAGTTACTTATCTAAGAAGAACAAGCGTAAGCATCCGGAACGTTTATCCTTAAAGAAGTATTGCCCAGTTGAAAGACGAGTAACACTTCACCGTGAAACTAAGTAATTAAACCAAAATAGCAGGTTATTTACCTGCTATTTTTTGTTATCACCGGGGAGTAGAATGAAAAAAGAAGAATTAAGAGAAGAGCAAAAACAAATTTTAACCGAGTTTGCAACGAACCCGAAGAAAAAAGAAGAAGATCAAAGGATTTTTAAGAATTTAAGCCAGGTTGATTTAATTCATCAAGCGCAAACGATTGGAATTACGGCTTCCTTGCCAATAGAAAT
This sequence comes from Lactobacillus amylolyticus, assembly GCF_003999355.1. Taxonomy (NCBI): domain Bacteria; kingdom Bacillati; phylum Bacillota; class Bacilli; order Lactobacillales; family Lactobacillaceae; genus Lactobacillus; species Lactobacillus amylolyticus. The sequence continues at coordinate 466,989 of NZ_CP031835.1, forward strand.
TGATACTTCTAAGATTATTGCCCACTTGTGGGATCTGGGTAAGGATGTGTATTTGGCCAAGGTAGTCCCTGGTCCAGAGCACAAAATGAATTTTGTTCATTATACTTATCGTAGCCCATTAAAAAAGTCAGCCTTCGGAGTAGAAGAGGTTTCTGATCCAGATGCTGAAATCAACAATGAGTTGGATTTAATTCTCGTGCCTGGTTTAGCATTTGCTGAGGATAGCAAGCAACGTTTGGGCTTTGGCGGCGGTTATTATGACCGTTTTATCGCAAGCCATTCAGAAGTAAGAACAATTGCTTTAGCAAATTCTAAAATGCTCTTTAAGACAGCGACCTGGCCAATTGAGGATCACGATCTTCCTGTAGAAAAAATTATTACTGCTGATTAAAAATTTAGAAAAGAGGATATTATGGTAAGAAAACGACAAATTCCACCAGCTTTTTGTACCTTTGTTTTGGTATTTATTTGTATTGCGATGTTTTTAGTCGAAACTTTTATGGGTGGCTCAGAAAACACCGCGACCTTGGTTAAATTAGGTGCAATGAACAATTATGCCGTAGTAGCAGGTCATCAATGGTGGCGTCTTATTACAGCTCAGTTCTTGCATATTGGCATCTGGCACTTGGTTTCCAATATTGTCATGATTTACTACATGGGCTTGATTATTGAACCAATGCTGGGTCATTGGCGCTTCTTGTTGATCTACTTGCTGTCTGGTGTTGGCGGCAATTTGTTAAGCCTAGCTTTTGGTTCCGATAAAAGCATCGGCGCTGGTGCCTCAACTGCTTTGTTCGGTTTATTTGGTGCCGTTATTGCTTTGGGTATTCGTCACCGTGCTAATCCAGCAGTAGCTTATGTTGGTCGTCAAGCATTAGTATTGGCTGTTTTGAACTTGATTATTGATATTTTCTTGCCAAACATTGATATTTACGGTCATATCGGTGGCTTGATTTCTGGATTTTTACTGGCAATGATGAGCGGAGATCGTTTAGGCAAAGGCTACAATACCAAGTTGCGGGTTATCGCTGCAGCTATTGCTATCATTTATATTATATTAACAGTTAGACAAGGAATGGTGATTTCTTTCTGATGATGAAAAACTTATACGATGTTCAACAGCTGCTTGAAAAATATGGCGTTTTGGTCCATGTTGGCAAGCGAATTTGGGATATTGAACTGATGGCCATTGAATTAGATAATATTTACCATACGAATTTGCTGGATCAGCACGACTATCTAATTGCTAAAATGATTCTGCAGCGTGAACATGAATATGAAGAACGCAAAGAGCGAGATGCAAAAGGCAAAAAGTGATAGCAAAGCAAGCGCTTTAGCGTTATTATGAAATATATAAGATTTTTTAGAGGGACGATTTAACTGATGTCGAATTTTTTAATTATTTTAGATGTTATTTTAATCGCAATCATTTTAGTCTTTGTAATTGTTTGGGCTTGGAACAAGTTTCAAGCTAAGAGCATCGGTGGCGAGTTAAATAATGATGAATTTAAGGCCGGGATGCGTAAGGCACAGATTGTTGATTTAAGAGAAAAAGCAGCCTTTAAGCGGAAGCATATTGATGGTGCGCGCAACTTGCCTTATACCATGCTTAAGTATCAATATGAAGAACTTCGTCCTGATTTACCGGTATATTTGTATTCAGATTCATTGTCGATCACTTTGCGTGCCGCTAGATTATTAAAGAAAAAGAAGTTTTCATCAATTCACTGGCTTAAAGATGGCTTTGAACAATGGGATGGCAGAACCAAGAGTTCAAAATATTAATTCAAAAGACTTGAGATAGTGATTCTCAAGCCTTTTTTGCTATTAGGAGAAAATATGAAAAAGGTATTGGCGATCGTTGGTCCAACCGCAATTGGCAAAACAGATCTGGCAATTAAATTGGCTAAAAAATTGAACGCTCAAATCGTCTCTGGCGATTCAATGCAGATATATCAAGAAGTCGCAATTGGTACGGCCAAAGCAACAGAAGATGAACAAGCAGCAGTTAAACACTATTTGGTCGATACTCGTTCCGTTTTTGAAGATTATTCGGTTAAAGATTTTGTTGATCAGGCAACCGCAGCTATTGACGAAATTGCTGCTCAGCATTGTTTACCAATGGTCGTTGGCGGCACAGGTTTTTATGTCAACGCGTTGCTGAATAAGATGCAGCTGGGTGAAAAAACAGCGGAAGAAAGCAGCGTAACTAAAAAGTGGGAAGATTATTTAGCTCGCAATGGTCCGGAAAAGCTGTGGCAGCTGCTGGAGCAAAAAGATCCAGTGGCCGCAGCCAAAATTCCGGTGGCAAATGCCAGACGCACTTTGCGTGCCTTAACGGTTATCGAGCGAACGGGCAAGAAGTTTTCAGAACAACAGACTAGTATTCCGCCGCGATATGACTATTTGATCATTGGCTTAAATTCTAATCGCAGCGAAATTTACGCGCGCATCAACCACCGTGTAGATAAAATGCTGGATGCTGGGATTTTGGATGAAGCTAAATTTATTTATGAGCATCGGGATAAGGAATATCAAGTATTGCAGGCCATTGCTTATAAGGAGTTTTTCCCGTATTTTGAGCATAAGCAAACGCTTGAAGAATGCATTGACCAGTTGAAGACTTCATCACGGCGCTACGCTAAGCGGCAGCTGACGTATTTTAGAAATAAATTGCCTGTTCAGTGGTTCGATCCTTTAAACGATCCCGATTGTGATAAGAAGATTTTAAAAAAAGTGGAGGAATGGTTAAATGTTTGATCTACCAGAAAAATTGCAAAAATTAGTGAATGAAGTTGACAAACAAATTACGCCTAAGCTGGCAGAAATTGATGAGCAAATTGTTTATAACCAGGCCAAGGTGCTTAAAGCTTTTCAGGATCAAGAAGTAGCAGAGGCTGATTTAAACGGGACTACGGGTTACGGCGATGATGATACCGGCAGAGACAAGCTGGATCGAATCTATGCCGAAGTATTTCAAACTGAAGACGCTGTTGTCCGTCCGCAATTTGTTTCCGGTACTCATACTTTGTTTACAGCATTGAATGGAAACTTGAATGCCGGTGAAACGCTGACTTATTTGACCGGGATGCCTTACGATACCATGCAGGAAGTAATTGGTTTAACGCCAAAAAAGCGGGGCACTTTAATGGAACGTGGGGTCAAGTTTTCCTACGTTCCGCTTACTTCGGAAGGTCTGATTGATTATGAGCAAGCAGAAAAAATTTTAACGCGCGATCAGCCTAAAATCGTCGCTATTCAGCGTTCACGTGGCTACGCTACAAGAAAGACCTTCACTGTTGCCCAAATTAAAGAAATGATTGCTTTCGTCAAAAAGGTATCACCAAAGAGTTTGATTTTCATCGATAACTGCTATGGCGAGTTTTCTGAAAAGCATGAACCAACGGAATATGGTGCTGATTTCATGGCTGGTTCTTTGATTAAAAATGCTGGTGGTGGCCTCGCAAAAACAGGTGGCTATATTGTCGGCAAAAAGGATTTGATTGCCAATACCAAAATCGCATTGACTGCACCAGGCTGCACGGATGAAGGAGCTACGCTCGATAATTTGCATGACTTTTATGAAGGCTTCTTTATTTCACCTAATGTCACTGGTATGGCGGAGAAAGGCATGATTTTCGCAGCTGCTTTGTTTGAAAAAATGGGGATGGAGGTTACGCCAAAATGGAATGAAACCCGCAGCGACGTAATTGAAACCATTATTTTTGGTGATCCAAAGAAGATGCAGCAATTCGTTCAGGAGGTTCAGAAGAATTCACCTGTCGATTCTTTTGTAAAACCGGAAGCTTACCACATGCCAGGTTATGAAGACAAAGTTATTATGGCAGCCGGCAATTTCATTTCTGGTTCAACAATTGAGTTTTCTGCCGATGGTCCGGTCCGTCCGCCTTATGCCGTATATATGCAAGGCGGTCTAACCTATGCCCATGATAAAATTGCGGTCATCAATGCTGTTAAAGATACTTTCTTTAATAATTAATGAGAGTCAGCGAAGCCGATGAGACTAACATTTAGTTAGTCTCATTTTTATTTTATTAAGCTTTTATAAAGATCCAAATTTTCTATTAGACCAATTTGACATTTCAAAATTGGTCTGCTATTCTTTTATACAGTTCTAATACGAGAAAAGGAATCGATAATAGGACTGTACAAATTGATAGTTTTTTATATTTTTTAGGTGGAAAAAATGAGTAAAACAGTTACTGCAGATGATATTAGAAAAAGCGTAAAGGAAAACAACGTTCACTTTTTGAGATTATCCTTTACTGATATTAACGGTACTTTAAAGGCTGTTGAAGTGCCAATCAGCCAACTGGACGAAGTCTTAACTAACAATATTCGTTTTGATGGTTCTTCAATTGACGGTTTCGTAAGAATTGAAGAAAGCGACATGGTTTTGTACCCAGACTTTTCAAGCTGGATGGTATTGCCATGGACTGATAAAACTGGCAGCAAGATTGGTCGTTTAACTTGCTCAGTTCACAAGACTAATGGTGAACCATTTGAAGGTGACCCAAGAAACAACTTAAAGCGTGTTCTTAAGCAAATGCACGAAATGGGCTTCTCAGACTTCGATATTGGTTTTGAAGCTGAATTCCACTTGTTTAAGTTAGGTGAAGATGGCAACTGGACTACTCAAGTTCCAGATCATGCTTCATACTTTGATATGACTTCAAGCGATGAAGGTGCTGAATGCCGTCGTGATATTGTTGAAACTTTGGAAAGCATTGGCTTTGAAGTTGAAGCTGCTCACCACGAAGTAGGTGCTGGTCAACAAGAAATCGACTTCAGATTCGATGATGCTTTAACTACTGCTGACCGTGTTCAAACCTTCAAGATGGTTGTAAGACAAGTTGCTAGAAAGCACGGTTTGTTCGCAACCTTCATGGCTAAGCCAATTGAAGGTGAAGCTGGTAACGGAATGCACACCAACATGTCACTCTTTAAAGATGGCAAGAATGCATTCTACTCCAAGGATGGCGAATACCACCTTTCAAACACTGCTTTATACTTCTTGAATGGTATTTTGGAACATGCTCGCGCAATCACTGCTGTTGCCAACCCAACTGTTAACTCATACAAGAGATTGATTCCTGGTTTTGAGGCTCCTGTTTACATTTCATGGGCTACTAAGAACCGTTCACCACTTGTTCGTATTCCAGATGCTGAAGAAATCAACACCCGTTTGGAAATGCGTTCAGCTGACCCAACTGCTAACCCATATCTTCTTCTTGCAGCTTGCCTTACTGCTGGTTTGCAAGGAATCAAGGAACAAAAGATGCCAATGAAGCCTGTAACTTCTAACGTCTTTGAAATGACTGAAGAAGAAAGAGCTAAGCATGGTATCAAGCCATTACCATCAACTTTGCACAATGCTATTAAGGCATTCAAGGCTGATAAGTTGATAGAAGATGCCTTAGGTGAACACTTAACTAAGAGCTTCATTGAATCTAAAGAACTTGAATGGTCAAAATACACTCAATCTGTTTCTGATTGGGAAAGAAACCGTTACATGGGTTACTAATTCTTAATTAATAGAAGAAAAACTTACTTATATATTCTCTAGATTAAAGTCGTCCTTTGTGGACGGCTTTTTCTTTAATAAAAACAACAGTGCAAATGGTCAAGCTACTGGCAAGACTTACTACAAGATTGCAGGTAAGAACCTTTGGATTCCAGCAAGCAAATTGAACTTAAGATAATAATTCTTGAATGAAAAAAGAGTTGTACATGAAGTGAGTGTGCAACTCTATCTTTATACATAAATCCGCTATAATAATCTTGATTAGATTTTGAAGGATAATTTATGACAATTGGGCAAACTTTAAAAACTTACCGCCTGCACGCTGGTATGACACAAAAAGAGATGGCCGGAGAAATCGTAACGCAATTATTTTATTCAAAAGTAGAAATGATAAGCGTGGCATCGACGCCGACCTATTAATTAAGCTGCTCACTGCCCATCATTTTGATGTAGTTGGTTTCTTCAGCCGTCTCAGCAATCAAAGCAAAAATCAATACAATTCCTATTATGAGATTGAAGCAGAAATTACTTTTGCTAAAAATACTAAAAACCTTGCCAAGTTAAAGAAAATTGAAACCAAATTAAATCAAAAAGATAATGATTTACCATCCTGGCTTAAATTTAGATCAGAATTAGCCTACGCCTGGGTAACTCATTCTAATGACCATATTTCTACCGAATTGAAGGCAAAAGTAAAGTCACTAATTGTCGGCAAAGACTGGGACCGAAAACATCCGGCGTCAGATCCCTTCACGCTGCAATTTGTTTCTTGGATTGCCGTAAATTTCTTGATTGCTGCTACCATGAGAAGGCGGATGAATCTTACATGCGGCTCCCAATTAAGTTTTTAAGAGAATTGCCAGTCACTCCAGAGATTGGTTTTAGCGATTTGCTAGCAACATATTATGAATCGTTATTTAAGCATGATGATGAAACGAAAGAAAAATGAAATAATTCATATTTTGAAGAAGGGCAATTATTACCCGTTAATTAAGGACACAGTAGCTTAAAGAGGCATCGACCGAAAAAAGTCGATGCTTTTTATGCAAATATGAATATTTTAGGACTTTATACAGAAAAGAACATATTATTAATCTGAAACTTCGAATAGGGAAAAGAAATAGAGATAGATATGAGAATAGCACAACAATTAAAGAGACCAGAATTTTCCTTGGTCTGACGCAAGCTGAAATGATTGATAATATCATGACAACTTCTTTTTATTCTAGGGTTGAGCATGAAAAGCATGATATTACAATCAATGATCTACTAGATATTTTAAATGATCATCACGTGTCTTTATACGATTTCTTCTCAGGGATAACCAAATTAAGAACCGAAGATCAAATTATTCAAGATCAGCTGACATTGGCTTTTTATGAAGAAAAAGTTGATGAATTAAAAGCGTTAAAGCCGAAAAATCTTCCTTATCAAGAAACAATTGAAGCAGCTTATTCCGAAAAGGATGCGGCCAGTCTGATAGCAATTTTGAATGACCCGAACTTTACAAATCAAAAGTACAGGCAGGTGATTTCACTACTCCTAACAGATTTGGGCGATACCCAATATCGTATTTCCAAATATGATCAGCGCAAACCCAAACATACTATTTTTCAGCTAGGAAAATGGGATCAAGATTCGCTCTGGATCTTCTTCATGTCGATGTCCCTCTATTCCTTTCAAGAATTGGCAGAGCTGATTAACTCAATTTTTAACGATTATAATTATCAAAAAGAAAGGAACGAATATTCACTCTCTTTGCTTGCCAATATCGAAGCCAGGTATGCGCGGTTTTGTTACCAGGATAATCAGCGTGACGAATTCGAAAAAGCACTCAATTATTTGACCCGATTGTCTGATTCAAAGCTGATTTTGCTGCAAAAATTAACGGTCAAGTATTATCAAGCTTGACTGGAGCATCAATCTGAAAAAGCAGAACAAATTAAATATCTTCTGGAAATCTCTGGTTACCAGTTAAATTCATTTTGACCCAAAATAGGCTATAATAAGTTGTTAACTATTTTGAGATTGGGGTAAATTATGGGACTACCATTTAAAGCAATTGCTGTCGATATGGATGGCACCTTTTTAAATGAAAAACACGACTTTGACCATGAGAAATTTCGCGAAATTTTGACTGAACTGCATCAGCGTCAAGTTAAGTTTATTATTTCATCTGGAAGACCATATGTCCGCTTGCGCAAAGACTTCGCCGACTTTTATTCAGAATTGTCTTTTGTGACTTCTAATGGCGCGCGTTTAATCGAGAATGATCAGGAAGTGGCTCTTCAGCAATTGGCAAGAAAAGATGCAATCGGTGTGATTGATTTTGTTAATCAAAGATATGCTGATGCAACCACTTTGGTTTTCCATACCAAACAATCCTACATTAACAGGGATGCCCCCAAGAATGTAAAAGAATTCTTGGAATACTTTGCCGGCTGCTCCTGCATTGAAGTTTCAGATTGGTCTGTCTTGCCGGAAAATGGTATTTTGGAAGTAACTTTCCATGTGCCTGATAGCAGTATTGCTAAAGAAATTGAAGCTGCGTATAACCAAGAATTTGGGCAAAAGATTTCCGCCTTTGCTTCAGCTAAAAACGCGGTCGATGTTAATGCTTACGGCGTCAATAAAGGTGAGGGCCTGAAACTGCTGCTTGAAAAGATGGACTTAACCGGCGATTATTTAATGGCCTTTGGCGATGGCGGCAATGACGTTGAAATGCTGCAGTTTGCCAAATATTCCTACGCGATGAAAAATGGCAGTCAGGAAGCAAAAGACGCGGCTAAATATTTGGCTCCAGCTAATACCGAAGATGGCGTTTTTAAGGTGATTAAAAATTATCTCAGCAATAATTAGAAAAGGCAGTGGCTTTTGAAGTCACTGCTTTTTGTATTACAATTATATTAGCTAAATTTATTAAGAGACGAGGAAATAATAATGGCAGACGAAATTACTGTTAACTTTGAAGCACGCAATCCAAGCGGAATCAAATTATTGAGCCGTTTGTACAACGAACACCTGGTTTTAAATGATATCGGCGTGCGGCTTGACGATCAATTGACTAAGGGTGAAGAAATTACTGTTCCTAACCAAGAAGATATGAAGAATTTGGATGATGTTTTTAAGAAAAATGTTGAAATTTTCACTGAAATTGGGGAAAAGTACGAAAATACTAAGAAATTCGCCAACAACTTTTCTGGCAGTACCAAGGAATTTGCTGAAAAGCTGATGATTGAATTGGCCGACTTTAATGATGGTGTAGCTGACATCGCTGATACTGAAGGCGGCATGGCAGCTTATGATGATGACAAGCTTAATGATTGGATCAATAAGATAATGGGCGAAATTGTCGAAACCAACGAGGCTTTCAGTAAATTAACCCAAGAATAACTTTAGAATAAAAAAGGCGTCTGGCAGTTGCCAGGCGCTTTTTTCGTGAGAATTTAATTTAGATTTTTTAAACAAAATAATTTAACTTCAGAAATATTTTTTACTTGTCTTCGTAACCCTTTGGGTGACTCTTATGCCAATTCCAAGCAGTTCTGATGACGTCATCGACGTTTTCATGTTTTGGTGACCAGCCCAAAATAGTTCTTGCTTTGGTTGAATCGGCAACCAAGCTGTCTGGATCGCCGCCGCGACGTGGACCCATTGTGTAAGGAATGTCGATGCCGGTAACTTTTTTAGCAGATTCCAAAATTTCAAGGTTGGAATAGCCATGAGCAGTACCCAAATTAAAGACATCTGACTTGTTGGTCTTCATTAAGTGCTTAAGAGCCAAAATGTGAGCATCGATTAAGTCTTCAACCTGAACGTAGTCACGGACGTTGGTGCCGTCCTTGGTGTTGTAATCATCACCAAAGATAGTGAACTTGCCATCGCCTGAAATTGCACTCTTTAAAATATTTGGAATAAGGTGAGTTTCTGGGGCGTGGTCTTCACCGATCGTTCCATCTTCAGCTGCACCAGCAACGTTGAAGTAACGAAGGGCAGTGTACTTAATACCGTCAGCTTTATCAGCCCAAGCCATGATCTTCTCCATCATCATCTTGGTTTCGCCATATGGGTTGATTGGATCAAGCGGCGTATCTTCAGTGATAGGCAGCTTCTTAGGAACCCCATAAGTTGCAGCACTGGATGAGAAAATCAAATATTTGGTACCAGCATCGTTCATTGCCCTTAATAGTGAAATCATGCCAGTAACATTGTTGTCGTAATACTTAAGCGGCTTTTTAACTGATTCTGGAACAAGTGAGTAAGCAGCAAAGTGCATGACAGCATCAATTTTTTCATCACGTAAGATCTTGTTTACCAAAAAGGTATCTTCAATATCGCCTTGATAAAACTTGGCCTTTGGGTCAACAGCTTTTCTGTGGCCGGTGTATAAGGCATCAAGGACAACCACATCGTTGCCTTCAGCAACCAACTTCTTAACGGCGTGCGAGCCAATATAGCCTGCACCACCAATAACTAAAACACGCATAGTTTTGCTCCTTTTTTCAATTCAAAAATCGATTATAGTATATCACATGTTTAGCCAAAAAATAAACACATTTACTATTTTAGTAAAATATTTACCATTTGGCGCTTTTCTTTGTATAATAGGATTATCGAAGATTTTCTAAAAAAGAGTGATTTTTATGGCAACAACAATTAAAGCAATCGCTGCTAAAGCAGGCTATTCTCAAGCAACGGTCTCGCGTCTCTTAAATAATGACCAAACTTTATCAGTCACCGCTGAGACGAAAAATAAAATCCTAAAAGTTGCAAATGAGCTGGGATATTGGCAGCAAGAAAAGAAAACGCCGATCAAACTGCCACTTGCTTTGCTTTATCGGGTTAACGGCGCTGAACACATTCAAGATGAATATTTTGCTTATTTGAAAAAGGCACTTGAGAATGTAATTAAAGAGAGAAAGCTGGAGCTGACAACCTTTACCAGCATCAAGGGTTTAATTGCAAAAGCTGATTTGTATCAAGGCTTTCTTGGCGTAGGGACGGCTGAAATTACGGAAAAGGACTTGCAAAATCTGCACCAAGTTTTGGCAAATGGCGTGTTCATTGATATTAATCCTGCTCCGCAATTATTTGATTCCGTACAGCCTAATTTAGGGCTTGCCGTTGAAGATGCACTTGATCGTTTAACTCAAAAAGGCTACCAGAGAATTGCTTTTATTGGGGCTGAAAGTTTTAACTTAGATGGAGCTTCACAAAGGGATATTCGTGAAATCAGATTTCGTGAGACGGCGCGCTTGAAGAATATTAAAGAAGCAAAAGTTTTTGCGCAAGGAATCGTTAGCGTCAAAAATGGCTATCGGTTGTGTCAGAAAATGCTGCAGGAATGCAAGGATAATTTGCCAGAGGCACTGATTGTTTCGTCAGATACTTTGAGCGTTGGAGTATTGCAGGCTTTGAATGAAGCAGATGTTAAAGTACCCCAAGATATTGCGATCATTAGTATTAACAATAACGATGTCAGTCAATACATGTCGCCGCCGTTAACTACTTATAACATTGATCAAACAGAAATGGGCAAATTGGCATTGGATATGCTTTTAGGCAGAATTCGTGATCCGCATCGCCCTAATTTGCACCTAGAGATGAATACCAATTTGATTGTTAGAAAAAGCTTTTCTTAGAAGAGTGAGCAAAAGCTCTTTTTTATTTTAGCCAGTAAAAATATTTACTAATTTAGTAATAAACTTTATACTAAATTTATGAAAACGATTGCAAAAATAAAATGAGGTATCAAAAATGAACAAAGAAGAATTACTAAAAGCTTATCAAGAAAAATTTGGTGAAAAAGGACAAGACATCTTTTTCTCACCAGGTAGAATCAATGTGATCGGCGAACACACCGATTACAATGGCGGTCACGTCTTTCCAGCTGCGATCAGTTTAGGAATCTATGGCGTCTATGGCCCACGCAAGGACAATAAAGTTGCCCTTTATTCAGGCAATGTCCATGGACCAGTAGTTGAATTTGACCTTGATGATGAAACGGTTGAAAAAGACGATTGCTTTTGGGCAAACTACTTTAAAGGGATGCTGACATACCTGCGCCAACGAAAAGATGGCGCAAAAATCAATCATGGTTTTAATCTTTATGTTAAAGCTAATTTGCCATCTGGTTCGGGTCTTTCATCTTCAGCTGCGATTGAAATGCTGATGGGAATCATTCTTAAAGAAGAATTCGACTTAGATATTGGCCGCATTGCTTTAGCCAAATTGGGTCAAAAGACTGAAAACGAATTTGTTGGTTTGAACTCAGGAATTATGGATCAATTTGCCTGCATTATGGGCAAAAAAGACAGTGCTATTTTCCTTGATTGCAACACCATGGAATATGAATATAAGCCACTTAAATTGGACGATTATGAAATCATTATTATGTCCACTAACAAACAGCATACTTTAGCTTCTTCCGCTTATAATGATCGGGTTGCTGAATGTCATGGCGCTTTGGAAAAGCTGCAAACCAAGTTGAAGATTAAGGCTTTGGGCGAACTGGATGATCACACCTTTGATGAATACAGCTACCTGATTAATGATGAGACTGAGTTGAAACGTGCCCGTCATGCTGTCAGTGAAAACGGCAGAACTTTAAGAGCTACCAAGGCCATGGAAGACAATGACTTGGCTAAGCTTGGTCGTTTGATCAATGCTTCTCACATTTCGCTTCATTACGACTACGAAGTAACTGGTAGAGAACTTGATACTTTAGCAGAAACAGCTTGGAAGCAACCTGGCGTACTTGGCGCAAGAATGATCGGTGGCGGCTTTGGCGGCTCTGCAATTGCAATTGTCAAGAAAGACCAAGCCGATGCCTTTAAGAAGAATGTTGGCAAAGTTTACCGCGACCGGATTGGCTATGATGCTAGTTTCTACGATGCAGAAATTGTTGACGGTACTAAAAAGATTTAAGTAAGAAAAGGACAAAGAATATGAAAGTTATTGAAAAATTTGCAGATGAAGTAATAGCTGCAGGTAGTTTTGAGCCACTTGATCGTGTTTATCTAATTAATAAAATCCGGGCTTTGGTTGGCGATCATGAAGAAGATGCAAGCGGCAGCTTGCCAGCCGCAAAACAATTGGTTGACTTAGCCGTTAGAAATAAGAAGATTGCCGATGATCAAACTTCACGGGAAGTTTTAAACGATCAGCTCTATGATTTAATGACACCTGTTCCTTCAAGAGTAAATTATCTTTTCTGGCAAAAAATGCAGGAATCGTCAAAAGAGGCAACTTCCTGGTTCTATGACTTATGCGTCAGAAACAATTACGTAAAAAAAGAGGCTATTGCCAAAAATGTTGTCTTTGACGGAACTGGCAAAAATGGCCACGAATTAGAAATTACGATTAATTTGTCCAAGCCTGAAAAAGATCCAAAGGCCATTGCAGCCGCCGCTCATGACACAGGCAAGAAGTATCCAAAATGTGCGCTTTGTCTTGAAAACGAAGGCTACTTAGGTGGCTACGGCAAGAATGCTCGTTCCAATTTGCGCATTATTCGCATGACGATCGCGGGCAAGCCATGGGGCTTTCAATATTCGCCATACGCTTATTTCAATGAGCACTGCATTTTTCTTGATCAAAAGCATGAACCAATGAAGATTAATGAACAAACTTTGATTAATCTGGTAGATATTGAAAAGCAGCTTCCAGAATATTTCGTTGGTTCAAATGCTGACCTGCCGATTGTGGGCGGTTCAATGCTGGCCCATGAGCACTATCAAGGCGGAAGACATGTCTTTCCAATGATGAAGGCAGCAATTAAGCAAAAAGTTGAATTTGCTTCTTATCCCGATGTTGATGCTGGTATTGTCGATTGGCCGATGAGCGATTTGCGACTCAGTAGCGAAAATATTTCCGCATTAATTAATCTGGGTACGCAAATTATTAAAATTTGGGATCATTATGACGATGAAAAGCGCCAAATAAAAGCTTTCGTTGGTAAAACTCCGCACCATACAGTAACGCCGATCATGCACCGAGAAGGAGAAAAATTCGTACTTGATCTCGTTTTGCGGGACAACAATACAACTGATAAATATCCATTAGGAATTTTTCACCCACATCAAGATCTCTGGCATATTAAGAAAGAAAATATTGGTTTGATCGAAGTAATGGGGCGTGCAATTTTGCCAGGGCGGCTAAAGGCAGAGCTGGAAGAGGTTAAGAAGTATTGGCTTGGCGAGAGCAATGACATGGCAGAGAGTCATTTAGCATGGGCCAAGGCAATTAAAGAAGAGCACAAGATTGATGCTGGAAATGTCGACCAAGTAATGCAACAAGCCGTAGTGGATGTCTTTGAACGGGTTTTGCAAGATGCCGGAGTCTTTAAGAATGATGAAGATGGCGAGCAAGGCTGGGAATTGTTCATTAACGCATTAAAAGAGGATATTGATTAAAATGAAAACAAGCTTTAATAAATATGGCGTTTTGGCAGGTCATGATTTGTGCGAAATCACCTTAAGCAATGATCATAATATGAGCGTTAAAATTTTGAATTATGGCGCAACCTTGGAAAAGGTTTTGCTAAACGGTGAAGATATGATCTTATCGCTAGCTAAGCCAGAAGATTATTCAAAGGAACGCAACTTTTTAGGCGGTACGGTTGGCAGAATCTGTGGTCGTGTTCGTTTAGGCCAATGGCGACATGGTCAACAAATTTGGCAATTGCCGGTAAATGATGGCAAAAATCATATCCATGGTGGACATGGAACTGATATGGAAGTATGGCATTTTAAGCTGAGTGCTACGGAGCAAAGTGCTAGAGCAGATCTAACTTATTTTGATCCTGATGGGCATAACGGCTTTTGTGGCAATTTGAGGCTGCATGTCGTCTATGAACTCGATAATGAAAATAATTTACGCTATGAAATCAATTGCGTCAGTGATCAATTGACGATTTTCAATCCAGCCAATCATACATACTTTAATTTAAGTGAAAGTGCCAAAGAGCTTAACCTGCAAATGAATGCCGATTATTATTTGCCGGTCGGTGCTGATGGTTTGCCAACAAGCGGAATGGCAAAAGTTGCAGGAACTGCGTTTGATTTTACCAAAGGTAAAAGGGTCAAAGAGGCCTTAGACTCTGATGATGAGCAAATCAAGCTGCGTAACGGCCTCGATCATCCGTTTATTTTGAATGGCAATCAGCCGGCTGTTGTTTTACGCGGACAAAAGCATACGATGACAATGACGACCAATGCGCCGGCTGTTGTGATTTATACGGCAAACCACTTTAATCATCAAGGCCTAACTGCTGCCTATGGAGCTTATGATGGCATCACTTTTGAAGCACAATGTCCACCTGCATCAGGTACCGACTTAAGCGAAATTACGCTTTTGCCGTTTGAACATTACCAAAGAAAAATTTGCTGGAATTTTGAGTAATGCAAAAAATAGTTTGAATCGCTTGATTCAAACTATTTTTTCTTTCGTGCTAAAATTGAATTAGTTCGGAGATAAAGAGGCACTTATTTTGACGCAGAAAAAATCAATTTATACTAAAGATGTCATTTTAGTCATGGCAGCTTCGTTCTTTTTCATGTTTGGCACGATGTTTATCAATCCGTTAATCAATGGCTATGCCAAAGATTTGGGTGCTAATTCTGCTTTTGCAGGTCTAATCGTTGGCATTATGAGTATTGCAGCGATGTTTTTGCGACCAATTGCGGGAAATTTAACTGATCATTTTTCTAAATATCGCTTATCGCTAATCGGCGGCATTTTGATTTTCATTGGGATTGTGGGCTACATTCTAACGCCAGCAAGTCAATGGCTGCTTTTGTTTCGTTTAATCAATGGGACCGGCTACGTTCTTTGCACCGTTTGCATGACAACCTGGCTGGCTTTTCTGGTTCCAAGAGAGCATGTCGGTGAAGCGATGGGCTTTTATGGCCTAATGAATGCGTTAGCGATGGCATTAGCACCAGCTATTTCGATCAATCTTTATCAAAAAATCGGTTATCGTGAGGCCATCATTATTGCGGCTGTTTCAGCATTATTAATGATCATTGCGATTCAGTTCGTGGGTGATCATGCTTTGCCAAGAAAAAAGACTAAGCCCCAGACGCAGAAAAAGCATGGCTTTAAAATTATTGAGATGAATGCTTTGCCAGTCGCAATTCTAACTACTTTATTTGCCTTGCCATATTTTTCAACGCAGGCGGACATTGTAACTTATGTCGAGCAAAAACACTTAAACGTAGCAGTGGGATCCTACTTCCTAATTTATGCCGTAGTTTTGTTGGTCATCAGAATCAGTTTAAAAAATCTCTTTGATACCGTTCGTTTTGGCATTTGGTTTTGGATCAGTACAATTGCGACCGTGCTTTATTTGCTTTTATTAACAGTCATGGACAACAACTGGCAAATGGCACTAGCTGCTGCAGGAATGGCAGTTGGCTATGGCGTCATCTATTCAGTGCTTCAGGCCACAGCGCTTTTGCTGGCACCGATCAGCGAACAGGGGCTGGCTAGTTCGACATTTTATCTCGGCCTCGATATCGGCATGGCTTTTGGTCCGATTTTGAGTGGAATAGTTGACAGTCTTTTACCAATTACCTGGTTTTATCCAGTAGAGTTGATCATTATTCCATTGGCAATTCTGATTTACGCTTTTTATCATCAACGTTTGAACAAGGCGATTGAACAACATTAAAAGGAGACAACAATGAGCAAATACCAAGTTAATACGCGTGTAGGCGAGCAAGAATGGCAATTGATCAATCAGGCTCGCAATTATAAATTTATTTGTGATACGGTTAAGAAAAACGCAGGTCCTAATCCTGTGGAATATTTAACAGGTGCGGTTAATTCTTGCATTGCCATGTCAGCTGCGATGATTATCAAGTCCCATAAACTGGATGTAAAAGATTTTCAAGTTAAAACTACGACCGTTACAGAGGACTTAGGCCATGGCAAAAGTGATGTTGCAGCCATGAAAATTAGAATTTCATTTGAAAGCTCAATGAGCAATGAAGAAAAAGAAAAGTTTCTTGATCACGTATTGCATGTTTCAACAGTTTACCAAACTGTTCAAAAAGAAGTGATGATGGACGTCAAATTGTCATAAAAAAAGCTGAGCTTTTGCTCAGCTTTTTTATTTTTGCTTAAAATTCATTTGAATGCGCAAGGCTTCGTAGATCGGCCGACCGCCTAATAAATCAAGAACGTAATAAGCGATAAAGACCGTGATCACCATCGGCAAGACCTGATGCGCCATTGAAATGATGATATGTGGATAATAAGTGCTGGTAATGATCCCATTGTGAATTAACAGATTAGTAAAAATTACTCCTAATAATGCACCCAGAACCAGAATTGGCATGAAAATTCCGCCAGGTACGGAGGAGCCATAAGACAGCATTGAGAAGACAAAGCGAACCAAGAAAATGACAATCGGCACCAAAATAAAAGTTAAGGAACCAGTCGAAAATTTGGCTTCAAATTCTTGATTGAACAAGCTAGTGATCAAAACATGCGAGCCGCCAAGCAGACGTGCATTCCAAAGCCCAATTGGAATAATGAGCAGAAGTGGAATGATGTTTTGATATTTTCTAGGGATGAACTCGATTTTGGCAAAAAGCGGTCTTAATGACAAAATAACGAATTGGTATACATATGCTAGAAATCCAAGCACGATACCAATTAAGGGCAAGGTCCAATATGCGTTTAAAGGCAAGTTGCCATGAACGGGTAAAAATAAACAAGGTTTAGTTCCAAAGAAAAGCAGGGTAACCAAATCAGCAGAGAAGCTTGCAATTAATGCGGAAATGACATTGACCGCTTTAAATTTGAAGGTAATTTCTTCCACTAAGAAGAAAACACCGGCTAGCGGTGCACTAAAAGCAGCAGACAAACCAGCAGCAACGCCGCTTTGCTGAAGACGGCGTTTTTCTTTCAAATCAGATTGAAAAACTGCTTCAGCATAGCCCTGACCAACCTTTGCACCCATTTCGATACATGGGTCTTCGCGCCCAAGCATTAAACCGGGACAGATTGCAAGCAAACCGCCAATAAATTTGCGCCATAGAATTGACCACCATGGCATTTCGTTTTCATTTAAGAAAACGGCTTCGATTTGCGGTACGCCAGAACCAACGAGGTTGCCGATATATGGTCCAATAATTTCGCCAAGAACAAAACTGATTAGCAGCATCAGCAAAATGTAGGGCAAAAGCAAAACATTATTGGCAGCCATTTGGGGATAAATGTGATCTAATAGTGCCATCGTTTGATCGATAATCCAGCGAAAGATGCTGACAATTAATCCGGTCGTAACGCCGACGCACAATCCCCCGCGCCATGATGTTGCTTAACTCTGGATTGAGTGGTTTGTGTAAAATTTCTTGCGCTTTTTAACCATGTCTTACACTTTCTAAATTTGATATAGTTATATCCTAGCATTTTTGCATAAAAAAAAGACAGGGCCGCCCCTGTCCTTTTACACTTCTAATTCTTCCAATGCCATGGATCTTCATGCCAATGGCGCAAAACTTCGTATTGATCAGCACTGATATGACCGGATTCCTTTTCTTTTTTAAGCAGTTCAGGATAAGAAAGAAGTGGTGCGTATTTTACATTTGCTTTGGCAAAATTTTCTTTTGCGTCAGGCAGATAGTAGGTAAAAATTGAAGAAACGCCGCAAACTTGACCGCCATCTTTTTGCGTTGCCTGAACAGCATTGAGAACTGAGCCACCAGTTGTAATCAAGTCATCAATTAAGACAATTTGATCGTCTTTGCTAAAACGACCCTCGATTTGACGACCTTTGCCGTGATCTTTTGGCTTTGGACGAACGTAAATCATTGGCAAATGCAATTTTTCGGCAACTAATGCGGCGTGAGGAATACCTGCAGTTGCTACGCCGCCAATAATGGTTGCTTCTGGAAATTCTTTTTTAATCAAGGTTGCTAAGTCGCTTGCAATCATGTCTCTTAGATCTGGATAGGAGATCGTCAAGCGCAAGTCGGTATAAATTGGCGAGTGCATGCCACTTGCATAGGTAAAAGGCTTATCAGGCGAAATGGTAATAATTTTATTTGCAATTAAGGCAGAAATAATTTGATCTTGATGCATTTTAATTAAACTCCTTTTTAATAGCTTCATAGGCAGCTTGTGGATCACTAGCTAAGGTAATCGGTCGTCCGACTACGATTGCGCTTGAACCGAATTTTCTTGCTTCTTGCGGGGTAGCGGTTCTTGCTTGATCATCGCTGCCGCTGGTTTTTGGTCTGATTCCTGGCGTGACGAAGAGAAAATTCCCTGTAATTTTTTGATGCAGTTCCTTAACTTCAAGCGGTGAACAAATGATGCCATCTGCACCAGCTTTCTGAGCCATGCTTGCTAGTGAGAGCACTTGTTCATTCATTGGCAGTGCACAGTGCTGTTCATTTGTTAAAACTTGGTCTGAAATCGAGGTCAATTCTGTCACGGCAAGCAGTTTCGGTACGCTTCGTCCAGCTGGCGTCCCTTCTATTAAGCCATCTTTGGCAGCCTTGATCATTTGACTGCCACCTAAAGCATGAACGGTAGTATATTCAATTCCTAAATGAGCTAATTGTTTAGCGGCACTATAGACGGTATTGGGAATATCGTGCAGTTTAAGATCAAGAAAAATGTGATAGCCTTTGTCAGCTAGTTCTTTTACAATTGCTGGTCCTTCATGATAAAACAACTCCATTCCAACTTTGATCGTAGTATCTTGCGGCTTGCCTAAGGAAGCAAGCAAGCTGTCAAGTTTAGTTTTGCTGTCAACGTCAAGAGCAACGAATACTGGTTTTGCCATTTTTCCTCCACATAGAAAAAAGCCTATACTGGCACAGAGAAAATGCACAAGTATAGACTTGTTCTAGGTAAATTTAAGTCATTTTGTTAACTTGCGGTCTCTCTGTACCGTTTAAAGTTTGCTTGAAGTGAGTTTACCACCTAGCAAAATAAAAAACAACCGAAAATTTAATTTGAAAAAATAAAAAATCCGTGTAGAATTTTTCTTCGAAAAGTTATCAGAAATAAAAGAATGACAGTGAGCATTCATTTTTGGAGGAAAAATATGACGAATATTCATGTTTCTTTGCCAGGTCTAGCCTTAAAAAATCCATTGATGCCAGCAAGCGGAACTTTCGGTTTTGGGGATGTTCCTGTTGCTAAAAAATTTGATTTGAATGAGTTAGGGGCAATGATTATTAAAACTACTACTCCTAAGGCAACTACTGGCAATCCGCAGCCGCAAATTGCCGTTTTGGATGATGGGGTGCTTAATTCAGTCGGCCTTACCAATCCTGGCGTTGATGCGGTAATTAGCGATAAATTAACTAAATTCAGGCAAAAATATCCTGCTTTGCCAATTATGGCCAGTGTTGGCGGTGACGACGAAGCTGGCTACGTCGAAGTTGCACAAAAATTGGCATCTTCTAAGTTGGTTAATGCTTTGGAAATAAATGTTTCCTGTCCTAACGTTGCTCGCGGCGGAATGAGCTTTGGCGTGCATCCCGATGTAATTGAAGAGTTGACGAGAAAAATCAAAGATGCAGTCGATCTGCCAATTTATGTTAAATTAACGCCAAATGTTACGGATGTTGTTGAAATTGCAAAGGCAGCTGAAGCAGGTGGGGCTGATGGACTTTCAATGATTAATACTTTGCTGGGGATGCATATTGATATCAAGACGCGCAAGCCAGTTCTGGGTCATAATATGGGCGGCTTTTCAGGTCACGCAATCAAGCCAATTGCCGTTCGTATGATAGCGCAAGTTCATCAAGCCACCAATTTGCCGATTATCGGAATGGGCGGTATCGAGTCAGCAGAAGATGTCGTTGAATTTATTCTAGCCGGCGCCAGTGCAGTTGCAGTGGGTACGGCGCATTTCCATGATGCTCTAGCTTGTCCGCATATTGCGCAAGCATTGCCAGATTTGCTTAAAAAATTGCATGTTGACGATATCAATGATTTAGTAGGCCAAGTTGAGTTTAATTAAAGAAAATTATAAAAATAATTGACAAAATGTGCTGGTACAAGTATATTTAAGTCAATCAATGTCCTTTTAAATTAGTCCCGTGAGGCTAGTAAAGTGGCGCGTTTAAAGTTGAATGCAACTTTATCAGTGAAGCTCCTAGTCTAACTAGATTAGGAGCTTTTTTCATGGGCATTTTCAGGGAGGAAAATATGACCAAAAAGATTTGGGATGAACTCGCAATCAAGCGTGCTTTAACAAGAATTACTTATGAAATAATTGAGCGCAATAAAGGAACCGAGGATTTAGTTCTTGTCGGAATTAAAACGCGGGGCATTTATTTGGCACAAAGGATTCATGATCGCATTCAAAAGCTTGAAGGAGTAGATGTTCCTGTTGGTCAGCTTGATATTACTTTATATCGTGATGATCGGCATGATGCTTCTCTTAAGCAGGATCCGGTAGTTAATTCTGATCAAGTTGGCGTTCAAACCAACGATAAGCATGTTGTCTTGATTGATGATGTCATTTATACCGGACGCACGATCCGGGCTGCGATGGATGCTTTGATGGCGAAAGGTCGTCCTAGTTCAATTGCAGTCGCAGTTTTGGTTGACCGTGGTCATCGCGAGCTGCCGATTAGAGCGGATTTTGTCGGTAAAAATATTCCAACTTCTGAAGATGAACAAGTTGCCGTTCACGTTAAGGAAATTGATCAAAATGATGAAGTAGTCTTAAAAGCACTACCTAAATAATCTTAATTTAAAGTAATCAACCATTTAATTGACTCCAGAGAGGGCCAGAACGGTTGTGTCTTTTTAGCACACCGAAAAACTGTAGCCTGGAGTCAATTGACTTCGGGCTTTTTTGTTTTGGTAAAGGTGGAAAAATGGAAAATTTAAATCTTGTTAGTTTAAAGAATTTTGTCAGTGTTGAAAATCTTAAACAAGAAGAAGTTACCAGTTTAATTAAACGGGCTGAATATTTTAAGCAGGGTGGAGCGGTTCCTAATTTAACCAATCCAGTTTACGTAACGAACATGTTTTTTGAGGATTCAAGTCGGACGCATACCAGTTTTGAGATGGCTGAAAGAAAGCTGGGATTGACGGTTATTCCTTTTGATCCAGCTCACTCATCAGTTAATAAAGGTGAAACTCTATATGATACTTCATTAATTATGAATGCTTTGGGTGTCAACTTAGAAGTCATTCGGCACTCGCAAAACGAATACTATGAAGATTTGATTCATCCAAAATCCTATCAACATTTGAACATCGGCGTTGTTAACGCAGGTGACGGCAGCGGTCAGCACCCATCTCAATGCATGCTTGATATGATGACGATTCATGAACATTTCGGCCATATTAAAGGACTTAAGGTTGCTATCGTCGGTGATATCACTAATTCTAGAGTTGCCAAAAGCAATATGGAACTTTTGACCAGACTTGGTGCCAAGGTTTACTTCTCAGGCCCAGATTACTGGTATGACCACGCTTATGACAAGTATGGTGAATTCAAGACAATCGATGAATTGGTCCCTGAAATGGACGTCATGATGTTGCTTAGAGTACAACATGAACGCCACGCTGGTGATCCAAACGAAAAGACTTTCAGTGCAGAAAGCTATCATGAAAAGTATGGCATCAATCAAAAGCGTTATGACGAATTGAAACCAGACACAATCATCATGCACCCAGGTCCAATCAACCATGGTGTTGAGCTTGATGGCAAATTAGTTGAAGCGCCTAAGTGCATGTTCTTCAGACAAATGCAAAATGGCGTCTTCATGAGAATGGCAATGCTTGAAGCGGTAATTCGCGGCCGCAAGTTAGGAGGACTCGAATAAATGACGACAGTAATCAAGAACGGAACGGTTTATCAAAATGGCCGTTTGCTTCAAGCAGATGTTTTAATTGAAAAAAACAAAGTTAAAGCAATCGGGCAAGATTTAACCGGTGACCATGTAATCGATGCTTCAGGCAAACTAGTGAGTCCAGGTCTCGTTGATGTTCACGTTCATTACCGTGATCCTGGTCAAACCTATAAAGAAGATATTCATACCGGTAGTTTAGCTGCTGCTCATGGCGGTTTTACTACTGTGGGGGCCATGCCAAACGTTACACCGGTTCCTAACACTCCCGATCTGATCAAAAAGATGATCGCCGAAAATAAGAAAAAAGGCGTTGTGCATATTTTGCAGTATGCACCGGTCACGGTTGATCAAACCAGTGACGAAATTCCGGACTACTCTGCCTTAAAACAAGCTGGTGCTTTTGCCTTAAGCAATGACGGTCATGGCATTCAAAGCGCGCAGACAATGTATCTGGCAATGCAGAAGGCTAAAGAAAACAATTTGATCATCGCAAGTCACTGCCAAGATAATGCTTTATATCAAAAGGGCGTCATTAATGAAGGCGAAAAAGCCAAAGAATTGAATTTGCCGCCAATTACGGAATTGGCTGAAACTACGCAAATTGCGCGTGATTTGCTTTTAGCACAAAAAACAGGCTGCCACTATCACATCTGCCACGTTTCAACAGCAACTAGCGTTGAGTTGGTTCGCATTGCCAAAGCACGCGGAATCAATGTTACTTGTGAAGTTGCACCGCACTACTTGCTGTTAACGGACAGCGATATTCCAAGCGACAACCCATACTTTAAGATGAATCCGCCATTACGATCCAAAGAGGATCAAGCAGCCTTAGTAGGTGGTCTGCTGGATGGTACGATTGATTTTATTGCCACTGATCATGCCCCACATGCTAAAAGCGAAAAAGAAGGTAGCTTCCGCAACGCTGCTTTTGGTATCACCGGCAGCGAAACAGCATTTTCAACTTTATACACTAAGTACGTTAAGACGGGCATTATTAAATTGGGAAAATTGCTAAGTTTAATGAGCGATGTGCCAGCTGATAAATTTGGTCTCAAGAATTGTGGTCATTTGGAGGCTGGAGCTGAAGCTGATATTGCAATTTTTGACTTAAAGCATGAAGCAGAAATCAAGGAAGAAGATTACTTGTCCAAAGGCGTCAATTCACCATTTACCGGCGAAAAAGTCTATGGTCAAACAGTCATGACAATCGTCAGCGGTAAGGTAGTTTACGAGCGGGGTGAAGAAAATGAGTAAGAAATACTTAATTTTAGAAGATGGCTCAATTTATGAAGGCGAAAGTTTCGGTGCTAATACAGAGACAGTCGGTGAAGTTGTTTTCACAACTGGGATGACCGGCTATCAAGAAGCAATTACCGATCAATCATATGCTGATCAAATTTTGGTATTTACTAATCCATTGATCGGCAACTACGGTATTACTTTAGCCGACTATGAGTCACTTGAACCTGGCATTAAAGGCGTAATCTGTCACCAAGTTGCGCGGCATCCTACCAACTGGAGAATGCAAACAACTTTGCCGAAGTTCTTGGAGCATTTGAATATTCCAGGCATTCAAGGAATTGATACGCGGGAATTGGTTAAAAAGCTGCGGGTCCACGGAACTTTGCGCGGCAAGATCGCCACTTCTAAAAATGATACTGAAAAAATTGCAGCAGACTTAAAGCAAAAGCAGGTTACCAAAGGCGTTATCAGTCGGGTTTCAACCAAAACGCCATATCCTGTTCCCGGTTCTAAGCGCAATATTGTGGTAATTGATTTTGGAATCAAGCACAGTATTTTAAGAGAATTGGCTAAGCGCGACTGCAACTGTATCGTCTTACCGTATACGGCAACGGCTAAGCAGGTTTTAGGTCTTCATCCAGATGGCGTGCTTTTATCTAACGGTCCTGGTGACCCAGAAGAAATGATTGAGGCCACTAAGATGGTTCGGAAAGTAGAAAAGCATGTTCCACTGATGGGAATTTGTATGGGTCACCAAGTATTTGCCTTGGCTAACGGTGCTAAAACATACAAGATGAAATTCGGCCACCGTGGTTTTAACCATCCGGTAAGAGAAATTGCAACAGGCAATATTGGTTTTACTTCGCAAAACCATGGTTATGCAGTAGCCGCTGATTCAGTTGATAAAGACAATTTGATGATTACCCACGTTGAAGTAAACGATGGAACAGTTGAGGGATTGCGTCACAAGAAATATCCTGCATTTTCAGTTCAATTCCACCCAGACGCCACGCCTGGTCCTCACGATGAAGATTCATTGTTTGATGACTTTATGTCAATGATTGATCAAAGAAAGGAAGAAAAGCGTCATGCCTAAGAGAAAAGATATTCATAAAATTATGGTGATCGGTTCTGGTCCAATCATTATTGGTCAAGCCGCTGAATTTGACTATTCAGGTACTCAGGCATGTTTAGCCTTGCGTGAAGAAGGTTATGAAGTAGTTTTGGTAAACTCTAATCCAGCTACAATCATGACTGATACAACCATTGCCGATAAAGTTTATATCGAACCACTGACAGTTGAATCTGTTTCTAGAATTATTCGCCAAGAATATCCAGATGCAATTTTGCCAACTCTTGGTGGCCAAGTTGGATTAAACATGGCTTTGGCTCTTTCAAAAACTGGCATCTTGGATGAGTTGCATATTGAACTTTTGGGAACAAAGCTTGATTCAATTGAACAAGCCGAAGATCGTGAAAAGTTCAAGGAATTGTGTAAGAGTTTAGGCGAACCAGTTCCACCATCATTGACTGTTCACCATGTTCAAGAAGCTTTGGATTTTGCCGATAAGATCGGTTATCCGATTATCGTTCGTCCAGCCTTTACGATGGGTGGTACCGGTGGTGGTATCTGTAAGAATAGAGAAGAATTGGCTCGTATTTGTAAAAATGGGTTGGAACTTTCACCAGTTACTGAATGTTTGATTGAACAATCAATTGCTGGTTATAAAGAAGTCGAGTTCGAAGTAATGCGCGACAGTCACGATAATGCAATGATTGTCTGCTGTATGGAAAACTTTGATCCGGTTGGTATTCACACGGGGGATTCAATTGTCTTCTCACCGTCACAAACTTTATCTGATAAGGAATACCAAATGCTCAGAGACTGTTCATTGCGTTTAATCAGAGCGCTTAAGATCGAGGGTGGCTGCAACGTTCAGCTTGCCTTGGATCCTAACAGTTTCAATTACGACGTAATTGAAGTTAACCCAAGAGTTTCTCGTTCTTCAGCCTTGGCTTCAAAGGCAACTGGTTATCCAATTGCTAAGATGGCAGCTAAGATCGCTGTTGGGATGACTTTGGATGAAATCAAGAATCCAGTTACGGGTACTACTTATGCAGAATTTGAACCAGCTTTGGACTATGTTGTCTGCAAGATTCCACGCTGGCCATTTGATAAATTCCCAAAGGCAGATCGTGTATTGGGTACGCAAATGAAGGCCACTGGAGAAGTAATGGCTATCGGTCGTACTGCTGAAGAAGCCTTTCAAAAGGCAGTCAGATCGCTTGAAATTGATGAAAAAGACTTGTATTCACCTGAAGCACATGCTGCAAGCGATGATCAGCTGGAAACCAAGCTGGTTAAGGCGCAAGATAATCGACTTTTCTACTTGGCTGAAGCATTCAGAAGAGGCTACAGTCTTGAAGATGTTCACGAACTAACTAAGATCAACTTCTACTTCTTGGATATCGTTAGGCATATGGTCGAGATGGAAAAGACCTTGGAACATCATGAAGATGATGTTGAAGTTTTGAGAACCGCTAAGAAGTATGGCTTTTCTGATCAGACAATTGCCAATTTATGGGATGAAGATGTCGATGATGTCAGAAATTTGCGGAAAGAAAATGGCATTATTCCGGTTTATAAGATGGTTGATACCTGTGCTGCCGAATTTGAATCAAAAACGCCATATTTCTACTCAACTTATGATGGTGAAAATGAAAGTCATAAGACAGGCAAAAAGTCAGTTTTGGTTATTGGTTCTGGCCCAATCAGAATTGGTCAGGGTGTTGAATTTGATTACGCCACTGTTCACTGTGTTAAGGCTTTGCAAAAGATGGGCTATGAAGCAATTGTTATTAACTCTAACCCCGAAACGGTTTCTACTGACTTCTCAATTTCTGATAAGCTTTACTTTGAACCATTAACTCTTGAAGATGTATTGAACGTTTGCGACTTGGAAAAGCCAGGAGGCGTAATTGTTCAATTCGGTGGTCAAACTTCAATAAACTTGGCTGCCGGTCTTGAAAAACACGGCATTAAGATTTTGGGTACCAAGGTTAAAGATGTTAACCGTGCTGAAGACCGTGAATTGTTCGATGAAATCATTAAGGATCTTCATTTGAATCAACCAAAAGGCCTTACTGCAACAACGCATGAAGGCGTACTTGAAGCAGCAGATCGCTTAGGCTACCCAGTTTTGGTTCGTCCATCCTATGTTTTAGGTGGGAAGGCAATGGAAATTGTCTACAGCAAGGACGAACTTGAAGAATACTTGCATGACCACGTTGATATCGCAGCCGACCACCCAATTTTGGTTGACGATTATCTTGATGGTCGCGAATGTGATGTTGATGCCATCTGTGACGGCAAGACGGTTCTTTTGCCAGGAATTATGGAACATATTGAACATGCCGGCGTTCACTCAGGTGACTCAATGGCCGTTTACCCACCACAAACCTTTACTGATGAAGTGAAAGAAAAGATTACCGATGTCACTAGAAAGTTGGCTTTGAAACTCAACTGTATCGGTATTATGAATATTCAGTTTATCGTCCGTGACGGTCAAGTTTATGTCATCGAAGTTAACCCAAGAGCTTCAAGAACGGTACCATTCTTAAGCAAGATTACGGGGATTGAAATGGCCCAAGTTGCTTCACGCGTAATTATGGGTGAAAATTTGACCGAGCAAGGCTATAAAGATGGTTTGGCACCGGAGCCTGAAATGATCAGTGTTAAGGCCCCAGTCTTCAGCTTCAGCAAATTAGCCGATATTGATTCTTACCTTGGACCTGAAATGAAATCTACTGGTGAAGTTATGGGCTCTGACCATACCTTTGCGAAAGCTTTGTTCAAGGCCTTTGCAGGAGCTAAAATGAAATTGCCTGAATATGGCAACGTGCTTTTAACCATTGAAGATCGTGACAAACAAGCTATTTTGCCTATTGCTAAGAGATTTGCTCGAATCGGCTATAGAATTTTCGCAACCAAAGGTACGGCAGAATTCTTACGTGACAAAGGTTTGCATGTGGAATTAGTTTCTAAGGTTCATGAAAATGGCGATAACAACATTTTGAGCGAACTCAAGCAAGAGAAGATTGATTTGGTGATCAACACGATGGGCCATGATTTGGAAAAGAATTCTGATGGTTTCATCATTCGGCAAACTGCAATTCAACAAAACATTCCATTGCTGACGGCATTAGATACTGCTGATGCGCTTTTGACAGCACTTGAAAATCGTTCATTTGCGACTGAAAGTTTGGATTAATAATTAAATATTTGAAATAAAAAAAGTGTTAGTTTATGACTAACACTTTTTGCTTTTATTCTAAAAGAAACCCAAAGAGAAAATTCTAGTTATTTCTGATAAAACTTAATCTCAGTACCGGCCAAATCAACCGTATAAGTTTCTTCTTCAAGTGGTCGCTTGGTCATTCCTTCGTCTGTAGAGTAAATGATCAAAGCAACTTTGGCGCCAATCGGAAGTTGGTAATAAGTTGGCTGCAGCTTGAAATCAAGGTCAACAAATTGACCAGCTTCAATCTTCCTTGGCTTCTTCATATCCTTGTAATTTTGCAAGTTCATATGAGCTTTGGTAATCAATTTAGCATGCGTTAATTTATCAGGAACAAATTCTTGCAGCGTATCTGTACCAAAGCGGTAGCCGAGTTCTTGTCCACCACGCATTAAGAACTTTGGCGTAGGAGTCAAACGTTTGCGATCGCCAAGTTCAACAAGAGCTACTGAAAGCTGCCCTTTAGGCAATGAGCCACTCACTCTGATTTTAACTTCTGGTCGACCAACGATTGTTACTGGATGGATAAATTCATCTGTCACAAAACGCAGGCTGCGTTTAGCCCATTTTTCATCACCACAAATAAATTTGTATTGCCATTCGCTTTCTGAAATTTTAGCTTCTTTGAAGTCTTTACCGCCCACATCGACAAAACTCTTCTTCTCTTTGCCATTGCCGTTTTTATGAAGCTCACCATCATCAGTTGGGTAGTAGGTAGCTGCTTGACCAATTTCATTAGACCAGTCATCTTCTTCATGCCAGGTATCTGCATGAAGATTGTCCTGAATCATGACCGTTGACCATTGCTTGTAGGCATTGTTTTCGATGCCAAGAAGCTCATGACAGAACCAAAGGTTCATTAGGTCGGTAAAATCGATCGAAACGAAATTGTTCATATTGTAGTGCGGACCTTGATGCAAGAACAAGTGGTGTTTCATTGGCATCTTTTTAACCAGTTGCCAAATCTTGTAAACATTCTTTGGCTTAACGTTCCAGTCATTTAAGCCATGGACGCTGATCCATGAACATTTAATGCCATCAGCGTTGTGGCGGTAGTTTCTAGCTTCCCAGAAGTCTGAGTATTGACCAGTAGTGCGATCTTCACGACTCAGCAAATGCTTTTGCATTGCGTCATATTTTGGCTTGATCTTTAAATATGAACCGGCATCCCACAAATTTGATTGACATGTTTCTGCCAACAAGTCCAAATCTTCGCCTTGGCAAGCTTCAGGAGCGATTACTAAACCATGTTCACGATAATAATCATACCAGGATGAAATCGCAGCTTCGGAAACAACAGTCTTAAGACCAGCAACACCAGTAGTAGCAACAGCAATTTGCAAAGTACCAAGGTAAGAGCGGCCAGTCATTCCGATATTGCCATTGCACCAGGAAGCCTTGATTTCATGCTTTTTAGTGCGATCAGTATAGGCGATGCGGTCGCCATGCAGCCATTCAATTACTTCTTTAGCTGATTCAGTTTCTTCAGGAGCACCAGTAATACGCAAGCCATCGCTGCCGCGCGTGCCGATTCCACCAGCAAAGACACTGGCAAATCCGCGTGCCAGCAAGTATTCGTTCAGTGGGTAAGAAGACTTGTGAACGGCTTCTTCGGTTGCCACATGATCTTCACTGCCAGGCTTGTTTGCTTCAACTGTTGGAGTTGCTTCATATTTAGGATCTTGCCATTCAGTTGCATCAGACAAGTTTTCGTCGACATTGTGATTGCGTTTTTCATTTTCAATAATGCCGCCAAAATATGGACTAGCAGTGTATAAAGCTGGTACTTTCAAACCGCCGTTTGACTCGTTGGGACGAAAGATTGTTACTTGAATCAAATCGCTTTTGCCATCGCGGTCAGTATCAAGATCAGTTTCAACATAGACAACTTCACGGATAACTTTGTCAGTATTAAAGACAGGAAGTGATTTGCCATTGAAGTACATGAACTTGTTTTGTCCCCAGAATTGGGTGAAGTAGCCTCGTCCAGCCATCACATCGATAAGGAGCTGACCGTTTTTGGCACGGGTATTAAGCAAACGATAAAAAGCAGTCACCAACTTGGAAATAGAATCGATATCTTGAACGATAGGCAAGGCTTGCTTTTGCATAAAACCGGTCGGATCGGACAATTGGTAGTCGTAATGAACGTGGTATCCTAGCAGCTGCAAAGCGACATTGTAGAATTGATTGGTGCCGATTTCTTCAGGCTTTTGCTTTAAAAAGTCAGCGAAAGTCTGCGTTTCGGAGACTGCGAATTCATTTAGCTTTGCTTCTTTGGCCTCGTCGCTTTTTGCTTCAGCAATGCTCATCTTAACTAATTTGGCAAGCAGATCGCTGAAGGACCAGTTTTGAAAATTCTTGGGCAAAAAGTTGATCGCCGTTAATTCTTTGACTTGTTCTTCATATTGCGTTTGAACGTAAGCATATTGATTATATTTCATAAGAAAACTCCTTTAATTGTGGTGAAATTTGTTATGTCTAGTTTACTATTTTTGAAGCCAAGTTTCCTTGTAAATATCTTCTTTAAAGCCACAAGTTAAGTGCTTTTCATCAACAACTAGAGGACGCTTGATTAATTTGCCGTCGTTTGCCATCAATTCGGCGGCTTGAGCGATGGTCATCGTTGGAATTTTTTCTTTTAGATTTTGAGCACGGTAATGTTGACCGCTGGTGTTGAAAAAGTAGCGTAAGCCGCGATTTTGGTAGGCAGTCAGCCATTTTATCAGGTCTTCTTTTTTAGGCGGGACAGCAACCAGGTCTTGAAATTCATACTTAATGTGATGGTCGTCAAACCATTTTTGTGCTTTTCTTGATGTTGAACAACGTTTATAGCCGTAAAATTTGATCATTTTGAGAATCCTCCTTAATTCTATTTTAGAATGAACTGATAATTTTTAAAATAAGGCTTGAATTTTAAAGCAGATTTCCATATAATAGTTTGTGTTCTGTTGAGGACATACAAACATACATGGTCTGGTAGCTCAGCTGGATAGAGCAACAGTCTTCTAAACTGTGGGTCGTGGGTTCGAATCTCACCCAGATCATTAATATAGCAACGCTGAGAGGCGTTGCTTTTTTTGTCTCTAGGGAAAACATATGCATTATTTCATTTCAACACGAGAAGATTATAATACGTCAGCAATTGAACTGGCACAGGTAAAGAGGATGCAGATCTTTGATGCCCTTGACGTGCCTTGCAAAATTGTCGAGTTGCAAAAAATGACTTTATTCAGGAATATCGAAATAAACTGAAAACAAGTGGCAGAGTGATCAATATTTTTCAGTATTTTCAACAGCTGCCCGATACTCAACAAGTAAATACTGAAAAAGCCCTTGACCAGATTTTTAATCAGCCTGGTTTAATCAGAAAAGAAAATAACGCTTATCTGAACGAACGCGCGGTTATTCAAGCTCACCTTTATGGCTCGCGGATCTATTACGTCGATCATCTGGATCAATATGGCTTCACAGTTAAACGGGAATTCTATCGCTATAATCACTTGGATTATACTGAATTCTTTGATGATAAGGCTCAGCTTAAAATGCGCGAATTCGTGGATCAAAATAACAATCCGCTTATCCGTGAATATTTCTGTCAAAGCAACCAGAACAAGCCGATGCTCACGCTGATTGAAATGAAAAAGGGCTTTAAAACAGTGCGGTTTGAAAAGGAAGCTTCCTTTCAGGCCTATTTCCTTGACTGCTTAGCAGAAAGGAATGCGCAAGCAGTCTTCTACTGCGATCGCTGTACGCAGGTTCTGCCCGCTTTTGAAAAAATGAAGCACATCGTTCCCAGCTACGTCATTTTCCATTCAGCTTTAACCCCCTCAGGCTACTTGAATGATCAAGTATATTCAGTATTTAAACCGGTGACCGAGCTAGCAAAAGCAGGCAAAATTCGCGGCTTAATTTCTTCAACCAAACGTGAGTCTAAAGATGCAGCGGAAGTATTGCAGGTTTCGCATTCATATGATATCCCTGTTACCTTTACCTCTAGCGAAGACAAAATTCCATTTTCTTCTCGCACACCAGGGAAAATTATTGCCGTAGCTTGAATTGATGTCATTAAGCAATTGAGCCATCTGATTCAAGCCGTGATAGATCTGCATATCAAATATCCGCAAATTGCTTTATCGATCTACGGCAACAATACGGATGAAGCGGAAAATAAACGCTTAACAACTTTAGTCGCAGAAAATCACGCAGCTTCTTATATTAACTTTTGCGGCTTTGCACAAAATTTGGATCAAGTATATAACTCAGCCCAGCTAGAAGTGTTAACCAGTAAAAATGAGGGCTTTGCCATGGCACTTCTTGAAGCACAGGCTCACGGCTGTCCTGCCGTTTCTTATGATATTAATTATGGCCCAGCCGAAATAATCGAAGATGGTATTAGCGGAAAGCTGGTTCCGATGAATAATCAGGTTGTTAAAGCAAAACATCAAGGCTCTGCTGACCAACCCAAATTTGATGACGCAATATTCTGCTTGTGCCTATCAGTCGGCTAAGCGCTTTGATTTTTCGCACTTGAAGGCTAAATGGTTCAACTTTTTGAAAGAAGAAGGGCTTTGCTAAAAATTATTTTTTAGGTAAAATAAGTAATTATTTAACAAGGAAAAGGGACAGATGAGAAAAACAGAAACAACGCGTTTAACAATCACCGCTATTTTTGTTGCCATTTTATTATTGCAAACTTTGGTACCAAATATTGGCTATATCCGACTTTTACCGGCTCTGCCGACAATTACGACGATCCCATTGACTGTAGCCTTATACAGCTGCCTAATGGGATCAAAAGCAGGAGTTGGCTTCGGTATTTTCTGGGGCTTGACTCGCTTGTTTGTTGCTTACACGCAACCAGGCGATATGGTAAGTCTTATACTCTTTCAAAATCCGATAATTTCACTGGTACCAAGCATAATTGCCGGTTGGCTTCCCGGTTTAATCGTCAAACTGATGAAGGGCGAAAAAATAAGCTTCCTGGTTGCCGGAGTGACTGCTTCTTTGACCAATACCTTTTTGGTAATTGGCCTAAGCAGCCTGCTTTTTATGAATCATGCTGCTAGTTTGATGAAGTATCTCGGCAATACCAGCAACAGTCAATCGCTTTTTTTAGTGCTAGTTGCAGCTTTGGGAATGAATGGAATCGTTGAAGCCAGCTTTACCGGTTTGCTTACCCCGGTGATTGGCTTACCGCTTGAGAAAGTTTTCCGCAAATATAAGCTTTAAACGTGGTATATTTTTATTTGAATATTACTTATCAAAATTAAATAAAGGAGGAAAACAATGCCATTTGTACATATTGAATTAATTAAGGGCAGAACCGACGAGCAATTGACTAATTTGATGAAGGACGTAACCGAAGCCGTCCATAAAGATACCGGTGCACCGAAGGAACATATTCATGTGATTATCGATGAATTAGGCAAACATTCTTATGGCAATAACGGCGAATGGCGTGCTTAAACGATTTGACTTCTAGCGATCCTAGAAGTCTTTTTTTATTGGTATTGATAAGCAAATAAATTTTAATTATTAAAAGTAAGCAGGATATAATAAAATAGTTCAAGTAAGAAAGCAGGTGAAGAATTTGTTAGATTATCGCAATCATCTTAAGCGAATTCTGCAAAAAACAAGTGGAGATGACCAAAGTCTAAAAAATGGCTTAACTGCAATCAAAGCTATTATTCAAATGGCAGATGATGGTCAAGAGTCGACTCCTATCAAAACAAAAAAGCCGAGCATTTCAGATCAAAATGAGCAAAATAAGGATATAAAACGTTTATTAACGGGAATCACACAGCTGATTAAGACACCTGGCGATCCTGCCGCTAAAAAGCAAGCACTGACGGCTCTGCATAAATTAACTTTTGTTCCTGGAGTGGGCAAAAATTTTGGCACTGAAATTGGAGCATTGGATCAAGCTATTCAGCATTCGATTCAAACAGAAGAAGCAGTCAATGCCAAAGTTTTTGAAGAGGCAATGAAACCAAAAGAAAAGCCGAAGCGCGATTATCGCAAAGGACAACGCTACACCGTTATTCGGCTGGTATCGGGAGCAGATTTGATCAATGATAATGGTCAAACCGTTTATACGGTTAAAGAATCTCAGGTACATCCGCTTAATTTGAAGACCGGCGATATCGTTGAGGCACTGGAAGATAAAACCAATCCCAACTATGAAGCTGAAATACTGCGCGTTGTTGGTTTTCAAAAACTGCGCAAACGTGATTATGATCAGATCGAGGACTTTAAGTATGCGGTCGTTCAGGGTCGGCAAGGACACCTGGCAATTTCCCGCAATATTCATGGTGAGAAGCTGAGAATTCGAGGCAAAGAAGTCGTAATTCCCGTAGATTCAAGCTATTATCAGGGCGACAATATTTCTCTTGAAGATGGTTCAATTGTTGATTTGGCCTGGTATGCGGGGGATGTCCGCTTGAAGAAGAATCCCGCAGATGCAGTTCAGATCAGATGGATTTATCAAGTAGATCAGCCTGAACATTCAGCTCCTGCTAAAAAGGAGAAAAAGAAGAGCAGCAATAGCGAACAAGTTGCCAAGCTGGACTTGGATCTGCACTACCAGCGAGTAGGGATTGCAGTTGGCGACAATCAAAATGAAGCTATTTTGGACAGTATCGTTTCGCGCTATAATGGGATTCCGATTCCAATTGATGCCTTTGAAGGAAAGAAAAAAGTTATCGAAAATCAGATAAAGGATTTAGATATCGTAATTTTGGTTACGGCATTTGCGGCTCATGATTCTACTTGGAATATTCGTGAATTTGCCAGCAAATATGGCGTCAAGTTTGCTGTCAGCTCCAGCAAGGGATATCAGTCTTTTGAACGTGCGCTTTATCGAGCCGCTAATGGTCTTCCAGCCTACGAGGGAAACCAAACAATTGAATATAAAGAAAAAGATAAATAATTTCTTATATTTGGGTAATTTTCTTGTCATAATCATGCTTTTTTATGTAAAATTATATTACTAACTAAAAGAAAGGATGCCTGTATGACAAAAAATTAACTAATCACAAGTGGATGCGTTGGGTAGTTTTCCTAATCGGATTGGAAATTGTTGCGATCTCGATTAACTTTTTCTATGTCCCAATTAACGTTGCAGCTGGTGGTACGACTGTTTTTCCAATGATCTTTAAAAAATACTTCTATATCGACCCAGCAATTGGCTTGCTTGCGGTTGATATGATCGTTATTTTCATGAATATTTTCGTTGATGGCTGGAATACCTTCTTAGCTGCATTTTCTCAAGTAGTTACAGTAGTGATGATGAATTACACCGAAACTGGTTTTGACAAAAAATACCAGGTACGGGTAATGAGTAATGACCATCTTGAAGAAATTCGCGATCTGCTGCAAAAAGAATACCAGGGTCTGACGATTTACAATGTTGTCGGTGGCTACAGCGAAGACCGCTGGGCTTTTTAATTTTTTATTGCAGAATAAACAGTCTGGTAGTAGAATATAGTAGTTGTATTTGTGGAGACCTCCACATCTGCAACCGCACGTCTTGGGTTAGAAGTTCTTGAAGACAAGACACCTAAGTTCGGCGAGTCTAAGTATTTTTTTGGAGGTGTACAAATGTACGCAATTATTAAGACCGGTGGTAAGCAATACAAAGTTGCTGAAGGCGATAGTGTATTTGTAGAAAAGCTTGATGCAGAAGAAGGTAAGGAAGTTACCTTTGACGAAGTTATTCTTGTTGCTGATGGCAAGGATGTTAAAGTTGGTGCTCCATTAGTTAAGGGTGCTAAGGTTACTGCTAAAGTTGAAAAGCAAGGTAAGGAAAAGAAAGTTGTAACTTTCAAGTACAAGCCAAAGAAGCACTCACACAGCAAGTACGGTCACCGTCAACCTTACACTAAGGTTACTGTTGAAAAGATTGAAGCTTAATTTTCAGAGGTGAAAAGATAATGAATATTTTAGGTTTGAAATTATTTGCCCACCACAAGGGTGGCGGTTCTACTGCCAACGGTCGTAACTCTGCTGGTCGTCGTTTAGGCGCTAAGGTCGGCGATGGTCAAGAAATCCACGCAGGTTCAATTATTTACCGTCAACGTGGTACTAAGATTCACCCAGGCAAGAACGTAGGTCAAGGTGGAGACGACACTTTATTTGCATTAGTAAACGGTGTTGTTAAATTTGAACGTCTTGGCAAGTTCAAGAAGCAAGTTTCAGTTATTCCAGCTGAAGAAGCTAAGTAATTTAGTAAAAAACGAAGGCGAGAAGCAACCTGCTTCGCGTCTTTTTTGTATAATAAACTAAATCAACTAGCGAAAAGAGGAAATACACATGGATAAACAAGAAGAATTATTAAGCTTGCTCAATCAAAGAATTAGTAAAGTAACTGATTTGATAAAAGAAAAAGATGCTGATGCGATGATTATCATCAATCAAGCAAATTATCGCTACTTAACCAATTTTACCGGTGAAGAAGCAGAATTGATTTTGGGTAAGGATGGCTCACGCATTCTTCTGTCTGATTCGCGTTTTGCAGATCAAATTAAAGCACAAGCTCCTGGACAAATGGATGTCATTATGCAGCAATCCAGTGATGTTGCCGGCGAATTGACGAAAGCATTGAAGAAAACTAATTACCGTAAAGTATTAGTTGAAGCTGACGTCATGACTGCTGCTGTTTTTGATCAGCTAAAACGACAAAATCCGGATATTTCCTTTGAATTCTCAGAACAACTTGTTGAACGAGTTCGCAACGTTAAAGATGAATTAGAGATTGCAACTTTGCGTAAAGCAATTGAAATCTCAATGACTAGTTTTAAACAAATTTTGCCGTTAATTAAGCCTGGCGTTACCGAAAGATCCGTTGCCGCAAAACTCGATTATTACTTTAAAGAAAATGGCGGCGATGGTCCTGACTTTGATACGATCGTTGCTTCAGGTGTTCGATCTGCTTGGGCTCACGGCGTTGCAAGCGATAAAAAGATGGAAAATGGCGATATGATCGTGATTGACTTTGGCAGTTTCTACAATGGCTATGCTGCTGACATTACACGGACAGTCTGCTTGGGCAAAGTTGATCCCGAATTAGAAAAAATCTATCAAATCGTTCATGAAGCTCAAAGAAGAGGAATCGAAGCTGCAACTGTTGGTCACACTGGTCGCGATGTTGATAGAGCAGCACGTGACTATATTACTGAGCAAGGTTATGGTCAATACTTTGGACATGGGATTGGTCACGGAATTGGGCTAGAAATTCATGAATTGTGTCAACCTGCTTTGCCTTTCGGCAAGCAAAAGTTGGTCAACAACATGGTTCATACGGTTGAACCAGGAATTTATTTGCCTGAAAAAGGCGGCGTTAGAATCGAAGATGACATTTTGATTAATGGTCAAAATCCAGAAACTTTATCCAACTTGCCAAAAGATGAGCTCCTTTCTCTTTAAAAAGATAGCCAAATCGCTTGCAAATTGGTAACATATATATGTAGAAATGAGGGAATTATTATGACAATGATATCAGTTAACGAATTCAAGAACGGTTTAACTATCCAATATAATAATGATTTATGGAGAATCGTTGAATTCCAACACGTAAAACCAGGTAAAGGTAGTGCTTTCGTTCGTTCAAAGCTTAAGAGCTTGAGAACCGGCGCTGTTCAGGAATATACTTTCCGTTCAACTGCTAAGGTTGAAACAGCCGATATTCAAACCAAGTCTATGCAATATTTGTACAATGATGGCTCAAGCTATGTATTTATGGATACTACTACTTATGATCAATTAGCCATTCCAAACGAACAAATTCAAGATGAAAGCAAGTACTTGCTTGAAAACATGACTGTTAACGTAATTATGCACGATGGTGAAACTTTAGGTATTCAATTGCCTAACACCGTTGATTTGAAGGTTGCTAAGACTGAACCTAACATCAAGGGTGATACTTCATCAGGTGGTGGTAAACCAGCTACTATGGAAACTGGTTTGGTAGTTAACGTTCCATTCTTTATTAACGAAGGCGACGTTTTGACTATCAACACTGCTGATGGTACTTACGTATCACGTGCTAACAAGTAGTTTTTTTGAGGTAAGAAAATGGCAGATAGTTCAAAAATTCTCTTAAGTGGCGAAGAAAATGGTGAGCAAATTAAGATTGATCCTAGTGTACTTGAAGTCATTTTAGGAATTGCTGCTGAAAAAGTTGATGGCATTGTAGGCATGCGTGGCAACTTGAAATCAGGCATTAAGCATGTTTTAGGCCGTGAAGACCGCGGAAAAGGCGTCAGCGTTAGCGTTGATCAAGCTGGCAAGTTGAGTGCAGATGTTTATGTTTACCTTGAGGCCGGCGTAAATGTTCCTTCAGTTGCCATCAAATTACAAAAGAATTTGAAGCAACAATTGATCCAAATGACGGATTTGGAACTTAAAGAGATCAATATTCACGTTGTTGGTCTGGTATTCCCAGAAGATGACGAAAATAAGGCTCCTGAGAACACAACGACCGAACTGTTTCCGGAGGACAATCAAGAGTAAATGAATCAACATGAAAGTCGTAAGGTTGCAATGCAAGCAATCTTTTTGGCCAACCAAGATCCTGAGTTGACCACAGCAGAAGTTGAAGTAAAAACCGTGGAAATGCTTGATCTTGAGCAGCTTTCTGCCTATTCAAAAACTTTAATTGAAGGCGTAATGTTAAAGCGCGATGAATTAAAAGAAGCAATTGCTGCACACCTGAAAAAGGGCTGGCGGATTGAGCGTGTTAATCCAATTACTATTGCAATTCTTGAAATCGCTTTGTACGAAATCAAAGATAGCGCCGAGATTGAGCCAAAAGCAGCAGTGAATGAAGCATTGAATTTGTGTGATGATTTCACCGATCCAGATGCAAAACCATTCATTAATGGTATTTTGGCTAACTTCGTCAAATAATATCAATAGCCGGCTTATGCCGGCTATTTTTATAGAAAAGGAATGACTTTATGGGACAAATTCTTGACGGCAAAGCATTTGCAAACTTAAAGGCAGATAAACTTAAAGAAAAGGTTAAGAAATTAAAAGCTGACGGAATTCAGCCTCTTTTTTGCGTGATTAATATTGGGGACGATTCAGCCAGCAAAATCTACGTCCGCACTAAAAAGCGGCGCGCTAAAAAGATTGGTATTGAGCAAAAAATATATCAGTTGCCTGCAAATGAGCAAGAATCTGATGTCATAAAGTTAATTGACCAGTTAAATGTGGATCCGAAAGTTAATGGCATCATGGTTCAATTGCCAGTGCCTGATCAGATTGATGAGAATCACCTGCTTAGCAGAATTGATCCAGAAAAGGACGTTGATGGCTTAACGCCGGCTAGTGCAGGCCGCTTGTGGCAGGGAACGCACTTTGTAGAACCAGCTACGGCTGCTGGAATTATTGGCCTACTCGAGCACTATCAGATTGATTTAGATGGTAAAAATATGGTGATAATCGGCCGGTCTAACATTGTTGGCAAGCCGCTAGCTGCTCTAGCACTTGAAAAAAATGCTACTGTGTCTCTGCTTCATCACCACACGCAAAACTTAAAGGAATACACGCAAAAAGCAGATATCATTGTCTCAGCGGCAGGCCAGGCTAATCTGATTACTGCCGATATGATTAAACCTGGTGCAGTTGTCATCGATGTTGGCATTAATCACGTCAATGGTCACTTGGTAGGCGATGTTGCTTTTGATGAAGTAAAAGACAAAGCAAGCTGGATTACTCCGGTACCAGGTGGCGTAGGGCCGCTAACTGTAGAATATTTAATGGAACAAGTCGTTAAATTGACAAGGAGAGCAAATGGCAGACAATAAATATCTAACTGTCACGGATCTGAATTACTATATTACGCAAAAGTTTAAGAATGATCCTTATTTGCATAAAGTTTTTTTACAAGGGGAATTATCTAACTTTCGTTATCGCCGCAATTCGCACCAGTATTTTTCATTAAAAGATGAAAAATCCAAGATCAATGTGGTCATGTTTCGTTCCTACTTCGATAAGGTTAAATTTAAACCGGAAGAGGGAATGAAAGTTTATGTTACTGGATATGTAAGTGTTTATGGACCGCAGGGTTCTTATCAATTTTATGCCGAGTCAATGGGGCCAGCTGGTCTGGGCGCTTTATACGAGCAGCTAAAGCAACTCCAAGCAAAATTGGCAAAAGAAGGTTTATTCAATCCAGAGCATAAAAAGCAGTTGCCCCATTTTCCGGATAAAATTGCGGTTGTAACCAGTGCTTCGGGTGCTGTTATCCATGATATTATGGTCACGGCAAATCGGCGCTTCCCTCATGCCGAGATTGATTTATTCCCAGCTCAAGTGCAAGGCGATACGGCGGCTGATTCATTGGTTGTTGCTATGCAACAGATTTTGCAGCATGCCGATGATTATGATGTCATGATTATTGGTCGTGGTGGTGGTTCGCTTGAAGATTTGTGGCCTTTTAATGAAGAAAAAGTCGTTAGACAGGTTTATGCAATGCCGATGCCGGTTATTTCTTCTGTAGGGCATGAGACCGATACAACTTTGTGTGATCTTGTAGCCGATGTGAGAGCCGCAACGCCAACTGCTGCTGCGGAGTATGCAACGCCTAATTTAACTGATGAAATTGCCAATATTCATCAATTGCAGGGTAGACTTTTAGCTAGCGTTCAAGCAATTATCCGAGAAAAAAGAGATATTTTGCAACGCATCAATAATTCTGTAATCATGCGTGAGCC
Source organism: Lactobacillus amylolyticus (assembly GCF_003999355.1). NCBI lineage: Bacteria > Bacillati > Bacillota > Bacilli > Lactobacillales > Lactobacillaceae > Lactobacillus > Lactobacillus amylolyticus. Next base: position 507,631 of record NZ_CP031835.1, read on the forward strand.
AACGCGTTTATATGATCAGCAAATTCAAACTGTTGATATGCTAAAGCAGCGCTTGGCAAACAGTATGAATAATAAGCTGGAACGTGCTCGGCAGCAATTTAATTTAGCCGCACAAAGATTACAGTCCAATAGCCCTGATAAGCAAATCATTCAAATGCAGCAGCAACGTATTTTTTTGGCTAAACGGTTGATTGACAATATGAAGAAGCAGCTTTTATTAAAACGCGATGCTTTCAAGCAAACGGTGCAGCAATTAAATGATTACAGTCCATTGAAGACGCTGGAACGGGGTTTTACTTATACAACAAATGAAAGTGGTCAAACCGTTAGTTCTGTTGATCAAATTCGAAACAATGATCATTTAAAATTGCACTTTAAAGATGGAATAGCGGAAGCAATCGTGACAGCGATTAGAGGAGATAAAGATGGCAACTAAAAAGAATAATTTTGAAGAACAATTAAATAGCTTACAAGAGATTGTTACCAATCTGGAAAATGGCAATGTACCTTTGGATGATGCATTAAAGCAATTCCAAGAAGGGGTCAAAATCAGCCGTGATCTTGATAAAAAGTTAACGCAGGCTGAAGAAACTGTTGCTAAATTAATTGATAGCGACGGCACGGAACATAAATTGGATCCAACAAACGCATCAGCACCCGAGGAATAAAAATGACAGCTTTTAAATATTTTCAAAAACAATGGACTCCGGTAATTAATGAATATTTGAACAAGCATTTAGCCAATGAAGTCGATGATCAAAAAATCAGTCAAATTATGGCCTACTCTGTAATGGCAGGCGGCAAGCGTCTTAGACCACTGCTTTTTTTAGCAACTCTTAATACATTGGGAAAAGAAATTACAGAGGATGAAATTCGAATTGCTTGTGGTATTGAGCTAATTCATACATATTCTTTAATTCATGACGATTTGCCAGCAATGGATAACGATGATTATCGTCGCGGCAAATTAACCAGCCATAAAAAATGGGGCGAAGCAGAGTCAATTTTAGCTGGCGATGCCTTGCTGCCAATGGGGATTCAATGGATTGCTGAAGGCAGCAAATCGGCTGAACTGGTTCAGATCATTACGCAGGCGGTTGGCCCTAATGGAATGGTTGGCGGACAATATTTGGATATTGATTCAACTAATAACCAATCTGTTGCTGGCGATGCTAAGTTTATTAATCGCATGGAATGGCTAAAGACTGGCTGTCTAATCGAAGCCAGCGTTAAAATGGCGGCTGTTTTGGTTGGTGCCAGTCAAATTGAAGAAGTTAAATTGGTTGATTTTGCCAAAGTATTTGGCCGCTCTTACCAAATTTATGATGATTTGGTTGATGTTGTTGAAAGTAGTCAAGAAGCTGGAAAAGCAACGCATAAGGATCAAGAAAAAGGTAAGAATAATACTTTGACCCTTTTGGGCATCGATAAGAGTCGCAAAGAATTGACTGATTTGATCAAGCAAGCTAAAGACGATTTAAATGGATTAAATGGTGAAGTATTAGCAGGTTTTTTGGATCTGTATCAAAAGGTGCTTTAAATGGCAAAAAAAAGAGCAGATGTTTTATTAGCAGAACAAGGAATTTTTCATTCACGCAGTCAAGCACAACGTGCAATTATGGCTGGCTTGGTTTTTGACCACAATCATCAACGAATTGATAAAAGCGGAACCAAGTTTTCTGATGGTGAAAAATTTTATGTCAAAGATGATGGCAAAAAATACGTATCAAGAGGCGGTTTTAAGCTGGAAAAAGCTTTAAAGGTTTTTAATATTGACTTGCAAGACAAAATTTGCTTGGATATTGGTGCCTCTACTGGCGGTTTTACGGATGTTGCACTGCAAAATGGGGCTAAGATGGTCTATGCCTTAGATGTTGGCTACAATCAACTGGCTTGGCAGCTGCGTGATGATCCTCGAGTAGTAGTAATGGAAAAGCAAAACTTCCGCTACAGCAAACCCGTTGATTTTGATCAAGGATTGCCAGATTTTGCAATGACAGATGTTTCCTTCATTTCATTAGATTTAATCATGCCACCGATGTATCAAATTTTAAAAGATAATTGTGATGCCGTGTGCCTGATTAAGCCGCAGTTTGAAGCCGGCCCAGAGAATGTGGGAAAACATGGCATAGTTCATGATCACGAAGTTCATCGGCAAGTAATTCAGCATACCATGGACGAAGCGATGAAGATTGGCTTCAATGTTTTAGGAGTTGACTATTCGCCTATTAAAGGTGGAAAGGGCAATATTGAATTTTTAATTCATTTGCAGAAACAGTTGGAGAACGGTGGACAAAATCTTTGGTCAGGTACACCAGCAGAGTTGGTTGAACGTGCTGTAAACGAATTATAGAGGTAGTTTATGTTAGTTGAACTTGATATTAAAAACTTTGCAATTATAAAAGCTTTGAAAGTTCGCTTTCAAGAACATATGACTGTTTTGATTGGAGAAACAGGAGCCGGGAAATCAATCTTAATTGATGCAGTTTCACTTTTAATGGGTGGCCGCGGTCAAAAAGAAATGATTCGTACGGGCGAAAAAAAGGCTGTTGTTACTGGCTTATTTGAATTAGATGATCAAAAAGAAAAAATAGCCGCTTTATGCGATCAGTATGGTTTGCCGCATGATGATGATCAATTGGTAATTAGTCGAGAATTGGCAGCTAAGGGTCGCAATGTAGTCAGAATCAACGGTCAATTAACGACCATCAATGTTTTACGCGAAATCGGCAACTATTTAGTTGATATTCATGGTCAAAATGATCAGCAAATTTTGATGGATCAAGATCGTCAGATTGATCTTGTCGATAATTATGCTTCTAAGGAATTTCATGAAAAATTAGCACAGTATCAAACTAATTTTCATGAATGGCAAAAATTGAGCGGTCAGTTGCGGCATTTGCGGCAGGATGCACAAGAACTAGCCCAGAAGCAAGATATATTGCAGTTCCAGCATGATGAGCTCGAAGCAGCTAATCTGGAAGATCCGAAAGAAGATGAGAAGCTCGAAGAAGAATTCAATGAGTTGAATAATTATCAAAAGATCGCTGACACGGCCAATTACTTCATGCAGCTTTATGATGATGACGAACATGGAATTGCTACGCTGTTAGGGGATGCGCAAAACGCGGCAACTGATTTAACAGAATTTGGCAATAAGTTTAAGGATTTTGCCAAAACGGTTGATGATGGCGTTTATGCCTTAAATGATGCGCGCAGCGAACTATCAAATTTAATGGATGCCATGGACTTTGATGAGGAAAGATTCCAATATGTTACTAACCGCTTGGATACTTTAAATTCACTTAAGAAAAAATATGGTCCTACTTTGGCTGATGTTTTCAAATTCTATCAAAAAGTTGACCAAGAGTTGGGTCAATTTGAAACGGGTGGTCTGGATGAGGAAAAGCTTCAAAATAAGGTCACTGCAATTGAAGAAAAGCTGAGTCAGCAGGCACGTGAAATGCATCAAATGCGTGAAAAAGTTGCACAAAATTTGGAAGCTAAAATCAAACAGGAACTAGCTGACTTATACATGGAAAAGGCTCGGTTTTCTGTCAATTTTGATGAAACCAATACTTTTACAGCTAAAGGAACGGATGATGTAGTTTTCTTAATTGCGCCAAATCCAGGTGAAGATCTGATGCCATTGGTTAAAATCGTTTCTGGCGGTGAACAATCAAGATTGATTTTGGCTCTAAAAGCTATTTTTAGTCAGGTTGAGCCAGTTGGCACGATGATCTTTGATGAAATCGATACAGGGGTTTCCGGTCGAGTATCAGCTGCTATTGGACGCAAAATGCATTCAATTGGTCAGAAAAAACAGGTTATTGCTATTACACACTCACCCCAAGTTGCTGCTGCCGGCGATCAACGCTATCTTGTAGCTAAACAGGTAAAGGATGGTGCTACCTTTACTCAAGTTGGTCCATTAACTAAAGAAGAAACCATCACTGCCATTGCACAAATGATGGCGGGCAGTGATGTAACCGATGCGGCTAAGCAAAATGCTGTTGATTTGATGAAATCATTTAAAGAAGATAAAAAATAGGAGTTTGGAGAGAATCCAAATTCCTTTTTTATGTTAAATCAACTCGAAAAATATCATCTAGGTCAACAATTTTGAGGATCTTATTATCACTGCAGAGAAAGACAAAACGACCAGCTGAAAGGCGACGACTAATCTGTCCGATATCGGTATGACCATCATAATAGGTAATCATGACAAATGCATGATGCAGAATAGCATAGCTGAGATAAGCCAAAATTTTGCCGGCGATTTGTCCGTCAATGCTCATGCGATCAAAGTCGTATTCAAATAAGTAATGGTAAGCTCGTTTAATTGGGCTCTTTATTTTAGCAACTAAGTTATTCATATTTTTCACTCTATCTAAAAACCCGAACTGCTGTTTGCATAAGTGATTATACAAACACTTGTTTCCAAAAACAAGCGTTTGGGTAAAAATAATTTGCTGGAAAGGAATACTTGAAAATAAGAGCTTCTTAGTGCAAAATAAACTTAGTAAGTTTTGCAAAAGGGAGTTTGGCATGGCACAAAAAGGTTTATTACTTGTTCTTTCTGGACCTTCTGGAGTAGGCAAAGGGACTGTTAAAAATGCAATTGTTAAAAATAAAGTATTTCCATTTGAATATTCCGTTTCAATGACTACTCGTAAGCCTCGCCCCGGCGAAGTTGATGGTAAAGACTATTTCTTTGTGAGTGAGCAGCGTTTTCAAGAAGCTATTAACCAAGGCGAACTTCTGGAATATAATGAATACGTTGGACATTATTATGGAACGCCTGTTGGTCCTGTAAAGAAAATGCTGGCAGAAGGCAAAGATGTTTTAATAGAAACCGATGTAAATGGTGCTCGCACGGTTCGTGAAAAGATGCCGGACGGTGTTTTCATCTTTCTGACGCCACCGGATTTGCATACTTTGCATCTGCGCCTAGAGCATCGTGGTACAGAATCTGAAGATGTAATTATGGGTCGAATTCGTGAGGCTCGAAAAGAAATTTTAGTCATGCAAGATTACGATTATGCTGTTGTCAATGATACGGTTGCTAATGCTGTTGATCACATCAAGGCAATCGTGGATGCAGAACACGTTAGTGTTAAGCGAGTAATTGATAACTACCGTAAAATGGTCGAGGAGGAATAATCATGAGAATTACATACCCATCAATTGATAAGTTGCTTTCACGCGTTGATTCACGCTACTCTTTATCAGTTTTGGCTGCAAAGAGAGCACATGAACTTGAAGCTGGTGATCCACCAACATTAAAGAGTTTTAAATGTGATAAGGCAGTTGGTAAGGCACTTGAGGAAATCGTAGCTGGCAAGGTTACAGTTGATCCTGCTCATGCAGAAGTAAACCTTGAAGATTAATTAATTGACCTCCATCTCAAGATGGGGGTCTTTTTTTTGTAAGGTGATAGAATGATAGCCCAAGTAATTGTAGATATAGCTGCAAAGCAGACAGATCACATTTTTGAATATCATGTACCAGATCAGCTAAAAGATGTTGAAATTGGTTCTCGCGTGTTTGTACCCTTTGGGCCCCGCAAGTTGCAAGGCTTTGTTGTGGGCTTAAGTGAAAAAAGCGAGTATCAAGGCGAATTGAAGGATCTGCTTCTTGTTGTAGATGAGATGCCGCCATTGACGCCAGAACTTGTTTCTTTATCAGCGGCATTGGCTAATAAAGTCTTTTCGTATCGAATTACTATTTTAAAAGCAATGCTGCCGAGAGTAATGCGGGCTAATTACCGCAAACTTTTGACGCCAATTTCTGCTGACGCAAAAAAACTGCCGCTCTTTCAAGGCGATCCAGTTGATTTAAACGAGATGACAGATGTTAAACAGATTGCTTTAGCGCGTAATTTATTGCGGAATAATGAAGCAAAAATTGAATATGTAGTTGAAAATAGGGCAAAGAAAAAGACGGAGAATCAGTATTCTTTAACTTTAGCAGCTGCAGAATACCAAAAGATTTACGATTCTTTGCGCTCAAACGCTGTTAATCAGAGAAAACTAATTCAAGATTTGCTTCAACATGCAGAAGATTATCCCAAAAAGCAGTCTGTTTTAGAAAAGAAATTAACGATTTCAACAGCAACGCTTAACGCAGCAGTAAAAAAGGGCTGGCTTAAGAAAAGCAGCGTTGAAGTTTATCGTAATCCATTGGCTGGTTTTGATGAAAAAAGCAGCAAAAAAATCATTTTAAACGATGAACAGGAAAATGCTTTAGCGCAAATTTATTCCTCGATTGATAAAAAAGAGGCCAAAAAATTTTTGCTTGAAGGTATTACTGGTAGCGGGAAAACCGAAGTTTATTTGTATGCTATCAGTAAGGCTTTAGCAAAAGGCAGAAACGCATTGATGCTGGTGCCGGAAATTTCTTTGACCCCGCAGATGGTGCGGCAGGTTAAAACGCGTTTTGGCGAAAAAATTGCCGTTTTGCATAGTGGTTTATCTAATGGTGAATTTTATGATGAATGGCGCAAAATTCGGCGTGGTGAAGTAAGAGTCGTTGTTGGTGCCAGAAGTGCCGTTTTTGCACCTTTGAAAAATATCGGTTTGATCGTAATTGATGAAGAGCATGAGACTACTTATAAACAAGAGGATAAAAATCCGCGCTATCAAGCTAGAGATGTGGCTATTTATCGCAGTCAGTTCAATAATTGTCCTTTAGTTTTGGGTAGTGCGACACCATCTCTATATAGTCGTGCTCGAGCACAAAAAGGCGTCTATCAATTGCTTAGACTGACTAAAAGAGCAAATCAAAAGAAACTGCCAGAAGTTAATTTAATTGATCTAAAGCATGTTGAATTTGCTGGAGGACAGTTTGACTTATCGGTTGAATTAGTAGACGCGATAAAAAAGAAATTAGAAAACAAAGAGCAAATTATTCTTATGCTTAACAGGCGTGGTTTTGCCAATTTCATGCTTTGCCGAGAATGTGGTTATGTCATGAAATGTCCTAATTGTGATTTATCTTTGACTATGCATAAAGATACCGGTATGATGCAGTGCCACTACTGCGGCTATACGGAAAAAATTCCGCAACGTTGCCCCAACTGTCAAAGTTCACAAATTCGTTTTTTAGGAACAGGCACACAAAAAGTTCAGGAAGAATTGACAGAATTGTTGCCAGGTGCGCGAATTTTGCGAATGGATGTTGATACCACTAGACGCAAGGGTAGTTATAAGCGTATTTTGGATGCCTTTGGCGATCATGAAGCTGATATTTTGTTGGGAACACAGATGATTGCAAAGGGACTGGATTTTCCAAATGTTACTCTTGTTGGCGTCATCAATGCTGATACAGGGCTTTGGCTGCCGGACTATAATGCTTCGGAAAGGACGTTTGAATTATTGACGCAAGTAGCGGGGCGTGCTGGTCGAGCAGAGAAAAGAGGAGAAGTAATTATTCAGACCTATAATCCGGATCATTATGCAATCAAGCTTGCACAAACTCAGGACTATGAACGTTTTTATACTTATGAAATGCGCATGCGTCATGCTGGAAATTATCCGCCATATTTCTATACCGTTTTAATTTCAGTAGCTTCAAAAAAGGAGCAAAATGCGGCTAGAGAAGCTTTTAATATAAAACGTCAATTGCAAGGACGACTTCATCCAGAAACAATTATCTTGGGACCAACACCAAGCGCAATTTCTCGTCTAAAAAATCAATATTATTATCAAATACTGGTAAAATATAAAAAAGAAACAGAACTTAATGCGATATTGCACCATATTCAGGATTCCGCACAAGAAGTTAAAAAGTATGGTTTGAATGTATATATTGATAACGAACCAGAACGAATTATTTAAGGAGGATGCAAATGCAGTCAATTATTTTCATGGGCACACCCCAATTTTCAGTTCCTGTGTTAGAAGGGTTAATTAATAAAGGCTATGAGATTAAAGCGGTAGTGACTCAACCTGATAAGAAGGTAGGCCGTAAGCAAAAGATTACTAAGACACCAGCCAAAATTGCCGCTGAAGCTCACGATATTCCTGTTTATCAACCAATTAAGCTTTCCGGCTCACCAGAGATGGCAGAATTAATTGGCATGCATGCTGACTTCATCGTAACGGCTGCTTATGGTCAGTTTTTACCAACGAAATTTTTGAATTCTGTAAAGATTGCGGCTGTTAACGTTCATGGCTCTTTATTGCCAAAATATCGCGGTGGTGCACCAATTCAATATGCGCTATTAAATGGCGATAAAGAAACAGGCATTACAATCATGGAAATGGTTAAAAAGATGGATGCCGGCGATATATATGCGCAAAAGGCTCTTAAGATTGAACCTGATGATAATGCGGGTACTGTTTTTGAAAAATTATCCTATTTAGGACGCGATTTATTGCTGGAAACTTTGCCAAAAATTGCTGATGGTACGGTAGTAAAGACGCCACAAGATCCTGAAAAAGTAGTTTTTTCACCGAATATTAAGAAAGAGCAAGAAAAAATTACTACCGAAATGTCAGCTTCAGAGGCCAACAACCTTATTCGTGCCCTTAATCCAGATCCTGGTGCTTATTTGATGGTCAAAGGAAAAAGATTAAAGGTCTGGAAGTCTGAAGTAGCAGAAGATTCCAGCAGTTTAGAAGCAGGCTGCGTTGTTGACAATAAAAAGCGGTTTGCACTTAGTTTCGCTGATAATTCCGTTTTGAATTTATTGGAATTGCAGCCAGCTGGCAAGAAGAAAATGGAAGTTAAGAATTTCTTGAACGGTCAAGGAAAGAAGTATGCTCCGGGAGAAAAAATTGTCGACGACTAAGAGTGCACGTGCTATCGCATTAGAAACTTTAATTCGAGTTTTAGAGAATGGTTCGTATTCAAATATTAGTTTGAACAATAATTTAAAACACAGCAATCTGTCTGTGGCTGATCAGAATCTTGCAACTAAGATAGTTTATGGAACAATTCAATATAAAATCTATCTTGAATATCAGCTTCATGATTTGATTAAAAGCAAAATTACAGAAAAATATTTAAAACCTTTGCTTTTAATGTCGGCATACCAAATTCTTTTTTTGGATAAAGTGCCAAATCGTGCAGTTCTGGATGAAGCTAATAAGTTGGCGAAGCAATTTGGCAAAAAGCATTCATCCGGTTTTCGTCTAGTCAACGGAATTTTGCGTTCTCTGACACGTCGCGGACCGATTCTTCCTGATAAAAACGACCTGGTTAATTATTTGAGCGTTAAGGAGAGTTTCCCTCGCTGGCTTGTTAAATATTTTATTTCACTCTGGGGAGAAGCACGAACAGAGAAAATTCTAGCAAGCTATAATGAAACGGCTAAAAATAGCGTTCGCTTATCTATTCTGCAAGATGAAGAAAAAACTGTAGCTGCTTTAAAACAGGCAGGCTATGAACCAACGCCTTCTAAATTAGCAGCTAATGTTGCAATTCTGGTTCGTGGTGGAATTGCATCTTCTTCTTTGTTCAAACAAGGAAAGTTGACCATCCAGGATGAAGCAGCTAGTCTTGTAGTAGACGCATTTGATTTTAAGGGCAATGAGAAAGTTTTGGATGCTTGCAGCGCTCCAGGAGGAAAAACAGTACAGATTGCGGAACACCTTCAAACGGGCGAAGTGACTGCCTTAGATATCCATGATAAAAAATTGCGCTTAGTGCAGCAGAATACTAAAAGAATGAATGTTGCCGATAAAGTAAAAACTGTGGCAATTGACGCACGAAAGGCTGATGATTACTTTTCTAAGCAGCAATTTGCTAAAATATTAGTAGATGCACCCTGTTCAGGTTTAGGGTTATTGCGCCGCAAACCTGAGATTAGGTATACTAAGAGTAAAAATGATTTATTTAGTTTAGCCAAAATTCAGTTGGCGATTCTTAATCATGTAAGTTGTCTTCTTGAGAATGACGGAGAGCTGATTTATTCAACCTGCACGATTTCTAAAGAAGAAGATGAGGATGTAATACGCAAGTTCTTGGCAGCGCATCCTGATTTTGCGTTACAGCCTTTTAAGTTAGAAAAAATTAGTAGTAAAACAGGAATGCTGAAAATTCTGCCTGATGAATATGGCAGTGATGGTTTCTTTATTGCTAAGTTAAAATTACGAGGTTAGATTTTGATTCAGACAGCTTATGCTTCAAGTATTGGTAGAATACGAAAAAGCAATCAAGATTTTGTACGAGTTTTTAAGAATAAAAGTGATATTACTTTAGCGATCGTTTGCGATGGCATGGGTGGTCATCAAGGTGGGGATGTAGCCTCGACGATGGCCGTTAGTCATTTGGGACATAATTTTCAGATGACTGATTTTACTACGCCCGCAATCGCCCATAAATGGCTTGAAGTTCAATTAAATTCAGAAAATGAAACGATTTTAAAGACCGCTGAGCGTTTTCCAGATTTAAATGGGATGGGTACTACTATTGTTTTGGCTTTTGCGTTTGCTGATAGTGCTTTAATCGCTCACTTGGGTGATTCACGGGCATACAGCTATGCTGATGGCAAGTTTATTCAATTGACCGAAGATCATTCCTTGGTCAACGAACTCGTTAAAATGGGTCAAATTACGAAGGAACAAGCTAAGCATCATCCGCAAAAGAATATTATTACTCAGGCTTTAGGCGTATCCAGCACGATTGATCCAGAATTTGACACGATTGAGCTGAATGAAAACGACACAATTTTGCTTTGCACGGATGGCTTGACCAATTCGTTGAGTGACCCTCAAATTCAGCAAATTTTGGCTACTAGGGATCTTTCTCTTAAAGATCGCTGCAATAAATTAGTCAATGAAGCAAATCGATTAGGCGGTGGTGACAATATCACTGTCTGTCTGGTTTGCAACAAGGAGGATGATAGCAAATGATCGATAAAGGTTATTTGCTAGGTGAACGTTACCGGATCATCGATACTCTTGGCGAAGGCGGAATGGCTAATGTATATTTAGCCAAAGATATTATTTTGCAACGCAAGGTCGCCGTTAAAGTTTTGCGTTTGGATTTGCAAAAAGAACCACAAACTGAAGCACGTTTTCAACGTGAAGCTTTAGCCACTAGTGAATTAAGCCATCCAAATATTGTATCTGTTCTCGATGTTGGCAATGATCAGGGTTTGCCATACATGGTCATGGAATATGTCGACGGCCCTGATTTAAAAGAATACATTCAAAAAAATTCCCCGCTGGATCTGCATGAAGTTATTAGAATCATGGATCAGATTTTGAGTGCAGTTGCTTTGGCTCACAAGCATAATATCATTCACCGTGATTTAAAGCCGCAAAATATCTTGATGGATAAACGCGGCAACGTGAAAATCGCAGACTTCGGAATTGCTGTAGCTTTGAATCAAAGTTCAGTTACTCAAACCAATTCGGTGATGGGATCAGTTCATTACACGTCTCCAGAGCAAACGCGCGGTGGATGGGTTACCAAGCAGTCAGATATTTATTCCTTAGGAATTATTTTATATGAATTAATTACCGGACATGTGCCGTTTAATGGTGATATGCCGGTTGCGGTGGCGTTAAAGCATGCACAAGAACCGATTCCATCAATCAGAAAAAAGAATCCCGCTGTGCCGCAAGCCTTAGAAAATGTTGTCTTGAAAGCAACTGCAAAAGATCCACGCGACCGTTATGCATCTGCTCAAGAAATGAAAGCTGATCTTGATACAAGTTTAGACTTCAGTCGTAAAGACGAACCAATCTTTGTCCCTAATCATGGGATGAGCGATGATGAAACGATTATCCTTCCTGGCTTTAAGCCTCAAATTGATAAACAGCAGGATGAGGATAAAAAGACCGATGACCAAAAGCAAAAGGCAGAAACAAAACCTGGCTTTTTGCAAACGGTCAAAAAACACAAATGGTGGTTTATTTTTATTGGAATCGCCTCCTTTTTAATTATTTTTATCATGATTTTTGCACTTAGTGGCAAGAATGCTCAACAAAAAATTTATGTGCCTGATGTGACAAATGTCGCTGAAGGCAAAGCAAAAATCAAAATTGAAAATGCTGGCCTACGCGTTGGAACAGTGAAGAGACAACATTCTGACAGCATTGATGCTGGTAAAGTGATTGAAACAACTCCATCAGCAGGTGATTCAGTTGCTAAAGGCAAGAGCATCGACTTAATTGTTTCTAGTGGTGCAGGGATGGTCAAAGTACCTAATGTTGTAAATATGGATTACGACAGGGCTGCACAAAAACTAGAAAAATTGGGCTTTGATGTGATTCGAGAAAATCAATACTCTTCTGACGTAGACAGTGGCAATGTGATTTCACAGAGTGTTGCTGCAGGAGTTCAAGTAAAGCCAAAACAAACAACAATTACTTTATTTGTTTCTCAAGGAAAACTGCAAAAGCCGAAGAGCACGATGATTACGCTTAAGAATTTAAAGAACTATTCATTAACAAGTGCTCAGGATTATGCAAAGGATAATGGTCTTACCCTGCAAATAAATGAAGAATACTCCGATACTATTGATAAGGGCATGGTTATTTCTACGCAACCTGCTGCTGGAACTAAGGTGGAACGAGGTTCAACAGTCACAATCAAAGTATCAAAGGGTGCCAAAGAAAGTGAAGAAAAGACTGTAAATATTACTAAGAACTTCACGGTTGACTATGTTGCTCCGCAATCAAGCGATAGCAAAAGTCAAGAAAGCGAAGGCAACCATGTCCAGATTTATATTAAAGATGATGATCATTCGCTAGGCAATATTTATCGTGATCTTTACATTAAACATGATATGAGCTTTTCAATACCATTCTCACTTAAAGATGGTTCAGGCCAATTAAAAGTAATTCGGGATGGTAAAACAATTTTGAACGAAAAGGTAACTAAATGACACGATTAGCTAAAGGAACTGTAATTGGGCTAATTGCCGGTTATTACGACGTTGAAACAGATGAGGGCCTTATTAGAACACGTGCTCGTGGCGTTTTTCGTCAAAAAAAGCAAAAGCCCGCAGTAGGCGATCACGTTGAAATTCAAATAGATGATCAAGGTACCAGCTATTTGGTGAAAATTTTTCCAAGAATGAATCGAATTGGTCGCCCTGCAGTTGCCAATGTTAGTCACGTCTTGCTGGTTATTTCTGCTGTTCAACCAGATTTTTCCTTGCAGCTTTTAGATCGTTTTCTGACATTTTTTGCATGGCAAAAAGTTGCGGTTACGATCTATTTGTCAAAGGCCGATTTATTAAAAAATAGTGCAAAATTAGATCAAATTAAACTGGATTTAGCTTATTATCAAAAGATAGGCTATCCTGTCTATTTTGATGCGGAAACTTTGGCGAAAGAATTAAATCAAAAAATTGGCAAAGATCAAATTTGGACTTTGGCCGGTCAGTCCGGTGCAGGTAAGTCGACGCTGCTTAACAAATTAAAAAAGGATGCCAATCAAGAGACAGGCCAAATTTCGATGGTTTTAAATCGCGGAAAACATACGACAAGAAAAGTACAATTGTTTAAGCTGGGCAAAGGCTTTTTAGCTGATACGCCTGGTTTTTCGTCAATTGATTTAACGCCTATTAAGTTGGATCAACTAAAAAACTATTTTTTGGAATTTAAGAAGGCTAGTGCTCATTGCAAATTCAGAGGTTGTCTGCACTTAAAAGAGCCAAAATGCGAAGTTAAACGTCTGTTGGCCGAAAGTGAGATCATTCAAAGCCGTTATGACGATTATTTGGCAATGAGAAATGAAATTGAAGAAGGAAGAATACCAGAGTATTTGAAGTAATGGGAGATAAGATGTTGATTGCACCGTCAATTCTGAATGCAAATAATTTAACGCTAAAAGATGAGATCAAAAGAGCGACGAATGCAGGGATTACCCGTTTTCATATTGATATCATGGATGGTCATTTTGTCCCGAATCTGTCTTTTGGCCCGCAATTAGTTAGTGATTTTAAAACTGAATTTCCGATTACTGAAGCTGAAATTCACTTGATGAGTAATAACCCAAAGGTCTTGATTCCAGCTTTCGTAAAGGCCGGTGCAGATCTGCTTGAGTTTCATTATGAAGCAATGCAGCCAAATGAAGTGAAGTATTGGCTGGATTATCTCAAATCAAATGGGGTTAAAGCTGGTTTAGTTTTAAATCCTGATACGCCAATTCCAGTTGTAGAACAATTTAAGAATCAAATTGATCAGCTTTTGTTAATGACGGTTCATCCTGGCTTTGGCGGACAGAAGTTTTTGGAAAATTCAGCTTCCCGTATTAAAGAGGCAAGAGAATTGGTGGGCAAGGACATTGCAATTGAAGTCGATGGTGGCATTAATCAGCAAACTGCTAGAATTGCCAAGGACGCTGGTGCCAATGTCTTTGTAGCGGGCTCTTATCTTTTTGAAAAAGGTGATATTGCCAGTCAGATTGCCAAATTAACGCAAAGTCTATCATGAGAGCATACGCACTTTTAGGTGGCCCTGAAAATGTATGGCCTGCTGATATTCAAAAGCGATTAAATAAAGAAAAAAAGGTAGGCTCTTTGCTCATCGGTGTTGATCGGGGCAGTTTACTGCTGGAAGAGATGGGATTGGTTCCAGATTTGGCAATCGGTGATTTTGACTCTTTAAGACCCGAAGAATTATCAAAAATTGAAACAAACGTACATGATATTCGCTATTCAAATCCTATAAAAGATTGGACAGATTCGGAATTGATGATCAGGGCGGCTTTTATTGATTATCACGTCGATCAGTTGACAATTTTAGGAGCAACGGGAGGCCGCATTGATCATTTCTTGGTCAATTTATTTATGCTGCTCAACCCAGCAGTCAGGTGTTATGCTGAAAAAATTTCTCTAGTTGATTGTCAGAACAAAATTATCTTTCTGGATCATGGTCAGCATCTTGTTCAGCAGCAAGGTGAGTACCCATATTTTGGCGTCGCTTGTTTAGAAAAAACAGAAAATTTGAATATTTTGGATGCCCGCTATGAATTGCATGGATTTTCGACAGCATATCCCCGCATTTTTGCCTCAAACGAATTTAAAAAAGGAAACAATCGGTTTCACCTGAATTTATCTTCTGGAATGGCTGCAGTAATTTTTTCAAAAGATATTAATCGATTTCATAACATTTATGACGAGAACGTGTAAAATATAGCTAACTACTATTTTCTAATTCAAGAAAGTATTATTTAGGTTATGAAATACAATGATTTTGAAAAGCAAGTAGCAAGTTTTGAAAATGACCGTTACGAAGCTCGTCTTGACCGTGCAAAGAGAAATGTTGAAGATTACATGCACAAGAATCGTGTTCACATTTTCGATAAAAAGAAAAAGAAGGATGTTGCAGCAGTGCACGGTAGTGCAAGAGGGGTTGTTTTCCAGGATTTGGGATTACCAATCAAATTAAGTTAAATGATCAATGCCTATGCTTACACTCCACTTGATGAAAGAATGGCTAATGAAATTCCTGATGATGACAAGCATCACAATATTGCTCGTTAATGAAAAAAGAGATGCATAAAAATGCATCTCTTTTTAATTTGCTTCAAAATAAAAAATAAGCTTATCAGATCACTGATCCAATAGGCTTGAATGGTTATTAGGCACGAGTTACTTTACCAGACTTCAAAGTCTTAGTTGAAACCCAAACGCGCTTTGGTTTACCGTCAACAAGAATACGAACTCTTTGAAGGTTTGGCTTCCATGCACGACGAGCTGATCTCTTTGAGTGGGAACGTTTGTTACCAAAAGTAGTCTTCTTACCTGTTACAAAATCTTTTGCCATTTGCTAAACCTCCTTTAGCTGTGTTTTCATACTTAAATAAGATAGCATATTGTGAGCGTCAATTCAACTCCAAAAGTATTTTTTAATAAATTGATTTACTAAGCGTTTAACGTTTTACTATGATAAAATAAATACGTATATTAAGACAATAATAAAGATGGGGGAAGAAAATGGCTGTTAAGATCAAAACAAAAGATGGTTTGATTGATATTTCAAACGGAGTGATTGCAACTGTTGTTGGTAGTGCAGCTACCTCTAATTACGGTGTTGTAGGAATGGCTTCAAAGAACGCCATTCGTGACGGCTTTGACGGTATTCTTAATCGGGCTAACTATAAACGCGGTGTTGTTGTCAAGTCAGAAGATAATGAAATCACCGTTGATGTTTACATTATTGTTGGCTATGGCTTGAAGATTTCAGAAGTTAGTCGCAATGTTCAAGATAGTGTTAAATATAATTTGAAGAATCAACTTGGTTTTGACACTAAAGCAGTTAATGTCATCGTGCAAAGCGTTAAGGTACTTGACGAGTAACGCAAGCGGAGGTTATGAATTTTGGTTTTAAAAGAAATAGATAGTACACAATTTAGAGATATGGTTCGCGTGGCCACTCATCGAATGGGTAAAAATGCGGAATTTGTTAACTCATTGAACGTATTCCCAGTTCCAGATGGTGACACGGGTACCAACATGAATTTGACTATTGCAAGTGGAGCAAAAGCTGTCAGCGAAAATCCAAGTACCAATGTTAGTGATTTAACCGAAAGCTTAGCCAAAGGGATGCTGATGGGAGCTCGTGGCAATAGTGGAGTTATTATTTCACAACTATTTAGAGGCTTCTATAAAGCTACTCAAGGCATGAAAACCCTTAATGCGCAAGAATTATCCAATGCTTTCACCAATGGTGTTACAACCGCTTATAAAGCAGTTATGAAGCCAGTAGAAGGTACTATTTTGACAGTTGCTCGCGTAGCAGCAGAAGAAGGTGCCACTAAGGCTAACGATACCGATGATGTTGAAGAAGTAATGAAGGCAGTTGTAGAAGGTGCTAAAAAGGCACTAAAGACTACCCCAGATTTGCTTCCAATTTTGAAACAAGTTGGCGTTGTCGATTCAGGTGGTCAAGGGTTGCTCTTTATTTATGAAGGATTCCTTGAAGGAATTTTGGGCGAAAACTTTGCCGACCAATATCAACCAGATGCAGGTGAAATGGACGAAATGATTAATGCCATGCACCATCAATCTGTTCAAAGTCAATTGGCTACGCAAGATATCAAGAATGGCTATTGTACAGAAATCATGGTTGATTTAACTGCTGATGTTCCTAATAAGAAGCCATTTAACTTAGACGAATTCAGAAAGCATTTATCAGGTATTGGTGATTCCTTACTGGCTGTTTCTGATGGTGACGTTGCCAAGGTTCACGTTCATACTGAACATCCAGGTGAAGTTTTCCAATATGGAAGTCAATTCGGTCAACTCGGCAAAATCAAGATTGATAACATGAGAATTCAACATGAAACCATTGTTGAAGGCGATGAAGATAAGCAAGAAAGCGTAGACTTTGCTGTTATTGCCGTAGCTTCTGGTAATGGTATTCGCAAGCTCTTTGAAAGTGAAGGCGTTAACCGGATTATCTCTGGTGGACAAACAATGAATCCATCAACAGCTGATATTATCGATGCCATTAAGAAATCCGGCGCTAAGAAAGCAATCGTTCTGCCAAACAACGGCAATATTATTATGGCTGCTAAGCAAGCTGCAGAAGTTAGCGATATTCCAGTTGGCATTGTTCCAACTAAAACGATTTCACAAGGTTTAACTGCCATGCTTTCATTTGATCCTGATGCTTCAGTTGATGATAATGTTGAAGCAATGACTGAAGATTTGGATACAGTTGTTTCCGGTGAAGTAACCCAAGCAAACCGTGATACTACTATTAATGGTGTAGAAATTCATAAGAATGATTACTTAGGTATCGTTGATGGCGACATTAAGATCGATAATGCCGATTTAATCAAGGCAACTACTGAAACGGTCGAAAAGATGCTTGATGACGACACTGAAATTATCACAATTATGTACGGTCGTGATGCTAACAAGGAACAAGCTGAAAAAGTAGTATCAGCTTTGAAGGCCGAACATGATGATCTTGAATTTGAAATTCACGATGGTGGTCAACCAGTTTATAATTTCTTGATTTCAGCTGAATAATTAATATGAATGAAAATGCATTATTTGCTCCAGTAACAGATATAAAGGGTGTTGGAACAAAGACTGCAGCAAATTTAGGGAGCTTAGGTATCTATAGCATTTATGATTTGCTATTTTACTTTCCTTTTCGCTATGACGAATTGCAGACTTTACCGCTTGATCAAATCATGGATGGTCAGAAGGTATTGTTAAAAGGAATTGTAGCAACTGAGCCTTTTTTGACCCGCTTTGGCTACAAAAAGAGCCGTCTAAGCTTCAAATTAAGGATTGACCATGATATTGTCATGGTCAATTTTTTTAACCAGCCATGGCTTAAAAACAAGGTCGAGATTGGCAAAGAAGTTGCTGTATATGGCAAATATAATGTTGCTCGGCAGTCTTTATCAGCTTTCAAGTTTGTTGCTGAAAAGGAAAATGATAGTGGAATGGCGCCGATTTATCCTGTTAACAAGCATGTTAAGCAGAAAAAATTGGTAGGACTGATTAATTTTGCAATTGATAATTATCTTGATCAGGTTAAAGATATCATACCTGCAAAAGTAAGAGAAAAATATCGCTTGCTAACCGATCAAGAAATTATCAGTAAAATGCACCATCCTAAGAATGGTAATGAGGCACAACTTGCTAAACGTAGTGCAATTTTCCGTGAATTCTTTATTTTTCAGATGCAGCTGGCACTTTTGACCAGCCAAAGCAACGAACATAATACCGGTGAAGCCAAGAAGTATGATTTAAAGGCAATTGCCAAGTTAACGGCTTCCTTACCATTTGAGTTGTCGGCTGATCAAAAGCAGGCAGTGAATGAAATCTATGCTGATCTGTTTCAAAAACGTCAGATGCGGCGTCTTTTGCAAGGGGATGTTGGCTCAGGCAAAACGGTCGTCGCTGTTTATGCTATTTTTGCCGCAATTACGGCTGGTTATCAGGCAGCATTGATGGTACCGACTGAAATTTTAGCAACGCAGCACTTTAATAAAATCGATCAGCTGCTCAGACCATTAGGCGTAAGAGTTGCACTTTTAACGGGCAACACTAAAACATTGGAGCGACGTGAAATTTACCGTGAACTGACTGATGGCACAATTAACGTTGTCATTGGTACTCACGCCTTAATTCAGAAAAACGTCATTTTTAAGAATTTAGGGTTAGTCATTATCGATGAACAGCACCGCTTTGGCGTTGGGCAGCGGCAAGCTTTGATTAACAAAGGCGAATGTCCTGATATTTTGGCAATGACGGCAACGCCAATTCCGCGCACGCTTGCTCTAACTGTTTATGGGGAAATGTCCGTTTCCGAAATACGTCACTTGCCAGCTGGGCGGAAACCAATAATCTCTAGTTGGCAAACAAGCAGTCAAATGGATAGCGTTTATCGCTTGATGCGCGAGCAATTAGCGGCCGGTTTTCAAATTTATGCAGTAACGCCGCTGATCTCTGAATCTGAGACCTTGGATTTAAAAAATGCTGAAGAATTGCACCAAAAGCTCAGTCATGATTTTCCAGATCAAAACGTCGTCTTACTGCATGGTCAGATGCCAGGACCGAAAAAAGATGAAATTATGGCTGACTTTGCTGCGGGTGAAATTGATATTCTTGTTACAACTAGTGTCATTGAAGTTGGTGTCGATGTGGCTAATGCCAATATGATGGTAATTTATAATGCCGATCGTTTCGGCTTAAGTCAGCTTCACCAATTAAGAGGCCGAATTGGCCGTGGTCAGACGCAGAGCTATTGCGTTTTTGTGGCAGATCCAAAGACTGATTCTGGCAAAGCTAGAATGAAAATCATTGCTTCAACTAATGATGGCTTTAAACTAGCTGAAGAAGACCTTAAAATGCGCGGCGAAGGAGATCTGTTTGGCAAGGCTCAATCTGGTTTGCCGGAATTTAGAGTCGGCAATGTTGTTAATAACTACCAAACTTTAGTCGTCGCGCAAAAAGAAGCTAAAGCGCTAGTTCAAGCAGATCCAAAATTGACGGCCGCGGATCATCAAACATTAAAAGAAATTTTGCATTATAAAGACTTAGAACAAAATCGAGTTTAGGAAAGACGTGATTAATTAATGAAGAGAATCGCAATCGATGCTATGGGCGGCGAGAATGCGCCTAAGGCGATTATTGATGCCATTATTAAAGTTATACCTGAAATGCCTGATACTAAATTTATTTTATTTGGTGATAAGGAAAAGATTCGGCAGACTCTGCCAGCTGATCAAATTAATGATCAATTAGAAGTTGTGCCGACTAGTCAAATGATTAACGATGAAGATGAACCAGTTAAGGCCATCCGTACCAAAAAAGACTCTTCAATGGTTGTTGCTGCTAGATATGTTAAAGAAGGAAAAGCTGATGCATTGTTCTCAATGGGCAACACTGGTGCGCTTTTAGCTTGCGGCATCTTTATCATTGGCCGAATTAAAGGTATTGCTCGTCCAGGTCTTATGCCAACCTTGCCAGTACAAAATTCTGATAAGGGCTATAACTTAATCGATGTTGGTGCCAATGCCCAAACTAAGCCTGAATATATTTTGCAATGGGCTGAAATGGCAGCTTTTTATGCTGAAAAAATTCGCGGCATTGTACATCCTCGCGTTGCTTTGCTCAATAATGGTGCTGAAAGCGATAAGGGCGATAGCGTCCACCAAGAGGCCTATAAGTTGCTGCAGGATAGTGATTTGAACTTCATTGGCAATATTGAAGGCAACGAATTAATGACCGGCAAGACGGACGTTGCCGCGATGGACGGCTTTTCCGGCAATATTGCTTTAAAGAGTATTGAAGGCATGGCAAGCGTTCTGCTTCATTCATTAAAGGATAGTTTGCTAAATAATGGCTTAGTCACTAAGCTCGGTGCTTTAATGATTAAAAATGCCGTTTATGATTTAAAGAATAAATATGATACGGCGCGCTACGGTGGAGCAGTTTTGATGGGCGTAAACGCTCCAGTAGTCAAAACGCATGGTCGGTCAAATGAGCGTCCCATCTATTATACTTTGAAGCAAATTGGTAAGATATTAGATGAAAATTTAATTGGCGAAATTAAAGAAAAGTTTAGTCAAAAATAATTGTAAAAAATAAGCAAAAAATTAGAAAGCGTGTTAAAAATGACAGAAGAAGAAATTTTTAATAAGATTAAAGACTTAATTACCGACAATTTTGAAATTGATCCGGCTAAGATCACGAAAAATACTAGTTTTACTGAAGATTTAGACGCCGACTCAATTGATTTGGTTGAATTTATCTTACAGCTTGAAGATGAATTTGGCTCTGAAATTCCTGATGAAGATGCAGAAAAAATTAAAACTGTGGGTGACGCTGTAGCCTACATAAAAGCGCATCAAGCTTAATATTTTGAAAATATTTTTTGAAAAAAGGCCGTTCTGGATTTGCATCAGAATGGCTTTGCGTTTATAATTAAAAAATAAATCAAAGAATTTAAGTACCTTTTAATAAAAGTACCGATTGAGATGGAGGAATGACCTTTGGAGAAGCAGAGCGATCTCTTATTAGATATTCAGCACCTGCACACGGCATACCGTCTGCAAGGTAAGTTTTATGATGCGGCTGACGATATCAACTTAACTTTAAAACGTAATGAAATTTTGGCCATTGTTGGTGAATCAGGCTGCGGTAAAAGCACAATTGCTTCAAGTATTATTGGCTTGTATGACCATAAGAATACACGAGTAACCGGGGACATTCTTTATAATGAATTAAACTTGGTTGGCTTGAACGAGCAGCTTTTTAATAAAATTCGTGGTGACAAGATCGGTATTATCTTCCAGGACCCATTAGCCAGTTTGAATCCGTTAATGCGTGTTGGTGACCAAGTTGCTGAAACTCTTTACTACCATACTGATATGGATCAAAAAGCTCGTCATGCACGGGTTATTGAATTGTTTAATCAAGTAGGAATGCCAAAACCTGAAGAAATGTACACAATGTACCCACATGAATTATCAGGTGGTTTGCGTCAGCGTGTAGTTATTGCAATGGCAATTGCATGTAAGCCAGAAATCATTATTGCAGATGAACCAACTACTGCTTTGGATGTTACTATTCAGGCTCAAATTTTGGATCTACTAGAAAAGATTCAAAAACAATCACAATCAGGCATTATCTTGATTACGCACGACTTGGGTGTTGTTGCTGAAACTGCTGATGAAGTTGCAGTTATGTATGCTGGTCAAATCGTTGAAAAATCCGATGTTAAGACAATTTTTGAACATCCACTTCATCCATATACGCGTTCACTCTTGAACTCAATTCCGCAATCAGATGATGATCGTGCTGATTTACATGTTATTCATGGTATTGTTCCTTCATTAAAGGACATGCCAAGAACTGGTGACCGGTTTGCTTCAAGAATTCCTTGGATTCCTGCAAGTGCTCATGAAAAGAATCCAGAAGTTCATGAAGTAGAACCAGGGCACTGGGTAAGATGTACCTGCTGGAAGACATTCCACTTCGAAGATGAAGATGCTAAAGATCAAGAAAAGACAGTAAGCGGGGAGTAATCTATGTCAAAAGAAATTATTCAAATTAAGGATTTAAAAGTTCACTACCCAGTTCGGTCGGGGTTCTGGAATCGGATTACCGATTATGTAAGAGCCGTTGATGGCATTAACTTAACCATTAATGAAGGTGAAACTTACGGCTTGATTGGTGAATCAGGTTCAGGCAAATCGACGACTGGTAAAGCAATTGTTGGGGTTGAAAAAGTTACGGCTGGTTCAATTATTTACAAAGGTAAAGACATTACCAAAGCTTCCAACCGTCGCCGGCTTAACTATAACAAGGATGTCCAAATGATCTTCCAGGATTCAATGTCAAGTTTGAACCCAAGAAAGAGAATTGAAGACATAATTGCTGAGCCGATCAGAAACTTTGAAAACTTAACAACTGATCAAGAACGTGACCGTGTTCAGGAACTGCTTGATATCGTAGGAATGCCTGGTGATGCGATTTATAAATATCCACACGAATTCTCTGGTGGTCAGCGGCAAAGAATCGGCGTTGCCCGTGCCGTTGCTACGAATCCGAAGTTGATTGTTGCCGACGAGCCAACCTCTGCGCTTGACTTGTCAGTTCAAGCTCAGGTTTTGAACTTCATGAAGCACATTCAACAACAATATGACATTGCTTATTTGTTTATTTCTCACGACTTAGGTGTTATTCGCCATATGTCCGAAAACATTGCGATCATGAACCGTGGTCGTTTGGTTGAAGTCGGTGCTAAACAAGACATTTATAATAATCCAGTTCACATTTACACCAAGCGGTTATTAGCAGCTATTCCTAGAGTAGATGTTGAACACCGTGAAGAACACAAGAAACACCGTTTGGCCGTTGAAGCTGAATATCAAAACGACCAGAAGAAATGGTATGACAAAGATGGACGGGTATTCCCATTACAAAAGGTTTCCCCAACGCACTACGTTGCTTTGCCTGCCTCAGAAGTTGCTAATTTGAAGGAGAGTAATTAAAAAATGTGGAAGACAGTTTTAAGACGTTTATTGATCATGATCCCCCAACTGATTGTTTTGAGTATTATCGTTTTCGCATTGGCTAAGATGATGCCTGGGGATCCTTTCACTGGTTTGATTAATCCAAACACTGACCCAAAGGAAATTATTCGTTTAAAGCGTGAAGCCGGTTTGTATGATCCATTATGGGTTCAATACGGCAGATGGGTTAACAATTTGTTCCACGGTAACCTTGGGACGAGTTACATTCAGCAAGTTCCTGTAACTTCTTTAATTGCTGACCGTGCCGTTAATACTTTTTGGCTTTCATTATTAACAGTTATCCTGACTTACCTTATTGCCGTACCAATGGGTATTGCCGCTGGTCGTTACGAAGGCAAATGGAAAGATACAGTTATTTCAGCCTTTAACTACATTACTTTTGCCATCCCAGGCTTCGTAATTTATATTTTAGGTTTATGGCTGTTTGGTTATATTCTTGGCTGGTTCCCAATTTCAGGCTCAGTTTCCGGGAGTGCCTCGGGTTTCTGGGGCGTTTTAGGAAGTCGAATTTATCACATGATTTTACCAGCGGTTTTGGTTGCCATTATTTCAACGACTGGTATTGTTCAGTATTTGAAGATCGGAATTAGTGACAACAAAGTTGAGGATTATGTTAAAACTGCCCGTGCTAAAGGTGTTCCTGAAAAAGTCGTCTTCAACAAGCACATTTTAAGAAACTCATTATTGCCAATCGCTGCCTTTTTTGGTAACACCATTACTGGACTTCTGAGTGGATCTGTTATTATTGAAACGATCTTCAGTTATCCTGGTATGGGACAACTGTTTATGAACTCAGTCCAACAACGTGACTATACGACGTTAACTGCCTTAATTTTGATTTATGGTATTTTAACTTTGGTTGGTAACTTGTTGTCCGATATCATCATGAGTATTGTTGACCCTAGAATTAGAGTTCAGTAGAGGAGGAGAAAAATGGCTAAAAATAAATCTTTAAAAGATAAAAAGCAAAAAAAGCCTCAAAAAGAGACTCCTCCATCTGGTTTTAAGATCATTTGGCAGGAAATTTGGCGGATTCCTTCTGCCAGAATCGCATTCTTTATTGTTGTTGCTTGTTTGTTGTTCACTTTTGTTGGTTCATTATTCTTAAACAAGAGTCAAATTACTGCAACTGACATTATGTCTTCTTACGATAGCTGGGGCGTTGATGGTCACATCTTCGGTGCTGACCAAGGTGGACGTGATATTTTCAAACTGCTTATCATGGGTGGTCGTAACTCAATCATGATTGGTGTATCAGTTACCATCATTTCTTTGATTGTTGGTTTGTTTATCGGTTTACTGTCAGGTTATTATGGCGGTGTGATTGATAATATTGTCATGAGAATTGTTGATTTCATTCAGATCATGCCAGATTTCCCAATTTTAATTGTTTTGGCTAGTGTTATTCCTAACTACAACGCCTTTACTTTAGTAGCCATGATTTCAATCTTTGGTTGGACCGGAGAAGCTAGATACTACAGAAGCTTTGTCTTGTCTCAAAGAGAGAGAGATTACGTTCTGGCTTCCAAGACATCGGGATCAAGCGATTGGAAAATTATGTATCGTGAAATCTTGCCCAATATTAGTTCTATGGTGATCATTGATGCTGTTTTAGGGGTTGCTGGTAACATTGGTATTGAAACCGGACTTTCCTTCATCGGTTACGGTTTGCCGACAACAACACCATCACTTGGTACTCTGATTGGTTTTGCTAACGACCCAGTTAACGTAACTACGCGTCCATGGCTTTGGCTGCCAGCCGCTATCTTCTTGCTAGTAATCTCATTAAGTATTAACTATGTTGGTGTTGCTTTACGTAAAGCTGCTGATGCTCGTCAAAGAGAAAACTAATCAAAGAATTAATTAAAAAATCAAAAAAATATTTTAATTTTAGCTTAACATTTTGTTCATTTCATGCTACTATTTAATCATCAACTTGATCCAAATATGGAGGTTATATCAAATGAGAATTATGAAATTTTTAGGCTCAATCGGTTTGGTAGCCAGTGCTGCTTTAGCATTATCTGCTTGTGGCAACAAGAGCAATAATGCAAGTAACCAAAATGCTGCTAAAGTAAAGTTTCCAGAAGCTGTACCAACTAAAGCAAAGAAGAACGGTGGTACATTAAAAGTAGCTATTGAAACTGATACTCCATTTAAGGGTATCTTTGAAGACGCTTTATCAACTGATGCAGTTGACTCAACAGTTGCTCAGTACGGTGATGAATCTTTGTTCCACGCAGACAAGAACTATAACATCGATAATAAAGGTGCATGTACTTTCAAGATTAACTATAAAGCTAAGACTATCACTATTAAAATTAAAAAAGGTGTTAAATGGTCCGATGGTAAGAATGTTGTAGCTAAGGATATTGAATATCCATACGAAATCTTGGCTTCACCACAGAGTGGGACACAACGTTACACTTCTGACCTTGCTGACATTAAAGGTATGGCAGCTTTCCATGCTGGCAAGGCTAAGACTATTTCTGGTATTGAAATGCCTAATGGTGCAAATGGTAATACTGTAATTATTCACTTTTACCAAATGCACCCAGGTATGAACATGATTGGTACCGGTTACTTCTGGATGGAAGCTGATCCATATCACTACTTAAAGAATGTTCCGATGAGCAAGCTTGAATCTTCAGATCAAGTACGTAAGAGTCCTTTGTTCTTTGGCCCATACAAGATTTCTAAGATTGTTCGTGGTCAATCTGTAACTTGGGTTCCAAACAAGTACTACTGGAAGGGTAAGCCACACATCAGCAAGATTGTCGAATCAGTTATTTCAACTGACTCTGCTGCTCAAGCTATTAAATCACACAAGTTTGATATCATCGATGTTCCAAATACTCAATGGTCACAAGTTAAGAATACCAAGGGTTACCACTTTATTGCTACTATTCCTTTGTCATACGACTACCTTGCCTTCAAGGTTGGTAAATGGGACAAGAAGGCTGGCAAGTGTGTCATGAACAAGAACTCCAAGATGAATAACAAGGCTTTGCGTCAAGCTATTGCTTATGCAATGAACATTGACCAAGTTGAAAAGAAGTACACCAATGGCTTGACCTTCAGAGTTAATACTTTGATTCCTAAATCATTTGGTAAATACTACGACGGCAGTATTAAAGGTTACAACTACAACTTGAAGAAAGCTAACCAACTTCTTGACAAGGCTGGTTACAAGAAGAAGGGCACTTACCGTGTACAACCTAACGGCAAGCCATTGACTATTTACTTAGCAGCTATGAGTGGTTCTTCAGAACAAGAAGCTATCACTCAAAACTACATTCAACAATGGAAGAAGATTGGTTTGAATGTAAAGCTTACTACTGGTCGTTTGATTGAATTTAACTCATTCTACGACAAGATTGAAAACGATGCCCCAGGTGTTGATATGTTCTTAGGTGCCTGGTCATTATCTGCTGAACTATCTCAAGCTGACCTCTACGGTGAGCGTGCTCCATTTAACTTCAGTCGTTTCGTAACTAAGCGTAATACCCAACTTATTAACGAAATAGATAGCGCTAAAGCTTTCAATGATAACTACCGTCGTAAGGTATTGTACGAATGGCAAAAGTACATGTTCAATGAAGCTTACGTTGTACCAACTACTAACTCCTACTCAATTACTGCTGTTAATAGTAAACTTACTGGTCTCTCAGAAAAGAATGGTACTACTCTTGGCTGGAACGATGTTGCCTTCGTTAAATAAGCAAGTTTTTAAAAAAGTATTTTGCAATACTTTGCAAAATACTTTTTTTATAGCCTGGACTTTGATCCAGGCTATTTTTGTCTCTTCTTAAAACTGGTATAATCAATTAGTATGAAAGGGCACAAAAATCATGGTTAGCACAAAATTTCTTAAACAATTAAATGAAAAATATGGTATTAAATTTCACAATGAAAAGTTATTAGAAGAAGCATTTACCCATTCTTCTTACGCTAATGAACATCCAGAAGGCGTTCGGGATTATGAAAAGCTAGAGTTTTTAGGGGATGCGGTTCTTGAATTAGCCGTTTCAGATTATCTTTACCGTCATTACCCAAATTTAAATGAAGGTGAATTAACCAGAATGAGATCCAATATCGTGCGAACGGAAGGATTCTCAGAATTTGCGATCGAATGTGGTTTTCAAGATGAAATCAACTTGGGCAAAGGTGAAGAAAAGGCAGGAGCCCGTCATCGTAAAACCTTGCTTGAAGATGTCTTTGAGGCTTTCAACGGTGCACTTTATCTTGACCAAGGGATGAAGGCTGTTACGCATTTCCTTCATTTGACGGTTTATCCTTTAATCGATAAAGGTGAATTCGATGCATCACGTGACTACAAGACTGATTTGCAGGAATTATTGCAAAAAGATGGTCCAGTAAATATCGAATACGTTACTTTGAGTGAAAGTCAATTGCCATCGCATTTTGTTGTTGAATTAAAAATCAATGATCATGTTCAATCTCAAGGTGAGGGACATAATAAGAAGGCAGCTGAACAGCAGGCTGCCAAAAAAGCTTTGGATGAACTTGAATAGGAGGTAGAGGGCGTGCCATTAACAGAATTAGTTATTGATGGTTTTAAATCCTTTGCAGAAAAAACAACTATTCATTTCGGTAGTGGAATTACAGGAATTGTAGGTCCAAACGGTTCCGGTAAGAGCAATATTACTGAAGCAATTAGATGGGCGATGGGAGAATCTCGCGCAAAGACGCTTCGTGGGGACAACATGAAGGATGTTATCTTTGCAGGAAGCGAGTTTCGCAAGCCATTAAACAGTGCAGAAGTAACACTTGTTTTTGACAACAAGAATAGACAGTTAAACTTTGAGAGCGACAAAGTTTCAGTAACAAGAAGGATTTTGCGTTCTGGCGATAGCCAATATTTAATTAATAATCAAAGCGTTCGTTTAAAAGATGTGCGTGAACTGTTCCTGGATTCAGGTATTTCACAAAATAGTTTGGCAATTATTTCTCAGGGACGAGTAGATCAAATCCTAAATTCGCGTCCTGAAGATCGGCGAGATATTTTTGAAGAAGCTGCCGGCGTGCTTCATTTTAAGAAGCAAAAAGAGATCGCTAATGCACAGCTAGATAAGACTAATCAAAACTTGGTTAGAATTAATGATTTGGTCAAAGAACTTGAACAGAGAATTGAACCTTTGCATGAACAGAGCTCACTTGCAAAAGAATACAAGTTTCAAAAGGCAGGTTTGGATTCGAAATTAAAGACATTGCTTGCTTTTGAAGTTCAAGATTTGAATCAGCAGAAGCAAAAAATCAAGCAGGCGGCCGACAAGAATCAAGTGCTTTTAACCAAGCTTGATACTGAAGTAAAAGAATCTCAAGCAGCAGTAATGCAAAAGCGCAATGAATATAAGCAATTGCAAGATAAGCGCGATCAAATTCAAAAAAAGCTGCTCGACTTTACCAAACAAGCGTCTGATTTAAATACTAATTTGCAGGTTGCAGAGCAATCAAAGCAATTCAATGAAGCTACTAAAAATGAATATCAAAATCAGATTGCAGATCTAAAAAAGTCAATTGCTGCTTTACAAATGGATTTGACTAATTTAGGACAAGAATCCAAAAAGATTCATCTTGAGCGGGAAAAACTTCAGCAGCAAAGAGATCAATTAGTTAAGAGACTAAAAGAAGATCCTAATCAGTTAAATAAGCAACTGGAAGATCAGCGTAATAACTATATTGATCTGCTGCAAGAACAAACTTCAGTTAACAATCAACTTGTTTATTTAAAGACCGAGCTTCAGCGTGACAATGACGACAGCAGTTACAATAATAACAACATCGAAGGTCAATTGAAAAAGGCACAAGATGAGCTTGAGCGTTTAAGAATTGAGGGGCAAAAACTGACTAAAAAGCGCCAACAGACTAAGAATCGTCTGGAGCAGCTAACGACTAACGCTCACGATTTAGAGAATCGGCAAGATGCTTTACGACAGATTGTGGCTAGTGAACGCAATGAACTGCAGAAAGTAAATGCCCGCAAAGAAGCCTTAAGCAATATTCAAAAACGGCATGAAGGCTATTACTATGGCGTGCGTAATGTGCTGAATCATTTGTCCCAATATCCTGGCGTAGTGGGGGCAATTGGAGAATTAATTTCGTTTCCAACAGAACTTGAAGCAGCAATGACCACCGCTCTGGGTGGTGGAGTCCAGGACTTGGTTACTGAATCTCGCAGCCGGGCCAAAGATGCAATTAATACTTTAAAGAAAAATCATGCAGGCCGGGCAACCTTTCTTCCTTTGGATGGCTTAAGACAGTATCATATTCCTGCTTCCACTGTTACAACTCTAAAATCATTCTCTGGCTTTAAGGGGATTGCCAGCGATTTAGTTACTAGTAATAGTAAAGTTGCTCTTTCACCGGCAATCAATTACTTATTAGGCAGCGTAATTATTGTTGATACGATCGAATCGGCATTAGCAATTTCCAATCGAATTGGACGTTATAGAGTAGTCACTCTTGATGGAGATGTTATTTCTCCAGGTGGTTCAATGACAGGTGGGGTTAAAAACCAGCGCAATAATTCACCATTGCAGACAACTGCCGAGATTAATGCTTTAACTAATAAATTGCAGCAGTTGCAGAAAAATTTTGACTCTGATCAGGCAGATTTAAATAAATTGCTAGAACAAACAGAGCAATCTAATGATGAATTGAAGACGATTCAGAGTGAATACCAACAGATAAACCAAGAGTTAAACGAAGTCGCTTTAAGTTTTCAAAATCAGGAAAAAGAAGTTAAACGTTTAAATGATGCTAATGAGCTTTTTGTTTCAAGAGTGCGCGAACGGGATGCACGAATTAAAGAAATTAAAGATAAAATTGCAATCGCTAAACAGAAGCAGGCTGATTTAGCAAAAGAGGCCAAAGATGAAAAAGCAAAAATGGCCGAAATTCAGGATCGAATCAAAAACTTTACGGCATTAAATGAAAAAGTTCAAAGTCAGTTAAATCAACTGGATCCACAAATTGCGGTTTATTCAAATAAATTGGAAAATTTGCAAAGTCAGTATAAAGAAAAGAGCCTCGATTTAAAACAAAAGCAAGAGCAGTTAACGTCGATTAGTGAAAAATTGCATTCACTAATTGAAAATCGAAAGCTTTCTAGTCAAAAGAAAATTCAGCTTCAAAAAGAACAAGAAGAAATTGCTGCTAAACGTGATCACTTGCAGGCGGAATTAAACGACTTGGCTGCCAAATTGGGTCAATTTGATGCTCAGATTGACCAGCTTGATCAAGTGGCTAGTCGAAACTATGATTTGCGTAAAGATGCGGCAACTGAACAAAAAGATTTTTCTGTCAAAATTGCTAAGCTGAATTCTTTGATGAATCAAAAATTGGACACGTTGAATGAAGAATACTCACTGACTTATGAAGCGGCAATTGCTCAGGCAAAAGGTGAAAATACTGAGCAAAACCGTGCGCAACTTAAGCGTGATGTTAAATTGCACCAAATGGCGCTTGACGATATTGGACCGGTTAATTTGGATTCGATCGAAGAATATGAGAACGTTAAGAAGCGGTACGATTTTTTGAATGAACAGCAAGAGGACCTATTGTCAGCTCGTTCAGATTTGGAACAATCAATGACAGAACTGGATCAAGAAGTTCAATCACGATTCAATGATACCTTCAACAAGATTTCAACGAGTTTTACCAAGATTTTCCCAATTGTCTTTGGTGGAGGAAATGCACGCTTAGTATTAACTGAACCTGATAATTTGCTTGAAACAGGTATTGAAATTATTGCTCAGCCACCTGGTAAAAAGCTGCAACGCTTAAGTCTGCTTTCTGGTGGTGAACGGGCATTGACGGCCATTACCTTGCTCTTTTCCATGCTGCAGGTAAATCCAGTACCGTTCTGTGTCCTGGATGAAGTTGAAGCTGCTTTAGACGATGCCAATGTCGCTCGTTTTGCTCAATTTTTGCAAAAATACGATATGCATACGCAGTTTATTGTCATCACCCACCGTCGTGGTACAATGCAGCAGGCAGATCAATTATTCGGAGTAGTGATGCAAGAACTTGGTGTTTCCAAAGTCGTTTCTGTATCATTAAAAGATATCAAAGATGAGGTGAAAGAATAGTGGGCTTATTTGATAAGATAAAGAAATCTCTTTTTGGCAAAAAAGAGGATGAAGGAGAAAAGCAAGAGCAAAAACCAGAAAAAAAGGATGAAACTCAAGAAGCCGAACAAGCAACTGAACTTTCTGATACTAACCCTGAAGTAAAGTCAGTTGAAGAAGCTGAAGAAAAATTTGAGCATCCAAAAGAACCAGAACAAGAAGAAGCTGCAACTGAACCGAAACAAGCTGAGTCTGAGACTGAACCAGAAGTTGAGGAAGAAAAAGATGAACTGGAAAAGACGCAGCAGGAATTGTATGAAAAAGGGTTAGCGAAGACCAATCAAGGTTTTGGCGCAAAACTGAATGCTTTTTTTGCAAAATTTAGAACGGTTGATGAAGATTTCTTCGATGATTTGGAAGACCTGCTCATTGAATCAGATGCTGGCTACGAGACAGCTGAAGAACTGACTGATGAATTGCGTGATGAGGCCAAGCTGCAAAAGGCAAAGACGCGTGACCAGCTGAAAGAGGTTATTGTTCAAAAATTAGTAGAACTTTATGATCAAAACGGCAATGCTGATGATGAAAAACTCAACTATAATCCAGATCATAAGCCAAATATTTATCTATTTGTTGGCGTAAACGGTGCCGGTAAAACTACAACGATCGGTAAATTGGCTAAAAGATTCAAGGATCAAGGCAAGAAGGTTATTTTGGCTGCTGCTGATACTTTTAGAGCTGGTGCGGTTGAACAGCTCGAAGAATGGGGCAGACGCGTTGATGTGCCAGTAGTGACTGGTGCAGAAAAAGCTGATCCGGCCTCTGTAGTCTACGATGCAACTAAGCAGGCAATCGATGGGCAAGCAGATTATTTGTTGGTTGATACTGCTGGTCGTTTGCAAAACAAGAAAAACTTGATGAGCGAGCTAGAAAAGATTCAACGAACGATTAAGAAGCTGGCTCCAGAACAACCTACTGAAACTTTGCTTGTCTTAGATGGCTCAACGGGACAAAATGCATTGCTTCAAGCAAAGGATTTTGATAAAACAACCAAGCTTACAGGCCTTGTTTTGACTAAACTAGATGGTTCATCAAAAGGCGGTGTCGTTTTGGCAATCAGAAACGAAATGAAGCTGCCGGTTAAGTTAGTAGGCTTGGGTGAAAAGCCAGAAGATTTAGCTGATTTTGATGCGGCTAATTATGCAATTGGTCTTTTCCATGGCCTTGTATAGTGTTAAAGTTAAAGAATAAACTATTATATTAAGGAGAATTGATTATGAGAGAACCTAGTGCATGTACTACCATTCTTGTTGGTAAAAAAGCCTCTGTTGATGGCACTACCATGATTGCTCGTAACGATGATACTTTTATACCAATTACGCCACAAAAGTTTATCATTGAACCTGCAGCTCATGGAGAAAAGGGCCGTCACATTAAGTCATGGCTTAATAAATTTGAAATGGATTTGCCAGAAGATGCTCAACGTGTGCCAGCTGTACCCAACGTTGATTACAAGCACCGTGGCTATTACGATGAATCTGGTATTAACCAAGAAAACGTATGTATGTCATGTACTGAATCAACTTATGGCAATGAAAGAACTTTAGCATTTGATCCACTTGTTAAGGATGGTTTGGATGAAGATTGTATGCAAACTTCAGTATTGCCATACATTTATTCAGCTAGAGATGGTGTTAAATATTTAGGCAGCTTAATTGCAAAATATGGCTCACCTGCCGGCAACTCTGTTTTATTCAGTGATAAAGATGAAATCTGGTACATGGAAATTGTTACTGGTCACCACTGGGTAGCTCAAAGAATTCCTGATGACTGCTATGCTGCTACTGGCAACAGAGTTGCAATTGAACAAGTTAACTTCGACGATCCAGACAATTTCATGTGGAGTGAAGGCATTCAAGAATTTGTTGAAGAGCATCATTTAAATGTTGATCATGAAGGTTGGAATTTCCGCCATATCTTCGGTACATATACTGAACAAGACCGTCACTACAACACCAGCCGTCAATGGTACATTCAAAAATTGTTCAACCCATCAATTGAACAAGATCCGCAAGATCCAGATCTGCCATTTATCCGTAAGGCAGAAAAGAAGATTACTCGTGAAGATATTCAATTCGCACTTGGTTCACACTACCAAGACACACCTTATGATCCATTTGGCAAGGGTACTGATGAAGAAAAGCACCGTTACCGTCCAATTGGTTTGAACAGAACTCAAAACGCTCATATTTTGCAAATTAGAAGCGATGTTCCAGAAGATCGTGCCGCAATTATGTGGTTATGTATTGGTGGACCAACATTCACTCCATTTGTTCCATTCTTTGCCAACATGAGTGATACTGATCCCTCATACAACAACACTTCTATGGATTACAACATGAACGATGCATGGTGGTACTACAAGTCATTGGCTGCACTTGTTGAAAGTCATTACCCACAATTTGTTCAACTTGACACTGATTACTTAACTGAACTTAACCGTTACTACAGAGGTCGCGTTGAAGAAATTATCAAGGGTGCTGAAGGCAAGTCTGGTGAAGAATTGACTGAATACCTTACTAAAGCTAACCAAGCTACTGTTGCTCACACTAAGAAGGACAGCGAAAAGCTTTGGGGTCAAATGATGATTCAATCAATCAACATGTCTAAGCTTACTTTCCACATGGATGAAAACTTATAAGCATTAATTGCTTTTATCTATAAAGAGAACCGGATTTAACCGGTTCTCTTTTCTTTTAATTCTAAAAGGGCTGCTTTTTTGCTATACTATTAGACGGTGAATCATATGGATGAACTCACAAAGAATGAAAAATTAGGCGATTTATATGCCTATTACGGCCCGTTATTAACAGCCGGGCAGCAAAGTTATTTTGAAGATTATTACTATAATGACCTATCTCTAGGTGAAATTGCAGATAATCACGGTGTTTCAAGACAAGCTGTATATGATAATTTGCGTCGCTCAAGCAAAGCTCTTGAAAATTATGAGGCAAAACTTCATATGCAAAAAGACTACAATCAAATTGAAGACGTCATTGCTGATGCTTTATTTGCAATCGATAATGATCATAATTCGACCGCTAAGAAAGAATTAACTAATTTATTAAATCAAATGAGGGGAGAATAACCCAATGGCTTTTGAAAATTTAAGCGAAAGAATTCAAAAAGCATTAAAGAACCTGACGGGCAAAGGCAAAATTTCAGAAGAAGACATTAACAAAGCCAGCCGTGAAATTCGACTTGCTTTGCTTGAAGCCGATGTAAACTTCAAAGTTGTCAAAGACTTTATCAAGAAAATTAAGAAAGAAGCCCTTGGCAAAGAAGTTCAAGAAAGTCTTAACCCTGGCCAACAAGTAATCAAAATCGTTAATGAAGAATTAACCAAAATGATGGGGGAAACAGCTGTTGGCCTCAATAAGTCAAAGCATATCCCAACAATTATTATGATGGTTGGTCTGCAAGGTACTGGTAAGACTACTACCGTTGGCAAGTTAGCCTATCATTTGCAAAAAACAGAAAAGGCACGTCCATTGTTAATTGCTGGCGATATTTATCGTCCAGCCGCAGTCGACCAGTTGAAGCAAATCGGTGACCAATTGAAGGTGCCAGTATATAGCGAGGCTGATGAAAAAGATGTCGCTAAGATTGTTCAAGATGGTTTGGCAGAGGCTGATAAAAACAAGAACGACTATGTCATCATCGATACGGCCGGTCGTCTTGAAATTGATGAGCCATTAATGGAAGAGCTTGAACGAATTAAGAAAGTCGCACAGCCTGACAATATTTTGCTGGTTGTAGATGCAATGACCGGTCAGGCCGCAACTGATGTTGCTAAAGGCTTCGATGAACGTCTTGATGTGACCGGCATTATCTTGACTAAACTTGATGGCGATACCCGTGGTGGTGCTGCACTTTCAATTCGTGCCGTAACAGGCAAGCCAATTATTTACACTGGACAAGGTGAAAAGTTAACTGATTTGGAAGACTTCCACCCGGACCGGATGGCTTCAAGAATTTTGGGCATGGGCGATATGCTGACGCTGATTGAAAAAGCACAGCAGGATTATGACCAAAAAGAGGCCGAAAAAGTAGCCATGAAGATGAAGGAAAACACCTTCGACTTTAATGACTTCATTGATCAACTGGAACAGGTGCAAAAAATGGGACCTCTTGACCAAATCATGAAGATGATTCCGGGTATGGCCAACAATCCGCAACTAAAGAATTTAAGCATTGATGATAAGCAAATTGCCCATACCAAAGCAATTGTTTATTCAATGACAGAAGAGGAACGGGAAGACCCAGACATTTTAAATCCAAGTCGTCGCCGCAGAATTGCTGCCGGATCAGGTCGACCAGTAGTTGAAGTCAACCGAATGATCAAACAATTTAAACAAGCACGGGACATGATGTCTAAGATTACTAAAGGCAACATGAAGGGCTTAAGCAACTTGCCAGGCATGAATTCACCGATGGCCAAGATGGCTATGAGAAAGATGAATAAGAGCTTTAAGAAGAACAAACGCAAGCGGATGAAGAAGATGAAGAGATTTCATTCTTAAAAAATTAACTGTTAAGTAAAAACCCTTTACACCACTTCTTTTTAATGGTATATTATTAATCGTTAAGTTTTAGGAGGAAATTAATTTATGTCAGTTAAAATTCGTATGCACCGCATGGGTGCCAAGAGAAAGCCATTTTACAGAATCGTTGTTGCCGACTCACGTATGCCACGTGATGGTCGTTTCATCGAAGAAGTAGGTTACTACAACCCAGTTTCAACTCCAAAGGAATTGAAGCTTGACGAAGACAGGATTTTTGCTTGGCTTCAAAAAGGTGCTCAACCTTCAGATACTGTAAGATCACTTCTTTCAGGTGCAGGTCTTATGCAAAAGTTGCACGATGCAAAGTACAACAAGTAATTAAATAATTACTTAAAAGAAAGTTTGGAGCTGCGTGCTTCAAACTTTTTTTATACTTGGTTTTTGGAGAAAAAGTATGCAATTTTATAACGTAGCAAAAATTTTAACGACTCATGGCTTAGATGGTGAAGTCAAAGTAGCACTAATTACAGATTTTCCTGAGCAACGTTTTAGTTCGGGCTCAAAATTAGCTCTAAAGGATGATCATGAGCGGAAATTGACCGTGAAAAGTGGTCGTCCATTCAAACAATTTTGGCTGGTAAAATTTAATGAAATAACTGACATTGATCAAGCGGAAAGATTACGCGGAAAAATACTGGTTGTTAGTGAAGAAAATCAGCAGGAACTTCCTGAAGGAGTCTATTATTACCGCGATATTTTAAATTGCGATGTGATTGATAATCAAAACGGCGAATTCTTAGGCAAGATCGTAGATATTCAATCACCTGGGGCTAACGATGTTTGGCTGGTACAGGAAGATAGCGGCAACGAATACTGGATTCCTTATATTAAAGACGTTGTGAAAAAGGTAGATGTTGACCAAAAGAAGGTTTATGTAGAGCTGATGGAAGGTTTACACGATGAAGATTAATGTATTAACGCTGTTTCCTGATATGTTTACTCCTTTGCAAACTTCAATGCTGGGCAGAGGATTAGAGGACAAAAAGTGGAACCTAAATTTAGTTAACTTTCGCGATTTTACGACTGACGTTCACCACCATGTAGACGATACGCCATATGGCGGTGGAGCAGGGATGGTTTTACAAATCATGCCAATTAAAAAGGCACTCAATTCTTTGTCTTCGACGGGTAAAATTATTATCACGGCGCCGCAAGGGAAAACTTTTAATGAAAAAATGGCCCAAGAATGGGCCAAAGAAGATGAATTAACCTTTATTTGCGGGCACTATGAAGGCTTTGATCAAAGAGTGTATGATTTAGCTGATGAGATAGTCTCAATTGGTGACTATGTTTTAACTGGTGGCGAATTGCCGACGATGAGCATGATTGATGCCACCGTGCGTCTTATTCCCGGAATTTTGGGCAATGCTGCTTCTCCGGTTGAGGAGAGTTTTTCTCATGGCTTGTTAGAGTATCCGCAGTATACGCGTCCCGCTGATTATGAGGGGCAAAAGGTGCCAGATGTATTAATGAGCGGAAATCATCAAAAAATTGATGAGTGGCGTCATTATCAAGCTTTAAAGGCGACATATCTTCATCGGCCTGACATGCTTGAAGGAAGAAAATTTACAAGCGAAGAAAAGAAAATGCTTGCTCAAATTAAGGCGGAACTTGATTAAGCTGGCCTAATCTGTTAAACTAATGATCGTGACAAATGTCACTAAATAAGTTATGGGTATTCCGCTGGGCGCGAGGCGTGATATGAATGCCGAAGAAGGAGAAAATATATTATGGATCCATTAATTGCAGAATTAACTAAAGAACAAATTCGTGACGATATTCCTGAATTCCGTGCAGGTGACACTGTTCGTGTTCACGTACGTGTTGTTGAAGGTACTCACGAACGTATTCAGTTATTTGAAGGTGTTGTAATTAAGAAGAAGGGTACTGGTATCGGTGCAACTTACACTGTTCGTAAGATTGCTTCAGGTGTTGGTGTTGAACGTACCTTCCCAGTAAACGACCCACGTGTTGCAAAACTTGAAGTTGTTCGTCATGGTCGTGTACGTCGTGCTAAGCTTTACTACTTACGTGACCGTAAAGGTAAGGCAGCAAGAATTGCTGAAGCTCGTCGTTAATTACAATCAAAGAAGCAGTTCCAAACGGAACTGCTTTTTTATTTCGAAAATTGTTTGACACCAAGGCAATCAATTGATATATTAAAATTACTAAAAAGAAAAATGAGATCTTTTAGATCTTGTTTTTGATCGTGTCAAACTAGGTAGAGGTAGACTAGTTAACAACGCGATAATCACTATTTTGCTTTGCAAGATAGTGATTTTTTTATATTTATTGGTATAATAGGCCCATCGCAATGAGGGGGAATAATTTATGATTCATGAGCACTCAGCTGGCAGCGTTATATACCGCCTGGAAGAGCAAGAACCAAAGTTTTTAATCGTTGAAAACGTCTTGCATCATACTTGGGGATTTCCTAAGGGCCATTTGGAACCTGGGGAAACAGAAGAAGATGCGGCAAAACGTGAAGTTGCTGAAGAAGTTGGCTTGCATCCGAAGTTTGATTTTGATTTTCGACGTGAAATCGAATATGAAACCGAAGAAAATACGATTAAAAAAGTTGGCTTCTTTCTGAGTGAGTTTGTTTCCGCACAGAAAGTAGTTGATCAAAAAGAAGAGATTCTCAATTCAAAGTGGGTAAGCTTATCTGAATCAAAAAAATATTTACCTGCTGAACGTCATTTATACGAAATATTGGTTGAAGCAATTTCTTATCTAAAAAATAAATGAAATTATTAAGTGGTTTTGACGCATGTTGGAATCACTTTTGTTTTATAATGAATTCATATTAGACAAGGAGGACTGATAATCAATGCTGAAGGAACATTCTGCTGGAGCGGTAATTTACCGCAAGCATGAGGGCGAATTGCAATTTTTAATTGTTCAAAGTATTAAAAATGATAATTGGGGCTTTCCTAAAGGACATTTGGAAGGCGATGAAACGCCGAAACAAGCAGCAAAACGCGAAGTTCATGAAGAAGTTAATTTGAAGCCAAAGTTTGATTTTAATTTTGTGCAAAAAATTCAATACCAAATGTTCAATAAGCATTGGAAAGAGGTTACCTTCTATTTAGCAAAATACTTGCAAGATCAAACGGTCAAAATTCAAACAGAAGAAATTAAAAATTACCTGTGGGTCAATTTAACAGATGCAGAAAAATATCTGGTTGAGCATGGCAAAATGGGCGTTTTGAGAAAGGCTGTCTCTTATCTGAAAGATGAATTATCCTGAAAGTTTAAAACAGCTGGTTAAGTAGCGTTCAAAAGACCTGCGACTAGAAGGACTTAATGCGGGTGCAGGTTCTAAACATCCGGCTTTGATGATTGTAGGTGAAGCACCAGGCCATGAAGAACTCGCTTCACAAATTCCGTTTCATGGGGATTCCCGCAAGGAATTGATGAAATCTATTGCCTCAATCGGATTAAAGCGCGAGGATGTTTATATTACGAGTGTCGTTCGAAGCTGCCCTTATGCGGTTAAAAAAGTTTTTAGCAAACGAGAAAACAAGGAAGTAGTGAAATATCCCAACCGCAAACCTACTAAAAAAGAAGTTTTGGCTCATGCTCCTTTTTCAGACTATGAGATCAAAGAAATTGAACCAACTTTGATTGTAGCGGTAGGCAATACAGCTTTAGAGCGCCTGCTTGGCCCTGGTCATAGGATCTCTGAAGAACATGGCAAAATAATAAAAAATACGCCGATATTGCAGCTAAATGATGCTAAAGATGCTTATGTTTGGTCAAAAAAGCGGTATACAATTTTTCCGCAGTGTTTTTTATAATCGTAAGTTGACTGAGCAAATAGCTAGAGACTGGCTGGCAGTTATGCCGTTTTTAAGGAAAGGAGATTAAATGAGCAACGAAACCTTTTTAATTTCGATTAAGCAAAACAATGATTTATCTACTCCTGCTGTCTGGGAATTAAGAGAGAGCATTGAAAAGCATCCCTTGAGTCAGCGCAAATATATCGAGTTGGCTGCTCTGCCTGGCAACAGCCGCAAATACAGCGTTAACAATGTGAAGACCATTAAAGGACCTCTTTTTGATAAACAAGTTCTGTTTCTGGGTTCATCTGTGACGTTAGGCTATGGAGCATTAGGAGAATCATTTGTTGATTATCTTTGGAAAAGGGATGGGATTCAGGCAGTGAAAGATGCCGAAAATGGTACGACTTTATGTGGCAATACAGATCCTAACAGCAGCGATTATGATCCAGATTCATATATTAATCGCTTCTACACCAACTTCTTAGCGGCTAATAGACCAGACGCGTTCGTTTTGCAATTGTCGACCAATGATGCGACAAAGGATAAGCCTTTAGGACAAATTGTCGAGAATGAGAATTTTGATACTAAGACTATTACTGGCGCACTAGAATTTATCATTGCTAATGCACAGAAAAAATGGCATTGTCCGTTACTGCTTTATACCAATCCTCCCTTTGATAATCCGCTTTATCAAAAAATGGTCGATCGTGCTTTAACTCTGCAGAAGAAATATCATTTTGAACTGTTAGATTTGTATCATGATCCTGCTTTTCAAAAACAAGATGCGCTTTATAAGGCTGATCCGATTCACCCTACGCGGGCAGGTTATCAACTAAAATGGCTGCCAAAATTTGAAGAAAGACTTACCAAAATGTTGGCATAAAAAAGACTAGGAACTAACTTCCTAGTCTCTTGCTTTATTTAATCAATATTGCTACGGTAAAGGCCAACAACCTTGCCTAAAATGCTGACCTTAGATAAGATAATCGGTGCCATTGTATCATTTTCCGGTTGCAAACGGTAATGGCCTTTTTCTTTGTAAAAGCGCTTAACCGTTGCTTCGTTATCTTCTGTCATGGCGACTACAATTTCACCATTAGAAGCAGAAGATTGCTTTCTGACAATTACATTATCACCATTTAAAATTCCCGCGTTGATCATACTCTCACCATGAACCTTAAGCATGAACAGATCGCCGGCGTCTGCCTTTAAATCAGGTGGAAGTGGGAAATAATCATCAATATCTTCAACTGCTAAAATTGGCTGCCCTGCAGTAACAACACCGACAACCGGTATTTCTTTAGGCTTAATGCCTAGTTCTTCGCGTCCTTTTTTCGTAATTTCGATTGCACGGGGCTTAGTTGCATCTTTAATTAAAAGTCCTTTGCGTTCAAGCCGTGATAAATGGCCGTGAACCGTTGAAGTTGAAGATAAATTAACTGCTGAGCAGATTTCACGAACAGTTGGCGGAAAACCGCGATCCTCAACGGTATCGTAGATGTATTGCAAAATTTCGAGTTGTTTTGATTCGTGGTTGTTAGTCATAATGTAACCCCATTTGTGTCTAATATTCTTTAAGTATTAGTTTAGCAAAAAACAAAACGATATACAAACGAACGTTCTTAAATTTATTACTTTTTTTATCTGCACAAATACGGTAAACTATCATTATATATAGAGGTGTTAAATCATGGACAAAGATGAAATTAAAAAGGTAACAGACCGAATCAACGAGCTTTATCACAAGAAAGAAAATGAAGGTCTGACACCTGAAGAAGAAGCTGAAAGAAAAGAACTTCACAAAAAGTTTTTAGCCAATTTTAGAGCTGGTTTCAAACAACAATTGGAAGATACTGTTATTATAGATAAAGATGGTAATGAAGTAACTTCTGAACGTGCAAAACGTGCCCAAAGAAAAAAGGGCTTGAGAAAAGATTAAATTAGGCTTTAAAAAAGTCTTATTTTTTTGTAAGATATATTCTGTTAGTTAATTGGAGGGTTTTTAAATTATGAATTTAGGTTTAGCAATTGTTTTAATTATTGTTGCTCTTGGTATCGGATTAATTGGTGGCTTTTACGGTGCTAGAGCTTATATGAAGAAGTATTTCCAAGATAATCCTCCAATCAATGAAGATATGATCGTTGCAATGATGTCACAAATGGGACAAAAGCCTTCTACTAAAAAGGTTAAAAAAGTGATGAATATGATGAAGCATCAACAACGTAAATAATATATATCTTTATAGAAGAAGTTTACAAAAGACGAAGGATTACCTTTGTCTTTTTCTTTTTGTTTAAGAAAGGGTGAAATAATGGGAGTTTTTAAGAAATTGGGCTGGTTCTTCAAAAAGGAGAAGAAACGATACATTTTAGGGATCATTTTTCTAGCCTTGACTTCTTTTGCCAACTTGGTTCCGCCAAGAGTTTTAGGTTTGATGGCCGATCAGCTGGATAAAGGTCATATTACTTGGAAACAATATGGCGTCCTGGTTTTAGCAGTTTTGGCCGGGGCCGTTGTCTTGTACTTGCTGCGGTATTTCTGGCGCAAGCAAATTTGGGGTGGTGCCGCAGAACTGGAACGGCAAATGCGCTCAAGACTGTTTCGCCATTTTATGATCATGGACAGAACATTTTACCAACGTCACCGAATTGGTGATTTGATGGCCCACGCGACCAACGACGTATCTGCGATCCAAAACGTTGCCGGCGATGGCGTTTTGACTTTGGTTGATTCACTGATGATGGGCTTGTCGACGATGATTGCCATGATTATTTTCGTTGACTTTCGTTTGACGATTGTAGCTATGCTGCCACTGCCGTTCTTGGCCTGGGGTGCGCAAAAATTAGGTCAGCATTTGCATGCGGCTTTCGATCAGTCTCAGGCTGCCTTTTCAAAATTAAATAAT
The DNA here is from genome assembly GCF_003999355.1 of Lactobacillus amylolyticus. Lineage (NCBI taxonomy): Bacteria > Bacillati > Bacillota > Bacilli > Lactobacillales > Lactobacillaceae > Lactobacillus > Lactobacillus amylolyticus. The sequence continues at coordinate 550,512 of NZ_CP031835.1, forward strand.
AAAACTCAGGAGTCAGTCACCGGGATTAAGGTTTTGAAAACGTTCAATCAAGGTAAAGAGGATACGGCTGCTTTTGATAAAATGGTCGATCAAACTATTAAAATCAATCGCAGAGTCTTTATTTGGGATTCGCTGTTTGATCCATTAGGTACGATAATTATCGGTTTAACATATACAATCACGATCATTTATGGCGGGTTGCTTGTTAAAAACAAAATTTTGTCAGTAGGGCAACTAGTTTCATTTATTGCCTACATCAGCAATATGGTCTGGCCGATGTTTGCGATCGGCTACTTGTTCAACATTCTTGAACGGGGAAGCGCAAGCTATGATCGTGTTGAAAAATTGCTAAAAGAAAAGCCGCTCATTACCGACCAAAAGGCCGATGATTCATTGACGGCAGAAGATATCCATGGTGATTTGCAATATGACGTTAGATCTTTTGCTTATCCTGATGAAAAAGATGTCGAAGTTTTACATAATATCAAGTTTACGCTGAAAACCGGTCAAACTTTGGGACTGGTTGGCCGCGTTGGTTCCGGCAAGACGACGATTATTCAATTGCTGTTGCGTGAATTCGATAATTATGATGGCAAAATTACGCTTAATGGTCACGATATTCGTGAGATTCCGCTCAACGTTCTGCTCAGACAGATTTCTTACGTACCGCAAAATAACTATCTCTTTTCTACCAGTATTCAAAACAATATTGCTTTTGCAGAAAAGAATGCCGAAGACAATCAAATTATTGAAGCAGCAAAAAAGAGCGACCTGCATAACGACATTTTGCAAATGCCGCGTTCTTACAACACTTTAGTTGGTGAAAACGGCGTGTCGCTCTCTGGTGGACAAAAACAGAGAATGTCGATCGCGCGGGCACTTTTAAAGCAGAGCCAGATTTTGATCATGGATGACGCCTTGTCAGCGGTTGATGCCAAAACTGAAACAGAGATTTTGCATGCATTGCGCAAGGAGCGTAACGGCAAGACAACTTTAATTGCAGCTCACCGTTTGACTTCAGTCATGAACGCAGATCTTATTTTGGTCTTAAAAGATGGAAAGATTGTTGAACGCGGAACCCATGACCAGTTGCTGGCTAATAACGGCTGGTATGCTGAGATGTGGCGCAGACAGGAATTAGAAGAGAAAGTGGGTGAAAAGCATGAATAATGAAGATGAGTTCAAATCAGTCTGGTCAGAAGCCATCCCAGTCAAAGAACAGATCGTTATTTTTAAACGTTTAATGAAATTCGTTATGATTTTCAAACGGGAAATGCTGGTAGCTGTTATCGGTGCGTTTTTGGTTAGTGTCATCAATATGGCGTTGCCATTTGGTCTGCAATACTTTTTGGATCACTTTTTGTTAAAACAAACTGAAACCGTGCAAATTATTTTATTTGCGGGATTCTTGTATGCTTTAGGTTCATTATTAAAAGCGTTTTTGCAGTTTGCTTATGAATTTTGTTTTTCTTTAGGTTCTGAAAAGTCGCTGGAACAAATTCGGAAGGTACTTTATCGCAAGCTTCATAGTTTGGGGATGCGTTACTTTGATCAAACGCCAGCAGGCTCAATTGTTTCGCGGGTTACCAATGATACGATGACTTTGAGCAACTTCTTGACGGTGCTGTCAAGCGTCGTGATTTCCTTCTTCTCAGTTGTTTCAGCTTTAGTGGCCATGTTTTTAACCAATAAAACCGCTGGCTTCTTAATGTTGGCGTTCTTGCCGATTTTGCTGTTGATTATTTGGCTTTATGCTTATCAAAGTTCCAAACTTTACCGCAATTATCGTGAACGATTGAGCCGCATCAACACGAACCTGAATGAATCGCTTGAAGGCGTATCTTTGATTCAGCAGTTTAAGCAAGAAAAAAGAATGACAAATGAGTTCGAGGATGAAAATGGCGGCTTGATGAATACCCGTTTCAACATGATCCGGATGAATTCACTGCTTTTGTCACCTCTGACTTCCATGCTTTATTCATTAGCTTTGGCTGTATCATTAATGTACTTTGGCTTTCCGCTTCACGATACCTTCGTGCCAGCCGGTGTTGTTTACGCTTTTTCACAATATATTTCACAATTCTTTAACCCTATTTCAACCATGATGGATCAAATGACGCTGTTCCAGGATGGGATTGTTGCGGGTAAAAGAATTTTCAGAATCCTTGATGATACGCAATATGAACCACAGCAGCAGACTCAGGAAGGTTTAACAATTGCAAAAGGAAAAATTGAATTCAAGCACGTTTCATTCTCTTATGATGGCAAAAACGAGATTTTGCATGATATTACCTTTACCGTCAATCCCGGAGAAACGCTTGGAATCGTCGGTCATACGGGTTCAGGCAAAAGTTCCATCATCAATGTTATGATGCGCTTTTATGAATTTTATAAGGGACAAATTTTAATCGACGGCGTGGATATTAAAAAATATCCTAAAGAAGAGCTGCGCAAAAAGCTTGGACTTGTTTTGCAAGAACCATTTATGTTCTATGGCGATATCAATTCTAATATTCGCTTGTACAATCAAAAGATCACAGATGAACAAATCAAAGAGGCTGCTAAGGCTGTTCAAGCCGACCGTTTTATTGAAAAAATGCCGGGCAAGTATCATGCTAAGGTTATTGAAGGCGGCTCTGAATTAAGTCAAGGCGAGCGGCAACTGATTTCATTTGCTCGTACTTTGGTCACCGATCCAAAAGTTTTGGTTTTAGACGAAGCGACAGCTAACGTTGATACTGAAACGGAAACAATGATTCAGGAAGGACTTAAGCGTCTGCGTAAAGGCAGAACTACTTTGGCTATTGCTCACCGTTTGTCGACGATTGCAGATGCCGATCAAATTATTGTTTTGGATAAAGGTCGTATCATTGAAAAAGGTACGCATGAAGAACTGTTAGCCAAAAAGGGCTACTACTACAATTTGTACAATTTGCAAAATGGTGCGCATAGGGAAAAATAGGAGGTTTTGAATGAAAACTATTGCAAAAATACGTGGCGGTGTCGGTGATTTGACTAAGCCCGACATTTCAGCTCGTCCGCAAGACAATCTATATTTGGCGGTAAATTCTAAGTGGCAAAAAGATGCCAAGATTCCAGCCGACCGAACTGAAATTGGTGTTAACACTGATATCGATATGAAGATCGAAAAGAAATTGATGCATGATTTTGATCAAATTGCCTCTGGAAAAGAAAAAATGCCAGACGTTAAGGATTTTGACAAAGCAATTAAGCTGTATCAGATTGCCAAGAACTTTAAGAAACGCGATCAAGACGGGGCAGAACCAATTAAGACTGATTTAAACAAACTAATTGCACTTAAAGATTTTGCTGAGTTTAACAAAGAAGCAGTCAAAATTGACGAATTTGCTGGATTGCCATTTGGCTTTGACGTGGAAGCCGATATGAAAAACACCAAGGTTCATGTTTTGGAATTTGGTGGTCCAGGCACTTTTTTACCAGACACAACAAGCTATCAACAAGATGATGCCAAAAAGCTTTTGGAAATTTTGAAGAAGCAAACCATCAAACTGTTGACAATGGCCGGAGTTGATGAGGCAAAAGCTGAAAATTATGTCGATCAGGCTTTAAAATTCGATGCTAAACTTGCCAAAGTTGTTAAATCTACTGAAGAGTGGGCGGATTATCCAGCTGCATATAATCCATATTCAATGTCCGACTTTTTGGCTAAGTTAAAATCATTTGATATGAAGGGATTTTTGGAAGAACTTATCCCTCAGCTGCCAGATCGTGTAATTGTTTTAGAGCCAAGATTTTTAGATCATGCAGAAGAATTGATCAATGCTGATAATTTTGAAGAGATTAAAGGCTGGATGATCACCAAGTTTATCAATGGTGCGGCTGGTTCACTTTCACAAGAATTTCGTGAAGCGGCATTTCCGTTTAGTCAAGCCTTGAGTGGACAAGGAGAATTGACACCGCAAGATCGTCATGCTTATTACACGGCTAATGGAAGCTTTGATGAAGTTATCGGTATTTACTACGGCAAGAAGTATTTTGGTGAAAAAGCCAAGGCTGATGTTACCGATATGATTCACCGGATGATCAAAGTTTATGAAGAGCGAATTCAAGATAACGATTGGCTGTCTGATGAAACTAAGAAGAAAGCTATCGTCAAGCTTCGTGCATTGGTTTTTAAGATTGGCTATCCGGATAAGATTGAAAAAATTTATGATTTGCTGCAAGTTGATCCCCAAAAGAGCCTTTATGAAAATGAAAAGGCAATGGGAAAAACGCTTGAAAAGTACAGTTTAAGCAAATTAACTGAACCGGTTGATCGTTCCGTATGGCTAATGCCAGGTAACTTGAACAACGCTTGTTACGACCCACAAAGAAACGATATTACATTCCCAGCCGCAATTTTGCAGAAGCCGTTTTATGACTTGCACCAGTCCCGTAGTCAAAATTATGGTGGGATCGGTGCAACGATTGCTCATGAAATTTCTCATGCTTTTGACAACAATGGGGCAAAATTCGATGAGTTCGGCAATATGAAGAATTGGTGGACTGACGCAGATTTCAAGGAATTCAATAAACGGACTCAGGCAGCAATTGACATTTATGACGGCTTGCAATATGGCCCTGCTAAGCTAAACGGAAAGCAAATCGTTTCAGAAAATATTGCTGATTTAGGTGGCCTTACTTGCGCAATCCAAGCTAATAAGGCAGAAGGCGGCAACATGAAGGAACTATTTGAGAATTACGCTCGTTCTTGGGCACAAAAGCAGCGTCCTGAAGCAATCAAGACCGAAATTGCGACCGACGTTCATGCACCGCAACCTACCAGAGTGAATATTCCTTCACAATGTCAGGATGAATTTTATGAAGCTTTCGATGTTAAGAAAACTGATGGAATGTGGCTTGATCCGGATAAACGCGTAACGATTTGGTAAGCCATACTAAGAAACTCATGTCAATCATGAGTTTCTTTTTATTTAGTGTTAAAATAACCCTAAGGTTTATTTATGGAGGGAACTTAATTGTTAGAAAAAACTTTTTACAAGATGATGCTCAGTAAATCCTTCCCGTTCCCAGTTAAAGTCACTTATTGGGATGGTAAGAGTGAAGTATACGGCAATGGCACACCAGAAATTGAGATTGTCTTTAATGAAAAAATTCCAATTTCAGCAATTACCAAAAACGCTTCACTTGCGTTAGGTGAAGGCTACATGGACAAGAAGATCGAAATTCATGGTGACATCCAAAAGTTGATCATGGGTGCTTATGAAAGTGCCGATTCATTCATGCGTTCTTCAAAATTCCGCAAGTTTATTCCAAAAACAAAGCATACGGAAAAGCAAAGTGAAGAGGATGTTCAAAGCCACTATGACATTGGTAATGACTTCTACAAGTTATGGCTTGATCCAACCATGACTTATTCATGTGCTTACTTTGAAGATGGCAATACTGACGATCTTGAAAAAGCACAAATTGCAAAAGTTCACCATATTTTGAACAAGCTTCATCCGGAAAAGGGCAAGACCTTGCTTGATATTGGTTGTGGCTGGGGTACTTTGATGCTCACAGCGGCTAAAGAATATGGCTTGAAGGTAACCGGTGTTACTTTGAGTGAAGAACAATATAAGCTGGTTCAAAAACGTATTTATGATGATGGCTTAGAAGATGTTGCTGAAGTCAAACTCGAAGACTACCGTGAATTAGGTGATCAAAAGTGGGATTATATCACTTCAGTAGGGATGTTCGAACACGTAGGTTCAGAAAACTTACCTGAATACTTTGCCGACGTATACAAGCACTTGAACCGAGATGGTGTTGCGCTGATTCACGGAATCACCCGTCAACAAGGTGGTGTCACCAACGCTTGGATTAACAAGTACATCTTCCCAGGTGGTTATATTCCAGGTTTGCAAGAGATTGTCGGCGACATTGTTGGCAGTGGTTTGCAAATTGCTGATATGGAAACTCTTCGTCGTCACTACCAAAGAACTTTGGAAATTTGGGACAAGAACTTCAATAATGCTCGTGAACAAATTCAAGATAAGATGGGCGAAAGATTTACTCGGATGTGGGACATGTATTTGAATGCTTGTGCTGCTTCATTTGAATCAGGCAATATTGATGTTATTCAGTATTTGTTGACTAAGGGCCCATCTGGTAAGAACTTGCCAATGACTAGAAATTACATGCTTGAAAAATAGTATTTTGATTAAAATGAAAAAACGTTGAATGCAATATTCAACGTTTTTTGTTGCTTGCTTATTATTTTTCTATGTTGGTTGTATAATTGGAAGATAATTAGGCAAAGAGCGATAAACGAGTTTTGAAAAAATAAAGGAGATCTAATGTTAAAAGACCAACGTAAATTTGATGAACTAGGACAAAAATTATTTATGAAGGGTGTCTTGCAAGATTTTGAACAAAAACACGGTCCAATCAAAGGAAGAATGATGGTTACGGAGGGCAAGATTCCACCAGAAATGTTGACTAAGCTTCAACCAGAATTAGTTAAAAATCCTAACTGGATCGTTGTGGAAGGCAGCTTCGACTTCTCTAATTATATGATTGGAATGGTAATTGGCTTGAATCCAGTTCAGTCATTGGCAAATGGCTGGTTGATCCCTCAGTTGAATCATTCCGGAGTTAAACTAAGTCAAAATTGGCAGGAATTCTTTATGGAAAAAGTAATGGACAAGATTGATGATAATGGTCATATTGATTTGCCAATTTATAGTTGGATTTCAGACAAGAGCGGTCTTACTTTAACTGATAAAGAAGATAAATAAAAAACGAAAGAGCTTAAATATGCTCTTTCGTTTTTTTATTCAGTATATAAATATGATCCCCATCTTACTGGTTCTTCAACTGTTGGCAAGATTAAAAAGTATAAAATGAACAGCCAACCAAGCGGAATAAGATCAAGCCAAAGCCACCAGCCTGAATGATTAGTTTCATGCAATCTTCTTACTGCAGATCCAAGTAAACCTAAATTTACCCAAATTCCAATAAAAAAAGAATAATCAAAATCAAGAAAAGCAAAGCACTTGACGAACTGAATGAATAGCCATTGTTAAAGCTGCTGAAAGGAGCGACAGTAAAGATCGCGATGATCGTTAAGATAATGTCTAGAATTGCAGTTGCCGCATAGCTGACCCAAAATTCTTTACGTGTTCTGCGTGCGCTCCAATTAAAAGGATTTAAAAACAGATTTGTAAGGATTTGTGATACTGCGGGAGTAGGATGCTGCTCTCTGATTCTTGATATGGTTTTTCGTAATAATTTGCCATTTTTTACTCTCTTTTTTTATTTACTTAGCATTATAGAATAAAACTTATGATAAAATACGAAATTTAAAATAAATTTTGTAGCAAATATGTTTATTTTTTGTCTTTAAATTATAAAGGAAAATGTGTTGAAAATTAAAATAATGGGAGTAAAATTAAAATAAAATAAAAGTAGCCTATTATTTGTTTAAGAATGTAGGAGTGAAGCCTTATGTTTTTCACAAAAGCTAAAAAGGATGACGACGATATCAAAACTATCGACCAAGTGCTGTCTAATGATAGTTTTGACGCCTTAAGAGTCGATTTTAAAAGCTTAAATTTGGAAGTAAAAGCAGGTAATAAATTTGAAATTAAATATCATGGATCAGAATATAAAAAGCCGGAAATTGACGAAGATGACGGCGTAATGAACGTTAAGGAACCTGACGTCCGTGACAAAGAAATTAAGCGTTGGGAGAAGGCCTTTTTCAAAATTGAAGTTCATAGCAGTCATGATGGGGAGGTAACCATTACTTTGCCCCAGGAAACTGAATTGGAGCAGTTTGACCTGCACATGATGAGTGGAAATGTGCGCATGAGACAATTTGCAATCAATGATCTGCAAGTGGAGTCGATGAGCGGTAATTTGGATGGAAAAACTTTGAAACTGGGAACAATCGATATTTCTGTTACTTCCGGCAATATCAACCTTGATGAGGTCAGAGCAAAAGCTGGTGAAATTAGCCTAACCAGTGGCGATTTTAGACTAGAAAACAGCCGAGTATCTGACAAGTTGGAAGTGTCAACGGTTTCCGGCGATAACTTAGTTAAAAACATTCAAGTAGGACGCTGTCATCTGTCCACTGTTTCAGGCAATAACCGTATTTTCGGCAAAAAGTCTAAAGAAGCTGAGATTAGCGGCAATGCCAGTTTGCTAAAAATGGCGACAGTCTCAGGTGATAATACGGTAGAATAGAAACTAAAGCTAGAAAGAATTATTTAATGTTAACTTTGGTTTCTATTCAAGGAGGGCACTGGTTTTTACCGGTTCTGATTTTAATTTTTTGACTATTTTTTGAATCAGTATGCTGCCAAAAAAGAATTAACGTCCTTAAGAAAAATAATAATGCTGGTTCAAGCAGTGCTTTTCCTAGCGATTGTCGTTTTAATTTGGATAATTTACTGCAAAGGCAGGACAAGCCTGACAACTGCAATTTTTGTTACTGCTATCATTGCGTTAGGGATGTTTAATAGTTGCCTTTTTGAACTAAAACAGCTTTTAGGAGCAAAATATTTTGGAATAAAAATAGCCTTTGACATCCTGATCATGCTTATCATTGCCGGCGTTATTTTGACCTGGTGGAATTTCAGCCTAGTATCATGGATTATCGCTATTCTTTTGTTAGCAGTAACTGTCTTGATCGATTACGCTTGTCAAAAAAGCAGATAGTTTTTAAAAAAGGAGTGAGCTTATGTCAGAGGAACCTTTTATTTTAGACTTTGATGCTAATCTGCATGCGGTACTTGAACCGGATCGTGATCAACTGCCATATCACTTTCATTCAAGACTGCTGTATGCTTTTGTTCCTAAAAAAATATTGATCGTTTTCTTGATGAAGTGCCTCATAAAGTACTTGGAACTTTTGACACCATTTCTTTTCAACCGTCAATTTATGAAATCAATCTTAATGGTCAACTGCTGACCCTGTGTCAAGCTCCTTTAGGAGCGCCCGCTGCTACGCAGCTGCTTGATTGGCTGATTTCATATGGTGTTAAGCAAGCTCTCGCTTTTGGCAATGCCGGTGCACTAGTTGATTTGCCTGAAAACGCTTTGCTTATTCCAACTCGCGCAATTCGCGACGAAGGCACGTCTTTCCATTATGCTGCGACTGGCAATATAATTAATCTGCAGCTGGATTTTATTAAAAAGATTGAAAAAGGCGTGCACAAGCTGAATTTTAAATTTGATGAGATTACTACTTGGACTACTGATGGTTTTTTCAGAGAAACGCCTAAGAAAGTAGCTCAGTTTAAGCAGTTAGGTGCGGCTACAGTCGAAATGGAATGTTCAGCTCTAGCAGCATGTGCGGAGTTTAGAAAGGTGGACTTTGCCCAATTGCTTTTTACAGCTGACTTTTTAGCTAAGATTGATGATTATGACGAACGCAATTGGGGCGATCAATCGCATAATTTAGGCCTAGAAATTGGTTCCAGAGTCCTAGCGATGATTGCAGAAAAATAAAAGACTGGCATTAGCTTTAAATTTTTGATAGATTTTTGATAGAATAGTTTAGTAACATTTTAATAAAAGCGCGTATAAGTGAATCAGCACGTCCATTAATTTGGACGTGCTGTTTTTGCATCTAAGGAGGAATTTTTTAATGTAGTTTTACATGAAGTTACCAAGAAATTTAACTGAGAAAGCAATTTTTATGGCGATCGTTTCGCTCATTTCAGTGAACATTCTCGGGCCGGTTATTTCAATGATGGAAATCGGCTTTAACTTCAAAAACTACATCTTAATTTTGCATATTTTGCCATTTATTTGGCTGGCAGTTATTGCTTCTGTTTTGATTGCTGAAAAGCCTGCTGCCTTCTTGAAGAATCAGCTGGTTGATAAAGATGACAGTTTTAGTTCTCAAATCATGGTTAAGGTTATTTTTGACGTTTTGATCATTTCATTTTTAATGACAATTGTTGGTTCATGGATTGGCAATGACCACATCAGCATGTATCCGATCGTTAATTTGCCGAAAATCTGGCCACGGAATTATTTAGCAACATAATGGAAATCAGGATTTTGTTCTTTGTCTAGCTTATTCCAAGCATCCTGCATGATCTGATCATATTTGGCTTCATTTTCATGAGTCATCTTAGTTCTGCGATCGATGTAGATTGGATCGCCAAAGCAGATTTCCATCGGTTTTCTCTTAAGCACACCCTTAAAAGTAAGCGGACCTTGATAGACGACAGGTACCAATGGCTTTTTAGAAAGCTTGGCAATTACTAATGCACCGCTCTTAAGTTCTGAAGAATGTCTTGTTCCTGATGGAAAAATGATTAATGAAAGTTTGCCTGCTTTTAATCCCTTAACCGGAATTTTGAGGACTGATGGTCCGGGATGTTTACGGTCTACAGGAAAAGCATGTGCGTGATTTAAGATAAAACGCAGGACAGGGTTTTTAAACAGTTCAATTTTGGCCATAAACATAAATTCCATAGGACTGGCTGCTAGTGCGAACATGATTGGCTCCCACCAAGTGCGGTGCGGCGCAACCAAAATGTAGTTGCCACTTGGAATCCGTTCTTTATGATGAACATGCAGGTGACCATTCAATACCCAAACGATGAAACGAACAATGAGTCTAACGAAACGATAAAACATAAATTTCCTCCAATTTGTTGTAAGATATTATAGCAAGAAAAAGCGAGAGGTTAAAATTTTTATGGTAAAACTTGGCAAAAACGAACGCATCGACTATATGTACAGTGAAAATTTAAGAATTGTTCAGGATAAAACGGCTTTTAGCTTTTCATCGGATACGCTTTTTCTAGCTTATTGGGCTAAAAATGCAATATATGATAGATATAAAGTCGCAGACTTATGTTCTGGCAATTGCGCGGCAACGATGTATATGGCCTATTTTAATCGGGCAAAATATGATGCAATCGAGATTCAGGATGAAGCATATTCACAGGCTGTTCGCTCGATTGAACTGAATAAAATGGAAAACAGAATTACCGTTCACAAAGATAATGTATTGAATGCGCCTAAATTTTTACGCAAAGATTCTTATGATGTTGTCACCGTCAATCCGCCATATTTTAAGGTGCCAAAAGGACATGAAGTTAATCCTGATCGCAAAAAGGCAATTGCCCGCCATGAGATTTTGATCAATCTGGAACAAATTATTGAAGTTGCAAGCGGTCTTCTGAAAATGAAGGGCAAGATGTTCATGGTGCACAGACCAGAGCGTCTGGGTGAAATCTGCTATTACTGCATGAAGCATGATATGAGTGTTAAAATGGTACAGCCTTTTGTCTCTCATCGCGGAGAAGATGCAAACCTGATCATCGTTGAAGCAGTTAAGCACACGGCAACAGACGGAACTGTGATTAAAGATGCGATTGAAGTTCATGATCAAAATGGAGAGTATAAGCCAGCCTTGCAGAGAATATTGCTAGAAACAAAAGAAAATCGCGAAAAGCATGATAATGCAGGCAAGTATTTCTTTTATGTTTTAAAATGCAATGATGGCAGTTTTTATGGTGGTTTTACCAATGACTTGGCTCATCGTCTAAAAATGCATAATAGTGGCAAAGGCGCAAAGTATACAAAGTCACGCCGGCCAGTTAAAATTATTTATCATGAGCAATTTGATGATAAGCGTTTAGCTTTGAAAAGAGAGCATTGGTTTAAGCATCATACGAGAAACTGGAAAGAACAGTTTTTAAAAGAGCATAATGTTAAATATTAACCTTGCATTGACGCTAAAACTTTAGTATGATGTTCAAGTATGCTGTGTTGGCATGCATAAAACACATCAAGAGCGATCGATATTATGGTGCCCAGAGGTAGTGGTCGAATATCGAATTGAACGCTTGAGAGGATTAAAACCACAGGAGGAATTATAATATGTCAGTTGTTACAATGAAGCAATTGCTTGAAGCTGGTGTCCACTTCGGTCACCAAACTCGTCGTTGGAACCCAAAGATGGCTCCTTACATTTTCACTCAAAGAAATGGTATCTATATCATTGACTTGCAAAAGACTATCAAGATGTTAGACGATGCCTACAACTTTGTTAAGAGCGTAGCTCAAGAAGGCGGCGTATTCTTATTCGTAGGTACTAAGAAGCAAGCTCAAGATTCGATTGCTGAAGAAGCAACCCGTTGTGGTCAATACTACGTTAACCAGCGTTGGTTAGGTGGTACTTTAACTAACTGGACTACTATTCAAAGCCGTGTTAAGAGATTAAAGCAATTGAAGGAAATGTCACAAGACGGTACCTTTGATGTACTTCCAAAGAAGGAAGCTGCACTTTTGACTAAGGAAATGAACAAGCTTGAAAGATTCTTAGGTGGTATCGAAGATATGCCAAGAATCCCAGATGTATTGTTCGTAGTAGATCCTAAGAAGGAAAAGATCGCTGTTCACGAAGCTAACATTTTGGGTATCCCAGTTGTAGCTATGGTTGACACCAACACTGATCCAACTCCAATTGATGTAATCATTCCGTCAAATGACGACGCTATTCGTGCTATCCGTTTGATCGTCGGTGCAATGGCAGATGCTATTGTTGAAGGTCAACAAGGCCAAGACGACGACAAGGACTCCGTTGAAGTAGGCTTCAAGGAAGACGCTGACGGTAAAGACGAAGTCGTTGGTGCTGAAGAACACAAAGAAGACTAGTTTTTACTGTTATTAGTTCTATTTAGGAGGACTTTTCAATGGCACAAATTACTGCAAAGCAAGTTAAAGAATTACGTGAACGTACCGGTGCCGGCGTTATGGACGCCAAGAAAGCATTGGTAGAAGTTGACGGTGACATGGACAGGGCAATTGAATACCTTCATGACAAGGGCATGGCTAAGGCTGAAAAGAAGGCTGACCGTGTTGCTGCTGAAGGGTTGACTGGTATTTATGTTGCTGGCAATGTAGCAGCTTTGACCGAGATTAACTCAGAAACTGACTTCGTTTCTCAAAACGCTAAGTTTGTTAACTTGGTAAAAGATGTTACTAAGACAATTGCAGAAGGTGATCCTGCAAATGTTGAAGAAGCTTATAACTTAAAGATGGCTGATGGCAAGACTTTGTCACAAGCATTTGTAGATGCTACTGCTACTATTGGTGAAAAGATTGTTTTACGTCGTTTTGCCTTAGAAAAAAAGAATGATGACCAAGAATTTGGTACTTACCAACACAACGGTGGCCAAATCGGTGTTATCACTGTTTTGGAAGGCGCAGATGCTGCTACTGCTAAGCACTTGGCTATGCACATCGCTGCTATGAATCCTAAGGTTATTTCACCAGATGAATTAGATGATGATTTCATTACTGAACAATTAGCCTTGATGAACCACAAGATTGATCAAGACAATGAAAGTCGTGCTTTAGTTCATAAGAAGCCATTGCCACATCTTGTTTATGGTTCAGAAAAGCAATTAACTGATGATGTTTTAGCTAAGGCTAAGGAAGACATCAAGGCTGAACTTAAAGAAGAAGGCAAGCCAGAAAAGATTTGGGACAGAATCATTCCTGGTAAGATGCAACGCTTTATTGATGACAATACTCAAGTTGATAAGCAATTCGCAGTTTTGTCACAAGATTACATCATGGACGACAGCAAGACTGTTGGCGAATTCTTGAAGGATAAGGGTGCTAAGTTAGTTGCCTTTACTCGTTACGAAGTCGGCGAAGGTATCGAAAAGAAACAAGAAGACTTTGCTGAAGAAGTTCGCGAACAAATGAAGTAATAAAATACAAAAGGGAGGACGATGTCAATGTCATTAAGTTAAGACATTGACAAAGCTGATGATACTTTTTAAGACATTTATCGAATTGTTTTATTCGTTAAATGTCTTTTTTGATAGCACAAATAAGCCATCATAAGATAGCCATTTCGGATTAGTTTAAGCTGCTAAACGATAAGGGAAGCCAATCACTAATTTAGCTCTTAAATTTCGCTTATCCTTTCTTCCCGGTCTGATCGGAGTTAAATAAAATGCCATATCCAGCAATAATTGCGTGAAGGCTTTATCTGAATTATCGCTTATACCAAAATACCGTCGCCAAACACAGCAGGCCATTTTAAAGTCTATTCGATATTGATATTTTCCCTGAGAATAAGGTTTTGAGCTAGAAGCAGCTGATAAACTCACGGCGTTATACATTGCAAAGTGAGCGTATATTTCCATGTAAACAAACTGATCTTTTTTAGAATGAAACTGCACTCCGCTTAAATCATATTTAAGCTCTCTAAAAGACGTTTCTATTCCCCAGCGAAGATGATAGATCTCTTTCATTCTGGCTAAAGGAAATTCGTCACGGTCCAAGTTAGTGATAAGAACTTCCCACTCATCAGCTGAACCTGGCGGATTAATTCTAAACTTGCAAACCCGGAACTTAACTTTGCATAGGCCTTCGAAATCCCAGCGCCAGTCTTTGGTATTTTTTGAACGGATAGCTTTATAGTGATGTTTTTTGTGTAGAATCAGGTGCAGAAATTTTTCCCTGTCTTTATGAGTAACGTAATAATGATGTGACGAGGTTACTCTGCAAGACAGGTCAATATCATATTCTTGTTCTGACATACCAGCAATTTCTTTAATAGCGCCATATCCAGCTTTAGTTCTGATCACATAGTGACAATGCTTTAGCCGATTGCAGTTTTCAATTAGATTAAAGCTGCTGTAGCCACGATCCATTAGAACTATAAAATCTTTTTCTCGTTGCGCTAAGTTTTTTAACATTGCAAGAGCCGCGTCACGTTCATTCATTTTTTGTCGCGGCTGAAAAACTAAATCCAAATATAACTTGTTTAACACATCATAGAGAGCATTTACATGAATCTGACAATATCTTCGACCATCTTTGCCTTGAAAAATATTTTCCGACTTAGGATTAAAGGGCTGATCAAAATCGGAACCATCAAGCGCTACAACCAAATACTTATCATCCAGTAATTGCAATGCATCGCTTGCCTGACTAGGCTTAGCCATAATTTCTTTAATACACTCGGGCTTTAATTTAGCCTTTTGTTGTTCGAAAGCTGAGACTGTCATTCTAGAATTCACATCGGGAAAAGCATGAAAAATTTCCGAGTTTAAGCTGCCCGCTCCCATGTTGAGAATCAGTTTAATCAAATCAGTCGGATTAAGCTTGCGACAGCGGGTAAAAGCCTGATCTGAAACAGAAAAATCATGAATGTTGGCAGCGATTTTATTGATAATACTATCCATCAGTTTTAAAATATTTGAGTGAAGGGATTTCATGAGAGACGCAACCTTTCTATGAAAGACCGAACAATATGACGAAAGTGAGCAGAAGGGCAAATAAACTCTGCTCACTTTTTATTTTAAAAAGAAAAAGAACCGAATCAAAATGATTCGGTTCATAAAGCTAAACTTTCGTCAATGCCTTAACTTAATGACATTGAGGACGATGTCCTCTTTTTTTTGCAAAAAATTCCTAAAATTAATTTTTGTAGGCTTCACATACTCTACAATCGTACCATTATATATGGTAGAATAATTAGAGCTATTATAGGAGGTTAATATGAGTCAAGTAAAATATAAACGCATCATTTTAAAAATTTCTGGCGAAGCTTTAGCTGGAGACGAAGGTACAGGTATTAATCCTACTGTTATTGCCCATTTGGCAAAGGAAATCAAATCAGTTCACGATTTAGGCGTTGAAATTGGTATCGTCTGTGGTGGCGGTAACATGTGGCGTGGTGAAACTGGTGCCAAATTAGGTATGGAAAGAGCACAGGCAGACTACATGGGTATGCTTGCAACTATTATGAATGGTTTGGCATTGCAAGATGGTTTGGAACATGTTGGTGTCCCTACTAGATTGCAAACTTCAATCGAAATGAGACAAATTGCTGAACCTTACATCAGAAGAAGGGCTATGCGTCACCTTGAAAAAGGCAGAGTAGTTATCTTTGGTGGTGGTACAGGTAACCCATACTTCTCAACTGATACTACTGCCGCTCTGCGTGCTGCTGAAATTGGTGCAGATGTTATCTTAATGGCCAAAAATGGCGTTGACGGTGTTTACACTGCCGATCCAAAACTTGATCCTAAAGCCAAGAAGTATTCAGAACTTACACAACTTGATGTAATCGCAAAGAACTTAAAGGTTATGGATAGAACTGCAAGTTCATTGTCAATGGATACCAATATCCCATTAGTAGTCTTCAATGTAAACACACCAGGCAATATTAAGAAGGTTGTCTTAGGCGAAAACATTGGTACCCTTATTGAAGGTGGTAAGAAATAATGAATAACGAAACAATTCAAAAAGCAAAAGAAAACATGGAAAAGTCAATTAAGGTTTTCCGCAAAAACTTAGCTTCAATCCGTGCAGGTGTTGCAAACGCAAGTATTTTAGATGGTATTCAAGTTGAATATTATGGTGCACCAACACCATTAAAACAAATTTCCAGTGTAAGTATTCCAGAACCACGTGTTCTTTTAATTACGCCATACGATATTAATAGTCTAGACGATATTGAACATGCTTTGCTTGCTTCAAATCTTGGCTTAAACCCAGCAAATGACGGTAAAGTAATCCGTTTGGTCATTCCACAACTTACTGGTGAGAGAAGACAAGAAATTGCCAAAGAAGTTGGCAAGGAAGCTGAAGAAGCTAAAATTGCGGTTAGAAATGTTCGTCGTGACGCCATGAATTCATTGAAGCGTCAATTAAAAGATGACGAAATCACTGAAGATGAACAACGCAATCTTGAAAAAGAAGTTCAAAAAGTAACTGACGATTCCATTAAAGAAATTGATAAAATCGCTGATGATAAGCGTAAGGAGATTACTCAAGGCTAATCAATGAGTAAAAAGAAAAATCAGTTGAATCATCTTGCCATTATTATGGATGGTAACGGCCGCTGGGCTAAAAAGCGTCATCAGCCAAGAGTCTTTGGTCACCGTGAGGGTATGGACAATGTTGAACGAATTACTTTAGCTGCTGATAAGCTAGGTATTAAAGTTTTAACTCTGTATGCTTTTTCTACGGAAAACTGGGCTCGTCCCAAAGAAGAAGTGGCTTATTTGATGAATTTGCCAGTCCGCTTTTTCGATAAATACATGCCAACTTTGATGGAAAACAACGTTAAAGTCAACATTATGGGCTATTTAGATGAATTGCCGCCGAAGACATACGACATCGTTCAAAGATCAATGGCTGAGACAGCCAATAATACTGGCCTTGTTTTGAATTTTGCCTTTAATTACGGCTCTAGACGTGAAATTACTTCAGTAATGAAGGAGTTGGGCGGATTAATTGAGGCTGGTGCTCTATCAAGTGAAGATATTACGGAAGATCTGATTTCTAAGCACTTGATGACCGCTCGGTTTGGTCCTTACAGTGATCCAGACCTGCTTATTAGAACATCAGGTGAGCAAAGAATTTCAAACTTTTTGCTTTGGCAGATTGCTTATTCTGAACTTGCTTTTAGTCCGAAAGCATGGCCTGACTTTAATGAAGATGATTTAAAAATGTTTGTAGAGAATTACCAAACGCGTAATCGGCGCTTTGGTAAAGTGGATGAATCGGATAGTTAAAAATGAAACAACGTACAATCACGGCGGTAGTCGCCTTAATTTTATTTATTCCAATCGTAATCCTTGGCGGATTATGGATGGACTGGTTAACTGTAATTTTTGCAGCTGTAGGTATCAGTGAAATCTTCTTGATGAAGAAGCAAATTTTAGTGTCAGTTGATTTTGTATTGGCATTATTGGCAACACTAACTTGGACCGTACCTGATGCATTCTTTAAAGGAATGCCATTCCATTGGTCAAAATTTGGTGTTTATTTTGCTTTAATCATGTTAATGCTTGTCTGGACGGTTTTGTCAAAGAACAAAACTACTTTTGATGATGTAGGTGTCTACACGATTGCGTCACTCTATATCGGAACAGGCTTCCATTACATGGCAGCAATTAGAAGTGATACAAATGGTTTGGCATTGCTATGCTACGTCTTTGTAGTCGTTTGGAGTACTGATATTGGTGCCTACATGATTGGCCGCAAGATTGGTAAACATAAGTTATGGCCTGTTATTAGTCCTAATAAGACTTGGGAAGGTTCTATTGGGGCAGCTATTTGTGCTTTGATTTGTTCTGCCATTTATGTTGCACTTGTAAATGTTGGTCAACCTGAATTATCAATGATTGGTTTAGCATTTATTCTTTCAATTGTTGGTCAAATGGGTGATCTGGTTGAATCAGCCTATAAACGTTTTTATGGTGTAAAAGATTCAGGCAAGATTTTGCCTGGACATGGTGGTATCTTAGACAGATTCGATAGCATGCTTTTTGTTTTACCAGTTATGGCTGCTGTATTAGGTATTGTACACTAGGAGATAGCTATTGAAAGGTATACTAATCTTTATAGTAGTCTTTGGTTTGCTCGTATTCGTTCATGAATTCGGGCATTTTATCGTTGCCAAGAAGAGCGGAATTCTGGTTAGAGAATTTTCAATCGGAATGGGACCAAAACTCTTTCAAATAAGAAGAAATCCAACTACATATACTATACGTTGGTTGCCTCTTGGCGGTTATGTACGCTTGGCAAATTCTGATGACGAAAGCAAACTTGATCCAGGTATGACTGTTGTTCTGAAACTGAATGATCAAAATGAAGTTGTTAGGATTGATGCCTCAGAATCGGAACTGCCAATTGAAGGGATCCCAGTTCAAGTAACTAAAGCTGATTTAGTTGATGCGCTCGAAATCAGTGGTTACGAAAATGGTGACGAAGATAAGACAGTAACTTATCATGTTAATCATGATGCTACTATTATTGACAAAAATAAGACTGAATTGGTAATCGCACCGCGCGATACGCAATTTGGGCAAGCTAATGTTTGGCAAAAATTAGCTACTAATATTGCTGGTCCTTTGATGAATATTTTACTTGGCTTTGTTGTATTTTTAATTTGGACTTTTACAATTCCAGGACCAGCAACTACGACGGTAGCAAAAACAACTGCTAATTCACCAGCTCGCATTGCAAAAATTCAAGCTGGTGATAAGATTCTTGCTATTAATAGTCAAAAGATGAACAGCTTTGCTGATGTATCTCAAGCGATTAGCGAAAGCAAGGGTCAAACTTTAGCCATTAAAATAGAAAGAAATGGTAAAGTAGAAACGGTAAAAGTTAAACCAGAAACAAAAACCGTCCAAAAACAAAAGGTTTATCAGATCGGAATTGAAGCAAAAAGCGATGAAAGCTTTACTGCTAAATTAGCACGGGGTTGGAATACTGCAATATCAACAACCGGACTAATCTTTCAAGCCGTTGGCAACCTCTTCCAACACTTCAGTTTGAATAAATTATCTGGTCCTGTAGGAATTTATTCTGAGACTTCACAAGTTTCACAAATGGGCTTTACTTACGTTTTGGCCTTTTTAGGAATGATCTCAATTAACTTGGGGATCGTTAACTTAATTCCAATTCCTGGTCTTGATGGTGGAAAAGTTTTGCTTAACTTAATTGAATTAGTTCGTGGCAAGTCAATTTCAGAAGAACATGAAGCTGTTGTCGAATTAATTGGTTTTGGTTTATTGTTACTACTGATCATTGCAGTAACTGGTAATGATATTTACCGTTACTTCATAAAATAATTGAAAATTTAGAATTTACTTAGGAGATAAGAATGCGTCAATCAAAATTCTTCATGCCAACTTTGAAGGAAGCTCCAGCAGATGCTGTAGCTGAAAGTCACAAGTTAATGCTTAGAGGTGGATATATTCGTCAGGTTACAGCCGGTGTATATTCATACTTGCCATTAGGCTTCCGTGTTTTGCGTAAAGCAGAAAATATTATGGAAGACGAAATGGAAAAGATTAATGTGCCTGAAATGATGATGCCTCACTTTTTGCCAGCAACTTTATGGCAAGAATCTGGTCGTTATAAGAAATACGGTGCGGAAATGTTTAAGCTTAAGGACCGTCACGGCCGTGAAAGTTTGCTGGGACCAACTCATGAAGAAACTTTCACTGAAATTATTGCTAAGAATTTAAAGAGTTACAAGCAAATGCCAATTGCTCTTTACCAAATTCAAACTAAGTTCCGTGATGAAAACCGTCCTCGTTTTGGCCTTCTTCGTGGTAGAGAATTTGTGATGCTTGATGCATACAGTTTTGCTGCAACTCGTGAACAACTTGATGAGCAATTTGACGACGAAAAGAGAGCATTCGAAAATGTCTATCGTCGTTGTGGTGTAACTGTTCACCCCGTAATTGCTGATTCAGGAACAATGGGTGGTAAGAACTCAACTGAATTCCAAGCTCCAGCTGCTATTGGTGAAGATACGATTGCTACTAATGAAAGTGGTACGTATGCTGCTAACCTTGAAATGGCTAAGAGTATTGATACTTTCAAGCAAGATCCTGAAGATGCAAAAGAATTAACCAAGGTTTCAACTCCAGGATGCGACACAATTGAAAAGCTTGCTAAGTTTCTTGATGTGCCAAAGACTAGAATCGTTAAAGGCATCCTTTATATCGCAGATGATCAAAAAGTTTTAGTCTTGATTCGTGGCGATAAGCAAATCAATGAAGTAAAATTGAGACATTTGCTTGATGCTGACGAAATGCGCGAAGCTACTGCCAGTGAGTTGAAAGAAATTACTGGTAGTGAAAAGGGTGGCGTTGGACCGGTCAATGCAGATTGGGCTGACAAGATCGTTGCAGATGATACAGTTAAGAACTTGTACAACGTTGTTGTTGGTGCTGGCGAAACTGATTATCAATTTGAAAATGCAAACTTGGATCGCGACTTTAAGGTTGATGAATTTGCTGACATTAGAACTGCAAATGAAGGCGAACCAGATCCAGTTGATCATGAACCACTTAAGTTCACTACTTCAATTGAAGTAGGACATATTTTCAAGTTGGGTACTTACTACACTAAAACTATGGGTGCAGATTTCTTAGACAATAATGGTAAAGCCAAGCCAGTTATCATGGGTTCATACGGAATCGGTGTAACTAGAATGCTTTCAGCTGTAGTTGAACAACACTTAACTAACCATGGTGGTATTGCATGGCCTAAGGAAATTGCTCCATTCAGCATTCACTTGATTCAAATGAAGATGAATAATTATGAGCAAACTCAATTAGCTGAAAAACTTGAAAAAGAACTTTCAGCTAAGTATGATGTGTTGTATGACGATCGTAAGGAACGTCCAGGCGTTAAATTTAACGATGCTGATTTAGTTGGTGCCCCAGTGAGAGTCACAATTGGTCGTAAGGCTGCTGATGGTATCGTTGAAGTAAAACGTCCAAACGATGACAAAGCTACTGAAATTTCAGTAGATCAATTAAATGACTATTTAACTAAAGAGTTAGGATAATTTTTCGTGGCTGATAAAAACGATTTATTCTTAAAACTTTTAAAACAAATCAAATTTCCTGATAAGTTTGAAGACAATGATCTTCTGCAAAAGGGAAAGATTGAGAACGTGGATGTATACGCTAAAGAACATAAGTGGGATATCCACGTTCTTTTTGATACGCCATTAAAGTTTGAAACATATGATGCCTTAAATAAAGCTGTTACGGCAAGCTTTAAGGATTTTGTAAATGTAAGATTATTTGTTAGAACTGAAGATGGTTCTGACCAATATTTGCCCGACTACTGGCATTATGCGGTTCATAATTCAAATGTGCTCAAGCAAGTTGCGCGTGAATTTTTAGCTTCTCAAAAGCCAAGAAAGGCTGATGGTCGCTGGATTATTCCGCTTGATAATAAAGTGATCGACGCCTTAATTGAGCAGCAGGCTCTGGATGATTTAGCCGAAGAATTTAGAAATTATGGCTTTTTCAACTTGAAGTTTGTAACCGAGGTTGATGAAAAGAACTCAGAGAACAACTTGCAAAGCTTGCAAGAATTGCAACAAGAGCATGAAAAGAGCATGCAGAAGCAATATGATGAAACTCCTGAAAAGCCTAAGCCTCAACCAAAACAATACGCGACTAAGCGTAGAAGCTACGGCAATAAAAAGATTGTTGCAGATGCTGAAATCACCCAAATCAAAGAAGTTGAAGATGGTACAAGAAATGTTGTTATCGAAGGTAAAATTTTCAATGTTGAGGCCCGTGAATTAAAGTCAGGTTCAGTTGTCTTTACTGGTGAAATTACCGATTATACTGATTCAATCATGTTTAAGAAGTTTGCTTCTCAAAAGGAAGAGATTGAAAGCTTATCAGCAATTAAACCAGGAACCTGGGCAAAGATGCAGGGCTCAGCTGCAGATGATCAGTGGGAACACGATGTTGTTTTCAATATCTACAATTTTGAGACTGTTGAACACGTTGGTCGTACTGAAAAATACGAGGGCGATCAAAAGCGGGTTGAATTACACTTGCATACGAATATGAGCCAACTGGACGCAACCAGCACGCCAACTGATTTTATTAAAACGGCTAAGAAGTTTGGGCAAAAGGCGATCGCTATCACTGATCATGGTGACGTACAATCCTTCCCAGAAGCTTATCACACTGGTGCTAGTGAAAAAATCAAGATTTTGTATGGTGTCGAAGCGAATATGATCGATGACCATGCGCTTCTTGTATTAAATCCTGCCGATATGACTTACGAAGATCGTGAATTTGTCATCTTCGATGTCGAAACTACAGGCCTTTCTTCTGTTTACGATACAATCATCGAAATCGGTGCCGTTAAAATGAAGAATGGCAAAGTGCTCGAGCGTTTTGATAAATTTATCAATCCCCACCATCCTTTAAGTGATCAAACCATTAATTTAACATCAATCACTGATGAAATGGTCGGTGCAGCTGATGATGAAGATGTAGTTATTAGGCAGTTTAAGGACTTTTATGGCGATATGCCGCTTTGTGGGCATAATGTTCAATTTGACGTAGGCTTTGTTAATGCTGCCTTAAGAAGAGCCGGTCTTGAAGAAATCAAGCAACCAGTAGTTGATACTCTTGAAGTTTCCCGTCTTTTACACCCAGAACAAACGCGGCATACATTGGATTCATTGGTTAAAAAGTATGATGTCGTTTTGGAACACCACCACCGTGCCAACCAAGATGCCGAAGCTACGGGCTATTTAATGTACAAGTTGCTCGATGCTTTCAAGAAAAAATTCGGTGAAGATAATTTAGGCAAGCTGAATGATTTTGCCAAGCATGGTGAAACCTTCAAGCGTGCTCGGCCTATGCATATGACAATTTTGGCAAAGAATCAAGCTGGATTGAAGAATATGTATAAACTGGTTTCAATTGCCAACACGAAGGACTTTTACCGTGAGCCTCGGACGCCTAAATCTGCTTTGCGCAAATACCATGAGGGTCTGCTATATGGTTCAGGCTGCTGGCGCGGCGATGTCTTTATTGCGATGATGCAAAAGGGCTATGATACCGCTCGTGAAAAGGCCAAGTTCTATGATTATCTTGAATTGCAGCCACCGGCAACTTATTCGCAATTGATTGCTGACGGTTTAATTAAAGACAAAGACGAATTAGAAGAAATTCTGACTAATATTTATAAGTTGGGCAAGGAACTAAAGAAACCGGTTGTTGCGGATAGTGATGCCCATTATGTTGATCCGCATGAAAAAATCTATCGAACCATTTTAATTTCAGCGCAGCGAAGCAATCCAAACCGTAATAAACCGCAGCCTGATTTGCATTTTTACTCGACGCAGGAAATGCTAGATGCCTTTGCGTTTTTGGGTGAAGATGCGGCTAAAGAAATTGTTATTGACAACACCAACAAGATTGCAGATGAATTAGAAGAAATTGCGCCAATCAAGGATGGCCTGTATCCACCTCATATTGATAATGCCGACCAGGAAATGAAGGATTTGACCTACAATAAGGCTTATGAGCTTTATGGCAAACCGCTGCCAAAAATTGTTAAGGACCGAATCGATCTGGAACTTAATTCCATTATTTCAAACGGATACGCGGTTATTTACTTAATTTCACAGCGTTTGGTAGCCAAATCAAATAAGGATGGATACTTGGTAGGTTCCCGTGGTTCCGTTGGTTCAAGTCTGGTTGCGACAATGTCAGGAATTACGGAAGTTAATCCTTTGGCTCCGCACTATCGCTGTCCAAAATGCAAGTATTCACACTTCTATACTAATGGGGAATATGGTTCTGGTTTTGACTTGCCGGATAAAAATTGTCCTAAGTGTGGTACTCCACTTGTTAAGGACGGACAAGATATTCCATTTGCCACATTCTTAGGCTTCCACGGTGATAAAGTACCAGATATCGATTTAAACTTCTCTGGTGACTATCAACCAGTTGCCCATAACTTTATTCGAGTAATGTTTGGCCCTGACAATTCTTACAGAGCTGGAACGATCGCTACGGTTGCTGATAAAACTGCATACGGCTACGCCAAGCACTTTGACGAAGAACGCGATTTGAAGCTGAGAAATGCTGAACTTGATCGTCTGGCAACTGGCGTTTCTGGAGTTAAGCGGACAACAGGTCAGCACCCAGCCGGAATCGTTGTTGTTCCAAATAACATGGATATTTATGACTTCACGCCAGTGCAGTATCCGGCTGATGATGTAAATGCAGCTTGGCTGACAACCCACTTCGACTTCCACTCAATTCACGATAATATTTTGAAATTCGATATTCTGGGCCACGATGACCCAACCATGATCAGAATGCTGCAGGATTTGTCCGGAATTGATCCATTGACTATTCCGCCAGATGATCCTGGGGTTATGTCATTGTTCTCTAGTCCTAAGATTTTGGGTGTTACTCCAGAACAGATCCAATCGCAAACCGGTACTTTAGGTATTCCGGAATTCGGGACACGATTTGTAAGAGGAATGCTTGAAGAAACCAAGCCAACTACTTTTGCGGAATTGTTGCAGATTTCAGGTTTGTCTCACGGGACTGACGTATGGCTAGGCAATGCCGAAGATTTGATTAACAATGGCACTTGCAAGCTGAAAGATGTTATTGGTTGTCGTGACAACATTATGATGGACTTGATTCACTGGGGTGTAAAACCAGAAGTAGCCTTTTCAACTATGGAGTCTGTTCGTCACGGTAAAGGAATTAGCGATGAGAATATGGCTGTTCTTAAGAAAAACAAGAATATTCCTGACTGGTACATTCCTTCTTGTTTAAAGATCAAGTACATGTTCCCAAAGGCGCACGCAACTGCTTATGTTTTAATGGCCTTGCGGATTGCCTGGTTTAAGGTTTACTATCCAGAAATTTACTACACGGCCTACTTCTCAGTTAGAGCAGACCTATTTGACTTAGTAGCAATGAGTCATGGCAAAAATACGGTTAAAGCCGCAATGAAGACAATTCAAGATAAGGGAATGGATGCTTCTGCAAAAGATAAGAGTCTGTTAACTGTTCTCGAAATTGCTAATGAATGTTTGGAACGCGGAATAAAGATTAAGATGGTTGACGTTGATAAATCAGAGGCCATGAACTTCAAGATTCTTGACAAGCATACTATTTTGGCACCATTCAACGCGGTACCTGGCTTAGGGGATAACGCAGCTAAGCAAATCGTAGCAGCTCGTGCTGAACAAAAATTCTTATCAAAAGAAGATTTAGCTAAACGAGGCAAGGTTTCTCAGACGATTATGGATTACTTTGAAGACAATGGCGTTTTGGAAGGGATGCCAGATCAGAACCAATTGTCCTTGTTCTAATATCTTTTCATTTTGAAAAAAGTCGCTAAATATGGTATACTTCTAATTGAAGTTCGGATATGTAAATTCGAGTGAGCAGTAATGCTCACTCTTTTTATTACGGAGGATAGTTTTTGTCTAAGATTACAGATCTTATTCGCTCAGAAATTGAACCTATCATTGATCAACGTGGTGATGAGTTCGTTGATATTGAATATGTGAAAGAAAAGGGTCAGAATTACCTCAGAATTTATGTTGATAAAGATCAGCTAGGTGGCATCGATATCAACGAAATTGCTTATCTAAGTGAACTGGTTTCTGAAAAGCTTGACAGCTTGGATCCAGATCCGCTTCCTGATCCTTATGTTTTGGAACTGTCCTCACCTGGCGCTGAACGTCCAATCAAGTCTGCGAAAGACTGGACTAAAGCAAGGGGTGAATATGTTCACGTTGGTCTTTACCAAAAGATTGACGGAAAGAAGATTTACGAAGGTACGCTCAAATCCTACAGTGATGAGGAAATCGAGCTGGAAATTAAAATTAAAACCAGAAGAAAAACTTTAAATATTCCCCGTAAGTTGATTGCAAATATCCGTTTTGCAATTGAATTCTAGAAAGGCTGATTAAAACTTATGTCTAAAGAAATGCTAGAAGCGTTTGCCACACTTGAAGAAAAGAAAGGTATCAAGCAAGAAGTTATTGTTGATGCTATTAAGGCCGCTTTGGTAGCTGCATATAAAAAGAATTACAATCAAGCACAAAACGTTGAAGTTGATTTTGACGAAAGAAAGGGCAACTTCAAAGTTATGGCAGTTAAAACTGTTGTCGATGATGATCAACTTCAAGATGATCGACTTGAAGTATCTTTATCAGATGCATTAGCTATCAACCGTGCCTATGAAGTCGGTGATGAAATTCGCTTTGAAGTAACGCCTAAGAACTTTGGCAGAATTGCTGCTCAAACCGCTAAGCAAGTTATCATGCAAAGACTTCGCGAGGCTGAAAGAAATCATATTGTTGACGAATATTCTCAATATGAAGATGAATTGATCACTGGTACTGTTGAAAGACGTGACAACCGTTTTGTTTATGTCAAAATTGGCAATGTTGAAGCAGTTATGCCTCGTAGTGATCAAATGCCTAATGAAACCTACAACCCACAAGACAAGATTAGAGTGCTTGTAACTCGTGTAGGTTCTGATTCTAAAGGCGCTCAAATCGTTGTTTCAAGAACTGCTCCTGACCTGGTAAAGCGTTTATTTGAACAAGAAGTTCCAGAAATTTATGATGGAACTGTTGAAATTGTTTCAATTGCGCGTGAAGCTGGAGACAGAACTAAGATTGCTGTTAAATCAAGTGATCCTAACATTGATCCCGTTGGTACTTGTGTTGGTCAACGTGGTGCCCGTGTTCAAAACGTTGTTAACGAACTTGGCGGTGAAAACATCGACATTGTTAGGTATGAAGATGATCCATCAGATTACATTGCTAATGCCTTGAGTCCAGCAGAAGTTATTGCGGTTCAATTTGGTGATGATGATGAAGAAAAGAGTGCTTTGGTTATTGTTCCTGACTATCAATTGTCATTGGCAATCGGTAAGAAGGGCCAAAGCGTTCGTTTAGCAGCACGCTTAACTGGCTACAAGATCAATATTCGTCCTGAATCAGAAGTTGAATTTGTTGACGAAGACAAAGATGAAAATTCTGATACAAACGATAACGATAATGCCAATAATACTGCAGCTAAGAATGAAGAAGCAAGTTCAGATTCTGCTGAAGAAGCAATAAGTGATGAAGCAGAAGATGCTGCTGACGACACATACGATACTAAAGAATAAGGATTGGTGATTTTTTTGAAAAAAAGAAAAATTCCAATGCGGAAGGATCTGCTGACAAACACAATGCAGCCTAAAAAGGAATTAGTCCGCGTTGTTATTGATAAAGAAAAGAATATTTCTGTCGATCCAACTGGTAAAAAGCCAGGTCGTGGTGCATATGTTTCACTTGATCCAGAAAAAATTGAAGCAGCTAAAGAAAAGGGCGTTCTAGAACGCAGTCTTGGTACAAAGGTACCAGCTGAATTCTACGATGAGCTTTATTCTTATGTTGACCACCAAAAGGCAAGAAAAGAATTATTTGGTGATAAATAATTTTGCAAAATAAAGAAAAAGCTTTAAATCTTTTAGGATTAGCAATGCGTGCCGGAAAAATAGTTTCGGGAACTGAAACCGTAATTGCTGATTTACGAAAGAATAAAATCAACGTAATAGTTTTAGCTAGTGATTTGCATGAAAATTCAGTTGAAAAGGTTACGCGTGCAGCTAAAAAAGCCAATGTGAAAATAATCGACTTATTTTCTGCGGCAGAATTAGAGCATGCAATTGGCAAGAAGAGAAAAGTTCTTGGCCTAACCGATGCTGGTTTTTATAAAGCACTGACTAAACAGATTAATGAAGGAGTGTGATTGGATGGCTAAAAAAAGAATTTACGAAGTCGCAAAAGAATTAGACATCGATAGCAAAGTTGTGGTCCAAAAAGCAAAGGAACTTGGCTTTGATGTTACAAACCATATGTCATCGCTAGAGGATGCACAAGTTAAGCAATTAAAGGGTAGTTTCCAAAACTCCGCTCCAGCTAAGAAAGCAGAAAAACAAACGAAGAAGAGCAACAAGATTAAAATTTCAGTATCTTCAATTCGTAAGAACGAAAAGAAGTCTGAAGGTAAGCATAATGCGGACAACAATAGACACAATAATCGGCGCAATCATAATAACAAGAATAATAATCGTCGCCGCAATAATGAGCAACATGCTGAAAATGCTCAAAAGCAAACTGCACGTCCAAAGGCTGTAGCTCGTGACTTGCTGAAGCAATTTAAGCAGAAGCAACGTGCCGAAGAAAGCAGCTTAAATAAAGAAATCCAAAAAACTAAAAAAGAATATCACGAACAATTGAATAATCCTAAGAAAGAACAAAATAAGAAAGAAACTCCAAAGTCAGAAAAGCAAGAAAAGAAGACTCAAAATAAGCAAAAAGCTGAACCAAAAACCATTGGTCCAAAGATTTTGAAGCCATCTCCAGCTCGCTTTAAGAAGAATAATTCTTCCGAAAACAGAGAAAATGCTTCTGAAAGAAGAAGCAAGCCAATGCCAAAAGTTGCATTGACTGAAACTTCAAATGAAGAACACAGAAATGATAATGGTCATGGCCGTAACATGGGTAAGCCTGGTCATAAAGGCAAGAATCAATTCTTCAATAATTACAGCGATCACTCTGACCGTCAAGAAAGAAAACATCGCAAGAATAAGAAGCGTCAACATGTAGAACAAAAGAAGGTACCTACTAAGCGTAAGGAAAAGCCATTACCAGAAGTACTTGTTTACGATGAAGGCATGAATGCGCAAGACTTAGGTAAGCTTCTCCACCGTGAACCAGCTGAAATCGTTAAGAAATTGTTCATGCTTGGTATTATGGCCAACCAGAACCAATCCTTGGATAAGGATACGATTGAGCTTTTGGCTGCAGAATACAATATTGATGCCAAAGAAAAAGTTCATGAAGATATTTCTGATATTGACAAGCTTTACGATAAGCAAATGGAAGCAACTAAGAAGTCAAAGAACTTAGTTAAGCGTCCACCAGTAATTACTATCATGGGTCACGTTGACCATGGTAAAACTACTTTGCTTGACCGTTTGCGTCATACTCATGTTTCTGCTCACGAAGCTGGTGGTATTACTCAGAAGATCGGTGCTTATCAAGTTCGTCTTGATGACCGTTTAATCACTTTCTTGGATACTCCAGGACACGCAGCCTTCTCTAACATGCGTGCACGTGGTGCTGAAATTACTGATATCGTTGTTTTGGTTGTTGCTGCCGATGACGGGGTAATGCCACAGACCATTGAAGCGATCGACCACGCTAAGAGTGCCAATGTTCCAATTATTGTTGCTATTAACAAGATGGATGTTCCAGGTGCCAACCCACAACACGTAACTGAACAATTGATGAAGTATGGTTTAATTCCAGAAGATTACGGTGGTGACACAATCTTCGTTGATATTTCAGCTAAGACTGGTCAAAACGTTGATGACTTGCTTCAAATGATTTTGCTTCAATCAGATGTGATGGAACTTAAGGCTGATCCAAAGCAAAAGGCAATCGGGACTGTTATTGAAGCTCGTTTGGACCGTGGACGCGGTCCAGTTGCCGACATTCTTGTTCAAGAAGGTACGCTTCATGTTGGTGATCCAATCGTTGTTGGTAACACCTTTGGTCGTGTAAGAACAATGACTAATGATCGTGGTCGCCAAGTTAAGAAGGCAACTCCATCTATGCCTGTTGAAATTACTGGCTTGAACGATGTACCTGAATCCGCTGATAAGATGGTTGTCTTCGATGATGAAAAGACTGCTCGTCAAGTTGGTGAAGAAAGAGCTCAACAAGCTTTGCAAAAGCAACGGGAAAATGTTACTCACGTTACTCTTGACAACCTCTTCGATACGATGAAGAAGGAGAACATGAAGGAAGTTGACATCGTTCTTAAGGCCGATGCTCAAGGTTCAGTAGAAGCATTGCAACAATCCTTTGAAAAGATTAACGTTGAAGGCGTAAGAGTAAATGTCATTCACTCAGGCGTAGGAGCCATTAATGAATCTGATGTAACTTTAGCCAGTGCTTCAAATGCCTTTATCATTGGTTTCAACGTTCGTTCAACTCCAACGGCAAAATCACAAGCTGATACTGATGGCGTTGACATTCGCTTGTACAGTGTAATTTACAAGGCAATTGATGACGTAACTGCCGCTATGAAGGGTATGCTTGAACCAACTTACGAAGAAAAGGTCATTGGTAACCTTACTGTTCGTGAAACTTGGAAAGTTTCTAAAGTTGGTACAATTGCTGGTTCCTTCGTTGATAAGGGTGTTGTCAAGAATGATTCAAAGATTAGAGTTATTCGTGATGGCATTGTTAAGTATGATGGTGAAATTGCTTCACTTAAGCGTTACAAAGATGACGCCAAGGAAGTTAAGCAAGGAAACGATTGTGGTTTAACAATCAAGGACTACAACGATATTAAAGTCGGCGACGAATTCGAAGTTTACGAAATGCAACAAGTTGAACCTAAGTAATTTTTAGGGAGGACAAAATGAAACATAGAATTGGTCGAGTTGAAGGAGAAATACTTCGCGAACTAACTAAGATCTTGCAAAAGAACATTCGTGATCCCCGTCTTAGTGAAGTTACAATCACTGCGGTTGAGTGTACGAATGATTTATCATATGCAACTGTCTACTACAGCCTTTTGACTGAAGATCCAGAAAAAGAGCAAGAAGTTGCTGAAGGCTTAGAGAAAGCTAAGGGCATGATGCGTCATTTACTTGGACAAGTACTGACTGTCTACAAAGTGCCTGAACTTATCTTTAAACGTGATAATTCAGTCAAATACGGTTCAAAGATTGACCGTTTGATTGCTGAAGTTAAAAAGCAAGATGCTGAGCGGAACAAATAATAAAGAAGCGCCGTTAGGCGCTTTTTTTTCTTGGAAAAGGGTAAACAATGTTAAACGGAATTTTAGTAATCGATAAAGATCAGGGGATGACCAGTGCCGATGTTGTCTATCATTTGCGCAAGGCCCTGCACATTAAAAAGATCGGTCATGCGGGAACTTTAGATCCAGAAGTAACCGGCGTTTTGCCAATTGCCATTGGACAGGCCACCAAGTTGATCGAGTTGATGCATACCAGACCAAAAACTTATCAAGGAACAGGCCTGTTTGGCTACTGTACTGATTCATATGATACCGATGGTAAGATTTTGCAAGAAAAGAAGTTGGAAAGACCATTTAGCAAAGAGCAAATTCAAGCTGCAATGAATAGCTTTTTAGGTGAAATCGAGCAAGTGCCACCAATTTATTCAGCTGTCAAAGTTAACGGTAAACACTTATATGAATATGCTCGCGAAGGCATAGAAGTTGAAAGACCGAAAAGAACCGTTAAGATAGACAGATATCAATTGCTGAATCAGCCGCTGTTTGATCAAGAAAAAGGCCAGGAAAGCTTCGATTTTGAAGTCAAATGCAGCAAAGGCACTTATGTCAGAAGCTTGGTTAATGATTTAGGCGCAAAATTAGAGGAACCAGCTGTTATGACTTATCTTAGAAGGACAGGCAGTTCTGGTTTTGATCTCAGTCAGGCGGTAAAATTATCTAAGATTGAGTCCGACCCCGAAAACGCAAGCAAGCTGATTCAGCCGATTGACGCCTTTTTTAAAGATTACGAGACAATTGACTTATCTTTTGGCAAATGGCTTAAAGTCAAAAATGGGGCAACAATTGAATTAAAGACTGATGCAAAAAAAGTGGCTTTACGCTACAATGGAAAAGTTAAGGCAATATATCAACAAACTACGCATGGTTATCGACCTGATTTAATGTTATTGGCAAATGAATAAAAGTAGGAGGCCATCTTGAAAGTTGTAAATTTAACTTATCCGGTAGAAGACAAGATTGCTAAAAGTAAAATCGTGCTTGCGCTGGGCTTTTTTGATGGCGTGCATTTAGGACATCAGCATCTGATTAACGTTGCTAAAAATATTGCGGAAGAAAAACACTTGCCATTAGCGGTAATGACTTTTGACCGTCATCCGGTGGAAGTGTATGCTGATGATCATGCTTTTCAATACATCGATACCGTTGATGAAAAAGCAGAAAAGATGGCCAAGTTAGGTGTTGACTACTTTTTAGTCATGAAATTTACGAAGCAATTTTCTCAAATTTCAGGACAAGACTTTGTCGATCATGTATTGGTAGCGTTAAATGCTGAAACGGTTGTTGCCGGTTTTGATTATACTTATGGTCCTAAAGACGTTGCTAATATGGATAATTTGCCTGTTTTTGCTAAAAAGCGCTTTGAAATCGTAAAGGTGCCAAAACAAACTTTTGATGGCAAAAAGATCGGCTCAACTGAAATCCGCAAGGCCATTAATGAAGGCAAAATGGAATTGGCCTATGATCTATTGGGTCACCATTACGTGATGAGTGGAATTATTGGTCATGGTAAACGCAATGGTCATAAGTTGGGCTTTCCAACTGCAAATTTAGTCTGGCAGAATAAAAAGGCAATTCCCAAAATTGGAGTTTATGCTACCAGAACAAAAGTTAACGGACAATGGTACGAATCAATGACGAGTGTTGGCTATAATGTGACAATCGGACAAGAAAAGCGCATCTATATTGAATCGAATATTTTTGACTTTGATGAAGATGTGTATGGCAAACCGATGGAAATCAAATGGTATAAATACACTCGGGGTGAAATCAAATTCGATAGTTTGGCCGCTTTGAAGGAGCAGCTCAAGAAGGATCAAACCGAAATTAAAGCTTATTTTGCAAATCATCTTGATAAATAATTGATAAGTTGGTATATTTAACACATCAATTGAAATTTAATTTTAGAAAGAAGGATCGCCGTTGCGTCTTTAATCTTGCAATCAAAGCATAGTTGAATTTAATTCTTTTAATTAAGGAGATACTATGCACTTTTGGCAAGGTTAAACGTAGACGGGATGCTTCTTTATTTTATACGAAAAGAATGAGAGAGTCTATGCTTGCTGGAGGTGCAGACTCTCTTTTTGCGTGAGATGATTTGATGAGCACAATAAAGATTACAAAACTTTCTTTTAGATATGAAGATTCCAGTGACAATATTTTTAATGACTTAAATTTGAATTTGGATAGCAGTTGGAAATTAGGTTTAGTAGGTCGAAATGGGAGAGGCAAGACTACTTTTTTGAATTTGCTGAGAGGTAAACTGAAAGGTTTAGGTCAGATTCAAAGCAAGCTCAGTTTTTCATATTTTCCTGTTGAAATAAATAATCCTGACAATATTACTTTGTATGAATTACAAGATCAAGCCTCTTTTGAACAGTGGGAACTTGAACGTGAATTAAAATTGATGGATGCTGATCCCAATCTGCTTTGGCAACCTTTTGATACTTTAAGCGGTGGTGAACAGACCAAGGTATTACTCGCTTTGTCATTTACTAATAAGGATGCTTTTCCATTGATCGATGAGCCAACTGATCATTTGGATGAGGATAGCCGCGAGTATGTTGCCCAATATCTTAAGAAGCATGATAAGGGTTATATCGTTGTTAGCCACGACCGTGATTTCTTGAATCAGGTGACCGACCATATCTTGGCTATTGAAAATACCGAAATTCATTTATATCAGGGTAATTATGCTGCTTATGAGGATACGAAAAATAAGCGCGATGAATTTAACCGTGAAAAGAATGCCAAGCTGAAAGGCGAAATCAAATCTTTAAATAATAAGAGCGTTCAGTTTAATAATTGGTCAGATAGTATCGAAGCCCAAAAGTACTGTGGAATGAAAACACAACACATTCTTAATAGAAGAACAAGACTGAACAAAGGAGCAATTGGTCATGCTGCAGAAAAAATGATGCGTAAAGCTAAAAATGTTGAGCACCGAATGGACAAAGCACTTAATGAGAAAAAAGGCCTCATGACCAACATCGAAGATGTGCCAGACTTAACAATGAATTTTTATCCGAATTATCATAAAACTTTGTTAGAAACGCAGCATCTAAATTTAGAAATCCAAGGAAAGAAGCTTTTCCAGGATTTAAACTTGGTAGTCCAAAATCATTGTGTAGTTTCGCTTGAAGGCAAAAATGGCTCAGGTAAATCAACGTTTTTAAAACTGCTACTGGGACAGGCAAGGGACGTCAGTTATCAAGGCAAGTTTGAGCTTACAAACGGCCTATCGATTTCGTATTTGCCACAGGATTTTACTGAGTATACTGGGGCTTTGAAAGAATTTGCGAATAAGCAAAAAATTTCTTATGAAGAGCTGCTAAATAATCTCAAGAAGATGGGTTTTCCAAGAGAAAGTTTTTCTACCAAGATTGAAGAGATGAGCATGGGTCAGCAAAAGCGTGTTGCGATAGCTAAATCATTAGTTGAACCAGCTGACTTATATTTATGGGATGAACCGGCAAATTATCTTGACGTTTTTAATCAGGATCAATTGATTAAACTGCTTAAGGAAAATAAGCCAGCTATGCTATTGGTTGAACACGACCAGTACTTTATTCAGCAGGTGACAAGACGTCGGATTCATCTTAAAACTTTAACTTATAAAAAAGTCTAAAGAAAATTAGCACTCGTGTTGCAATACTGCTAGTTTTTAGTATAATATAATTTGTTAGCACCTGAGAGATACGAGTGCTAAAAGTGAGGGCGATGTTTATGTTGACCGAGCGTCAAGAATTAATACTAAAAACAATCATTCAGGACTTCACGCGTACTAACGAACCTGTCGGTTCAAAAACCGTGATGACACAGCTACCAATCAAAGTATCAAGTGCCACGATTAGAAACGAAATGGCAGTACTGGAAGCCCAAGACTTAATTGAAAAAACGCACTCTTCCAGCGGCCGGATTCCTTCTAGCGATGGTTATCGTTATTATCTTGATAATTTGGTTGAACCGTTGCAGCTTTCTGAATCAGTTTACAATCAAATAGTTGATCAATTAGATCGACCATTTCATCAAGTCAATGAAATTATGCAGGAAGCAGCAAAAATCCTTTCAGATCTGACCAATTACACTGCTTTTGCAGAAGGACCGGAAAGTTACGATGTAACGATTACGGGCTTTAGAATAGTGCCTCTTTCTAATCGCCAAATTATGGCGATCTTGGTCACCAGCGATGGCAATGTACAAAATCAGATTTATGCTTTACCGCACAATGTTCATGGCGATGAAATTGAAAAAGCAGTCAGAATGATCAATGATCAGCTAGTTGGCAAAAGATTGGAAGAAGTAACGCCAAGCTTGCTGAAGGCTTTGTCTTCAAAGAGCGTTGGTGGTGAGCATGCCGGCGAACTATTATCATTAGTTGAAGATGTGATCAAAGATGCAGCCAGCGAGCAAATGTATGTCGATGGCCGAATTAATCTTTTGAATAATGCTTCTGAAAATGATGTTAAAGATTTGCGTTCGCTATATGAATTAGTTGATCACAATGATCTGATCTCTGAATTATTAAATTGCAGTCCAGAAAAGGACAGCAAATATCCGGTTCAAGTAAGACTGGGTTCAGAACTTCCAAATGAATTGATTAAAAATTATAGTTTGTTGACTGCAGAATACAGCGTTGGTGATCACGGCAAAGGCACAATCGCTTTGCTGGGACCAACCAATATGCCATATTCACAAATGATCGGTTTGCTTGAATACTTTAGAAACGAGCTAGCCAAAAAATTGCTCGATTATTATGGAAAATTTCAATAGACAATAAAGGAGGTTAGCCGTGAGTAAAGAAGAATTTCCAAGTGAAAAGAACTTGGATAAGGATAAAGAAGTTCCTAAAAAAGCTAAGCCTGAAGATAAGAAGAAAAAGGGCGAAGCAAAGAAGGCCTATGATAATGTTAAAAAGCTAGAAGCTGAAATTGCTGCCTTGAAAGAAAAGAATAAGGAACTTGAAGATAAATACCTGCGTAGCGTAGCTGAGATTCAAAATGCTCAAAACCGCTATTCAAAGGAAAGAGCTCAACTTATCAAGTATGAATCACAAAGCTTGGCAAAAGATGTTTTGCCAGCCATGGACAATTTGGAAAGAGCATTAAGCGTAAAAGCTGACGATGATGCTTCTAAGCAACTCCAAAAGGGTGTTCAAATGACTTTGGATTCACTTGTAAAAGCCATGAAATCCCATGGCATCGTTGAGATCGATGCTGAAGGCGTAGAATTTGATCCGACATTGCATCAAGCTGTTCAAACAGTTGTTGCTA
The DNA here is from genome assembly GCF_003999355.1 of Lactobacillus amylolyticus. Classification (NCBI taxonomy): domain Bacteria; kingdom Bacillati; phylum Bacillota; class Bacilli; order Lactobacillales; family Lactobacillaceae; genus Lactobacillus; species Lactobacillus amylolyticus. The sequence goes on from NZ_CP031835.1 coordinate 586,969, forward strand.
AAGATGATGATCAAAAGGGCCATGTTGTTCAGGTTTTACAAAAAGGATATCAATATAAAGACCGTACACTTAGACCAGCAATGGTTGTAGTTGCACAATAGAAGAGAGGGATTTAACTTATGTCAAAAGTTATTGGTATTGACTTAGGTACTACCAACTCAGCAGTTGCAGTACTTGAAGGTAAAGAACCAAAAATTATCACTAATCCAGAAGGTAATCGTACTACTCCTTCTGTAGTTGCATTTAAGAATGGCGATATTCAAGTTGGTGACGTTGCAAAGCGTCAAGCAATTACCAACCCAAACACTATTGTTTCAATTAAGCGTCACATGGGTGAAGCTGATTACAAAGTTAAGGTTGGCGACAAGGAATACACTCCACAAGAAATCTCAGCCTTTATTTTGCAATACATCAAGAAGTTCTCAGAAGACTACTTGGGTGAAAAAGTAACAGACGCTGTTATTACTGTTCCTGCTTACTTTAACGATGCACAACGTCAAGCTACTAAGGATGCTGGTAAGATCGCTGGCTTGAACGTTAAGAGAATTATCAACGAACCAACTGCTTCAGCTTTAGCCTTTGGCCTTAACAAAGACCAAGATGAAAAAGTTTTGGTTTACGACCTTGGTGGTGGTACTTTCGATGTTTCCATCCTTCAATTAGGTGACGGTGTCTTCCAAGTATTGTCAACTAACGGTGATACTCACCTTGGTGGTGATGACTTTGATAAAGCCATCATGGATTGGTTGATCCAAAACTTTAAGGATGAAAATGGCGTTGACTTGTCTAAGGATAAGATGGCAATGCAACGTTTAAAGGATGCCGCAGAAAAGGCTAAGAAGGACTTGTCAGGCGTATCATCAACTCACATTTCTCTTCCATTCATTTCTGCCGGTGAATCAGGTCCACTTCACCTTGAAACTGATTTAACTCGTGCTAAGTTTGATGAATTGACTGATGACTTGGTACAAAAGACCAAGATCCCATTTGACAACGCTTTAAAGGATGCCGGCTTGACTGTAAATGACATCGACAAGGTTATCTTAAACGGTGGTTCAACTCGTATTCCAGCCGTTCAAAAAGCTGTTAAGGAATGGTCTGGCAAGGAACCTGACCACTCAATCAACCCTGACGAAGCTGTTGCTTTGGGTGCAGCTATTCAAGGTGGTGTTATCTCAGGTGACGTTAAGGACATCGTTTTGCTTGATGTTACTCCATTGTCACTTGGTATTGAAACCATGGGTGGCGTCTTTACTAAGTTAATTGATAGAAACACTACTATTCCAACTTCAAAGAGTCAAATCTTCTCAACTGCAGCAGATAACCAACAAGCCGTAGATATTCACGTACTTCAAGGTGAACGTCCAATGGCAGCAGATGACAAGACGCTTGGCCGCTTTGAATTAACTGACATTCCACCTGCACCACGTGGTGTTCCTCAAATTCAAGTTACCTTCGATATCGACAAGAACGGTATCGTAAATGTATCTGCTAAGGATATGGGTACTGGTAAGGAACAAAAGATTACCATTAAGAGTTCATCCGGTTTGTCTGAAGAAGAAATCAAGAAGATGCAAAAGGATGCTGAAGAACACGCTGAGGAAGATAAGAAGCGTAAGGAAGAAGCAGACCTTAGAAATGAAGTTGATCAATTGATCTTCACTACTGACAAGACTTTGAAAGAAACTAAAGGCAAGTTGTCAGACAGCGACCGCAAACCAGTTGAAGATGCACTTGAAGCATTGAAGAAGGCTCAAAAGGACAACAACTTAGATGAAATGAAAGAAAAGAAAGATGCTTTGTCTAAGGCTGCCCAAGATTTAGCCGTTAAGCTTTACCAACAAAATGGTGGAGCTCAAGGTGCTCAAGGTCAAGCAGGGCCACAAGCAGGTCCTCAAGGCCCACAAGGTGGCAATCCAAATGGTGGCAACAATGGCGGTGCTCAAGATGGTAGTTTCCACAAAGTAGACCCAAATAAGTAAAAGGGTTTATAATTTAAATAGCCTATTAGGAAAAGAACTGCTTAAGGGTAGTTCTTTTCTTTTCAATAGTGAGGAGTTTAAATTTTGGCACAAGAAGATTACTACAAAGTTCTCGGTGTTGATCGAAATGCCAGTGAACAGGAAATTAATAAAGCATATCGTAGATTAGCCAAAAAGTATCACCCAGACCTAAACCATGAACCAGGCGCTGAAGAAAAGTATAAGCAGGTCAATGAAGCCTATGAAGTTTTGCATGATAAGCAAAAGCGGGCACAATATGATCAATTTGGTTCTGCTGGCGTTAACGGTCAAGGTGGCTTTGGCGGTGGCACTCAAGGTGCTTATAGTGGCCATGGCTTCGGTGGCTTTAGCGACTTCGAAGATATCTTTAACGATGTCTTCGGTGGTGGTGCTGGCCAGCGTCAACAAGTAGATCCAACTGCACCGCAACGTGGTGAAGATTTGAATTACACTTTAACCATTGACTTTATGGATGCCATTAATGGTAAAAAGACGCAAGTTTCATACAATCGCAGCGAAACTTGTCAAGCCTGTCATGGTACTGGTGCTGAAAAAGGAACCCATCCAATTATCTGTGATAAATGTCATGGTACTGGCTATATGACTATTACTCAGAGATCAGTTTTTGGAATGTTGCAACGACAAACTGTTTGTGACAAGTGTCAAGGCAAGGGTGTTATTATTGAACATCCATGCAAGACCTGTCATGGTAAAGGAACAGTTGAAGCAAAGAATACTCTTGAAGTTGATATTCCAGCTGGCATTGATAATGGTCAGCAATTGCGCTATGAAGGTCAGGGTGAAGCTGGCAAGAACGGCGGCCCTTACGGTGACTTGTACATTAGCTACCGGATTAAGCCTTCTAAGGACTTTGAAAGACGTGGCAATACAATTTACACAACCGTTCCAATCTCCTTTGCGCAAGCAACTTTAGGCGACGAAATCAAAATTAAGACCGTGCATGGTGAAAAGAATTTAAAGATTCCAGCTGGAACACAGCCAAACCAAAAGTTTACCCTTCGCGGTGAAGGCGTGCCTTACATTCGTGGCGGTGGCAATGGTGATCAAGTCACTACTGTGGAAGTTAAGATTCCAAAGAAAGTTAATGAAGCTCAAAAACAAGCTTTGGTTGACTTTGTTAAGGCTAGTGGCGAATCAATCACTCCGCAAGGCAAGGGATTCTTTGAACGACTTAAAGACAAGCTGAACGGTGATTAAAAAGAATATAATCAAAGAAATACTCATTCTTGCGAATGAGTATTTTTTTGATGCAGAAGTTTTATCTACACTGCTAGCTTTGCTATAATAAGTAAGATAGTAAAGGGTGAACACGTTTTATGGATTTAGAAAAATTAAAAGACTACCAAAAACATATTCGAAATTTCGCAATTGTAGCTCATATTGACCACGGTAAGTCTACAATTGCCGATAGAATTCTTGAATTAACAGATACAGTAAGTGAAAGACAACTCAAGAATCAGATGCTGGATGATATGCCGCTTGAACGTCAACGCGGTATTACTATTAAAATGAACTCAGTTGAAGTCAAGTACCATGCTGAAGATGACGAAGACTACATTTTCCACCTGATCGATACACCAGGGCACGTGGACTTTTCTTATGAAGTCTCACGTTCTTTGGCTGCCTGTGAAGGGGCATTAATGGTCGTTGATGCTTCACAGGGTGTGCAAGCTCAGACTTTGGCCAACACTTATTTAGCTATCGATGATGATTTAGCCATTTTGCCTGTAATCAATAAAATCGATTTGCCTTCTGCTGACATTCCTAAGACTAAGGAAGAAATCCAAGAGATGCTCGGTCTGGATGCTTCAGAAGCTGCTGAAGTTTCTGGTAAAACCGGACAAGGCATCAAGGACATGCTTGAAAAAGTAGTAAAAGATATTCCAGCTCCATCTGGTGATATTACTGCACCGCTTAAGGCCTTGATTTTTGACTCTAAATACGATGACTATCGCGGCGTTGTCATGTCAGTCAAAATCGAAGATGGTGCGGTCAAGCCTGGTGACAAGATTCAGATTATGAATACAGGCAAGGAATACGAAGTTACCGAAGTTGGTGTTTCAAGTCCACATCCTATTAAAAAAGACATTTTGATTGCTGGGGATGTAGGCTACATTACTGCCAATATTAAATCGGTTCGTGAAACTCGTGTGGGTGATACTATCACTCAAGCGGATAATCCTACTGCAGAACCACTTCCGGGCTACCGGCAAATTCCACCAATGGTTTATTCTGGTATGTATCCAGTAGATAACCGTGACTATGAAGATTTAAAAGAAGCTCTGCAAAAGCTGCAGTTAAATGATGCAGCACTCGAATTTGAGCCTGAAACTTCTACGGCTTTAGGCTTTGGTTTTCGTTGCGGATTCTTAGGTCTGTTACACATGGACGTTATTCAGGAACGATTAGAACAAGAGTTCGACTTAGATCTGATCATGACCGCACCATCAGTTGACTATCATGCAATTATGAATGATGGTTCAACCAAGGTTATTGATAACCCATCAGATTTGCCAGATGCTGGTGAATACAAAGAAGTGCAAGAACCTTATGTTAAGGCTGAAATAATGGTACCAAACGACTTTGTTGGTCCAGTCATGGAACTTTGCCAAAGAAAACGTGGCGAATTTGTCACCATGGATTATCTTGACAAGTACAGAGTCAATGTCATCTACAACATGCCATTAGCCGAAATCATTTTTGACTTCTTTGACGATTTAAAGTCATCTACTAAAGGCTATGCTTCACTTGATTACGAAATTACGGGCTACCGTTCAACTGATCTGGTTAAGATTGATATTTTACTTAATAAAGAGCCAATTGATGCCCTTAGCTTTATCGCTCACAGATCAGAGGCTCAAGATCGTGCACGGCAAATGACTTCAATGCTTAAGAAATTAATTCCAAGACAAAACTTTGAAGTCGATATTCAAGGTGCGATCGGTGCTAAGATTATTTCACGGGCTACGATTAAGCCATACCGTAAGGACGTTACCTGGAAGATTCACACCGGTGACCCAGATAGACGTGCTAAGCTGCTAGAAAAGCAGAAGCGTGGTAAGAAGAGAATGAAGGCTGTAGGTAAAGTAGAGGTACCGCAAGATGCCTTCATGGCAGTCCTGAAGATGAATGACGATGATATAAAAGAAAAGTAAACATGGCAGATAAAAAGAAAAAACGAAATGTTAGAGTCATTGTTACGCGAGTGATTGCGATCATCTTGCTGCTGGTTGGTTTGGTTTTAATTTTTAATAAACAAATCCGCAACGTCATGATCAGCCAAAATCAAAACAAGGCAATGACTTCGTTAACTAGCAAAAAAGTTGCTCAAAATGAAAAAAAGAAGGGCATGTTTGATTTCAAAAAGGTTAAAGAAGTCAGCTTTGGCCAGGTAGTAAAATCAAGCGCAAAAAGCGGTGCTCATGTTATTGGTGCTCTTGCAATTCCTGATGTTAAAATGCATCTTCCCATTTGCTTGGGAATATCTGACGCGGCAATGACCACCGGTGGCGGAACCATGCGAGCCGATCAAGTCATGGGTAAAGGGAATTATCCGCTTGCTGGTCACTATATGACCGCAAAGGGGATTCTCTTTTCACCGCTTGAGGATGTCAAAAAGGGTGAACTTGTATATTTAACCAATATGAAAAAGGTTTATGTGTACAAGATTTACATGAAGAAAAAGGTAAATTCGTATGCTGTCTATATGGTTAATAACACTAAGAAAGCGATTGTCACTTTGATCACCTGTGCTGATGGTGGCGTTAACCGTTGGGCAGTTCGCGGCAGTTTAGTGAAAACAGAGACAGCAAGCAAGAGTAATCTAAAGGTGTTTAACTTAAAATAATGAAATGGAATAAACGACAAGCCGAAGCGCTTGATCCAGCTTTAATTGAGAAGTATCAACTTAGTCCGATTGCGGCTAAGTTGTTTTCTTTGCGGAAAATAAATACGGATGACAAACTGAACTTTTGGTTTAACGCTACAGAAAATGACCTGGCTGATCCTTCTTTAATGCATGACATGGACAAAGCTGTTGACCGCATTAATCAAGCAATTGATAATGGCGAAAAAATCACGATTTATGGCGATTATGATGCCGATGGCATTACAGCGACGACCATTATGACGGATGCCTTGGGGATTTTAGGAGCCGATGTGCACTATTTTATTCCCGACCGCTTTAAAGATGGCTATGGACCGAATATGGAACGCTATCATGATATTGTTGCTGATGGTACTAAGTTGATCATTACAGTCGATAACGGCGTTACCGGGGTAGATGAGGTCCAATATGCTCAACAGCATGACGTTGATGTCATTTTAACTGATCACCATACTTTTCAAGAAAATGTGCCCAAACCTTATGCTCTGGTTCATTGCAATTATCCCGGACAAAAGTATCCCTTTGATGACTACTGCGGTGCTGGTGTTGCTTATACCATCTGCCGCAAGCTGATGGAAGATCCAATGCCGGAATTGCTTGATTTAGTAATGATTGGAACCATTGGTGACATGGTTAAAGTGACGGGTGAAGGGCATGTCATCGTCAAGCGCGGGTTAGAAATACTGAACCAAACCGAGCGTCCGGGCTTAAGGGCTTTAATTAAAAATGCTGGTTTGACTATGGGCAGTATTAACGAAACCGATGTTGGCTTCAATATTGCTCCGCGTCTGAATGCCGTCGGCCGTTTAGCCAATGCCAATATGGCGGTTGAACTTTTGCTAAGTGATGATGAGGCCGAGGCAAAAAAGCTAGCTGACAAGGTTGAAGAGCTGAATGATGAGCGCAAGGAATTAACCGCGGAAGTTTATCACCGCTGCATGAGCCAGATTAAGGAAAACAGTTGGCAAAAGCAGAATACGCTGGTTTTATATGATCCTGAATTTCATGAAGGCGTACTTGGTTTAGTAGCAAACAAGATCGTTGAAAAAACTCATAAGCCAACCATTGTTTTGACTAAAAATAAAACAGGCGAAATCAAGGGATCTGGCCGTTCTATTCCTGGCTTTAATCTCTTTGATGCGTTAAATCCATTAAAAGATTCATTATTGACGAAATTTGGTGGGCATGATTTTGCCTGTGGTCTTTCTTTAACGGAAGATAAAATAAATCTGCTTCGGGATAAATTCGAAAAGGACTTTCACGTTGAAGGCACTTTGGAAGAAAAAGACTATGACTTTGAACTGCCATTAAAGAATTTGACACCTCAAACAATGGCTGAAATAAATCAAGTGGGGCCATTTGGCACAGGCGATCCCAATCCTATTTTTAGTATTGATGCGCCACAGATTACTCATTTCTTCAAGATGGGCAAGGAGAAAAATCACGTTAAGTTTACCGCTGAAAAGGGTGGCGGCAAGCTAGACATCGTTGGTTTCAACAAGGAATTTTTGAATAATAATCTCTTGCCATTTATTTCGGAAGTCTTTTTCCAACTTGCAGTCAATACTTACCGCAATCGCGTGCAATTGCAGGGAATCATGGAAGGAATTCAGTTCGCTTCGCCAAAATTGGCGGTGCCAGCGCCTGTAATTGATCTTAGAACGGAAAATTATGTCATGGGCTTTGCCGATCGGTATTTGCTCTTTGATGAGAAAAACGTCAATTACGCTCAAAATAGTTTAGGCATCCAACCAAATAAGATTAGTTTGGTTAAAGACTATCAAACTGATGGCGAGGTAGCGGTTTTACTTGATACCCCGCACAGTCAAGCGGAGTTAAATCAGGCTTTAGCCAATAATTATCAGCAGTTGTATTTGCGCTTCCTGCTTGATCAATTGCCAGTCGAAAATTTGCCCAACAAAGGCTATTTTGCTAAAGTTCTTAAGTATATTTATGCCCATCCAAGCCTGAAACTGGAGGATTATCGTTCAGTAGCGCCGTTTCTTGGTCTGGATTATGACAGCGTACTGTTTATTTTGCGGGTATTCTTTGAATTAGGATTTGTAAGTTTGGATCAGGGTCGACTTGTAGGGACGAGCACCCCTGAGAAAAAGCCGCTTTCCACTTCAAAGTATTTGATGGCGACAAAATCGCAAATTGATTTCGTACAACAGTTGCGCAATATGCCTAGTCAGCAATTAATTACGTATATTAAGAATTTCATGAAATAAATTGTTTAGTTTTTAATGCTTTATTAGCCGATGTTTGGTAAAATGTAAAGGTCAAAAGTGTTTATAGCCAAACACACGGATTTTTGGAGGTTTTTCTTCTATGGCAGTTGATTTTAGTAAATATATTGCAAATATTCCTGATTTTCCAAACAAGGGCATTATTTTCCGCGATATTACGCCTATCTTGCAAGACGGCAAATTATATCGCGCTGCAACTCATGAGCTTGCTGAATACGCAAAGAAACGTGGTGCTGATGTCATTGTTGGCCCAGAAGCTAGAGGATTCATCGTTGGTTGTCCTGTAGCCACTGAATTGGGAATTGGCTTTGTGCCTGCACGTAAGCCGCACAAGTTGCCAAGAGAAACTGAAAGTGCTTCTTATGATTTGGAATACGGTTCAAATGTTTTGGAAATGCACAAGGATGCAATTAAACCAGGTCAAAAAGTAGTTATCTGCGATGACTTAATGGCTACTGCTGGTACCTTGCATGCTACTAAGGAATTGGTCGAAAACCTTGGCGGTAAAGTTGTGGGAGCTGCTTTCTACATTGAATTGGTTGATTTAAAGGGTCGCGAAAAGTTCCCAGATACTAATATTTACTCACTTGTTCAATATCATGGCTCATAATTAAAAAGTTTAAAACGAAGGTATTAGGTTGCAGGAATGCAGCTTAATGCTTTTTTCTTTTTCAAGTCTCTCTTTGAGTTCTCTGCTAGAAAAGTGCATAATAGGAATGTTTGATTATGAAAGAGGGATTTTTAGTAGTTTATGGATAATAGTAATTCGACCAATATTAAACTAGGCAGTTTAGTCCTGATGATTTTTTCTGCCATTTTTGGCTTTTCAAACTCCATCAGTGCCTTCTATCAGATGGGGTACGCAAGTATCATTTGGTACGTCGTGACGGCGATTTTGTTCTTCTTGCCTTCAGCTCTGATTTTCGCTGAATATGGGGCAAGTTTTAAGGGCATCAAAGGCGGTATTTATTCTTGGCTTGAAGGTTCAACTAATGAAAAAGTTGCCTTTGTCGGTACTTTTATTTGGCTGGCAGCTTGGGTTATCTGGTTGGTATCTTCAACTCAATTCTTTTTAGTATCTGTTTCAACCGCGGTCTGGGGTCATGATACGACTCAAAGCTGGAATTTCTTGAATCTGAATTCAACACAGCTCTTAGGTATCCTTGAAGTTGTTTTCTTGGTAATCGTCACTTTTTGTGCGGCTAAAGGAATTGACAAGATTAAAGTAGTTTCCAACATCGGCGGCTTCTTTACTTTGGCTATTGCCATCGGCTTTACGGTTGTTTCATTGCTGGTCTTTTTGCTTAATAAAGGACATCTGGCTCAACCAATAACCGCACAAAATTTGGTTCATTCACCAAACTCAGCTTTCCAGTCGCCAATTGCAGTTGTTTCATTCATCGTTTATGCCTTGTTTGCTTACGGCGGTCTAGAAACAACTTCTGGTGTCATTGATTCGGTTGACAAGCCTGAAAAAACTTATCCCAAGGGCTTGATCATTGCCATGGTTATCATGACCTTTCTTTACGTCTTCAACATCTTGATGTGTGGGGTTGCGGTCAACTGGAAAGCACAACTTGGCGGTAAAGAAGTTGATTTGGCTAATGTTGAATATATTCTGATCAATAATTTGGGTATCGTGCTGGGGCACAGCCTGGGTTTATCCAATTCGGTTTCGGCTACAATTGGTTCAGTCTTTTCACACTGTGCCGGTTGGGCTGACGTTTTGTCCGGCATTTCAGCAGCTTTTTTGATGGTTTACTCACCAATCAAGTCATTCATTGAAGGCTGTGATAATCGACTTTTGCCACGCAAATTGGTAAAGCTTAACAAGCACAATATGCCAGAGCGCTCAATGTGGCTGCAAGCGGTCATTGTTTCAGTTATCATCCTGTTCATTTCATTTGGTGGCAATGCAGCGGGCAAGTTCTACACGATTTTAATGGATATGATGAATGTTTCCTCATCTGCGCCATACTTGTTCTTGATTGCAGCTTATCCATTCTTTAAAGAAAAGAAAAACTTGGATCGACCATTTGTCTTTATTGAAGGCAAGAAAAAGGTCTGGGCTACTACCATCGTTGTTTGGTTAGTGGTTGCAATTGGGATTATCTTCACTTGTATCGAGCCATTATTTCGCGGTGACTACCAAACTTCCTTCTGGACTGCAATTGGTCCAGTAGCCTTTGGTGTGATTGCATATCTTTACTACACAATATGTGAACATAAGGAAAATCAGCTTTAAAATGATTAGTGCTTTTCTTTTTACAAGAAAAGTGCTTTTTTTATACAATTAAATGCGCAAGAAAGTTAAAGGAGATGAAAAGATGCAGTTATTTGGTCAAATCTATTTAGATGAAAATGAACTTTTAGTCGGTCACTTGTCCTTGACCAAACCAGCGCGTTTTCATCTTTTCTCTTATGGCAAACATCATCAGACTGATTTCCAAGAGCTTTTTTCGTTTATTTAAAAATTGATGAATGATCAAAGCCATGACTATCTATATTTTGCCAGTCGTTTTTATGAAATGCCGATCCTGGTTTTGGATCAAAAGCGCAGAGAGCAAACACAAGAGCAGCTGTTGCAGCTTTTTAGTATGAGAAGAGCATTGCTGACTTCGCTGGATTCACCTTTTAACATAATGAAAAAATATCCTGGCTTATGGAGCAAGCATGAGACGCAAATGCTATCAACTTGGCAGCATAATCCTCATTTTTTGGATATTCGGACGCTTGATGGTCGAATCGATCATGGCGAATTGACCAGATTGGAACGCTACTGGCTTGAAATGGGCTTGCCTATTAATAATCCGCGACAAAGCGCATTACGCAGTTAAGGCAAAGGCTGTTGAATTTGGCCACTTTATCTGAAACGACACGCTTCCAACAATCGCGGAAACAATCGAAGCAATTTTGTACCGCGACCATTACATTCAAGATCGGCCTTCTGCCCAGTTTTATCTGCCTGTTTTGAAAAGCAATTGAGGTCAGAAATTGCTGCAATTTTACGGTCGTTATCAAGGAATTAATCTAACGCAAGTGGGCAGTTTGAAGCATGTTCATCAAGATTTGAAAAATTATCGGCCGCCATTGCTTCAAAATCCAGATGGGACTTTTTTGGCTTTGCTCCCAAGTGAAAATGGTCTGCATGGCATTACGGTTAATCCAGCACTTTATGAGGGAACTAGGAACTGGAAGAATGCGGCTGCTTTTGCGAGAACGGATTATAGCAAAAAGATTTACAAGGTTGAAACTCCCATGCTTTTTCAAAAGACCTTGCTCAAAATGAAGGTCTTTGACGCTCATGCTGCTAAAATCGTCAAGCAGATGATTGCCAATGTTGAGAAAAATGGCAAAAATACCCCAGAAAGCTTAGCCGACTATCGTTTGCTGTACGCATTAAAAGGAGCAGGCGAAACCAGTTTTGATAATCATCTAAAGCAGCCGAACAATATCTTGGCGATGTATTTGACAGTACAATTGCAGATCCTTGAATTGGTCGAAGAATTGCAGGAGAGAGGAATTTAATATCTATTCGGTTAATTCATTAATTCTGTATTTAAACCTCCCTGAGGGAATGTCGGAGACTGAATTAGATCGATTGCTAGCAAAGACTGATTTCAAAGTGACTGATCGCGGCCGTGATTTTTATGCTAAAAGTGCCAACAAACATCTTTATTATTCAGAAGAAAATGGCATTCAAGCAGCGGGAGACGGCGTTAATCACTATGATGGTCCAAACGTCTTTACGGATCAGCGGCGGCCGACTATTGTGGAAACCGTGCTGGATGAATTGTTGCTGGAAGCTCATGGCAAGCTGCAACAGATTACCGATGCAGCAATTAAGGAAAAACTCGAACAGCACATGCAAAGTCTTAAGAAAACGGAATGGATGCAGCCTGTTTTGAGTTCACCTTTAAAAGAAATCTTTGCCACTGATCTTAAAACCAAGCGTTTGGCAGAACCGGCTTTGCGTGGTTTTTACGTCAAAAGCGGAACTGAGAAATGGCACTGAAGTCGAACGAATTTATTGATCTATTATACAAATCGTGGCAATGGGGATGCCCGTCTTTCTGAACTTGCTGATGAGATCAATTTGCGTGAGCGTTATCAGACAAACAAGAAGAATGTTTATCGAGAAAAAAGTATTTTTATCAAAATCGAATTTTCCTAATTATCGACGATTTAAGAAAAATTGCAATTAATGAACTAAAAGAAAGGCTGGATTTGAATTCATATGCAGATTTGGTTCGCCAACTGTTAAATACCTGGAAAAATAAAGACTAAGTACAAATTTTGTACTTAGTCTTTTCTATTGCAATATTCGATTTTTATAAAATTGGTGAAAGCAATCTTGAGAAGTATTGTTTGAACTTGCGCCAAGCTGATTGCTGATTGAAGTATTCGTTCGTCATCAAAGTTGATTTCTTCAAATCTTCTTCAAAAATTGCTTTTAGTTTAGCAGATAATTCAGGTGAGTAGTTAAAACTGTTAACTTCGAAGTTCAAGCTGTAGCTTCTGAAATCTTGGTTAGCCGAACCAACTGAAGAAATATTAGAATCAGACACCATTGTTTTGGCATGAATAAAACCATTATCGTACTTGTAAACTTTAACGCCGTTCTCAGTTAAGTACTTAGCGTAATATTCCGTTGCTCGATAAACAAATGTGTGATCGGCCATGCAAGGAACCATAATGCGAACATCTATACCGCTTTTGGCAGCAATGATCAAAGATTCAAGCATTGGTGCTTCAGGAATAAGGTAAGGCGTTTGGATATAAACGTAGTCAAGGGAACTAGCAATAATTTCTTGGTAGGAGCGCCGGATAGCTGCATTTTCAGAATCAGGACCGGAAGAAACGATTTGCATCGGTACTTGCTCGTCATTATCTGCTGTTTGAATTTTAAAATCTTTCAGCCAGCCCAGATTATATTTCGGCAAGCGTGTTTTACGGCAGGAAGTATTCCAATCCATTGCAAAGCGAATTTCCATAAGATCAGCCGCTTGTCCGACAACGCGCAAGTGAGTATCGCGCCAATGACCAAACTTTTGCGAGCGGTCAACGTATTGATCACCAATATTGAAACCGCCGATATAGCCAATTCGGTGGTCGATCACGACCACTTTGCGGTGCAGGTGATAATTCATTCTTGGTGTTATGAACCAATATTTACTGGAAGTAGAAATAAAAGGTTGTGCTTGTCCACCTAAATCGCGCAATTTGTTGAAAAAAGAAGGCTTGGTGCCGCGTGAACCACTGGCATCGTAAATCACCCGCACTTTAACTCCACGCTTCTGTGCCTCTTCTAAAGCGGCTAAGACGCTATTGCCTAAATGATCATCATAAAAAGTATAAAATTCGACATCGATCATTTCTTTAGCCTGGTTGATATTTTCAACCAGATTATCAAACAAGGTGGGACCGTCGGTAAAAACTTCAACTTGATTATTGTAGGTTAAAATTGCGTCATCGTTATTAAGATTAAGTTCTACCAGTCGGCGAGCACGTGGCTTACGGTCTTTTTCTGGCAGCAGGTCATGTTTGCGCAGCTCATCACGTTGTTTGCTTAAAAATTGGTCACGAATCTTTTTCTGCTCATCTTGAATAGCAAAGATTTTATCGTGTGACAAATGTCTTCCCAAAAAGAGATAGAGGATAAAACCAATGTAGGGAAAGACTGATAAAACAAGCAGCCATGCCCAGGTTGAAGCAATATTTCTCCGACTGCGGAAAACTGTCCAAATTGCAAAAGCAATGTTGATTAGCCACAAGACTTCAATTATTCGTCTGATTACATCCCAAGTCCAAATCATTCTGATACCAAACTTCCTTTTAAAAGATTATTAAACTAATTTTATCAAAAATATCAAAAAAAGCCATTGAGTATATCAACTCAATGACTTTTGGGTATAAATTATTTGTTTTCCATAATTGGCTTGTATAAGAGGTCAATGACAACGGCTACGATCAGGGCAACCACAATAGTAATCAATAGGTTTTGAATCGAAATTTTGGTCATTGCTAAACCAAACAAGGCCAAGATGAAAGTTAAGAGCACATCGCAAATTTGAACGATTCCGACCAATTTAGATGGGTAATCCTGCCAGAAGTACTTCTTGGTTCTGGTGATTAAAACAATCAGCATCGCGCTTAGTACCAAGTAAACATAAACCATGGTTGAAATGGTGCCGTGACTCCAGCCATGCATGGTCAGATAGGAGACAAAGGCAATGCCCAGAACAGTCCAACCGGCAGCCAGCGAGAAGGCGATTTTGGCTAAACGGCCCATGTCCCAGTTTTCTGGCTCATAAGTAATGTGAGTCCGGTCGGTACCAATCATCATCGTTACCATGTTGTTCATGACAGTGTAGATAACCATGGCATTTAAGGCTAATGGGATGTAGTTGAAGAAGAGGTAGCCAAAGGTCATGATCATCGTCAATTCAGCAGTTCTGGCTAATTTAGTTAAAGACCACGTAGTCATTCTTTGGTAAACGCGGTGACCAGCGTCCAAAATTTTAACGATTGAAGTTAAACCATCGTCAAGAAGCACCATCTTGCTGGAACGTTTAGCAACGTCGGCAGCGTTAGAAACAGCAATCCCGACTTCAGCTTGCTTCAATGCAGGTGAGTCATTAACGCCGTCACCGGTCATACCGATGATGTAGCCTTTCTTTTGGAAAAACTTGACCATTTTCAGTTTATCTTCTGGCAAAACATCAGCAATCCCGGCCAAATGTTCAACATCGGTTTCTTCATTGAAGTCATGAATAGAGATGACATTACCAGCTAAATCAACTTCTTTGGCAACGGCAGCCGCTGTTCTTTGGTTGTCACCAGTCAACATAATTGTACGAATGCCGCGCTTTTTGAGTTCTTGCAGGGCCTGTTTTGAATCGTGGCGAACTTTGTCTTTCAAAATAAAGACGCCGGCTAATTTATCATCAATTAAGAGAGCAACTGAACGACCGGCTTCGAAGTCAACGTCTTTTATAACATTTTCAGCATTTTGATCGATTAGTGACAATTGCTTGAAGGATCCCAGTTTAATGTTATGACCATTGATTTCGGCCATTGAGTAACCGGTATTGGAGGTAAATGGAGTAAAGTCTTCTGCTTCTTCTACCTTAAGGCCCTTGCTTAAAATAAATTCGTTCAGGGCAGCGTCGATGATGCTTTGATTTCTTTGATTAGTTGCGGCAGCAGTTAGTTCTAAGAGCTGGCTATCGTCAAGATCGCTAAAATTCTTCCAGCTGGCAACAGCTGTCTTGTTTTCAGTGATCGTTCCCGTTTTATCAAGCAAAAGCAAATTCAAGTTGGCAGCATCCTGAATACCAGTCAAATCAGCTGTCAAGACGCCTTCTTTGCTCAAACGGGTTGCTTCAAAAGAGTTGGATAAAGCAAAGGTAGATGGCATGGCAACTGGGATAGATGCGATGAACATCATTGCCAAAAAGGCTAGTTTATCATTAATGAAGCCAATGACCGTTCCGCCTTTGATGAAGTAGGCGATAACGATAATAGCAGTTAAAACGCCATCGAGAAGGCAGAGATAATAGATGATCTTAGTCAGCAGCTGCTGCAAGTGACCAGGAGCCGCAGAATTGTTGATCAGGTTGATCGTCTTGCCTGAGCGTGAATTTTTGCCAGTCGCGGTAACTAGGGCAAGCCCGTGGCCTTCCATGACTGTTGTGCCGGCATAGGCGGTTTCATTGATCTTCTTTTTGACTGCTTCGGATTCACCGGTAATCGAAGATTCATCAAATGACATTTGTCCTTCAAGAATTTTGACATCGGCAGAAACGACATCCCCGCGTTGCAGTGAGATCAAATCGCCAACAACTAATTGCTTGGAACTAATTTTGATCCACTTGCCATCGCGTTCAACGGCAACCGTTGGCGTTAATTTATGTGAAATGCTGTCCAACACTTTTCTGGATTGCTTCTTTTTCGAAGCACCATTCCAAGCAGCAAACAGTAGCGTTCCTAAAACAAAGAGTGCTTGGACGCGTTTGCCTAAAGCAAACTCCAAAATTAAGGCACCTTCAAGAATCCATGCGGAAAGATTCCAGAGTTTACTGGCAAATTCTTTCCAGAAATTGTATTTAGGTTCAGGCACTTCATTCAATCCATCTCTTTTAAGTCGTTTTTCGGCTTCAGCCTGGCTTAGGCCATGAATGTTTTCAGCCATTGAATTTCTCCCTCCAGATTAAATCTACCTATTAAGTTAGCACAGATGTTGCTTTGAATAAAATATCGTCTTAAGATAAGAGATATCTAAAAATTTAATATCTGCTTTGGAGGTACTTTAAAATTATGAATTTGAAACAATTACGCTATTTTTTGGCAGTTGCCGAAGAAAAACAGATTACGGCGGCTGCTAAGCGTCTTTTTATCGCACAACCGCCTTTATCTTACCAGTTAAAGCAGCTGGAAAAGGAGTTGGGCGTCGCACTTTTTACCAGAACAGCCTATGGCATTGAACTGACTGATGCGGGTAAGGAACTGCAAAACTATGCTGAAAGAATTCTAACTTTAGCGCAAACTGCAAAAGATCAGGTCAATAAAACGGCTAAAGGGGAGTTGGGTACTATCAAAATTGGTTCTGCTTCTTCGTCCGTTGGTGAATTGCCTTCAGATAAGTTTAAACAATTAACGCGATTTTATCCTGATATTTCTTTTGACGTCTATGAAAAAAATACTTTTGGCGTTTTGGATGAATTGCGCAGTGGCACGATTGACTTAGGGATTGTGCGGACGCCGTTTAACCGTAATGGCATTCAGAGTAAGACTTTGACTAATGAAAGAATGACCTTGGTAACAACAGAGCAAAAATTATTAGAAAAGCAGACAGTTAATCTGAAGGAACTTAGCAAACAACCGCTGATCATTTATCGCCGCTTTGAAAATATTTTTAATGAAAGTTTTGCTCATCAGGGCCTTAAGCCTTATTATGCTGTAAAATGCGATGACTCAAGAACAGCAATTTTGTGGGCTCAGCAGGAGATGGGAGCAGCACTTGTTCCAGAATCGATTGCTAATTTATACGCGCCAAAACAATTCGTTTTGGTAAAGCATGCAAGTTGGGAAACTCATTTGCAACTGGTTTGGCTAAAAGAAAAAGTTTCGCCTTTGATGAAACGGATCATTGACATTTTTTAGGGCAAAAAAAGAGGCTTGCGATTGCAAGTCTCTTTTTCTTATTATCTCAAACTAATGATAATTTAGTCCTTGTCAACGTCGTCTGGGAAGAATGCCAAACGTTCGCCTTCACCGAGTTCTTCTTCGATTTCAAGTAAACGATTGTACTTTTCAACACGTTCTGAACGAGCTGGAGCACCAGTCTTCAATTGACCACCGTTTACAGCAACGGCTAAGTCAGCGATGAAGGTGTCACCAGTTTCACCTGAACGGTGAGAAATCATAGTGTTGTAACCATTCTTACGTGAAAGACGTACAGTTTCAAGAGTTTCAGTTACAGTACCGATTTGGTTCAACTTGATCAATGAAGCGTTACCAGCACCTTCGTGAATAGCCTTGTTCAAAAGCTTAGGGTTAGTACAAATGAAGTCGTCAAGAACGATTTGGATACGGTCTTTGTGGCTCTTAGTGAACTTAACCATACCGTCAATATCGTTTTCGTCGTATGGGTCTTCCATAGAAATTAATTCTGGGAATTCGTCAAGCAACTTGTCGTAGTAGTTTGCCAATTCTTCATCGTCAAGAACCTTGCCTTCAAGGTGGTACTTGTGATCATCCTTGTTGTAGAAGTATGAAGCAGCACAGTCACATGCAATAGCGATGTCTTCACCTGGCTTGTAACCAGCCTTGATGATTGATTCGTGCAAAGCCTTCAAAGCTTCTTCTGAGTTCTTCATGTTAGGAGCGAAACCACCTTCGTCACCTAAGCCAGTTTCGTAACCCATGTCTTCCAAAACCTTCTTCAAGGTGTGGTAAGTGTTAACGATCTTTTCGAAACCGTCACGGAATGAAGTCTTGTTAACTGGAGTGATCATGAATTCTTGGATGTCGATACCGTTGTCAGCATGTTCACCACCGTTGATAACATTGTGGAAAGTTTGTGGCATTTCAAGATCAATACCGCCAAGGTAACGGTACAAAGGTTGACCTGCATCCTTAGCTGCAGCACAAGCAGTAGCCATAGATACACCCAAGATAGCGTTGGCACCGAGACGACCCTTGTTTGGAGTACCGTCTAAGTCGATCATAGTCTTGTCGATCTTTGGTTGATCGTATGGGTCCATACCCTTTAATGCATCGTTGATTTCAGTGTTAACGTTGTTAACTGCCTTTGAAACACCTTTACCACCAAGACGTGAACCACCGTCACGTAATTCAACGGCTTCGTTTTCACCAGTTGAAGCACCAGATGGAACTTCAGCCTTACCTACGACACCGTTTGAAAGGGTAACGTGAACTTCAACAGTTGGGTTACCACGTGAGTCAAAAATTTCAAGTGCATGAACATTTTCAATGACTGATTTTAACATCAAAAAAACCTCCTAAAAATATCTGGTGTGATACCGGTTTAAAAGTATCATCGCCACCTGAAGAGCTATTTGCTCTTCGTCCACACCTCAAATTTTAGCTTAACTTTGTGATTGTGTAAACATATGAAAGCGCTTTACATTTTAATTTTTCCTAAAGGGAGATTAAATCTTTTTAAGCTTTACGATATAATTAAAAATATAGAAGAAAAAGATATTTACGAGGAAAAAACAAAATATGAGTGAAATTAGATTAATCATCGATTCTAGCTCAAATGACTTAACGGATTCAAAACGCAATTTAATTGTGGTGCCGTTGACTATTTCATTTGGCGGAAAAGACTATTTAGATAATGAAGACTTGGATATGCAAGACTACTTGCAAAAAATGGATGAAAACAATGTCGCTGGCAAAACTTCATGTCCTAGCATTAAAGAATGGCTTGAAGCTTTAGAAGGTAGTGAAAAAGCAATCATTGTTACCATGACCAGTCAGTTGAGCGGCACTTATTCTTCTGCTTTGCAGGCAAAAGACATGTACTTGGAAAAAAATCCCAAGAGTGAAATTATTGTCGTTGATACGCGTAGTGCCGGACCAGAAATGGAAATTGTTTTGCAGGGAATCGAAAAAATCCTTAAAAACAATGTTCGCTGGGTAGATGTCGATGCGGCCATTGCCAAAATGCGGACGCAGACACACCTATTGTTTGCTTTGCAGTCGCTGCACAACTTGTCTTTGAATGGACGGGTTTCTCCAGCCTTAGCAAAAGTTGCCAAAATGCTTCATATTAAGTTGATTGGAACTGCCAGCAAGGAAGGCAAGCTTGAACCATTGGCAAAATTGCGTGGCATGAAGCGGGTCAACTTGGAAATGGTCAAGGAAATGAAAAAGCTGAATTATCAAGGCGGACAAGTCATCATCGACTACTGTCAAAATGAAGACGAGGCAGAAAAATTGAAAGACGAGATTTTGGCCGCATTTCCGGATGCAGACATTACTTTGAGACCAATGCACGGACTGTGCAGCTTTTATGCTGAAAAGGGCGGCTTGATGGTCGGCTTTAATGAAAAATAAAATTACTAACAAAAAAGGATTAGCAATTTGTTTGCTAATCCTTTTTTGTTTTTTCTAGATATTTAAATAATGGCAAAAATCTGTTGAGCAATTCCAAAGCAAAAGACCGCCAGGCTAGTTGCTCCTAAAATATCGGAAGGGTAGTGCGCTTTTAAACTCAACCGAGAGATGACGACCATCACCCAAATCCCCAATAAAATCAGGGCAAATCCTAAACCAAAATCTTTGCCAAACAGCTGCAGCAAAATCAACACCATGGTTGTTGCTCCAAGCACGTGCCCGCTTGGAAAGCTGTAGCCATCATCCAAATCGGATGCCATAATTGGTCGCCGACGCTTGATGGAATGCTTTAACAAAATTCCGAGCAAATCAGTAATGCCAAGGGTACCTAAAACCCAAAGGGCAGTTGTATAGTGATTTTCGTTAATTAAAGCGCTGGCCAATAGGACAGCCCAGACCACCATTAATTTTGGATCGTTCAAAAACGCAATGATCTGCCATTTAAAACCATCTCGCTGCTTCACTAATTTGTGGTGAAGCCAGTGGTCAAAAAGATTGAAGCGTCGTGAGGTTTTAATATTGAAAATTAATATCAGCAAGATAAGTGCTGATACCAATGAAACAATAATTTTATCCATTCTTTCTTTTCGTTCCCTAATTTAAGCAAAATTCATTCAACTGTTATTCTAACAGGAATTTAAAATAAGTCGCGGAATTTGAATAAAACTTAAGAATTAATTTTCCTCATCGAAGACAATTTTATCGTTGATTGGGTAAGTGATTAACTTATCGCTATCCAAGTTTTCTTTGTGCAGATCAACCTTGGTGATGCGCTTGTTGTTGTAGCTGGTGTAGTAGAAGGCACCGGTATCCAAGTTGGTATCATCTGAATAAATAGTGTATTCAAATTGGTTTGGTGCTACTTCATCCAAGCCTTTTTGTTGTTCAACAGAATGCAAAATATGGAAGTAGGTATCAACATTTTCTTCTTCGCTGTTATGTTTAGGAGCGTTGAATTTATTGAAGGCTACTCTGACGAAGCGAGATTCTGAGTCCATGCCGCCTGGCAAGTTGTGTGAGCTAAGACCACGGCTGTAGCCATTGAAGTTGACTTCTTTTGAAAAAGTATTGACTGGCATAGCTGGTGAAAGACTAGCGTAATTGTCAAGGTTGGTCAGTTGCTTAAGGAATTGTGGGTTGTTGGTCAAAAGCTTTTTAGCTTCATCAACGCTGGCACATTGACCTAAAACCCATGGAATAAATTCAAATGGGGTAACGTTGTCTTTTCCTTCTTGAACATCAAAGGCTTTGAAGTTGTCAGGATAGTTCAGGCCGGCCATGCCCAAGCCTTTTTCATTGGCGGCGTCGAAGTAGAGTGGATATTCATCAGCTACTAAGGCGATTCCGATTAAGGCATAATGCTGCTTCATATCAGGCATTTTGCGGTATTTGAAATTGTAATTGCGTGGGGTAATTACAACTTCTTGACCAAATGAAATTTCAAGGTCGAGGTTGCGACCAAATTAGTGATCCTTAGGACTAAAAACGATTGATGTGCACATATGCTATATCTCTTTTCATGTACACTAAATCATTATAATTTCTAATAATAGTGAAAGTTTACCTTTTTGGATATAGGGAATCAAGACGTGCAGCCAGATTTATGGAATTTTAAGAAATTTCTTTCTAACGCAAAAATGACCATCCCTTGTGGGACGGTCATTTCACTTAATTGGAGGAGAGTACAGGATTTGAACCTGCGCGCCAGGGATAAACCTGGTTCGCCGGATTTCGAGTCCGGTGCATTACCACTCTGCCAACTCTCCAAAACAAAATTATTATAGCAATCTTTTCAAAATAGGTAAAATAAAATCCTAAAATAATTGCTTATAAATATTTACCAATCAATATAGAAGAAAAAATTGTGATTGCCATATATAAAACAATGTCATAAAATTAAAACGAAATGAGAGATTGGAGCGTGTGTTCCAACCCCTTTTGGTATATTCACTTCTGTTGAATTAGAGAATAACGGTGAAAATTATGACTCATGAAAAGCATAATGCTCCCCAGCTGAAAAGAACTATGTCTGCGGGACAAATGGAAATGATCTCTCTTGGCGGTGCCATCGGGGTTGGTTTGTTTATGGGGTCAAGCTCAACGATTAAATGGACTGGGCCTTCGGTTTTGCTGGCTTACATGTTTGTCGGCCTCATTTTGTACATCGTCATGCGTGCTCTGGGTGAAATGCTGTACGTCAATCCCGGTACTGGCTCCTTTGCCGATTATGCAACCGAATACGTGCATCCCTTGGCCGGCTATCTAGCGGAATGGGCGAATGTCTTCGAATATATCGTGGTTGGCATGTCCGAAGTCGTTGCCGCGACTGAATATTTGAAATACTGGTGGCCACACATCAGCGTTCTGTGGTCAGGCATTATCATCATTGCTTTTTTGCTTTTAGCCAACCTGGCATCCGCCAAAGCCTATGCCTCACTTGAATTTTGGTTTGCCATGATCAAAGTCATCACCATTATTTTGATGATCATCCTCGGCTTTATCGTTATCTTCTTCGGTGTGGGCAACAGCGGTCATCCAACTGGCTTTTCCAACTTGTGGGCTCACGGTGGCTTCTTTACCGGCGGAGTGAAAGGCTTCTTCTTCTCCATGTCGATCATTGTCGGTTCATATGAAGGAATCGAATTGCTCGGAATTTCTGCAGGGGAAGTAGCCAACCCGAAAGAAGCGATTGCTAAAAGCGTTAAATCAGTACTTCTAAGAATTTTGATTTTCTACGTTGGTGCGATTTTCGTAATTGTCACTATCTATCCATGGAATAAGTTGGATTCGCTGGGTTCACCGTTTGTTACGACCTTTGCTAAGGTGGGCATTACAGCAGCAGCCAGCATCATCAATTTCGTTGTTTTAACCGCGGCGTTGTCAGGAGCCAATTCCGGCATCTATTCATCGAGTCGGATGCTGTTCAAGCTTTCGCATGACGGGGATGCGCCAAAGATGTTCAAGCATATTTCCAAGAGAATCGTGCCTGACCGTGCAATCATGGGTATCTCAACTGGAATTTTCGTCGGTTTTATCCTCAACGTGATTGCTTCTAACTTTAATCACTCCGCGTCCGATCTGTTCGTGGTTGTCTTCAGTTCCTCAGTTCTGCCGGGAATGATCCCATGGTTCGTGATTTTGCTGGCGGAATTGCGTTTTCGGAAAAACAATCCGGATATTCTTAAAAAGCATCCCTTTAAGCTGCCGCTTTATCCATTCTCTAATTATTTTGCCTTTGTCATGCTTTTGGTAATCGTCATTTTCATGTTCATTAATCCTGACACTAGAATTTCGGTTATCGTTGGCGCCTTGGTTTTGATTGCGGCTACGATTGCCTATTTAGTTCGCCATAATAGAAAAACCACAAAATATTGAGTTTATCTTTGTAAAAAATCATATATATGGTAGTCTAAACATGATTGTTTTTTTAAAAGGGGAATAAAAATGGCAATTTTGGAACAACCATATTTGGATCTGCTACAAAAAATCATGACAGAAGGCCATGATAAGAGTGACCGGACTGGTACCGGCACCAAGAGTCTTTTTGGTGCACAAATGCGTTTTGATCTCTCAAAGGGCTTTCCTTTATTAACAACCAAGAGAGTTCCTTTTGGCCTGATTAAAAGCGAGCTTTTGTGGTTCTTAAGAGGAGACACCAACATTCGCTTCTTGCTGCAGCATAAAAACCATATTTGGGATGAATGGGCCTTTAAGAACTGGGTTAACTCAGATGAATATCAAGGTCCTGATATGGCTGATTTTGGTTTGCGCTGCCAGAGCGATCCTGACTTCAACAAGATTTATCAAGAAGAGATGAAAAGATTCGATCAGCGCATCCTCGATGACGAAGATTTTGCCAAAAAATACGGCAACTTGGGCGACGTTTACGGTGCACAATGGCGTCACTGGGAGAAGCGCGATGGCAATGGCTTTATCGATCAAATTCATAATGTCATTGAACAAATTAAGCATACGCCGGATTCACGCCGCATGATTGTAACGGCATGGAATCCAGAAGACGTGCCAAACAGTGCGCTTCCACCTTGCCACGTAATGTTTCAATTTTATATTGCTGACGGCAAGTTGAGCGTGCAGCTTTATCAACGAAGCGGCGACATGTTTTTAGGCGTTCCGTTCAACATTGCCAGCTATTCGCTGCTTTTGAATATGATTGCCCGCGAAACTGGCTTAGAGGTCGGCGAATTCATTCATACTTTGGGGGATGCGCATATTTACCGCAACCACTTCAAGCAAGTTGAAGAATTGCTAAGCAGAAAGCCTTATGATTCGCCGCAATTGTGGCTCAATCCTGACAAAAAGAAGATCGAAGATTTCGAGATGTCTGATATCAAGGTCTTAGACTACAAGCACCACGGCACCATTAAGGCGCCAGTCGCAGTATAGAGGTAAATTATGATTACGTTTGTATGGGCTGAAGATGAGCAGCATGGCATCGGCTATCAAGGACATTTGCCTTGGCATCTGCCGGCTGACATGAAGCATTTTAAAGAAAAAACACTGGGTCATCCCGTTTTAATGGGAAGAAAGACTTTTGCCAGCTTGCCGCACCTATTGCCTAAAAGGCAGCATTTGGTGTTAACGCATAATATCGATTTTCAAAAAAAGTACGTGGACAATCCGCAAGTTTCAGTCTTCTTGAATGAGCAAGACCTATTAAAATATCTGGCTGCTCATCAGGCAGATGATATTAAAGCCATCGGTGGCGTCTCAATTTTTAAACTGCTGGAGAAACAGGTCGATGTGCTTGAAAAAACTGTCATTCATCACAGGTTTGAGGTTGATACCTACATGCCCGAGATCGATTATTCAGACTTTAAAATTATTAAAAAAGAGCAGCATGAGCCAGATGAACGCAACAAGTTTGCCTATGATTTTCTGACTTATAAAAGAAAGTAAAGAATCCTGCATTTTTGCAGGATTCTTTTAGTATAAGTTATAATATATGCATAGATTTTTAGGTGAGGGAAAATTTATGGACGAAAAGCAAACTAGTTTAAATGGTCTGACGCACGAAGAGGTCAAGCAGCGCGTCCAGTCTGGCAAAGTCAACAGGGCGGTGGACGATCAGATTGGCTCTTTCCGCAACCGTGCTTGCCCGCCAGCAGGTCATGCTGCACGATATGAAGAGCATCGAAGCTTTGGCGCATGTCAATGTCCTTTGCGTCGATAAAACCGGGACCATTACCGAGCCGAAGATGGGCGTTGAAAAAGCCATCGTTTCAAAGGCCAGTCCTGCATTGAGTTAAGACTAGCTCCACCAAGAGATTGCTGATTTTGCCAAAAACATGCCCGCAGATAATTCCACGATGAAGGCTATCCATGACTTTTTCAAAATGGCGTGTGCGAGGCGACGCAAATTGTTCCCTTCACCTCAGTTAACAAGTTTTCGGCTGTAGTTTTTGATAGTAAAACTTTAATTATTGGCGCGCCGGAAATGGTACTGCGCGATCAGTTCGCCGAATACAAAGATGAATTTGAAAACTTTGCCAATGAAGGCTACCGGGTTTTGATCGTAGCGGAATATCCAAAAGTCTTGAGCGAGGACAATTCTGCCCTAACTGAAGCGGTGACGCCTTTGGGCTATATTCTACTGACCAATCCGATTAGAAAAGAAGCCAAATCCACCTTCCAGTATTTTGCCAAGCAGGGCGTGGATATCAAGGTTATTTCCGGTGACAACCCAATCACGGTAGCCCGCGTCGCTAATCAAGCCGAAATTAGCGGGGCAGATAAATATCTTGACGCGCAGACGATTCAAGAAGGCGGCTATGAGGAAGTGGTTAAAAACTACAATGTCTTTGGCCGTGTTAAACCTGCGCAAAAGCGAAAATTCGTTGAGGCACTGCAAAAGCAGGGCAATACTGTTGCCATGACGGGTGATGGGGTCAACGATATTTTGGCAATGAAAAAAGCTGATTGTTCCATTGCCATGGCTTCAGGCAATTCCGCTGCGGTTCAAGCTTCGCAAGTGGTTCTGCTGGATTCAAATTTTGCCAGAATGCCAGAAGTGGTCAATGAAGGACGCCGCGTGGTCAACAATGTCCAGCGTTCAGCCAGTCTGTTTTTGGTTAAAAATATTTTCTCATTTCTGATGGCAATTTTTGCTTTGGTCATGACCATCAACTATCCGCTTCAGCCTTCACAAATTACGATGATTTCCGCTTTTACGATCGGTCTGCCTTCATTCCTGCTTGCACTTGAAGAAAATGAGCAGCGCATCCGCGGCAAATTCATTCCCAATCTGCTGGCAAAAGCCTTTTCAGGTGGTCTAACCGATTGGCTGGCCGTAGGCATTTTGGTAATTGCCGGTTCCTTCATCAATTTAGATCATGATCAAGTAGGGACCACGGCAACTATGCTGCTGATATTGGTCGGCATCATGGTTATGTATCACATTTCCGCACCATTGAAAAAAATTCCGAGCAGCCGTCATGGCAGTCTCAATCATCGGCGTGATTTTATCCATCATTTTCTTGCATGGCTTGTTCTCATTAACCATACTGCGGACAAGATCAATCTTTGTTTTGCTCGTTTTGTTCTTTGCTGCGGTCACGGTCTTTAGATGGATGTCGCATATTTCAGATGGGATTGCCGAAGTGCTGGTCGTGTTTGATCAAAAAGGCAAAAACATGACTTTTGCTGACCTGCACGAAGCTTATCAGCGTGGCAGAAAAAATAATTAAAAAATTATTTGACAATCTGAAAATCAGATGATAGATTATTAACAACGAATTAAAAAAACATCTTGAAAAGCAGAGTAGCTATCGTTTTTATTGTTAAAGAGAACTGACAGTTGGTGAGAGTCAGTCAATAAGGCATAGTGAACATGGGCTTGGAATGATGATTATCAGTGATATTTAGCTGATAACGGGTTTGCATCCGTTAACATTGCAAGCTGTTTCTTGACAGCTAATGAGGTTTATCCGCGTGAGCGGGTAGACGAATTAAAGGTGGTAAAACGAAGCACTCGTCCTTTTCAATGGGATGAGTGCTTTTTTCATTGCCAAAAGGGGGAATACAAATGAGAAGAAGACGCAGAAATACGATTGTTTGGTCAATTATTGTCCTGGTAATTTTAGTAGCCGGCTGGTTTAGTTTTGGACCAGGCCTCAACTTCGGAAGCAATAATTCCAAAGTTGTTACCGTCGGGGTTGTCGGCGAAAGCAAAGGTGATGAAGCAATTTGGAAGAGCATTGCTAAGACCGCCAAAGAAAAATATGGCATTACGATTAAAACCAAGAACTTTACTGACTACAACCAGCCAAACAAAGCTTTGAAGTCAGGCGATATTGACTTGAATGCCTTTCAGCACTACGCATTTTTGAAGTCTTGGAATAAGTCAAATGGCGGCGGCATTGTAGCAATCGGTAGAACCTACATTGCTCCAATTCGTCTTTACTCAAAGAAGTACAAGAAGCTGAGTGATTTGCCTGATGGTGCCACAATTGCTATTCCAAATGACGCAACTAATGAATCAAGAGCGCTCTTCGTATTAAAGAATGCCGGTTTGATTAAATTGCGTTCTGGCAAGACTTTGGTAACTGTAGCCGATATCACTGACAATCCTAACAACTACAAGATTAAGGAAGTAGCTGCCGAACAAACCGGCCGTGTTCTTTCTTCGGTAGACGCAGCCGTTGTCAACAACGACTATGCTAGCGCGGCTGGTTTGACTGATAAGCAAGCAATCTATATCGAACCAATCAACAAGGATTCTAAGCAATGGATCAACATCATCTGCTGCAAGAAGGGTCAACAGAACAAGAAGATTTACCAAGAAGTTGTTAAGGCTTACCAAACCGCAGAAACTAAGAAGTTAATCAAGAAGTACTACGGCAACACTGAAATTGCAGCTTGGGACGTTAAGTTGAAGTAGGAGGACAGACGAATGGGCATTATTGAATTAGAACATATTAATGTAGATTTTCCGCAAAAAAAGGGTAAAACCGTTCGGGCAGTTCATGACGTCAGTCTGAATGTCGAAAAGGGCGATATCTACGGCATCGTCGGTTTCTCCGGTGCTGGTAAATCAACCTTAGTGAGAACGATCAATTTATTGCAAAAACCAACGGCTGGGAACATTAAGGTCGATGGCAAGGACTTCATTAAGGATGGCAAGCAGGTTATTTCCAACAAGGATTTGCAACTGGCTCGCAGAAAGATCGGCATGATCTTCCAGAATTTCAACCTATTAAATGAAACAACTGTCCTTGAAAATGTCGCTTTTGCTTTGAAACACTCTAAGCTGTCCGATGAAGAATTAGAGAAAAAATCCCTTGAATTGCTTGATTTGGTTGACTTAAAGGACAAGGCCAACTTCTATCCGGTTGAGCTTTCCGGTGGTCAGCAGCAGCGTGTCGCCATCGCCCGTGCTTTGGCCAATGAACCTGACATTTTGATTTCTGATGAAGCAACGAGTGCTTTGGACCCGCAAAATACGCAGCAAATTTTGGACTTGTTGAAGAGGTTGAACAAGAAATTGGGCTTGACGGTTATTTTGATCACGCACGAAATGGATGCCGTTAAGAAAATCGCTACCAAGGTTGCTGTCATGGAGAATGGTCAAGTAATTGAAAATGGCAATTTGAAGCAAGTCTTCTTGCACCCAAAGAAGGAGCTTACCAAACGCTTTGTTGGTGGTTCACTTGAAGCCATTTCAACTTTGTCTTCACTTAGCTTAGGCAAGCTTGGGCCTGATGAAGCAGTTTACCAACTGGTCTACAGCGTTGCCAACGTTACCAAATCGATTATCGTTGAACTTTATCGCGAAACCGGCGCAGAAGCTTCTATGCTTTACGGCAACGTGGAATTATTGAATGATGAGCCAATCGGAACCTTGGTTGTTTCAGTAAAAGGCGATCCAGAAAAGCAGAAGCAAGCTAGAGAATTCTTGGAGAAGCAAGACGTAACTTTGACAAGATTGGATGAAAAGGGGAATTTATATGATTAATTGGATAGCAAAAGTTTTACCAAATGTCTACCAACTTGGCTGGGTCGGAGACGCCGGCTGGGGTACCAGTATTTTTCAAACTTTGTTTATGACCTTCTGGTCAGCCATTTTTGGCGGAATCCTCGGAATTATCTTTGGCGTTCTGCTCGTTTTAACCAAAGAAGACGGCATCCATCCCAACAGGTTCTGGTACAACGTCTGTGACAAGATCGTTTCCATCTTCAGAGCCATTCCGTTCATTATTTTATTGGCCTTTATCGCTCCGGTGACGCAAAAAATCGTTGGTACGCAAATCGGAATGAAGGCAGCTTTGGTACCATTGACTTTAGGTGTTTTTCCATTCTACGCCCGTCAAGTGCAAGTTGCTTTGGAAAGTGTCGACTCAGGCAAGATTGAGGCTGCGCAAAGTTTGGGCGCAACCACCCGTGATATCATCTTCGATGTCTACTTGCGTGAATCTCGTTCTGAATTGATCCGCGTTTCTACCGTAACTGTCATTTCGCTAATCGGCTTGACTGCAATGGCTGGTGCCATCGGTGCCGGCGGTTTGGGTAATACCGCTATTTCATACGGTTATAACCGTTTCAACAATGATGTAACTTGGGTAGCCACTATTTTTGTTATCATCTTGATCTTTATCGTTCAAGTGGTCGGCGACTTCTTCGCTAAGAAATTAAATCATCAAAATCGCTAATAAGTTAATTTAGCAGCAGTTGAGTAAAAACTGCTGCTTTTTTATTGCAAAAAGAATGGAAATTAAAGCCCTTTACAGGTACTATAACAATGAAGATAAATTCTTATTTATTGCATAGTAAGGAGACTCAATATGACTGAAGAAAATTATCGTATTGAAAGTGACACAATTGGCCCAGTAAAGATTCCTAAAGATGCTTTGTGGGGCCCACAAACAGAACGCAGCCGCAACAATTTCCCTAGTGGCGAGTTAATGCCATTGGCAATTATCCGTGCATTCTTGCACTTGAAGAAGGCAGCTGCTGAATCCAACGTTGAAGTTGGGGATGAAACTCAAGAAAAGGGTGCTGCTATCGAGGACGCAATTGATCATCTTTTAGCATTAAGCGATGAAGATTTGCGCAAGGACTTCCCATTGCACGTGCTCCAAACCGGATCAGGAACGCAAAGCAACATGAACGTTAACGAAGTCGTTGCCAATTTAGCTAATAAATTGCATCCAGGCTTGGGCATTTTGCCAAATGATGACGTTAACCGTGGCCAATCTTCCAACGATACTTATCCAACAGTCATGAATATCGTAGCCATCGAGGCACTTGATCAATTGGAGCCTGCGATTCAGCACTTAATTGATGAATTGGTCGTTAAGGAAAAGAAGTACTGGAAGACGGTTAAAATTGGCCGGACTCACTTGCAAGATGCTACGCCTTTAACTTTTGGCCAAGAGCTTTCCGGCTACATTTCAGCTTTAAAGCATGATTTGTCCTACATCCAAAGCTTGAAGCCTACCTTATATGAATTGGCAATTGGTGGTACCGCTGTTGGTACTGGCCTTAATGCTGCACCAGGGATGACTGAAAAGATTGCGGGCAAATTATCTGAAGTTTATGGTCATAAGTTTATCGTGGAAACGAACAAATTCTGGGGTCTAGCTCACCACTCCGGCTTGAACGTGGTTCATGGTGCCCTTAAGACATTAGCTTCTGACATGTTCAAGATTGCCCAAGATATTAGAATGCTCGCTTCTGGTCCGCGGGCTGGCTATGGCGAGCTCAATATTCCGGCTAATGAACCCGGCTCATCGATTATGCCGGGCAAGGTAAATCCAACTCAGGCTGAAGCAGTGACGATGGCTTGTGCCAAAGTATTCGGCAACGATACCACCATTACTTTCGCATCTTCTCAAGGAAACTTTGAATTGAATGTCTTTAAGACGGTGATGATCGCTAGCTTCCTTGACTCATGCAATATTTTAACGGGTGTTATTACCGGCTTTGCCGACAGAATGATTCATGGCTTGACTGTCAACAAAGACAGAATGAACGAATTGCTTGATAATTCACTCATGACGGTTACCGCGCTTTCACCACATATTGGCTACCATGCAGCCGCTAAAATTGCGCAAGCAGCTCAAAGAGAAGGTACGACTTTGCGTGAGGCTGCGCTTAAGAGCGGCAAGGTTACGGAAGAACAATATGATAAATGGATGGACTACATGCAAATGACGAATGTCGACAAGCATGAACCGGAAGAATAGGTTAGAAAATGGACAAATATATTTTTACTCCCAATCAAACAAGTGAATTAGCAGATGAATATGATGCTGTTATCGTAGGTGCGGGCGGTACCGGCTTAACCGCGGCTTTGCAGGCACACGAATTAGGTCTTAAGGTTGCCGTCCTTGAAAAAAATAAGGGCTTGGGCGGCAACACCAACCGGGCTTCTAGCGGGATGAATGCCGCAGAAAGTTTGGTTCAATTGCAGCATGGCATTATCGATAATAAGGAAGACTTTTATCGGGAAACCTTAAAAGGCGGCGGTCTGCTCAATGACCGCGACATGCTGCGCTACTTCGTGGATCATGCTGCTATTGCTATTTCTTGGTTGAAAGAACACGGTATTGATTTGTCAGATTTAACCATTACCGGTGGGATGAGCAAAAAACGGGCTCACCGGCCAGCTTCGATGGCTCCGGTTGGCGGCTATCTGGTAACCGGCTTGCTTAAGCAATGCGAACAAGAACAGATTCCTGTTTTTAACCAAACTAAGGTAGAAAAATTGCTCAAAGAAGATGGCAAGATCACGGGCGTGGAAGCTGCAACTGCTGAAGGCAAGAAGACGATTCACGCTAAGGCAGTATTGCTTGCTTCCGGCGGCTTCGGTGCTTCAAAAGGAATCATCAAGAAATATCGGCCAGATTTGGCAGGCTACAAGACCACCAACCAACCTGGCGCAACAGGTGATGGTTTGAAATTGGCTGAAGCTATTGGTGCCCAACTCATACAGATGAACTTCATACAGGTTCACCCAACCGCGCAGACTGATCATGATCATACTTTCTTGATTGGTGAAGGTGTCCGCGGCGAAGGTGCGATTTTGGTTAACAAGGCGGGCAAGCGTTTTGTCAATGAATTGAATACCCGTAAGATTGTGTCAAATGCCATTACTGGTCTTAATGAAGACGGAGCCTACTTGATTTTGGATCAAGGAATTCGCGATCACTTCAAGGCAATTGAATTCTATGATTCAGTAGGCCTGGTTGAACATGGAGCCAGCTTGAAGGAATTAGCTGAAAAGATTGGCGTTAATGCTGAGAACCTAGCAGAAACTATCGCTCAATGGAATAAGGCAGTAGCTGACCAAGAAGACAGTGAATACGGCAGAACAACCGGGATGGAACGCGGCATTGAAAAAGCGCCATACTTTGCTATTCACATTCATCCAGCTATTCACTATACGATGGGCGGCATTCATATCACGCCTGAGACTGAAGTCTTGGACGGTAACGGCAATGTGATCCCAGGCTTGTACGCTGCTGGCGAAGTATCCGGCGGCCTGCACGGCAATAACCGGATCGGCGGCAACTCGATTGCGGAAACGGTGATTTTTGGTCGGCAAGCGGGGATGCAGATTGCGAAGAAAATCAAAGATAAGTAAGAACTAACAGAATAAAAACAAAAAGAAGTGTTATCAGAAATGGTAGTGCTTCTTTTCTTTATTTACAGATTATCGTGCATTTGCAATATGAAAGTATATATGAGGGATGCCTATAATAAAATAGCCCAAAAAATATTAAATTTTTTAAAATTAATTTTTTTGCAAAATCTTTAAAAGCTTGCTAGATAAGGCATGGATTCGGATTAATAACAAAGGCCTAGAATTTGATAATGGGCCAAAAAGCAAGTTACAAATTAAAAAACAGATGTTATATTTATCAGTGTAAACAAACAATTGAAGTTTTGTAGAGATTAATTTCAATTGCGAAAACAGAGTATCTTAATAAGAGAGAGGTTGTAGACGTATGTCAAAGAATAATTTTAAGGAACGGGTTCGGAAGATGGAACCTAAGCAAGAACGTTTCTCTATTCGTAAATTTACAGTAGGTGCTGCATCAGTTTTGATCGGTTTCACCTTCTTTATGAATGGTGGACAGAAGGCTCAAGCTGCCGAACAAAATGCTTCTTCTGACAATACCAATCAAGAAAGTGAAAAAGCTGCTAGCGATGAGTTCAGTAGCGAAACTGTACAAGCAATAAGTGATCAACAATCACAAAACAAAGTTAACGGCATTAGTGATTCAATTGATCAATTGAAAGCAACTGGTATCAACTAAGTCACTTACTGCAGCTACTTCTGCTAATACTTTGGCAGCAAGTGCTGTGAAGGCTGCAACAACCACTTCAACTGCAACTCAAACTTCAAATGTTAGTGATTGGGCTGGATTTGTTAGTGCTTTGGAAGATGTTAACGTTGGTACTATTAATGTAACTAGTGACATTACTGTTACTGGTAACTTGGGTGGTCAATCACTTGGTTATAACGGTTGCCTTACTTTAAGTGATAAGAATATCGCTCGTACTGTTACGATTAATGGTAACGGCAACACCATTGACTTCGGGCACTACTCGTTAATGTTTGAAGATGCTAACCAAAAGAATGGATCAGCTTGAAACATTACCTTTGAAGATGTAAAGATGAAGGGTGTTTCTAAGGACGGCACAGGTTCAACAAGTACAACTGAAGCTGGTACATTTGGTTTAATCAGTTTTGCTGACGTAGATTCTGATAACCAAAAGAACGATGTAGTTACCTTTAATGGTGTGACTGCTGATGCTTCAGGCCGTCCAGTAATTTCCGACGCCAAAAACATTATTGCTGCTGGTTTAAGTCAAAAGTTGGGCGAATATTATACTCTTAACTTTGAAGGTACTAACGTCATCACTGACGCTGGTGCAACTTCATATCCATCAGGCAGACAAGACAGTGGTAACGCTGTAGAAGCAGGTTACATTAACTTCTTGAATGGTACTGACACTACTATTAACATGACTCAAACTAGTGATGGTACTCAAAACTACACTGAAGCTGCACAACCAGTTTTACCAACAAATTCAAACGATGATCAAAATGATTAAAACAAGCAAAATGATAATGACAATACCGAAACTGTAGCCCCTCACGCAGCATCTGCTAAAGCTGGCAAGAGCGCAGCAGGATTTCAGCATGATTGCTCGGACTTGCAAGTGACAGAAAACGTAATTAAAATAATTAGTAAGTTTTCAAAATTCCTATATTTTTAGCTCAAAACGGCGCGATGTAAATCGCGCTGTTTTTTTGTTCCTAAAATAAAAAACTATTTAGCCTTAATCTAGCAATAATGTAAGCGCTTGTAGTATAATAAAAATGTAGGTATTGGAAAGATATTATTTTTTAATGAGAGAACAAATTATGACTAGAAAAGTATTGCTTGTTGGTGACGGTGCCGTTGGTTCAACTTTTGCTAACGACTTATTGCAAAACTGTGATGTTAAAGAATTGATTATCTGCGATGTTGCTAAACAACGTCCAGTAGGTGACTCAATGGACCTTGAAGACATTACGCCATTCATGGGTCAAACTGACATCCACCCAGGTGAATACAGCGATGCTAAAGATGCAGATGTTTGTGTTATCACCGCCGGTGTTCCAAGAAAGCCAGGCGAGACTCGTCTTGACCTTGTTGCCAAAAACGTCAAGATCTTGAAGAGTATCGTTAAGCCAGTTGTTGACTCAGGCTTCCACGGCATCTTCGTTGTTTCCGCTAACCCAGTTGATATCTTGACTACTTTGACGCAGAAATTGTCAGGCTTCCCTAAGAACAAGGTTATCGGCACCGGTTCCTCACTTGATTCAATGAGATTGAGAGTTGAATTGGCTAAGAAGGTTGGCGTTCCTGTTGCAAAAGTAAACTCAATGGTTCTTGGTGAACACGGCGACACTTCTTTTGAAAACTTTGACGAATCAACTATTAATGGCAAGCCACTTAAGTCATATGATGAACTTAGCGATGATGTATTGGCACAAGTTGAAACCGACATTCGCAAGAAGGGCGGCAAGATCATTGCCAACAAAGGTGCAACCTTCTATGGTGTTGCAATGATGCTTACTCAAATTGTGTCAGCTATCCTGGATAACCGTTCAATTGTTTTGCCACTTTCAGCACCTGTAAAAGGCAAGTATGGCATTAACCATGAACTTTACTTAGGTACTCCAGCAGCAATTGACGGCTCCGGCATTAGCTACGTCATCGAGACGGAATTGTCAGATGATGAAAAGAAGAAGATGCTTAACTCAGCTGACAAGATGCAAGAAGTTTTAAACACTGTTGATTTGGACTAAGGTAAATGAGATTTGTTACAACTGATCATGTAGCTTTGCATTATAGTGATACAGGCGAAAAGGACAAGAAGGTCATTTTAGGGATTCCCGGCATTGGCGGGACGAGCCAGTTCTGGCATAAAATGATCTCGCTTTTTAATCCCATATATAGGATCATTTTGCTTGATCCGCGCAACCAGGGGCAATCAGAGCGGACAGACAAGGGTCAACGCATTGCGCGGCACGCCGCAGATGTTGAAGAATTGTTGGCATCTTTGAACCTGCATGATGTCATTGGCATCGGCAATTCAATGGGTGCGGCCAACTTGTGGTCCTATTTGGATCTTTACGGCAAAGGCAGACTTTGCGCGATGGTTGATCTGGATCAATCGCCTAAGATGATTGCCGATATTGATTGGCAGTATGGGTTTAGAGATCTGTCGTGGATGAATTATCCCGACTATCTGAAACGGCCTTTTGGCAAAGCCTTCTATGCTCATATTGCTGACGAAATGTTTGAGGCGGCAAAAGAAGAGCAAGAGGTTTTCCCTTATGATGCAAGAGACAATTATAAATGCCTAATTGATCATGCTGAACAGGATTGGCGCGATATTTTGAAAGAAATGCCTGTACCAATGCTGGTTTTGGCAGGGAAGAATTCACCATTCTTTGACTATCACTTCACGGACGCCGTTAAGGAGATTAATCCGGACATTGAAACTGAAGTCATTGATAACTGTGGTCACTTGATTCAGGCGGAACAGCCGGAAGCAATGCATGACGCGGTGATGCGTTTCCTGCATAAGAAGAAATTGGTTTAAAAATCAAAGTACAAAAAAGCTCACTAGAAATTCATCTAGTGGGCTTTTTGTATAGCTATAGTTTAATGATGTTAATGATTAATTTTTACGATTGCGCGTACCTGCCAATCCAATCAGACCAGCAAGTGATACAAATGCCAAACCGATCAGTGCAAGCTTGTTTTGTTTAGCGCCGGTTTGTGGCAATTCTTCAGCCTTGGTAAAAGAATTATTGCTGTTTGCTGAAGTATTGGTAATATTAGAAGAAATATTCTTTTCATTATTGTGCTTGCTGCTTAAGACAATTGTCGTTGCTTTAGGTCTAGTTGTTGTAGTTGTTGCAGCAGTCTTAGTAGACTTAGTTTGCTTTGCATTTTCAGATTCACCATGAGGAGCAACGTCTTGATCATTTGAAGCAGCTGGAGCTGAAGTCTTCGGTGTAGGTACCTGTGATGGTTGATTTGGCTGTTGTTGTGAAGGTTGTGGTGGAGTAGATGGCTGATCATCAGGTTCATTTGTAGGTTGACTAGTTGGATTTGAACCTTGATCAGTTGGCTTATTTGGTGCAGCTGCCTTCTTCTTGAAAGTAACCGTTACAACCTGATCTGCAGAAGATGGATCAACGCTAATGGCCTTGACTTGCTTCGTACCGTCGGCAAGCGTTGTTAATTCATCGGTTCCATCGCTGAGAAGAGCTGAAATTAAATCATAGCCATCTTCACTAGCGATGATTTGAGCGGCAAAGCTGCCTGATTCAGGCGTCCAAGTGTAGTCACCAGTTGAACCGGCAGGTATAGTGCCATTGAAGGTCAATTCAGCGCTCGTAGATTGGCGACTCGCTTCGTTAGTTGGATTACCGTTTTCATCTTCAAAAAAGTAGTTGATGGTTTCAGTGACTTTCTTAGTAGTAGTTTCAGGCTCAGTTGGTTCACTGGATTTTTGCTTAAAGTAAACTACTAATTCCATTGGAGCCGTATCTGAACTTGCTTTGGTTTGATCAAGCTTGCCATATGCGTAGCTGGAAAGCTTATCAATGTCTTCATCCTTGTCTGGTGAAAGGGCAGTTTCACTGCCATCTTTGTTAACAGAAACAAACTTGTCCAGGTCGTACTTGCCGAGCAATGAACTCAAATAAGTATCAGCATCAGTACTGAATTTGATGTCGGTACCAGTTGGCTGTTGGAAGTAGAAGTCATTTACTGGCGTAATTTCCGTAATGTTGTTTGGATCAGTGTCATCCTTGAAGGTCAGGTGTGCAGTGACCAGGTAGCTAACTTGACCGTCGTTTAAAGCAGTGCCGCTGTTGTAGTACAAAACGCCAATGCCAGCCCCCCAGCTAAGCGCGCCGCTGGCAACTTCTTGATTGGTTTCATTGTTAACAACTGAATCATAAGCGATGCCCGTGTTTTGCAATGAATCCCAAAGAGTTTTGTTGTCAGTAACCGCACTATAGCCAGGTTGACCGTATGGGCCATAATTGCCACCAGTTGCAGCTAGCTGCCCAATCTTCATTTGCATTAGTAATGTCCTGGCAGAGTGAAGCCATCATGACTGACAACTAAGAAGGTCAGGCCGCCTTTGAGCAAAACGTTGTGGTTTGGAATGACGATGTAGTAGCTTGCCAAGTATGAAGGAGTATCAGGACGGTTAGGATCAGTCCAGTTATCGTTGATTGTACGAGTAACTTGAACGTTGCCTGGATCTGGCTTATTGCCGGTTTGTGTTTTAGTAAATGCATAAACACCGCTGACGCCGTTAACGCTGTTGGTTACCACTTGGTTTTGTGGAGCCACGACTTGATTTTTAATTGCGTTGATAAGATCTTGTTCTGAAGTCCAGCCATAGTTCCAATAGTGGTTGTTTGGAACTTTGATGGTAACAATGAAGTCATAGCCAGTCTTGTCTAATTGGGCGGTTAAGAATTCACTGTTGAACCAGTTGAGCAGTTAAGTCGCTGCTGTAGGTTGAATCACCAATTTTTACATCATTTGGAATAGTTGTCGTGAGGTCTTGACCGTCTTCGTCTTTATCTGAAGTAGCTTGGTAGACGAGGGCAGAGTTAGCGCCTGCCTTATCAGTTGCATTGGCCCATTGCAAGTCAAGGTTGACGTTAACGGGAGTACCGAAGTCATGCAAATTACTGTTAAAGGTAATGCGATAGCCACTTGAACCGTTTTGGGTAATTTTACCGATATTTTTATTTTGGTAAGTCAGATCGACATCGTTAGACAAGATAGGATCAAGACTCTTGTATTGAGTTTGACCTAAGTTGACATTCAAGTCTTCATGGCTGGAAGCATCATTGGTCTTATCTGTGTCGGAAGCAGAAACATTATTGACTTGGTATGTGTCGGAAGTCAATTCTTTGGCTTCTGTGCTGCTTGCTTCTTCAGATTGAACAGCTGGTTGATTTTGCTGATCAGTGGTTTGGCCATTTGATTGGTCATCTGCTGATTGAGCAGCAGATTGGTCAACTGCTTGACTTTGAGAAGAACCTGCTTGTTCAGATTGATCATCTAAAAATATTTAGCTTGTAAATATATTATTTAATTTCAAAATGCAAAATGCTAAAGATGCTTGATAAATAGACTTTATGGAGAGTAAACACTAGGCAATAACAATAAGCAATGTTATTTTAAAATCTATATGTAGCCGTATTAAATAACAATTGCTTATCACTTGAAAACAAAATAAATATTTTTATCTTAATATGGTAGAATTGTAAAAGCTAACTAATTAGATAGAAGTTGATTCAGAGGCATTATGAACGAAGAAAAGGAAAGAGAAAAAGTAAGCAAACGAAAGTTATCACATCACCATCACATGCGAGTTCGCTGGGAAGAATTTTTCAAAAGTGATGACGACACCTTGGCTCGTGACGCAACCTTAGTTGAAAAAGGCTCACTGGTTGGCCGGGTTGGTATCATGATGCTGGGATGCGGTACTGGTGCCTGGCGTGTCCGCGATTCGATGGATACCATTGCACGAACGCTCGGAATTACCTGTTCGGCCGATATTGGTTTGGTCTCAATTGAGTACACCTGCTTTGATGTGGATAATCAATCATATTCACAAACCTTGTCCTTGCCGGCAACTAGCGTGAACATGACCAAGCTAAACCAAATGGAAAAATTCGTCCGGCAGTTCAGAGCCGGTCACGGTCACTGGACTCTTGGGCAAATCAAAACCCGTTTGAATGAAATTAACCAATATAAGAGTACCTATCCAACCTGGATTTCAGGTCTAGCTGCCGGTTTAGCCTGTGGCGGCTTCATCTTTTTACTAGGTGGAGGATCGCCTGAAGTGATCTGTGCTTTTTGCGGCGCGGGGATGGGCAACTATGTCAGAAGCGAGATGGGTAAGCGAAAAATTACGCTCGTTGCCAAAATTGCCGTTGGCGTTGCCATTGCCTGCCTCTTTTACTGGATTGCATTCTCGCTTTTGCGACTTTTCTTCCATATTAATTACGATCATGCATATGGCTATATTGGTTCAATGCTCTTCGTTATTCCCGGTTTCCCATTTATTACGTCAGGACTGGACATGTCAAAACTGGACATGAGGTCTGGCCTTGAGCGAATGACCTATGCCGTCTTGATAATTTTGATTGCGACCATGGCCGGATGGGGGATGGCGATGATCTTGCAGCTTAAGCCAGGGAACATGCCAGATCTTAACTTGAGTATTCCTGTTTTAACCGGTCTGCGACTAATCGCCAGCATGTGCGGAGTCTTCGGCTTCTCAATTATGTTTAATTCCAAATCGTCAATGGCACTGACCGCTGCATTTATCGGAGCTATCGCTAATACCACTAGATTAAGCCTTGTCGATTACGCACATTTTCCAGCAGCCCTAGCTGCCTTCATCGGTGCGCTAATTGCAGGACTCTTAGCCAGCATCGTTAGAAATAAGGTTGGTTTCCCACGAATTGCCTTAACCGTTCCTTCAATCGTTATTATGGTTCCAGGACTTTACATGTATCGGGGAATCTTCAATTTTGGGATCACCAATATCAATATCGGTGCCTTCTGGCTTGTTGAAGCATTGATGATCGTTGCTGCTTTGCCACTAGGCCTTCTTGGAGCACGTATTTTAACGGATAAGAAATGGCGCCATGTAGACCTGTAAGTTGCTAATAAGCTACTCGAAAAAGTCCGAGATAACGAAGAAAAAAAGAGATTGGAAATCAATTCCAACCTCTTTTTCTTTCTATTAAATTTGTCTTATTTAACGAATGCTGTTCGCATTACTAATACAACTGCGACCATGGCAACTGCAAAGCCGGCCAAACCTAATAAAATATTCATTCTAATCATCTTCTCCTATGTTTTCTAAACGCTTTATTCTTTCAGATCGGTTACTTTAGCATGGCAAAAAGCTGCTAAATCCTTAGGATTAAGCCAAACGCTGCGACCAACTTCACCACTGGAAACAGCCACTTCTTCTTCGTCATTCATGGAATCATCTAAAAAGATTGGCAGGTGATGGTTGAAGTAGATGCCGATTGGGGTATTGGCGCCATGAACGTAGCCGGTTGTTTTTTGCAATTTCTTTAGTGGCAGCATTTCGCACTTCTTATTGCCAGAAATCTTAGCCAATTTTTTCATTGATAAGTGTTCAGTCACTGGAACAACGCCGACCAATGGACCAGTTTTATTTCCTTCACATACCAGAGTCTTGTAGACTAGATGTTCTTTGTCTTTTAAAATAGATGTGTCCATTTGAGCAACGCCGCCGCTATCTTCATGAGTGGCGAATGAAGCTTGACTATATTTAATTTTATTTTGGTCTAAAATCTTTTCGACCAAAGTCTTTTCAAGTTTATCTTTTTTCTTTTTCTTTGACATGATCTTTCCTCCGAAAATTATGATAGCATTGACAAGAAAAATTCTAAAGGAGCAAGTACTATTAATGAAGCTATTAGTTATTAAAATTGAAACCAGTCACGAAGTAGAAGATGCATTAACTATTTATGCCCAAGATAATTTAAATGCCTTAGGAACAGAAGCCAGAAAACGCAGTGATTTTGAACAAGCAGGCTGGCTGCATGATTCAACCGTCGTTGAGATGGACGACATCAAGGATTTGCCTAAGGATATGCAATTTATGGCTTACTTTGATGAAGAAGCAGATAAGGATGCTTTAGTGAAAAAGTTCAACGATAAATTGCAGGAATTGAAAGGATACGGCCTGAATATCGGGGATGGCAAGATCTCAACCAGCTATATTGCTGATCAAGACTGGAATACAGCTTGGCAAAAGTACTACCACGTTATTGATTTTTCACGTCACCTGGCAATTGTACCTGAATGGGAAGACTACAAGCCTGCTTTTAAAGATCAGCAACTGATCAAGCTGGATCCAGGTTTGGCTTTTGGTACAGGCAATCACAAGACGACTCAACTTGCCATGATGGGACTTGAGCGGGCAATGATCAAGCCTATGAGCGTGGTTGATGTCGGTACTGGTTCCGGTATTTTGGCAATTGCTGCTTCCAAACTTGGTGCCACTGACGTTATGGCTACTGATATTTCAGATGAATCAATGACTGCCGCTAAGCAAAACTTTGCTTTGAATGATTTAAATAATATTCGCGTGCAAAAGACCAGCTTACTTGCCAACGTTGACGGCAAATTTGATATCATTGTTGCCAATATTTTGGCTGAAATTTTGCTTGATCTGATTCCGCAAATGGATGCGCACTTGAATCAAGGCGGCCAAATCATCTTTTCTGGAATTGATTATTTGCAATTGCCTAAGATTAAAAAGGCACTGGATGACAACAACTTCAAGATTGATCTTACGATGCGTCAAGAAAGATGGATTGGGCTTTCTATTACTAGAAAAGATCAATAATCGTGCTAGAATATACTAAATTAA
Organism: Lactobacillus amylolyticus; assembly: GCF_003999355.1. Taxonomy (NCBI): domain Bacteria; kingdom Bacillati; phylum Bacillota; class Bacilli; order Lactobacillales; family Lactobacillaceae; genus Lactobacillus; species Lactobacillus amylolyticus. The sequence continues at coordinate 628,755 of NZ_CP031835.1, forward strand.
ACTTTTGTGAGAGGAAAAATCTCTAATGCAAAAAATCTGGTCCAAGTTTCAAACAATACCGCTGATTAAGCGCCTTAATAACTATCCATTTATGCCAGTCATTTGGTGGTCCTTATTAGTAGCAATCGTGCCTTATATTTTGAGTTTATTAAAAATTCCGATTGTGCTGCGTGAGGGAATTGTTTTTTTAATCATTAACAGCGTCATCTGTTACTTCCTGGGGAAGCTGATTAAGAAAAGATCCTTGTCGCGTTGGTGGCTGCTTTGCTTACCGATTGTTTTTGATTTAGCCATGATTCCCAGATTTGCCAAATATAATTACGTTTTTGGCGTGATTTATTTGATTTTTGAGGTTTTTGGTTTAATTAGTGACCGAATCTATCGTTAGAAGGGAATGAAGATCGATGTCAAAATACGTTGAAATGACTCATGATCAGGTAATTGATGCCTGCAAAAAATATATGAACGATGAGCAAATTGCTTTTGTCGAAAAAGCTTACGAATTTGCCAATAAAGCTCATGCTGGTCAAAAGCGAGCTTCAGGTCAACCGTATATCATGCACCCAACGCAAGTTGCTGGTACTTTGGCAGCATTGGGTCTTGATCCGGATACGATTGCCGCAGGATTTTTGCATGATACTGTCGAAGACACTCCCGTAACTAACGATGACATTAAAAAAGAGTTTGGCGAAGATGTTGCCTTTATCGTTGATGGAGTAACCAAGCTGAACAAGTATCAATACAAGTCTCACCAAGAATTTTTAGCTGAAAATCACCGGAAGATGCTGATTGCTATGGCTAAGGATTTGCGGGTCATCATGGTCAAATTAGCCGATCGACTTCACAATATGCATACTTTGCAGCATTTGCGTCCTGATAAGCAACGCCGGATTGCCTCAGAAACGATGGATATTTATGCACCACTTGCTGACCGTCTTGGTATCGGAACGATCAAGTGGGAATTGGAAGATATGTCCTTCCACTATTTGAATCCGGAAGCCTATTACCGAATCGTTAACTTAATGGCTGTTAAGCGGAGCGAACGGGAAAAGTATATTTCTGATGCGATCTCAGTTTTGAAAAAGACGCTGGACAACTTAGGCATCAAGTACGAAATTTATGGTCGACCAAAGCATATTTACTCTATCTATAAGAAGATGGTCAATAAGCATAAGGATTTTGATGAAATCTACGATTTATTGGCAGTTAGAGTAATCGTTAAAACAGTACGTGATTGTTATGCCGTTTTAGGGGCAGTTCATACGGAATGGAAGCCAATGCCAGGACGGTTTAAGGATTATATTGCCGTTCCAAAGGTCAATGGTTACCAATCTTTGCACACGACTATTATTGGGCCTGGCGGGCGGCCACTTGAGATTCAGATCAGAACTCAACAAATGCATGAAGTTGCTGAATACGGTGTTGCGGCTCACTGGGCATACAAACGCGGCAACTTTAGTGGTGTTCAAGAAACGTCCTCTGGCGATAAGCTTGACATGTTTCGCGAAATTTTGGAATTAAAAGACGAAACCAAAGATGCCGATGAATTCATGAAGAGCGTGAAGAGCGATATTTTCTCTGATCGCGTTTATGTTTTCACACCAAAAGGAGAAGTATATGAATTGCCTAAAGGTTCAGTTACTTTGGACTTTGCTTATGCAATTCACACCCAAGTTGGTAGTCATGCAGTCGGTGCTAAAGTAAACAACAAGCTGGTGCCGCTAGATTATAAGCTTAAAAATGGTGACGTGATTGACATTATGACGCAATCCAACGCGGCTCCTTCACGCGACTGGGTTGATATGGTTAAAACTTCACGTGCTCGCAACAAGATTCGTCGCTACTTCAGATCACAGGATCGTGAAAACAGCGTTGAACATGGTAAGCAGGAAGTTGCTGATTTATTGCGAGAAAATGGTTTGAATGCCAAAGAATTCATGGATAAAGAGCATATTGAGAAGATTCTCGATCACTTTAACTACCATGATGCTGACGAGCTTTTTGCTGCAATTGGCTTTGGCGATCAGTCAGCAATGGGCGTTTACAACCGTTTGACCGAAGACATCAGACGAAAAGACCAACAAGAAAAGCAGAAGAAGCGGGAAGAGGCCATTCTTAACGCGGGTCAGCAGTCAGTTGATAATACGCAAAAGGCGAAAAAGAAGAACGGCAACTCTTCGGTCATGAAAATCAAGCACAAGAATGGCGTCATGATTCAAGGCGTCAGCGATTTGATGCTTCATTTGGCTAAATGCTGCAACCCTGTTCCTGGGGATAAAATTATCGGTTATGTTACTAAAGGCCGCGGAGTAACTATTCACAGAAGCGACTGCCGGAACATAACCAAAGAGGCTCAGCAGCAAGGGCGGTTAATCGACGTTGAATGGGAGAATGTTGAAGAAAATTCTGCTCAAGCATTTAATGCCAATATTGAAGTCTTTGGCTACAATCGCGGTAACTTGCTAAGCGATGTCGTTAACAAATTGAATTCATTGACTAAAAACATCAACAATATTTCTGGTAAGGTCAATGATGAAAATATCGCTCATATTTATGTCACTGTTTCTGTTTCCAACAGTGAGCAATTGAATGATATTTTGAGCAAACTGCGTGATATTCCAGATGTATATGAAACAAAGAGGTCAGATAATTAGATGCGTGTTGTAATCCAAAGAGTCAATCATGCTCAAGTTGATATAGCTGGCAAGACAGTTGGCAAAATTCAAAAAGGTTTTCTTTTATTAGTTGGCTTAAGAAACGGTGATGAATTGCCCGTTGTCAAAAAAGCCGCTGACAAAATTGCCAAAATGAGAATTTTTGAGGATGAGAATGGCAAAACCAACTTATCTTTGAAAGATGTTGGCGGAGAAATCTTGAGCGTCAGCCAGTTTACTTTGTTAGCTAATACCAAAAAGGGCAATCGTCCAAGCTTTGTTGATGCAATGCGTCCGCCAAAGTCTAAGGAATTGTGGGAAGATTTTAACAAAGAACTAGAAAATGATGGCTTTCATGTTGAAACCGGCGAATTTGGAGCAGACATGCAAGTTAGTTTAGAAAATGATGGTCCTTTTACCATTGTTCTTGATCTTTAATAATTGACGAATAAAAATCAGTTCATTAATTTGAACTGATTTTTTATTTTTCGGTAAAATCCCGTTTTTTACGAATATATAAGTGGGGAGAAAATTCCTTACATTGATAAGAAAGTTGAACCATATGCAAGAACAAAAATGGTTTGGGTTTACCGAGGATAAGGTATTTGGCTGGGTGATGTAAAACAAAGCGTTTTGCAAATATCTTCTGCAGATTATTTTGCCAGAGATAAAGATTGAAAGTATTGACTGGCTTGAGAAGCAGAAAGAACTTAATGACTATCATCGCAAGCAAAAAGGCGTTAGGTTGGATATTTTAGTTAAAGACGAGGATCAGCGACTATATGATGTTGAGATGCAGATTGCGAATAATCATGACATTGGCTCGAGAATGCGATACTAAAAATTGAATAGTGAATACAGTTTAGGCAAAGGAAAGACTTATCATGATTTGAAAGAAGCATACATCATTTTCTTATGTCCTTTTGATCCTGAAGGAGATGGCCTTTTAAAATATTTGGCCCATACTTATTTGAACCAAAATCGGGCAAAAAGGTTGAACGACGGAGCGCAAAAAGTTATTATTAATTCAAAAAGTTCATTTAAAGGGGTTAGTCCAGATTTGCAAGGACTAGCTAGGTTAATGAACGATGAGCTGGTAAAGCTAAATCGTCATTTTGATTATGCTAAAAATAAAATCAAAGAAATAAATCGAGATCCGGAAAAGAGGTCGATTATTATGGAATACGAGACAAAGATGCTCGAACGCGAACGGGATGCAGAAGAAGCGGGTATGAAGCGTGGTATGCAGCGAGACATTGAACGTGGCATGTAGCAAGGTATTGAACAAGGTATGGGCAAGGGCTTAAATCAAGGCCTTACCCAGGGCATAGTCGAAGCAATCAAAAATGACATAAAAAGCTACCGTAAGTTTGGTATTTCAGATGAGCAAATTTTAGAAGAATTGATTACCAACTTTGCCGACCAGATTCCTGTCGAAAAATTAAAACGATTGATGAAAGATTAAACTAAATCGCTTACATTGATTGACTTTAAGACCTAAAAACAATAAACTAAAAAGGAATTATCGATGACAAAGATTGAGGATTAGCATGATCTATTTAAGAGACTGTTCGTATTGGTGCGAGAACAGATAGATCTTAATCTGTGACCCTTTTAGCAGATAATGGTTCGTTTCGCGAGCGTTAACCGCAGCAAGCAAAAGGTGGTACCGTGCTAATCTGAAGCGCCCATGATTAAATTCAAGGACGCTTTTTATTTTTTTGTCAAATATAAAAAAGGATGATTAAATGAGAGTTCAAAGACCAAAAGGTACAGTCGATATTTTGCCTGGCACCTCGGATTCATGGGAAAAGGTAGAACAGACTGCAAGCAACTTCTTCAAACGCGCAAATTATCGAGAAATTAGAACTCCAATGTTCGAAAACTATGAAGTATTTGCACGTTCAAGTGGTGAAAGTTCTGATATTGTTGAAAAGGAAATGTACGATTTCGACGACAAGGGTGGACGTCATATTGCCCTTCGTCCTGAAGGTACAGCTGGCGTGGTTCGTGCTTATGTTGAAAATAAGCTTTATGGACCGGAAATCGTTAAGCCATTTAATGTTTTCTACATTGATCCAACTTTTAGATATGAGAGACCACAAGCTGGTCGTCAACGTGAATTCCATCAAATTGGTGTTGAAAGCTTTGGTTCAAGCAGTCCACTTGCTGATGTTGAGACAATTATGATGGGTCATGATTTGTTAGCTGAATTAGGTGTTAAAAATTACGAATTACATATCAATTCTTTAGGTAATGCAGCTGTTCGTAAAGCATACCATGACGCCCTGGTTGACTACTTCACACCACTAAAAGATCAACTTTCTGAAGATTCACAAAGACGTTTAAGCATGAATCCACTTAGAATTTTGGACTCAAAGGCTGAAGAAGATCAAAAATTCTTGCCAGATGCACCGAAAATTCGTGAATTTCTCGATGATGATGCCAAGAAGAATTTTGAAACTATCACTAATACGCTTACCCAATTAGGAATTGACTATGTAATCGATGATGATCTGGTTCGCGGACTTGATTACTACACTGGCGTTATTTTCGAATTTATGGTTGCTGACAAGAAATTATGGGAATCAGCAACTACCATTCTCGGTGGTGGACGCTATGATCACCTTGTTGAAGAATTCGGCGGTCCTGCAACTCCTGCTGTTGGTTTTGGTATCGGTGAAGAAAGACTGATGCTTGTTTTGAAAGAACAAAATCCTGCTTTGTTTGAGGATAATGGCATTGATTTCTTTATTACCAATATTGGTGAAGGTACTGAAATGAAAACGATCGAAATTGCACGCTTACTTAGAAAGCAAGGCTTCAAGACTCAATATGATGTAGATCAAAAGAAATTGAAGCAACAATTTAGAAAAGCCGATCGTGTTCATGCCAAATACGTTATTACCTTAGGTGCTAAGGAGCTTGAAAATGGTACCTTAAACATCAAACGTTTGGCTGACGGAAAGACGATTGATCTTAGTCTTGATGATTTAAATGATATGCAAACTGTAATGGAAAAATTGAAGGACTAAAAAATGGAACATATGGACAAAAGAACAGATTATTGTGGCAATATTACGACCAAATATGAAGGCCAAGAAGTAACTTTGTATGGTTGGGTACAACGCGTACGTAACCTTGGGAATTTGGTATTTATTGACTTGCGTGACCGTGAAGGCATCGTGCAAATCGTTGTTAACAAGGATTCCGGTAAGGAATTGATGGATATTGCTGACAGCTTGGGCAATGAATATTGTATTGAAGTTAAGGGCAAAGTTGTAAAGCGTTCTGACGTCAACCCTGATATGAAGACCGGTGAAGTTGAAGTTTACGCAACTGAAATCGATATTTTGAACAAATCAAAGGTTCCACCATTTGAAATCAAAGATGATATCAATGCTGCCGAACAAACTCGTTTGAAGTACCGTTATCTTGATCTTCGTCGTCCAACTTTGCAAAGAGCAATTATTTTGCGTGCCAAGATTTTGAAGGCGGTTCATGAATTCTTTGACGAGAATGGCTTCATCGACATTGAAACCCCAATCTTGGGTAAGTCATCCCCAGAGGGTGCTCGTGACTACTTGGTACCTTCAAGAATTTACCCAGGTTCTTTCTACGCTTTGCCACAATCACCACAATTGTTCAAACAACTTTTGATGGGTGCCGGCTTCGACAAGTATTACCAGCTTGCACGTTGTTTTCGTGACGAAGACTTGCGTGGTGACCGTCAACCAGAATTTACGCAAATTGATATGGAAACTTCCTTTCTTGATGAAAAGGGTGTTGAAGACTATACTGAAGGCCTTTTGAAGAAAGTAATGAAGGATGTTATGGGTATCGACCTTAAGACTCCTATTAAGAGAATTACTTGGACTGAATCAATGAACAAATATGGTTGTGACAAGCCAGATACTCGTTACGAAATGTTCATCCACGATTTGAGTCCAATCTTTAAGGATTCAGACTTCAAAGTCTTCTCTGGTGCAATTGCTGATGGCGGCTATGTAAAGGGTCTTGCCGTTAAGAATGGTGCTAAGGCATATTCACGTAAGAAGATTGATGAAAAAGCTGACTACATCAAGCGTTACCACGCAAAAGGTCTTGCTTGGGTTAAATATGAAGATGGTGAATTTTCAGGTCCTGTAGCTCGTTTCTTGACTGATGAAAACAAAGAAGCTTTGAAGAAAGAATTCGGTCTTGAAGGCGGAGAATTGGTTGTCTTTGTTGCTGACAAGTGGAAGGTATGTTGTGATGCCTTGAACCACTTACGTCGCGAATTTGCTCATGAAACTGACATTATTCCTAAAGGCGTGTTTGACTTTGTTTGGGTTGTTGACTGGCCATTGTTTGAATACGATGAAGGTCTTGGCCGCTGGATCGCAGCTCACCACCCATTCACTATGCCAGATGATGAAGGAATTAAATTATTAGATACTGACCCACACAAGGCCCACGCTCGTTCATACGATATTGTTATGAATGGTGACGAAATGGGTGGTGGATCAATCCGTATTCACAAGCGTTCAATCCAAGAAAAGATGTTTAAGGCTTTGGGCTTCACTAAGAAGAGAGCTTACGAACAATTTGGCTACTTGATGGATGCTTTGGACATGGGCTTCCCACCTCACGCAGGTTTGGCTATTGGTTTGGATCGTTTCGCTATGATGCTTGCTCAAAAGGACAACATTCGTGACGTTACCGCATTCCCTAAGAATGCATCAGCATCAGAACCAATGATGCACGCTCCAGCTCCTGTTACTGATCAACAGCTTGAGGACATCGGTATTCAAGTTGATCCATCATTTGAAAAGAGCGTTAAGGAAACTGAAGCTCGTCTTGAAAAGATGGCTCAAGAAGACGCTGATCAAAATTCTACTTGGGATGAAGATTAGTTTTAACCTTAAAAGAATGCAAAGAAACAGCTTAAAATGGCTGTTTCTTTTTTTATTTATTACAAAAGTCCTAAGATTTGTTATCGTATTGTAAATTCTTTCTACTACAAATCTGTTATTATGGTTAGCGTGATAGGTATGAATAAGTACTGAATTTAAGTTTTAAAAATGAGGGAATTTAATTGTAACAGAGTAGTAAAAAGATTTTAAGCATTTTAACTTGCGCAAGCATGTTAGTTACTGCAAGCGTAACAATTACAAACAATAGTTTTTCAGCAAAGCAAACGCAAACCGTTAAGGCAGCGACAGTTGCTCCACGTTCATATGGTGTGGACGTTTCTGCTTATCAATCATCAAGTGTCTCAAGCAGTGCAAAGTTTGCTATTGTTAAAGTAAGTGAAGGTACCAGTTACCGTAACCCAAAAGCTAAGGCACAAATTGCTTCAGCTAAGGCTAATGGTATGATGCCAATGGCATATCACTTTGCTTTGTTTGGTGCTAATTCTACTCAAGCCGTTGCAGAAGCAAAATACGCCGTTGCTAGTGCAAAGGCCTATGGTTTAACTTCTGGTTCATACATTGCTTGTGACTGGGAAACTGGTGATGGCAATAATGTAAATGGTGGCAAATCAGCAAGTGCCAAAGCAATTATCGCATTCATGAAACAAATCAAGGCAAGCGGCTACAAGCCATTGCTTTACTCAGGCGCTTCATTATTAAACAATAACATCAATACTAGTGCAGTTACTGCTGCATTTCCAAATTCACTTTGGGTATCATCTTACGCAACGATGGGTAGAATTGATACCCCTAACTTTAATTACTTCCCATCAATGAATGGTGTTATTATTTGGCAATTTACTGATAATTGGCGTGGTTTGAACATTGACGGTAACATTTCACTTTTACCATTGACTACTTCAAGTTCAAGCACAGCAGCTTCAAGCCAGGCTCCATCAGCAGGCAGCGTAACCGCTAAGAAGACGGTTATGACCAAGTCTAAGATTTACAACAGCGAAGGCGTCTTCACAGGCAGATATGCTACTACTTACAAGACCTACAACATATACGGTGGTGCTGTCATGATTAATTACACCAGTTACTATCGTGTCGGCAGCAATTCTTACATTAAGTTGGCTAACATTGATGGTGTAAAGCGGGTATTGAAGAGTTCAACTACGATCTTTAATAATAAAGGCGTTACAACTTCAACTTCACCAGTAGCTAGTGGTACAACTGTTGTAACTTATGGTGGTCAAAGAACAATTAACGGTGTGAAAGCTTATAGAGTAAACAAGAACCGTTACATGGCCGCTAGTGCTTTTTAAGACAAATGATTTTAAAAATAAGAGGAAAGTAGCTTGATTGAGCTACTTTTTCTTTTGTGCCCAATGATATAAGCATAATTATGTAAAGTATAAAAATGATATGGCTTTGTATGCTACAATGAGAACAGCTGTTTTGAAGAGGTGAAAGAAGTGTTAACTCGTTCCCATAGAATTTTTAGTATTGCCCTCATCGAATTCGGCCTGGCTGCAACCAACAATTTGCAGATAAATCCTGGATCATCATTTATCATGCTACTGGGAACTGGAGTCGGTGCTTCCTTGCCAGATATTGATGAATATAATAGTTCGGTGAGTCGCAAGTCTATCATCAATTTCAGTCTTTTTTTGCGGCACAGGGGAATCACTCATTCACTGATTGGCTTCCTGATTTTTAGTGGCGGAATCTATTTTTTGATGAGTCTATTAATGCCGATCAAATTTACCTCATGGAATTTGCCAGATTATTGGAGCAGCTTATGGCTGGGACTAACGATCGGTTACTTTTTGCATTTATTGGAAGATAGTTTTAGCAAGCGGGGCGTAAATTGGTTGACGCCTTTTAGAAAAAAGTGCCATGGGCCAAAACTTCACTATAAAGTTGGTGGTCCTTTTGAAAAATTAATTGTTTTTATTGCAATAATTTTAATTATTATTTTAACGATTTACTGGCTTTGGCTCTTATCTTTGCCAGACCTCAAAGTGTAGCGCTTGCAATGTTCAAAGCCTTTATTTTGTTTAACTGAATGTCATGCTAATTTAGGGTTGTAAAATACAAATCATGATAGAATGTAAATTGAAAATAAAAGAATAAAAATAGAAGATCGGGGTAATTAGATGCAAAGTAAGAAAAAGATTTTGGCGGTACTCGCATGTGGGACTGCTTTGGCGACCGGATTTGTTTTAAACAATGATCACGTTTTGCCAACGGTAGTTAAAGTTAAAGCTTCAACTACTAGCGTTGCCGCAAGATCATATGGTGTAGATGTTTCAAGTTACCAAAGCAGTGATGTAAGCAGTTTGGCAAAAGCTGGAGGCCAATTTGCCATTGTAAAGGTTTCTGAAGGAACAAGCTATCAAAACCCAAACGGTGCAAGCCAAATCAATAGTGCAATTGCTAACAATATGTTGCCAATGGCTTATCATTTTGCTACTTTCAGTTCTAATTCTTCAGCCGCAGCTGCTGAAGGTAAGTACGCTGTCTCTGTAGCTAAATCAATGGGTTTGCCATCAGGTGCTTATCTTGCTTGTGACTATGAAACAGGGGATGGCAACGTCGTTACTGGTTCAGCAAGCGCAAATGCAACTGCAATTTTGGCATTTATGGACCAAGTAGAAGCTGCAGGTTACCAACCTTTGCTTTATTCTTCAGCTTCAATTTTGAACAACAACATTAGTACAAGTTCTGTATTAGCCAAATATCCTAATTCACTGTGGGTAGCTTCATATGCTACGATGGGCCGAATTGATACAGCTGACTTCAATTACTTCCCATCCATGGACGGAGTCATTATTTGGCAATTCACTGATAATTGGCGCGGTCTGAGTGTTGACGGCAATATCTCATTGTTGCCTTTAACGATGAACTCCAGCTCTACTGCTACAAGCAGCGCTAGCTCACAAGCTGCTACTACCAATATTAATCAGCAGGCTTCAGCTAGTGTTTCAAGAAGTACATCAACTACCAGGACTGTCAAAACCACTAAGACGGTTATGCACCGTGCAGCTGTTTATGATTCAACTGGCAAGCGTTCAGGCAGCTATGTTTACCCAACTTATAGCAAAGTAACAGTTCTTGGTGGTATTGTTCGGATTAATGGTCGCAACTTCTATAAGATTGGCAGCAACCAACACCTTGTTGCCAGCAACATTGATGGTACACGCAAGACGTTAAGTCATAATGCTTACGTATATACCAGCAAGGGCACACGCGTTTACGTTCCAACTCTTAAGAAGGGAACTAGTCTAACTGTTTATGGTGCGAAAGTTAAATTAAACGGTAAGTACTACTACAGAATTAATGTCGCTCGCTACATTAAAGCAGGCAATGTCGGATAAATATAATAAAGATAAAAATAAAGCTTCAGGTTTGGACCGTAATTAAAGCAGAAAGAAGCAGCGCATTTATCAAACATTTGCAGCTTTAAGGCTTAGATGGTCGATTAGTTCACCTGAAGCCTGATCTGCATGGTGCACAAGTTATCAAGTAGGAAAGGAACATCTATATGGCAGATAAAAAATTAGATACAGCAATCTTTTCAGGGGGATGCTTCTGGTGCATGGTAGAGCCATTTGATACTTTGCCCGGGATTGAAAAAGTAGTCAGTGGCTACACTGGCGGTCATGTGGCTAATCCAACTTATGAAGAAGTTTGTACCGGTAAAACAGGTCATACTGAAGCTGTCAAAATCACTTTCGATCCAGAGAAATTTCCTTATCGAAAATTGGTTGACCTTTATTGGCAAGTTGCGGATCCAACTGATGCAATGGGCCAGTTTCAAGACCGCGGTGATCAGTATCGTCCAGTAATTTACTATAATTCTGAAGAACAAAAGAAAATTGCTGAAGAATCCAAGAAAGAGTTAGCCGAAAGTGGTATTTTCGACAAACCAATTGTGACGCAGATCTTGAAAGCATCTGCCTTTTATCCAGCAGAGGAATATCACCAAGATTTTTATAAGAAGAATCCAGAACGATATGCTCTGGAAGAATCCGCAGGAAGGGCAGCTTATCAAGCACGGTTCAAAAATAAACATTAGAGTTGGTTCAATCAAGTATTTTTGTTAAACTTATCTATGTATTGTTTTTTATGAAATCTAAGGACTAATAAATAGATGGACCAACTTGATAGGTTTAATCGAAGATATAATTTCTTCTCTAAATTGTCAGCAGCCTTGTTTTATTCAATAGCTGTTGCGATTGCCCTGAATTTTTTCTGGACGCCGGGGCATATGTACTCATCCGGAATTACCGGTTTTGCTCAGCTGATTAACTCAGTGAGTGAACGCTTTTTCCCGTTCACGATTTCGACGTCTTTGATGTATTTTGTTTTGAATGTACCATTATTCATTTTAGGTTGGACTAAGATCGGACATAAATTTACTTTCTTTACGATTATTGCTGTTGTTTTAGGCTCAATCATGATGAGAGTAATTCAACCTTTGGAAGTTCAGTGGGATCCACTTCTTTGTGCGATTTTCGGGGGTACGATTAACGGGATTGGTACAGGCTTTGCGCTGAAGAACGGTATTTCTACCGGTGGTTTGGATATTATCGGAATAGTTTTTCGAATGAAGACGGGAACTAGCTATGGCAAGTTTAATATTCTCGTAAATTTAGTAATCATTGCGGCAGCTGGTTTTGTATTCGGCTGGACCAGAGCTTTGTATTCTGCTTTGACTATCTTTATCAATGGACGAGTAATCGATGCGATTTACACGCAGCATAAGAAGATGCAGGTGATAATCATCACGGAGCATCCGCAAAGTATTATTGACGGTATTCAAAATAAAATGCACCGTGGTATTACTATTATCCACGATGCTGAAGGTGCGTACAGCCATACTGAAAAGACAGTGTTGATTACGATTATTGACCGTTATGACATGTATGATATTCGTCAAATTATTGAACATGCTGATCCGTATGCTTTCGTAAGTGTCAGTGAAGTAGAAAAGGTATATGGCAGATTCAAGGAACAGGAAATAGTTTAAACAAAATTAAAAGGAAGCGAGATAATTCGCTTCCTTTTTTGTTAAAAAAGATTAGTCATGTATTCATTAACGGCGGCTTGCTGCATTTCATCCCAACTAGTGAAGTGAGAGTTGTTTTTAACAAAGTCATTCAGATGATCTTTTTTTAGATCAGCAATTTGATTGAAATCCTTTATCTTTAGGCCTTGCATGAAAAAGCTAAAACTGGCAAAGTCAGTATACTTTTGCATAAAAGCAGGAGAGAAAAGGTCTTGATAAGAGACCTCTTTTTGAGGACTTTCTGCTGCTAATGCTTGCAATTTTTGTTTTAATGCATTTTTTTCTTGTTCGTCGTTCATCTTAATCCTTCTTTCAAATAGTTTGATTATAGCATGAAAAAAGCCGCGCTCAGGCGACTTGTTTATTTATTTAAATTCTTTTCGATCATAGCTACCGGATTCATCCAGGTACCTACATTGCGGTACCAGTTATTGCAAGGGTAGCCATGCTTGTTAATGTATTTGTGAGTGGTTTTGGTCAAACCAGGGTCCCAACCGTCATGGAAGTAGCTTAATGGATTGAGGCAGCGAGCATAGTCGGTAATGCCAAAAACTTGCGAATTATACATTAGTTTAACGCCATTTTTAGCGAGGCTGGCAAAAGGATAGCCCCAGGTATATTTACTGTTATTAGTGGTATTTGCGCTGCTTGTGGTTTCAGCTTTGACTTGTGCAGCAGGTGCACTAAAAGAAACGGCAGAAAAAGCTGCCGCAACTACAGAAATAAATAGTACTTTTTTAATCTCATTAAAAACGAATGGTTCAAAATATTTGAACCGAAATTCTTATCTCCCTTATTTAATTTAAATCTATTTTAGCGAAGAAATATAACAAAGCCGTTACTAACAAATTAAATGTAAGAAAAAAGGACATGAAAATGTCCTTTTAGAAGCAATTATTTAACTTTAATCTTCAATACCAAGGTGATCCATAATTAAAGCAGCTGTTTCTTCAATTGAACGGTGAGCAACATTAATCACGTAGCAACCCAACTTCTTGTACAGCTTTTGCGCTGATTCAAGCTCTTTGTTGATTGAATCCATGTTAGAATATGAAGTATCTGGGTTCAAACCATAAGAAATCATTCTTTGACGGCGAATTTCATTCAAAACGGAAGGATCATTTGTTAATCCGATGATCTTCTTTGGATTAATTTCGTAGATTTCTTTAGGAATATGCGTTTCAGGTACAAGAGGCAAGTTAGCAACCTTTAAGTTCTTGTTGTAAGCTAAGTACAGTGATAATGGTGTCTTGGAAGTTCTTGAAACACCAAGCAAAACTACATCAGCTTCTAGGAAGCCCTTAGGATCTTTACCATCGTCGTACATAACAGCAAATTCCATTGCGGAAATACGATCAAAGTATTTAGCATTCAGTTTGTGCTGAGCACCGGTTTGCTCAACTGGACGCATACCAGTGGTTTGGGCCAAGGCTTCAACGACTGGAGACAAAATATCTACGCTTTGAATTTTATGTTCGCGAGCAAAGCGAATTACTGTCAATTGCATGTCATCTTTAACTAGACTATAGATAAGAACTAAGTTTGGATATTTTTCAATTTCTTTAAAAGTATCTTCAAGTTTCTTCTTATCAGTAATAAATGGGTAACGCCGGTAATTGATTTTTGCATCTGGGAATTGTGCAGCAGCAGCTGTTGCGTTGTTAAAAGCAGTATCGCCAGCCGCATCGGAAATAATAATAATATTTACTTCTATTTTCTTATCTTTTTCTGGCATTCTTTGCACCTCTTTCTGACTAAATTATACCGAACATCGCCATGAAATGAAATCGCTTAACCCGTTTTAAGATGGCTTTTTAAATAAATTACAAAAATATCAAAAAATTAACGGATACTATTGACCGAAAAATATCGTTTGCTATAATTTAATTAAACGTATGGCGCAACGCCAAGAAATGGAAGGGGGGATCACACATGGCTAAGACAATCGTTCATGAAAACGAGTCTATTGATGATGCTCTTCGTCGTTTCAAGCGTTCCGTCTCAAGAAGTGGTACCTTACAAGAATACCGCAAGCGCGAATTCTATGAAAAACCAAGTGTACGTAGAAAGCTTAAGTCTGAAGCTGCACGTAAGCGTAGACATTATTAATAAATAAGAAAAAGATCTGGTTTTGCCAGATCTTTTTTCTATCTGCATTTTATGCAGAAAAAAATAGGCAAGTTTGTTATAATTTTGGTGTAGGTTTATTTGAGAAAGAGGGAACTACATTGAGTTTATCTGACAAAATCATGGCTGATATGAAACAAGCTATGAAGGATAAAGATAAAGTGAAGTTAAACACAGTGCGGATGATCAAATCTGCATTAATGAATGAAAAGATTAAGTTAGGTCACGAATTAAACGCTGACGAAGAATTAACAGTACTTAACCGCGAAAAGAAGCAAAGAGAAGAATCTATTGCTGAATTCGCAAAGGCTAAGAGAGACGATTTAGTCGAGGAAACCAAGAAGGAACTTGCTGTGGTTGAAGGTTACATGCCAAAGCAATTATCCAAGGATGAATTAGATAAAATCGTTAAAGAAACAATTGAAGAAGTTGGTGCTAAAGGCAAATCTGACTTTGGCAAGGTTATGAAAGCTGTTATGCCTAAAGTTAAGGGACGCGCTGACGGTAAACAAACTTCAGCTTTAGTTCGCGATCATCTTAATTAATAAAGAGGGAGCGGGTCTTTTGGCTCAAACAAGTTTTATTCCTGAAAAACCAGAAAATATTCAAAATTTAGTTGGCATTAACGATGGTAATTTGAAGTTGCTATCTGAAGGCTATGATGTATCCGTCACAGATACCGGTAATGAAATTGTCATTGACGGTAGCAATGAAGATGGCATCAAAAAAGTCCTAGCTGTTTTAAAAGCATTAGACAATGTTGTGAATACCGGTGTTAACATTGGTGCGCCCGACGTTGTTAGTACAATGAAAATGGCAGACAAAGGTACAACGGAATACTTTGCTGATCTGTATAAAAAGATTTTAATTCGGGATGCTAAAGGTCGCCCGATTAGAGTTAAAAATATGGGGCAAAAGCGTTACGTTGAAGCCATTCAAAAAAGTGATGTCGTTTTCGGAATCGGACCGGCCGGAACAGGTAAAACCTTCTTAGCCGTTGTTTGTGCAATCGCTGCTTTTAAAAAGGGTGAAGTATCGCGAATTGTTTTAACCAGACCTGCTGTTGAAGCAGGTGAATCACTCGGATTTTTGCCAGGAGATTTAAAAGAAAAAGTAGATCCATATTTAAGACCAATATATGATTCCCTTTATGCGATTTTGGGTACTAATACTACCGATCGGTTGATGGAGAGAGGAACAATCGAAGTCGCACCGCTTGCGTATATGCGTGGCCGGACCTTGGATGATGCCTTCGTAATTTTGGACGAAGCCCAAAATACAACCGATTCCCAAATGAAGATGTTTTTAACTCGGCTTGGCTTTAATTCAAGAATGATCGTCAATGGTGACATGACTCAGGTTGATTTACCTGGTCGCCAACATAGTGGATTAATTGATGCTCAGCATATTTTGAAGGGAATTGATCAAATCAAATTTATTAATTTCTCCGCAAATGATGTTGTTCGTCACCCAGTTGTTACCAAAATTATTAATGCTTACGAAAAAAAGGACGCAAAACGCTAAAATGGATCCAATTGAGATTACCTATAATGATGAAGTCGGTTTTTTAAACGATGATAAGAGATATTGGAAAGACTGGATAGAAAAATTATTGTTGCTTACTAAAACTAAAATTGGCAAAAAAAACAACTTAGAGATGAGTATTAACTTTGTCAATGAGGATCGCAGTCACGAAATCAATCTGAAATATCGCGATAAGGATCGTCCAACTGATGTGATTTCTTTTGCTATCGAAGATGGCGAAGATGATCTGGATATGGCCGCTTTTGCTGATGATCCAGATTTTCAAGAAGATATCGGTGATCTCTTTATGTGTCCTAGTGTCATTAAGCGCCATAGTGTTGAGTATGGTACGGGCTTTGACCGGGAATTTGGTTATACTGTTGTCCACGGCTTTTTGCATCTAAATGGTTATGACCACATTAAACCTGAAGAGGCAAAAGAAATGTTTGGCATTCAAGGCAAAGTTTTAGAAGAATATGGTTTGCCTTTATATCCTGATCAGTTAGATGTTGGCAGAGGAAAGTAATGAAAAAAGAAACAAAGTTTAAATCTGGTTTTGTTGCAATTGTTGGTCGTCCTAATGTGGGCAAATCAACTTTAATGAATCGGTTGGTCGGTGAAAAGGTTGCGATTACGTCAAATAAACCACAAACTACGCGCAATCGAATTTCCGGAATTTATACAAGTGATGACATGCAGGTTGTCTTTGTTGATACACCAGGAATATTTAAGCCGCATTCTAAACTAGACGAATATATGGACAAAGCCAGCTATTCAAGTTTGAATGACGTTGACTTAGTAATGTTTATGGTTGAACCAGATGAAGCAGGAAAAGATGACAAGTTTGTTGCTGACTTGCTCCAAAAAGTAAAAGTACCTGTTTTTCTGATTATTAACAAAGTTGATGAAATTCATCCTGATAAGCTTTTGCCAATTATTGATTCTTATCGCAAATTAGGCGATTTTGCAGAATTTCTACCGGTTTCTGCAACTGAAGGTATTGGCATTCCAGACTTATTAACTGCCCTAAATAAATACCTTCCTGAAGGTCCGCAATATTATGGCTCGGACCAAATTACTGATCGACCTGAATATTTTGTTGTCGCAGAGTTAATTCGTGAGCAAATTTTACAACTAACTGCTCAAGAAGTCCCTCATGCTACCGCTGTGGCAGTGGACCGAATGAATCAGCGCATTAAAGGAAAATTGCAAATCGAAGCAACGATTTATGTCGAACGTGATGGTCAAAAAGGCATTATCATTGGCAAAGGCGGAAAGATGCTAAAACAAATTGGTATTAATTCGCGTAGAGCAATTGAAAACTTGCTTGGTGAAAAAGTAAACCTTCGCCTTTGGGTAAAAGTCCAACATAATTGGCGTTCAGATCCAAGTTTCTTGAAACTAATTGGATATGACAAAAAGGAATTAAATTAATGACGCGTGAACTTAAAGAAGTTCAAGGGATCATTTTTAAAAGGCAAAAATATAAAGAAGCAGATTTGCTGGCGAAAATCATAACTAAAGAAGATGGCATAATTACCTTAGTTGTACGCGGAGCCTTACGGCCAAAATCGCAGTTGAATGCGGCGACATTGAACTTTTCATATGGTCGTTATGTCATTTATACCAATGGTCGTGGTTTAAGCAATCTGCGTACCTATAAAGAAGTAAAGCAGTATGATGGTTTATATAATGATTTAACCAAAAATGCTTATGCTTCTTTTATTTTGGATTTAATTGATCATGCCTTTGTAGAATATCAGCCTTTAGGCAAATACTATGAGCTTGCGAAGTTTGCCCTTGAACGAATAAATGAAAATACTGATCCAGAGATGATAACGCAAATTGTGCAGATGCAGATGCTGAAAGCATATGGAGTGGAACCAGAATTAAGGCATTGTCTAATTTGTGGTAAGGAAACAGGTATTTTTGATTATTCGATCAAATTGGGTGGCGTGATTTGCAGCGATCATTTTGCAACTGAAAATAGCAGATTGCATCTAAAGCCTAAAGAGACAGCCATTTTGCGGACGATAGGTTTATTACCATTTGAAAGGCTAGGCTCAATCAAACTATCTTCCGATACAAAAAAGGCTACTAGAAAAGCAATTGATCGAATTTATAGAGGGACAATTGACTTGAATTTAAAAACTAAGAAATTTCTTGATGAATTAAAACTGTTTAACCCTTCAAATAACTAGTTTTACTTGCTTTCATGTGGTAAAATCAACTATGTATTTGATGAAGATGAGGGATTTAGAAAAGTACTAGTTTTAGCGAATGTCGTATGGTGGAAGGACATCTAGGAAAAGGCGCCTCTAGTCAAATTAATTAAGAGCAGGAAGAATACTTCCTGAATTAGGGTGGAACCGCGATAATATTCGTCCCTATGCAAAATTTTGCATAGGCTTTTTTTATGGCCTAGCGCAGGAAGGAAATGGAAAAATGGCAGATAAGAAATTAAATATTCAAAATATGATCTTTAAGCTGGAACAATTCTGGTCTTCAAAAGGTTGTATGATTATGCCTTCATATGACGTTGAAAAAGGTGCAGGTACGATGAGTCCTTACACTTTTCTTCGTGCTGTTAGTCCAGAACCATGGGCAGCATGTTATGTAGAACCTTCAAGAAGACCTGCAGATGGTCGTTATGGTGAAAACCCAAACCGTTTATTCCAACACCACCAGTTCCAGGTAGTTATTAAACCAGCTCCAAAGGATATTCAACAATACTATTTGGACTCTTTGAAAGTTTTAGGAATTGATCCACTGGAACACGATATTCGTTTCGTTGAAGACAACTGGGCTAACCCATCAATGGGTTGTGCCGGTGTTGGTTGGGAAGTTTGGCTTGACGGCATGGAAGTTAGTCAGTTTACTTATTTCCAAGTTGTCGGTGAACTTGATGTCAAACCAACTATGAGTGAAATTACATACGGTGTTGAAAGATTGGCTTCATACATTCAAGATGTAAATTCAGTATTTGATCTTGAATGGGGCAATGGCGTGCTTTATCGTGATATCTTTAAGCAACCTGAATATGAACACTCAAAATATGCTTTTGAAGAATCAAACCAAGAACAATTGCTTAAATTCTTTGATATTTACGAAGCAACTGCTAAACGTCTTCTTGATCAAAACTTGGTTCACCCTGCATATGATTACATTTTGAAATGTTCACACACCTTCAATTTGCTGGATGCACGTGGTGCCGTTTCAGTAACTGAACGTGCTGGCTACTTATCCAGAATCAGAAACTTAGCTCACGAAGTAGCAGTTAAGTTTGTTGAAGAACGTGAAAAGCGTGGCTTCCCACTTCTCAAGAATGCACAAGACAAGAAGGCAGGCGTTGAAAATGGCTAAAGATTATTTATTTGAAATTGGTACTGAAGAAATGCCAGCTCACGTTGTTTCTCGCAGTGTGAAGCAATTGGCTGACAGAACCAAGAAATTTTTAAAAGAAAATGGCTTAAAATTCAAAGATATCAAGACTTATTCAACTCCTCGTCGTTTAACAATTTTGGTTGAAGACTTGGCCGAAAAGCAAGACGATATCGATGAAGTTAAAAAAGGCCCTGCAAAGAAGATTGCACAAGATGCAGACGGCAACTGGACCAAGGCTGCTCAAGGTTTTGCTCGCGGTCAAGGCATAACTACTGATGATATTTACTTTGAAGAACTTAAAGGAACTGAATATGCTTATGTTCATGTTCAAAAAGAGGGTAAAAAAGCAAGCGATATCTTGCTTGGCATGAGCGATATCATCAAGGACATGACCTTCCCAACCAAGATGCGCTGGGATTCAAATGACTTTGAATTTGTTCGTCCAATCCACTGGCTCGTTTCTCTTTATGACAGTGATGTCATTCCAGTTAAGATTTTGGATATTACCGCAGGCCGTAAAACCGAGGGCCATCGTTTCTTAGGTGACTCAGTTGTTTTGGCCAATGCTGATGATTATGTTGAAGCATTGAAAGACCAATTTGTGATTGTCGATGCTAAAGAACGTAAAGACATGATTGTCAACCAAATGAATGATTTGGTTAAGAAAAACAACTGGAAGGTTAAAGAAGATAAGAACTTGCTTGAAGAAGTTACCAACTTGGTAGAATATCCAACTGTTTTTGTTGGTAGCTTTGATGAAAAATATTTGAATATTCCAGATGAAGTTTTAATTACTTCAATGAAGGATAATCAACGTTATTTTGAAGTCTATGATCAAAACGGCAAGCTGATCAATCACTTTATTGCTGTCAGAAATGGTAATAAGGATTACTTGGATAATGTTATTTCAGGTAATGAAAAGGTTTTGGTTGCACGTTTGGATGACGCTCAATTCTTCTATGACGAAGACCGCAAGTATCCATTAAGTCATTTCGTTGATAAGATGAAGAATGTTTCCTTCCACGACAAGATTGGTTCAATGGCTGAAAAGATGAAGCGTGTTCGCTTAATCGGTGATTATCTTGCCAAGCGTTGGAATTTAGATGAAAACGTAGTTAAGGACTTTGATAGAGCTTCAGAACTTTACAAATTTGACCTTGTTACCCAAATGGTTGGTGAATTTGCTGAACTTCAAGGTGTAATGGGAATGCACTACGCTCGTTTAGCAGGCGAAAATGAAGAAGTAGCTGTTGCTATTAAAGAACACTACATGCCAACTACTGCTGAAGGCGAACTTCCAGAAACTACTGTTGGTTCATTATTGTCTGTTGCTGATAAGATTGATACCATTCTTACTTTCTTTGGCGCAGGTATGATTCCAAGTTCTTCAAACGACCCATATGCACTGCGTCGTAATGCTTACGGAATTGTAAGAATTTTATTGAATCAAAAATGGTCATTGCCATTTAACCAAGTTTTGCCTGAAATTGTAGAATTGGTAGATGGTAAGACACCAGCTAAATTGCCAAAGACCAATGAAGAAGACGAACAAATTGCGCTCTTCATTCGTGACAGAATTAAGCAATACTTGCAAAAGAACAACTTTAAGTATGATGTTATCGATGCTGTTCTTGCTTCAAGTCAACAAGATCCAAGCGAAATCTTATCAGCTGCCAAGGTACTTGGCTTACACCACGATGATGCCGAATTTAAGCCAGTTGTTGAAAGCTTGACTAGAATTGACAATATTTTGAAGAAGGCTAAGTTCAATAACAAACAAGCCGAAGTTGATGAAAACTTGTTCGAGGATGCTAGTGAAAATGAATTATTTGCAGGTATTCAAAACTTGCAAGAAATTCAAAACTTGGCTGATTTGTACCAAGGTTTCGTTCAATTGCAGCCAGTAATTGATCGTTACTTCGATACTAATATGATTATGGCTAAAGACAAAAAAGTTAGGAACAATCGTTTAGCTCAACTTAGTCAAGTTAGTGTCTTAGCAGATCGTTTGGGTGACTTAAGCAAATTAGTTATCAAATAATAAAAGAATAGGTGATTCTCAATGGCTGGTCGAATTCCAGAAGATTTTATTAATGAAGTTCGAAACAACGTAAATATTGTTGATGTCATCAGCCAATATGTTTCGCTTGAAAAGAAAGGCAAAGACTATATTGGTCTTTGCCCTTTTCATCAAGAAAAAACACCTTCGTTCACGGTTAATGAAGAAAAGCAATTTTTTAAATGTTTTGGCTGTGGTAAGGTCGGAAACGTATTTAAATTCTTGATGTATAAGGATAATCTCACTTTTCCAGAGAGCGTAGAACAAGTCGCCAATTTTGCTCACATTCCAATGCCGAGCAGCTATGGTCAAACACCGGTACAAATGAGTCCGTTGCTGAAAATTCATCAGGATGCTACCAGCTTTTATCATCATGTCTTGCTGACTACGCAGGCTGGTGAGCGGGGGATGAAATACGCCCGTGAGCGTGAGCTTTCTGAAGAATTGTTGGATCATTTTCAAATTGGTTATGCTCCAAATTCTGAGAATGTCCTGCTAACTTATTTGCGAGGCAAAGGCTATAGCGACGATAATTTGGCAAAAAGTGGCTTGTTTATCCAAAGCAAAGATGGCCGTTTGTTTGATCGTTTCCGTGATCGTTTAATGTTTCCATTAGGCGATGAAAGTGGTAAGGTTATTGGCTTTTCTGGTCGACGAATTTCTCAGGACAAAACTGAAGCCAAATATATGAACAGTCCTGAAACTGAAATCTTCACTAAGTCAAAGGCACTTTTTCATTTCTCAGAGGCCAAAAAGGCGGCTCGGCGTGAAGGGCACCTTGTCTTATATGAAGGCTATATGGACGTAATTTCAGCATATAAAGCAGGCGTTCATTCTGGAATTGCTTCTATGGGGACAAGTTTGACTGATCAGCAAGTTTATATGCTAAAAAGAACTTCACGCAATATTATCGTTAATTATGATGGTGATGATCCTGGCGTTCATGCTGAAGAACGTGCAGCAAAAATGTTCCAACAAGCTGGCGGCTTTAATTTGGGGATTGTCGTTCTACCGGAAAAACTCGATCCTGACGAATATGTCAAAAAATACGGGGCAGAAAAGTATTTGGAAGAAGTCAAAGGTGCATTGTCTCCGACCGACTTTTTCTTAAAACGCTTAGCGAAAAAGTATAACTTAAAAAATGACCGAGAACGAATTACATTCTTAAGTGAAGCCGTTAAGCAGATTGCTCAGTTAAGCAATCCAGTTGAGCAGGATTTATACATTGATAAGCTTGCTAAGCAGCAGGGCGTTTCAAAAGATTCACTGAAGATTAACTTAATGCGCGAACGCCGCCGTTTGTTTCGCGCGAATCGCAATAAAGGACGCTATCAACCAAATAATAGGAAAGAAACTACTAATCCTGTAGAATTTGAAGATAATCAAGATACGGTACAACCAAAATATGACTCAGCACAGACGCGGTTGCTTTATCTATTTATGCATTCTGAACAAGCACGAGATTATATTTTGGAGCAGCATTTTCTGTTTCCTGATCAAGATTATGCGCAAATCGCAGAATTATGGCTAAAATTTATTCAAACTCATGAAGAAACCACAATTAATAGTTTCTTAGATTTTATTCCTGAGCAACTTCAAGGTATAATAGTAAATGCTGAAATGAGAGAGATGCCCCAAGATTTTTCTGGTCGTGAAATCGATGAGATCATTAGTTCACTTAAAAAGCGCGATATCAATTCACAACTGAATAAGTTAAAAAATAAAATTGAGGATGCCGAACGTCGAAATGACAATCAAGAAATCTTGAATTTGACGCAAAAGATTTTGCAATTAAAGAGAATCAAGGGCTAATAGAGGAGGCTTTTTTAGTGGCAGAACAAACAAACAAACTACCTTTAGATAAGATGGTTAAAAAAGTCGTTAAAGATGTTAAGAAGAGCAAGGAAATCATAGAGCAAGACTTTACTGACCGTTTAATTGAGCCTTATAACTTACAAGGCAAGGCTGTTGATCAACTTGTCCAAGAGTTCGAAGATAATGGGATCAGTATTGTTGATAAGAATGGTGATCCATCTAAATTAGCTTTAAAGAAGCAAAAAGATATTGAAAAGAAAGAATTAGAGGATATGTCAGCTCCTTCCAGCGTTCGAATGAATGACCCTGTTCGGATGTATTTGAAGGAAATCGGTCGTGTTCCACTTCTTAATGCTGATAAAGAAATTGCTTTGGCCAAAAGAATTGAAAATGGCGATGAAGAAGCTAAGCAAGAATTGGCTGAAGCTAACTTACGTTTGGTTGTTTCGATAGCTAAACGTTATGTTGGTCGTGGAATGTCCTTCCTAGATTTAATTCAAGAGGGTAACATGGGTCTTATGAAGGCCGTAGATAAATTTGACTACCGTTTAGGATTCAAGTTCTCAACTTATGCTACTTGGTGGATCAGACAGGCCATTACTCGTGCGATTGCCGACCAAGCTAGAACTATCAGAATTCCGGTTCACATGGTTGAAACAATCAATAAATTGATTAGAATTCAACGTCAATTGCTGCAAGACTTGGGTCGTGAACCAACTCCAGAAGAAATTGGTGCCGAAATGGATATGCCAACTAACAAGGTTCGTGATATTCTAAAAATTGCTCAAGAACCTGTATCTTTGGAAACGCCAATTGGTGAAGAAGACGATTCACACTTAGGTGACTTTATTGAAGATAAGGAAGCTACTAGTCCTGAACAACATGCTTCTTACGAAATGTTGAAGGAACAATTGGAGGAAACGCTTGATACATTGACTGATCGTGAGGAAAACGTTTTGCGTTTACGGTTTGGTCTAGATGATGGTCGTACTCGTACTTTAGAAGAAGTAGGTAGAGTCTTTGGCGTTACTCGTGAACGGATTCGTCAGATTGAAGCTAAAGCATTGCGCAAACTGCGTCACCCAAGTCGCTCAAACCAATTAAAGGATTTCTTGGACTAAGATAGTTTAGAAATAATAAGAAAATAAAAGCATCATAACTATTGCCGTTAAGGCATAGCTATGATGCTTTTTTTATTGATAATGTTTGCCCGCTTTAGCTAAATCATCGTTAATAATCTTCATTGGATTTAGCCAAGTGCCATTATTTTTCCACCAATTGCCACATGGATCTCCATGTTTATCAATATAATGTTTATCAGTCTTAGTAATTCCTAAGTGAATATGCGATCCGGTAAGTTTGCCGATTTTTTGTCCTAATTTAACATGCTGACCTTTTTTGACGTAAATATCGTAGTTATTTAAGAAACCTTCCTGATAAATTTCTACATATCCATCTTTACTGATGATCCAAACGTAAAGTCCCATCCCTGCACGATAATGAACGCGGTGAACAGTACCCGCATGTACCGCAAGAACAGCCTTATGTCCTACTTCAGAAAAACCAAAATCATAACCATCATGAAAATAGCTTTTTGGACTTGTTCGTCTTAAGACATCGGTTTCACCATATTTTTGTCCACTCTTAAATTTGATTTTCTTTTTATATAAACGTTTAAAGGGATAACCCCAGGTTGGGACATATTTTTTCTTTTTCTTGGTTACACTTTTTTTCCTAACTTGACTAGTATGATGGACTGGATTAAAGAAACTATTTGACCGCCACAGGGGCTGCGCAGCAAAAATAACGATTGCAATAATTCCAATTGCTAGCAAAATGCGCGAGATCTTTTTCATTAGAACAATTCATCTCGTTTTCCGTCAAGAATGTGTTCACTGATTTCAGAATCGAAGTAAACAGGTAAATCACGATCAAAATTATAAGCTAATTTGTGTTGCATCAATTCTTGCTTTGTCATCCATTTTAAGCTTCCTTCATTAGAAGCTTTTACTGTCCCTGAAAATTGATCACAAATATAGAAGAATACTAAATAACGGTGATCGTCATGATCGTAGAATTGCTTTACGCCAACCATTTTTGGATTTTTAATTGTTAAACCCGTTTCTTCTTTTAATTCTCGGACGACAGAATCATGAAAAGATTCATGGCTTTCAACATGACCGCCAGGAAAGGTGAGGCCTGGCCACACGCGATCATTGCGATCTAAAACTAATATTTTGTCTTTATTTTTAACCATACACATGTTGGTTAAAGTAACAGGTTCTGTTCTACTCATAATTACCCGCTTTCTGAATTAATTGTAACAAAAGCGCTTGGCAAATTTTAGCATTATTCTTATTTTTCTTATTAAAAGTGAGGCCGTGAAAATGGTATAATTTGCATAAAACAAATAAAAATTAATTAAATTAGAGGAATTATGAATTTACGTCTAAAAAGCTTAGCGAACATGGTTGATCCTGGAAGCCGAGTGGCTGATATTGGGACGGATCATGCTTATTTACCAATTGAATTAGTTAAAACTGGAAAAATTAACTATGCCATTGCCAGTGACATTGGACAAGGACCAATAAAAAATGCCCAAGAGGATATTAGGAAAGCCGGTTTTGAAAATCAGATTGAAACTAGGCTGGGTAATGGGTTGGATACTGTTTCAGCAGCTGATCAAATTGATACAGTGGTAATTGCCGGGATGGGTGGCAAACTCATGACGGAGATATTAAATACTGCTTGGTTGCGCAGTTTGAAGTTTCCAACATTGGTTCTTGAAGCTAATATTGGTGAACCTGAAGTCAGAGGCTGGATTATGATTCACGGCTATCAAATTGTCCAAGAACGGCTAATAGCGGAAGCTGGTCATACTTATGAATTGATTAAAGCAAAAAAAATTAATCAAATTGTGCCATTAACCGAAAAAGAATTATTATTTGGTCCATTGATTTTAAAGGCGAAAGAACCAATTTTTAAGCAAAAATGGCAAAGACAATTATCATATTATCAGCAACTGCTGGTCAGTTTAAATAAAGCTAAAAACAAAAATGTTGAACGAATTAATCATATTAATCATTTAACTGAGTTAATTAAAGAGGAATTAAATGACTAAAGTTAAAGATATCGTTGCCCGCTTACGTCAAGATTTTCCCGAAGAGATAGCTAGTCAGGGTGATCCCGTCGGAATGCAGATTGGATCAATGGAGGCTCCTGTAACCAAAGTTATGACTACCTTAGATGTCCGGCCACAAGTGGTTGAAGAAGCGGTTGATAAGGGCGTTGATTTTATCGTCAGTCACCATCCAGTAATGTTTAGGCCAGCAAGAAATTTGGATTTTGCAGACCCTCAGAATGCAATGTATGGCAATATTATCAAGAACGGTATTACCGTTTATTCAATTCATACCAACTCCGATAAGGCGCAAGACGGATCTGCCGATTGGCAAGCTGAAGAACTCGGTTTAAAAAATCTCGAACCATTTGCGCCTGATGAAGACGGAATCGCAATTGGACGTAAAGGTGAACTCCCTAAAGAAATGACAGCTAAGGAATTTGCTTATTATGTAAAGGAAAAAATGAATATCAAAATGGCTCGACTCATTACTGCTAGTGATGATAAAAAGGTGAAAACCGTAGCCTTTATTTGTGGTGATGGCGGCAAATTTTGGCACCGTGCTGTTGATGAAGGCTTAGATGCCTTTATTACTGGGGATGTTTATTACCACGTTGGTCATGATATGATCTCTTCTGGTTTAACCGTAGTAGACCCAGGACATTACACCGAAAAACTGTTTAAATACAAGGTCTATGATCGTTTGAAAAAATGGAATCAAGAGAACAACTGGCAGGTTGGCGTTGAACTTTCTGAAGTATCAACCAACCCGTTTGAAGATTTATTTTAAAAGGAGATAATTATGGAATATCCAAACTTGCTGCCCAGATTTTTAAAATATGTTAAGGTCAATTCACGTTCTGACGAACATGCTGATCGTTTTCCATCAACTGAAAGAGAAGAGAACTTTCAAAAGAATGTTGTGATGAAAGACCTTGAAAAATTAGGTTTAAGCGATATTCATTACAACCAGAAGGCTGGCTGCGTGATTGCAGAAATCCCATCAAATGTTGATTATGATGTGCCTGTTATGGGATTTTTAGCACACTGTGATACTGCTGATTTTGAATCGGAAAATGTCAAACCACAGATTCATGAAAACTATGATGGCGAAAGCAAAATTCAATTAGGCGATTCTGAATTTTACCTTGATCCAGAAGTCTTTCCAAATTTGAAGAAATACAAAGGACAAACAATTATTACTGCTTCAGGTGATACTTTGCTTGGTGGGGATGACAAATGTGGAATTTCTGAATTAATGACCTTCGCCGAATATTTAATGAACCATCCTGAAATTAAACACGGTAAGATTCGTTTGGCCTTCACACCGGATGAAGAAATCGGTACTGGAGCAGAACATTTTGATGTAAAGGACTTTGGAGCTGATTTTGCTTTCACGGTCGATGGTGAAGCACCGGGCAAACTTGATTGGGGCACATTCTCAGCTGCACAATTTAGTTTGGATATTCAAGGCGTTAACGTTCACCCAGCTGTAGCTAAGGGCCAGATGATCAATTCGGTTCAAGTAGCAATTGATTTTCATAACCAGCTTCCTGAACATGATCGTCCTGAAAACACCGAAGGCAGAGAAGGCTTTTATCACTTATTAGATTTAAAGGGCACTGTTGATAATGCGCATATGGATTACATCATCCGTGACTTTGAACGTGAAGGCCTTGAAAAGCGCAAGAATTTAGTCAAAGAAATCGTTAAAAAGATGAACGATGAATTTGGCACAGAACGCATCAAGCTAAAGATGAATGATCAGTATTACAATATGGCCGATGAGTTGAAAAAACATATGGATATCGTAGATTTGGCTCGTGATGCATACAAGGCCGAAGGATTGGAAATTAACGAAGATCCAGTACGTGGCGGTACAGATGGTTCACAGTTAACTTATATGGGTCTGCCATGTCCAAATATTTTTGCAGGCGAAGAAAACATGCATGGTCGATATGAATACACTGTCTTGGAGTCAATGTACAAGACAGTCGATGTTATGCTGAAAATGGCTGAATTAAATGCTGAACGTGCAAAATAATGAAACATTTTTAGTAAAAAAGCAGCTTTTGCAAGCAATATTGCTTGTCAGCTAAGAAGACTATTATGTCAGGCTAAAACAGCTGATTTAAGTTTGCTTAAAAGTTATGCACTGAAATTGTAATAGTAAAATAAACCACCAACAAATACTTTAATAGCAGTGTTTGCTGGTGGCTTTTATTTTTGGATTGTAAAAAATCACACTCGTGGAACATTTGGCTAAGCTTAAGGACTTGCAAAGACAAAATATTTTTTGTACTATAATAGTGTGATAGATATATAATACAGTAAGCAAGAGGTGAGAATATGGAATTTAAGGATAACATCCCAATTTACTTACAAATTGAACAGTATTTGTACCGCCAAATTGCAATGGGAAAACTTAAAGCCGGCGAAAAAATTCCATCAGTGCGAAAACTGGCCGTTGAGTTAACTGTCAATGTTAATACGGTTCAACGCGCTTTGCAGCAAATGAATGATCAAGGCATTCTTTATACGAAACGTGGTGAAGGAAATTTCGTCACGGAAGATACGGATTTATTGAAACAGACTAAGCAGTCACTGATAGATGGTCAGTTAGAGCAATTCGTGCAAAACATGATGCGTTTAGGACTTAAAAAAGAGGAATTAGTACCAGCATTAAGTAAGTACTTGGAGGGGAATAAAAATGAAAGACCTACTAACAATTAAGGATTTAAGTTATAAAAAGAATCAAAAGTTAATTTTGCGAGATGTTAATTTAAGTTTAAAACCTGGAAAAATTGTGGCCCTGCTAGGAGAAAATGGGGCAGGCAAAACTACTTTGATGCGAATTATTGCCGGCGTAGCCAAGAATTATAAGGGAAGTGTTACCTTAAAAGACACTAATGATGTGGCAAAAAGAAAGTCTTTTTTGTCATTTACCGATGGCCTGACTGGTTTCTCAGAATCAACCAAAATTGGCGATGTCGTAAACTTCTACGTTAATATCTTTAATGATTTTGATGAGAACGAATTTGATGAACTACGCAAATTTATGAAATTGGATCCTGATATGAAGTTAAGTCAATTATCGCGCGGGATGCGAGAGAAACTTATTATTGCTTTAAATTTTGCCAGGCAAGCAGACTTATATCTTTTGGATGAACCATTCGCAGGGATTGACCCAATGGCTCGTAAGCGAATTATCAACTCGATTATTCTTTGGAAGAGCGAACAGTCAACTATTTTAATTTCGGATCACTTTGTAGATCAAATTGCTGCCTTGCTTGATGAAGTTGTCGTAATCAAGAATAATACCGTTTTTGCTCATAAAACGGCTGATGAGATTCGTGAAGAACATAAGAGTATTGAGGGATACTATGAAGGTTTATACGAAGGCGAGGATGAGTAATTATGACTAAGTTTTGGACTTTATTCAGAGAATTATTTAAACAAAAGAGCAAGCCAGCCTATATAGTATTTTTAATTCAAGTTGCAGTGGCTTTAGTAACTTTGTTTATTACGGCAACTACGACGCCTAACTTTAAAAGTGCACAAATGTTTGGCAACAAAATTCCTTGGCTTCCAGCTTGGATTTTAATGTATATTGTGATTTTTCTGATGTACAGTTTCATAGCCGACTTTGCTTACTTGCTTTTAACTGCTTGGAAAAATGAAAAGATTAACTGCAGTCAAACTTGGCGTTTGGTGCCAATGAGTTATGGTAAGATCTATCTCTGCAACACTTTGAGTTCATTTTGTAGTTTCATTTACTTAGTTATTATGCAATCAATTGTTGGTTTAATTGGCTGTTTGATTGCTTATGCCTCAAGTAATGGAATTAGAAAAGCAATTGCTTATGCTCTGCATCAGGAGGCCGTTGTTGATCATTGGGCTGACGTTAATATTGGTGATTTCTTAGTCTTAATTTTATTCATGATTTTGCTGGGTCTTTTCTGGTATGTCATTATTTCATTCTTGCATTTCACTAGTCGCGCCATCGTCGACTTTTTGCCAATGATGTCAAACAAATTTATTGTTTTCGTCATTAGAGCAATCGTATTGATTGTCATCGTTTACTCGGTGATCTGGGCAATGAACATGTTCGGTGAAATTTACAGCAATCCATGGTTCTTCAAAGATAGTTCATTTGCATCCAGCTTTATGCCAGAGACTATTGAATTGTTGATTTTTGATCTGATCTTTGGTGCTGCCAACTATGCCTTGATTGATAAATTCGTTGAAGCAAAGCAAAATAATTAGAAAAGTAGGGGGATAGATATGACTACTTTTAAACAAGCTTGCACGGAGTTGTTCCATCGCAGAAACCGATATGTAAAATTCTTTTTGTCTGTGCAAGCTTTAGTTGTGATTTTTTACTCACTTTTCATTATCGTCTCTCATAACAAATACAGCCTACTGGGATATGAGCATTTCACAGGCTGGCTGATCCCATACGCCATTGTCATTCAAACAACAATGATCTTTGATCTTGTCTTTTTAGGATGGGTTATCTTCAAAAATGAAAAATGGCAATTCAGTCAAACTTGGCGGCTAATTCCAATTTCTGATAGCAAATTGTTTTTAGCTAATATTACTAGCACTCTTTTGAACTGTATCGTGATTTTTATTTCACAAATTTTAGTACTTTCTTTACTTAATGGTGCCACGTCATTTGTCACTTCCAATAGTTTCTCAACACAGAATTTTTGGAAGGGCGTAACAGCTTTTTGGATTAACAGCGGTGACCCAAAAGGATTGGAGATGTGTCTCAATCTGGTGGCGTGTTAATTATGACTTTTATTTCTTTCGTTAATTTTTCTTCTCAAACTATCGCTGATGTTTTGCCATCACATAATAAAAAACTAATTCGCTGGCTATCTACGGTAATTATAGTTGTCGCCGGAGTATACTTAGCAAATTTAATTAATGGTGTAATTAATGCATATTGGGAAAGAGCAGAAAGACGTTTTATGGCAGTCCCAAGTCAAATGACTGAGGCTAATACTATTTATTTAAACGTGATTCAATTTATATATCCATTTGTCATCATGCTTTTTGCTGCATTGTTTTAGGAGTCCGGCTTTATAACAAATATGTTGAGTCTAAAGCTAACAATAATTAACGGATAGATCATTTTCTTTTCACAAAGAGAATGATCTTTTTTATATGAAAAGTCTACAATAGAATACAGAAACATTTATTTGTTCTAGGAAGGTCTTATTAACGAAGCAAAAAGGAAAACATTATTTAATTAGATATGCGAATGGAAAATCACTGTCAGAAATTAATGGCACTATTGAAATTCCCAAAAAGCGTACCTTTTGGCGCATGCTGTGGGCCTATACCGGCCCTGGTGCACTTGTGGCTGTTGGCTATATGGATCCGGGTAATTGGGCAACTTCAATTACCGGCGGTCAAAGTTTTCAATATATTCTAATGTCGACGATTCTAATTTCAAGTTTGATGGCCATGCTTCTTCAATACATGGCTGCCAAATTAGGAATCGTTACGCAAATGGATTTGGCACAGGCAATTCGACTGCGTACAGGAAAAGCTCTCGGCATCGTCTTATGGCTAATGACTGAATTGGCAATTATGGCAACTGACATTGCTGAAGTTATTGGTGCCGCGATTGCGCTAAATCTTTTATTTGATATTCCTTTGGTACCGGCTGTTTTTATTACGGTACTTGATGTCTTATTGTTGCTGCTATTAGCTAGAATTGGCTTTAGAAAAATCGAAGCAGTTGTTTCCTGTTTGATCTT
The DNA here is from genome assembly GCF_003999355.1 of Lactobacillus amylolyticus. Classification (NCBI taxonomy): domain Bacteria; kingdom Bacillati; phylum Bacillota; class Bacilli; order Lactobacillales; family Lactobacillaceae; genus Lactobacillus; species Lactobacillus amylolyticus. Next base: position 661,182 of record NZ_CP031835.1, read on the forward strand.
GGTTATTTTGCTCGTTTTTGTATATGAGGTTTTGCTGTCAAATCCTGATTGGAGCAAGGCATTTGTCGGTTTAGTTCCAAGCGCAAAAATTATTCAAACGCATCCCGTAGTCGGCGGTATTTCGCCCTTAACTGGAACGCTAGGGATTATTGGTGCAACTGTTATGCCGCATAATCTGTATCTTCACTCTGCGATTTCACAGACGAGAAAAATTAATCACCATAATTTGCAGCTCATTCGCGATGCCGTAAAATATACAGCTCTGGATTCAAATATCCAATTATCCTTGGCTTTTTTAGTAAATGCCTTACTTCTCATTATGGGAGCTGCTGTCTTCAAGAGTGGAGCTGTTCGCGATTCTTCATTCTTTGGTCTTTATCAGGCTTTGGACAATGCCAAAATGCTGAGCGATCCGTTGCTGGTTCATGTTGCACGAACTGGTATCCTTTCGACGCTGTTCGCCGTTGCTCTCTTGGCTTCTGGACAGAATTCAACTATCACCGGTACACTTACAGGACAGGTCATTATGGAAGGCTATATTCACTTAAAAATGCCACTCTGGGCAAGAAGATTAGTCACCCGTCTGTTATCAGTTATTCCGGTGCTCCTATGTGTTTCATTTACAATGAATGATTCCGTAATGCAACAACACTTTGCATTAAATATGCTGATGGAAAATTCACAGGTTTTCTTAGCCTTCGCGTTACCATTCTCAGTTTTACCACTGCTGATAATGACTAATAATAAAGCTGAAATGGGCGAGTTTAAAAATAAGCCCTTATGGCATTATCTTGGTTGGGCTTGTGCACTAGTTTTAACTTTCTTAAATTTATACAATTTACCAAGTCAATTTGTCAATTTTAAATTTGCTTCCAAAGAAGTGTCAACGATTATTGCTTACTTTGTAATTGTTGTGATCGCTGCATTGCTGTTATGGACCTGTATTGAAATTTATATTGGTGATCGTAAAGTAAAAATTCATCACTCTGGCTTTGATGCAAAAGAGAAGGAATTAAAAGAAGAAGGACAAAAATAGACAAAAAAAGTTTCCAAGGCATTTGCCTTGGGAACTTTTTTTACTTAAGCATTAGCTGACATGTAATCATATAACTGGTTGACTTCTTCATCGGTAAATTCGCCATCGCCGGTCTTCATTGCATGAACTTTCTCAACTGAAAGGTGACTAGCAAAAGCCAAATCAGTATCATTTACATGATGCTTAACTTGGTAATCAATAATTGCATCAGATAATTCTTCTTGTTCGTTCATAATGAATCTCCTTACAGTTCAATTTTAACATAAAGTGAAAGATCACATTGAATAATGTTTTTAGAAAATTTTCAACTGATTAAGTGGCCAATATCTCAGTTTAACTTTGCCAACGATTGCACTGCGCTTTACAAAGCCAAAATAGCGTGAATCTTTAGAAACATTTCGATGATCACCCATGACAAAATAGCAGTTTTTAGGAACTCGTTTTTTCAAAGTAAAGTTATTTGTATAAAGCGTGCCATTCTTATTAGCGGCTTTCTTTAGACTATTATTTAAATACGCTTCAGAAACCTGTTTACCATTAATATAGAGCTTATCATTTTTGCTGGTAACCATATCTCCGGGGAGGCCAATTATCCGCTTAATATATAAAGCGTTTTTTTCGTCCGGAGCTTTTAAAATGACAATATCATTCCGCTTCAATGTAAAATGTCTAACCGCGATCACTCGATCATTACTTTCAAATGTTGGCTGCATTGATGGTCCCGAAACAGTTTCATTAGACAGAACGAAACTAAAAATCAGATAATAAATGCCTATCAAAACAGCCATCATGATAATAATTTCAAGAACAAAGCGTCCTAAACTTTCATTGTCATTGCTATTTTGTTTAAGATCTTTAGCATTTTTTGCCATTTAATCTCTCCTTTTATATACTCTTACTATTATAACTGATTTAAATATGATTGAATGGTAAAATCATTATTAAGGAATTCGATCATGACAAAGTATTTAGAAAAATTAAACCACTTAGACAGGCAATTAAATAGTCCGATGGTTCACCAACAGGTAGAAGAGGTTAATCAAATTATTGTCACTGTCTCTGCGAAAAAGATATTGGCTCAGGCTCCTCAAAAATTAGGATTAGAACCTGATGAATTTGAAAATATTTTAGATTCCGTGGGAGAAGTAAAACGCGAGCAATTGACTGTAATCAACCATTTATTAAATGGACTGCGGCAATATTTATCGCTGCAATATGGGATATGGAGTTTGCCTAATCTGAAAACTGCCCATTTGATAAAAGAAAAATTGCACGCCAAAACGGCACTGGAAATTATGGCTGGCAATGCTTATTGGTCAAAAGCATTAAACAGTGTAGGTGTTAAAACCACTGCTACGGATAATTTGGAATGGGCAAAGACCTCAAATACTGGCAGCCAAATTTTTGAAAAGGTTGAAGATTTGGACGCTGTCCGCGCAATTAAAAAATATCCCAAAACAGATGTGATTATTTGTTCCTGGTCGCCTAATTTTGGTCAAAGCGATTTAGCGGTAGTAAAGACCTGGAAAAACTGCAGCGATGCTCATTTGCTTTTTATTGGCGAAAAAGATGGAGCAACTAATTCACCAGAATTTTGGCAAAAGATGAATTTTATTAACGATCAGAATTTGAAAACAATAAATCGTTCATTTGTCAGCTATGATTTTATTGATGAAAAAATATACGAGATAAAAAGAATATGAATTGGGAAAAAATATCATTTATTTTAATCGTTTTTCTAACCTTTTTGGGAGCAGGCTTTATGTTGTCCAATGTTCAATCTCGTGAAGCAGATCAGTTGCTTGAAGCTCACGGGCTGGATAATAATACGCGCTATTTTTACACGAACAAAAATGAAAAAATAAGTGCTTTTCTAAAGTACCTCAAAAAGAAATATCCTAAAGAGCATATTCAACTTCATTTGGATAATCGAATTGATAAGCAGCAAATTTTGGTTTGGTCAAATCATTCTTTGCGGTCTTTACCAACGCAAAGTGGATGCTACTTTCAGGCTGATGACTTTGAAGGTCAAGTCTCTTTCGCAGTTTTGGGTCCAGATACCAAGAAAAATGTGATTGAGCGACAAGGTAATCGCTATATTCTCTATCATAAACGCTATTATTCAGTAATTGGCGAGCTTAAGAATTATCATCAAAGTCAGCAAACGCAATATTATTTAACAACTGGCGTTAATCAGCCAACAGCTAATGCAAACTTAAAGAATTATCGTATTGTCATTGATGCAGCGCATTTATCGGCTGTTAAAAAGATTGCTAAACAGTATAATGGAAAAATTACAATGCCCACTTTTGTTAAAAAGCACCAATTATATCGCTTCTCAGTTATCAGAGAAATCATTTTGATTATTTTGCTATGGCTGGTGGCAATGGGTGCCAATTTGTTAATTGCATTAATGCAGCGCAAGCAGGTAAAACTAACACATTTGAAAGGCAGTCTGTATAAAAACTGGCTGGTTAATCACGGACTGCGGCTCATTTTAATTGAAAGTTTGCTAGCAATTGTTGCCTATATTCTGCTTCGATATTTAGGCTTCTTTAGCAAAGTAAATCACTTGATTCTACTTTTGTTCTTAAATTGGCTGGCTGCAATTTTTGCATATGTAGTCACTTGGTTATTCTTGCATTGGAAGGAGCATCATCATGCTTAACTTACCTGATTCATTTATTGAAAAATATCAAAAACTGCTAGGAAAAGAAAAGGCAGCTGCTCTCTTTGAAAGTATGAATCAAGAAACGAAGAAGGCTTACCGAATTAATTCGTTGAAAGCTCATCAAAAAGTTTCTTATTCAAATGCACAGGCAGTTCCTTTTATTCCCAATGCTTATTATGGTGAAGTCAAAGGTGAAGACCCCGAATGGGTAAGTGGGACAGTTTATTCTCAGGATCCAGCAGCAATGTTTCCTGCTTATTTAGCACAAATCGAGCCGGGACAAAAAGTCTTGGATTTGTGTGCTGCACCTGGCGGGAAAACAACGGCATTAGGTGAAGCATTGCAAAATGCCGGTTTATTGGTCGCAAATGAAATCTCCAGCGTTAGAGTAAAAGCATTACGTGAAAATCTTGAACGTTGGGGCATTAGCAATGCTTTAATCACAAATGATGATTCTTTTGCTTTGGCTAAAGTTTTTCCTGAATTTTTTGACGTTATTTTAGTGGATGCACCATGCAGCGGGGAGGGGATGTTTCGTAAAAATCCAGATGCAGTTTCTTATTGGTCACCTGACTATGTTTTAACTTGCCAAAAAAAACAACAAGAAATTCTGACCGAAGCGGTTAAAACGCTTAGACCAGGAGGTAAACTAGTTTATTCAACTTGTACTTTTTCACCTGAAGAAGATGAAGAAATCGTTGCTTGGTTAGTAAAGACCTTTCAAATGACGATTGAACCAACGCAGGTTGAATCAGAAAAAATAAGTCACGGACAAGCCAGATTTGTTGATGACAATTTACCGGAGCTCGATCGTACTCTTCGGTTTTGGCCACAAGATGACCTAGGTGAAGGACAGTTTGTTGCAGTTTTGCGTATGCCTGGTGAGAGTTCACCAATTGATTCAAAAAAAGAAAAGAAAAAGAAGAAGAAAAAACGTTCCGCTATTTTAAACAAAGATGAACGCGACTGGGTTGAAAAGGTCCTCAGCAATTTTAACCTGCCAGACTTTTTAACTGATTGGCCATCGAAGGCTCTCGTCAGTCATGATCATGTGTTCATTCCAGCTTATAAGCAGAGTACTAAAGGACTCAAGGTTATCAATAATGGCGTTGAATTAGGTTTACTGAAAAAAAAACGGTTTGAGCCGGGTCATCAGCTAGCTGAAGTATTGGCACAAGTTGACCAAACACAGGTTGTCGAACTGCAAAGCAATGAAGAATACCGGAAATATTTGCATGGTGAGACACTACGCGTAAAGTCAGAATTGCGTGGCTTCGTATTAGTTGCCTATCATGACTTTATTTTTAGTTTTGGTAAAATTACGGGAAATGGCGTGCTAAAGAATTTTTATCCTAAAGGCTTAAGAACAATGAAAGGTTAATAAGATGATTAAACTAATTGCAACCGACATGGATGGAACATGGCTTAATGATCATCAGGATTATGATCGTGAACTATATCAAATAAGACTGCTGATGACTTGTATTATGTTGCTGAAAATGGAGCATTAGTAGTTAAAGGCAGACAAGTTCTGCATGTTGAATCATTGAGCGATCAAGAAGTTCAGAAAATGTTCAAAATAGCTAGCAGTTACTCTTATCCTGTTGTTGTAGCTGGCTTAGCGAGTGCATATATTCGTGAACAGGACGGTACAAAATATTACAACGAAATGAAGAAATATTTTGAAAAATTGACCGTTGTAAAATCTTTATCTGAAATCAAAGATAAGATTTTCAAAATTTCTTTAACTGTTCCAGTAGATGTGATGCCTGAATTATTGGCTAAATTGGTTAAAAAATATCCTGAACTTACGATTGTTTCTGGAGCTGCAGATTCAATTGATATGCAACAAAAAGGCATGAATAAGGCAAAAGGGTTAGAGTATTTAGCGCAGCGATTAGGAATAAAGCCAAATGAGATGATTGCTTTTGGCGACAGTGGCAATGATGTAGGGATGCTTGAATACGTTGGTCATAGCTACGTTACTAGATATGCTTTGCCTGAAGCAAAAAGAGCTTCTGATCAAATTATTGGTTCAAATAATGAGAGCGCAGTTCAAAAAGAAATTTTGAAGTTATTGCAAAATTAAAAAGAGTGCTAGTCAATAGCACTCTTTTTGTAATATCAAATTTTATGTTAAATTATTTGATCAATTTGATTTTTTAAAGGTAAATCATAATAGCGTTTGAGGGAAGACAAGGAATTTACATCATTTTTGCCAAATACCGCTAGCAAGATGGCTAATTCCTTTTTCCATTCTTGTATTTCTTCAATTAAGCCCTCTGTATCATGCTGCATTAACTGTTGCAAAAAGGTATTGGCAATGCCAACTAATTTTCCTCCTAAAGCAAGTCCCTTTAAAACATCCAGAGGATTGCGTACACCGCCAGAAACAAAAAAATCCAATTGCATTTTTTCCGCAATTAAGCTGGTAATAACGGTTGGCAATCCTAAAGATGACAAATAGGACAGATTGTATTGATTACGGCTATTTTCGATTTGGGCAAAATTTGTACCACCCATTCCACCAATATCGAAAAGATCAAAACCAACATCTTTTAATTTTTTCAAGGAAGCTTGATCAAAGCCAAACCCAACCTCCTTAATGATAATTGGAACGGTAACTGCTTGTCTAATTTCAAGCATATTATTTAGCCAGCAAAAGTCGCGTTCGCCTTCAGGCATTGCTGCTTCCTGGACTACATTCAAATGAATCTGCAAAGCGTCAGCTTGCAATTCTTGAACGATTTTCGCAGCGTCCGATGCTGGGGTGAGGGGATTGACATTGGCAAATAAAAGACCATCTGGATCCTGCTCACGTGCAACCGTAAAGCTGGACAATTGCTCATTTTCTTTAACCAAGATACTGGCTGACCCTAGAGCCAAAGCAATATTTTCTTTTGCAGCAACGCTGCCTAATTGCCGATTTATTTTTTTGGATTTCTCAGAACCACCTGTCATTGCTTCAATGAAAAAGGGGGCAGAAACTTCTTTGCCCAAGAAACTGGTTCTAATTGAAGCTTGATCAACTTTGCTTTCTGGTAAAGTTGGACGAAGCAGGTGCATTTGATCAAAACTATTTTCTTTTTGTTTATTAAAAAACATCTGGGCCAATGCCAGATGTTCTTCTTTTCTTTCAGATCTTTTTGACATATTAACCTCAATTAATGAGAAAGAATAATGTTGTGAACATGGAAATTCAATGGCAAAATGCCATTCTTGCGCCATTCATTTTCTAAGGCATCAACGTCGCTGCTTTTATCGGTGATAACAATACCGCAATCGCCATTGCCTGCGCCTGAAGTCTTAGCCGCACTACCATATTTTTCTGCAATATTAATCAATTTCGTCAATCTAGGAATTTCAATTGCAATATGGTTAACGTGTGCGAAGTGCTGCAAAATTGCACGATTAACCCGAATTTGCTGCTTGATTAAATCAATATTGTTTTCTTCAAAGCCTTGAACCATTTTCAAAACACATTCTCTTGAGGCTTGCAAAAACTTTTTATATTCAGCAGGGGCATCCATTTTTTTTGCATTGGTTTCATCAACCAAACGTGATGTCGAAGCTGGCTTCTGACTCCAGCCAATCATCAATTTCATCCCTTCAGGAGGGGTTAAGAGTTCAATTTTAAGTCCTGGCCAAGCTTCTTTTACCACTTTAGATAAAGATTTATGGGCTAATTCATTCTTCAGCCACTTTTTATCAAAAGTTTGGTAAGCTAACCAGCCACCATAAACACTAGCAGCAATGTCACCGGCAGAGCCGTTGCCTTGAACAGAGTAGTGGGAAATAGCTGATAGTTTGTAAACCAGTTCATTATTAAGTTTAACGCCATAGAAACGCAAAATAGCTTTCACAGTGGCAACCGTAATGGCTGCACTTGAACCTAAGCCATACTTCTTACCATCTGCAGAATCAAGATCGGAATTAACGTGCAGGTCATAAACATTCATCTTGATATTTTGCTCTAGACAATAACGCTCAGTAAAGGAAATTGCAGATAAGATGTATTCAAAAGGATTGTCTCGATTGTCAATGACCATTCTCGAGCCTTGACGAATCCAATGAATTGAATCTTGAGAATACTGTTTAGAGTGAATTAAACCGGTACCTGTTTTACTTTTAGAAATGCTTACACGTACAAACTGATTGACAGCTACTAAAAGAGCAGGGCAGTCTTGTTCCAATACGGCATATTCACCAGCTATATACAATTTTCCAGGTGCTTTTTCTGTTATCAAAGAAGTTAATCCTCTAATCTATTTCTATCTAATCTCAGGCAGTTCAATCTAAAATTGAAACTCCTGGACCAAAACTTGCATTAATTATCTTAACATTACTAAATTCCGACAAAAAGAGTTTTTTTATTTCTTTTATATTTTTTAAAGGTGTAATAATTTTAACATTTGGTCCCGCATCGATTGTGTAGTAGCATTCAATCCCTTGCTGGCGCAATTCTTCAACTAATTTAATTGCTTTGATCGTGTTAGGTTCAAAATAAGTAAATTCTGGTTGAGCAGTCAAATTAACGGCATGCATCTCATTCGCATTTAATTCTGCCAGCGAACCTAATTTAGTAAAATCATTATTTTTAATAGCAGCGATCATATCATTTAATTCTGCATCATTACGGGCAAGCCATGGCTGAAAAAAGGGTGAATTCTGTGCGGCTTGCATGCCTTTAGTAGAAGATAATTTTTTAGGTTTTTGATCAAGCTCAACCGCTAGAAGATGCAGATCCATCGCTGGTTTTTCGTCTAAAGGATATGCATAAGAGCTTTTGTCATCATGACCTTTTTGCCAAATCGCAAAGCCACCGTAGATTGACCGACTTGCCGAACCTGAACCTATTCGGGCGAGGCGAGATAACATTTTGCGATCAACATCTAAGTCATAATATGCGCAAAAACTAGCAGCTAGAGCCGCAAAAGCAGAACTAGAAGAGGCTAATCCAGCGGCAGTAGGAACATGGTTAATAGATGAAACTTTTAGCGCATCATACGGCAGCCCAAAACGATCTTGAAGTTTGTGAAGATACTGGAACACTCTTTGAGCCGACTGATCAGATTGTTTTTGATTGTTTAAATAAAATTCGTTTTGCTGACCGGTCTCAAGACTGGTTTCTGAATAAAAAGCATCTAGTGTCATTGATAGACTAGACATAAGAGGCAAACGCAATTCCGCGTTCTTTTTGCCCCAATATTTGATAAGTGCAATATTTGTATGTGCACGGGCAGTTTTTTTCATAATCTAAATTTCCTCAACCCAATAGTGATCAATCAAATCTTTGCTTGCTTGCGCAATTTTTTCGGCAGTTTCTGAATTAAGACACAAAGCAATAACAATTCCGCCTAGACCTCCACCGGAAAGTTTAAATCCTAGACATCCTTTTTGATGTGCAATTTGGTTAAGCTGATCTATTCTGTCAGTAGACAGGCCCAATGATGATAAAATCGTTTGTGCTTCATCAAAGATTTTGCCCACTTGTTCTTGATTTTGTTTTATCCAAGCCTTTTTGGTTTGGTCAGCTAGTACGCCCAAACGTTCAATGCCTTTATTTGCTTGGATAGAATTTTCCATTTCTTGGCGCACTTTAGTAACGGCTTCTTTGGTATTTCCTAATTGTCCTGTGTCCATAATCAGCAAAGTAGAATTTAACTTTGCCGTTAGTTTTTTAGGACCGGCTTGTTTGTTGAAGAAAACCAGATAATCTGAATGAACAGTAGCCGCATCAAGTCCCGAAGCCTTGCCGTGGTTGATCATTTCAGCATGATTGGTGATAGCCATAATCTCGTTTTCCGTCATTTGCAAATTGAAAAACTGGTTCATAGCTTTAGTTGTGCCCAGGGCAACGGTAGCGCTGGATCCTAAACCACGTTCCATTGGAATCTCACCAGTGTAAGTGATTTTTAATTTTGCATCGGGTTGACCAGCTTTTTTTAAAATCGTTTTTACTACATACTTGAGACCGTTATATTCATCCGGCGCTTCAAAATAGGGACCATGGTAGCGAGCTGTGTCCATCCACATTTGCGAACCATCTTCGACAGTTGTGCGAATATTCAATGCTTTGATTGGAAGTGCCAGTGCGTCATAGCCGTAAACGACCGAGTGTTCACCAATTAAAATAACTTTTCCATGTGCTAAATAAGAGCTTTTCATTATCTTCTTAGTCTCCAAGTTTGATTTTTAATGAAGAAAATATTTCCTATGCTAAAATAATAAGCAAGGAGTTGCGAACAAATGATCAAAATTTTAACAGGTCGTCAAACCGATCCATTACAAGAAAAAATTCTGGAAGAAGCAATTAACAATTATCAAAAGCATCCAGAATATGAAACTTTCATCATCGTTCCTAATCATATCAAGTTTACCACAGAAGTTAAGGCGATTAACAAACTTGCAGCAAGTCAGCATAAAACTGAAACTACAGTTAAAAACTTGCAAGTTTTATCATTTTCACGTCTTGCTTGGTACTTTTTAAAAGATGCTGAAGTTGGTCTGCCAACTCAACTTGATGATGCTGCAGCAGCTATGCTTTTAAGCAAAATCATTCAGGACAAGCAAAATGACTTAATGCTTATTAAAGAAGACAAGCCAAATTCAGGAACGGTAAAACAACTTTACGATACTATTTTACAGGTTCACGATGGAAATCTCGACTTAGATGATTTTAGTGACGAAAATTTAAATGAAGAAACACGTAAAAAACTGCATGATTTAAGAATTATCTATGATGCTTTTATTGAAAAGACAGCTGGAAGATTTTCAACCAAAAACGAAGTGCAGTTGCAGCTGAATCAAGTTTTAGCTAAGAATCAAAATTTAAAGACAGCTAGCTTTTACTTTACTGATTTCTCACATTTTTCTTTACAGGAACAACTGACAATCAAATTGCTCTTCAGAAAAGCTAAAAACGTTTCTTTAGCCTTCAAAACTCAACTCGGAGATATTAATCCCAAGGCTGAAGAAGGCGATTATGATTATGTCATTCAGCAAACGATTCATAAGCTTGTATCTTTTTTGGATGAAAGAAGAATCTCTTATCAAACAGAGGCTTATCCGCTTCAACCTAAGCAAAGCGGCCGCGAGCTTTTGAATGGCATTTGGACACAAACTATTCCAGCAAATGATGAATTAAAACAGGTTCAGCTTGTGCGTGCGGATTCACGTTATGCAGAAGCCTACTTTGTTGCGCGTACGATTTACCAGCAAGTTGCATTAAATAATTATCGTTATCGCGATTTTTTGATTTTGGCACCAAATCTTCATGAATATGAAACTTATTTAACGCCTATTCTACGGCAAAATCAGATTCCTTATTTTGATGACTTGCAGCAAGAGATGAAATATCATCCGCTTGTGGTTTTAATTGAAAATTTAGCTAAACTAGATGAGCGTCTTTCTACGCAAAACATTTTGACCATTCTGAAAACAAGACTTTTAATTCCTTCCTGGTATCAAGATGAAGCTAGCTATTTGCACGATGTTGATGAACTAGAAAACTTCGTTTTGGCTCATGGGATAAATTATGATCTTTGGAAAAAGAGCTTTTCGGATTTTGTCAAGGCTGAGGTAATTCGCCTGGATAAGCAACCTGAAGAGATCGGTCGAATTGATAAATTGCGCAGCTATATTATTGATAAAGTTACGCAGCTGTTTACTGATTTAAATGCAGAAAATAATAAAGAGGGCAGTCGAAAGGCAATTACTATTTTCTTCAATTTCTTAGCTGACAACGGCGCAATTTCACAGTTGGAAAAGTGGCGTTCTGAGGCAAATGATAAAGGCGATTTGCAACAAGCAGAGCAACCAGAGCAATTGTGGAGTTTGCTTATGCAGCTTTTGCGCGATTATCTTTTAATTAGCCCTGATCATTTTGATCAGGACGAATTTTTTAAGATGCTGATCAGCGGCTTTAAAGAGGCCAACTTTTCACAAATTCCATCAACTTTGGATGCTGTGAATATTTCTGAAATCGGAATGGTTCAAAACAATGGCTATAAGCAGGTTTTTATTATTGGTGCTACCAGCGGCAACCTGCCAAAAATTCAAAAAACACCAGGATTTTTGAGTTCGGAGAACTTAGCGCAAATGGCCGCCGATTTTGATGAGGATTCATACCTGGAAGATCGCCAGGATTTAAACAATTTGGATCAAGATTATCAGTTTGGTCTAGCTCTTGCTTTAGCCGAAGACCGCGTATATCTTTCTTATCCGGTATTGAATGCTGCCAATGAGGAATTGAAGCCATCGCTTTTTTATGAGCGTTTAAAGCAAGATAATGCCCCAGAAATGAGCCAGCATGATCTGCCAGATAATCTGCAGGAATTGCTGTCATTTATTACTAATCCCGATGCTAGTTTGGGATATTTGACATATCTAAAATCAATTTCAAATAGTAAAGCCATTGAGCAACTATTGGATTTGGCAAAGCAAAAGCTTCCACAAAAAACAAATGCCGTTTTGAAGGCAAGCATTTACGATAATCAGCCTGTCAATATTGGAGAAGGACTAGCACAAGAATTATATGGACAAAATTTGAATGCCTCTGTATCACAGTTAGAGACATTTTATGAAAATTCATATGAATATTTCTTAAACTACGGTTTACGTTTGCGGAAACGGTTTGAAAATGAACTTGACGTTATTCAAGCCGGAAATTATTTCCATGAAACTTTTGACAGATTAGTAAAAGAATTGAATCGTAAAAAACTCGATTTAGGCAATATTGATCAGTCTGAACTGGAAAAATTATTAAATGAAGCTCGTCTTCAGATGCAGCAAGAAGGACAATATGCTCAGCTAATGAATGATCCTTTTAACAAGTACTTATTTACTTGCTTGGATCGAACTACTTCAAAAGTTGCAAGAAACTGGCGCAAGTCCCTCATTCAAACACCATTAAGGGCAAAATATTCTGAACTTAGTTTTGGATTAGGAGAAAAAGTTAACGGTTTATCCTTGCCACTCTCTGATTTGTCAGGGCAGCATAAAGCTCAATTGCGCGGAAAAATGGATCGAGTAGATTTAGCTCCTGTCAGTGGTAAAAATCAGGTTCTAGCTCAAATAATTGATTACAAATCATCTGCTAAAAAATTTGATCTTAGTCTTTTCTACAGTGGTATTAGTTTGCAGATGGTGTCATACCTAGATGTTTTAAGCAAGAACCAGCAATTTTTTGCTGGTGAAGAAAAGCTCTCCCTTTTAGGTGCTTTTTATCAGACAGCGACCCAGCAGCTAGAACGACTAAACAGTTCAAATCTGATCGGCAGTGATTTGACAATTAAAACTAATGCTTTAGACAGCAAGCCTAAGTTAATGTATACCGGATTAATTTCAAATGATCCCGAAATCTTGACGGAGGCACAACCACTTTTGTCAAAGAGCCAACCAGTTTCTGAGCTTTATACTGATTTAAGAATTAAAAGAAATGGCGACTTTCATTTGCCTGCTAACCGCAACTTTAGCAAAGAAGAAATCAATTTGCTCTTACAGTATGATGAATACTTAATTAAGCAGGCATCCCAACAGATTCTATCTGGAAAAATAAAACTAAATCCATATAAATATGGAAAAAGCAGCAATGCTTTAACTTACTCTGATTATCGTGATATTTTCTTCTTTGATGCCATGTTGCGACAAAACCAGTATCACGAAATTACTAAAATCGACAAAAAAGACTTATTGAGCAAGATTAGAGAAACACTAGGAAAGGATGCAGGTTGATGCTTTTTACTAAAGAACAGCAACAAGCTATTGATGATCGTGGCAAGGATATTTTGGTATCCGCTTCTGCAGGTTCAGGAAAAACCACGGTTTTGGTTCAACGGGTATTAGATGAAATTTTAAGTGGTACTGATGTTGATCAGTTGCTGATTGTTACTTTTACCAAAGCCGCTGCTGAAGAGATGAAGGAACGAATCAAAAATGCATTGACGCAGGCCTTGCAATCTAGCAATCAAAAAAGATACTTGCGTCGCCAATTGAATAAAATCGATACGGCCAATATTTCAACCATCGATGCTTTTTGTTTGGAAGTAATTCATCGTTTTTATTATGTTATCAATCTTGATCCCAGCTTCAGCATCTTAACTGATGAAACACAGGCAGCTTTGCTTAGAGAACGAGCTCTAAAAGATATTGAAAGCAGTTTTTTGACAGCAGAAGACAATCAAGATTTCATTGATTTCTACAATAATTTTGCTGGTGATCGGGATGTAGAAGCTGCGCATGATCTTTTGCTCGATCTGTATAACTTTGCAATGACCAAACCCAATTATATTGATTGGTTGAGGAGTTTGCCTGATTCTTATGCAATTGAAGACTGCATTGTTAAAAGTGATTTATGGCAAGAGCAAATCAAACCTTACCTGCAAGAAAACATCAAAGATTTGGTCGAAAAAATTGAGCGAATTCTGACGGATCCGGCTATGCAAAGTAAGGAATTGCAAAAAGTAAATCAAAACTTCAGTTTATTCCTTCAAAAAGTCAAGCTCTTCTCAAAGGGACTAAACGATGATTTAGACTATAACGAATTAAGAGAACGACTGCGCAGCTGCATTTTTGAATTAAAACCACGAAAATCAAGCAAATGGGATGAAGATTTGCAAGAATTTTATCAAACCACGCAGGATTTGAAGGCAGAAGCAAAAAATCAAATTTTTGATATTTTTACAGCTTTCTTTGCGAGCGATGAAGATGAACAAATTAAAGTTATGCATCACGGCCAGAAAATCATGAAAACGATCGTCAAGGCAGAAGAGGCTTTGATTAAGCATTTTGGTGAGCTTAAGGCAGCTGAGAACTTGCTTGATTATAGTGATATGGAACAGTTTGCATATCAAATTCTTTCTTCAGACACTTCCAATGCTTCTTTGGCACGCGATTTTTATCGTGACAAGTTTAAAGAAATTTTAGTTGATGAATATCAGGACATTAACCCGCTGCAGGAAAACATAATTCAGACTATTAAAGACAAGGATAAAAACACTGTCTTCATGGTAGGGGATGTAAAGCAGTCCATTTACGGTTTTAGACAGGCTGAACCTAGTCTGTTTTTAAAAAAATATCACGATTTTGGTCAAAAAAGTGATTCTTCACAAGAGCGAATTTTGTTGTCCGATAATTTCCGTTCGACAAGACCTGTCACCAAAATAGTCAATCATTTATTTAAACCGCTTTTAAGTCGAAATTTTGGCGGAATTGACTACAAATCTGAAGGCCAGTTGGTATTTGGGGCCAATTATTATCCAGCTCATTTGGATCAAGCCAGCGAAGTAATTTTTCATGAAAAGAGCAGTGCTAATAGCGATGATGATCAAGACATTGATTTTTCAGAAATTCAGATGGTAATTAACCGGATTAAACATTTTGAAAAAGAAAAACTGCAAGTCTTCGATTCACATATGGGAAAATTGCGACCTTTCCGCTATAGCGATATCGCTATTTTAACCAGAAGTCGTAGTGATAATCTGCAAATCATGCAGGAATTTGTTAAAAATGATCTGCCACTTTTTGTAACTGACGCCCAAAACTATTTCCAAACTTTTGAACTAACGATTATGATGAATTATCTCAAAATAATCGACAATCCGGACCAGGATATTCCCTTGGTAACAGTTTTGCGTTCCCCTTTGTTTGGTTTTGATGAAAAAGATTTAGCAAAAATCAGAATCAAAAACAAGCAGACCAGTTTTTACAGTGCACTTTTAGCTTATGTTGCAAGTAATGATTCATTAAGCCAGCGAATTAAAGACTTCTTAAATAAATTGGATAGTTTGCGTGATTTTGCTGCAACGCACCGAATTTCAGAATTGATCTGGAGTATTTATGAGCGAACCAATCTATTGGAAATTATGACGGCTCTGCCTAATGGACAACAGCGTCGAGTAAATTTGGAAGCTTTGTATGAGCGAGCTAATTCTTATGAAAGTTCCGGTTTCAAAGGTCTGTATCAATTTATTAACTTTATTAACCGCATGCGCCGCTCACAAAAAGACTTGGCACAACCACTTCTTACTAAGGAAGCTGGTAATGCAGTAAGATTAATGACAATTCATGGCTCGAAGGGACTAGAATTTCCGATTGTTTTTTATGTTGGAATGGAACACCATTATCAGATGCGTGATTTAACTCGCAATTATGTTATTACTGGAAGTTCTTTGGGATTAACAATCAAAGAAAGCAAATATTGTCTGGACTCATTGGTTAAAGCAATCGATAACGTCAATAAAAAAAAGCAGCTCCTTGAAGAAGAGGCTAGAATTCTTTATGTTGCTTTGACGCGGGCTAAGCAAAAACTAGTTATGGTAGGAGATATTGCCAATTTTGATAAAAAAGTACAGAGCTGGAAAAATAAACTTAATCTCAAGGATAAATTGTCATTAGCTGATAAGCTTTCATCAAATAGTGCTCTTAGCTTCATTGGACCAGCGCTTGCTTTTGATCGTCATATTGCACAAAAAATGAACGATATCAGTCCTGCAATTGATCAGACTGAGGATCTGATTTATATCAAATACGATGATCAATTGAAGCCAGTTCCAAATGAACAAGAAGACAAAACTAATAATGACGAATATGATTTATTAAATGAGACAACCAAAAAACTGTTTAATTTTACTTATCCTTTCAATGATGCCAGCAAAACGACAGCATATCAAGCTGTTTCCGAAATTAAGAAAGCATTCAACGATCCACTTGATACTGATTTGGAGAATAGTCATCTAATTGCATCTACCAATCGCTATTTGCAGCCGATCGATGATAAGCCTAATTTCCTTTTTGAGACTAAATTTACAGGAGCTGAAATAGGTACTGCAACTCACCTTATTCTGCAGTATTATGATTACTGTGATCGCCAGGAGGGTCAGCTGGCTGATGAAATTAAAACTTTAATCACCCAGAAAAAACTCAATCCGGATATTGTACCAAGTATTCATCAGGACCAAATTAATTGGTTTGTAAACAGTGATTTTGCTCAAGAATTTTGGAAACATCCCGATCGACTAAAACGAGAAGTAGATTTTTCAAGCTTATTGTCCGCTAAAACATTATTTAAGGATTTTTCCGATCCGAATGCCAAAATACTGGTTCACGGTACTATTGACGGTTATTATGAAGATCACGATGGCATTATTCTATTTGACTATAAAACTGACCACGTTGATCAGACGCATCTTGAACGGGCTATTGCAGCAATTAAAGCAAAGTATGCAGGGCAATTAAGACTATATGAAAAAGCGCTGACAGAATTCAGCGGTAAAAATGTTAAGAGTAAGTATTTAATTTTGTTAGATGCTAAAAAAGTTGTAAAAGTAGATTAAAATAAAACTGAATTACACAATGAAAGGAGGGCAAAGATGGCTAATATCTTCGCAAAAGATACTTTTGCGGTAGTAGATTTGGAGACAACAGGAACGCAGAGAGAAAATAATAATCATATCATTCAGTTTGGCTGTGCGATTATTAAAAATATGAAAGTCGTTAAGACTTACTCCTTTATGATCAATCCCCATCGCGAAATTCCTTTATCAGTTCAGAATTTAACGCGGATTCATAATGAAGACGTCGAAAAGGCTCCCGACTTTTCACACTATGCCGAGAAAATTATTGCTATATTGGAGGATACAGTTTTTGTTGCTCATAACGTTAATTTCGATCTGCCTTTTTTGAATTACGAGTTAATGCAGCATGGATATCCAGCCTTAACCAATAAAGCAATTGATACTGTTGAACTTGCAAAAATAGCTTTTCCAACTTTACCATCATACAAGCTAAGTGATTTAACTTCGCGTTTAGCTATTAAGCATTTGAACCCACATAAGGCTGACTCAGATGCATATGGAACAGCGATCTTATTAATTGATATCATTCACCGCTTGGAAAAACTGCCACAGGCTACCTTAAATACTTTAGGTTCTTTATCGTCTGGGTTGGTTAGAGACACATCATGGGTCTTGAATAAAATTGCTGACTACTATCGCAAGCAAAAACGACCACTTGCCAAAGAATTTATTCAAGTCAGAAATATAATTTTACAAAAACAGACTGACCCATCTGAACGTTTTGCAGGTGAAAATAATAAGTTCCCTCAGGACAATAAAACTAAGAAAGAAATGTTCAAGGGAAAACTGAATTATCGCAAAGCACAGGTGGATTTAATCAATCACTTGCATCAATTTATTAAAGATCCTAATGAACGAGCAATGATGGTAGAAGCACCTAATGGCACGGGAAAGACATTTTCGTATCTTTTCAGTTACGCATATGAATTATATTCAGGCAGAAAATTAGTAATTGCTGCACCTACAAAAGTATTGCAGGATCAAATTATTGATCGTGAAATTCCGCAAATGCTTGAAATCACCAAATTGGATTTGAAAGCGGAAGTAGTAAAATCGAGCAGTCATTATATTGATTTGGATGGCTTTGTACAGAGTTTATTTAAAGGAACTCCTAATAAGCCTACCTTAGTGTTGCAAATGCAAATTCTAGTTTGGCTTACCGAAACCAAAACTGGGGATTTGGATGAGCTGCAATTGACTAATTATAACGCTCCTTTATTTACACAGATTTCTCATCCAGGGGATGCTAGAGTTGGCAGTCGTTTTGCTGAAGTAGATTTTTGGAATTTGGCCCGCAAGCGGCAAGAAGAGGCGGATATTTTAGTAACTAACCATGCTTATTTGGCCAATCATTACATGGACACAATTTGGGGGCAGAATCCATATTTAGTAATTGATGAGGCTCACCGCTTTAAAGAAAATGCTATCTCCTCACGAAATGATTCTTTGCAGTTTGAATCTTTATGGGGCGTTTTAAGTCACTTGCGCAATTTGCTTTATTACGCGGAGGACAGTGTACAAAATCAGTTTTCTGAAGACGTTGAATTAAACTTTTTGTTGAAAAAACTTGATCCTGAGATTTTAGAGTTAATTTATCAAATTAATGATTTACAAAAAGCACTCTACGAACAAAAGGATTTGGCAATCAGTCAATCTTTGCTTCCAAACGGAAATTTGCAGCTAAGTTTTCAAGGCAAGACTTTGTTTCCTGATGATGGAGCTTTTCGGTCTCAACTTCCAGCCTTCCAGCAAAAGCTTGAACAGGTCAGACAAGGAACCAATCAGATTTTGTTTCAGCTTTATCAAGAACAAACAAGCTTGCTTGCTAACGAAGAAAGTCTTTTAAGTGAAATAACTGAGCAAATTGATCGATTGGATTACTACAGCGAAAAAAGCTATCAGCTTGCTGATTTGATCAATAATAAGAATAATTTGCAAGAAGAGGGCTTTATCCTGGTTGCCACTAACCCAGAAGATCCATTAAGTTCCAATTTGCAGTGGTTAATGCTGGATGCAGATAAAGAATTAAAGCAAATTTACAATCGTTTTGATCATCTGCTTTTTGTCAGTGCTACTTTGACTGTTGATCATGACTTTTCTTATGCAATTGGACAGTTATCAGTTGAAAAACTGATGCCAATTACTTATATTGGGAAAAGCACCTTTAATTTAAATAAACATTTAGAAGTTTTAGCAGTTAAAGACATGCCAAAGCCGAATAGTGAAGAATATGAAAAAGCAATTGAAGAAATTATTACGTCTGATTTGCTTCAAAAGAATCACGTTCTAATTTTAATGACGAATTTGGACACCATCCGTGAGACTTTTTCTAAAATCATCAACAATCCGAAACTAAAGGACTTTGAAATCTTAGCTCAAGGCATAACCGGTTCAAATAATCGAATTGCTAAACGTTTTAGTATTGCTAAAAAGGCAATTATTATTGGTGCGGACAGTTTTTGGGAAGGAATAGACTTTCATGACTGTGGCGTTGATCTCGTCATTGCTACAAAATTGCCATTTGAATCTCCTGATCAGCCTGAAGTTCGCTTAAGACAAAAACGCTTAGAGGATCTTGGAGTTAATGTCTTTGAAGAAGACAGCTTGCCGCGTGCGATTGTTCGCTTGCGACAAGGAATTGGGAGATTAATACGTGGTGAAAAAGATCATGGTCAGTTCGTAATTTTAGATTCACGACTATGGACTGAAAACTACGGTCAAGAATTTATTAAGGCAATTCCAGTCAAAACTGAGCAAATTACAAGAAAAGAATTGAAGACAAAGTTAGATAATTATGATCAGAGACGACACTAGACAAACAATTAAGTTTATTATTTGGGTTATTGTAATCGCAATTTTGTTATATATTGCCAGCATTTTCGTATTTTTCAGAGCGGGCAGTATTGGCAGAGACAATGATCGACAGATTGCTCAAATTGCTAGACAAAAAGCGGCAATAACTAACGTACAGACTTACTATCATTTAGATCGTGGCGTTAGCAGCTATGCTTTAAAAGGAACTGATAGCAAAGGGAAGACTTACTATTTTGTTTATTTGCCTAAAACCAAGAAGGCTTATCTTTACCAAGCAAGCAAAGGTACCAGTCAAAGCAAAATCAAAAGTACTTTCACTGCTGCACATAAAGGAGCTACAATTAAAGGCATTAATTTAGGCTGGTATCAAAATAATCCAGTTTGGGAAGTTGCCTATCAAAATAGCAAAGGCAATCTCGGCTACACGCTTTATGATTTTAAGACAGGAAAAGCAATAAACGAAGTCGATAATCTGTAAGTTTATGGTATGATATAACAGAAAAAGATAAAAAGGTGGATAGGAATTTTATGACAGAATTGATTTCAATTAAAGATTGTTCTAAACATGTTGATGAAGAAGTCAAAATGCATGTTTGGTTAACAGACAAACGCTCAAGTGGTAAGATCATCTTCTTGCAATTGCGTGATGGTACCGCATTTTTCCAAGGTGTTGTTCGTAATAATGATGTTTCTGATGAAGTTTTTGAAGCAGCTAAAACTTTACGTCAAGAAGCAAGTTTTTATATTACAGGAACAGTTCACAAAGATGAACGTTCACACTTTGGTTTCGAAATTCAAATTTCAGATTTGAAGATTGTAAGCAACAATGAAGGTTACCCAATTGGTAACAAGGAACATGGTATTGACTTTTTGCTTGATCACCGTCATTTATGGTTAAGATCAAAGAAGCCATTTGCAATTATGCAAATTAGAAATACTATGTTCAAGGCTACTGTTGACTTCTTTGAAAAAGAAGGTTTCATCAAGTTTGATGCACCTATTTTCATGCATTCAGCTCCAGAAGGTACTACTCAATTATTCCACGTTAATTACTTTGATCATGACGCTTACTTGTCACAATCAGGTCAACTTTATGGTGAAGCTGGTGCCATGGCTTATGGTAAAATCTTTACTTTTGGGCCAACATTTAGAGCAGAAGAATCAAAGGGTCGTCGTCACATGACTGAATTTTGGATGATGGAACCTGAAATGGCTTGGATGCACCAAGATGAATCATTAGACCTCCAAGAAAGATACTTGGCTTATATGGTTAAGCAAGTTTTGGACAACAATGAATACGAACTTCGCATTTTAGGTCGTGATCCTGAAAAACTTCGTCCAACCACCGAAGGCAATTTTGTACGTCTTCCATATGATGATGCAGTTAAAATGCTTCAAGACGCTGGACGAGACTTTAAGTGGGGCGATGACTTTGGTGCTCCAGATGAAGGTTACATTTCTGAACAATACGATCGTCCAGTCTTTATTGTCAACTATCCAACCTCAATTAAGCCATTCTACATGAAGAAAAATCCAGAAAATCCAAAGGAATACTTATGTGCTGATGTAATTGCACCTGAAGGCTACGGTGAAATCTTTGGTGGTTCTGAGCGTGAAGGAAACTACGAAATTTTAAAGCAACAAATTGAAGATGCTGGACTTAATCTTGAAGACTATCAATGGTATCTTGATTTACGTAAATTCGGCGGTGTTCCTCACTCAGGCTTTGGTATGGGCTTTGAAAGAACAATTGCTTGGGTTTGTCACCTTGATCACATTCGTGAAGCAATTCCATTTCCAAGATTGATCAATAGAATGCAACCATAAAAAACAAATAATAATTTAAAAAGTTGGACTAATATTAATTAGTTCAACTTTTTTTAAAGGGGGAATTTTTATGCATTTTAATGATTACCGAAACTTAGGTTTTACTACTTTACCTAACGGCTTAATCGCATATTATCCGCAACTTCATATTTCTGATGCAGAATTACTGCTAATAATTCAATTGGAAGCCTTTGCTCAACATGGCGAACAATTTCCATCAAATGAAAAAATAGCGGCCAATACAAATCTCTCAGTTAGTGAAGTAGCCAACCTAATTCAACAATTGATTGACCAAAATTATTTGGCAATTGAACAAACTACGGATTCTCAAAACAGGATAGCGGACAATTATAGTCTAAAACCCTTATATGATAAATTGGATGAATATCTTAACGAGCATGTTTTGGTAAAAGATCAACGTCAACAAAATAGTACTAAGATCAGTGATAGTTTGGAAAATAATCCGTTAAATCGAATCGCACGTCAGTTTGAAATTGAATTTGGTCGATATCTTAGTCCGATTGAGCGTGAAGAAATTGCTTCTTGGTTGAATGTTGATCATTATTCGCCTGAGATCATCAATTTAGCTCTTAGAGAGGCTGTTTTATCACAAGCGTATAGTTTGAAGTACGTTGATCGAATCCTCTTAAATTGGCAAAGACACAATTTAAAAACAAGTTCAGAAGTTAAACAATTTTTGCAAAGGAATCGTTAAATGAGAGAAAAGTTATTAAGCGATCAGGAAGCCCTAGCTGTTTTAAAAAGAATTGACAGTTTATACCCGGGCGCAAAAAGCGAATTGCAATGGGATAGTAAATTTCATTTGCTATGTGCCGTTTTAATGAGTGCACAGACGACTGATAAGATGGTAAATCGTGTTATGCCACAATTTAGTGAAGATTTTCCAACACCGCAAGCACTAGTAAAGGCTCCAATCGCAAAAATTGAACACGATATTAAGAAGATTGGATTATATCATTCAAAAGCTAAACATTTAAAGGCGACAGCGCAAATTTTGGTTGATAAATATGATAGTCAAATTCCGGCTGATAAAAAGAAATTGATGCAATTGCCGGGAGTAGGAGAGAAAACTGCCAATGTCGTTCTAGCCGAAGGATTCGGAGTTCCGGCAATTGCGGTTGATACGCACGTTTCGAGAATATCGAAAAAATTTCATATTGTTCCTGCAAAGGCTACCCCGCATGAAGTTGAAAAAAGATTGGAAGAGCTTTTGCCAAAAGAAGAATGGATTCATACTCATCACGCGATGATTCGTTTTGGCAGATATACAATGCCGGCTCGTGCAAAAAATCCTGATCCATATTCTTATTTACCACCAGAAAAATAGAGCAAAGAAAAACAAGTTTGGAAAAACCAAACTTGTTTTTTGTTTAACGATTATCTCGATCGTTGTTATTATTGTTATCTGTATTTTTTTCTTTCTTTCGACTCGATTGGGAACTCGAACTAGAAGATGCTGAGCTTGAATTATTCTGTGATGAACGTTCAGTACTGCTTGACTGAGTTGTACTGCCATTTTCAGAACTGCTGCTTTGCTGGCTTTGACTGTCTTGAGCATTTGATGAAGACTGTTCATTCGTGTTCGATTCTTCATCTTCTTCGTCATAACTTGAAGAGTTATCAGTTACTCCAGCAGGAGCATGACCCTTAACAAATAATTGCCATTCACCTGACTGCCCGGCAGAAGCAACTTCAGGTGGATTAGAGTTTTTAACAATTTTAACCCTAATAACTGATGAAGGCTTTACCCAATCAGTATTGGCCTTATTCTGCATCAGATATTTCATCATGCTCTTATAAATCAATTGAGCCGATTGCTGACCTGCACCTGAAATAGTTCCGTCCTTTAAATTGTCATAGCCTGTCCAAACACCCATGACGTAACTCTTAGTATAACCAATAAACCAAGAATCCTTTGGTGTTGACGAGTAACTAGGGTACTTAGCGAGTTCAGCATCAGAATACTTAACAGTACCAGTTTTACCAGCCTGGTAGAGACCTGAAATTTTTGCGGATGTACCTGTTCCTTTCTTAATAACACCTTTAAGCATATCGGTAATCATATAAGCAGTTGAACGCTTCATAACCCGTACACCGCTTGAATCATAATTTCTGGTTAAACCATCTGGAGTTTCAATCTTAGATACAAATTGTGGTTTATGATAAATACCTTCAGTAGCAAAGGCGCTGTAAGCTCCAGCCATTTGCAAACTAGAGGCGTTAGCACCGATCGCAACTGACAGACCTGAACTTGCTGGGACATTAATGCCCATTCTCTTCGCAAAGACAGATGCACGCTTCACACCAACTTTAGCCAATGTTTTAACAGCCGGCACGTTACGTGATTGTTCCAAAGCATACCGCATTGTCATTGCACCCATATACTTATTATCCCAGTCATAAAGCTGAATATTAGTACCAGGATATACGTACTTGGTATCTTCCAAAATTTTTGCAGTTGACCAATTCAAATATTCAATAGCAGGAGCATAATCCAAAACCGGCTTAATCGAAGAACCAGTTGATCTTCCTGTTTGAACGGCACGGTCAAGTCCTAATTGAACTGATGGCAAATGGCGACCACCTAGAATTGCGATAACGTGACCATTTGTTGGATCAACGACAGTGGCACCAATTTGCATTGCGTTGTTGGTAAATGGAATTGAACCATTGTTGGCTAATTCATACAATTTGTTCTGTGCTTTTTGATTGATGTTAACTGTAATCTTTAAGTTATCGTTATAAGGATCAAAGCCCTTTTTCTTAACTTCAGAAATAACTTCCTTAATATATGGATCATCAATCTTGCGTAACTTAGATTCGCTGCTTGATTTATGCTTTACCAAGCCCTTAGTTATGCTTTCATTAACGGCTTTCGTATATTGCGATTTGGTAATTTTATTGTTATTAAGCATAGCCTTTAACACAATATCGCGCCGATACTTGGCCTTGGCAGGATAGAGGTACGGATCATAAGCAACTGGAGCGTTAGGCATTCCAGCTATTAAAGCAATTTGGGCTAAATCAAGTTGACTAAGCGACTTGTTGTAATAGTAATTTGCCGCGGTGCCCATTCCATAATTACCGTAATTCATGTATACCTTATTAATATAGAATTCCAGAATTTGATCTTTGCTGAACTCGCGTTGAACTTTCATCGCAAGCCATGCTTCTTGAGCCTTACGCTTTAAAGTTCTTTGCGAAGCTGCAGTTGAAAAGACGGTCAATTTTACTAATTGCTGAGTAATCGTAGAACCACCTGCCGCAATACTATTGCTTTTTGCATTAGTTATCATTGAGCCGATAATTCTGACTGGATCAATTCCAAGCTTATCTGAGTAAAATCGCTTATCTTCGACAGAAACAACAGCATCTTTTAGTTGTTGCGGAATCTTACTGTTTTTAACATAAATTCTTTTTTCTGAACCAAGAGATAGCAAAAATTTACCATCTGTTGTATAAAGACTTGAAGTACCGCCGCTTTGCAACTGGTCTTGACTAATATTTGGAGCATCTTTTGCATAATATGCAAATAATCCAATACCGGATACAACTACCAATAAGATCAACAAGAAAATCCATTTGATAATTTGTACCCATATGCGGTTGTTTTTCCGCTTCTTATTGTTAGCTCTGCGAGATTCTCGTGACGCGTTTGCGCGGCTAGAGTCATTACTTCTACTTGTCATTGTTCACTTTCCTAACTGAAATAAAATGATCAACAGCCATTAGGTATGGTAGAGTAGGACGAAAGCCAGATTTGATTTCAATTGAATGATCTTCAATTTCTTTTAAAGTCATTGAGCTCTTATCTTTGGTCCGCCACGCTTTAATGACGAAACTAGCAGGCGTAACAAAATAGCGCTGCAAGCTTGTGAATCCAATAATTGTAAAGCAAATTCCATCTTGTTTCAAACATTTAGCTAAATGAAAAATTTGGTGTTCATGGAAGTTTTTCAAAGGGAAATTGGTCTTATTTCTTGTTTCTTTTGCTTCAAAATCAAGGTAATATCCTTGATATACACCATTATAGTCAGTAGTTGAGGCTTGTCTAAAATAAGCTTCACGAATTACGGCCTTTGACCGTTTCGGGTAATCTACCTTGACAATTTGAATAGGAGTAGGCTTTTTATGAATTACTGCAATTTCTTCTTCAAGGTAGTACTTATTCGATTCATTGATTTGCTGTTCCAGCGTCATCCCACGATCAGAAAAATTTACACCTTTTTTATGATGGTAGGCACGCCTTAATTTTGGTTTATTTGCTGGTTTTCTAAAAGCGGCCATGCTACCGCTAGGATATTTGACCATTGACTTCACTCCTGTTAGCATTATAGCAATAAAGAGATGGTTTTTGAATAAAAGGAAGCTTCTTGTATTATGCAACGTTTGTGGGTAACTGGATATCGCAGTTATGAATTAAATGTTTTTGGTGATAAGGACCCAAAAATTACGGTAATTAAATATGCTTTAAGCAATTACTTCAAAGCAAGATTAGATGACGGAGAATTAGATTGGATCATTACTGGTGCTAATCTTGGTGTTGAGCAATGGGCAGCACAGGCCGGAATCGAACTTAGAAAGGATTATCCAGTAAGAGTTTCGATCATGACGCCATATGAGGAGTTTGCAAACCGCTGGAACGAAAACAATCAAGCTGCTTTTTTAAATTTGAAAAACCAAGTTGATTTTTTTGCATCAACTTCTAATACTCCCTATCAAAGGCCCATGCAACTGCGAAACTATCAAAATTTTATGTTGCGTCACACTGATCGGGCTTTAATGATTTATGATGAAGAACATCCAGGAAAACCAAAATACGATTTTAATAGTATAAGAAGGTATCAAAAAGATCATGAATATCAACTTGATTTAATTGATTTTTATGATTTGCAAGATGCAGCTGAGGAATATCAGGAGAATCACGAAAGCAATAATTTTAGTCAATAAAGTTTAAAGTTTTACTAAAGTGCGTTTAGTTATTTAATGCTTTCTTGCTTTTTGCTAAAATAAAAGAGAATGAAAGGGAGTTGTCAGTCGATGGCAAATTTAAACGATATCAAATTATCATCAGAAGATATTTTAAAGAAACAATTTAGAAATAAAGTAAAAGGCTATGATCCAGATGAAGTTGATGCTTATCTTGATCAAATCATCTCAGATTACGAAACTTTTTCTTCTATTATTGAAGATTTATACGGACAAATCGGTAAGTTGCAACGCGAATTGATGGAAGCAAAAGAAACACAAAAGCATGTTCAAACCTCTGTTGCTGTTACTGAGCCTGAAGATGTCAGAACATACACACCAACCAATCATCGCAGCAATACCAGCTTTGAAGAAATTGATACGCAAGGTGAGATCTCAACGAATATGGCTATCATTCAAAGAATTTCTACCCTAGAACGCAAAGTTTACAATTTGGAACAACGAGTATACGGATTACAAAAGTAAACTTGCAAAAATAGTATATTTTGTTATAATGAGTAATAATGTGAATTTTGAGCAGTCGCGGTTAGCTTTATGCTAGCTGAGGAAAGTCCACGCACGCACGAGCTGCGATGCTCGTAGTGATCGTATTCAGCCTAATAAGCTGGAGGATTTTTAATCACGGCGGAAAAAATGCTAAATCTTCGGACATGCATAAGTATCCTGAAAAGTGCCACAGTGACGAAGCAAAATCGGAAACGATTTTGGTGGAACGAGGTAAACCCTGCGAGCGTGTAACCCAAATTTGGTGGGGGCGTCTCGATCTAAGAAATTGAACTAAAGGTCGGATTATTGCTTAAAGCAATAAAGATAGATGGCTGCTGAAGGTAATCTCGCCAAGGATTGCTGGAACAGAACGTGGCTTATAGAAATTCACATGGCAGAGTTGAGCTTCTTTTTGGGGTTCAACTCTTTTTTTAATCAAAAAGAAACGAAAGAGCATTGTATGAAAGAATATCAACTTTATGCAACAATGGGTGCTGGTTTTGAAAGTGTTGTTGCTAAAGAACTAAATAATTTAGGTTATCAAACGCAAACTGAAAATGGACGCGTTTTTTTCAAGGGAACGCAAGCTGATATTGTCAAAACCAATCTGTGGCTTCGTTCAGCAGACAGAATCAAAATTCTGCTTAAAGAATTTAAAGCTTTAGATTTTGACACTTTGTATAACGAAGTCTACGACTATGACTGGGCAGAGTTATTACCAGTTGATGCTAAATTTCCGGTCCAAGGAAGGGCAGTTAAATCTAAGCTTCATTCAGAGCCGGACGTTCAGTCAATTGTAAAAAAAGCAATTGTTGATAAAATGACGTCTGAATATCATCGTCGTGGTTTTCTTCCCGAAAGTGGCAACGAATATCCGCTAGATGTTCATATTTATAAGAATAAGGCACGAATTTCATTAGATACAACTGGTGCTAGTTTATTTAAACGCGGCTATCGAATTGAACATGGTGGTGCACCTTTGAAGGAAAACTTCGCTGCAGGCTTGCTTCTTTTAACGCCATATAATGGAACTCATCCATTGATTGATCCAATGACCGGTTCTGGAACTCTGGCAATTGAAGCAGCTTTAATTGCCAAGAATGTAGCTCCTGGCACTTGGCGTAAATTCGCTTTTGATGGCTTTGACTGGTTTGATCCACAATTGCATAAAGATGCAGTTGAAGAAGCAAAAAGTCAAGTAAAAGAGTTAGAGGCACCAATTTGGGCTAGCGATATCGACCAATCTATTTTGGAAGTTGCAAAGCTTAATGCTCACAATGCAGGAGTATTGCAAGATATTCGCTTTAAGCAGGTAGCAGTCAAAGATTTTGCGACTGATTTAGAGAACGGAATTATTATTGCAAACCCTCCTTATGGTAAAAGATTGAAAGATCGTAAATCAGCTGAAGTTTTATATCAGCAGATGGGTGAGATTTTTAAACCTTTATCCAGCTTCAGTCAATATTATTTGACAGCAGATCCTAACTTTGAAAAATGCTTCGGCAAGAAAGCAACGAGGAAGCGTAAGTTGTTCAACGGTAACTTAAGAGTAGATTTCTATCAATACTGGGCTGATAAAAATGATCACAAATGATCTCAAAACAGAAATTTGGGTAATCTCTGATACACATTTAATCGCTGATGTTTTGCATGATAATGGTCAAGCCTTTTCCAGAATGCAAAAGACAAGCCAAGGAAAAGATTTATATTATCAAGAAACAGTGCTTAAGTCTTTTGTCAAAATGGCTAACGAAAAGCAGCCTGCGGCAATCGTCGTTACTGGCGACATTACATTTAATGGCGAAAGAACTTCTGCTGAAAGGTTTGCTCAAATTTTCAAAGGATTAACTAAAACAAAATTATTAGTTGTACCTGGCAATCATGATATTTTTGATGGCTGGGCAAGAGAATTCCGTGGCAAAAAGCAATTTTATGCAGGTCAAATCAGTCCGATGTTTTGGAAGTCTATTTTTGATAAAAGCTATCGGGCCTCTGAAGATGAAGATAGCAATTCTTTAGCTTATAGCGTCCAGCTTAATCCTAATTACTTGCTTGTTTTGGCTGATTCAAACTATTATGGCAAAGAAGAAACGACAACTGCGCCTTTTACAAAGGGTGCTATCAATAAAAATGAATTGAAATGGTTGGAAAAGCAATTTAAGAAGGCTTCCCAGCAGCATTTGCGGCCAATTTTATTCATGCATCACAATTTGTATGCTCATAATCCTGTAGTCAACCAAAATTATGTTTTGGATAATGCTGCAGAAGTTAGAAGATTGTGCGCTCGCTATAATGTTAAGTTGGCTTTTTCCGGTCATATTCATGCTCAAAATATCTTGGGACCGCAAGAAATGACACCAACTACAGAAGTAGTTACTTCGAGTTTTTGCTCAACCGATCAAGGATATGGCGTAGTTCGTCTTCACCAAAAACACATTACTTATGTTCGAAAATCATTTGATATGCGCAAATATCTTGATGATCATGAGAGTCAGAACTACACATTGATGCATTTTCATGATTATCTAAAAAACCTTCAGCTTGGTACTTTAGCAGCAAATTTGATGCAAACCGACTTGAAGAAGAACAGGGATTCACTGGATCTTATTCGTAAAATGGGACGTTTGTTTGCAGAAATGAATTATAATTTTTACACTGGTCAGAATCACTTAAAGAACAATCAATTAGCTAAAATTCATGCTTCTGAAGCTTATAAAACTTTAATCAATGAACATCCTGAATATGAGCTGTATCTCAAGACGCTGTATGATACTTCTAGTCATAGCAATTTACAGGTAAAAATTCGCTATTAATGTAATGAGGGATCTAAGTGAAAAAACATTTTATTCAACTTGGAAGAATCGGGTTAATTTATTATTGCTGGTTATTTATCATTCTATTTATAGGCTTGGTTTTTGCCTATGAAGGCACAGAAAAGGTTAATTGGATTTCAATTATTATTACGGTTGTTTTCTTTTTAATCTTGGGCTATATCTTATGTAATTCCTATTATGAAAAAGATTTGCTTAAATTGCCTTACCGTTCAAAAATAAAACAACCAATTTCAGTGATTACGGTTTGGACTTGGAAAGCTATGCGAATTGAAAAAATCAAAGTAAACAAAATGCAAATAATTTATCTTTTTAGAATTGAGCGAAAGAAAAAGCGAGGCTAAACACCTCGCTTTTTTAATTAATCTTGAACTTCTTTTGAATTGATCTCAGCAATCGGCTTGCCGTTTTCATCAAAATAACTATCAACATCGCGACACCAAATTAACGCCATTGTGTGTTGACCAACATGGACTCCAACTACTGGACCAATAATTGCTGTATTAAATTTAATTTCTGGAAATTTTTCACGGTAGTCAGCAAGCCATTCTTTTTCCCGCACTGGATCAAGCGAATCAAAGACAGTGCACTGAATTGGATATGGCATTTCAGACGTTAATTTTGCAAAATCATTTTGAACATGTTTATAAGCACGTTTGTATTGTCTTTCCTTAGCAATTGCTGAGATCTTGCCTTCGCCTTGAACGTCCATTGATAAAATAGGTTTAATATGCAGAAGAGTTCCCATAAAACTGGTTGCGTTTGATAAACGTCCCGTTCTCTTCAAGTGATTCAAATCATCAACCATGAAGCGGATATCCATTGTTTTACGCAAGTCTTCAAGATCATGCATTATCAGATCAGGACTTGCACCGGCTTGCACCAATTTTCCAGCTAATAAAGCAGCATCAGCTTCACCAGCACAAGTAATTTTTGGATCAAACAAATGAATCTTGATTCTTTTTTCTTCTTTGGCAATATTGACTAAAGAACTATAAAAACTAGATAAGCCGCTTGAAATAGGAATAATAAAAACATCCGTATAGCCCTCATCAACATAACGATCCAAATATTTTTGAACCTCACCGGTTGAGGGTTGAGAGGTAGTTGGTAACGTTTCAGCATGTTCAAGTTTTTGATAAAACTCCTCATAGCCGATATCAATTAAGTCCTTATAAGTTTTATCACCCCAAATAATTGGGATAGGAATGACATCAATGTGGTATTTTTCTTGATCCTCTTTTGATAAATATGCGGAACTATCTGTTAAGACAGCAATTTTCATAATTGGTCCCTCCATTAATTTTCTCTGTATCTATTTTAATGTATTAAGACTTAATACATTAAAATTTTGGTATAATTAAATTATAATTTTTTAGAAATAAGGGGACTAAATTCTAAAACGCTAAATCAATTTCAACAATTTCAAAAATAATCAAATCGAATATATTAGAAAAAGAGGTCTGCAAATATGAAATCAGATATTCAAATTGCACAAAATTCTCACGCATTAGATATTACAGAAATTTCCAAGAAGGTTGGTTTAACAGAAAGCGATTTGGAACTTTATGGTCACGATAAAGCAAAAATAAACTGGACTGCAATTAATCGCAACAAGAAAAACGGTCATCTGGGCAAATTGATCTTGGTTACTTCTATTTCACCAACTCCAGCTGGTGAAGGGAAGTCAACAATCACAATTGGATTAGGTGATGCCATCAATAATCAGCTCCATAAAAAAACGATGATTACCTTAAGAGAACCATCAATGGGGCCTGTTTTTGGACTAAAGGGTGGTGCTACCGGTGGTGGAATGGCCCAAATCATTCCGATGGAAGATATTAATCTTCATTTTACTGGCGACATGCATGCTTTAACCAGTGCAATCGATACTTTAGCAGCTCTAGTTGACAACTATATTTATCAAGACAACAGTTTAAATATTGATCCCGAAAAGATCCTGATCAAACGCGGTTTAGATGTTAATGATCGTGCTTTGCGGAAAGTAACTGTAGGACAAGGGTCAAAATTTAATGGAATTGAACATACTGCAAGTTTTGCAATTACTGTTGCCAATGAATTGATGGCTATTCTTTGTCTAGCAAATGATATTGATGATTTAAAGGCAAGAATTGGTGATATTCTCGTCGCTTATACAACAGATGACAAGCCAGTTTATGTTAAAGATTTAGGCTTCCATGGCGCTATCGCTGCTCTTTTATCTAATGCATTAAAGCCAAACTTAGTTCAAACAATCGAACATACTCCGGCCTTAGTTCATGGCGGACCTTTTGCTAATATTGCTCACGGGGCTAATTCAGTTATGGCTACCAACCTTGCGTTGCACCTTAGTGATTACACGCTTACTGAAGCTGGCTTTGGCAGTGATTTGGGCGGTCAAAAATTTATGGACTTTGTTTCCAAGCACTTGGACAAGAAACCTGATGCAAGTGTCGTCGTTGCAACTGTTCGTGCATTAAAATACCAGGCCGAAGGCTCAACAGACAATTTGGGCCAAGAAAACTTGGAAGCATTGAGAAAAGGATTCAAAAACTTGGAACGTCATATGAACAACATGCGTAGTTATAACGTTCCGGTAATTGTTTTAATTAATCGTTTCGATACAGATACACAGGTCGAACTGGATTTGCTGAAGCAATTAATTCAAGAACAAGGCATTCAAGCGGAAGTTGTTAATTATCATGATGTTGGTTCAAAGGGTGGCATTGAAGCCGCTCAAGCCGTAGTTGATCTTGCAAACTCTGGCAAGGCAGATTTAAAGACAACTTATAATGACAATGATGACGTCAAAACAAAAATTAAAAAGGTTGCCCAAAAAATTTATCATGCCAGCCAAGTAGAATACAGTGAAAAGGCTGAAAAAGAGATTAGTCACCTCAAACAATTAGGTAAAGAAAAACTACCTGTAATTATTGCCAAAACACAGTATTCATTTACTGATAATAAGAAGTTGTTAGGCGCACCTGAAGATTTCACCCTTCATGTGAAGGGAATCAGTCTTAAAAATGGTGCAAGATTTATCGTTGTCACCACTGGACACGTTCTTGATATGCCAGGCTTGCCAAAACATCCGGCAGCTCTTGACATTGACGTTGACAATAACGGAAAAATTAGTGGGTTATTCTAAAAAAATTTATGCAGTTTCTATATTTACTTATTTCATTATTTATCGTTCTTGCCGATCAAGGCTTAAAGTTTTATATTGCAACCAACTTTCATTTAGGTGAAGTTCAACAAGTTATTCCGGGGATCTTATCCTTTACATATTTACAAAACAATGGAGCAGCCTGGAATGTTCTTCCTGGTCAAATGTGGCTGTTCTATGCAATAAGTATTGTTACTATTGGCGTTTGTTTATACTTTTTATTTAACAAAAAATATAAAAATACTTGGTTTGATGCTGGCATTGCATTAGTTCTTGGCGGGATTATTGGTAATTTTATCGATCGTTTGCATTTGAAATACGTAGTTGATATGCTGCAACTGGATTTTATTCATTTCAATATCTTTAATATTGCTGATTCTGCAATCACAGTAGGTGTGATCTTAATTTTCATTTACTTAGTATTTTTTGACGAAAAAGAAAATAAGCATGACTAAAAAATACGAATTAACTGTAGAGAACGAAAAAGGCCGGCTAGACAAATACCTAGCAGATAAAATTGATGATCTTTCTCGTACTAGAGTGAAAGAATTAATTGATGACGGTTTGATTCTCGTCAACCAGAAAGTTGAAAAAGCTTCATATAAAGTAAAAGATGGCGATGCAATTGAAGTAACTGTGCCAGCGGTTAAGCCGCTAGACGTTATTCCTGAAAATATCCCACTTGATATTATTTATGAAGATAATGATGTGATTGTTGTCAATAAACCTCAAGGAATGGTGGTCCATCCAGCCGCTGGACATCCCGATCATACATTAGTCAATGCTTTGCTTTATCATACAAAGGATCTGGCTTCTAGTCCTGAAGGTTTTAGACCTGGGATTGTTCACCGAATTGATAAAGATACTTCTGGCTTATTGATGATTGCAAAAAATAGCCAAGCCCGTGAATCTTTAGAAGACCAATTGGCTCATAAGACTAATAAACGTTTATACCTGGCAATAGTCCATGGCAATTTTGCAGAAGAAGAAGGTACCATCGATGCTCCAATTGCGCGCAATCCTCATGATCGCAAAAAGATGGGAGTTGTCGCCGGTGGTAAGCATGCGGTAACTCATTTTAAAGTAATTGAACAATTTAAAGGTTATAGCTTAATCCAATGCAAGCTAGAAACTGGCCGTACTCATCAAATCAGAGTTCATTTATCCTACATAGGTCATCCAGTTGCTGGTGATCCTTTATATGGATCACGAAAGACTTTGAAGGGAAATGGGCAGTTTTTGCATGCACAAGTTCTTGGCTTTAAGCATCCCAAAACAGGAAAATGGCTTGAATTTAAAGTAGATCCGCCTAAAATATTTCAAGAAACCTTAAATAAACTTAGAAGAAACAAGTGATTTAATGAAACGCTACTTAATTCTAGAAGATGGCAGTTCATTCTCAGGTGAGGGGATTGGTGCTAACATCATTTCAACTGGTGAATTAGCAATTCAAACTGCCAATTTTGGTTATCAGGAAGCTTTGACTGATCCGACTAATGCCGGAAAAATTTTGGTCTTTACTTCACCAATGATTGGAAATAGCGGAATCAATGCAATCGACTATGAAAGTATTGACCCCACTGTTAAAGGAATTATCGCTAACGATGTAGCATTGAATATTTCCGATAGCGAAAATTTCCAAGATCTAGATTTATTTTTAAAAGAAAAAAATATTCCGGCAATTTTTAATGTTGATACTCGCGCCTTGGTTCACCGTTTAATGCGTGAAGAAACAATTAAGGCTTCTATCATGGATACAGATGATGAGCATGCTTTTGATCAAATTAAAGCCTTGGTTTTGCCCAAAAACAAATCAGCTTCTGTTTCGACAAAAAATGCTTATGCAGCACCCAATGTTGGAAAGACGGTTGCAGTTTTAGACTTAGGATTAAAGCACTCGATGTTGCGTGAATTATCTTTAAGACAAGTAAATGTAACTGTATTGCCATACAATGCAACTCCGGTTGATATTGAAAATCTGAGACCAGATGGCATTATTATTTCCAACGGTCCTGGTCAGCCGGACGAAATTTTAAAAGCAATAAAACCTGCACTAGACCATTTCTACCAAAAATGTCCGATTCTTGGTATTGGTCTGGGCTTTTTGGCTTTAAGCGATTATTTAAAGCTGGAATTGGTTAACTTGCCACAAGAGTTTGATGGTATCAATTATCCCGTAATTGAACAGAATTCAAACACAATTTGGCAAACGGCCATGGATATAAATCAGTTAGTTTTGCCTGATAGTGTTCAGCTAAATATGAATCAAGAATTTTTTGATCTTCATACTGAACTGTTAGCTGGATTTACAATGGAAAAAGAAAAGGTCATTGCAACTGCCTTTAATCCAGAAGGAGCACCAGGCAGTTTAGATGCAATTGAAATTTTTGACCATTTTTTAAAAATGATGGAGTAAAAATATGCCTTTAGAGAATGATTTGGATAAAGTTTTAATCATTGGTTCAGGTCCAACTTTAATTGGCAGTGTTGCCGAAATGGACCTGCTAGCCTGCGACGCAATTAATGCTCTAGTTGAAGAGGGAATTCAAGTAGTTTTGGTAAATCCTAATCCAGCGACAGTTTCAACTGATAGAAGAGAAGGCGTGACAGTTTACCTAGAACCTATGACGCTAGATTTCCTTAAACGAATCTTGCGGATGGAAGAACCTGACGCAATCATGACCGCCTATGGCTCAACTACTGGTTTGAAGGTCGCAAATAAATTAATTCAAGATGGTATTTTGCAACAAATGCATATTAAATTGCTGACCTTAAATCCAAGAACTCTTTCGTTAGGCAATCAGCAAAAAAGAACGGAACTGCTAAACAAATTAAAAATTAACGTCAATCAATCCTGGCAACTGGCTAATTTATCGACTGATGATCTTTTATCTCATATCGATCAAATTAAAGAAACTGTTTCATTTCCAGTTTTAGTTACAAAATATCATCGATATGTACATAACGAACACTTAGGCTTCAAGACTTTAGATGATTTAATTAATTACTTCAAAAAAGAAAGCCAAAGCGAAACTTTTTCTTGGAAGCACTATCGTTTAACCGAAGACTTGTCTACCTGGGAAGAGGTTATTGTCAATGTCATTCGCGACCGTGACGGTAACATTGTCTTCAGTAATTTCGCTGGATCAATTGAACCAGTTGGTATTAATTCAGGTGATTCGGCTGTTGTCATGCCTGTTTTAACTTTAAATAATGATCAGATTCAGGAACTGCGCAGCACGAGTAAAAAGATTGCAGACAATCTTAACTTATTGGGAATTATGAGCATCCATTTTGCAATTCGCCATCATGGTACTCAAATTGAATATAAAGTCCTAACCATTAAGCCTCGTTTAACAAGAAGTGCTGTTTGGATTCAAAGAGCTGGCTTATATAGTGTTGGTTACATCGTAGCCAAGGTAGCGATTGGCTACAATTTGAATGAAATAACTGACCCTGTTTCTGGCTTAAATGCTTCAATTGAGCCAACTTTAGATGCACTCTCCGTAAAAATGCCATATTGGTCACTGTCAGAATCTGGTTATAACCATTATCTTTTAGGCAATCGGATGCAAGCCAGTGGCGAAGCAATGGGAATTGGGCAAAACTTTGAAGCTGCTTTTTTAAAGGCAATTTCTTCTACAATTGATATTGATTTAGCCTGGAAAACGTTTATTCATGAATATCGAAAAGATGAACAGACAATTTTGCAGGATTTATTGCATCCTGATGAGTTGCATTTGATCAGACTTTTAGCAGCCATTGCAAAGGGCATGTCTTATAGTGATCTGCAAGATATCGTATACCTGCATCCCGTTTATTACCAAAAATTGCAAAACATTATTTTGATTGCGCAAAAAGTTCACGATGCAGAAAAACTAAACGTCGATCTTTTAATCGAAGCAAAAAGACGAGGATTTTCAAATCACTTATTAGCACTTTTGCGCAATACAAAAATAGATGAAATAGAGCAGAAATTGCAGCAATTCAATCTTAAACCAGCTTATCTTCAGATTGATGGCTCAGCTGGTATCTACAAACCAAATATTCAAAGCTATTACAGCGCCTATGATGTTCAAAACGAAGTACAACCATTATCTTCTAAGAAGAAAGTTTTAATCATTGGCATGCTGCCATTGCAGGTTTCAGTAACTAGTGAATTTGACTATATGCTTTCACATGCTACTGAGACTTTACATAATATTGGTTATGAAACCGTTCTGCTATCTAACAATGATGAATCAATAGCTGAGCGCTTTAAGAACGTTGACCGTATTTATTTTGATCCAATCACTGTCGAGAATATTGTAAAAGTGGCCCACAAAGAGGGAATTAAAGATGTTTTATTGCAATTTTCTGGTAAGAAAGTTAGTTCTTTAAGTCAAAAACTGATCGAAAGCGGTTTGAATATCCTTGGTCGCTCAAACGGAAATCTATATGATAAAATTAAGAATCTTTTGCTAAAACCAGTTACTGGACTTAAAAGAGTGCCATCTTTGACTACTCATGACCAGAAAGAAGTTGTCAAATTCGTAAATAACTACGGCTTCCCAATTTTGATCGGAGGATTCAGTAAAGAAATCAAGCAAAAATCAGCTGTTGTTTACGATGTTCCTGCTGTTAAAAAGTATCTAGATGAAAATCAGTTAGATCAAATTACTGTTTCAAGGTTTATCGAAGGCAATAAATATGAAGTAACTGCAATCTCTGATGGCCAACAAACTACTATTCCTGGAATAATTGAACATTTGGAACAAACAGGATCACATGCCTCAGATTCAATCGCCGTTTTTAAAGCACAAAACTTAAAAACGGATGGTCAAATAAGGCTAGCACATTATTCGATTAACTTAATTAATCAGTTATCAACTAGGGGAATTTATAACTTACACTTCCTAATGGTGAATGGTGAATTATACTTATTGCAAATTAAGCCTTATGCTGGTCACAATGTTGCTTTCTTGTCCAAGTCACTAGGTAAGGATTTAGCTGCTTGTGCTACTCAAGTAATCGCTGGTAAGAATTTGGCTGATCTTGGCTATCACGAAGAATTATGGACGACTAATGATTTTATTCATGTAAAGATGCCTGTCTTTTCTTACATCAATTACAACAGCGATAATACTTTTGATTCAAAAATGAAGTCATCTGGCTCAGTTATGGGACGAGATACTCAGCTTGCCAAAGCACTGTATAAGGGATATGAAGCCAGTGATTTACATATTCCAAGTTATGGAACGATCTTCATCTCTGTTCGTGACGAAGATAAGGAAAGAGTAACCAGTTTAGCCCGTCGATTTGATCGACTTGGGTTTAAACTGGTGGCCACTGAAGGTACTGCAACAATGTTTGCGGAAGCGGGAATCACTACTGGGATTGTTGACAAGGTACACAAGAATCCCAAGAATTTGCTTGATAAAATTCGGCAACATAAAATTGTAATGGTCGTTAATGTTACTAATTTATCTGATGCCGCCAGTGCTGATGCAATTAGAATCAGGGATCAAGCTTTATACACTCACATCCCAGTTTTTTCAAGCATAGAAACAGCCGAATTAATTTTAGATGTTCTAGAATCTTTGGCTTTAACTACTCAACCAATTTAACAAATAAAAAAAGACATTCGGCTTTTTCCGAATGTCTTTTTTTATATTTAAATTTCATTAATCAATTCTCTTGGACATAACGCTTTTTTCTTTAGGGGTAACTTCAATCGAATTTTGCCCTGTGTAGATTACAAATCCTGGTTTCGCACCATTTGGCTTTTTAACCCGCTTGTCTTGAACATAATCCACTTGAACATGGGCAGAAAGCTTTCCTTTTGAAAAGAAGGCGGCAATTTCGGCTGCTTCTTTAATATCTTCAGGAGTAGGTTGATCATCACGAAGAATAACGTGAGAGCCTGGCATATTTTTAACATGGAACCAATAATCATTCTTATTTGCTTTCTTTAAAGTCAACCAATCGTTTTGATAATTATTCTTTCCAACAAAAACGGTTTTACCTGATGAAAGTTTGAATTTGTTTAAATTACTTTCAGTAATCTTTTTACGGCGAACATGTTTCTGTGGTTTGCGAATATAACCCTGATTTTGTAATTCTTCATTGATCTGATCAATATCCTGAGGATCAGCATTATCAATAGCTGTTTGAATTGAATCAAAATAGGCCAAATTAGCTTGTGCAATCTTTATTTGTTCATGCACGTGTTTAATTGAATCTCGCAGTTTCTTATATCTGGTGAAATACTTTTGTGCATTTCGTGCTGGAGAAAGGGCCGGATCCAATTTTACCTTTAACGGGCGATTATTATCATAATAATTTGGCAAATCTACTTCCGTCATTCCAGGTTTAACCTGATACAAATTTGCATTTAAAATTTCACCACGAATACGATAGCCTTCTGAATTTTCAGCTAAATCAAGATGTTTTTGCAATTTTGCAATTTTCTTAGTTAATTTTTTCTGCTCGTTTTTAACAACTCGTTCAACCTTTGCAGCTCGCTGTTTAACCCAATCTCGATTTGCTTGATATTCATAAAACTCATCAAGTGCATGGTTCAAATCTGGATCACTGCTTTCTTTTTCCAGATCCAAATGATAGGGAAGGTAAGGAAATATCTTTCGTTTATTTCTCGGAGTTTTAAGAACAAAAGCCTTTGGATGATTAAATTGTTCGAAAAAAGTTTGAAAAGAAGCAAATGAAAATTCATCTTCAAGATAGCCCTCTAGTTCCATCCGATCATCACGATCTAGACCATCCATTTTTCTAACAAAATCACTAGGAAGAGGATTTTGCCTTTTTAGTTCTTCAAATTCTTTTTCCGTTAAATTTAAACCATTTATTCCTGGTTTTAACGGTGGCAATTCATATTTTGCTCTTGGGAGAAGTATTCTTGCACGATTTTCATCAGGATTAATTCTCTTTAGCAAATCAATAATTTTTCCGCTTTCTTGATCATAAAAAATTACGTTGCTGTGTCGGCCCATTAATTCGACAGATAAAACAAGTTGTACTTGATCGCCAAGTTCATTTCGATTGCTGAAATGGAAGTTTACAATTCGATCCAACCCAATTTGTTCAATCGATTTTAAAACTGACCCTTCCAAATATTTGCGCAGCACCATTACAAACGTTGGTGCCTTATCTGGATTGGCAATAGTCTGTTTGGTCAAATACATTCTTGGATATTGAGCATTTGCCGAAATCAGCAACTGTTGATTTTTTCTTTCTTTTCGAAATACTAGGACCAAGTCTTGATCAAATGGTTGATAAATTTTGGATAACCGTCCACTCACTAGAGTAGGGGTCAAAGTAGTTAATAGGCTATGAATAAATAAACCATCAAAAGCCATCTGGTATCACCTCTAAACATAAACACGTTATCTATTATATCAATTATTTTCTTATTGCTTAAGTAACTTGATTCTAGTAATTTCGCTAATCTTAAAATAGTGTACTTCTGGTTATATAATAATATTTTTAGAATTTCACAAAGACTTATTTGTGAAAAATGGTATACTATAGTTATAAAAGAGTAATATTAGTTTTAGCTAATGCATAAGTCAAAGCCAATATATTATGTTTCACATAGTAAATATCCTAGATGGGTCAGTATAAAGTTTCACAACATTAGTGTTGGTTTCTGACTACATATCTCTGGGATTTACTCACAAACTTTGGAGAAGAGTAGTATATGGATGTTTTATTTTTTAATTCCATCGCGGAGCACGTCAAAAAAGAAATAAATCACAAATGCAAGTTAAGTCTTTCACAAACAAGAATATTGCTATTTTTCGATGGAAATAATAATCAGACTTTACCGATGGAAAAATTGGCAAAAGGTCTCTCAATTTCTTTGTCTACTTTAAGCAGACAGCTTCAGCAAAAGAAAACACAAGATTATATTGAGATAACCAGATCAGATAAAGATTCAAGTAAAATAGTTTGCCTAAGTGAAGTGGGGCTAAGTAAAGTTGCCGAATTAAAAAAGGCACTTAGTGAGATCGAAAAAGATCTATTTTCAAAAATTGATACAAATGAGTTAACTAAATTTACTCAAGAACTAAAAAATCTAAGCATGGGATATGACGACTTCTCAGAAATGGCATAGGTATTCGAACTTGAGCTCAATTTATGCTATAATTCATCTATAAATTCTTATAGATGAAAGGGTTATATAATGAAGATTGCATTAGTGACCGATAGCACCAGCGTATTAACTAAAGAAGAAGTTAAAGAAAATAATGTGATCGTAATGCCAATTCCTGTTATTATTGGCGACAAGGAATATTTGGAAGACATTAACATCACTGCAGAGCAACTATTTGAATCTCAAAGACAAGGTGCTGCTTTTCCTAAGACTTCACAGCCAAGCATGGGTAAGATGATTGAACTTTACAATAAGCTCCATGCAGAAGGCTATGAGGCCATTATTGATATTACTTTATCGGGCGGGATTTCTGGATATAATGAGACATTGCAAAACATCGCTCGCAATAATCCTGAATATCATTTATATCCTTATGATTCAAAGATAACTGTGCGTTTGCAAGGATACTTAGTTCTTGCAGCTGCTAGGATGATCAAAAACGGCTTAACACCTGAACAGATTATTAAGCATCTTGATGAAATTAGAGCAACAATTGATGAATTGTTTGTCGTAGATAATTTAAAGAATTTAAGTCGTGGTGGTCGTTTAAGTAATGCGAGTGCATTTATCGGTACAATGCTTAATATTAAGCCGCTGTTAACTTTTAAAGATGGTAAAATCGTTGCGTTTGATAAAATTCGTTCTATGAAGCGTGCAGTCAGCAAGATTGAAAGTATTGCGTTAGAACGAACTAGTAAGCTTGATTATAAAGATAAATTACGTTTGTTTGTCTTTCATTCTAACGATGCCAAGCAGGCCGCAGGAATTAAAGACTTTATTTCTGAAAATTTCCCTGGTTTGCCTATTGATGTTGCAGAATTCAGTCCTGTTATTGCTACTCACTTAGGTGAAAAATCAATCGCTATTGCTTGGATGATTGATATTGATAAAATCGATTTAACTAAATAAAAAGCAAAAAAGAACTAGTAGTAAAAAGATACTACTTGTTCTTCTTTTTTTATTTAACCTAAAAGAGCAGTCAAACGTTGTTTTTCTTTTGGACTGGCAAATGAAGCTTGGATTGAATTCTTCATCATTTCTTTTTCTTCACTTGCTAAAAGACCTGTTTTTACTTCAAGACGTCGATACTCAGTTGGTAAATTAGTATGAGAAACTGTCATATTATCAGTATTCAAAGTTACATGAACACCTTCATGGAGCAATTCTCTAACTGGATATTTAGTCAGGCGATCAAAAACTTTAGTATTTAAATTGGAAGTAGCGCAGCATTCAAGAGTTATCTTATCCTTTGCCAATTTATTTACTAGATTCTGATCTTCAATACATCTAATTCCATGTCCAATTCTTTTAGCTCCTAATGCCAGGGCTTCACGAATGGAATTAGGCCCCATTGCTTCCCCTGCATGAATAGTGTAGGGAACACCAAGTTCTTTTGCCTTGGCAAAAAGTTTACTATATTTGTGAATAGCAAATTCGGGGGTTTCTGCGCCGGCTAGGTCAATTCCAACAACATGAGTAATCGGCATCAATTTATGAGCCAACTCAACAGTTTCAAAGTTTTCTTTTTCATTACCACGCAGCCGCATACAGCAAAGAATAAAGTTAGCATGCAAGGCTGGTTTGCCATCACGCAAAACCGCTTGCCAATTAAGAAAGTTTTTATAACCAATCTCACAGGCCCTAATAGCTTCCTCCTGCGTCAATTCTTTTTGCGTGTGTAATTGTGGGGCAAAGCGCATTTCTACATAGATACAGCCTTGTTTGCGCAAATCACGCAACAATTCATAAACAATCAATTCTAAATCTGTTTTTGTTTGCATTAATTTTAATGGAAAGGCGAATTTTTCTAAATATTCATTTAAGTTATGGCAATTATCTGAAACAGATAATTTCTGATGCAATTTATCATCACTTATTAACGGAAAATGATGCAGTTTGCTTAATTTCTTAACGGTATTAAAAGGTACTGAACCATCCAAATGTAAGTGCAGATCAATTAAATCTTCCATAAATATCTCCTTAATCAAATTAATTTATCAAACAAGTGAAGATTAAATTGTTAATATTCTAGCACTTAAAAGTCAGATTGTTTAATATAAAAGCAGATTTTTTAGATTAATTAATGATATTATATATAAGAATACATTTTTTGTACGTGTTTTTAGTACTTATGCTGATCAAGATCAGGTATTTCATTAAGAGCTGCACGTTGCTTTTCTTGATTAACATGCGTATATAAATCCGTTGCCGAAGTACTTTTTTGACCCAATTGTTGCGCTACTAAAACTTGATCCTTAGTTACTTCATACAATTCTGAAGCTAAAGTGTGGCGTAATTTATGTGGAGTAAGTGGGTGACCGAATGCTGCCGAATATTTATTGACCATTTTTTCAATTGCATTGCTTGTAATACGACGTGTTTGATCATGCCAACGAGTTAGAAAGAATGCAGTTTGTGTTTTATCGGCCAAATACCGCTGCTGACGGATCTTTTTATATTCAATCAGATAGTTGACCGTCCATTCAGCAATCGGCACACTGTCCCTCTGACCGCCTTTACGCGTTACATCTAAAACTGCATCTTTTAAATTAAGATCTTTTAAATTGACATTAGCACATTCAGACACACGAATTCCCGTTCCCAGAATTAGGGCAATAATTGCAAGATCTCGCTGCTTATTCTTTTTGAAAGCTGGTAGAGCCTGTTTATTACAATGTTGCTCATAATTTTTTGCAATAAAATCAAGAAATTCATATTTTAAATTGCCAGTATACATATGAGATTCTAAAATATGAGCACGATAATTAAGCGTTTTTGTGCTGTTTAAAGAATCTATTTTGAGCATTACATTACGTTCAAAATATGGTTGGCCATGATTATTGTCAGCCGTAATTGTCAAAAATTTGAATAGGGAACGTAAAGCATTAATTGAACGATTAACTGTTGTTGGCGAATTGAGGTGTCCCTGTTGATTCTTAGAATGGCGTAAATAATCAATATATAGCATGATATCGTTACGTCGTAAATGGGCGAGGGTAGAAGTGGAAACTTGACGATTGTTATCAGCCTTCGAAATTCCTTCTTTTCTTAGCCATTCGAAAAAACGTCTAATTTCAGTTAAATATTGATAACTCGTAGCTAGAGAGTGATTGGTTCCTAGATTATATTGCTTTACATAATCTGGCATTTTATTTAATTCAAGTTGAATTAAGGCTAAATATTTTTTTGTTTCCATGCCATGTCTACCTCTAATTATGATTTTCATTATACAACTGCTTAAATTATAGCAATTTTAGGGCACTTTTGC
This sequence comes from Lactobacillus amylolyticus, assembly GCF_003999355.1. Classification (NCBI taxonomy): domain Bacteria; kingdom Bacillati; phylum Bacillota; class Bacilli; order Lactobacillales; family Lactobacillaceae; genus Lactobacillus; species Lactobacillus amylolyticus. Next base: position 705,798 of record NZ_CP031835.1, read on the forward strand.
AAACACATGTTCTTTAATGTCATAGAAAAACTCCCCTAGCCAAAATAAAGAGCGGGGAGCAATAAAAGATTAAAGAAGACAGCACAACATTGATATATCAAGCTTATTTGTTGCTGCAAATATTGATTCAAATTAATTATTGATTCAGCAAAACAAAAATAGAAATTCTTTTTAAATAAATTCACTAAATAATTCAGTAATAAGATAAATATCAAACCGTATTTAATTGAGAGTATGAGATCTACCTATCATTAAAATTATAGTTTTAATGATAGCTTAGCAAAAAAACTGAACTCATAAACTTTATTCTTACTTTTGGACTAAAATAGATGAACTTAATAAAACAAACTAATGATCATTTTGGATTTTAAACGTCTCAGAATCTCTCTCAGCATTAATTATGATAAGTAGAAATTTCAACAAGATTACCATCTGGATTTCTAACATATACAGACATCATTTTTCCTTTAAAACCATGCTTAACAACTGGACCTAATTCTATTTGAATATTATTTGTTTCAAAATTCTTTATAGTCTAGTCTCTTGAACATTATTTGAGCTCTCTAAACAAAAATCAAAACTACCAGTCGATAGATGCTTCGCCACAATTGCATTACTTCATTAGTTGACTTTCTTAAGCGAAGAAGTGAATGACCACCACACATCATCGTCACAAAATCTTGGTTGCTTCGCTGATTTACTATTTTTAATCCAATAATTCGATGATAGAATCTTTTGCTTTGTCCAGATTATTTACTGTGATAACAAAATGATCCATATTTAGTATCTTCATTTAGTCTACCTCCAATTTTGAGAATTTACTTTACATAATATATATTATACGAAGTGATTATTCAACTCTTATCCATTACTCTATTATCGTTTTTCACTATTAATTAACATTAAACTTCATTAAATTCAAAATTATTTACTAACTAATGACCAATAAACGGCGTTTGCTTGACAAAACAATAAATATTATGTTTCTATGTTACTTGTAGTAAATATTATATAAATTTCTTGTTTTTTGTATAATATTTTAGGGATTTATCAATTTATTTGCTGAAATTCTTAAAGAATTCATATTTTATTCAAATTATTGTTTTATCATAATTTAATGAGATGATGTTTTTATAAGAATTTTTCAAGTATTTATTGTTAATATAGTGTAATTTAATAATATTAAAATAATCTATTTCATTTTATTACGTTTTTATGGTCTATAGCTAATAGCTATAGTTTTATAAGTAATTGAAAGGGTCGAGTGCTTCATGAGTATTAATCTAGGGGATGAAATTTCACGTCGTAGACGCGATCAAAAATTGACTCAAGAAGATTTAGCCGAGTTAAGTGGTCTCTCTGTCAACTTTATTTCTCGTTTGGAAAGAACAAAAAATCAAAATATCAGTATTCAAAAGTTAGATTCTATTGCATGTGCATTGAACACTACTACACCTGATATTATTAATAATGCTTATCGTCTTAAAAAGGTAAAGGCGGATGAAAACCAAGATAACACTCCTGCTTTTATCCAAAAAGTCACTAATGAATTGCGTAAGTTGCCAAAGAATCAGGCTGAACATGTCAGCAAATCTTTCATTGGTTTACTAAAGGAAATCAACAGTAGTAACAACTAATAAAATACACGCTTCTGAATTGAAATTTTTAACTCGTTTCAATTCAGAAGCGTGTATTTTTATTCATTAATATTAATACTATTAATTACCACTGCTTCAAGTGGTTTGTCAGCTTTATCTTTTTTCGCTTTGGCAATTTTATCAACAACATCCATCCCATCAATTACTTGACCAAAAACAGTATGTCTTCCATCTAGCCAAGGGGTACCACCCTGTTTATAAGCATGAATTATTTCTTTAGGATAGCCAGCTGGTTCCATTTCGCGAATATACCGCTTAGGCATGTTTTTATTTTGAACAATAAAGAATTGACTTCCGTTTGTATTTGGACCTGAATTAGCCATTGAAAGTGCTCCGCGTAAATTGAATAGTTGATCAGTAAACTCATCTTCGAACGGATGACCCCAGATGCTTTCACCGCCTGTACCATTTCCTTCTGGATCACCACCCTGAATCATAAAGTCACTAATTACTCGATGAAAAGTAGTTCCATCATAATAGCCCTTTTTAGCTAAACGAGTGAAATTTTCAACAGTCATTGGTGCTAATTTATCGAATAATTGAATTGTAATTTGACCATGCTTGGTATCTATTGTAGCTTTTGGCCCTTTGTAATTCTTTAAATCAAGTTGAGGATATGTCATTTTCTTTTTCCTTTGCTTTTAACAAAAAATGGTCAAGTTTTTCAACTCGGCCATTTTTATTTTCTCTTTAATAATGAAATTAGCCTTCAAAAGCTTTTGTTAATGGTGGTACAACTTGCTTCTTACGAGAAACAACGCCTGGTAATTTAACCTCTGAATCACTTAACTTCTTACCAAATGCTTTTTCAAACAAAGCCTTAGTTTCATCAGAACCTACAACCAAAGCTTCTGAATCTGAATCAAGAATGTTAGTAATCAAAAGCATGAACATATCATAATTGTTATCGCTAGCTGATGCACTCATAGCTTTTAAAAATGCTTCTTTACGTTCCAAAGCTTCTGGCAAATCAACAACATTAATTTGAGCAATACGAACGTTCTTGCCATTTAAGCTGAAACTCTTAGCATCTAAATCAATCAATTCTTCTTCTGATTTATCAGAAATATTAGTACCAGCTTTAAGCATGGCCAAACCATATTCTTGATAATCCACGCCAGCGATTTTAGCCAAGGCTTCAACTGCCTTCTTGTCATAATCGGTTGTAGTTGGTGACTTCAAAAGCAAAGTATCTGAAATAATTGCTGAAAGCATCAATCCCGCTAATTTTTCAGGAATTTCAATACCCTTTTCATTGAATATCTTCCAAACAATAGTTGAAGTACAACCCATTGGTTCTGCACGGTAGTATAAAGGATCAGCCGTGTTGAAGTTCATAATTCTGTGGTGATCAACAACATGAGTAACCTTAACTTTATCAATGTCAGAAACACTTTGTTGAGGCTCGTTATGGTCAACAAGCATAACTGCTTTAACTTCATCTGCAGCCTTAGTAATAACACGTGGTGCTTTAAAACCAAATTTCTTTAAAGCATAAGCAGTTTCGTCATTAGGCTCACCTAAAGCAACAGCTTCAGTATTGTAACCCAATTTATTTTGTAAATATGAAAATGCAATTGCAGTGCCAATTGCATCAGTATCTGGATTTTGGTGACCAAAAACTAATTCTTTTTCCATTAAAAATTCCTCTCTTTTTTCTAGCGTCTACTCTAGTCTACTAGAATAATCCTTTTTATCCAAGAATTTCTTCCATTCTTCTAACAAGTTTTTTATTCTTGGAATTTCTACCTTTCCTTTGCGATATACCATCGCAATCTCAAAATCCTTATCATCTTTCACATAAACCGGAGTAAGATTAATATCTTTCTTATGTGCTAAATAATATGATTTGCTAATGTAAGTATCATACTCGGTAGTTTGTGCGGTTTCAATCAAGTACTTTGCCTTTGAAAAAGTCAAAGAAACAATCGGCTTGTTCTTATCGCCGAAATAGTCTTTCATTAATTGCGTTAAGTAAGAACCTTCAGGGTAAGAAACCCATTTTCTTCTAGTAAATCTAGAAATTGAATATGCTTGCTTAGCTTCGACTGTATCTTTATGCGTCAAAATCATTAAACGATCTTTGAACAATTCCATATGATCATATTGATGCTGCAAATTGATTTCGTCCCGCTTAGTATTATCCGGCAAGTACATGATCGCCAAATCGATCGTGTTGTTATCCAGTCTGCGCCATAATTCTTGACGATTATAAGTAAGAATATTCAATTGGATTCTTGGATAATTTTTATTAAATTCAACAACAAATTGTCTGAAAATTTCAATATCAATTGTATCTAAGACACCCACTGAAATACTACCTTTATCAGCTTGAGTAAATTCTTGAATATCATCGACTACAGAATTTATTGTATCTAGTAATTCAACTGCGGCTGACTGCATTTCCTTACCAGCTTCAGTAAGGTAAAGCTTCTTCCCCATTTGTCCAAATAAAGGCGCACCAATTGCATGCTCTAACTTTTTAATTTGTTGAGTCAATGCTGGCTGTGTAATACCAAGTATTTGTGCAGCTTGGGTATAATTCATTGTATCAATTAATTGTAAAAAATATCGAAGTGACTTTGCTGAAAGTATTGTATCTGTTTTTGGCATTTTGATTAGCTTCCTTTCTTGATAAAACAATAATCTTTACCCTATACCTAGATACATTGTCTACCCAAAAATACGGAGTGTCAAAACATTTTTCTTAACACTCCGTAAGCGATTTTATTATTTATTTAGAATAGATCAGAAACCTGTTTGTTTTCGTTGCTCAAAGGTGCCCCTAATTCAAGGCTTACAGGAGTTCCATCTACAGTTGGATCAACTACAAATGAACCATTAGAATATCTATCCCCTAATGGAAATTTATTTGTATTAATATCCATATGCCGGTCACTTGACGTTGTCATCTTTAGAACGTGATTTTGACCATAGGCAGCTATTGCAGCTATTCTATGTGGTTTAGTCTTCAATTCTCTTAGAACCATTACCCCACGTTTAGCTCTAGATACTTTATTAACTAAGCTTAACTTAAACTGCTTAAAGGCTCCACGTTGGGTAATTAAACCGACTTTGATCAAATCAGCAAATTCTGGTTGTACCAAGACGTAGCCTACTACATAATCATCATCTTTTAAGTTAACCGACTTTACACCCAAAGCTTTACCACCAAATTCAGATATTTCGGAAACATCATATTTAACAGCATATGCACGATGAGTAAATAAAGTTATCTCTCCGCTGTTTGTTTTAATTAAATCAATCCGAATCATCTTACTATCTTCAGATTTCATCTTCATTGCTGTAATTGCACGTGATCGATAAGTTCTGGTAGGTTGCAAATCACTCAATTTTACTTGTTTGATGTAGCCATCATTAGTGGCCATCAAAAAATCAACATTCTTATCAAGCTTATCAAAGTCAAATACGCGAATAATTTGTTCGTCAGTAGCCAACCCAACTTCCTGTGATAGGTGCTGACCTGTTTCTTTCCACTTGGTTTCAGTTAACTCGTGAACAGGTCGATAAATAAGATTCCCACGATTAGTAAACAAATATAAGTTATCTAAAGTAGATAAAGTTTTTTCATAAACAACCTTATCATTTTCAGGCAATCCATTATCTGCCTCGTCAGATGACTGGTAAGAACGCAATGATGAACGCTTTAAATAGCCATCACGACTTACCAAAACTCTTACTTGTTCATCAGCAACCAATGCTTTTTCATCGATTTCGACTTTAGCACTTTCGTGTGAAATTTGAGTTCTTCTTGGACTAGCAAAATTCTTTTTAACTGCTGTTAGTTCTTTAATAATTTCTTTTTCAAGAGTAGCACGATCTGATAAAAGCTTTTGGTAAACAGCTACTTTCTTATTCAGATCATTTTGTTCTGCAATCAAAGCATCAACATCAGTGTTCGTCAACCGATATAATTGTAATGATACGATTGCTTCGGCTTGCCGCTCAGTAAACTTAAATTCCTTAATCAAGTTCTTTTTAGCATCTGCTTTGTTTTTTGATGCCCGAATTGTTTTGATAACTTGATCAAGAATGTCCATCGCATGGATTAAGCCCTGAATGATTTCTAAACGAGCTTCAGATTTGTCTAGATCATACTTAGTTCGCTTAGTGATCACATCTTCATCATGTTCAAGATAGGAAGATAAAATTCTCTTCAAACCTACTTGAACAGGTGTCATATGGTCAATTGCAACCATATTGAAGTTATAAGAGACCTGCAAATCTGTATTCTTGAATAAATAATTCAAGATATTTTCTGCGTCTGCATTCTTCTTTAATTCAATAACTATTGAGAGTCCATGACGATCAGTCTCATCACGAACTTCAGCAATACCATCAATTTCTTTATTGAGTCTTATCTCATCAATTTTCTTAACTAATAAAGCTTTATTGACATCAAAAGGAATTTCAGTAGCAACAATTTCTTGCCGATGTCCCCTAATTTCTTGAATGCTTGTTTTTGCACGAACTTGAATTCTTCCACGTCCGGTTTGATAGGCTTCCTTAATTCCCTTTGTACCCATAATAACAGCACCTGTAGGAAAATCCGGTCCCTTAACAAACTGCATTAAATCCTCCAGGCTAGCTTCGGGATGCTTTAACAAATAAATTGTTGCATCAATTACTTCAGCTAAATTATGTGGTGGAATTTCAGTAGCATAACCTGCGGAAATTCCTGTTGAACCATTAACTAGCAAATTGGGGAATTGAGCTGGCAAAACAGTTGGTTCATATTCAGTATCATCGAAGTTTAATACCATTTTTACGGTATTCTTATCAATGTCCTGCAACAATAAATTGGATATTTTGCTCAAACGTGACTCAGTATAACGCATGGCAGCTGGGCCATCACCATCCATAGAACCATTGTTTCCGTGCATTTCTACCAATGGCTCACGCATTTTCCAGTCTTGAGATAAGTGAACTAAAGCACCATAGATAGAGCTATCTCCGTGAGGGTGGAAATTACCCATAATGTTACCTACTGCTTTGGCAGCCTTTTTAAAGGGCTTATCAAAGGTATTTCCATCCTGATACATTGCATATAAAATACGGCGTTGAACAGGTTTTAATCCATCTCTGATATCAGGCAAGGCACGTTCCTGGATAATATACTTTGAATATCGTCCAAAACGTTCTCCCATTACCTGTTCTAACGGCATTTCCCGAATTCTTTCTTTATTCGCCATTAAATTCTATACCTTCTTAATCATTATCTGCATCCAGAAGTGAGCCATCTTCGCCCATTCTAAATTTAACGTTTTCTTCAATCCATTTTCTTCTTGCTGCTACTTTCTCACCCATTAGTGTAGTAACTCTTCGTTCAGCTAATGCAGCATCATCAATTCGAACACGAATTAGCATTCTTGATTCTGGATTCATAGTTGTTTGCCACAACTGCTCGGCATTCATTTCACCTAATCCCTTGAATCGTTGAAGAGAATAGCCTCTGCCCATTTTCTTTTCATCTTCAGCTAATTCTTCATCAGTCCAGTCGTACTTAATTTCTGCCTTCTTGCCGCGTCCTTTTTGAAGACGATACAGAGGTGGCAAAGCAATATAAACTTTGCCTTTTTCGATCATTGGCCGCATATAACGATAGAAGAAAGTTAAAAGCAGAATCTGAATGTGTGCACCATCGTCATCGGCATCAGTCATAATAATGACTTTATCGTAGTTGGAATCATCAACTTTAAACTCTGTTCCAACTCCTGCACCAATGGTGTAAATCATTGTATTAATTTCTTCATTTTTGAAAATGTCCTGCAACTTTGCTTTTTGTGTATTCAAAACCTTTCCACGCAAAGGCAAAATTGCTTGAAAACGTCTGTCTCTGCCTTGTTTTGCGGAACCACCAGCTGAATCCCCTTCGACTAAGAACAATTCATTCTTCTTTGGATTTTTCGATTGTGCTGGTGTTAGTTTCCCGGAAAGTACTTCTTTCTTGCGCCGCTTTTTACCATTTCGACTTTCGTCACGTGCCTTTTTGGCCGCTTCACGAGCATCTCTGGCCCGTTGAGCTTTTTTAACTAATTCTTGGGCTAACTCACCATTTTCCATGAGATAATAAGACATCTTCTCGTAAACAAGCGCATCAACAGCGGAACGAGCTTGAGGTGTTCCTAATTTACCTTTAGTCTGACCTTCAAATTCAAGCAGTTCTTCAGGAATTTTAACTGATAAAACAGCACTCAAACCTTCACGATAATCTGAACCATCAATGTTTTTATCTTTCTTGGTAAACAAGCCTTGCTTTTTAGCATAATCATTGAATGCTCTAGTAAAGCCACTGCGTGCACCCACTTCATGAGTACCACCATCAGCAGTTCTAACATTGTTTACAAATGAAACGAGATTTTCAGAATAGCCATCACTATATTGACCACTGAATTCAATTTCCATTCCATCTTGCTTGCCTTCAAAGTAAAAGACATCACTGATTGTACCTTTACCTTCATTCAAGTATTTAACAAAGGATTTAATACCATCATCATATTGAAAAACATCATGATGTTCTGGATCACGTTCATCCGTTAATGTGAATTTGACGCCCTTCAGCAAGAAAGCTGATTCGCGAATTCTTTCTTGAATTGTTTCGTACTTGTACTTAGTAGTTGAAAAAATTGTGGCATCTGGTTTAAAGGTAATCGTAGTACCTGTTTTGTCATTGGTCTCACCGACACATTTTAAAGTACCGATTGGATGACCACCATTTTGAAATTCTTCTTCATATGCTTTACCTCCACGAACCACTCTAACTTTTAAATAGCTCGATAAAGCATTAACTACTGATGAACCTACCCCATGAAGGCCGCCCGAGGTCTTATAGTTTTGTTCAGTAAATTTGCCACCAGCGTGCAAGACTGTCAAAATAACTTCAATCGTTGGTTTTCCGGATTTATGCATTCCAGTTGGCATTCCACGTCCAAAGTCCCTAACAGTTACACTGTTGTCTTTATGAATAATTACATTAATCTCTTTGCCATAACCGGCCATCGCTTCGTCAACTGAGTTATCAACGATTTCGTAAACCAATTGGTTTAGACCGTGAATATCAGTTGAACCGATGTACATGCCAGGGCGTTTTCTGACAGCTTCTAGTCCATGTAATATTTGAATTGAAGAATCATCATAAGTATTAGCTTTAGCCACTAAAATTCCTCCACTTTTATTACTTAATTTTGGCAACTCCATATATTTACAAGTCAAACTTTGCTAAAATAGCTTTAGATTAAATGGAGTTGTTAATTATGTCTATCTTAAAAATAGCATTGTTACTTATTTTAGCATACTTAATCGGCTCATTTCCGACTGGTGTGATTATTGGAAAAACTTTTTTCCATAAAGATATCCGTCAATACGGATCGGGAAATATTGGCACAACTAACACCTTTAGGGTTTTAGGTCCGAAAGCAGGAATTGCCGTTTTTCTAATCGATTTCTTTAAAGGAACGCTTGCGACAATTTTACCAGTAATATTTAACCTGGGTCCACATTATTCATGCTTAATTTTTGGTTTAGCGGCAATATTAGGCCATGCTTTTTCAATCTTCTTGAAGTTCAAAGGTGGTAAAGCAGTTGCAACCTCTGCCGGCTTTTTGCTGGGTTATAATTTGAACTTTTTCTTGATTTGCGCAGTAATATTTTTCCCAATATTATTTATAACTAGTATGGTTTCGCTAACGAGCCTAATCTCAATCGTATTGATCTTCATTGCCTCATTCTTTTTCCACGACCTTGCCTTAAGCATTATCAGTGGATTATTGGTGGTTTTGATTTACTGGAGCCACAGAAGCAATATTGTTCGTCTAGAACATCATGAAGAGAACATGATTCCCTTTGGTTTATATTACTGGTACAAAAAATCTCATCAGAATAAGTAAACTAAAAATAAAGAGAGCCAACAAGGATAAAGCCTTGTTGGTTTTTTACTCTTTTATTATATCGATACAAACTTTTGTTCGCAAGTTAAAAGTCTAAATTCTTTTTTAAGGCTTGAGCAACTTGCTTAACCTCGTTTGTTGGCTCTTTTTTCATAACGACTACGTATTCTTGCTTAAGCTGTATTCCGTCTTTCAATAAAAACATTTTCTGCAATTTGGGGCTTTCAAAGAATTTAGCAGTATCTTCATTAAGCAAGAAATAACCTGATCCTGATTCAGCCATTAATGCTGCCTCATTAAAATTATCAACGGCAAGAAATGGACTTTTTATTCCTAATAAATCACGATGATAATGCAATTCTCCTTGCTCTTCATTCTTTTGCGTAACAAGCAGATTAGGAATTTTATCTAATTCACTTATTTCTATTGTTTGTTGTCCAGACATAAAATTCCCTGCTTGTAGTACAGCTTCTAAGCCAAACTCACTGACCTTAATTACCTGATAATTTGAGTAACCATGATCGCGAGGATCTGTTAAAGCAAGATCAATTTTATTTTCTTCAAAAGAATCCTCTATTTGATCCTGATACAGAGGAATTAATCTGATTTCTAATTGCAGATTTTTTTGCAAATATCTTTTTAATTTTTCAAGACGTGCCGTTCCAAAATTCTTGAAATATCCTAAGTTAATTGTTTTCATGACTTACCTCAAAATAAAAAGAAGCTTTGGCATTTCACCAAGACTTCTTTTTATTTTTCACTATGGAAAGTGATGCTAAAGCCAGCATTAAAGGTTTCACCCTTTGCTAGGTGATTCATGCCATACTTATCTTCCAATTTGCCATCCGCATCAGAACGATCGGCAATTCCCCACCATGGCTCAATGCAGACATAATTAGCTGTCTTTGGATATTGTGACCAAATTCCAACGAATGGGGCATTTCTAGTCCATACATTAATATGGAATTTACTGTTCTCGGTTCTAACTGAAATTTTATTATCGTGACCACTCAATTGATAAATCAGCGCATCATTCTTAAATAAATCATCGCTTAAGCCAATTAAACTATCAGTTGATGCCAATGAACGATTTGCCCAATCTAGCAAGCCTGTTTGTTTACTGATTGGAATCTTTACTCTTGCTTCTGATGGCTGCGTTGCAAAGTAAAAGTCTTCTTTTTTAACTTGAAGATCATCAACTGGTAAATTGAAACCAGGGTGTCCGCCGATGCCAAAAATCATTTCACCATCAGTCTTGTTGGTCACAATGAAGTTTTCTTCCAACAAATTATTCATTAAATTATAGTTTACTCTTAATTCAAATTTGAATGGATAAACCTTACGCGTTTCTTCGCTATCTTTAAGCAAAAATGTAATACTTTCATCACTTTGCTTTTCAACTATAAATTCACAATCTCTTGCAAATCCATGTTGACCTAAATGATAAGTTTTCCCTTGATAAGTATATTGATCATTCTTTAAACGACCAACAATTGGAAAAAGAACTGGTGCATGCCGATCCCAAATTGCGGGATCTGCTTGCCACATATATTCATAATCACTATGGACGCCCTTAACGCTTTGAATTTCTGCGCCTTTGCTTGAAATAGTGACCTTCAACATATTATTTTTAATTGTGTAATTCATTTTATTACCTTTATCCATATAAAAACAATAACAATGTGATCCCTTAGCGTTGATTGTATCATAATAGCGCTTTTATTGATATAGACCAAGCCTCACAAAAAATAAAAGAGGCAACAAAAATATTGTCTCTTTCATTTGTATTTTCTACAAAATAAACTTAGTAAGGTCTTTATTGATGATTACATCCTTAAGTTTTTCTTCAACGTAAGCTTCCGTTACAGTGATTTCGCCCATTTCCATATCAGGACCTTCATAAAGAACATCTTCAAGCAATTTTTCAAGAATGGTAGACAATCTACGAGCCCCAATATTATCTGTCCCTTGGTTGACTTCATAAGCAATCTCTGCGATTCGATCAACCGCTTCTTGAGTGAAAATCAATTTGATGCCATCAGCCTTCATCAAAGCTACATATTGCTTTAATAATGAGTTTTCTGGATCCTTTAAAATATGAACAAAGTCATCTTTCGTAAGTGCGTCTAATTGAACTCTAATTGGAAAACGTCCTTGCAATTCCGGAATAAGATCACTTGGCTTTGATTCAGCAAAAGCTCCAGCACCAATAAACAGGACATGATCAGTTGATAAAGGACCAAATTTTGTTTGGACTGTTGAACCTTCAACAATTGGCAAAATATCACGTTGAACACCTTCACGAGAAACTTCACCAGAAGTCTTTTTGTTACCAGCAATTACTTTATCAATTTCATCAATGAAAATAATTCCGTTATTTTGAGCACGTTCAATTGCTCGCTGATAAAGACTGTCATAATCAACCATTTTACGTGATTCTTCGTTAATCAATAATTCACGTGCATCTTTGACTGGCAAAGTTCGCTTTATCTTTCTCTTCGGTATCATATTGCTAAGCATTGAGCCTATGTCCATGCCCATTTGACCCATCATGTCACTCATTGGACTAGCTTTAGGCTTTTCTTCAACTTCAATCGTTACATCGCGATCTTCAAGCAATCCCTTATTCAGTTGCTCTGCAATAGTCATTCGCTTATTACGAATATCATCGTTTACTTCTTCATCGTCAAACTCTTCGTCATCTAAATTATTTAAGAAACTGAAAACAGAATCATAATGGTGTTCGTGCTTGATGCCTGGAACCAAAGCCTTAACTAATTCTTTATTAGCCTCTTTGGCTGCTTCTGGTCGAATTTCTTCAAATTCTTTCTTTTCTTCCATTTGAACAGACTTAGCTGCCAAGTCTCTAACCATTGATTCAACATTTCGACCAACATAACCTACTTCGGTAAATTTAGTTGCTTCAACTTTAACGAAAGGAGCTTCAACAATATCAGCCAAGCGACGAGCAATTTCTGTTTTACCTACACCAGTTGGTCCAGCCATCAATAAATTTTTAGGTGTGATATCTTTCTGCATTTGCTTAGGAAGCTGCATCCGACGGTAACGATTATATAAAGCAATAGCTACTGATTTTTTAGCTTCATCTTGACCAATAATATATTGATTTAATAACTCTACAATCTTTTTTGGAGTCTTAATAGCCATAACTACCTCCTATAGTTCATCAGTTGTAATCTGATCATCAGTAAAGACATCAATTCCTGAAGCAATTTTAACCGCCTCATGAGCAATATCGCTTGCACTCATTTCTTTCGCATGACGAGTCATCGCAATCGCTGCTGCTTGAGCATAATTGCCACCGGAACCAATTGCTACTACATTTTCATCAGGTTCAAGTACTTCCCCATTGCCAGAAATTAATAAAAGGTCTTTATCATCAAAAGCAATCAGCATTGCATTCAATTTTTGCAAAGTAGGATCTTTACGCCATGATCGTGCCATTTCAACAGCCGCTCTTCTCAAGTCGCCACTGTAGCTTTCAAGCTTGCCTTCAAGCATTTCTTGCAAACTTACTGCATCGGCAACACCGCCGGCGAAGCCAATTACTACACGATCATGGAAAATTCGACGAATCTTTTTAGCACTTGCCTTGGCAATAACTTTTTCACCTAAAGTTACTTGACCATCCCCAGCAATTGCAGTCTTACCATTAAATTTTACGGAACATATTGTTGTCATTTTGTCTTTTTATCCTTTCGTGAATTTCTTGGGAAAAATTTTTGATATTCATCTTGCAAGTGTGCCATTGTCACATGAGTATAGATTTGAGTCGTTGATAAATTTTCATGGCCCAATAGCTCCTGAACTGTTCTCAAATCAGCACCATTGTTCAGCATTGCAGTCGCAAAAGTATGGCGCAATTCATGCGGATGCACTTTGCCGCTTATTCCGGCCTTATTAAATGTCCTTTGCATGATATATTCAATCCCGCGATCTGTCAAAGGCTGACCCTGATTGTTTAAAAAGATAAAATCTTGATCAGCCTTGGATCCTAGCAGCTTTGGCCTTGCGTTTTCAAGATAATTTTGCAAAGCACTTTTCGTCTTATCATCAAATGCCACATAACGATCTTTATTGCCCTTTCCATGAACAAGTATCATTTGCAGATCAAAATCTACTTGATTTATTTTCAAGCTGCTAACTTCACTCACTCGCATCCCGGTTGTATAAAACAATTCGAATAATGCAAGATTTCGCTCAGTTAAAGCTGTATTGCCCTGTAAAGAAGAAATTACTTGCTTCATTTCAGGTGCATAAAAAAATTGAGGCAATTTGCGCTCTTCCGTGCGTAAAACAATCGTTTGCGTTGGATCAACCTTGATTAATTTTCTCTTCGCTAGAAAGCGATAAAACGATCGCAGACTGGACATTTTTCTCATTTGCGAATTTCTGGATAATTTTCGTTCAGCCATTGATTGAAGATAAACTTCGATATCACGTGTCTGAATCTTATCCCAATCAACAAAACCACCATTTTCTCGCCAAAAAGATTTTGCCTCTAGCAAATCCGTTTGATAAGAAAGAATTGTATTTTTGCTGTACTGTCGTTCATTTTTTAAATACGAAATAAACAAGGCTAATTTATCATTTTTAGGCATTAATCCAACACTTTATCTTTGAAAGCCGCTAAGCTGTTTAATCCGCGTTCACTAATCTTAAGATGTCTTTCTTTTTTATTGCGAATCTTTTTGCCTTCCAAGCTTGGCAAAAGTGCAAAACTTGCATTCATAGGTTGAAAATGCTTAGCGTCAGTTGTAGTTACATAATTTGCCATTGAACCTAAAGCAGTGTCAACCGGAAAGACAGCGGTATCTTTTCCTAAAGCTTCACGCGCTGCATTAATGCCCGCAACTAATCCAGAACCTGCACTTTCGACATAGCCTTCCACGCCAGTCATTTGGCCAGCAAAAAAGAGACCCTTTTGCTGCTTTGCTTCATAACTTGCATTTAATACTTCTGGTGAAGCCATGTAAGTATTTCGGTGCATTTTGCCATAACGAACGAATCTGGCATTTTCCAAACCAGGAATAAGTGAAAAGACTCGTTTTTGTTCACCGTATTTTAAGTGAGTTTGAAAACCAACAATATTGTACATTGAAGCTGCTGCATTATCCTGACGCAATTGGACTACTGCATAAGGCGTTTTTCCTGTTTTGGGATCTTCCAATCCTACTGGTTTTAACGGTCCAAATAGCATTGTTTTGGCGCCACGTGCAGCCATTACTTCAATTGGCATGCATCCATCAAAAACATCATTGTTCTCAAAGCCATGCATTTCAGCCGTTTCTGCATGAACTAGTTCTTGAGCAAACTTCTCATATTGTTCTTTATCCATTGGACAGTTAAGATAAGCCGCTTCACCACGATCATAGCGAGATTTCTTATAGACAATATTCATATCGATAGAATCTGCTGCAACGATTGGTGCTGCCGCATCGAAGAAATGCAGACTGTCAGTCCCTGAGAACTTTTGAATTTGACTTGCTAAAGCATCACTCGTGAGTGGACCTGTGGCAATTACCACAATTCCTTCTTTGGGAATTTCGGTAATTTCTTCATCATGAACTGTTACATTATCAAAACTCCGCAATTTTTTAGTAACATAATCGCTAAAAAGATCACGATCTACAGCAAGCGCTCCTCCGGCTGGTACCTGAGTTTTATCTGCAGCTTGCATAATTAATGAATCTAATTGTCGCATTTCTTCTTTTAGAAGGCCAACGGCGTTAGATAATTGATTTGAGCGCATTGAATTCGTACAAACTAGTTCCGCGAATTCACCAGTATGATGCGCTGGCGTCATTTTTCTAGGGCGCATTTCGTAAAGATCTACAGGAATACCACGTTTGGCAATTTGCCAAGTTGCTTCGCTTCCTGCCAGTCCCCCGCCAATCACTGTAACTTTTTCGGGCATTTAATCATCCTTTTTTAAAAAAATATTCTTATATAAATATATCATCAAACCGAAAAAGTTTGATGATATTAACACAATTTTTTTGTTTTATTTATCTTCGCGAGGCTCTTCACGATAATCGCCATTTGGACAAAGAACTGTAAGTCCCTTCTTTGATTTCTTCTGAACTAAAAAGTGACCATCATTTGGACAGTTTCTGCCAATTGGTTGATCCCAGGATACGAAATCACATTCAGGGTAACGAGAACAACCATAAAACTTACGGTTTCTCTTTGACTTTTTCTCGACAACATCGCCTTTGCCGCATTTTGGACAAATAACGCCAACCTTTTTAACAATTGGCTTAGTATTGCGACAATCTGGAAAACGAGAACAAGCATAAAATTTGCCATAACGGCCCATTTTTATAACCATTGGCGCACCACAAATGTCACAATTAAATCCAGCTGGCTCATCTTTTATCTGAACCTTTTCAATTTGCGTATCAGCCTTATCTAATTCTTTCTTGAATGGGTGGTAATATTCATCAACTACCTTAACCCAGTTTTTATTTCCGTCTTCAACGCTATCAAGGTCGCTTTCAAGCCGAGCCGTGTAATCAACATCCGTAATGTCAGGGAAAAATTCTTCAATCAAGCCATCAACAATTTCACCTAATTCTGTAGGCACGATTGAACGTCCCTCAAGTTTTACATAATAACGACGTTGAAGAGTATCAATTGTCGGTGCATAAGTAGATGGACGACCAACGCCATTTTCTTCAAGCGCATGAACCAAACTAGCTTCAGTATATCTTGCAGGAGGCAATGTAAAGTGCTGCTTATTATCAGACTTTTTCATTTTTACTTGATCGCCCTCATTTAAGTCAGGCAATTCAATATTCTTCTCCTGCTGGTTATCATAAACTTTGGTAAAACCGGCGAACTTCATCTTTGAACCAGTAGTCCGGAATACAACACCATTTTGGACAATATCTGCTCTAACCGTATCATAAACGGCAGGCGTCATTTCGCTAGCAACAAAGCGTGACCAAATAAGTTTATATAAGCGATATTGCTCAGTCGTTAAAACTTTCTTTAATGACTCTGGTGTACGATAAACACTAGTAGGACGAATAGCTTCATGGGCGTCTTGAGCATCTTCCTGATTCTTGAAGTGTCGTTGACTCTTAGCCGCATATTGTGCACCGTATTTTTCATGCAAAAACTTTGAAGCTTCTGCTTGAGCAACTGGTGAGGTTCTCTTAGAGTCGGTTCTCATATAAGTAATTAAACCAACAGTCCCTTGTCTGCCTAAACTGATTCCTTCATACAATTGCTGAGCAATGCTCATAGTTTTTCTTGTTCGGTACCCTAGGCGTTTATTAGCTTCTTGTTGCATAGTTGAAGTGGTAAAAGGAGCAGCTGGTTGTCTGCGTTTTTCACGGGTAACTACTTTTTCAACTGAAAATGCCTTTTTCTTATCGATTTTGGCTAAAATTTCTTTGACGGCATCTATATTAGGCAATTCTTTCTTTTTGCCATCAACACCATAAAAACTGGATTTAAATGTTTCTTTATCTTTATTGAATTCCGCATCAATCGTCCAGTATTCTTTTGGTTTAAAGTTTTTGATCTCTTTTTCGCGATCAATTACCAATTTAAGAGCTACTGACTGAACACGTCCAGCACTAAGGCCCTTCTTAACCTTAGCCCACAAAATTGGCGATAAAGAGTAACCCACAATTCTGTCTAAAACTCGCCGCGCCTGCTGAGCATTAACTGTATCCATATCAATAGTACGAGGATGCTTAAAACTTTCCTTGACGGCATCTTTAGTAACTTCGTTAAAAGTTACTCGATTCTTAGCCTTTTCGTCAAGATTTAGTGCGTGTGCTATGTGCCAAGCAATCGCTTCCCCTTCACGATCGGGATCGGATGCTAAATAGACATCTTTAGCCTTTTTAGCTTCACTCTTCAATTCCTTGATTGTGTCGCCTTTACCACGAATTGAAATATACTTTGGCTTGTAATTATTATCAAAATCGATCCCCATTTGTGATTTTGGCAAATCACGAATATGACCTTTTGAGGCAATTACATGGTAGTTGCGTCCTAAGTACTTTTCGATTGTCTTTGCTTTAGCAGGTGATTCCACGATTACTAAAGTTTTCTTGTTTTTGCTTCTGCCTTTTTTAGGTTTTGTTTTAGTAGGCATTGAATGCCTCCTTATTTTTTATTTTAAAATGTACGCTATTCAGAGAATAAAATACTACTCTCTAAGTTGTCAAATCTTTCTTTTTTCAATTCATAATCAATAATCGGTGTTGCACCGGCTTCAATTAACCGGTTAGGCCCTTCCGATAAAACACTTGTAACAGGTCCAGGCACAGCGTAGACATCTCGATTTTCTTGCAAAGCCAGATTGGCCGTGATAAGTGAACCGGATTTTTCTTTTGCCTCTGTTACTATGACGATCTCACTGATGCCTGCCAATAGTCGATTCCGCTGTGGAAACCTAAAAGGCCGTGGCGGTGTATCGGGAAGATATTCACTCAGCAAAAGTCCAGAAGAGGCAATTTGTTCTTGCAAGAAATGATTTTGCATTGGATAAAAATGATTAAGCCCATTACCCAGGACAGCAATCGTTCTGCCATTATTACCTAAGGCAGCCTGGTGAGCCATAGTATCTACTCCCTTGGCAAGACCGCTGGCAATAACGATTTTCTGCTTAACTAACCCCGGTACCATTTTGTTGATTACTTCTTGACTATAAGCAGTCGCAAGCCGAGAACCAACGATCGTTGCGATCTTCTGATTCAGTAATTCCAAATTGCCACGAGCAAACAAAATTAACGGTGGCTGATAAATTTGACGCAGTCTTTCAGGATATTCATTGTCGAAAAAGCTAATTACTTTGCACTGCTGACTAATTCTTGAAACTGCTAACCCGGCCCGATCATCCCGATATGCTTTTAAACAAGTCTCTCTTAAAGCAAGCGGCAAATCCAAAGCATTCAATTGAATTGGATCGATCTCTTCGGTATCCAGTTGCGTCGCAATTTGCAACATTTTTACATAGCCAATACCTTTTTGCAATTTTAATCTAAGTAAAAAATCTGATTTATTCATGAAATAAAAACCCTCCATTACTAATTACGCAAAATAGAGAATTTTTACCGAAAAAAGTTCAATTTTTATAAAATTTTTACTTAAAAAAATCGCTAACCGGTGCAAAAGTCTTACGGTGAATTGGGGTCGGCCCATATTTTTTTAGTGCAGCCAAGTGCTTTGCTGTCCCATATCCAGCATTATCTGGAAAATCATATTGATGATAAATTTTAGCATAATCATCCATCAATTTATCTCTAAATACTTTAGCCACAATTGAAGCAGCGGCAATAGAATTAGACTTGGCATCCCCCTTAATGAGCTTTACTTGTGGCAAGTCGACAGGTACGTTCATCGCATCGACCAAAAGCGCATCAGGTTTCTGATCTAAATCAAGCACGGCTTCTGCCATTGCTTGTCGATCAGCCTCATAAATGTTAATTTGATCGATTACTTGCGGGCTTTTTACACCCACAGCTACACTAATTGCCTCAGATAAAATTTTCGGATAAAGAGCCAATCGTTTTTGTGGACTCAACTTTTTAGAATCATTAACATCAAGCAAATCGAAGTGATCGTCAATAATTACTGCTGCAGTTACTACTGGGCCAGCAAGAGGACCACGACCAACTTCATCTACACCAGCTACAATCTGACCCTTTTGCCAAAATTTTTTCTCATAAGTAAAACGCTCAAGAAAGGCTGACTTCTTTTTTGCCAGCTTCTCTTGTTTTTGCTGATAAGATGCCAATAATTTCTGTACGCCACTTCTAGAGTCACCTTTTAATTGCTCAAGCTCATCAGAGGAAACCTGTCCACTATTAAGAAGTGCTTTTATTTCTTTAATTGTCATAACCGATCTAGAGTAATCCTTCCAATTTTACCTTTGCGCAAACGTTGAAGCATATAGAGACTAAATCGATCATAATCATCCCGCATGCCGTATACCTCTGTCATTGCCAATAAGAGATCTTGATCTCCAATTTTCTCGATCTCTTCTTTTGGACAGCGTGCAAATTTTATTAGATCCTTGAGATAATATTTTCGCAAACTCTTAAGTACGAACAAAGCAACATCATCTGCATGAAAAATTGTATCTTTAATTGCACCAAACGCAGCCAGTTTGTAGCCAACAGCTTGATCTTCAAACTTTGGCCATAAAATCCCTGGTGTATCCAAAATCTGAATATTATATTTTGTTTTCAGCCAGCTTTGACCCTTAGTAACTCCTGGCCGATTGCCAACTTCAGCAACATTGCGCCCTACCAAACGATTTATAATCGTTGATTTGCCACAATTCGGAACACCAGCTAGTGAAATACGAATGGTTGGATTAGATGCGCCCTTTGCTTCAAGTTTTTTGGTTTTTGCCATCGCTGCCTTTTTGATCATATTGATCAAAAATTTCATATTCGTATTATGCAGCGAATCCATTGCAATCACAAATTTTCCAGGTTGTTGCAGCTTTTTTTGCCAAAGCTTGGTCATGACAGGATCTGCTAAGTCCGCCTTGTTTAAAATAATCAGATGTGGTTTCTTGCCCACTAGTTCTTCAATCATAGGATTTCTTGATGATTCTGGAATTCTAGCATCAAGAACTTCAACAAAGACATCAATTAAGCCCAACTTATCTTCAAGTTGATTACGGGCCTTATTCATATGCCCCGGATACCATTGAATTTTTGCCATTTTACTTCTCCTTTTATCTATACCATTTTATAACTTATTCATCTTCAGAATGCAAAAATAAAACTTCAGCTAGCAGAATCTCACGATACAATGACAGAAAACCTTCACGGTATTCTTGCTTTTGCTGAGCAATTTGTCCTAGATAATTTCTCTCAAGGCGAGAAGCATAACGATATATTTCATCCCTAAACTCCAATTCATCCGCAGATGGCTCTTTTTACTTAATTAATTTACGCAATTCTCTCAAAAAATCACGCATTGAAGTATTATCAATTTGTGCATGCAAATCGAACTTAAGCTGTTTACGGATCTTCTTTGGCAGATACAGTTTTTTCAGTTCACTTAGAGCATAATTGACCATTTCTACTTTAACCTGATCAATGGCGGCCTCTTGTTCTTCATCAGATTTTTGTCTTGGCAAAATAAAACGAAAAATGACGGTAGGAATCAATAAACTAAAAATAATCAGTGCTGCTTCACTAAATAAAATCAAATGAAAGCGTCCACTGCTGATTAGATCCAGCGTGTAAGCAAGAGCAAAAGTAACTGCACCATGCACCCCACCTAAAGCAAAAGAATGGCTGTAGTAGAATGAAAAGTACTTTGGACGAACTTTAAATTACGCCGTGAAAGCCCCTGTCTAAATAAAACCAAAATCGCGGAAGCGATTAAGCCAAAAATAATACCTCTCAGCATTGAATACGGAAAATCGACAACTGTATGCGCAATTTCCAGCTGTCTGGATAAATACCAGCTAATTGCCATGTTAAGCAAAATAATGCCGGAAGCATCATTAAACAAAGATTCATTTTTCAGATGATGCTCAACAATTTAAGCCATGAGTGACGGATTCGGCTGCCGTCGCATCTGTTGGAGCAGATATTGAAGCCAAAATAAGGCCAAGCGGAAGTGAAAGACCTAACAGCCACTTTAAACTGAAAGAAGCAGCGACAGCAATTAATAAGATCATAATTACAGTGATACTAATAATTGACTTCCAACTACGCGAGATATTGTAAAGACGATTTTTTGACCTTCAAAAAACAGCAAAGGTGCAATGATCAATCCCATAAACAGTTCTGGCTTAAACGATATTAATTCGTTGCCAAAAACTAAGGCCAAGATCATTCCTAATACTAGAGCAATATAATTAACAGAAATCTTTCTCAAAAAACAATTCTGAATAATTCATTGCCGCACTTGCCACTAGGCACATACCGATTGCAAGAAGTATTGCATGCATAAAATTTCCTTCTTAAATAAAAAAGTCCCTTGGAGGGACTTAAATTTGCATTAATAACTCATTTTTTCGCGATACATTTCATAAGCACGATCGAAAATTGTCATGCTTGACAAATAACCAGCATTCAATTCCAAATAGTCCGACAACTTTTCATAATCCTGTTCTTGTTTTGGAAAAGTTTGATCATGCTGAGCATCATTAGCGAATTGCGCAACTTCGTCAGTTGAATCAGGATCTCTCTGAGTCATTAAAAAACGATAAAAACTTTCTCGATATGCCATTTTTACTCCGTATAATAAAGAATCGCATAAGCACCATTACCTGCATGAGTTGCAATAATTGGGCTTGTTTCTCGAACTAGAACATTGATTTCTGGATTTATCTCTTTAATTTTTTGAGCCAATTTTTCCATCACTTCGGGAGTGTCAACGTATGAAATGCCTACTTCATGAATTTTATCTTTATTTACGGCAATATCATCCAATACACGTTGGTCAAAAGCTTTAGAAAATTTCTTGCCACGTCCCTTTTTAGCCACTTCTAGATTGCCACCAGGCATGTGCAATTCAATTCGAATATTAAGAAGAGTGGCTATTTTACCGGCTAATGGGCCTAAACGT
Source organism: Lactobacillus amylolyticus (assembly GCF_003999355.1). Classification (NCBI taxonomy): domain Bacteria; kingdom Bacillati; phylum Bacillota; class Bacilli; order Lactobacillales; family Lactobacillaceae; genus Lactobacillus; species Lactobacillus amylolyticus. The sequence goes on from NZ_CP031835.1 coordinate 727,942, forward strand.
CCACCCTTGATCAAATTATTCAGATTAACAACCATCATCCGCAATTTTTGATTTTTCTTAATGTGGTCGACATGAGCCAAAATTTCATCAAGCGTTTTACCTGCTTGACTGTCTTTAGCAGCTGCCAAAACTTGAAAGCCTTCTGCTCGATCAGTCAATTCAGAATCAACAATGTGAACTTCATCTGATTTTCCAGCAATTTCAGCTGCTTGTCTTGCCGCATCAATCGTCCCACTCAAAGTCTTGGATAAGAAAATTCCAATGACTTCGCTTCCGTCGGAAGTTAAATCTTTAATTACATCTACAAAACGACCGATTGAAGGTTGACTGGTTTTGGGCAATTCTTCAGATTCATTCATCTTTTTGACAAAATCGCGTCTGGAAATGTCAACACCATCAACATAATTCTTGCCATCAATTGTAATCGTTAATGGTACAACAGTAATATTATATTTTTTAATTTCTTCTTGAGTTAATTGGACGGAAGAATCCGTCATAATCTTAAATTTTGACAACGTATTCGCCCTCAATTCTAAGTTGCTCACTTTTTATGATAAAATATGAGCAAGTAACAATACAGTTAGTATATCAAAAAAATTAGTTAAGAAAAAAGATTGATTGGAATTGTTTTATCATGAAATTAAAAGAACTTTGGCAGGAGCCTAAACAAAGATCAAAAACTTATTACATCCTTGACAACATTTTCAGCGCAATTACCCATGGAGTTGGCTTTGGATTAGCAGTCGCTGGACTAGTGGTTTTAATCGTTAAAGCCGCTTCAACTGGGGATGCAATGAGAATTGTGACCTTTACGATCTATGGTTCATGCCTCGTTTTACTATATTTATTTTCTACTTTATATCATAGTTTAATTTTTACCAGAGCCAAGAATGTTTTTCAAATTTTTGATCATTCATCGATTTTTCTTTTAATTGCTGGTTCCTATACCCCTTATTCCTTGGTGGCCATCGGCGGGGCCTGGGGGTGGACTCTTTTCGGCCTAATTTGGGGACTGACAATTATTGGCATCATTTATTACATTTTCAATCGCGGCAAGCATGTCATTTTTGACACAATTTTATATGTTGCAATGGGTTGGCTTGTAATCCTATCGGGCAGTTATCTCTATGTACGATTGACACCTGTTGGCTTCTGGCTGCTTGTTGGCGGTGGAATTGCTTACACCGTTGGTGCCATTCTCTACAGTATGAGAAATATTCCGTTTATTCATGTTATTTGGCACTTGTTCGTAATGTTAGGTTCAATTTTGATGTACTTTTCAGTTTTGCTTTATGTTTAATATTTAATAAAAAAAGTTTGGTCTTGCTAACCAAACTTTTTATTTGCTTTCTAAAAATTCACCAATTGCTGCTTCACTATTCTCCAAATTTCCAGCAACAACTTCTTGTTTAATTTCTTCCAGGAGCTGCCCTAATTTAGGTCCAGGACGAATACCATTTTCAATTAAAAAGCGCCCATCTACAGCCAATTCTGAAGTATCTTTAATTGGCAAAGCTAAATAACGATCTACTAAGGCTTCTGAATCAACCGGCTGACCTAAAATATGCGCAACATCAATTGTATTGAGCAAATTTTTTTTGCCGATTTCAAACAATTCATAATCGCCAGGCACATGATCAGAAAGCGCATCAAAAAATGAAACAATTTGTTCAACTTCATTCGTCATTGCATTAGAATTTTTCCAATCGCGCATAAAGGTCCCAATTTTGTCATTTTGAATTTTAAGCAGAATAATAATTATTGACCATAAACTGGTTTCCAAGGCAGGACTAAATTGCAATTGAGGAAAAACAGATAGCAACTCGCTTTTACCAGCAAAATCAGGTACATCCTCACTTAGTTTGGTATCAAGAAAGACCTGAAAAGCTTCTCTTGCATTTGGCCCTAAGCCCATTTTGACAAATTCATCCCGAATTCTTTCAACCGAGATCTTTTTTAGCAATTGATGGTGATCTTCGATTGCTTTTTGGGTATTTTCTTCTAAGTCAAATTTGAGTTGACTCATAAATCTAACTGCTCGCATCATGCGAAGAGCATCTTCATGAAATCTCTTCTCTGGGTCGCCTACAGCTCTGATGACCTTCTTTTTTAAATCACTCAAACCATCAAAAAGATCCAGAATTTGACCATCGGTATTCATTGCCAATGCATTGATCGTAAAGTCACGTCTTTTAAGATCTTCATCTAAATTCTGTACAAAAGTAACATGATCCGGTCGACGAAAGTCTTGATAGCCGGATTCAGTTCTAAAAGTTGTAATTTCATAGCTGTTGCCGTTATAAAGTACAGTGACTGTGCCATGCTTAATTCCAGTATCAATCGTTTTAGCGAATTGTTCTTTAACTTCTTCAGGGTAAGCACTTGTGGCAATATCAACATCATGAATATGTCGGCCCAATAAAACATCTCTAACTGAACCACCAACAAAATATGCTTCATAACCTGCTTGTTCTAATATCTTCAAAACCGGCATCGCATCTTGAAAAATATTAGGTAATTTTTTTAATTTCATCATCAATTTTTTATTTCACCGTTTTATTATGTAATTTAGATAATTATATGTTAATTTTAGGATAGAGAATTTAGGAGGGACAAGCGATGAAAAAAATACTAAATAAAAATACTTTTTTCGAATTATTTATGATCGCTTTGGGATGCGCCATTTATGCCCTAAGTTTGGATATGATTTCGGTGCCAAATAAACTGGCCGACGGAGGTTTGAGCGGAATCGCTCTGCTTCTTCGGCACTTTTGGGGCATTAACATGGGACTTACCACTTTGGTATTAAATATTCCTCTAATTATTTTAGGGTACCGTTTTATGGGCAAACGACTGCTCGCCTATACAATTTGGGGTACCGTTGCTCTTTCTTTCTTCTTATCATTTTGGCGCCTAGTACCAATTATAACGCAACTAAATCTCGAACACGACCTCTTCCTTTCCGCCGCTTTAGCTGGGACTCTCTCTGGCTTAGGACTCGGATTGGTCTTTCGTGATAATGGAACTTCTGGAGGAACCGATATAATCGCTAGGATCTGTCAGATGAAGTATGGTATTTCATCTGGAAAAATGCTGCTGTTTTGCGATGCTGTAGTTTTATTCGTATCCTTATCATATCTTGATATCAAGCACATGATGTATACTCTTCTTGCTTCATTTATTCTCTCAAGAGTTATGGATGCAGTTCAACAAGGCGCATACACTGCGAGAGGCTTGTTAATTATTTCTGATAAGTATCAACAGATCGGTGAAATGATTGATCTTAAACTTAATCGTGGTTTTACCTATCTAAAAGCTTTAGGCGGCTACAAGCAAGATAACAAACGAATCATTTATTTAGTCGTTTCTCCACGTGAAATTCCAACTGTTAAACAACTGATCTTTAATGAAGATCCTAATGCCTTTGTTACGATTATCGAAGTGCATGAGGCCTTAGGAGAAGGTTTTACATATAAAAAGCCACATCGAAAATTCATTAGAAAATAAAAAAGCCGCAAATTTGCGATTTTTTTATTGTAATCGATTAGCCAAATCTTGCATCTCTTCATCAGAGGGAACTATGGCTAGATATTTATCAAGCAGCTGCTTAACAATTTCACTGCTATTAGGTTCAGTATTAAAGAAATAGATCATTTGTTTCAAGAAATCAGGATTCTTTTGAAACTCAGGATAAGCCAATAGGAATTCGCTTTTTGCCTTATCACTTTCATCCAGATTTTCGTAAGAAACTGCCAAATTCCAGTGCGCCTGTGGCTCAATACTGTCATCATCGAGTTTTTCAAATAAAGCATTGTTTTCCTTATATTTGCGTTCATGCAGATACAAGTTGGATAATTGCAAGCGCAAATCACTATTATCAGGAGCAATTTCTAAACCTTTCTGAAGCAAATCTTCTGCAGTCTTGAAATCTTGCAGATTAGCTGCGGCCATAGCCCCCATCGAATACAGTGTTTCATCTAATTCATTATAAGCTAAACCAGCTTGAGCCGAACGCAATACCTGATCGTCGTCATGCTTATGCTGGTAAGCTTGAGCAAGAAGCGGATAGGCATTAACATAATCCGGGCTCTGGTCAATGACTTCATCTAAGTATTTAATTGCTTGATCATCATCTCCAACACTAAGCATAACTAAGCCAGCTTGATATTTGCTATCAATATCCAAAATCGCATTACTGTGTTTTTTAATAACTTGACTAGCTTCTTCATATTGACCAAGCTTTGCCTCTGTCTGAAACAGCCTTTGAATCAAGTTAACCTCACCAAAAGTATCCTGACGTTTGATTAGGTCCTTATAGTGGGCTAAAGCTTCCTCATACTGGCCACTATTAAACTCGAGTTCAGCTAGTCCAAACTTAACTGCATCCTCCTCAGGGGCCAATTTGAGTGCTTGCAATAGCTTATCTTTTGCCGTTTCAAATAGACCATTGGTTTGATAATAATCAGCCTGAACAAGCAAAGATTCCAAATAAGCATCAGAATTTGGTGAAATATTGTAAAGCAAACTTAATCCATCATCATCCTGACCATCGTTTAACAAAATTTCTGCTAAATATACTTTAAATAAGTCTTCATTGGGAAACTTGGCAATCAAAGCACGATAGACATCCTTGGATAAATCGGTAAATCCATAATCAGTTAAATTTTCTGCTAGTGAAGCCAAAATTTCTGGTTGATCATGATCTAATGCCTTTTTTAACAAAATCTTATCTTGCGAAAAATCATGCTTCTCAATCGCGTCTAATAATTGTTCTGAGTATGTCATAGTATCCTCCATTCAGACTTCTATTTTTACATAAAAATAAAGCGTTGGTCAAAGAAAAGACCAACGCTTTATTCTTTTTATGAGCTATTAATTACTTAACAGCATACTTAAGTGCCTTACCTGGTTTAAATGCAGGAACTTCACTTGCTGGAATTTGGATTTCAGCACCGGTTTGAGGGTTACGGCCCTTACGTGCAGCACGATGACGTACTTCGAAAGTACCAAAACCGATTAATTGTACCTTGTTGCCCTTTGAAAGATTTTCTTGAATTGAACTAAAGAGTGCTTCAACAGCAGCAGCAACCTCCTTCTTAGTTAAGTCAGTCTTTGAAGCTACTTCAGAAACTAATTCAGCCTTATTTGCCATTTGAAATTCACCTCCTGAAATTGAATCGAAATTCAATATTATTCCTTTATAAAAGAATAAGGAATCATGATCGTTCAAAATCAATTTTTCCTAAAAACTAAAATATCACAAACAGCTTGTCACAACAAGCTTTCTTATGATTTTATTTACGTTTTCGTGGAATTATTTTAATTGGGGTGCCTTCAAAATTGAAATTCTCACGTAATTGATTTACTAAAAATCTTTGATATGAAAAGTGCATTAATTCCGGATCATTTACAAAGACTACAAATGTTGGCGGATTAGTTTTAACTTGCGTCATGTAGTAGACCCGAAGTCGTTTGCCTTTTACTAAAGGCGTTGGTACAAGCTTGCTTGCTTCCAACAATAAATCATTTAAGACGCTAGACTGAATTCGCTGATTTTCATTTTTATAGACTTCTTTTACTATTTCTGGAATTTGATCAAGTCTTTGACCTGTTTTTGCAGAAACAAATAAAATTGGAGCGTAGTCCAGATACTGAAATTCTTGTCTAATTACTTGTTCAAAATTTTTGCCGCTGCCACTATCTTTTTTAGGAATATCCCATTTATTTACAACGATAATGATACCACGTCCCGCATCATGTGCATATCCGGCCACGTGCTTGTCTTGCTCCCTGATGCCTGTACTTGCATCAAGAACTAATAAAACCACGTCAGATCGATCAATAGCGCTCAATGCACGCATTACAGAATACTTTTCAGTCTTTTCGTAAACTTTTCCGCGTCTTCTTATGCCCGCAGTATCAATTAATCTAAACTTTGTTCCATCTTTACCAATAAAAGGCGTATCGATTGCATCTCGAGTCGTGCCTTCTTGATTGGCAACGATCACTCTTTTTTCGCCTAAAAGCTTGTTAACGATCGAAGATTTACCAACATTAGGACGTCCAATAACACTAAAGGAAATTGTATCTTTATCTTTTTTATCAAGTTCGCGTGGAAACTTGCTAACAATTTCATCAAGTAAATCGCCAATCCCAGTTCCGTGACTTCCAGAAACTGGAATTGGATCTCCCAATCCTAAACTGTAGAAGTCATAGACTTCCGCTCTTAGTTCAGGATTATCAGCCTTGTTAATTGCTAAAATAATTGGCTTTTTAGTGCGATAAAGCAGCTGTGCAACTCGTTCATCAAGATCAGTTACACCATTTACAACGCTGCAAAGCATTACAATGACATCCGCTTCATCAATGGCAATCTCTGCTTGAGCACGAATCTCCTCTTCGATTTTTCCGTCTTCCCAAGTAATACCGCCAGTATCGATTAGATCGAAATTATGTCCCATCCATTCAGCTTGAGCATAATTTCGGTCACGAGTTACACCAGGTTCATCTTCAACAATAGCCAAACGTTCTTTGATAATCCGGTTGAAAAGTGTTGATTTACCCACATTGGGGCGGCCAACAATTGCTACCACTGGTAAAACCATTTTTTCAGCCTCCTTTTAAGAATAAAAAAAGCCGACAGAAGTCGGCTTTTCTTAAATACGATTATTTACGGTCTTTTAATTGGTCACCAATAATGTCACCTAAAGCAAAGCCGTTATCATCGTTACCCATGTACTTCTTATTTACTGAGTTTTCGTTACGTGAACGACGTGGACGAGAACTTTCGTTTGAAGAAGCATTTGAATCTGCAGCTTTAATAGAAAGTGAGATTCTTCTATCACTCGGGTCAATGTTCAAAACTTTAACTTTAACAGTTTGACCAACCTTCAAAACATCACTTGGCTTGTCAACGTGCTTGTTTGAAATTTCTGAAACGTGTACTAAGCCTTGGATACCATCAGCAACTTCAACAAAGGCACCAAAGTTAGTTAATGACTTAACTTCACCTTCAAAAATATCGCCTTCATGTAAGTTTGCAGTAGCTTGTTCAAATGGTGAAGGTTCAGTTTGCTTAATTGACAAGGAGATACGATTTCTGTCATTGTCAATACCAATGACCTTAACCTTAACATCTTGACCAACCTTCAAAACATCACTTGGCTTGTCAACATGCTTGTAAGAAATTTCGGAGATGTGGACTAAACCGTCAACACCACCAACATCAATGAATGCACCGAAGTTAATTAAGCGAGATACTTTACCTTCGATAACATCACCAACAACTAATTGTGAAGCAACCTTATCAAATGCTTCTTCACGTTCTTCTTCAATTAAATCCTTGTGTGAAAGAATCAAACGGTTCTTGTTAGGATCAATTTCAGTAATCTTAAGCTTCATAGTCTTACCCATGTATGGCTTAAGATCTGAAACATAGTGGTTTGAAATTAATGAAGCTGGTAAGAAACCTCTAGTACCAACGTCAACAAGCAAACCACCACGAACTGATGAAGTTACAGTACCTTCAATTGGAGTACCTGCTTCATAGTCCTTTTGCAACTTGTTGTAAGCTTCTCTTTCCTTTAAGCGAGTTAATGAGAAGAAGAATTCACCGTTTTCCTTATCTCCACCAGCTCTTCTTAAAACTAAAGCCTTGAACTTGTCGCCTGTTTTTACTAAATCGCGCAAATCAGCGTTGCGATCTGAAGTGAATTCACGACGGGTAATAACACCTTCGACACCAGCGTTTTCTACACCAACATCAATTTGGCCGTCTTCAATGTCTAATACTTCGACATCAACAATATCTCCGACCTCAACTCCTTGCATTTGCTTTAATGCGTCTAAAAATTGATTACTGTTTTCTGACATATGTACCTCCCAATATCATGTCCCATTTTAAAGGAAACTGAGATATTTTTCTACTATTTTGTGCTATTTTCTTCAATTTTTTTTGATTTTTTTATTTCACTTAAAATTCGATCGACAACTTGGTCAATTGTCATGCTAGTTGTATCAACTTCAATTGCATCATCTGCCTTTTTTAATGGCGAAACTTTACGGTGAGAATCTTTATAATCTCTAGCTGCAATATCCTTCTCAATTTGATCAACGGTCTGATCAGATTTAATTCCTCGTTGTTTTAAATCAAGCAAACGACGTTCTGCTCTTGAACGAGCCGAAGCAACTAAAAAGATTTTGACTTCAGCATCTGGCAAAACCGTAGTTCCAATATCACGGCCATCCATGATTACATCAGTCTTGCCTGCCATTTGTCTTTGCAAAGTCGTCATCTTTTCACGTACTTTAGGCAAAGCAGAAACTTGTGAGACATTGGCAGAGATCTCAGGAGTTCTAATTTCGAATGAAATGTCCTTTCCTGCAGAATAAACTTTTTGTTCGCCGTTTTCTGATTTTAATTCAATGCCATCTTGATCAATTGCCTTTAAAATACCACTTTCATCACCATAATCTAAGCCATGATTGCGTGCAATTACAGTGCATGCTCTATACATGGCACCTGTATCTATATATAAAAAAGACAATTTCTTGGCAATAATTTTTGCTACTGTACTTTTTCCTGCTGAAGCAGGACCATCAATTGCTACTTGCATTCTATCTAAAAAAGAGACTTTACGGTCTCCTTCAATCCTTTCCTAATTTTTATTTCAACTTAAGAGTATCACCGGCTGCAATATTAGAAGTATCGGATAAATTATTCAATTTTGCTAACTCATCAACACTCATGCCATATTTTTCAGCAATGCTAGTTAATGAATCGCCATCTTGTACAACATAGGTAGCTGGCGTACTATCGCTTGAGTTGCTTGAACTGCTTTGTTTAGTCGTTTCGGAGCTCTTTTTAGCTGATTGCTTGGCTTTAGATTTAACAGAAGAACTGCTGCTTTTCTTTGAAGTCTTATTTTCAGAACTAGATTCAGTCTTCTTTACTTTTTGAACTTCAGTTGGCTGTTCAGTCTGTTGAATATGCTGTGATGCAACTTTATGCACTACAGGCACCAAAACTGCCAAGATAATAATTAAAACACTGATTACTATGCCCCAGTGTCCGCCCGACTTTTCATCTTCATTGGCTCTGCTCTCAGTGGGTCGCTCATAATGTTTATAAGGACCTTTTGGATTGTTATCCATTTGGCTTTCCTCCTATTTGTTGACTAAACAAATTTTAGCATAGAATAGGTCTCAGTGAAGCCAAATAAAATAAAAAGACGCATTAGATTGCGTCTTTGATAGCTATAGGTTAAATTTCTTTTGTACAAACGGTTTAATATTTTTTAAAGTTGCTTCAAACAAAATATATACAACCACCGAGTTAACTGCACCTTTGAGCAAATTGAACGGAACAATAATTCCAAAAATATAAGCCTGCATTGATGGCAAATGAAGCAATCCTCCCAAATAATTCTTTACAGTAAAGTTGTATAAGGCCTGATAACTTGAAATTGCGGGGATTTTTGCCATCGATGTCAATGCATATACAGGAGTTAAAATGAATGCATTCGTTAAAGCCAGAACAAGCGTCATCATTAAAATTCCAAGTATTAAGCCCAAAATGGGTTTGAGCCGATTCGAAAGTGAGTGCCGATTCTCTTCTGATACTTTTTTTGATAAAAAATAAAATGGCAATGCAAACGATAAACTTGCCAAAAAGGCAGCTATTTGTCCCACAATTGTCGGTAACGCGAAACCACCGAAAATTAAACTACATAAAGTCCTAATCAGTGTAATGAGCACTCCTGCCCAGGCACCAAACAAAAAGGTTCCAATTGTAATAACCACATCTGAAAAATCAAATTTTAGAAATCCTACGCCAGGAATAATTGGAAACTCAAATTTTTGAACAACGAATGCAATTGCACCAATTAAAGCAAATGCAATCAAATTGGTTAGATTGCTAGAATGCTTACGCTTCATATTTACTTTCCTCCTAAGACAAAAACAAAAAGTCTGTTGCTGAAGCAACAGACTTTTAAAAGCAAGTATAAATTTCTTTTAAGTTGGTCTGTCTTCTTCCATCTAGACTTTAACTATCGGTATTCTTTCGAAATTCAACCACTCTCGTGGGTCGCGGACTTTACCGCCGGTCGGGACTTTCACCCTACCCTGAAGACAACACACTAATATTTAATTGTTCAATCTAAGTTTAGTCAACCTGTTTTAATCTGTCAACTTCTTCACGCGTTAATTCGCGATATTGTCCAGAAGTAAGCGCATGCAAATCCAAAAAAGCGTAGCGCTCTCTGGAGAGTTTTTCTACAGGATGACCAACGGCTTTAAACATTCTTTTGACTTGATGGTAATGACCTTCGTGAATGGTTAATTGAACAATTTGATTGTTCTTCTTTTGATTTGTCTTTAAAATCTTCACCTTGGCTGGTGCACATTTTCTTCCATCCACTTTGACACCCTTTTTAAGCGTCATAATTTGATCTGGTTCCAAAATTCCCTCTATTTTTGCCACATATACTTTAGGAACTTCGTTTTTGGGATGCATTAACAGGTTGGCTAATTTGCCATCATTTGTCATCAACAGCAAGCCAGAAGTATCGTAATCGAGACGACCTACTGGATATAAACGATATGGCAAATCCTCAAAGTAATCGACTACTGTTTTTCTTCCCTTATCGTCATGAGCTGTCGAAACGACACCACGTGGTTTATAAAAAAGATAAGTGTGCAGACTTTCACGTTCAATTGGTTCATCATCCACGGTGATCGTACTAAATGTATCGACTTTGGTACCTAATTTAGTCACTAATTTGCCATCAACTCTTACACGTCCAGCTACAATCATTTTTTCTGCTTTACGTCTAGAAGCGATCCCAGCCTCTGCAATAACTTTTTGCAATCTTTCTAAAGTCATCTATTCTTCTCCTTTTTGATCAGAATCATTCTGTTCGAAATCTAGTCTTTCATTTTCAAAATTCTCATCTTCAAAATCTTCAATTAAAGGCAAATCAGCCAAACTCTTGAAATTAAAATACTGTAAGAAATAATCTGTCGTTACATATAAATTTGGATGTCCTGGTGCATCTTTTTTGCCATTTGCTTTAATTAATCCCCGCCAGACCAAAGTTTGCAAAGCACCTGACGAGTTTACACCGCGAATATCATCAATTTCTACTCTCGTAATTGGCTGACGATATGCCACAATTGAAAGAATTTCAAGTGCGGATTGGCTCAATGTTTTAGTCAAATCTTTTGAAAAGTACTTTTCGATTATTTCGCCCGTATCGGGGTTAGTAGTCATTTTGAATAAATCATTAATTTGAATTACCTGCAAGCCAGAATCAGGATCATTTTCGTATTTTCGTTTAAGCTTAACCGTTAAATTATTAAGCTCTGTCTCAGTTACATGCAGCAATTCACATAGATTATTAATGCTTAAACCATTATCACCTGCTATATAGAGCAATGATTCAAGTTTTCCTAATTTTGTTGACATGCTAATTTTTTCTTTCTATCTCTAAATCACCAAAAGTACGGTTTTGTTTTAATACAACTAAGTGCTTTTTACATAATTCAAGGCTTGCTAAAAAGAGCCCGATTACATCGGACAAATTATTCATTCGCGGCACACAGGAAAAGAAACTTACTTTGCCTTCTTTATCAATTCTGTCTTTTAAGTAAGAAATCATTTCACCGATTGGCGTTTCCTGCACTTTAATTGCTACTGAACTGGGTTGTTTAAGTTTCATTTTGTGGATGATCATCGCAAAAGTTGCGCCCAATTCTTTTTCAGTAATTTGTCCTAACGGTAATGGTTGAATTTTTTGATCTTTAGAAATACTTGGTTCCTTTGCAACAACAACTGGGGCTTCTTCATTTTTTTCTTTAAAAAAGCTTGATATCTTTTTAAAAACAGAATACTGCACCAGTTGTTGAACCAGTTCATCTCGCGGGTCTTCCGCTTGTTCATCATCGTCAACAAAATCATTTTGAGGTAAAAGATATTGCGATTTAATCCGTAAAAGAGTGGATGACATTACAAAATATTCTCCAGCAATTTGTAAATTTAATTGCTGCATCTTTTTTAAATAATCCAGATACTGACTGGTAATTTGGGCAATTGGAATATCATAGATATCAATTTTCTGTGATCTGATCAAATGAAGCAAAAGATCTAATGGTCCTTCAAAGTTAGGCAGTTCTAATGTTAAATTATCTTTTTTAGTCATTATTCTTGTCCAGCTTCAATAAATAAGTAAATTCGGGCAAAGCCGTGATTTTTTTATTTGGATAATTATCCTTTAAATCAGACAGAATTTTTCGTTCATGCTCTTCATCACGATATCCTGGTGCTAGCGAAAGATAGCGAATTACAATAAAATGATCATCATTTTGCGTACCAATCACACCAATAATGTTCGATTCATCATTACGATACAGAAAAAGCTGAAAATCATTCTTGGCCTGATTTAATCTCATTTCATCTTTTAAATTGTCAAGATTTTTAAAGTCCGGTAAATAAGACAACAACCCCATTGTTGTTTTTTCAAAATCTTTTTTATATTGAATTAGCATCTAATCACCTAAGCCCTTGGATGTGTTTCTCTGTACACCTCAAGAATATGTTTTTGTGTCAAATTAGTATATATCTGAGTCGTACTGATATCGGAGTGACCTAATATTTCTTGAACAACCCTTAAATCCGCACCATTTTCTAATAAGTGCGTAGCAAAAGTATGTCTTAAAGTATGAGGAGTAACGTCCTTATTGATATTTGCAAGCTGGCAGTAGTGTTTAATAATTTGCCATACAGCTTGACGGGTTAAAGAACCACCTCGATTATTTAAAAAGACAAATTCTGTATTTCTTCCTTGTTTTAGAACTAAAGATTCACGAACTTCTTTTTCATATTTTGCAAGCCAATCCAAAGCAATGTTGCTTACAGGAACCAGACGTTCTTTTGACCCCTTGCCAAACACCTTGATCAATTTCAAATCTGGATGAACATCTTCTAGCTGTAAATTGATTACTTCGCTAACCCGCATTCCAGTTGCATACATCATTTCTAATAATGCGCGGTCACGCAGACCCAACTTTTTCTCAACGTTTGGGGCAGCTAACAGCCGATCCATTTCATCTTGTGTTAAAGCAACTGGCAAACGCCGCTGCTTTTTAGGAGAATCAATTTCAATCATTGGATTTAATTTTTGAATATTTTGTCTAGCAAGCCACTGATAAAACTTGCGTAAACTAGAAATCATACGACTGATCGAACTTGAAGCTTTATTTAAATCTTTTTGCCTTGCTAAAAAAGCATCTATTTCGACTGCCTCAGTCGGCCAAGAATCTATTTTTTCCTGTTGCAAGAAATTTAAAAACTCTGTCAGATCCTGTCTGTACGCAGTTATCGTATTTTCGCTTAATCCACGTTCAATTTGTCCAAAACGCAGATAATCTTCAATTTGATCATTTAATTTAGTCATCTTTTTGTTCAGGATCTTTAATTAAAGTAATAGTTCCGTTCTCTTTATCTTCAACAACCAATTTTGCCTTTAATAAGTGGCCCAATGCACGTTTAAATGCTGATTTTGAAATGCCAAAATAGTTCTTAATTTCTTGAGCGTCTGACTTATCATAAAACGGTAAAGTTTTGGTCTCTTTACGACGCAAACTCATCAAAATCATTTGTGCATCATCATCGATTTCTTCAAAGGCACGCGGCAAATTGCTTAAATTAAGTCGACCGTACTGACTAATGCCAATTACCCGACCTTTAAATTGCTCACCTAAGTGCAAAGTCCTACCCATTTGTGATTCAGGAACAAATCCAAGATAATATTCATTCGTTAAAACGAATGCACCTATTTCTCTACTTGAGTAAACAGTCGCAAATACATTTTTGTTGTTCATATTGTTTGGAAAACTTGCAGACAATTGTTCGAAAATATTTTCATCTGCTAGTTTTGCCCAAATTCGTTCTTTTTTGTCAGTTTCAAGACGAACTAAAAGACGATCGTCTTTTCGAGGCCACCTTTCTTTATCCAGTGGCAAATCATCCATAGAAACAACGATGTCTTTATCTGGTAAGCCTACATCAACGAAAACTCCTAAACCATAACGAACTTCGGTTACCTTGCCCCAGCCATATTGATCTGGACCAGCGAAAGGCAAAAATTGCGTCATTTCACGTTCATGATTCTTATTATCATAAATAAAACCTGTGACTTGATCGCCAACTTTAGGAATTTCATCCTGAGTTAGCTCATGTTTTTTTAATTCATAAGTAATTCCATCAATTTGGACAAAAAATGCATTTTCATTTTGGTCGGTTACTTTTCCAGTTTGAATAGTTCCAAGCATATTAATCTCCTACTTTACATATTCCTTTTACCAGTATACCCAAAATTTGGGCAAAATAAAATAGCCAGCCGCGCTAGCTGACTATTTTATTTACTTTTTAATTAATCTTAATTGATTAAAGGTTTGAGATTTCACCTTGGTAAATAGCACCACGACGTGCATCAACAGTGATAGTAGTACCATCAGAAATCTTATCAGTTGCATCAGTAGTACCAACAACAACTGGGATACCTAATGACAAACCAACAACTGCGGCATGTGAAGTCAAACCAGAAGCTTCAACAACTAAGCCTGAAGCCTTCTTAATAGCTGGCATGTAGTCAGGGTCAGTTACCTTAGAAACTAAGATGTCGCCTTCCTTAACTTTGCTGTTAGCTTCTTCAGCTGAGTTAGCAACTACAGCCTTACCAACAACTGAGCCATTACCTACACCTAAACCTTGTGCAAGCTTGTTACCAATGATTTGTAACTTCATTACGTTAGTAGTACCAGATTCACCAACTGGAACACCAGCAACGATAATTACAAGGTCGCCATTCTTAACTAGGCCCTTTTCCTTAGCAACTTTAGCAGCCATTTCGAACATGTCATCAGTTGACTTAGGTTTTCTAGTCAATACAGGAATTACGCCCCAAACGATACCCAATGAGTGTTGGATCTTTTCATCAAAGGTCATAGCAATAATGTCTGCATTTGGACGGTACTTAGAAATCATACGAGCAGTGTAACCTGACTTAGTTGCTGCGATGATAGTCTTAACGCCCAATTCTTGAGCAGTACGTACAACTGATTCACCAATAGCTTCAGTAACGTTTGAGCCCTTGTATTCTTCGAATCTTTGAAGAGCTAAAGTGTTACGCTTAAGCAATTCCTTTTCAGTACGTTCGTCAATTTCAGCCATAGCCTTAACAGCTTTAACTGGGTACAAACCATTTGCTGATTCACCTGAAAGCATAGTTGCGTCAGTACCATCAAGAACAGCGTTAGCAACGTCAGAAACTTCGGCACGAGTTGGACGTGGATTTTCTTGCATTGAGTCAAGCATTTGAGTAGCAGTGATAACTGGCTTACCAAGCGCATTAGCTTTCTTGATCAGGTCCTTTTGTACAAATGGAACTTCCATGAATGGAATTTCAACACCCATGTCACCACGAGCAACCATCAAACCATCTGAAACTTGTAAGATTTCGTCTGCGTTGTCAATACCTTCTTGAGATTCAATCTTAGGGAAGATCTTAACGTAGTCAGCACCTGCTTCTTCACAAAGCTTACGAATATCTAAGATATCTTGAGCCTTACGTGCAAATGAAGCAGTAATGAAGTTAATACCGTGTTGTAAACCAAACTTAATATCGTTAGTATCCTTTTCAGTGATACCTGGAAGGCGGATTTCAACACCTGGTGCGTTAACACCCTTCTTTGAACCGATGACACCGGTGTTTTGAGCTTCACAAACAAGTTCTCTCTTAGCATCATCCTTTTCCTTGATCAAAAGGTCAACCAAACCATCATCGATCAATACGTGACCACCAACATGGGTATCATCGTACAAACCTTCGTAGGTAACGTGGATCATGTCCTTGTTACCTTTCTTGGTATCATCCATAGAAATACGGATCTTGTCACCAGTGTTAATAGTGAACTTGCCGCCTTCTTGTTCGGTGGTTCTGATTTCAGCACCCTTAGTATCAAGGTCGATACCAAGAAGCATGCCAGTATCCTTTTCCACTTGACGAACCATCTTCATACGTGCCAAGTGTTCTGCGTGATCACCGTGTGAGAAGTTGAAACGGAATACGTTTGCACCAGCTTTTGCTAAAGCAGTAATAGTTTCAATATCGTTTGAAGCTGGCCCTAAAGTACTAACAATCTTAGTTTTCTTCATTATTTAAAAAATCCTCTCCAAAAAATCGACTAATCTTTAGTCATTTCTTCATTAACATCCAACAGTGAGTAGTCGCCTTCATGTTTACCATCAAACAGATCAAGAATGTCGTGGGTATTTAACTTACCATTCTCCATGCCGACAGCTAACCCGCCTTTACCATCAAGAAGTAAGTTAACAGCATAATTACCCATCTTAGTAG
This sequence comes from Lactobacillus amylolyticus, assembly GCF_003999355.1. NCBI lineage: Bacteria > Bacillati > Bacillota > Bacilli > Lactobacillales > Lactobacillaceae > Lactobacillus > Lactobacillus amylolyticus. The sequence continues at coordinate 744,360 of NZ_CP031835.1, forward strand.
CATTTACTCTATCTGCGACAGTTGGTGAACCACCACGTTGCATATGGCCAAGTACATTAGCACGAGCGTCAAAGTCACCGTACTTCAAAAGTTCTTTTCTGAAGTCATCAGCACTCATAACACCTTCAGCTAATACAACAAGACCATGGTCTTTGCCATCAGCAAAGCCTTGCTTAAGAGTCTTAGCAATCTTCTTGATATCATAGTCACGTTCAGGAACAACGATTGCATCAGCTCCACTAGCTACACCAACACGCATTGCAATGTCGCCGCATTCACGGCCCATTACATTAACAATGAACACGCGGTGGTGACTGCTTGCTGTGTCACGAATCTTATCGATTGCGTCCATAGCAGTACGACAAGCAGAATCATAACCGATAGTATATTCAGTATAAGGAATGTCATTATCAATAGTTCCTGGCAAACCAACTGAATTAATACCAAGACGTGTTAAAGCTAAAGCACCGTGGTAAGATCCGTCACCGCCAATAACGATAACAGCATCAATACCGTGCTTTCTTAATTGCTCTGCACCCTTCTTTTGCACATTTTCTTGTGCAAATTCAGGATAACGTGCAGAATACAAGAAAGTACCACCTTGGTTGATCGTATGGTCAACGTCTTCCGCAGTAAGCGGAACGAAGTCACCTGCAACCAAGCCAGCAAAACCATAACGAATACCCATTACTTCAAGTCCGTGATGGATTGCAGTCTTAGTAACCGCTCTGATTGCTGCATTCATACCAGGGGCGTCGCCACCACTAGTTAAAATACCAATCCGTTTCATGAATTCACCTCATCATGATTATTTGTGTAATTTCTCACATCAACTAAATCTTACCATTTTTCGAGCTAAAAATCTCATAAAAAATCCTTTTATTTGTTGAATTAATGGTAAATTTAAATAATAGCGCTTACACCACTGACAATAGGGTAAAAATTTTATTTATTCTTTAAAGTTCACGCGTTTCAAGTTAGTTAACAAATATTGCTTTTTGCTAGAATTGTAACGATCGCCCTGACACTTTACACCCAGCAAATAAATGTCGCCCTCTTTAAGTACTGAATGTATTTGATCATAAATTCGCGGAAAAATCGTAACTTCCTGCTGACTGCTTGAATCTGCAAAGCTGGCAAAAGCCATTGTTTGTCCTTTCTTGGTTCTAATTAATTTTAATTTCATTAACTTTCCAACACAGACACTGTTTTCATTGATATCAACTTGATTCAAGGCCTTAGCGTTAAATTTTTGCGCATACTTTTGAACGACGATCAATGGTGTAGTTGTGGTAGAAAATCCCAACACTTTTTCTTCCATATCAGCGCGTTGACTGCTTGTTGGAGCCGCTGCTTTCTTGATCGGTGCATCCCCAAGAATCTCGGACAATGAAAGATTTTGCCCCGTTAATTGCACATTTTCAATCATTTCTTTGCAATTTACCAGCAATTCATTGCGATTATCATTTAAATGATCAAAACAGCCTGCCATGATCAGCGCTTTAATTGGATCTAACTGCAAATATTTCAGCTCAATCTTACGTAAAAAATCATCAAGTGATTTTATCGGCTTTTTTAGCTGAACAATGCTTTTCGTAAAATCATTTCGCAGTCCCTTGATTGCCTTTAACCCCACTAAAATTTGTCCTTTTAGCAGTTTAAAATCTAAACCGCTTTGATTGATGTCTGGTGGCAAAATTCTAATTCCTGCTTCTTGCGCCTGCATGATATAATTTTGGGCCTTTAATTTGCTTGCCCCTGAAGAATTCAGCAATGCAGTATAAAAAGCAGCTGGATAATGAACCTTTAAATAGGCTAACCAATAAGCAATTTTGGTATAAGCGACAGCATGCGACCTGTTAAAGCCATAGTTGGCAAATTGCTCAATATATTGATAAACGCGTTCACCTACTTGCTTAGAGTGACCTTTTTGAATTGTCCCTTCAATGAACTTCGCTTTTTCTTGTTCAATCAATGCTTGATTTTTCTTAGACATGGCTCTGCGAAGAAGGTCAGCCTCGCCTAAACTAAAGCCTGCTAAAATTTGAGCAGTCTGCATGACCTGTTCCTGATAAACCAAGATGCCATAAGTAGGAGCTAGAATTTGCTTCAAGCTTGGATCCGGATAAACAATAGCTTGCTCCCCTTTTTTACGTGCAATAAAAGTATCTATGTTCTGCATTGGACCTGGACGGTAAAGGGCATTAACCGCAACTAAATCCTCAAAATTATCAGGTGACAGCTTTCGAAGAACTTTTCTAATGCCTTCAGATTCAAATTGAAAGACAGCATCAGTTTTACCTGCACGAAACAATTCTAAAGTCTTTGCATCGTTTAACGGAATTTTGTTGGGATCGATATTTATTCCCTGACTTTTAATTAAAGCTAAGGTATTGCCTAAAATGGTTAGATTGCGTAAACCCAAAAAGTCAATTTTTAACAAACCTAATGATTCAACATATTTTTTGGTTTGCTGTGTTACAGGAATCCCCAATTGACCGGCTTGCAAGCCTGAAATGCTGGCAATCGAATTATCACTGATTACTAATCCGGCCGCATGAATCGAATAATGGCGCGGCAACCCTTCCAAAGCGCGTGCCGTTTGGAAAAGAAGCTTATTCTCAGATGTTGAATCAACAATCAAGCGCGTCTGGCGAGACTCCTGATAGGCTTCATTCAATGTGATTTTTCCTTTTGAATATGGAACAGCGTCAGCCCATTTATTAAGTTCAACCACACTTAATCCAAAAACGCGACCAGTATCCCGCAGCGCTTGTTTTGCCGCCAAGGTACCAAAAGTTAAAATTTGAGCTGCATGATCCATCCCATATTTACGATACATATATTTTATGACATCGTCTCTCCTAGTATCGGGGATATCCAAGTCAATATCAGGCATTTCATGTCGAGCTGGATTTAAAAATCTTTCAAAAAGAAGATGATATTCTAGCGGATCGACTTCGGTAATTCTTAAGGCATAGGAAACTAAAGAACCACATGCTGACCCACGTCCGGGACCAGTAGTAATGCCAGCTCTATGGCAATAATTGATTACATCCCAAACGATTAGAAAATAATCATCAAAACCCATGCGATTTATTACATCTAGCTCATAACGCAACCGTTTTTGATAAGCTTCTGGGACGTTTTTACCCTTAAAACGTGCCTTTAAGCCGTTCTGAGCCAAATAAAGCAAATACTCTTTCGAACTAGCGAATTTATCTTGATGATATTTTGGCAGAACTGGCTTTTGAAAAATCACTTCAGCATTACATTCTTCTGCGATTTTCCAAGTATTATTCAAGGCTTGATCTAGGTAGAAATCGTGATAGCGAGAAAAAAGCTCTTCTCCCTCTGCCAAATAATGCGATCCTGTTTGTTTAGAAAGGGGAACGATATCTTGCAGCTTATCCCCTTGTTTTATTGCCTGCAAAGTTTTACGCAAAAAGTGATCTTGCGGATTTAAATACTGACAATCTTCAGTCGCAACAAGAGGTAAAGCAAATTGCTTTGCTAAAGACTGAATATAATCAATGTAATTATTTTGATTCTTGCTTGCGTAAACGCCTAAATATAGCTGACTTGTGGCAGGAACAATCTCTTTTAATTCACGAACAAAATCGGCTCCCAACTGATCATTACGCTGCGAAAGCATTACCAGCTCACCATGCTGATTAGCCGGGACAATTATAACCATTTCATCTAAATACTTAGTCAATTCTTTTAGAGTAAGAATTTTATTATTGTTACCATTATCTGTCAGCAAATTGATTGCACTAGAAAGGCGTAACAAATTATGGTAGCCAGCATTGCTTTTGGCGATTGCAATCAAATCATATTTTGAAGTAGGATCGATCAAACCATTGATTCTGATTTGCATCCCCAGCAGAGCTTTAATGCCGACCTCTTTAGCCAACTCAAAAAAATTGACCAATCCATAAGTCACATTGATATCTGTTAAAGCAACGGCACCATAATTTCTTTTTTTGGCAGTCGTAAGCAAATCTTTAACTCTAGTTGGACTTTCCAGCAAAGAAAAAGCACTTAGATTTTGCAATGCTGCAATTTTCATTGTTTGGCCTCCTGTTCTTTTATAAATAGTATAACAAATCACCTTTAAATTAATGGATTGAAAACATTCTTTATTTTTGATAAAATCGTGAGATGAAAGAAGGAATGATTATGGGTCGCTATATCGTAACTATTGTATGGAGCGTTATTTACATGATGGTTATTGGCTTTATTGCTGCTCCTTTAACCCAAAGTGCTTTTAATCCAAAAGAAGCTCTTATTATTGGAGTTGTCTTTGGTATCCTCTTTGCAGCAATTATTCCAACCATCACTGCTCATTCACATAAAGACAAAAGCAAGTTTTCAAATCTTAAGTAGAATAAAAAATAAACCGTTAGTCATCTGACTAACGGTTTATTTTTTAGTAAAAACGATAATTATGTGTTGTATCTACTTTAATCGGCCCATGAGTTAAATATTCCGAAAACATTTGAACATAATCTTTATCCAGCGTAAATTCAATTTTATCCATGCTGTATTCTGGATAGAAACCGCCACCCATTGCACGATAATTGTTGACTGCTAAATGATAAATCTTATCATCTTCGATCGGCTTGCCATTTAAAACAAGCTTAGTTAAACGTTCACCGGCTGGTTTAGAAATATCTGCTTCGTATTCGATTGGATAAAAGACATCAAAATGATACAGCAATGGCTTAGGTTTGATCCAGCGATCAAGGAATTTGATTTTGCCATCAGTATCCTTTTTTAGAAAACTTGCACTATGTTCAATAATATGACGCAGCTGTTTACCGGTTAGTTTTACGCGACAAAGCTGATTGGCATAAGGATAATTGAGCAAAACATCACGCATTGTAACTTCTTTGCCGAATCCCTTAGCCTTCTCACTCATAACAGCAGTAGCAGACACATCTGCCTTGGTAAACCAAAGCTGCATTTGCTGCAGCAAATTAATAAATGGGGCTCCTTGCAAACGCCCTTTCATTGCATCTTCAATTGGTGCAGGTTCACTCAAATTAGCAATTGGCTGGTCTAACCATTTTTGAGTTCGTTCGTCTAAATTATGAACAAGCTTTACAATTTCTGGATCAGGTTCATAATCTTTAGTATCAATTAATTTAGTAGACATGCTATTGATCTTTTTTGTTCTTTCATCAATATCAAGCATAACTTCCGCAATAGCTTCTCCACGATAACCTGGTTGAACAATTGCGGTATTTTTTGATACCACATTTAACCGGCGGTGTTGGTGTCCTGTCAAAAAGACATCTACTTCCGGGATTTCGGTTAAAATCTTATAGCCTTCGTTCTCTCCACGATGTGGTTCTGTCACTTCACCAGTTACAGGATCGCTCTCAAAGCCGCCATGATATATTACTGCCAAAATATCTACTTTTGGTTTTAAGATTTTTGTATAATGCTTTATCTGTTCATAAGCAGAAATAAATTTTAACCCAGCAATGTTTTCTTTAGGTTCCCAGTGCGGAATATATTGAGTTGTAATTCCTAAAATACCGATCTTAATTCCACTTTTTTCAATAATTTGATATTCTTTGCCAAAAGCTGGTACATTGGTTTCTGCATCCAAAATATTGTCATTGATGATTGGTGCTTTATTGTTATCGATATAATAGGTTAAATAATCTTGTCCAAAATTAAAGTCGTGGTTTCCTAGACAACGTGCATCGTAGCCTACTTTATTGTAGGCTTCGGTAAAAATTGCCAAGTCCCGGTAATCACCAGTAGAATGTGCATACGAAGCAAGTGGAGATCCTTGCAAGCAATCTCCGGCATCTGTCACCACAACATGATCTGCGCCGAATTTATTTTTTTCAGTCTTAATAGCAGTACTTACTCGACTCAAACTAAAAGGCGCTTCATAATTGTTTTTATTCTGATAGTCTGTCGGCAATAAAAAGCCATGGGTATCACTTGAATGTAAAAACACTAATTTCATAATTTTCCCTTCGAATTTAGGCATAAAAAAAGACACCACAAACCGGTGTCCTTTAATTACTTATTGTCGCTTTCGCTGTTCTTGTTAACAACTTGACGACCCTTGTAATAACCCTTAGGTGAAACGCGGTGGCTTAAACGGTATTCACCAGTAGTTGCATCATAGTGCATTGCTGGGACAGTTAACTTAATATGACCACGACGAGAACGTTTCTTTTGTTTAGAAGTATGTCTTGCTGGAACTGCCATTGATTTTGATCTCCTTTATTGTAGACTTAAGCTTCGACCACACTAAAAAGTGAGCCTAATCACTCATATGCTTCAATGATACTATTGAATCACTGATAAATCAAGATTATTAATTTTTCTTCTTAGTAATTTGCTGATCATGTCCTAAAAAATAACCTAGCAAAACACCGATGATAATCATCACCACTAAGACAATAATCAACGGTAATTTAAATGAAAACAATCCAAAATTGATTTCTACTAGCTTTGTATTTAAAACAACGAAAATTACTGCTAATAAAGCTAAAATTAAACTAATAATCAAATTTATCTGTCGTTTATTCTTCAATTTCATTTTCTTACTTTCTAGAAGCCACTTTGAGTGAAATAATATCACCTATCGTTGGGAACAAATTATAGAATTTTGCTGCAATTGCCAAGCTAATCGGCAAATTCAATTCCCGCTTATCGCTACCGAAGTAGTGAACAACTTGCCAAGCAACATCATTAGGATCAAGCATGAATGCTTGAACATTTTTGACGTAATTACCGGTCTTGTCAGCAATATTAAAGAAATTGGTATAAACAGGGCCTGGGTTGACCGTCATAACTTTAACGCCAAATGGCTTCAATTCTAAGCGCAATACATTTGAAAATTGAATCACTGCAGCCTTGGATGCACTATAAGCTGCAGATTTGGTTGTTGGAATTTTACCGGCAATTGAACCAAAGTTAATAATTTGACCAGTCTTTTCTTCCATCATTACCCGACCTACCAAACGAGTAAAGTACATCAGTCCGAGAACATTTACTTGGAACATATCGGTGGCATCTTGCATATCACTGTCCATAAAGGTTTCAAACTTGCCAAAACCGGCACAATTTACCAAGAAATCAATATGTTGGACGCTGGCAATAATTTTCTTAAAGGTTTCTTTGATTTCATCTGCCTTACCCATATCAGTTGGGAAAACATATGCATCAGTTCCTGATAATTCTTTAGCTTCAGAAGCAATTTCATTTAGTTTGCCTTCGTTTCGTGCAATTAAAATAACTGTTGCACCCCGTCCGGCACTCTCTAGCACAATTGAACGTCCAATGCCGCTAGAAGCACCTGTGACTACGACTACCTTATTTCTTAAAGAATTACTCATCTCAATTTGTTCCTTTCATTTGAATATTAATTTGATCCAAATCATTAACTAATATTGTATTAGGAAAAACTTTCTTGGCTTGTTTTTCTAAACGCTTAGCCTTATTGCCCAAATATCTGGCTGAAATATGGTCTAAACACAATTTCTTTACGCCATTATCACGGGCAACTTGCGCTGCTTCAACAGAAGTCGAATGGTAATATGAATGAGCCAACTTGGCTTCATTGCCAGCAAATGTTGATTCATGAACCAATACATCCGCATTTTTCGCCAATTTGGCAATATTAGGGGTTGAACGAGTATCGTATATGATTGTTACAATTCTTCCGGGTCTTGCTGGTCCCAAGAAGTCTTTTCCATTCAAAATAGTACCGTCTGCCAAAGCGATTTGCTCGCCCGCCTTTAATTTACCATATAAAGGTCCATTTGGAATATGATATTTCGCAAGTTTATCCATCAAAAGCTCACCAGGCCGAGAGTTTTCGACAATACGATAACCAAAACTCGGAACTCGGTGATCTAATTTTTCTGTATAAACTCTAAAATCTTTTCCTTGATAAATCAGTCCGCCCTCAGTTAACTCAACGAATTTTATTGGATAAGAAACTTTAGTACGTGAAACGCGCAATGAGGTTTTAACGAATTGCTCTAAACCTGGTGGTCCATAAATTGTTAACGGTCCTACATCCCCTTGAAAAGAACGCGTGGCTAGCAAGCCGGGCAACCCAAAGATATGATCTCCATGATTATGTGAAATAAATATTTTGGTTACCTTTCTTAAACGAATATTTGTCTTTAAAATTTGATGCTGTGTAGCCTCACCAATATCAAACAACCAAATTTCATTGAGTTCGTCTAATAGCTTTAAAGCCAGTCCAGCAACATTGCGCTGCTTTGAAGGCTGACCAGCCCCAGTTCCTAAAAATTGTAATTCCATGAACTACTTTCCTATTCTAAAATTTTGCATTCTTCACAATTGTTTTTACAATGTATGCACTATAATATTTCGATCCTTTTGGCGTAGGGTGAGTTTTATCTTGATAGAACCAATTTGGATGGTTCTTTGAATATCCATACCAATTAATAACCGTAAGATTGTCATAACGTTTTTGGGCTTGGTCAAGCAAGCTATTAACTTGATCTTGCCATTGTCTAGTTGGTACATGAGTATTAATCCAGAACACATGCCGCTTTTTTCCAACCTGATTCATCAATCGATCTAAATCACCCATTGAGAAAGGTCCGTTGGTTCCTAAACCAATTAAGACATTATCAGCAAGTGCACCTTGATTTTGATAGCTGCTTAGCAATCCAAAAGCAACATTCATTTGCCTTGACACAGCAGCGTCAATGATTGCCTTAGGCATTAACTGCTTTAAGTCATTGCTTGAGCCGGCCATTACGGAATCGCCGATTGCCGTTACTGGCATTTGTTGAGCCAACTGTAAATCAACTTGAGAAATACCATATTTAACGTAGCTCTTGTTCACTGGATGCTTTTTGGCTTCTTTTTTGGCCTTTTGAACAACCTTGCTTGTCTTTTGTTTCTTAGGTGTCTTTTTAAATTTTTTAATTAGTGCTTGATTATCTTTTTGCTGTTTTGCGCAATTGGCTTTAATTCTCTTAGCTAATTGCGTTTTATTGAAGTCAACGCTTTTAGCTGTTGGTGAAATTGCTATTCCAATGCTGCCAATTATTAAAACAAAAGCGACAAAAGCGGCCATAACTTTTTTAGACCAATTATTATTTCTCATATCAAATAAATGACTGAAATAATTTTTGGTGCCTTGCCACGTAATTCGTCCCATTGGTCGTTCAATCAAACGATAAGTTGCTTCGCTGATTAACAATATCAAGATTATTTCAATAATATGATAAAGAGTAGCGTGATCGCCAATATCAGTCATCTTATCTTCAAAGAAGATCATAACCGGAAATTGATACAGATATATTCCATAGCTGCGAGAACCTATCCAACTGAAGACAGGATTAGTAAGGATTCGATTCCAATGACTGCCTGGATGCGCAATAATTGCAATCATAATTGTCGTCAAAATGGAGAAGATGAGCATTCCACCACAATATGTAAATGCTGTTTGTGGGTTCATTGTACTGCTGAAGAACATGAGCAGCATGCCAACAAAAGCAATCAACCCTGTCAGATCCAATATTCGACTATTACGCTTTGCAATCGATGACCGCAAATCTTCAACTGGCCAGATCACTGCCATTGCAGCACCTAGTCCAAGTGAGAAAAAGCGAGTATCAGTACCATAATAGATTCGGTTAATATCGGTCCCTCTAAGGTAAAGAATTGCCATTTCTAACGCAGAAAGCAGTGAAAAGGCAAATATGATCCAAAAAATATGTTTACGAGAATGAGCAAATTTTACTAATAAAAAGATGACAATTGGCCACAGAATATAAAATTGCCCTTCTATGGACATCGTCCATAAATGCGTAAATGGTGATTCATTACTGACAAATCTTTCAAAATAGCTTTGACCATTTAAAATTTGCCAAAAATTATAAACATTCAGCAAATTGCTGATAACAATTTGATTTAATTTTGCCAGTAAATTTCTTTGAAAAAGTACTATCCAGGCAGAGGAAAGCCACAATACAGCAATTAACTGCGGGTATAAGCGTTTAATCCGATGCAGGTAAAATCGTTTATTATCATAACTACCTTTTTCCTGATATGACCGCAGCATATGGTCAGTAACCAGATATCCTGAAAGCACAAAAAAGATCAGTACGCCAAGATAGCCACCACCAAACGTATTCGGATCAAGATGATATAGAATAACGCCAATTACCGCTAATGCTCTGAGCCCCGAATATCCTGTAATAAACCGATTCTTTTTCATTATTAAATTCTCAAATACTCTCCAAGTTATTGTACAAATTCAAAGTTAAAGTCACCAATTGCAACATCATCGCCATTCTCTGCGCCAGCTTTTCTTAAGGCCTCATCAACGCCAAGATTGTTCAATTTACGTGCAAGTAGCATAATTCCATCTTGGTGATCCAAATTGATTCTTTGCACCAATCGTTCAAGTCCCTCACCTTTAACGATAAATGCATGTTCATCCACTTTTTCAACTGTAAACTCATTAGTCTTTGGTGCTTTGAATTTATATTCTTTATTCTTCTGAACAGACACTGGTTTTTCTTCAGTTTGGCTGCGTTCTTCTTCAACTTTTTCTACTAAGTTAGCTGCATCGCGCATTAATTCATTGATGCCTTGATGAGTTACGCTGGAAATCGCATAAACCGGTTCACCAATCTTCTCTTGTGCTAATGCATCCTTAAATTCTTGATACTTCTGATCAGCACCAGGAATATCCATTTGCGTTGCAACGATCAATTCGCGTTTTTTAGTTAAGTCAGTGGTGTAATTAGCCAATTCCTTCTTAATAGCATGATAGTCTTCGATTGCTTCACGACCATTGTTTGGATCCATTGACACTAAATGCAAAATAACCTTGGTACGTTCAATATGCCGTAAAAACTGCATCCCTAAGCCAACGCCTTGACTCGCACCTTCAATTAATCCTGGCAAATCTGCCATTGAAAAGTCGCGACCATCAGGCAAGATTACCATGCCCAAGTTTGGCGTTAACGTAGTAAATTGATATGCCGCAATTTTTGGTTTGGCTTTGGTTACTACTGACAGCAAAGTTGATTTGCCCACTGAAGGAAAGCCGACCAAACCGACATCAGCCAACATTTTCAGCTCTAAACGCAGAACGCGATCTTCACCAGGCTCACCATTTTCAGCAATTTCTGGTGCAGTATTAACACTATTAGCAAAATGGATGTTTCCTCTTCCGCCGCGGCCACCTTTAGCAACCACAAGCTCTTGACCATTCTCAACCAAATCACCAATAACTTCGTTAGTATCAAAATCATATACTGTCGTACCAACAGGAACTTTCAAATAAAGATCCTTGGCAGCACGACCATATTGTGCCTTGATTCTACCGTTTTCACCATTATCAGCCTTGAACTTTCGCCGATATCTAAAGTCCATCAATGTTCTTAAGCCGCTATCAGCCACAAAAATTATGCTGCCGCCACGACCGCCATCACCACCAGCTGGACCGCCGTTAGGGACGAATTTTTCATGGCGGAAAGCAACCATGCCATCTCCGCCTTTTCCGGCTTGAACTTCAATTTTTGTTTGATCTACAAATGTTGGCATGTGAAAACTCCTTCCGTCTTTCTAACTTTAATATAATAACACAGAAATGGCTATAATAAGCTATTCTTTCAGAGATTACAAACTTAATTTAACAGATTGTGCCTGGGTTAGGGTCAAACCAGCATTTCTTAATTCATCAATTGAAGCCTCTTTGATTTTCTTCATTGAGCCAAATTGACGCAAAAGCTTGTTGCGACTCTTTGGGCCGATACCCTTAATTGAATCCAGTCGACTAGATAAAGCATTCTTAGCATGAGTTCTTCTATGAAAAGTGATCGCAAACCGGTGCACTTCGTCCTGTATTCTGGTCATTAAATAAAAGCCCTGCGATTTTGGATCCATTGGAATTAGTTTAAACGGTTGCCCATTAATCGGATCGCCGAATAATAAGTGATTGGTTCTATGCTTATCATCTTTAACCATACCGGCAACTGGAATGTTCAGATTAAGCTCATTGCGCAAAACGTCTTCACAAGCCTCGACCTGAATCTGACCACCATCCATCAAAATTAAATCAGGCATCTTTTTATGCTCTCTTAGTAAGCGGCCATAACGTCTGCGCACTACCTCACGAGTATTGCGCAATTCATCGCCACCGTTCTGATGTTCAACTTCACCTTTTAATTTATATTTACGATATGAAGTCTTGTCAGTTTCACCATCTTTGAACACTACTAATGCCGATACCGGATCCGCTCCCTGAATATGCGAGTGGTCAAAACTTTCAATAATGTGACCGTAAGGCAAACCTAAAGCTGCAAAAATTTCTTTTTGCGCGCCTTTGGTTTTACGATTGCCTAATTCTAGCAGACGGAATTTATCATCGAGTTTTAGCTTAGCGTTGTCTTTAGCCATCTCAAGCAGAGCACGCTTTTGGCCTCGTTGCGGAGTTCTCACCGGCACGTGCAAGACTTCGGATAAATCTTCATTGTCAATTCCTTTGGGAACTAAAACTTCTTTTGGCAATACACGATTTCTTTGATTGTAGAACTGAACGATAAACGAAACAAATTCATCTTCCGGTTCACCAGCATCAGTCAAGGGAAACATTCTTGTTTCTCGTCTTAATAGTTTAGCCTGCCGTAAAAAGAAGATTTGAACTGACAGCCAAGATTTATCAACATAGAAATTAAAAATATCGCGTTGAGTGTTGTCATTAGAAATAATTTTTTGCTTTTCGACTGTTTCCTCAATATATTTTAACTGATCACGAATTTCCGCTGCTCGTTCAAATTCTAATTGTTGCGAAGCTGTTTCCATCTTTTGCGTTAAGTCTTGTTTAACCCAGCCAATATCACCATTTAGAAAGCTTTTTATTTTCTTGATCTGCTCTGCATATTCTTTTTCAGGCACTTTTTTAAAACAAGCTCCCAGACATTGTCCCATATGGTAGTAAAGACACGGTCTGCCTTGATAGCCATTGCAACGGCGCAATGGAAATACTTTTTGAATAAACTTAAGCGTTGCCTGTGCCGCATAGACATTAGGATACGGTCCAAAATAATAGCCTTTATCCTTATGAACCACACTGGTCAGCTTGGTTTGCGGATCACGTTCGTTAGTAATTTCAATATAAGGATAGCCTGTTCCCTGCTTTAATTGCACATTATAATAAGGTTGATATTTTTTAATGAGAGTAATTTCAAGCAGAAAGGCCTCTTTATCAGTAGAAACAGTAATGATATCGTAGTCATGAATTTCACGAACTAATTCAGCTCTTCTGCCAACTTGCTTGCTTTTAAAATATGAACGAACACGATTTTTTAAATTTTTCGACTTGCCAACATAAATCACCGTACCGTTAATATCTTTCATCAAATAGCATCCCGGTTTGGCCGGTAAGAATTTCAATTTGTTTTCAATTAGTTCAGTTGCCAAAAAATCACCCCTCTATTTTGCATTCAAATTTTAACATATTTATAAATTTTTCCATTATTTTACACATTTGCCAAAAGAAAGATCGCTTTGAAACTGATTGTTTGATATATTTTTATTAATATAACTTTTAAGGAGCTAATATGTCTGCCTGGATTTTTTTCATTAATTGATCATTTTGGATACTTGGCGATCGCTTTGCTGATTGCCATCGAAAACGTCTTTCCGCCAATTCCTTCAGAAGTAATTCTTTCATTTGGCGGCTTTATGACTGGCAAAACGCAGATGAATATTGTTGGTCTAGTAATTGCTTCTACGATTGGCTCTTTAAATTGGAGCAATCATTCTTTATTGGATTGGCAGTTTGCTAACTGAAGAAAGATTAACCAAATTATTTGCGCATCCTCTTTTTAAAAAATTAGGCTTCAAAAAGGACGATGTTAAGCGTTCTATCGTGTGGTTTGACAAGCACGGCATCAAAACGATCTTTTTTGGTCGTTTTGTCCTGGTTATTCGCAGCCTAATCTCTCTATCCCAGCCGGAATTGCTAAGTAAATAAAACTTAGTTTCTCGTTTTAACCACGCTAGGCAGTTTAATTTGGAATACCGTCCTAATTTGCTTAGGTGCATATATGGGCAGCAAATGGCAGATAATTGTTACTATTTTTGAAGATTATTCATTAATCGTCGTCGCCGTTTTAGCAACACTAGTTTTCTTTGGTGCTTATCGCTGGTACCAAAAACGTTTAAAAAAATAATGAAAGTACGATAAACATGAAACTGCATATTTTCCGAAAGCAAAAAATCACAACTTATTTAGGAGAGGATATTAATTTTTCAAGAACGTTGACTGCTTTTGATCTAATGGCCATGGGTATCGGAGCTGTAATTGGCACCGGTATTTTTATTTTGCCTGCTACTGTGGCAGCAACTACTGCCGGTCCTGGCGTCAGCCTTTCCTTTTTGGTAGCTGCTGTAATCTGTGTTTTAGCAGGAATGTGCTACGCTGAATTTGCCTCATCAATTCCTGTAGCTGGTTCAGCTTATTCTTACGGCAATATCATCTATGGTGAATTCATTGGCTGGTTAATGGGATGGGCGCTGATTCTTGAATACATGCTCGCCGTGGCCACAGTAGCAGCTGGTTGGTCATCATATTTTACAGCCTTTATTAAACCATTCGGAATAAAGTTGCCTAAAGCAGTGCCTGGTCCTTTTAATCCAAAACAAGGCGTGTATTTTGACCTTATCGCGGTAGTAGCTATCTTCTTAATTGCATTGCTGCTGGCGCAAGGAATGAAAAGTTCAATTAAAATCAATAACACGGCAGTCATTATTAAAATTACGATTATTTTGATTTTCATTTTTGTTGGCTTGAATTTTATTAAACCTAGCAATTATCATCCCTTTTTGCCATACAAAATGGCGGGGGTCTTCAAAGGAGCAACTACAGTTTTCTTTGCCTTCCTAGGCTTTGATGTTGTATCCAGTTCTGCTGCCGAAGTCAAAAAGCCACAAAAAAACATGCCATTAGGAATCATTGGAACGCTAGCTGTGGCAGTAATTTTATACATGGGAGTATCTCTGGTTTTAACAGGGATGGTTAATTACACCAAACTTGATATCGCTAATCCAGTTGCTTTTGCATTGCAGTATGTTCATCAGGACTGGCTGGCTGAACTTTTGTCATTAGGAGCAATAGTCGGAATGGCGTCAATGATGTTGACGATGATCTACTCTAGCTCACGCTTAATCTACGCGATGGCAAGAGATGGATTATTACCACACGTTTTTAGTAAAATCGATGCCAAACACCATACACCACAGTTAGCACTTTTGGTAGTAACAATTGTAATCGCATTAGGTGCTGCGTTCTTTTCTGTCGATCAGCTAACCAATTTGGTCAGCTTCGGTACCTTGTTTGCATTTACTCTTGTCTCATTTGGCATTATCAGATTGCGTTCGCGCACAGATATTAAAAATGTTGGCTTTAAAGTTCCAGGCTATCCTTATGTTCCCGTTGTCTCGGGCTTATGCTGCATCTTTATGATTTTTCAGTTAAACACCGATGTTTTCATCATGGCTGGTATTTGGCTGATCATCGGAATTATTATCTATTTTGTTTATGGCTATCACCATAGTCAGCTGGAAAGTAAATAACTTTACATAATTTAAAATATATTAATAAAAAATACTAGTCGATCAAGACTAGTATTTTTTATTATGCATTTACTTGATTCAAGGCTTGACCATCGATCAAATAAGAAATAATATTTTTACTTGCTTCTTTAGACAAATTGTATCTTGCCATATGAGTTGCACTACCAACATGTGGTGTCATGATTACATTATCAAGACCTGCTAATTCTTCATCGACTTCATTTTCATTCTCAAAGACATCCAAACCAGCACCGGCAATTTCATCAGATTTAAGGGCATCAACTAAGGCTGCTTGATCAACCAATCTGCCCCAAGCTACGTTAATCAAGAAAGCAGTATCTTTCATCTTAGATAAAGCCGCAGCATCAATAATATGACGTGTTTCTTCAGTTAAAGGAGCATTCAAAGATAAAAAGTTACTTTCTTTTAAAAGCGTATCTAAATCAACATATTTAGCATCAATGTCATTTTCTGTTTGATGGCGATTATGATAAATAATCTTCATTCCAAGCATCTTACCGAATTTTGCTACTTGAGAACCAATTCTGCCTAAACCTAAAATGCCTAGAGTTTTGCTTTCAATACTATATCCTTGGTTATCATACTCACTCATGTTAAGGAAAACGCCCTCGCGCATACTTTCAGCAATTTACTTATTGAGAATTGCATTAATTGCTTTTGCTACTCCATCATGATTACAATCTGTCGTAATTTGATCAGCATTTTTCTTGGTAATTGCTACAGCATTGCCCATCGCAACCCCTAGGCCAGCATACTTGATCATTGGCATGTCATTAGCTTGATCTCCCAAGGCCATAACATTTTCTGCCTTAATTTCCAAGTGCTCGCACAAAACCTTTAGCCCAGTTGCCTTATCTGTATTAGCGGCAGTTGCTTCGTAATAGAATGGTTCTGTTTTAGAAAAAGTTACTCTCTTCTTCATCTGGTCAAAAAGCGGGTCCTTGATCTTTTCATCCAGATATTCTGGATTATCAATATACATGCATTTGATTATTGGAATTTGCCGCATTTCTTCAGCAGTTCGATAGGAAACTTCCAGTCTGACGATTCTCGAGTTATAAATCGTATAATGTCCTATATCACGGTTATCTGTATATATTCTATTTAAACCCACTGCATGAAAATGCAACCTAAGCTTTCTTGCGATTGCCTCAAGATCAATATACTCTGAATAATTAAGTCCTCGTTTAAACAGAACTTTGCCATTTGTTGATTCAGTCACTGCGCCATTGAAGCTTACGACAAATTGATCATCTTGATTGTTTAGCCCCAGTTCATCTAAATAGCGCTGTGCACCAGACAAAGGGCGTCCAGTACAAATCACAATTTTCTTTCCCCGCTTTTTTGCACTTAAAATAGCTTCCTTTACTGCAGGGGTAATCTCTTTTTTAGAATTGACCAGAGTGCCATCAATATCAATTGCAATTAGCTTAATGTTTTTTAGCTTAATGTTTTTCATAACAATTTTCCTTATACACAAAAAAACATTATTTTCTCAAATAGTGCTCTAAAATCTTAGTTTTTTAAGTTCTTCCATATCGCTATCGTCAATTTCAAAATCCAATTGTCGATCTTGCTTCATATCGTTAATCTTATCAGTTTTTGGTAAAACAACGCACCCTCATTGACAATCATATTTAAGCATTAATTGTGCCGGACTGACATGATATTTGTCAGCATACTTCTTAATCTTCAAATTAGTCAATGCGCGACCATGGGCAAGAGGCGAATATGCTTCAACGATAATTCCTTGTTCTTGACAACATTTCATCAACGTTAAAGGAGTATTGCCAATATTTACTTCGATTTGGTTAACAGCTGGTTTAATCGTTCCAGTATCAATAATGTTATCAAGGTCTTCCTTTAAGAAATTAGAAACTCCAATAGCTCTAACTTTGCCAGCCTTGACAGCTTCTTCCATTGCTCGCCAATTCTCTAGATTTCCTTTAAAATGTCGGTCAGGAGTACGATTAACTTCAACCCATGGTTGCGGAGAGTGAATTAATAAAAGATCAATATAATCTAGACTAAACTTTTCCAAAGCTTCATCAATTGACTTTTTGGTTCCTTCATAATCCTTGACTGCAGTTGGAACTTTGGTTGTCAGGAAAAATATAAGAATTCCAGATTCCCTTGCCAACTCCAACTTCATTACCGTAATCTCTTGCAGTATCAAACGCTTTATAGACACAAGAATGGCCTGACGAACGACTTTTTTGGGCCTCGTCATTATTAAGCAGCCACGTTCCCATTTGAACTTGTGTTATTGCTTGGCAAACAAAATAGGTAAAAAGAAAGGGCTGACCGCTTTATCTGTCAACTCTTTCTCCTCAGTATCTTAATTCCTACAACTACAATGATAGCTTAATTTTGATTAATAGCAAGGGGTGTTTTACCTAATAAATAAAGATTTTTGCAGCAAATTTACTATTTTGTCAGCCACTTTTGTCTTTTTCATTCTAGGTAGTTCAAATACCGGCTTTCCCTGGCCTAAGATAGAAATTTTGTCTTCATCACTGCCAAAACTGTCCGTGGACACATTATTGGCAATAATGTAATCTGTTCCCTTTTCTTTTAATTTACGTTGGGCATTTTTCAGTAAATCATTCGTTTCGGCCGCAAAGCCAATTACCAGTTGATCTTTACGTTTATTTTTGCTGACCGTTTTAAGAATATCTGGTGTCTTAACCAGGCTTAAATCTAAATTGGCTTGATCCATACTCTTTTTTATTTTTTGATCAGCAACTTTCTTAAGACGCCAATCTGCTACTGCGGCCGCCATAATTAGTGCATCTGCTTTAGGAAATTCTTCTTGAACAGCGGATAACATTTTTTCAGTTGTTTCCGCATGAATCAGCCTTATTCCCTTAGGCAGCGCCACGCTAATTGAGCCATAAATCAAACAAACGTCTGCTCCTGCTCTTTTTGCAGCCCGGGCAATTGCAATTCCCATTTTCCCGCTGGAACGATTGCCAATAAAACGGACTGGATCGATTGGTTCCCTAGTTCCACCGGCAGTTACAATAATTTTTTTACCGGTTAAAGGCAGAGTCTCACGTAAATTTTGTTCAATCCAAGAGGCAATTGCTTCTGGTTCGGGCATCCTTCCTTTAGCCTTATAACCTTCAGCCAAAACGCCAATTACTGGATCAAGGATCTTAACATCATTTTCCTTCAAGAAAGCTAAATTTCGTTGGGTCGCCGGATTAGCTAGCATTTGATCATTCATCGCTGGAACGACGTATTTAGGTGCTTGAGTTGCCAAAATAGTCGTACTGGCAGCGTCATCTGCAATCCCATTCGCCATTTTCGCAATAAAATTGGCTGTGGCTGGCACTACTAAGGCTAATTCAGTCCAGCGGGCCAATGAAACATGTGGAATTTGAGCTTCATTTTCTTTTAACCAAAGATCATCTAAAACCGGATATTTAGTCAAAGAAGCTAATGTTGCAGAAGTAACAAATTTTTCAGCATTCTTGGTCATTACTACTCTGACTTCATGACCCTTTTTTTCGAGCAAGCGCACGACATTGATCGCTTTATAGCAAGCAATCCCACCTGTTAAGTAAACCGCGATTCTCATTTTTACCTACTTTACATAAATATTATTATTTAATAGTTACTTTGTAACGGTTAGAGCGGTCCTCAGCTTCCGGTTTTTCTTTTGGATATCCGACACTGACGATAACTTGAATCTTGTAGCCTTCGTCAATTCCCAGTTCTTTCTTTAAAGCAACATCTTTATCAATAGAAAAAGCTGCGCCCATTACATAAACAGAACCTAATCCGATACTGTTTGCTTCGACCATAATATTTTCAGCAGCAACTGATGCGTCCCGCTCACCAAATTGACTATCAGCCTTGGTAGCAATAACAAAAAGCAGTGGTGCATCATAGCATGCATGATCGCAAGCATCTTCAATTTTATTTAAATATGCATCATCCTTTATAACGCTAGCTTGCATGACATCGGTTTGGTGCATCCCACATGGTGCAGCATTAAAAGCCGCAATTAATTGAGTGACTTCTGGTTCAGTCAGTTTATCAGGTCTAAATTTACGTACAGATTGTCTGGTTAAAATTGCATCAGTCATAATAAAAATCTCCTTTGCACAATATCTTTTACTTCTATTTTAATCCTTTATTCTAAAAATACCTATAATTCGTTCAGCATTTGACAGCGCTTCCTAAAATAGATAGGATTAGGCTTAATTTCTCTGAAGAGATGCTACATAAATGCTAGAATTAATAGTAAATTATGTAGCATCTCTTTTTATAAACTCAAACCTAAACAAAGATGGTGAAATAATGGCAAAAGCAAAATACTTGGAAATTGCGAAAATAATTAATGATAGAATCAACGATGGAACCTATCAGGCTCGTCAGCCTCTTCCCGACCAGGAAAGTTTGGCCAAGGAATTAGGCGTCAGTCGTTTGACGGTAAAAAAAGCATTAGATGGCTTGGAAAGAAAAGGCTTGGTCTACAAGCAATCAGGATTGGGCACTTACGTCTCAGGTACCATTCCAATTCAAACTAGATATGATTCACCTGCTAACATGTTCACGGGCTTACGCAATTTGCTAGGCTGCGATAATGTTAAAAGCCAGATAATCAAGTTTAATGTTGAATTTCCAAATGAAAACATTCAAAAATACTTGTGTCTTAAACATTCAGAACCAGTTTACAATATTGTTCGTTTAAGAATTGTCGATGACTCGCCTTTAATTATCGAACATACTTATATGCCTGTTAAGCTTGTACCAAATCTTGACGAAAACATTCTTCATAAATCAATCTATCAATATATCCATAAAGAATTAAAGCTGAAATTTGGTCATGCTTATCGTAAAATTCGTGCGTGCAAAGCGGATCAGTACGATCAGAAGTACTTAAACGCTAAAAAGAGTGATCCAATGTTGGAATTGGAGCAAATCGTTTGGCTTACTAACGGTGATCCGATCAACTAGTCGAAACCGCTATGATCAGCGTGACTACACAATCGTCGAAAACAATAGGTTTTAGACGACAAAGGAGTTTTTATGATTACAATAATTAAAGAATTTAATTTTACTGCTAATGATTTTTTTAACTACCTAGATAAGCAATTGATCTATAGCATAAAAAAATCCCGCAATAACGATATGCCAGTTAAATTGGTTTCTGGCATTCGCTATCAGCAGGATGATATTGAAACTGTTATCACAACTTATAAACGTGGCGAGGCCTATGAAGCAAGTTTCAAAAATTCACGCATGGATGTCTTCATCTCCTACCACACACAAGACACCGAAAACGGCGTCAAGATAACTTTCTCTGAAGAAATTAAAAACTATGATCCAGCTAGTCATGGCAAGTTCAATAACTGGCTCTACAATGTTCAGCTCAAGCATGGCGCCAAGAAAGAACTAAAACAGATGGCTGATAATGTAAAAGAGAGTTTATTAGTATAAAGCAAATAAGAAAAAGATTGTTAATTATTTTATTTTGATTTATGAATGTGAGGTTTTATTCATATGTATTCAGCAAAAATGCCAAAGAACTTTTTATGGGGTGGAGCTGTAGCTGCTCACCAACTCGAAGGTGCTTGGAATGAAGATGGTAAAGGCATGTCTGTTGCCGACGTCATGACAGTTGGTTCAGCAACCAAACCACGTGAAATTACCGATGGCGTCATCCCTGGCAAGAACTACCCTAACCATTCAGCAATTGATTTTTACCATCACTATAAAGAAGATATTAAATTGATGGCTGAAATGGGCTTCAAAGCTTTTAGAACTTCAATTGCTTGGACCAGAATCTTCCCTAAGGGTGATGAAAAAGAGCCAAATGAAGCAGGCTTGAAGTTTTACGACGATCTCTTTGATACCTGTCATCAATATGGAATCGAACCAGTGATTACCCTCTCTCACTTCGAAATTCCGTTCCATTTGATTAAGGAATACGGCGGTTTTACCAACCGAAAGATGATTGACTTCTTTGTTCGTTTTGCCACTGTTTGTTTCAAACGTTATAAGAACAAAGTTAAGTATTGGATGACCTTCAATGAAATTAATAACCAAACCAGTTTCAACAATGATTTCTTGATGGCTACCAACTCTGGTATTTTATTTAAAGATGGCATGACTGATGAAGAAAAAGAAGCAGCAATGTATCAAGCTGGTCACTATGAATTAGTGGCTTCTGCTTTGGCAGTCAAAGTTGGACACAAGATCAATCCTAACTTCAAGATTGGTTGTATGATCAACTATTCACCTGTTCGTCCACTTACCCCATCATCCGATGACGTTTTATTGGCTGATAAGTTTGAACAACGTCGGGATTGGTTCTCAGATGTTCATGTCTTTGGTGAATATCCAAATGCTGTTGAAGCTTATATTGAAAGAAATGGCTATCGTCCAGATATTACCGATGAAGACAGAATTGTCTTAAAGGAAGGAACAGTTGATTATGTTGCCTTTTCTTACTACCAGACAACAACCGTTTCTTCAGAAAAGGTAAAGCCAGACGACTTAACCGATTTAGCTCAAGCTATTGCTAAGAACCCAACTTTAAAGCGTAGCGATTGGGGCTGGGAAATTGACCCAGAAGGTTTAAGAATTGCCTTGAATCAATTGCAAGATCGTTACCACAAGCCTTTATTCATCGTTGAAAATGGTTTGGGTGCCTACGACAAGGTTGAAGCTGATGGTTCAGTTCACGATGATTACCGGATTGATTACTTAAGAAATCACATTTCAGAAATGGAAAAGGCTGTTGAACTCGATGGCGTTGACTTAATGGGTTACCTTACATGGGGCTGCATCGACCTTGTTTCTGCCGGAACTGGCCAAATGGATAAACGCTACGGCTTTATTTATGTTGATAAAAATGATGCCGGTGAAGGTACTCTTGGTCGTTCACGTAAGGACTCCTTCTTCTGGTACAAGAAAGTTATCCAATCGAACGGTAAAGATTTAGATTAATAATCGTTTTAAAAAACATCCCTGCGGGGATGTTTTTTTATGCTATTTTCGGATTTTCATTATGCTGTTAAAATAAACAAAAAAGACTTTGAAAGGTTTTAGCGATGAAAGAAATATATTTTAATCACGATGGCAATATCGACGATTTAGTCTCTTACCTTTTGCTGCTGCAAGCTCCTAAAATCAAATTGCTTGGTGTTGGGGCGATTGATGCTGACGGTTACATCGATCCATCAGTCGAAGCTTGTCGCAAGTTGACGGATCGTTTTAACTTAAGAAATGATCATCTAGAAATTGCCAAATCCAATTCTAGAGCGGTCAACCAATTTCCACATGAATGGCGTATGGCTACCTATTCGTTCAACTATTTACCAATGTTAAATGAAAAAGGCACAATCCAGACAAAGCAAGCAAAGTTGCCAGCGCATCTTGATTTAGCTGAAAAGATTAAAAATGCTGATAAAAAAATCACATTAATCATGACCGGCCCTTTAACTGATTTAGCAAGAGCACTTGATTATGATCCAAGTATTGAAGAAAAAATTGCTAAACTATATTGGATGGGTGGCTCACTTAATCGACACGGAAACGTAGCACAAGTTAACGCTGATGGTACACAGGAATGGAATTCATTCTGGGATCCTTATGCGGTAAAAAGAGTTTTCGCTTCTAATATTCCAATTCAAATGGTTGGATTAGAAAGCACGGAAGAACTTCCACTAAGCGATAAATTGCGTCAGCATTGGGCTAGTTTAAGAAAATATCCTGCCATGGATTTAGTTGGGCAGGCCTACAGTTTAATCGTGTCAGTGCCCAGCGCCAGATTGTTTCTTTGGGACGTGCTAACAACAATGAGTGCCCTTTATCCGGAAATTGTCGAAACGCGGACGGCAAAGGCGAAGGTAATCACTGATGGTCTTAGTGCCGGCAGTTTTGATGAAACTCCATCAGGACGTGAAGTAACTTTAGTTACCAAAGCAAATAAGAAACTATTCTATCAAAAAATGAACGAACTGCTTAAAAGTGCAAAATTGAAATAGAAAAATTAAAAGGATTGGAAAAACTCCAATCCTTTTTTATATTAATTTGCTATGCTTTTTATATAAAATAATACCAATCCAGGCCGAAATGAATGACAGTAAAACAATTACAACAATCAGATTCGGATCCAGAAAATTCCCTACTTTTATGAATTGAGCAATCGTAGAAATCCTTTTGATATTGGAAAATATTGCCTGATACACTGTCACATAAATCAAGCACCACTGAATATAATATTCAATTAAGGTCAATGTCGTTGCCGAAAACTTGAAGAAACGACTAGCTAGCCTCATCCCCCAGTAAAGCAAGATTTCTGATAGAATGACGAATAAAGCCGGCAGCAAAAACAAATTTCCTAAATAAACATGCAAATTGTCATGATCATTGATCAGCAAATAGCTGATTAGAAAAAAAGAGCAAAAAATTGATAGTACTAAACAAAATCAAAAAGGCAAAAAGCAATCCAGCCTTCACCCACTGAAACTTATTTTCTGAGCGAAAAAGAATAAAAATTAACGCAATTACGGCAACTGCAATAAAGAAATACGTGACTCTCATTTTTACCTCAAAAAAAGATAGGCCGAAGCCTATTTTAGATTTATTTTTATAGATCTATCTGTAATATCTATATCACGATTTAATTGTAAGATATTTATGTATATAAGTAAATCAATTATGGTAAATTTAGTCTTTTCCTGGTATAAATCAGCAAAATTTTTTATAATAATTGCAGAAAGGATGATACCCATGGGCTTAACTTTTGATAATCCAAACAACTTGAATAAGATGCTTGATAAATTTGCAGTTGTTCCAGATCCTAAAAAGTCACCAATGAACAAGCGCAAAAAAGAAGAAAAAGACGAAAAGAAATCAGATAAAGCTGATAAAAAGTAAAAAAGAGTTCTCTGGCGAGACCTCTTTTTTACTAATAAATTTTATCTACTTGTTCCTGAATTTCAGGTCGATTAATAAATTCATCGTAAGTTGTTTCTGCTTGATTTACCAAGCTCTTCGGTCCCACTTCGATAATATGATCAGCAATCGTTTGAATAAACTCATGATCATGTGAAGTAAAGAGAATTGAACCTGGATAAGTCTTTAGCGCATCGTTCAGTGAAGTGATGGATTCAAGATCCAAATGATTGGTTGGATCGTCCATAATCAAGACATTAGCTGGTTGAAGCATCATTCTGGATAATTGACAACGAACTTTTTCTCCTCCAGAAAGGATCCTAATCTTTTTCTCGATTTCATCTCCGCTAAAAAGCATTCTTCCTAAGAAGCCACGCAAAAAAGTATTATCATTTTGTTCTTTATTTGCATATTGTCGTAGCCAATCAAGAATTGTTAACTCATCGTTATTAAAGTTGGCATTTAAATCACGTGCCATGTAATTAAATGATGTCGTTTGACCCCAATTCACAGTTCCTGTATCGGGTTTAACCTTGCCAGCAATAATCTCCATTAATGCTGTTATAGCCAAAGTATTGCGTGAAAGAAATGCCACTTTGTCACCTGGACGAATGATAAAAGAAACATGATCTAAAATTTCCTTACCATCTACACTGTAAGAAACATCTTCTACTTTTAATAAATCATTGCCCAAATCACGATGCAGTTCAAACTTAACAAACGGGTATTTACGAGAAGATGGACGAATATCATCTAATGTTATCTTCTCTAATTGCTTTTTTCGTGAAGTGGCCTGCCGTGACTTAGAAGCATTAGCTGAAAAACGGGCAACGAATTCTTGCAGTTCCTTGATCTTTTCTTCTTTTTTGGCATTTTGATTCGCTGCAAGTTCTGCCGCTAATTTGCTTGATTCATACCAAAAATCATAATTGCCCACATACAACTGAATTTTGCCAAAATCAACATCACAAATTTCGGTACAAACCTGATTTAAGAAATGACGATCGTGCGACACGACAATCACAATATTAGGATAATCCGCTAAAAAGTTTTCTAGCCATTCGACGGTATGCACGTCCAGCCCATTAGTCGGTTCATCTAAAAGCAAAATATCCGGGTTGCCAAATAATGCTTGTGCTAGCAGAACTTTAACTTTTTCTGCTTCAGGAAGATCCTTCATCAGACTTTGATAATCTTTTTCGGGAATATTCATCGATTGCAATAATTTTGCAGCATCAGCTTCCGCATTCCAACCGTCTAGTTCCGCAAATTTGCTTTCCAATTCAGCAGCCTTAACCCCATCCTCATCGCTAAAATCAGGTTTGCTGTATAAAGCATCTTTTTCCTTCATTACTCGGTATAATTCTTGGTGGCCTTGGATAACCGTATCCAGAACAGTAAAGTTATCAAAAGCAAAGTGATCCTGGTTGAGGCTGGACATTCTTTCATTGGCATCAATCGTGATTGCCCCTGTTGAAGGTTCGATCTTGCCTTCCAGCAGCTTTAAAAAAGTTGATTTACCGGCACCATTAGCACCAATTACTCCGTAGCAGTTGCCTGGCGTAAATTTCAAATTAACGTCTTCATATAAAGTCTTGCCTGATAAAATCAGGCTCAAGTCGGTAACTGTAATCAAATATTCTTCCTCCCAAAAATGTTTGTTGCAGTCATTATATCAATTTTTTGTCCTAAAAAAATAGTAAAAATCTATTATGTTATTAATTTATAAATTTTCTTCAGCTGGTTCGTTTTTATGAACTTATTTTTCTAATTAAGTTAAAATTGAAATAGATTATTTAGATTGGAGAAGATGTAATGTTCCCTAAAAACTTTAAGTCAGCATGATGCTTTTAGTTGGGAGATTACCGGTTCACATTTTGTAACCAAAAATCACCGCAATCCGCAATCACGGATTTACAATCAACTAATTAACGACTGGATTGGTGACGCAACTCTGCCTGAAAGAGAATCGTTGACCAATGATTTGTTCGCTGCACTAGGTGCCAGCGGTGCTACTAAAATCAATCAATTGAGCAAGAATGGCTTTGGCGGTTTTGGTGCTATTTTATTGTCATTTACCAATTCATCAAGACGAACTCGGTTTGTTTTTGGCAATTTATTCTCAGCTATTTGGCAATCACTTAAAAGTCGCGGTATTCCTAGAATTTTATTTACTGTTGACTCAATCATTGGTTGGATCATACTGATTTTGGGAATTATTACGATAACTGCACCACAGTATTCACTCCAAGCATTTGGGTCTTTAGTGGCTGTGGCCGGAATCGGTTTTAGTGCGTATCAAATTTTATCAACTGCAAATTCTAATTTAAAACAAAAACAGAAGCGTTTTTTCATTATTAGTTGGCTTTTTGTTTTTGCATTGTCCATTGCCCTAATTTCCAATAATCAAGTAATGCTGTTTTTAGCACACTACTTCCTTGGAACATTTTTAGTCATCTATTCTTACGTACGTTTACGGCAAATAATTTTACACCGAATCACTGGAATTTTTAGAAAAATTATCGTCGCAATCGAATCCGTAGTTGCTTTTGCAATCGGTATTATCATTATCGTTAGTCCCCGCTACTTTACGCGCCAATCAGTCATTATATTAGGAATATTGCTCATTGCTTACGGTTTCTTCAAATTAATCGGCGAACTCCTTGCTCAACGTAAAAAATGCCTAAGAATCATCGTTAAAAAAACACTTGAAACTTTAACAGTCTCAAGTGTTCTTTATTCTGCAATTTTTTCTTGTATCCAATCGCCTAATTCAGTTACATGAGTTTTTGTGACCGAACTGAAAGTTAGAACCGATACATTATCATAAGAAAGATCAAAAACTTTCTTTAAATTAGCTTTTACCTTAGTAAGTTGACTCTTTTTAAGTTTATCGATTTTCGTACAAACAACCAAAATCGGTAAATTTAAATATTGCGCGTATTCATACATCGATTGGTCATCTTTGCTAGGTACATGCCTACTATCAACTAAAATGATCAATCCCTTTAAATTAGCTCTAGTCTCCAAATAATCTTGAATCATTTCGCCAAATTCTTGACGCTTTTTTTGCGAAACTTTTGCATAACCATAGCCAGGCACATCTACAAGGTAAAACGATTTGTTAACCAGATAGAAGTTCAAAGTTTGCGTTTTACCAGGTTGAGAAGAGGTTCTAGCCAAGTTTTTGCGATTTACTAGAGTATTGATCAAGCTGGACTTTCCTACGTTAGAACGGCCAGCTAAGGCAATTTCAGGCAAATCATCTTTAGGGTATTGGTCTTCTCTTACTGCACTAACAGCATATTCACTACTATTAATTTTCATTTGTACTTGCCTTTTGTTCCTGCTCTTCATCTTTTCTGCGGGTGATTCGCGGTTGCGCATTACGAGTAATGACATCCTTTGTTACTTCAACCTTTTCAATGTCATTTTCACTTGGAGTCCGATACATGATATCTATTAAGGCATTTTCAATAATCGTTCTTAATCCACGGGCCCCCATATTACGTTCAATTGCAAGGTCAGCAATTGCATGCAAAGCACCATCAGTGAAAGTAAGTTGAACATCATCAAGTGAAAGGAGTTTTTGGTATTGTTTAACTAAAGCGTTCTTAGGCTCAGTTAGGATCCTTACCAAATCATCACTATCCAACTTATCTAAAGTGGAAATCACTGGAATACGTCCAATAAATTCTGGAATCATGCCGAATTTTACCAAGTCACCGGTAGTTAAATAATGGGTCCAATCATCTGCGTCAATTTTGTTAACTTCGTTTTCTGCGCCAAAACCGATTGTCTTTTTACCCAAACGATTTTTAACGATCTGTTCAATACCATCAAAAGCTCCACCGACGATGAATAGAATATTGGTAGTATCCATTCTAATCATTTCTTGCTGTGGGTGTTTTCTGCCACCTTGTGGCGGAACAGAAGCAATAGTACCTTCCAAAATCTTCAATAAAGACTGTTGAACCCCTTCGCCAGATACATCACGAGTAATTGAGACATTTTCAGCCTTTTTAGAGATCTTATCAATTTCGTCGATATAAATAATTCCTCTTTGGGCACTTTCAATGTCGTAATCCGCATTTTGCAATAATTTAAGCAAGATATTTTCAACATCTTCACCAACATAACCAGCTTCAGTCAAGGTAGTTGCATCTGCAATAGCAAAAGGAACATTCAATATTTTAGCTAAAGTTTGAGCCAAATATGTTTTCCCTGAACCAGTTGGCCCAATAAGGGCAATATTAGACTTCTGGAGCTGTGTTGATGAATCAATATCCATTTACCCTATTCGCTTGTAATGGTTGTACACAGCGACTGATAAGACCCTTTTAGTGCGATCTTGTCCAATAACATAATCATCCAGTTGTTTTTTGATATCCATTGGTTTAGGAAGCTCTTTTGCTTCTTTAACCACATCAGCTTTTAATTCATCGTCAATAATTTTCTTTGACAAAGCAACACATTCATTACAAATATAAACGCCGTTGCCAGCAATCATTTTTTTAACTTGATCTTGAGTTTTACCACAAAAAGAACATTTGACTTCTTCTTGATCAGTAAACTGAGTTGCCATAAAATTCCATCCTCCTATTATCTACAGATTCAAGGTTATCATAAATACTGAGATAATAAAGAATTTTTGCTCATTGAAAATAAAAAGACGACTGTCTAGCAGCCGCCTTTTTATTATTGAAAAATCAATAATTATTTATCAGACTTTTTTTCTTCATTAAATTTTGACTTTGCAACTTGCTTTGCGCTGTCAGTAACTAAGTCCATAGCCTTGCGAACAGTAATATCATGGCTTAACATATCGTCACTTAAAGTGTTGCGAACAGTCTTTTCATCCATGTTGTATTCCTTAGCAAGATCCTTGATTTCTTTATCAATTTCTTCCTTCGTAGCCTTAAAGTTTTCCTTATCAGCAATAGCTTCTAAGACTAAGTTGATCTTAACTCTTTCAGCAGCATCCTTAGCAAATTGTGCACGCAATTGTGATTCGTTGGTATTAGTCAACTTGTAGTAAGTTTGTGGATCAATACCTTGACGTTGCATGTTGCCCAAGTATTGTCTCAATTGAGTATCAATGTCTTCTTGGATCATTGCATCAGGAATTTCGTCAATTTCAGCATTCTTTACAGCTGCTTCAATAGCAGCTTGTTGGATAGCATTCTTAGCTTCTTTTTCTTTTTGATCCTTTAAGTTCTTCTTGATCTTAGCCTTCAAATCATCAAGAGTATCTACAGAATCATCAACGTCTTTTGCAAACTCATCATCCAACTTAGGAAGTTGCTTTGACTTAACTTCGTGTAACTTAGTAGCAAAGTGTGCTTCTTTACCTGCTAAATCCTTAGCACCGTAATCCTTAGGGAAAGTTACAACAACATCAACTTCATCACCTGCTTTGTGACCAATAAGTTGATCTTCAAAGCCAGGAATAAATGCACCTGAACCTAATTCAAGTGAGTAGTTTTGTGCTGAGCCACCTTCAAAGGCCTTACCATCGATAGTACCTTTGTAGTCGATAGTTACAGTATCACCCTTAGCTGCTTTGTCTTTCTTAAGAACAAGTTCAGCATTTTGTTCACGACGCTTGTTGAGTTCGGCATCGATATCTTTTGCATAAACACGGGTGTTTTGCTTAGGAACTTCAAGACCCTCGTAGTCACCTAATTTAACTTCTGGTTGAACTGAAACGATAGCTTTCATAGTCCAATCCTTACCTTTATCCATTGATACGGCTTGAATTTGTGGTTGACCAACTGCTTTAATCTTAGCTTCTTTTACAGCAGCAGCATAAGCATTTGGCAAAACAATGTTTAAAGCGTCTTCGTATAAAGCTTCTTCACCATAGTATTGATCAAAGATTACACGTGATACGTGACCTTTTCTAAAACCAGGAACACGCAAATTCTTTTTAACTCTTCTAAATGCTTGGTCTAAACCTAATTTAATTTCATCTTGTGAAATATCAAAAGTAAGTTCGCCGGTTGTCTTACCGGTTTTTTCCCATTTTACAGACATTAATTAAATACCTCCAATGTCAAGTTTGAGTTTGCTACTTGCATACTAAGTTATCTTACCTTAAAAGGAAACAAAAAACAAATTTTGAGCAAAAAAAGATGCACTTCTTTCCAGAAGTACATCTTTTTGCTATATCGTTAGAAATTAGTCAAGGATTTCAGTAACCTGACCAGCACCAACGGTACGACCACCTTCACGAATAGTGAACTTAGTACCCTTTTCGATGGCAGCTGGCTTGATTAACTTAACAGTAAATTCTGTGTTATCACCAGGCATAACCATTTCAGTACCTTCTGGCAATTCGATTTCACCAGTGATATCAGTGGTGTGGAAGTAGAATTGTGGACGGTAATCTGAGAAGAATGGGGTGTGACGTCCACCTTCTTCTTTCTTCAAGATATAAACTTGACCCTTGAATTCCTTGTGGGTTTTAATTGAGCCAGGTGCAGCCAATACTTGACCACGAACAACTTGGTCACGGTTAATACCACGAAGTAAGATACCAACGTTATCGCCGGCTTCACCCACGTCCAAAGTCTTGTGGAACATTTCCAAACCAGTAACAACTGACTTAAGAACCTTGTCTACCAAACCAACGATTTCAACTTCGTCACCGATCTTAACAGTACCACGGTCGATACGACCAGAAGCAACAGTACCACGACCAGTAATAGTAAATACGTCTTCAACTGGCATCAAGAATGGCTTATCAGTTTGACGTTCTGGAGTTGGGATGTATTCATCAACAACTTCCATCAACTTCAAGATTTGATCTTGAGCTTCCTTGTCACCTTGTAAAGCCTTCAAAGCTGAACCACGAACAACTGGAATGTCGTCACCAGGGTAATCGTACTCAGTTAACAAGTCACGAACTTCCATTTCCACCAAGTCGATAAGTTCTGGATCGTCAACCAAATCACACTTGTTCAAGAATACAACAATGTATTGAACACCAACCTGACGAGCAAGCAAGATGTGCTCACGAGTCTGTGGCATTGGACCATCAGTTGCGGCAACAACCAAGATGGCACCATCCATTTGTGCAGCACCAGTAATCATGTTCTTGATGTAGTCGGCGTGACCTGGAGCGTCCATGTGAGCGTAGTGACGATGTTCAGTTTCGTATTCTACGTGGGCGGTGTTAATAGTAATACCACGTTCCTTTTCTTCTGGAGCAGCATCGATTTGGTGATAGTCTTCAGCTTTTGCCAAACCTTTTTTTGCCAAAACAGTAGTGATAGCTGCTGTCAAAGTAGTCTTACCGTGGTCAACGTGACCGATAGTACCAATGTTTACGTGTGGCTTAGTTCTAACATAATGTTCTTTTTCTGCCATTAAAATGACCCTCCTGTAAATTTGCAAGAAGTCCGTTGAGATAAGTTAACGGATAATTCTCTGTTGAATATTGTACTACTTTCATCGGCAAATGCCTAGTAAAAAATGCTAGTGCTATGCCCTAATGAAAATAACCTTAGCTAATTATACTAAATAGATTTAAAAAGTAAACCTTTTTGCAAAAATTATTTTGGTAAATTTGCATAAACGCGGTCAAGAAGTTTCTGATGTGTTCGACCGTCCTTAGTTTCAAGATACGAAATCAAATCGCTAGTAAAGCTATCCGTATCTTTAATATATTTGTTCAGTTTAGGGTAAAGACTGCCTAACACGATGTTTGTTTCGCCTAACATTAATGGCAGTTGACTTGGATTGTTTCTAAAGCGATCCCCGATTCCGCCGATAACTTCACGATAAACCGTTGTTTTTTCTAAAAGCTCTGTTTCTTTGGGAATGAATTCTTCGACTTGTCCAAGGGCCCAAACTTGAATTCTATCGCTTATTCCTAATCTAACAAAATCTTCGCATAAACAAAGTCTAACAGCGAAATTCTGCGTTGGGTCTAGTAAAAGACTTTGAGCAAAATTTTTATAATTAACCAAATCCAGTTTAAGCAAGCTTTGGTAATCAAACTGACTGACTTCTTTTTTACTTTTGAATTTCTGCATCAAATTATTCTGAGCATCTAACTTTTCCGGAAAAACTTTGATTGGCATTTTTTTGCCTAAAAGATTCTCAATTTGTAATGCTTCAATCAAATAATGGTTGGCTGCTAAGATTTTATTGTATTCTTCAAATATTTCTGGCTCAGAAAAAAGATCAGGTTCTTCCTTTATTAGGGTGTATGCCTGATCTTCTTGGTTATTTTTGCGATACAGCCGACATAGCGACATCACAATTTCTGACGAACGACCATAAGACAATGCTTCTTCCAAAAGTTGAATAGCATTAGAAATCTGGCCCTTTTCTTCATCTTCCTGAGCTAACTTTAACAAGTTTTTTTGGCTCAACGTCGTCATTAATTATCCTTCGTTTCCTTTGTTGGCTTAGAATTCTTTTTAACTATTTTCCATTTTCTTGGTTTAACGGCTTTATGATTTTGTGAACTACGAGAATTCTTACGCTTATTTGGTGTGCCATTCTCACCTTGCGTATTGTTATCCGTCTTATTTTCTTTAAGCTTCTGCATAGCACGGTGGCGATTTTGGTTGACTTCCATCACAACCGGCAAAACTACAGGGCGTAGATTTGTTTGCTTGTACAAGAACTTTTCAAGATCATTTCTTACATCTTGCTTTAATTCAGTCCAATCAAACTTCTTATGTTCAAAGTTATTGTTGATTGCTTTCTCAATAACTTCAATTGAATCGTGCATTAACTTATGATTTGCCTTGATATAAACAAATCCGCGACTGGTTACTTGAGGTCTAGCCACAATCTTTTCCTTCTTGCGGTCAATTGTTACAACCGCAAGAAAAATACCATCGTCTGATAAGATTTCACGATCACGTAAAACAATATTACCTACGTCACCTACTCCGGAACCATCAATCATAGTATCCTCACCAGGAACCGGATCAGTTAAATAGAAGCGCTTTTTCTTGAAATCATAATTATAGCAATCGCCGTTCTTAGAAATAAAGACGTCTTCTTTCTTCATTCCTGTCTTAATTGCCAAGTTCTTATGAATTTCCATTAAACGATATTCACCAATAACTGGGAATAAGAAATCAGGCTTAAGAATATCGATTAGCAGTTGCAAATCTCTTCCAGTTGCGTGGCCGCTAGTATGCTTATCACGACCAAGCTGAATTACTGTTCCGCCTGCACGGTAAACCATATCGCTAGTTTCAGCCACCATTGTCTCAACGGCGTGTGATGGTGTCGTAGCAATAAAGACCAAATCTCCTTTATGAATTCGAATCATACTGTGGCGCTTATTTGCCATTTTTTGCAATGAATTCAAAGGATCACCCATCCGACCGGTTTCCAAAATAACTGTCTTATCATCAGGTGTTGTCTTAAGGTCTTTTACTCTCATTAAAAGGCCATCAGGAACATCGAGATAACCTAATTTCATAGCTGTCCGAACGATTTTAGCAAAATCACAGCCAGTTAAAAGCACTCTTCGACCTGTAGCAGCTGCCGCATTGAGTACTTCTTGCACTCTATTAAGGTTTGAAGCCTTAGCTGCAACAATAATTCGACCTTTAGCTTTTCTAAAGACATCGGTTACGTATTTTTCCAAATCCTGTTCCGATGCACTTGGGAACCAAGCTTCTGCATTAGAGGAATCGCTTAATAATGCCAAAACATGTTTAGTTTCAATTTCAGCCAAGCGATCCATATCGGTCCGATAATTTGGTGCTGCGGATGGATCAAATTTAAAGTCACCTGTATAAACCACTTCACCGGCAGGAGTATGAACAACAATTCCCAATGAGTCAGCAATTGAGTGCGTTGTATGGAAAAATGAGATGCTGGCATTTTTGAAATCAATTTCAGTATGAGCATCAATGACATGAAACAGACTATTTTTAAGCTTTTTATTCTCGCGCTTAACGTCGATTTTTGCTAATTCAATCGTCAATTGTGAACCGAAGACAGGAATATCATATTTGCGCAAAATATAAGGCAGTGCTCCAATTGAATCAGCATGACCGTGAGTTAAGAAAATTCCTGCAACCCGGTCACCATATTGCTCAAAGAAGTCTAAATCAGGAATTACAACATCAATCCCGAATAAAGAACTATCTGGGTACTTTAATCCCGCATCTAAAACAAATATTTCATCGTTGACTTGAACAGCGAACATATCCTTTCCTTGTTCACGTACGCCACTCAAAATCATAATTTTAATTTGATCAGCCATTTTACTTCCTTTTCTCTTTATTTAATTTGTGATTTTTCATTTTTAAGGATCTTACGATCAAAACGAACTTATAGTATTTATTAATTTTAGCATAAAAGATATATAGATGACAAAAACAAGAAAGCTAGTCCCAAAAGGACTAGCTTTCTATGATTTTCTAAAGTTAAGATTAACGACGCAAACCTAACTTCTTGATCAATGCACGGTAACGGTCAAGATCGTTATCTTGTAAGTAACGAAGCAAGTTACGACGGTGACCAATCTTCTTAAGCAAACCAACGTATGAGTGGTGGTCATGCTTGTGACTCTTCATGTGATCAGTCAAGTTATTGATATCTTCAGTTAAAAGTGCAACTTGTACTTCAACAGAACCAGTGTCACCTTCGTGGGTTGCGTATTCTTTAATAAGTTGGTCTTTCTTTTCTTTTGAAATTGCCATAAATTTTCACCTTTCAAAAATTAAAAATAATTGCCATTGACAACGTTAATCGTCAGGTGTGAGCAAAAAAACAGCGTCAATGGTTCACAACATTTACTATGATACAATTATTTTTTTAAAAAGCAAGTATAATTTACCTTGCATCGAGCTTTATTCTTAAGTATAATCAATTAAGTAAAAAGTCATTATCCGGAGGTGAATTTGATGCCACAAATTAAATCAGCTATTAAGCGTGTTAAAACTCAAAACGCTGCTAACAAACGTAATGCTGCTCAATTAAACAAGTTAAGAACTGCTGTTAAGAAGTTCAAGGCTGCCGCAGAAGCTGGCGAAGAAGACGCCTCCAAGTTACGCATAGAAGCAGAAAAGGCTTTGGACAAGGCCGTTTCAAAGGGTTTGATCCACAAGAACAAAGCTTCTCGTGATAAGAGTCGTTTGAGCAAATTAGCTAAGTAATTAAAAACCAAAAGAAGGTCAGAGGTTAACGCCCCTGGCCTTCTTTTTTTATTTCTAAACATTCAAAATATACATTTTAATAAAGTTATCGTCATGATAATTTCCATTTTTATAGTTATATTCCAGCTTAATTGCCTCTGCTAAAAGATTTTCTAATTTGTTAATTTGAATCCGGCTTCTAAGTGCGAGCTTAACTCGATATGGATGTACGCCTAATTCTTTAACTATTTGCGGTTCGCTTCTTCCTCGTTTTGCCAAAATTTTTACAACCAGTAGAAGTTCGATTTGATTTTCAAAAACAGCCAGCAATTGAATTGCATTCGTACCTTCGCGCAACTGATCATTTAATCTGATAATTGCTTCTTGATAGTTCTGATTTAAAGCTGCCTCTAGAATTGCAAAAATATTTTGAGCTAGCGATAGATCAACATTCGTTTTAACGGCTTCTTCTGTGATTTTTTTGTCCACACAAGCCATTTTCAGCTTTTCATAATTACTTAAGATCGTGTCCATCACTTGATCGCTGCGCTCTACTAAAATCTGCAACGCAGACTGAGAAATTGTATATCCCTCCGCTTTTATGAGCGCCTTCGCAATTGCTGCTACCTCATATGGTCTAACAAGGGGGTCAACTACATTAAATGATCCCATGATTGTTTTGGTTAATTTTTTACGCCGGTCAATTTTTTCATATGAAGCAACAATTACAACAACATCTTCCAATTCTTTCAAATGAGAAAAAATATCCTGCAGCTGTTTTAGCTGCTTTTGATATTTTTTGGCAACCTTAGTTGTTAAAAAGAATGGCTGTTTAACCGTAATAATTTTTTGATTGGAAAAAAGGCTTGATTCGGTCAAAGCAGCAATCAGTTCGTCAAGGCCATCATTTTCACAATCAACAATTACATGATCTAAAGAAGCAAAACGCTCATCTTTTACATATGAACGAGCCAAATAATCATTCAGGAAATCATCGTCTCCCCATATTAGCGTATGCGGATTATTGTTATTCGTATTCTTAAATAAAGAAAGTAAATTCATTCCATTTTCTCCATGACAAAACGTTCAAAGTGAGGCTTTTTAAAGCCATAGTACCAGCTAATCATACCACAGTCTTGTGTTGAAGCCCACGGAATACGCAAACTGCGCAATGTGCTCAAGGTTTCCTGATGCGGATGACCAAAGCGATTGTTTCTGCCTGCCGAAATAAAAACCATGCTCGGCGAAATTGCTTTCAAAAAATCCGGATTAGAAGAAGTTTTGCTCCCATGATGGCCCAGTTTGAAATAATCAACTTTTAATGGATAATTTGCTGCAATTTCCTTTTCACCATCTTGACCCAAATCTCCGGTAAAAAGCCAGCGTTTATGGGCAAGTTCAAAAGTCAGCGATAATGAATCTTCATTTTTCCCCTCACCGGGCTTAAAAGGATATACTACCTGAAAATTAATCTTGGGTTCTTTGATCTGCATCCCCGCCAGCAATTCAACCAACTTGGTTTGACTGGTTTTACCG
The DNA here is from genome assembly GCF_003999355.1 of Lactobacillus amylolyticus. Taxonomy (NCBI): domain Bacteria; kingdom Bacillati; phylum Bacillota; class Bacilli; order Lactobacillales; family Lactobacillaceae; genus Lactobacillus; species Lactobacillus amylolyticus. The sequence goes on from NZ_CP031835.1 coordinate 781,562, forward strand.
GCAATTCGTTTACAAAAAGATGGATTATTAAGCAATCCTTTTGCCATATACAGTTTTTTCACTTTAATTTGCTCCAGCAATGGACCTACATCCCCAACGTGATCGGCATCCTGATGGGAAACAAACAAGCCATCAATTTGATTAATTCCCTGTGCTTTCAATAAAGGCAAAGTTATGCGGTTCACTTGCGGGGTGATTTTTTTGCCTGAAAAATTAAGCTTTCCCCCGGTATCGATCAAATATACCTTTCTAGGAAATGGCGTCGTGATTAAAATGCTATCGCCCTGTCCAACATCGATGAAAGTAACCTGACCTTCTAATGGAAAATGAATTAAGCAAAAACCCATTCCATAAGTAGCCATTAATCCGGCAGCTAAACTCAGCTTCCACTTTCTTTTTGCGTTCTTCTTCGATAAATAAGCTATCAAAACAATTGCAATCAGCACAGTTATTAAGCATTCCCACCAATTAATTTTGCCAAAAACAATTAATCCTAATTTTGTTTGCGAAATTTTTCCAATAATTTCTTCCGTACTCTTTAGCAACAGTTCAATTTTCAAGCTTAAACTTGGGTTTAGCTTAAAAATTACCAAGTTTAAAAACGAGGCCGGCATCACCACAAAATTAAAATATGGTATTGCCAAACTATTAAAAATAATTGTTAACACATTTACTTGAAAAAAGAAAAAGAGCAGAAATGGCGTCAATAAAAGATTCATTAAAAAGGATTGCATCAGTCCCTGCTTATCTTGGGTTAATTGCAAACCAAAAGCTAATATATAACTTAAAATAGCTCCACTGCTCATAAATAAACGTGGCAAAAACAACAAATGTATAAGACAGGTTAATCCTAAGAGATCAAATCCTGTAATCTTCCATTTGCGCAAAGAAAAGATTTCTTCCAGCAAATAAGTCAAACTAGCGCGCACAAAGCCTGCCTGTCCAGCACTTAAGAAAATTCCAATGAATAAAAATAGCACACAGACAAAAAAGACTTGTCGATCAGTGAATTTCAGTAAATAAAGAATCGTACTGATCACTAAGGTATAAATGCCAACATGCAATCCTGAAATGCTAAGCAAATGGATGATACCAAGATCACGATAATTATTCATAATAGTTTTATCAGAAGATGGATTTTCTGCCAAAAGCAACTCGCTAGTAAAAAAGCTCAACAATGGTGGCATCTGGCTAAAATATTGTTGCAAATTAAACCTTAAATGATGCAACTTTTCCTTGAAGCCGAAGCTGACCGGCTGCATCTGACAATTTTTGAATTCTATTTTTTGAGTAATTCTCTTTTCGGCATAGTATTTGCGATAATCTACCTCTCCTAAATTTGTTGCCGGCAATATTTGAGATACTTCACCATTTAAATGATTTATTTGTACTGTTTTGCCTGATGTTAGCAAGCGCTTTTGTTCCGCGGCAATTTTTCCACTAATTAAAATTGAAGTTTTGCCAACTCTACCAGTTGCAGACATCCAGTCATCACTAATCTTAACTTGATCAGGATACACTTTAACTACGGTATCTTCATTTAAAGAAACTTCATTAATTTGACTATTTTTGAATGCAAATAAGAAAAATATCGCTAAAAAAGCCACTGAGACTAATAAATTCTGTCCATATTTTTTAAATAACAGATAACCAAAATATATGAGCAACAAACAGACAATTATTCGCTGACACTTGCTTTTAGCTATAAAAAATAGCATTGAAACCGAGACGGTCAAAAAACAAAAAAGCAGCAAATATCCTGGCTGAAGCAAATTAAATAGCCAATTGGTCTTTGAGTGCTGCAAAAGTCTTTTCCCCAATTCCTGAGACCTGCATTAGATCTTCAATCTTCTTAAAATCGCCATTTTGTTCACGATAAGCAATTATTTGTTCTGCTCTTTTTTCTCCAATTCCATTTAATTTTTGCAGATCGGCCGCACTTGCAGTATTAATGTTTATTTTTTCGCCATCACTAGAACTGCTGCTTGAAGCATCATTTTTTTCACTAGTGCTGTTCCCAGAAACGGTCGTTGCCGGATCTACTTTTTCACCCTTATAGGGAATATGAATCTTATCTTGATCCTTTAAAGTCATGGCCCTGTTTATTGCTTTTAGCTGCGCATTGCTTTTTAACCCCCCTGCTGCTTCAATCAATTCTTGCAGTCTGGCACCATTTTTTAAGGTATAAACGCCTTGATGCTTTACAGCACCAGAAATATCACAAGTAACTTCTTTATTTTGTGATGAAGAATAGCTGCTTGCCTGAGAAACGGATGAACTGCTTGAAGCCGCACTGCTAAAACTGCTCGAACTTTTTTCTTGTTCAGACATTAGGGTATTAGCTTCGCTGCTATTTGATTGATCATTTTTCTGTAAAAAGAAAATGACGCCTACAATTGCACCAACAATCAATAGAATATTTTTCTTTTCGATAATCCAATTTTTAATTTTTTCAAAACTCATAAACTACCTCCCATTATTTAAATACGAAAAAAAGGCTCAGAATTTTTTTCTGAGCCTAATTTTTTTGTTTTTATTTATAATTTTTCTTCAGATAGTTTAATGCGTCTGAAAAAGTAGCAACTGGAACAATCTTCATCTTACTGTGAATTCGCTTAGCCGTTCTTTTGGCTACTTCATAATTAGTATTTGATTTTTTGACCCCTGTTGAATCTGTTGGCGCAAAGAATACTTCTGCCCCCGCTCTATCGGCAGCAACTACTTTCTTATCAACCCCACCGATAATTCCGACTTTTCCAATAGTATCAATGGTACCAGTACCTGCTATTTTATGATTCTTAGCCAGATTTTGATGAGTAAAAATTTCGTAACTTTCAAGCGTGAACATTAATCCAGCACTTGGACCGCCGATCGCACCTGCATTAATTTCAATTTTCGGATTGGTTGTTACCGTTAAATGCTCTACTAATTGAATGCCGATACCTTTACGCGTACTATTCTTTAATTTGACAATCTTCCCACTGTAATTCTTTTTTACTTTGTTTCTTAAAACAGTGATTGTAACTTTAGAGCCAACTTTCTGTTTATTTAAATAAGTCATCATTTGTTTGGTCGAATGGAAGCGATGACCGTTAGCACCTAAAACCGTATCGCCGATTTGCAATTTGCCTTTGAAGCTTGAATTATTTTGAATCGCCATTACATAAACGCCAATATAATGCAATTTTGGTTTTAAACCTGCTTTTTTAGCAGCATAATAAATTGCGTTCTGCTGAGACGTTTCCATATACCAATTTTGCAATTCTTCATATTGACTATTCGTCTGTCCTCCAAGAAGTTCTTTACTTGGAACGCGAGTATCGTATTGCTGAGTAAAACTCCATAAATATTGAAAAACATTAACCGGTTGCGCACTGATGCTTACCGTTACCATGTTTAAATTATTTACTTTTTTCTTATTTGTTTTAATAAATTCACTAACTGGGAAAACTTCTCCGGGACTTTCAATGTAATAGTTAGTTGGCAAACAGCCGATAATTGCTAAAAGAATGACAACAATGATAGCAATCAGCCAATTGTGTCTTACTTTTTTTGTCTTATCATTCTTGGATTGACTCATAAAATCATCTCAATTTCTTTTTAAGTGCATCCGCAACATTAGCGGGCAAAAATTGTTCAATATCACCATTAAATCGCGCTACTTCTTTAATCATGCTTGAAGCAACAAAACTATTCTCAGGATCTGTAAACAGCAGTACTGTGTGAACTTGATCGTTAAGTCGTTCATTGATCCCTGCTATTTGCTGCTCATATAAAAAATCCTCAGTGTTTCTGACTCCCCTAATGATAGCCGAAGCCTTTAAATGCCTGGCAACATCAACCGTTAATTGGTCAGGCTTTGCTAAAACTTCGATATTGGGGATGTCTTTAAGAGTTTCCTGAGCCATTTGAGTACGTTCTTGCGAATTAAAAAGATAATGTTTATTGGTATTGGTCATAATTACTACATAGACTTTATCAAACATTGTCGCTGCCTTCTTAGCGACATCCAAATGTCCATTAGTAATTGGATCAAAACTTCCTGGAAATAAAGCAATCGTCATAATTTAATCCTTTCGGTAAATTCTGACAATGGTTTTGCCCAAATGATGGTCTTTAATCAAAGTAAAACCAGCGATTTCTGGCAAAATAGTTTGATCATCAGTTTCGGCAACAACAATTGCGCGCTCATTTAAAAGATTATTATTCAGCATCTCAATCATATCGGACTTCATTTTCTGTTTAGCATATGGCGGATCCAAAAAGACCAAATCAAATTTTTTACCGCTTTCAGCGAATTTTTTTAATGCCACTTTGCTTGGCATTTTAAAAACAGAGAACTTATCTTCTTCTTTCGTTAAAGCAACGTTCTTCTTGATTATCTCAACAGCAGCGTAATTAATATCAACTAAAGTTGCATGACTATACCCGCGAGAAACAGCTTCAATTCCTAATGCTCCACTGCCCGCATACAAATCCAGTACTTCACCGCCGTTAAAAAATTGACCTAAAGAATTAAAAAGTGATTCCTTAACTTTATCACTAGTAGGTCTGGTTTTTCGACTTTTTAAAGTAAATAAATTACGCTTTGCATATTTGCCTGATATGATTCTCACTTCAACAAATCCTCATTTTTTGATTGTAATTTTATCTCAGCTTCTTTGGCCATATCTGCAATCTGCTGTTCGATATGACTGCTGCTTAAATCAACGTCTTCTTCATCAGAAAATTCAACTCGCTCAACAAAATCTAAATGAGCCAATTCATTTTTTACTTTATTTGCTTCTTCACTATCTAGGTAAAGCACGCAATATTTCATCTTCTTAGAAAAATAGACAATATCGCCATATTTTCTCAGCTTATATTGATCGCCAACATTGTACAAGTAGATCAATAAGCAAGTACGCTGCTGCAAACCGGCTCCTTTCAATTCTTCATCGATGCTCATGCGACTGTCTCATCTTCCTCCTTCTTAATTTTTTCATTGGTTGAAATATTCAGTACTAATGCAATACAGCAAGTCAAAACAATCATAGATGAACCACCATAAGAAATAAACGGCAGCGTAACCCCCGTGATCGGCAATAAACCAACTACAGCACCGATATTAAAGAGTGATTCAGTGAAAATAATTGTCGTGACACCGAAGCAAACTAGAGCGTTGAACTGCGAGGTAGCATGGATACCAACCTCCATAATATTCCACATTAAGTAAAATAATAATCCAATTATAAGAATAGCTCCAATTACTCCAAGTTCTTCTGCGGTAATCGATAAAATGAAATCAGTATATGGTTCTGGCAAATATCCCCGTTTTTCCATACTGTTTCCTAACCCTACGCCAAAGAGTCCGCCATTATGAATTGCATAATAAGAGTTTACCAACTGGGCACCGCCCTTACGTTCCAATTCAAAGGGATGCAAAAAGGAAAGTAGTCTTTGAAATTGATAACTGGTTTGCAAAAATTTAGGATTCCAGAAAATAACTAGGAAAAAGACTGCAAAAACAGCGATTACGATTGCAATCAACCAGCGAATAGCTAGAGAAGTTGGAATACCAGAAACAGAAAACATTACCAATGCAATCACGAATAAAATTGCTGTTCCCCCAAAATCTGGTTCAACGATGACCAAAGCCATCATAATTGCAGTCATTAAAGCAGGGTGAACTAAATTTGACCAAATATGTCCTTTCACTAATTTGCCATCGCGTCGATCTAAGACATAGGCTAAATAAAGAACAAGCGAAAGCTTAGCTACTTCAAGCGGCTGCAAGTTAATGAAACCTAAATTTATCCATCCAACAGCCCCATTAACGGCAGCGCTTGAGCCTTTAACAATTTTTAATCCAACCAAGAAGGCCAGCATAGCCAAACTAATCAAAAGGAAGTACATAACAAACTTTTTATTCTTGAAAACTTCCAATTTTAAAGCAAAAAATGGAATTCCAAATATGAAAAAGGCTACGGCAGCGTAAATTGCTTGTTTAATTCCATATGTTGAAGGTTTAAAACCATTTTGCAACAAAATGTCAGAACTAGCTGAGTAAACTAAGATCACACCCATAATCACTAAAAGCAAATATGGAATAAAAATATTGTAATTCAGATAATGTATTTTTCGACGCACCGCTGCCGTCTCCTTTTTAAATAAATATGCTTGTTTAATTATAAAACAAAAAAGCCAACACCGCATAACAGTGATGGCTTTTGTTCAAATCTTTAATTAAGCGCGGTTACGTCTCTTGTCTGCCTTTTGACGCTCTGAAGTGTTCAAAATCTTCTTACGAAGACGAATTGACTTAGGAGTTACTTCACAGTATTCATCATCGTTCAAGAATTCGATAGCTTCTTCCAAAGTCATCTTCTTTGGAGTCTTAATGGCAGCTGCGTGGTCTTTACCTGCAGCACGGGTGTTAGTTAAGTTCTTACCCTTAGTTACGTTAACTGCGATATCACGTTCACGAGAAGATTGACCTACGATCATACCTTCGTAAACTTCAACACCGGCACCAATGAACAATACACCACGTTGTTCAACTGATTGAAGTGCGTAAGTAGTTGATTGACCTTGGTTGATTGAAACCAAAGCACCGTTACGACGGCCTGGTTCCCAGTTCTTAATCATTGGTTTGTATGAGTCAAAGCTGTGGTTCAAAATACCATAACCACCAGTTTGTGACATAAATTCGTTATTGTAACCAATTAAACCACGTGAAGGAACAAGAAATTCCAAACGAGTTTGCCCATTTCCTATTGCTTCCATGTTTTGCATGGTACCTTTTCTTTGTGAAAGTGAGTCAATAACGCCACCCACGTATTCATCTGGAGTATCAACTTGAACAGCTTCAAATGGTTCACACTTGACGCCGTCGATTTCACGATAAATTACCTTAGGACGTGAAAGTTGTAATTCAAAGCCTTCACGACGTAATTCTTCAACCAAAATTGAAAGGTGAAGTTCACCACGACCAGAAACAGTCCAAGCGTTTAATTGGTCAGTTGGTTCAACCTTTAATGAAACATCAGTACGAGTTTGGCGAATCAAACGATCTTCAAGCTTTTTAGGAGTTACTTGGTCACCTTCACGACCAGCAAATGGTGAATCATTAGCAACAAAGTCCATTTGAAGTGTTGGTGGATCAATCTTAAGAAGAGGCAAAGCTTCTGGGTGATCAGCTGAAGCAATCGTTTCACCAACATAGATATCGTTAATACCACTAATAGCGATAATGTCGCCTGCTTTAGCTTCTTTAATTTCATTACGCTTTAAACCGAAGAAACCAAACAACTTAGTAACACGGAAGTTTTGCGTTGAGCCATCACGCTTCATAACAGTGATGTTGTCGCCAACCTTTACCTTACCACGGTAAATACGACCAACACCGATACGACCTACGTAGTCATCCCAATCAAGCATAGTAATTTGGAATTGAAGAGGTTCGTCTGAATTATCAACTGGGGCTGGAATATTCTTGATAACAGTATCAAAAATAGGATCCATAGTATGTTCTTGCTTTGCTGGATCTGGATCATAAGATGAAGTACCGTTCAAAGCTGAAGCATATACTACTGGGAAGTCAATCTGTTCATCATTAGCTCCTAATTCAATAAAAAGTTCAAGAACTTCATCCAAAACTTCCTTAGGACGTGCACCTGGACGGTCAATCTTGTTTAAGACAACGATTGGCTTAACACCAGCTTCGAGAGCCTTTTTCAAAACGAAACGAGTCTGTGGCATTGGACCTTCGTATGCATCAACAAGCAAAAGAGCTCCGTCAACCATGTGCATGATACGTTCTACTTCACCACCGAAGTCGGCGTGTCCTGGCGTATCCAAAATGTTGATAGTAGTATCCTTGTACTTAACAGCAGTATTCTTTGACAAAATAGTAATACCACGTTCACGTTCAATAGCATTTGAGTCCATTGCACGATCTTCCAGATTCATGTGTTCTGGCAAAGTATCGGATTGCTTCAATAATTGGTTAACCAAAGTAGTTTTACCGTGGTCAACGTGGGCAATAATAGCGATATTTCTAAGATCGTCTCTTCTTTTTTCTGACAAAAGTATTCCTCCCCATCTTCAATAAAAAAACTGTGACCCGGTCACAGTTTCGGTAGCGCATTACGCTTTATCGAAGTGCATTTCTATCTGTATAGTTACGTCTTGTAATTTTACCACCTAAGCTTATGGTGGTCAACGTTTAAGACTAATTTTGCATTTTATCTTTTTTATTGGCAAAAATTAGCCATTGCTTATTAATTTATGGTAAAAATAATATTGAGACAAAATGATTATAAAGGAGATATCAAATTGATTTTAATGAAAGATATTACGCGTGACGGAAATCCCGTTTTACGTAAAGTTGCGCAACCACTTACTTTTCCACTTAGCGATCATTACAAGCAATTAGCAAAAGATATGATGGAATATTTAATTAATTCACAAGATCCTAAAATTGCTGAAAAACATCAACTTCGTGCCGGCGTTGGTTTGGCCGCTCCTCAAGTCGATGAAAGCGTGCAAATGGCTTCCTTGCTTGTTCCAGATGACAAGGGAAACATTCTTTTTAAAGAAACGTTTGTAAATCCAGAAATTATTTCTGAGTCTGTCAGAAAAGTTTGTTTAAGTGAAGGTGAAGGCTGCTTAAGTGTTGATAAAGAAATTGATGGTTACGTTCCTCGTCCAGATAAATTAACTATTCACTATTTCACTGTAGATGGTGAAGAAAAAACAATTCGCTTAAAAGACTATCCTGCAATTGTTGCCAGTCACGAAATTGACCACCTTAACGGTCACCTTTTTTACGATCGGATCAACAAGCAAGACCCATTCCATTTGGACGAAAACACCATCGTCATTTCTTAATATGTTATTTTTAAGACAATAAAATAACAAGGCACTAACCAATGATTTAGGTCAGTGCTCTTTTAGATTAAAAATTTCATAAAGAAAAAAGCCGCTGGATGACTGAGCCAACAGCTTTTTTGCTTATGTAGGAATTAAGAAGATCGAAGAGGCTTCTTTGTTTCAAGTAAATGAGTTATAAAAGGCAATTACCATGTCTTATGGTAGTCCTTTTGTTATTTATAGTCAACATATTCTCTGTTTTAAAAAAAGTCATAACACTTAGCTTGTTTCTATACTTACCTTATTAATTATGATAAAATTTTTATTAGCTATGGAATATTTTTTATAAATATTCATTTTGAGAACGTTTTTTACAATAAATTAAGGAGATTATAATATGATCTACAAAGTTTTGTATCAAAAAGACAAGATTGTTAACCCACGTAGAGAAACAACACAAACTCTTTACATGGAGGCAGACAACCAAGTCGAAGCAAGAACATTGGTTGAGGATAATACCCCCTACAACATTGAACTCATCCAAGAATTAACTGGAAACTCTTTAAAGTACGAAAAAGAACACGCTGATTTTAAATTAACGTCGTTCGATAAGAAGTAATAAGAGTGCGAATAAAAAATAATGAAGTTGCCGTTTTCGCCATCGGGGGTCTGCACGAAATCGGTAGAAATATGTACTGTGTCCAATACCAAGATGAAATTATTATCATGGATTGTGGCATTAAGTTTCCCGAAGACAATTTACTAGGTATCAATTATGTTATTTCTGATTATTCCTACCTGGTTAAAAATCGTAAAAAGATTAAAGCACTAGTTGTTAGTCACGGACATGAAGACCACATCGGAGGCATTCCATTTTTATTGGAAAAAATTCCTGAAATTCCTGTTTACGCAACTCCATTTGCTTTAGCTTTAATCAAAGGCAAGTTAGAAGAACACGGTATTTTGAATACAACTGAGCTTCATGAAGAACATGAAGATACAGTTTTAAAATTCAATAAATTAAGTGTTTCCTTCTTTAGAACTACTCACTCTATTCCTGACACTTTGGGAATTGCTGTTCATACTCCACTTGGAGTAGTAGTCTTTACTGGTGACTTTAAGTTTGACTTAACACCAGTAATGGATCAGCCGGCTCCAGACTTTCAAAAAATGGCCAAGCTTGGCGATGAAGGCGTCCTAGCTTTATTGTCTGATTCAACCAACGCCGAAGTACAGCAATTTACTAAGTCTGAAAGATTTGTTGCTAAATCTTTACATGACATGATCACTGGAATTAAAGGCAGAATCATTTTTGCTACCTTTGCTTCAAATCTTTACCGTGTATCAACAGCTATTCAAGCTGCAATTGATACTGGCAGAAAAGTTGCCATCTTTGGTCGAAGCATGGAAAATGGCGTACAAAATGGGATTGATTTAGGCTATCTTAATTTGCCTGAAGGTTTGATTGTCGATGCGGATGAAATTAATCATACGCCACCTGAAAAGGTAATGATTTTATGTACTGGATCACAGGGTGAACCATTAGCTGCCCTATCCAGAATTGCTAATGGTACTCACCGTCAAATCAGTTTACAGCCTGATGACACAGTTATCTTTTCATCTAACCCAATTCCAGGAAACACATTAAGCGTTAACCACTTAATTAACAAGTTAATGGAAGGTGGCGCACATGTAATTCATGGTCGTGTAAACAACGTCCACACTTCTGGACATGGTGGTCAAGAAGAATTAAAGATGATGGTTCGGTTAACTAAACCTAAGTACATGATTCCTGTTCACGGTGAATACAGAATGCAGGTTATTCATACCGAACTTGCACAAGAAGCTGGCGTTCCAGCTGACAACACATTTGTTTTATCAAATGGTGAAGTAGTCTGCTTTGGGCCTGAAGGAGCAAGAATTGCCGGTTATATTCCAGCTGGTGATGTCTATGTTGATACTTCAGGTAAAGCAGATGTAGGCAACGTAGTTGTTCATGATCGACAAATTCTATCTGAAGAAGGATTAGTTGTAGCTGTTGCTACTGTCGATTATAAACATAAGCGCGTTTTAGCTGGACCTGATATTTTAAGTCGTGGATTTGTTTATATGCGCGAATCTACTGAATTAATTAGTCAGGCACAAAAACATGTTTACCACGTTCTCAGAAATGAAATGGCTAAAACGGATAAGCCTAAAGATAGCGATATTCGTAAGGCAATTATTGAAAACCTTTCTGACTTTTTATATTCCAAGACAGAAAGAAGACCGATGATTTTACCAATGATTGTTGAAAAGAAATAAATTTAAAAGAAGCCCGCAAGGGTTTTCTTTTTTTTAGAAAAACAAGTCAAAAATGCAAAATATTAAAAAATACATTTACTTTTGAATCCCGTGGCGGGCAATGGCCAAGCTTGTGATACTTTTTCCGAGCTTAGCAAAGTTTTGCAGGAGAAGCTCCTACCCTTTGATTACCAATAAGCAATTATTCTGGAGAATTAATCAGCTTAGCTAAAAACTATGGCAACCTCGCCCATCTAGAAAATGAAATTTTGATTGTTATTGGCGGAGATGGATCTTTAAACGAAATTCTCAATGGAATTAAAACTTCAAATCATCCCGAAACGCCAATTACCTATCTCCCTGCTGGTTCTGGCAATGATTTTGCACGTGCTGCTCATTTATCAAAAAAGCCGGAAGAATTGGTAAATCGACTTTTACAAAATTTAGATTATCATCCAGTTGACTGTGGCAAGTTTATTTCTTCGTTAAAAAACAACCGACCATATTATTTTGTAAATAATTTTGGGATTGGGTTTGATGCTTTTGTCATATACAGCAGCAATCATCAAAAAATGAAGGAAAAATTGAATAAGCTTCATCTCGGCAATTTAATTTACGCGTCTAATATTATTATGTACTTTGCCGACAGGACACTTTCTCTGTCAAAGTAACAAAGGACAATCATATATTGCAATACGATGATGTCTACTTTGTCACTACCACAAATCATCCATATTTTGGCGGTGGATTTGCATTTTGCCTTCAGCTAACATTCACAGCCATCATTTAGATGTGGTCGTTGTTCAAAAGCCGAGTTTGCATAAGTTTATTCGCCTTTTTGCTAAATTGTTAAAGGACGGCTCTCATGTTTATGATCCGCATTTTCATGACATTGCCGGCAGTAAAATTGATATTGTCACTTCTAAGCTAGAATATGACCAAATTGACGGCGAAGATCAAAAAAAGCAAAAATTCAAAGTTGCATTTCAAATTGACTCATTTAATCTAAGACAATAAAAAGCTTGGTTATTTTATAACCAAGCTTTTTTTAACCCAAATATGATATTGCCAATTGAAGCTGTGATAATTTAACAATCGCTTGCGCTAAATTATCTTGATCGGTTGTTACCGAGATTTCACAATGCTTTTCATCATAATCAAAACCGGCCCCTATCGCAATTGCTTCTGCTGTTTCATAAAGTTCTTGATCGCTTGCACCTGGATCCAGTTTAAAAAGCATTCGGCCCTCATCGCTAATTTGATACAAATTATCAACCTGTTTAACAAAGCAATAAATCGTGTCACCATAAGAATCAATTTCAGTTGTCGCCACTTCAAAGATATCTGAACTAACCGGAATAACAGCGGTATTTCTTGCAACCCAATTGCCAAGTTCACTTTGAATAAATTCTGCTTTAAGCTTCACCTTTTGTTCGCACTCCTTAAAAATATTTTGCTCTAACCTGCTTCTTCCAAAATATGTTTTAACTCAACCGCATCATAATATGGAATAATGATTTCGCCATTTTTGTCTTCTTCAAGCTCAATTTGCTGGCGTAATTTTCGATATTGTTCTTGATGCGCTTTACCTATTAGTTGTAAAAACTTCTTTTCGGCAATTCCATATTTTTTAAAACCACTCTTTAAGTAATTATTCGGAAAGACATCCCTAAAATCTGTCAATTCATAATAAGGTTCACCATCACTACCAAAGTATTTTATTTCGATATTTTCTAATTCAATAAAAGCCCCTAATTGCTTCGAAATTTCTGGCAGCATCTGCGCTAATTCGGAGATGGTTTTCCCTGTTCTTTCTTTTTTAGCTTGCGGATGCAACTTCAACCAAGCTTTACGTAATTCATTTCTATCTGTCCGCAAAGAAATAATCTCTTTAATTTTGGCTAAAGTATTCGTTTGCTTCTTCTTAGCTTGACGCCACTTTAATTCTCCTAGCATTTGTCGATATTCAGGGCGAAGCGGCTGCTTAACTACATTCCAAATAAAGTAGAGCTTATCTGTTGAATATTTAGATAAATCTTCATCGTGCCATTTTAATTCATAATATGAACTCATTGCAATTCTTCTTTTCCCAAAACAAAAGCCCCAAGCTAAACTTAGGGCGAATAACATTGGACTTTGACTCTAACATCTAATATTTAACTTATTTTACTGGCTTTTAGAATCGATTAACGAGCTTTTAAGCTAATATCCTGCATCCCAATCATTGGATCAATTTCACCTGAATAGATTTTTTCTTTAGTTAAAATATAATCTTCTTGTTCTGCTGATTTTGGTGGCAGCTTTTTTGCAGTTTTTGCAGCATCATCATTTGACTGATCAACTTTCAGTTCTTTTTGCAACTTTGCAGTTAAGCCGGTCTTTCGATCATTGCCAGGAGTATTTAAAGCCGTAATATATGCTCGCGGCTCACCTACTAGCACGAGATTCTTCTCCGCTCGCGTAATTGCTGTATAAAGAAGATTTCTTTTTAGCATGACGTAATTTTGCATAGTTAAATTCAAAACTACCAGCGGAAACTCAGACCCTTGTGATTTATGAATAGTAATTGCGTAAGCCCGTGTCAAATCAGACAGGTCTTTTTTATTAAATTCAACCTCACGTTCATCAAAATTGGCAATCAAACATTTATCGGAACTGTGATCATCAATGCCAACGACTTTACCAATCTGTCCGTTGTAAATGTCTTTTTCAGGATTGTTCTGCAGCTGCAAAACTCGATCACCAATACGGAAATTTTCGTTATGAGCCTCAACCTGTTTGCTTTTGGCTTTTGGTGGATTCATAATTTCCTGCAAAATATCATTCAAATTAATAATGCCACCATTGCCGTGATACATTGCACCGAGGACTTGAATATCATCTTTAGAAAACCCCCGTTTTAACGCCAATTTGACAATTTGTCCGACAGCATCTCCGACTAATTGCGGCTGACAAGGGATAAATGAATAGTTTTTGGTTTTCTTGAACAGCTCATCCTGATTTTTGCCGTCATTTACGTCATGGGCTAAGGTAATAATCGTCGAATCATCGCCTTGACGGTGAATTTGTTTCAAAATCGTTGTTGGAAAAGCATGTGATTTGATCAGATCACTAAAAACATTCCCAGCTCCGACTGATGGCAGCTGATCCTTATCTCCAACAAAGACGATATGCCGAGTTTGATTGATGCTAGAGACCAATTGCTTAAACAGGAACATGTCAACCATTGACATCTCATCAATAATTAAAATTTCTCCATTCAATTCGTTGAGTTCGGCTTCATCAGTTTCGCCAATTCCTAGACCAAGCAACCGGTGAATAGTTTTTGCAGCAATGCCGGTGATTTCACCCATTCTTTTAGCTGCTCTGCCTGTTGGTGCAGCTAGTAAAAACGGTGGGTCTTCACTGTATAATGCAGAAGCTGGAATATCGGCCAACTGCCGTAAAGACAGCAAGATACCGTTAATAATCGTTGTTTTTCCAGTTCCGGGACCACCTGTCAAAATCGAAACTGGATTATTCAAAGCATTTTTGATTGCAGCCTTTTGTGTATCATCATACTTGATTTTTAACTTTTTTTCGGCTTCTTCAATAGCATCTTCCATCTCGCTATCAGAGTATGTTTCGTCATGCTGGTCTTGCCGGCGTTGTACTAAATTTTTTAGCGTTCGGGCAATATTTACTTCAGTTTCATAAATATTAGATATAGCTGCATTTTCACCATCAACGACAACTTTACCGTTCTTTTGCAGCGTATTTACTTCTTTAGCAATTGGATCAAAGGCCGAAATATCAAGCATTTTACTGCTTTCAGTTAACAATTCAGCTAATCCAACATAAGTATCGCCACTGCTGGTTAAAGCATCAATTAAAACTTGATAAACTGCCCCTTGGATTCTCTTAGGATCATCGGCCTTAATATTTAATTCACGACCAATGATATCTGCCGTTTTAAAGCCATAGCCTTGCACTTCAGCAATCGCTGCATAGGGATTTTGCTGCAGCTTTTTTAAGGCCTCGCCATGATAGAACTGATATAGACGAGTGGCAACCTTCTTCTTAACGCCATATTGGGCTAATTTTAAAATTATCTCTGAAAAGGAGTCCATTGAATTAATTCCTGATAAAAGACTGTCCTTCTGCTTTTGCGTTAAGGCCAAAGTATCGATCTTAGCAGGATTATTTTTCAAAACATCCAAGGCATTAATTCCAAGTTCATCAATAATTTTTCCTGCAGCTTTTAAGCCGATGCCAGGAAATTTGTTTGAACTTAAATATTTGGTCAAACTGCCTTCCTCATGTGGCATCACTTGTTGATAGCTATCTGAACGAAATTGCAGGCCGAATTTGTCATGCATAATCAGGCGACCATCAAATTGATAGCGTCCTGCAATCTGGATTTCGCCAAAGCTGCCAGTGACCTTTATTTCATCACGAGGATAGCCTTCAAGTTTGCCAAGTATTTCTACATCAAGGATTTTGAACATATCCTGATCATTTTCAAAGACAATGCCGTTGACTTTTCCTGTAAATTTAACCATTTTAATTGTCCTTGCCGCTTATTAAGCCTAGTAAATTACCATATTGCTGCTGCGCTTCTTGATAATATTTTGGATCCATTTGTTTTGCCTGAGCAAAATACTTTTCTGCTTGATCACGATTATCAGCGAATAAACTAACTCCCAAAAGAAAATAAACTTTTGCTGTTCTTTTTTCTTCTGGAATTTTTAGATAGCTTGTCTCAGCCTGTTTTAAATTGCCTAGACTAAGCCAAATATCGCCAATCAGTTCTAAAACTCGCTCGTCAATTTTTTTGATGGTTAATGCATATGCAAGTGCCTTTTGACCCTGTCCCAGTTTTAAATAAACTAGTGCTTTTTGATATAAAGTCAAATCATCATTTTCAATTTGATCAAGCAAAGCCAAAGCTTTATCAAAATCACCTTGACTGTAATAACAAACAGCCAGATTATAGTAGAGCTCTTGAGGCTTTTTTACCAAATGTTCAGCCTGTTCAAGCAGCTTTTGTGCTTGATCGCTGCTGCCCTGCTCAAGCAAGTATGTCGATAACTGCAAATAGTTTTCAACATTTTGCGGGTGATCATCAATTTTTTGAATTAATAAGTGAATGGCGCGGTCAACTTTGCCCGCGTCATATAAGTCTGCTATTTTTTTATCCATTTTAAAGTGAATCAGTTTTTGAAAGTTTTCTTCCTAAATAATCCGTCTCATTCCAGATTACCGGATGGAAAGTTTTGCCACCATCTTTAGTCTCCAGAACCGTCAAACTAGTGTTGCTCAAGCCGCCACGTTTACGTACGTCTTTTAAAGGATAGCCTAATAAACCACCCATGATTGCTGATAAAGCAGCACCATGACTAACTGCCAGGATTTTATCGTCATCTTCTGGAAAACGCTGAGCCATTTCTGTAGCAAAATCTTTGCCGCGTGCAATAACATGTTCGTAGGTTTCGCCATGCAATTCTCGTGGATCGTATTGATCAGGATGATGCCAAAAGTTATCAATTTGTTTAGGATACTTTTTGGCAGCATCGTCGAACTTCATGCCTTCCATATCGCCCAAATTGAACTCACGCAAGCGTTCATCAATCACTACTGGCAACTTAGCGTTCATTGCATCATCTATGCCCTGAGCCGTATTAAAAGCTCTTTGAAGAGGACTAGCAAAAATACCACGAAACTTGGTGCCTTTTAAATACTTTCCAAGTTTTTGGATATCTTTTAGACTTTGGGGCAATAGGGGTGAATCTCCGTGACCACCTTGAAAGCGACTGGCTAAATTCCATTCAGTTTTTCCATGACGAACAAAATAAATTTGCATAATTTTTATCTCCTTAGAGACCATTGTAGCAAAAATATGACTTAAGTTTAATCCTTAGCTGGCTTTAAAATAAACCGTTCAATTGCTTCGCCAACCCCGCCTTGATTGTTATTAGCTGCAGTAATAAAATCACAGTCCTTTTTCATATCAGGAACGGCATTTTGCATCCCAATTCCTAAACCAGCAGCTTGAATCATTGACAGATCATTCCAGTTATCACCAAGCGCCATTGTTTCTTCAGGCTTAATGCCAAGCTTATCAGCTAACCAGATTAAACCGATACCCTTATTGATGCCAGCATGATTTAATTCCAAAAATCTGTTAGATGAATATGAAACATCTAAATCAGCGGTTTCGTTTTTGATCTTATCTGCTACTTCATGAAGATAGTTCATATTTTGATTGCCATAAATCATCTTGGCAATTTTTTCACCTTTTAAGAAGCTAAGATCAGTTTGATCATCAATCTTTTCAACAGGATGACGTACTTTCATATAATCAAATTCATCATCGCTAGCATGGTACAAGTATACTTTTTTCTTAGTATAAACGTGAATGCAGACGTCAAAGTTCTTGCCAATATTAAATAACTCTTCTGCCTTCTTAAAAGGGATGCCAGTAAATTTTAAAATCTGATTATCCTTGTTTTCACTAATGCAGCCACCATTAAAAGAAATCACGTATTCATCCGCCTTATTGTACAAGTTCAGCTCTTTTAAAATATTAGCAATTGCAACATAGCCTCTGCCCGTTGCCGGAACAAATTTTACTCCTAGTGACAGTGCCTTTTTGATTGACTCGCGGTTGCGTTCACAAATTGTTGAATCATCACTGATTAAGGTTTCATCAAGGTCACAGGCAATAAGTTTATACATCATTGATTTCCTTTCTAACATATTGGTCTATACAATATTAGTTTACCATCAAAATTTTTCTTTCAAAATAAAAACAGAGATAAAACTTTGCTCGTTTTATCTCTGTTTGTTCTAATTAAATTAATTGCAGCTGCTTTTCATGTTGGTAAGCCGCGTCAATAAAGCCGCCACCCAAGCACTCCTCGCCATTATAAAGCACAAGTGCTTGACCAGGCGTTACTGCACGCGCTGGTTCATCAAAAAAAACATCAACTCTATTTTCTACCGCGTGATATTTTACAGTAACGCCAACATCACATTGACGATAGCGAAACTTTGCAGAACAATGAAATTCAACATCATGATCAGGCTTGCCAGTGAAGAATGACATGTCACTTGCCTTAAGTTCAGTAGCATAAAGCAATTTGCTGTCATAGCCTTGCTCAACGATCAATTCATTCTTCTTCAAATCTTTACCGACAACAAACCATGGATCTGTTGATTGTTTGGTAGACCCCAGTCCTAAACCTTGTCTTTGACCAATTGTGTAATACATTAATCCAGCGTGCTCACCGACTACGTGACCATCTGGCGTCACCATTTTTCCAGATTTTGCTGGCAAAAATTCACTCAAGAACTTTCTAAAGTTTCTTTCACCAATGAAACAAATTCCAGTTGAATCTTTTTTCTTGGCCGTAGCTAAACCATTGGCAAGTGCAATTTCACGTACTTGTGGCTTAGTTAAATCAGCTAAAGGAAAGATAACTTTTTTAATTTGCTCTTGACTCAACTGACTTAAGAAATATGTTTGATCCTTATTGCCATCTTTAGGGCGCATCATATGCACGATTCCATTTTCATCTTTGACAGTCTTAGCATAGTGTCCCATTGCAATATAGTCAGCATCCAGATCCATAGCGAATTCTAGGAACGATTTAAACTTGATTTGGCTATTGCACATAACATCGGGGTTAGGCGTTCTGCCCTTTTTGTATTCGTTTAAGAAATACTCAAAAACCCGGTGCCAATATTCTTTTTCAAAATTGATTGAATAATAAGGAATGCCGATTTTATCAGCAACTTTTTTGACATCTTCATAATCTTCAGTTGCGGTACAAACACCAGCATCATCGGTGTCGTCCCAATTTTTCATGAAGACGCCAATTACGTCATAGCCTTGTTGTTTAAGAAGAAGTGCAGAAACAGAAGAATCCACGCCTCCACTCATGCCGACAACGACTCTTTTTTTCTTATTATCTACCATCAAAAATCAATCCTTTACTGGAACAATAATTTTATGCTCCTCCAAATCTTTCAAAATATAATTTAAAAGATCGACAGTTGGGGCCAATTGCTTGTTCTTAAAAATATTAACCTTTTGCAAACCATTGCGATCAGTAACAACCATGGTCAGATGTGACAATTCCTTGTTGATTGTAATCTTGAGCTTAGTTGGCGCATTATAAGGTGAATCATTATACAAGGGATGTTCATAGTTAAAATTGCCTTTAGCAGTCTTCATAAAGCCTGCATCAATTAAAGCATATAACTTAATATCCGGACTCAAAGTGAATTTTCGTTTATCACCATTAATCACAACTGTATTTGCCATTTTAATTCCTCGCTTATTAATAATAAGTTACTTTCTTTTTGAAAGCAACTATTTTTCACTGGATTGTTTTTCTTGAGCAATTTCTGTCAATTTCTTTGCAAACCGGCTGACTTCTTCATCTGTATTGTAACGACCAAAAGAAATCCGGATAGATTCCTTGATTCTAGGAGAATCAGCTCCAAAACAAGCAATCAAAACATGTGAAGGCTCTAGTGAACCTGCTGTACATGCTGATCCGCCAGACACCGCATAGCCATTTAAATCAAGCATCGTTTGCAAAACAGTAGTGGAGACACCATCAATCTGCAAATTCAAGACGTGATGAGAGACATTTTCTCCTCGTCCACCATTAATATGATACTTGATCCCTGCTTTATCAAGCGTATTCAAAATAATATCTTGAAAATGCTTATATTTCTTTTGCAGAGAGGCATGGCCAATCGTCATTAACTCTTTAACAGCTTCGCCAAAGCCGGCAATACCAGGAACGTTTTCCGTTCCGGCTCTTCGCTTCATCTCCTGCTCCCCACCAAGTACCAGGTCAGGAATCGTTATCTTGCTATTTTCATATAAAAAGCCTAAGAATTTAGGTCCATTAATTTTATGCGCAGAAACGGATAAGAAATCAATCTTCATCTTCTTAACGTCTAAATCAATTGAGCCCATCCCTTGAACGGCATCTACATGAAAATAAGCATTGCTATCAGCCACTAGCTCACCAATTTTTTGAATTGGCATAATTGAGCCTACTTCATTATTGACAGCCATGATTGAAACCAAAATCGTGTCCGGAGTTAGTTCCTTTTTCAACTGATCAAGAGAAATATGTCCGCTTTCGTCGACATCAAGATAAACCACTTCGTAGCCTTGTTTCTCTAATCTCTTCATCGGATTTAAAACGGAAGGGTGTTCAATTTTAGTGGTAATTATTTTTTTGCCGATATCTTTGCGACTGTAAGCTGTACCAAAAATAGCTGTATTATTGCTTTCTGAGCCGCCAGAAGTAAAGATGATCTCACCATCTTGAGCATTAATCGCCTGCGCAATCTGATGACGTGCCTGATCGATAACATGTCTTGCCTGTCTGCCCAGTTGATACGTACTAGAAGCATTGCCAAAATCATTTTTCATTTGGTCAGTGATCACATCGATTACTTTTGGCGACATTGGCGTCGTAGCAGCGTTATCTAAGTAAATCTCACTCATTTAATCAATCTCCTCTACATAATCACAGATTAATTTTGCAGCCTTAGCTCCAACTTTTTTAACAAAAGCGTCAAAGTCTTCATTGGCGTCTTCATCACCGTTATCAGAGATTGCTCGCATCGCAATCAAAGGCTTATTGAAGTGATATGCGACTTGTGCGAAAGCTGCTCCTTCCATTTCTACGCCAAGTGCATCTGGAAAATTCTTCTTAATTGTCTTCTTTTGTGCATCAGACGCAATAAATGAGTCACCAGTTACAACTAAGCCTTCCTTATAATCAACGCCCTTAGACTTTAAATATTGGCCAAATTTTGCTCTTTCAGGTGAATCAAGCTTAAAGCGTGCAGGTTCTTGTGGAATCTGTCCTTCAACATAATCACCCGCCATCGTATTATGCGCATCATGGTATGCAAATTCGCTAGGAAGAATCAAATCTTCTTTATGAACGTCGGGATTCATTGAACCAGCTGAACCTGTCATAAAAATCATGTCAATATCAACGTTGCTCAATAAACTAGCCAAATTCATAGCTGCTTGCACTTTGCCAATTCCACTCAAGCCAAGGTAAACATCGTTACCATTAACAGAAAAATGTTCGAATACAGTTGATCCGAACATTTCCTTATCTTCTGAGTGAAAGTATTTGCGGTAATAAGCAGCCTCAATTTCCATTGGGGCAATAATCGCAATCTTCATACTTTTCCTCTATTCTTTTTATAAATGAAACAGTGCCAAAAGCACCAATATGATCAGAACGAACACTATCAGAATAGCACGATTCAATCTCTTTTTCAGTCTTAAACTCTTATCTTTTCGCGACAAGCCAGTATCAATTGGTTCAGAATTATTTGCAAATTCTTGACAATCATCAGTAAAGGATCGTCTCTCCGTTTGAGTTCTTTGAAATTCCGGATTGACGTCTACTTTCTCTTCGGTGCTATCTTGATCAGCAAAAGCCGATCTGATATGATGTAAAAGTTTTTTACCTTTTTTTCTTGATTGTTGTCTGCGATAATCAGAACGTTTTTCAGCCATCTTTTTCCTTCGTATCTTGGGCACTAGTTAATAACATATTCTCCCAAAATGTAATGGCATAAACCGTTTTAGCATCAACAATTTTGCCTTCAGACATTAACTTTTTTAAATCATCCAAACTATACCAGTCTGCAGTCAAAAACTCGTCTGCATCAAGCGAACGCTTTTCTTGCAGCTTGGTTAAAGTATCACAATAGAAAAGATACAGCTTTTCATCGGTAAAACCAACAGAAGAATAAAATTCTGCTACTTTTTCCCAATAATCAGCTTCATAGCCGCCTTCTTCATTAAGCTCACGCTTAATTGCATCTAGCGGACTATTATCTGTTTCGTCAATTAAACCAGCCGGAATTTCAAGAGTTAAGGCTTTAATTGGCTCACGCCATTGCTTAACCAGCAGCATCTGCTTTTTATCATTAATTGCAATTGCTGCCGCTGCAGGCTGGTGCTTAACTACTTCTCGCGTTGAAGTTTCTCCGTTTGGGAGCTTAATTGTTCTAACATATAACTCAACAATTCTACCCTTAAAGATGGGTTGAGAAGAAATTTCTGTTTCTTTTAAATCCATTCAAACTTCCACCTATCTTAATTAGTCAGCCAAATATACATTCACGCATTGCAAACCATTTTTGCCTTGTGCTAATTGATATTTCACTCTTTGGCCAACCTCTAATCGTTTATATCCTTCTTCTTTAATAGCAGTATAAAAGACAAAGTAAGACTTATGGTTCTGCTCATCGGTGATAAAACCATAGCTGCTTCCTTCATCAAACTGTTTTACTGTTCCTAAACGCATTATTTTTCAAGTCCCTCTTCGGCAGCTTCTGGGAAATTAGCCTCAACAATTTCAGCACAACGACCACAAAGCATTGGCAATTTTGGATCC
Organism: Lactobacillus amylolyticus; assembly: GCF_003999355.1. Lineage (NCBI taxonomy): Bacteria > Bacillati > Bacillota > Bacilli > Lactobacillales > Lactobacillaceae > Lactobacillus > Lactobacillus amylolyticus. The sequence continues at coordinate 804,133 of NZ_CP031835.1, forward strand.
TTGCCGATGTCGTTTCTGATCATTCGACAACGTGGACAAACTTCGCCTTCTGCGTGTTCAACAACAATTGCAGCATTATTAAGCTTTTCAGCATTTGCTGGAGCTTCACCATAAACAATTGTTAGCTTAGAAACAATCAAGATTTCTCTGAAGTTTGCCTTCAAATCATCGAGCATTGACTTAGTTTCTTTATCAGGATAGATCGTAACAGCTGCTTCAAATGATTTACCAATCAGTTTATTATTTCTTGCGTCTTCCAATGCCTTCAAAACATCATCACGAAGATTCATGAATTTATGCCAGTTTTCAAGCAATTCTTCACGATTTTCGTAAGTTACAACTTCTGGCATGTTAGCAAGTTGGACATAGTTTTCTTTTTCTTTCAAAAAGCTCCATACTTCTTCCATCGTGTGTGGCAAGATTGGTGTCAAAATTTTAGCTAATTTAACTGCTGCATCGTAAATTACAGTTTGCATTGAACGACGTGCATGACTGTCTTTAGCTTCAATATAAAGAACATCCTTAGCAAAGTCTAAGTAGAATGATGAAAGATCATTTGAAATAAAGTTAAAGACCTTCTTGAAGACAGTTGAGAAGTCATATTTATCGTAAGCAGCAAGACAGTCTCTAATCAAATCATTGAGCTTTACTTCCATGTATTGGTCGACAGAACGCAAATCTTCATAAGCAATCCGATTTTCTTCCGGATCAAAATCGCTTGTGTTGGCCAACATGTAACGGAAGGTATTTCTAATCTTACGGTAGCTTTCTGCAGATTGACTCAAAATATCATAAGATACGGCAACGTCAGAAGAAGTATCTGCTTGAGCTACCCAGAGACGAATAATTTCGGCACCCATCTTCTTGATAACGTCATTTGGTGAAATAACATTGCCAAGTGATTTAGACATCTTGTGGCCCTTGTCATCCAACACAAAGCCTTGTGATAAAACTTGTTTGTAAGGTGCCAAGCCAGTGGTAGCAACTGAAGTAATTAAACTAGAGTTGAACCAGCCACGGTATTGGTCAGAGCCTTCAAGATAGAGATCAGCTGGGAAATGAAGCCCATCGCGTTTTCTCATGACACCAGCCCATGATGTCCCAGAGTCAAACCAAACATCCAAGATATCTTTTTCTTTAGTATATTCGCCATTTGGTGAATGTTCTGAAGTAAAGCCTTCTGGAAGCAATTCTTTAGCAGTGTGCTTGTACCAAGCAATTGTTCCTTCTTTTTCAACTATCTTAGCTACATGTTCAATAGTTTCAGGAGCAACAATTGGAGTGCCATCTTCTGCGTAGAAAATTGGAAGTGGAACACCCCAAGCACGTTGACGGGAAATTACCCAGTCGCCACGATCTTTAATCATGTTGTAAAGACGAGTTTTACCCCATGAAGGAATGAAGCTGGCCTTGTCAATTTGATCAAGAATTTGTTTTCTGAATGGTTCAATTGAAGCAAACCATTGCGTAGTAGCCCTGAAAATAACTGGTTTCTTAGTACGCCAATCATGTGGGTATGAGTGGGTAAAGACTTTGAGCTTAAGCAAAGCTCCACAGTCCTTAAGCTTTTGCACCATTAACTTATCGACATCCTGATAAAACATGCCGGCTAATTCAGGTACTTCATCAGTATATTTTCCTTGTGCATCAACTGGACTAAAAATTGGCAAGTGGTACTTTTGACCAACATTAAAGTCATCTTCACCAAAGCCAGGTGCAGTATGAACCAAACCAGTACCATCATCCAAAGTTACATGGAAGCCTTCAATAACCAAGCTTTCTTTATCGTAAAGAGGATGCTTAGCAGTCATGTATTCCATGTCTGCACCCTTGATAGTCTTGATTACTTTATAATCTTTCCAACCAATTTGTTCAGCAACGCTATCAAGCAAGCCTGCAGCTACAACGTAGTTCTTGTCGCCAACGTTTACTACTACGTAATCAAACTTAGGGTTTACACAAATTGCTTCATTAGCTGGAATAGTCCAAGGAGTAGTAGTCCAGATTACAAAATAGGCATTTTCTGGATCGATAATTCCTTTGCCATCTTTAACTGGGAAGGCAACGAAAATTGAATTTGCTTTAACGTCTTTATATTCAACTTCGGCCTCTGCTAAAGTTGATTCACTTGACCATGACCAGTAAACAGGCTTCTTACCCTTATAGATGTAGCCCTTCTTATACATTTCGCCAAAAATCCTGATTTCTTCAGCTTCGAATTCAGGTTGTAAAGTAATGTAAGGATGATCCCAGTCAGCCATTACACCTAAGCGCTTGAAGTCGGTCATTTGCTTTTTAATTTGCTTTTCAGCGTATTCACGACAAAGTTCACGATACTTTGCACGATCCATTGTCTTACGATCTACGCCCTTTTTAGCAAGTTGTTGTTCAACAGGAAGGCCGTGAGTATCCCATCCAGGAACATAAGGTGCGTAATAGCCATCCATGTTCTTGTAACGAACAATGATATCCTTGGAAATCTTGTTTAAGGCATGGCCCATATGAATGTTGCCGTTAGCAAATGGAGGGCCATCATGCAAGTCAAAACGAGGCTTGCCTTCGTTTAACTTTAATCTTTGTTCATATAATTTATTTTCTTCCCATTGTTTTTGCCATTGAGCTTCACGGACAGGAAGATTGCCGCGCATCTTAAATTTAGTTTTGCCTAAATTCAAAGTATCCTTGATTCTCATTCAAAATTCCTTTCTAGCAAAAAAGCCTCGTCCCTAATTTAGGACGAGGTTAACCGTGGTACCACCTAATTTGAGCCAAAAGCTCCACTTATCGTTGCGTATCATGCAACTAAACGCTTAGACCCAATCGGCAGCTGATCAACTTTTAGGCTCTTTTGTTAGCCTTCCACCATCGCTAACTCGCTGAATTGCCCTTAAGTTTTACTGTCAGTCTAATTAATTCTTTCGATCTTTATAGTCGTCGGGAAAGATAATTGTAGGACCAGAGTTTAATCTGGTTCTTCTCTGTGGTTTAACATCAATTGTCTCTTCACTTGGACTATCGCCCACAATTGGTTTTGTATCGTCATTAGTAGGCTTATGAGAAGATTCTAAAGCATCTTCAGCAGATTTGTCAACTTTCTTTGACTCATCATTAGCAGTTGGAATAGGTTCAGAACCATCCTCTGGGTAATAACGATCAGTATCAAAATATTTGTCTAAAGCCTTTTGCCATTGATCATCATTTAAAATAGTAATCTGCTTTTTGAGCATCTCTTGTAATTGTGCTCTAAAAGAACCTACTTCTTCTTTAAGACGATCGTAATCTTCAGCTAGAGTATCTTTCTGTTGCTGCTCAAATTTAGTATCTGTAGCAATTTGATTTTTGGCATCGTTAATAATACTGTCTGCTTTTTCTTGAGCTTCTTTTTTAATTCGCGTAGCTGATTCTTGTGCTGAAACCAATACCTCGTTTACTTCTTGTTCACGTTGACGATATTGTTGCAATTCATTCTTAAGATTTTCATTTTCATCTTCAAATTGATCCAGTTTCTTGTTGAGATCAACTTCTTTATTCTTAAGATCAACCACTTGATCAAGAGCGTCACCATAATCGTCAACAATCTCATCTAAGAATTTGTCGACTTCATAACGATCATACCCATTTCTGCCCCGACGTTTGAACTCTTTGTTATGAATATCCATCGGAGTAATTTGACTTACCTTTTTTTCTTCGTTTGCCAAAGCTTCAACACCACCCTAAATTTTCCTTTTCTTGTAGAAGCAATGCTCGTAATTTGTAACCGACCAAAATGGCGCAAACTGATCACATCATTTTCTTTAATCATTATATTAGAATTTACAATATCATGCCAATTTAATTTGACTGTTCCGTCTTCAATTTGCGTTTTTAATTGCGTTCTGCTTTGCTTACTGATGCCAGCCAAAATTGCATCTAATCTTAATGAAGAAACAATTTCAACCTTTTCAATTGAATCATCTTCAGGAACAAGTACTTCTTTAAAAGAAATTGGCTGCAATTTTACCTTGCTTTTACCAATTCTAACGATTTGCTCTTCAAAATAGCTTTGCAATTCCTTTTTTGCAAAAAATTGCCATTTGCCATGTCCATCTGTAATAATATCGCCAAAAGTATCAGTTTTAATCCCAGAATTAGCTAATGTTCCTAAAATTGAGCTATGTGTCAACTTATAAAATTTGGTTGGATATTGTATTTCAAAAGCTTGGACTTGAAAGTCAGTTGTTCTAAAATTTTCCCACTCTTCACTTAGATAAACTCTTCTTTTCTCAGAATTTAGATAACCGCCAAAATCTTGCAAAAAAGCCTCATTACCAACAATTATTTTTAATATTTCCCGTTGTCCGGGATCTAAGAAATCTGTTAATAAGCTTTCATGCTTAAATACTAAGTTATTAAAAAGACCAACAAGTTTATCAACTGTTGGTCTTTCATCTAATTGAAAATGTGGGTAAAAACTACTCGCTTGTCTTTTTTCCATTAACCCACCATTAAATAAATCTGTATGCAATATTTTGGATTAATCCTTGAATCAAATAAAGAATGAAAATACCAATTACAGGCGAAATATCAATTCCTGTACTAAAAGCTAATTTAGCAACTGGTCCTCTTCTAAACAGATTCAGATATGGATTCACAATTCTATTAAGCAATCTGCCAACAAATGAATTGGCTAAAAAAGGAAGCCAGCTCATAATTGCATCAATTACCAAAATAATGCTATAAATCCAAATAATATAGGATATTCCAATAAAAATGTAGTAACCAATCATTAACTAGTCCAAATTATCTTTCTTATCAACTAATTCACTGATCTTGCCATCAGTAACGAATTTTGGAGGTGTAGCTAAGAAGATCTTGTCGCCAATTCTTTGAATTTTACCATTTAGAGCATAAACAGTACCGGTAATAAAATCAACGATTCTTCTAGCTGAGCTATCTTCCATTCTGCTAAAGTTAATTACAACAGCCTTATTTTGCAATAAGTTTTGTGCAACATCTTTAGCATCAGAATATACACGAGGTTCATATAAAACGATTTGACTCTTGCTTGAATTCATTCCAGATTTAATAGAAACCACATTATCGCGGTTAACTGTATTCAGTGGAATTTGAGTATCATCGTTTTCTTGATCTTGAGTATATTCTTCTTCATCCACTACATTATCATCATCGTCGGAAATTCCGAAGAATCTACCTAATTTATCAAAAGCCATCTTTCTTTCCCCCTATTAGTTTTCACCGCGGTGCTTGAAAAATGGGATGTCATTATTATCATCGTCATCATCTTGTGCACTGGTTTCAATTTGTGAAATACTATTTTGATCTTCGCTGCTGAAATAGTCAAAGCTGTCATCTTGACTAGCGTTTGTGTTAGTTGGTGTAGTTCTTCTAGTAGTTTGGTCATCGTTATTTAAGCCCCAAACACTAGTTGGATCAACCATACTCTCGTGTTTAGCAGTCGTATTATTGGTACTTTGATTTACTGTTGGTTGAACAGTTTGACCAATCGTTGGCTTAGTAGCTTGAGCTTCTTCAGTCTTCTTAGGTTGAGACTTGATTTGGTGGCTTCTGCCTGGCAATTGTTTTGAAGCAGCTTCTTCTGTAGCCGAATCAATTCCTGTAGCAATAACTGTGACAACTACTTCGTCACCCAAGTTAGGATTAATTGAAGTACCAAAGATAATGTTAACATCGTCACCAGCTGCCTTAGAAACAATTTCAGATGCATCTTGAGCTTCAAATAATGTCAAATCTGGTCCACCAGTAATGTTAAGCAACACTTGTTTAGCACCATCGATTGAGACTTCAAGCAATGGTGATGAAATAGCCAATTTAGTAGCTTCAACAGTTCTGTTTTCACCACTAGCACGACCAATACCCATCAAGGCAGCACCCTGGTTTTCCATAACTGTCTTAACATCAGCAAAGTCCAAGTTAACGTAGTCTGTAGAAGTAATCAAGTCTGAAATACCTTGAACACCTTGCTTTAAGACATTGTCTGCTTCTTTAAAGGCATCCATCATTGGAGTCTTCTTATCAACCATTTCAAGTAAGCGGTTGTTGGCAATAATAACTAAAGTATCAACATATTGCTTTAATTGAGTGATACCTTCAGCGGCATTTCTGGAACGCTTCGGGCCTTCAAAACTAAATGGTCTAGTAACAACACCAACAGTTAAAGCACCAGTTTCTCTTGCAATCTTAGCAACAACTGGAGCAGCCCCGGTACCAGTACCACCACCCATTCCGGCAGTGATAAAGATCATATCTGCACCTTTTAAGGCATCTTCAATCGTTTGCTCACTTTCTTCAGCGGCTTTTTGACCAACCTCAGGATGTGAACCAGCACCTAAACCTCTTGTCAATTTAGGCCCTAATTGAATTTTTTCCTCTGCTTTATTACTATTAAGTGCTTGTACATCTGTATTAGCTGCAATAAATGAAACACCTTGAACACCATCATCAATCATTCGGTTAACAGCATTACCACCGGCGCCACCAACACCGATTACTTTAATGACAGCATTTTTATTGTCGTCTGAATCGAATGTAAAATCCATCTAATTAACCACCTTTAGCCAAAGAACTTTTTGAAGAAGTCTTTTATTCTTCCTGTTCTGTTTTTATTTTCTTTTTTCTCAGAAGAATGATCTCTTCTTGGCATTTTATCTTTATTATAAGCTTCTTTTGCTTCAGTTTCACTATAAGTAACCGTTCTTTTCAAATTATTACTCTCTTTTTCTGAAGAACGACTTGGTTCAGCACTGACCGGTCCACCATAAATAGCGGTATTTACCAAAAAGTCAATATCAGACATTTTATAAACATAATTTACAATGCCGTATGCAGCAGTATAAATTGGACTTCTCATTCCCATTTGTTCTGGTTGATAGATCCGCGTCTTGATATTTAAGGTATTAGCAACCAAACTATCAATGCCTTGAAGCAAACTGCCTCCACCGGTGATAATTATGCCGCCTGGCAATTTAAGAGCATTGGTTTTGACTAATCCTTTACCAATTCTCTTAATAATTTGCATTAACCGAGCATTAATAATTTCGCTTAAGTAAACCTCATCTACCATTTGTTGTCCATTCGAACCAACACTATTAACGGCAAACTTGTCATTCTTTGAAGCTAAACTTGGTTCAGCAAAGCCATAATCTAATTTGATTTGCTCTGCATCTTTCTTGGAGGTACTTAATACAACGGAAATATCATTGCTGATGTCGCTACCACCTTCAAGATCAGTCTTAGCGTATTTGATTTGACCTTCATGAATACTTGTTGCAGTGGAAGTACCGCCACCTAAGTCAAGGATAATAGAGCCAAAGGTTCTTTCACCTTCATCTAAGGCAACGCTAGCTATAGCTAATGGAGTTGGAACGAAGAAATTGTTCTTATAGCCTGCTCTTTCAATTGCCTTTCTAATATTGTGCAATGAACCCGATGGTGCAGTTAAAATAATGCCACGAACAGCCAAGCTGTGTGCAATCATCTTACGTGGGTCGTCAACATCCGTTTTACCATCAATCATAAATCTGCTTGGCAAGAAAGCAATTGGATCGTAGCCGTCTTTAACGGCTGACTTAATTGCAGATTGCAAAACACGTTTAACATCTTCATTGCCAACTTCTTGACCGTTATCGCTGACAGTTGTAATTCCGGTAGCTGTCTCTAATTGCAATAAGCCTACAGGTATGCCAGTTACTACTCGATAAATATTAGAATTGGTCTTCTCTGCCACTTCTTTAAGCGTTTGACTGATTGCAGCTGCGGTTTGATCAATATCAACTATTTTACCGTGCCGCATCCCTGTGTTTGGTGTTGCTACTGCACCAATTACTTTACCGTCATCGGCAATAACTGCTTTTATACTGGTGGTACCAATATCTAAGCCGACCAAAAGATTTGAATAATCCAAAATTAAGCCCCCATTAATAATTGCATTGCAAAAATTTTAACATAAAAGTGGATTCAATACAGCTATGATATGCCATAAGCCTTCATTTCACTCTTTGTTAAAGGTCTACTAAAAGCACCGACTTCAAGATCAATTAAACTGTTTTTGCCAGCTTTCTTCTTGATCGCATTATAATATTTGATTTTTTGCTTAAAGGTAGAGATATCGCCGATAACGACATTGCCATCTTTCATCACTAGAATAATCTGTGATTTTCTAATGGCACTCCCACTCAGCAGCTTGACTTGATTACGAAAAGAAGCAGGTAAACTGTTAAAGAGCTCCAAATCATCTGTCAAAGATGTCTTCTTGCTATAGCCAATAAAAAGCGGTTTGCTCTGATCAATTTTTGACCAGGCAAGAGCATTGCTGCAAATCTTTCCATTAGATAAAAGCTTGCGATAGCCATCTTTAACTTTGATATAAGCTATTGTCGGGTATTCTTTAACATTTAATACTAACCGATTAATATGACTTATTTCAACACTGACATGCTGAATTTCTGGATATTTCTTTTTCAAATTGCTATTCAATTTTTTAGAATTGAGCCGATAATCGATTAATTTATCTGAGGCTTTTATCCCTGAACTGGACACAACTTTCTTCGAGGATAAGTCATCAGCTCCTACCACTTGAACATTATTAACATTAGCTAGTGGAGAAACATAATAGCCTAAGATGAGGACAGCTATAAGTGAAGTACCAACAATGATACCTAAGTTTTTAAAAAGCGATTTCCGACGATAACTTTTTAGTTTAGATAATGAGGCAGAAACCTTGCTCTTTTTTTTATGATTGCGATTTTGATTTTCTTGGTGATTAAGATATGGTGATAATTCTTTTCGTGGATCTATCTTTGTCACTCTTTTTTTAGGCATCTGCCTCACCTTCTTTCTAACGAGAAATCTCTTTCATTACTTTAATAACTTGATCTGAAGCATCAGGAACACCTAAAGCCTTTGAAGCCTCAGACATCTTCTTAGCATATTTTTCATCGAGTAAAATATGATCGACAGAAGAAACGAAATTATTAGGGTTCAAATCATCTTCTGGCAATACTAAAGCAGCACCTGCTTTTTCAAGATCCAAAGCATTCTTCATTTGGTGATTATGAGTAACATTTGGACTTGGAATTAAAATTGCAGGAACACCTAGGGCAGTAAACTCAGCAATACTAGTAGCTCCGGATCTGGCAACTACACAGGTTATCTCTGGCAAAAGTGCTGGCATATCTTTAATATATGGCAAAATTTTAATGTTGCTGCCAATGTCGATCCCATCTATTTTCTTTTGAACTGCATCGAAATAATAAGTACCAGTTGCCCAAATTACTTGATATGGTTTTTTCTTCAATTCCATCAGTGATTTCAACATGATGCGGTTAATTGCAAGAGCACCACGTGAACCACCAAAGACTAAAACAGTTGGAATATTTGCACTTAAATTCCATTTTTCGACTAAATCAATTTTTTTATTATTAAGACCTAAAACTTGTTGAGAACGAGGGTTGCCTGTTTTAACCAATTTCTTCTTTTCAGAAAATTGTTTAGCAGCGTCATCGAAAGTGTAGCAGATTTTATCTACATAGTGACCTAAAAACTTATTTGCTAAACCAACAACAGAGTTAGATTCATGGATCATCGTTGGAATATGCATTTTGGCTGCTTCATAAACAAGAGCACCTGAAACGTAGCCACCGGTTCCTAAAACAACATCAGGCTTAAAATCATCTAAAATTTCTTTAGCACGTTTGGTTGCTTTGAAAAACAATTCGATTGTTTCAAAATTCTTCAAAGGATGCTTACGGTTAAATCCTTGAATTTTTATTGTTTTAAAGTTAACACCCGCTGCTGGAACAATCTTTGATTCCAATCCCTTTTGTGTTCCGACAAAAAGAATTTCATCATTAGTACAAATTCCGCGTTCTTTCAAACGTTCGATAATTGCCATAATTGGATAAATGTGACCGCCAGTACCGCCACCAGTAAAAATAACTCTCATTTTATTTAGTCTTTAATTCCTTTACAAAACTTACGAAATAGTCTCCACGTTCTTCGAATGTTCTAAATTGGTCCCATGATGCACATGCTGGTGAGAACAATAAAACATCACCAGGTTCGGTTAATTCATATGCCTTTGGTACTGCCTCTTGTAAAGTATTTTCGATTACAATATCTTTAATGCCAGCTTTTCTTGCTGCATCAGCCAACAAATACTTGGTTTCACCATACAAGACAATGGCCTTAACATGCTCTTTAAAAAGCGGAACCAATGAATCAAAAGTAAAGCCACGATCAAGTCCACCTGCAATCAAAACCTCTGGCTGCTTAAATGATGGAATAGCCACAGTGGCTGCTTCAATATTGGTTGATTTTGAATCATTATAAATTTTTCTGCCATCCAAAGTCATGACATATTGCAGACGGTGCTTAGCACCAGCAAAAGTGCTTAAAACAGCTTGAATATCATCATTTTCGGCACCCATTAATTTGGAAATAGCAATGGCAACTAAACAGTTTTGTTGGTTATGAATACCTGGCAATTTAATGTCATCGATCTTCATAATCTTTTCGCTTTGACTTTCAAGGTATTCATCACCAATAAAGTAGTCCGCTGAATTATCTTTTTCAGAGAAGGTTTGAATTTTTGCTTTAGTAGTTTCTTTTTCCTTCTTCAAAATATCTTTTTGATCAAAGTTTGCAATGAAATAATCTGCTGAATTTTGGAAACGAGTAACATTCAATTTAGCATTTACATAATTTTCGAAAGTCTTGTGATAATCCAAGTGAACATTATGATAAATATCTATAATTGCTGCCACTTTAGGATCGATATCAGTGACACCCAATAATTGGAAACTTGAAATTTCAACCACCAAGATGTCATCCTTTGTGGCTTTAGGAACTACCTCAGAAATTGGGACACCAATGTTGCCAACAGCATATGCATGATGCCCAGACTTTTGCAAATGATGATCCAAAATTCTTTGCGTCAGCATAACTGTAGTAGTTTTACCATTTGAACCAGTTACGCAAACATAAGGTGCTTCACTGCAGCTTAAAGCAATCTCAGGTTCTGTGATAATGGGAACTTTCTTTTCTTCAGCTTTTTGCACCATTGGATTTTCATAAGGAATTCCTGGGTTTTTAACCATGTAGTCAAAATGCTCTTGATCGAATAATTCAACGGGATGATGTCCGCCAATTACTCTTACGCCTAACTTTTTGAGTTCTTGTGCTTTATCATTTTTGTCCAGATCAGCCTTATCATTTAAAGTCAACTTGGCGCCTAATTGAAGAAGCACTTTGCTAACTGCAAAGCCACTTTTTCCTAAACCTAAAACTAGAATATTTTTACCTTTATATGTATCGATCTGTTTCATTTATTGTTTTATCCCCAAATACATAAGTAAATAATACTGCCAATCAAACCTATGATCCAAAAGACAATATCGACTTTCCATTCTGACCAGCCTAACATTTCAAAGTGGTGGTGGATTGGCGTCATCTTAAAAATTCTCTTCCCTGTAGTTTGGAAAGAAATAACCTGCAGAATTACACTTGCAGTTTCACAAACAAAGACAATACCAACTAAAAGCAAGGACCATGGTCGGTTAAGAAAGATACTTACAGCTGCTAAACCACCACCAAGGGCCAATGAACCAGCATCTCCCATAAAGATTTTAGCAGGTTTATGGTTGAAGATGAAGAATGCAATTAAACCACCAATTACACTCATACAAAAGATTAAGATAGCTGAATTGTGTTGCTTAAAGGCAAGATAAGCATACGTACCATAAGCTACGATTGATAAACCTGTTGCTAAACCATCCAATCCATCTGAAAGGTTAACAGCATTTGAGAAGCCAACCAACCAGAAAATGATAAAAATAGTGAACAATACAGCACTCTTAACAATGCCAGCAAATGGAATGTATAAGCCAAAGCTGAAATTGTCACTAGCAGCAATTAAAACAATTGCAATTGCAGTCACAATTTGCAAAGCTAATTTTTGCCATGCACGTAAGCCAAGATTACGCTTGTAATAAAGTTTAATACCATCATCCAGGAAGCCGATAATACCGTACCCCAATAATGAAATAATCAAAATCCAAACTGTTTTATTAATTTGATGTTGCCAAGCCGAAACCCAAATAGTGGAAATAACTGCGGCAATTACAAAAATCGTACCTCCCATTGTTGGAGTGCCGGATTTCTTTTTGTGCCATTTAGGTCCTTCATCACGAACTTCTTGTCCTTCATGATGAGAATGCATAAACATAATTAACCATGGCAAGAAAATAGCCGTTAATACCAGTGAACTCACTAGTGCAATAAAGCTTATTACCATCTTATTACTCCTTTAAATTAATACTAATCTTTTGCCCTGTTTTTATCTTGGTACCAACTTTTAGACTCTGTTTATTAACGGTACCTGAGCCTTTAATCGTTAATTTAACTCCAGTCAAGTTTGCAAACTGATTCAGCTCTTCTAGGCTCCAACCATTCATGTTTGGACATTTAGCTGTACCATCACCTAGAAGAAGGATAGTTGAACCGGAAGATACTTTTTGTCCTTTTTTGACACCCTGTTTAACAATTTTGTAGCCACTAGAAATCTTTAAAACGTTTAATCCAGCAGCAGTTGCCTTTTTCTTGGCTTTAGCATAAGACATCTGCGTTAAGCTAGGTGTTTTAACTACTGAAGAACTAGAAGCCAAACTTTCACTCTTAGACATAATGACAACCCGACGCATAACTGGCTTGAAAATTGATGCAAGAATCTTTTCAGCAGATACTGTCATCTTTCTTGGTTGCTTTAATGTCAAATAAACGCAATAACGTGGATTCTTAGTTGGCGTAACACCGACTACTGAGAAGATATAGTTGCTGTCACCAGTTAAATAGCCGCCACCATTTGGTTTAGCAATTTGCGCCGTACCGGTTTTTACTCCCAAACTAATACCTGACATCTTGTATGCATAACCGGTACCAATTTGTTTGTTTAAAACTCGCTTCATATTCTTAATCAACAATTTACGAGTAGCTTTGCTATAAACAGGTTTTCCAACTTTTTTAACTTGGTAGGATTTAATCGTTTTGCCATTTGCATCAGTAATCTTATCAACAAATTGTGGTTTAACCATTTGACCATTATTGCCCAAACTACTGAATGCTTGCATCATTTGCATGACATTGACATTAACACCCTGACCAAAACTCGTTACGGCTTGGTCGGTAACTCCTTTAAAGGAAATCAGTCCTGCTTGTTCGCCTGGCAATGTTACGTCCGTCTTTTTACCAATTCTAAAACGATTCAAATATTTGCGCCAAGTTTTGGCACCCATTGCCTGCTCAATATGAACGAAGCCAACGTTACTTGAACGTGGGAATGCTTGAGACAAAGGAATACTTCCCCAACCAGAAGTGAGCCAGTCATGGATTGTCGAGCCACCAACATTTACAGATCCTGAATTGTAGTACTGGTTAGGGTGATAATTGCCACTATTAATAGCCGCAGCCAAAGTCAAGATTTTGAAGACCGAACCAGGTTCATAGGTATCTTGAACCAAGATATCTCGATATGATTTAGTTAATCCTTTTTTGGTTTGCGGATTAAAAGTCGGTCTTTGAGAAGCGGCCATTACTTTCCCAGTTTTCATGTCTTCAACGACTGCCGTCATACTTACTGGATCATAAGCTTTTTGAACTTCACTAAGTTTTTCTTCCAATAGACTCTGAAGTTGCGAATCAAGCGTCAAATATAAATTGTTTCCGTTTTTTGCAGCTTTAAAGGTCTGAGTTGAATTAGGCGTTTGATTCTCTGAAGCATAAAATGAAGAGATTTTATAACCGTCTGTTCCAGTCAAAGTTTTATTGAACCACGCTTCTAGTCCCATTGTTCCGACAATTGTCTGCGAATTAGTCTTCTTGTTGTATTCTGGTTGAGCTAAACCAACAACGTGCGATGCAAAAACACCATTCGGGTAAAGCCGTGAAGGAGTTTCGATAAACTTAATTCCTGGCAATTTCATCGCTTCAATTTTTTCTTTTTGATCTTTAGTTAAGCCGCTACCGGCAGAACCAAATTGAACTTGAAAGGCTTTAGACTTGGGTGAAAGATACTGTAGAATCTTCTTTTCCGAAATCGGCAAAACCTTTGCCAATTGCTTCGCTGTTTTTTGTTTGTTAACAACGTATTCTGGTTTATTTTTATAATTAATCGAAGACTTGTCCAATATCGCGTAAATTGTATAAAGATGCGAGTCCTCTGCAATTACCAAACCATTGCGATCATAAATCGTGCCTCGATTAGCTTTAAGCACTTGATTGCGCATATAAAGCTGTTTTGTCCGAGTCGACAAATTTTGACCTTGGACTGTTTTTGAAATACCGATATATAAAAATCTTCCCACAAACACAAGAAAAACCAAAGCCACGACTAGTTGGAGAATTCTCCCCATCGTAAAGCGGTAGCCGTGGGCTTTGGATTTTTGTAGTTTTAAACTATTATTTTTCTTTTTCATTAGCGAACTGTCCTAATGTTTTTTTCAATTAACGTTAGACCTTTACTGCGAGCAATCTTCTTCAAGCGCGAAATGGAAGTCAATTCACCAATCTCTTGATTGAGACTAGTGATATTGTTTTGTTTATTGGTAATGGATTGTTCAACACCTGAGAGCTTTTGCTGCGCTGAGGTCGCAGAAATACTTGAAGAAACTAGGAAAACCATCATTCCTAAGGTAATGGCGCTTCCCAATACAACTAAAGTTCTTTCTAGACCAGTCCAACGCACTTGATGTGGATTCGGAGCAATCCGCCTAACTTTAACAGATTTTGGTTCTCTGTTTGGTTCAAATTCAATTCTTCTTGCAGAACTATCAGCCATAAACATTTCCTCTTTATATCTTCTCTGCAACCCGTAGTTTTGCACTGTGTGAGCGGTTGTTGTTTTCCAATTCCAAAGCAGAAGCAGTAATAGGTTTGCGATTCACCAAACGAAGTGTTGGTTTCATTCCATCTGGAATCATCGGCATCCCTCTGGGTACTTCTACTTCAGAGTATTTCTTAAATATTTTTTTAACGATTTTGTCTTCATCAGACTGGAACGTTATTACGCTGATCCGCCCTTTCGGACGTAAAAGCTTAACTGCTTCCTCAAGAGAAGTTTGCAAGACTTCTAATTCATGGTTAACCGCCACTCTTAGAGCCTGAAAACTTTTCTTTGCTGGATGCCCGCCAGTCCTTCGTGCATAAGCAGGAATTGCTTCTTTGATGATATCTACCAGTTCGAAGGTAGTTTCAATTGGCTTTTCTCTGCGTTTTTCAACGATTCGATGAGCAATTTGACGTGAAAATTTTTCATCGCCATATTTGTACAAAATATTTGCCAAATCTCGTTGACTGCTTTGATTTACTAATTGATATGCATCAAGCTCTTTGCTTTGATCCATTCTCATATCTAATCTTGCATTATATCGATACGAAAAACCCCGCTCAGCTTGATCAAATTGTGGTGAAGATACACCTAGGTCATAATAAATGCCATCAATGCCATCTGGATAGCCCAGCTTTACTAGGTCCTGCTCCAAATGACTAAAGTTGTCATGTACGAGTTGTAACCTAGGATTACTATCCTCTTGTAATAAATCAGTAAAGTTCAACTTTGCTGCCTTTATTGCATATTCATCTTGATCAAAACCAATTAGTGTCCCCGTATTCAACTTGCTTAGCAGATATTTCGCATGTCCACCACCGCCGAAAGTTGCATCGACGTAAAGACCACCGTCTTTTGGTTTTAAACTATCTATAGTTTCGTGTAAGAGTACACTGGTGTGTTTGAATTTCATATTATAGTCCAATGTCGTCCAAATCTTCTGCGATGTCATCATAGTTTTCATTAGCAGACTGTGAAAAGTCTTCCCAACGTTCCTTAGACCAAATTTCGATTCGGTTAGAAACACCTACGATAACACATTCTTTTTCAAGCCCGGCGTGTTGTTTTAATGTCTTGGTCAGATTAACACGACCTTGCTTGTCAAATTCGCTTTCCATCGCACCAGAATAAAATAAACGCATAAAATTACGTACATTTCTCTTAGTCAACGGAAGTTGCGCTAATTTGGCTTCAATTTCATGCCATACATCTAATGTATAGCCGAAAATGCAGCCTTCCATTCCTCTGGTAAATACCATTTTGTCACCAATTTGATTACGCAGTTTCGCTGGTATAATCAAGCGACCTTTACTGTCCAAATTATGATGGTATTCACCCATGAACATGGTCTAGCCCCCTCCCACAGAATAATTTACCACAATTCACCACTTCCTACCACACAATGACCTAAAAAGGTCAAATTTTTAAATATTTTTATTTTGATTTAGCTTTTTTGAATAAATAAAAAAAACCTTGAAGCTTGATACTTCAAGGTTAATGATCATTCTAATCTAAATGTGGGGATTTTAAGCCATCATCATGCAAATTAAGCCCAAATACCACATCACTGAGCAAAGACTTAAGTAGCCCCATAATTTATGGATAGTCTTGCCTAAAGCAATATTTTTCTCCTTTACTGCAGCTCCAATTGTTAAGACAATTGCCAACAAAAAGAAAAGCAAAAAGCCATACGGCAAAAATGATGGTCTGTTTTGTAAATTAGTAATTAAATTGCAACTTGGGATAAAGAAAAAAGGTAAAACATCGTATCCTTTAAATTGAGCTTTTGGGAAAATCTTCGTAACTAACCCGGCCGCTAAAATTCCTATTACTGGTATCAAAATTATCAAAAGCATTATTTTTCCTCCATCTTTTCTATTCTACCTTTTTACTTCATTGAAAAAAACTGGTAAGAAGAATAAAATGTAACAAATAGGAGGTTTAGTTCATGGCACGTAGAAAGAAAAAGAAGTCCTTTTTTCAAAAGTTAACTATTGTAATGGCACTCTTAATGGCCTTTATTACGCTAGCCGCAATTATCGCGCAAGCTTTAGCTTCTCTTGGAGCTTTTTAAAAACAAAACAAAAAAGACGTAGGAAATAATTTCCTGCGTCTTTTTCTTATTGCCGATAAGCATTCAAATCAACCATAAATGGGTAGTTAGTTGCTAAATTTCCCCAAATCCAGTAAGTCAAAACGAAAAAGATGATAGACCAACCTAGATTTAGCAATAAGCTCATTAACATCATATGAACTGAAACTGTAATTATGCCAACAAGACTTAAAACAACCCAACTATAAAGATCAAGCAAGGTTAAACCCAATAAGACAACCAAAAGACGTGACCAAAATACCTCTGGCAAAAAACGTGCAACTCTTTGGCAAGCCCAACAAGCAAGTGGCAAGAAAACTGTATAAATACCAATAATTCCTAATGTAGAAATATCAGCCACAATGCCTGCTCCAAGAGCTAACCAGATTTCCTTGCTATTGACATCATCAAACAGTCCAATCAGCATAATTCCAATCGGCATGATCCAGCAACTAGCACCGTATGTATTCCAAGTCATAAACTGATGTAAGTATAGTGAGATGCTGCCATCTAAAGTTAAGGCCACAAATAAAGCAATGGCTAATACCCACTCACGAAAAATGCGCATTACTTTGCCACCTTTCTGACAATAATTGAAACAACAGATGGATCATTGATTTCTCCAGCTGGTTTAATATTAATCATGTTTGACAGGCCAAAGGAGTCTCTCGTAGTTGCCTCAACTGTTCCAATTAATAATCCTTTAGGTGAATTGCCACCCATACCGCTGGTATATACTTTTGTACCCTTTTTCAGCTTGTTGCTATCAACTACTTGGGTAAAGGCTAAACCGCCATTGGTATTAACGGTAATAAGTCCGTGGACAGTCTTGCCATTGGTAGCAGTAGCTTGTACGGCAAAACGGTTGGCAGACTTATCCGTTGTTGTAATCAGTTCGATTTTTGATGAAGCTGCACTAACCTCAATTACACGGCCAATGACTCCTCCACCACACATGACGGCTTGATTCTTAGCAATACCGCTTGATGATCCTTTATTAATCACTAACAGATCAGACCAAGTATCAGGAGAGCGAGAAATAACAGATGCATTGATTAAACTGTATCCAGTTAACGTATCCTTCAATTTTAAGGCTGCTTTTAACTGCTTATTCTCTGCAGCTAAAGCTTGGTTTCTTGCCTTAGTTTGTCCTAAATCAGTGACTTTGCTCTTTAAATAATCGTTCTCCTGTTGAGTATTTAGAAGACTATTTACATTATTTAAACCACCAGAAATTAAACCTAACGGAACATCGACAATCCTCGAACCAACTGCGACAATATCATTACCGAAGCTTTGAATAAATAAAGGACTATTTCTCTTATTTCTTAAGCTCACGCTTCCGCCTAAAACGGCAATAATAACAATGACAATGATAAATGCAGATAATAACTTTTTGTTTTGTAGAAATTTCTTCATACAGAAATGATCCTATAGAAAAACCGGCTTCAGCCGGATTTTTTAACTTTTATTTACGACTTCTACGCATTACTTCAATATTCTTAAGTGATTCACCAGTACCGATGGCTACACAGTCAAGTGGATCTTGAGCAATAAATACTGGAACTTTGGTAGCTTCTGAAATAACTTCTGGCAAGTTCTTTAACAAAGCACCACCACCAGTTAACACAATACCATGATCGATAACATCAGCTGCAATTTCAGGAGATGTTTGTTCAAGAGTTTCCTTAATTGCAACAATAATGTCTTGAACAACGTCTTGAATTGCTTTAGCAACATCAACTGCTTCAATATCAATTGATTTTGGCAAACCAGTTACTAAATCACGTCCACGAATATTCATTGATTCAATTTCTTCTGCTTTCTTTACGGAAGCTGAACCAATTTGAATCTTAATATCTTCTGCAGTTCTTTCACCAATCAATAAATTGAATTTTGAGTGGATAAAGTTAATGATTGCACTATTAAATTTATCACCAGCTTGACGAATTGAAGTTGATGAAACAATACCACCTAAAGAAATAGTAGCAACATCAGTAGTACCACCACCAATGTCAACAACCATTGAACCAGTTGGATCCATAACTGGAAGACCGGCACCAATAGCGGCAGCAAATGGCTCTTCAATTACGAAAGCTTCACGGGCACCAGCAACACGGGCTGCATCAATAACAGCACGCTTTTCAACTTCAGTGACGCCTGATGGAACACAAATCATTACTGAAGGCTTTGACTTGCCAACAGTTTTTTCCATGAAGTATTTAAGCATAGCAGCAGTTGTATCGTAATCGGCAATTACCCCATCCTTCATTGGACGAATTGCACGAATAGTACCTGGGGTTCTACCAATCATTTCCTTGGCTTCTGAACCAATTGCAATAACTTCACCAGTTTGCGTATTTTTAGCAACAACGGAAGGCTCTCTTAAAACAATCCCTTTGCCTTCCATATAAACTAAAGTATTTGCGGTACCTAAATCAATACCAATATTTTTTGAACCTAATCCAAACACGAAAATCTCTCCTTAATACTTGCGGTCTCTGAATCTTGAATAATTATAGCATAAAGTTTACTTAAAGCTGATTTTCGTTCAAATTTTAAAGAATTTAAAACAATTCATTCTCTTTCATGCTTAAGTAATGGCCTTTGCCCAAAATAAAATGATCTAAAAAATTAATTTTCATCAAACCCGCTATTTTAATAAGATCATCCGTCAATTTAAGATCACTTTGTGAAGGCATCAGCTTTCCGCTCGGATGATTGTGAGCAACTATGATACTAGCACAATTAAACAGAACAGCCCACCTAAAAACATCACGCGGATGAACTAAAGAACGATCTAAAGTTCCCTGCGAAATTTTCTTTTCCGCGACAATATGATTGCCGTTATCAATATATAAAACCCAAAACTCTTCCTGCTTATGACCAACTAGTTTATTGGCTAAATAATTTCCAACTTCTCGACTAGAAGTGAAAACTGTATTCCTTTTTGGCTCAGACAGACGCAAACGATCTGCTACTTCTTCAATAGCAACCGCAATCTCCTGATCGCAAGCAGGACCTGAAATATAATTAAACAAATCAGAGAAAGAATACAGTTTTAGCTGCAAAATTTTTTCTTCTAGCTCCGGTAAAGTTTGATATCCTGCATCTTCCAATTGATGAAAAAGGTGAAGCAAGAGTTCTTGATCCGTATTTACAATATAATGATTTGGTTTTGTTTTTTCCATAGAAACCCCCTCATTATTAAATACGGGAAAATCATCTAATTTTTTCTAAAAATTCAAAAAAGTTTTTGCAAATCATCGTGGCATTTGCACGGTCTTTTGCCGAAGGTGCCTTTAAATCGGGAATCATAACCACTTTGATGTCCGCATTTTTAGCAGCTTGCACACCAGTTGATGAATCTTCAAAAACAAGCAAATTTTCTTTAGGTAAATTAATTCTTTTCGCAGCAGCTAGATAAATATCCGGTGCCGGTTTAGCTTTAATATTACCCTTTTGGACATCCAAATAGCTCAAATGAAAATCAAAATAGTTGCGAATTCCTGTTGCCCATAATGCATGTTCAAGTACATCCTCATAATTGCTTGAGGCAATTGCCATTTTCAGGCCTAAAGCTTGAAAACGATCCAAGGCTGCTTGGACACCCGGCTGCAATTTCAATTTTCCTTCATCAGTCCATTGCCAGACTAACTCATCAGTCCTTTTGATAAAACGATCACGCTCAGCAGTCGTTTTAAAATACTTATGATAAAAATCTTGCATTTCCTGAACAGTCGCACCTGTCAATTTTAGATAGCTGTCTTCGGGAATATCAAGCTTTGCCTCTTTTGCAGCTTGAATATTTGAATCCCAGTATAATTTTTCGGAATTAACCAATAATCCGTCTAAATCAAACAGAATGCCTTTAATTTCATCATTAATCCCTTGCACTTGCATTGATTGGATCCTCCACTTGCAATATTGCACTTACTAAATAAAAAGAACCAGTTACTAACAGAATATCATTTTTAGACAATTTATTTTTTAAATTTTGGTAAGCATGGCAATAATTTGCATCGTAGGCATATTTTTCTCTTACTTCAGCGGGAAAATCGTTAAGTTTTGCTGCTCGAGAATATGGAACAGTAGTTAAAGTAACTTTATCCTGGTCTTCAAACAAATCAAAAACTTGTTTTAGATCCTTATCTTTCATCATTGTTACCAGGCAATAAAGGCGACCATCTTTATTTTTAACTTGATGCAAAAACGACAGCAAATTATTCATCGCTTGGATATTATGAGCACCATCTAAAACTATTTTCGGCGCCTTACTAATGATCTGATACCGTCCTGGAATATTGGTTTGATCAATTGCCTTTTCAATCATCTTTTCTTCCAGCGGGAGATGCAATAAATAAAAAGCGGTAACAGCAATAGCGATGTCATAGCTTTCAACTAATGGTCGCTTGGCAAAAACTATTTGATGATTTTTAAAACAGTACTGAATATTTTTGGTTGTCTCAACTGTATAATCCCGGCCTAACAGATAAACTGAAGACTTTGTTTCGTTGGCTTTTTTTAGCAAAATAGGTAAAACTGTTTGCGGAACATTACCTAAAACTACAGGCTTTTTCGACTTAATAATGCCGCTTTTTTCATGAGCAATGTCTTCAATCGTTGGCCCAATAATTTTTTCATGGTCAAGTCCAATGGTTGTAATTACACTAACTTCAGGACAAATAACATTGGTCTTGTCATGTTGGCCGCCAATTCCCACTTCAATCACGGCATAATCACATCTGTTTAAGTAAAAATATTCAAAAGCAAGTGCTGTTTCATATTCAAAAGTAACTAATGCAAAGTTAGGATCGTCTTTTTGCAAAAGTTCGATTTTGCTCTCGACAATATTGGCAACCTTCACTAAATCCGAATTTGGAATGTCTTGACCATTCAGCTGGATTCGCTCATTAAATTCACGAACATAAGGTGAGACAAAAAGACCAGTCTTTTGACCTGCCTTTTGCAGTAAATTGCTTAGATAGTAAGACGTAGAGCCCTTCCCATTAGTTCCTGTCACATGAATTGTCTTCACCTTGTTTTGCGGATCACCTAAAGATGACAAAATCCGTTTAATAAAAGATAAGTCATTTTTCGGATGAAGATGCGGCAAAGAATAAAGATGTTTAATTACATCATGAGCAGTTAAAAACTTCACGCTATTTACTTTCTTTCAATTCTTTAATTCTTTCACGTACACCTGCTAATTGACTTTCGTAATCAGCTTTCTTTTCCTTTTCTTTATTAACAACAGCTTCAGGAGCATGAGCAATAAAGCCTTGGTTAGAAAGTTTCTTAGTTGAACGTTCAACTTCGCCAACTAATCTTGTTTCTTCTTTTTCCATCTTCTTTAATTCGTCGTCAACATTGACCAATTCAGTTAATGGAACAAAGACTTGTGCTCCTGGAATAACAGCCGTCTTAGCAAGTTTTGGTGCTTCAATCTTTTCAGCAACATCAAGCTTCTTTGGGTGTAAGAAGTTTTCAACATATTCGACGTTGTCATCCAAAATATGCTTGTCCTTTTCATCATCCAATTGAATCATAATATCAATTTGTGATGACATTGGAGCATTAACTTCCATTCTAATATTACGAACAGCCTTAATTACTTCAATTAAGAAGGCCATATCTTCATCTGCTTGCTTATTTTCAAATTCCTTATGAGTTTCAGGGAATTTAGCAATCATGATTGATTTGCCTTCATGAGGCATTGATAACCACAATTTTTCAGTTACGAATGGCATAATTGGGTGCATCAAACGCAAGATTTGGTCAAGAATCCAAATTAAGTTTTCTTGCTTTCTAGCCTTTAATTCTTGATCATCACCATTTAAAGCAACCTTAGAAATTTCGATGTACCAGTCACAGAAATCATTCCAGATAAAGTTGTAAAGCTCACGACCAGCTTCACCGAATTTATATTCATCAAACAAACGAATTACTTCGCCGACAACATGGTTAAGGCGATCAAAGATCCAACTGTCAGCCAAATCAAATTTTGAAGTATCTGGCATATGGGCTGGCTTAGCATCTGCTGGCAAGTTCATAATTACGAAACGTGATGCATTCCAAATCTTATTAATAAAGTTCCAAGCAGCAGAAAGCTTCTTTGGATCATAACGAGTATCCTGTCCTGGAGCAGTACCGTTAAGAAGGAACCATCTAAGAGCGTCACAACCGTATTTGTTAACAACGTCCATTGGATCAACACCGTTACCTAATGACTTACTCATTTTGCGGCCTTGTGGATCACGCATTAAACCGTGAAGAACGACATCCTTAAATGGACGCTCATGAGTAAAGTGCAAGCTTTGGAAAATCATTCTTGATACCCAAAAGAAAATGATATCATAGCCAGTTACCAAAGCATTGGTTGGGAAGTAACGCTTAAAGTCATCAGCATTAGTGTCTGGCCAACCCAAAGTAGAAAATGGCCATAAAGCACTTGAGAACCAAGTATCAAGAACATCAGGATCTTGATCCCAATTTTCAATATCTTTAGGTGCTTCCTCACCTACATAGGTTTCACCGGTTTTCTTGTTGTACCAAGCTGGAATTCGGTGACCCCACCATAATTGACGTGAAATACACCAATCATGAACATCACCCATCCATTGTTCCAAAGTATGTTCAAATCTTTCAGGGACAAAGTTAACCTTGCCTTCAGTCTTTTGATTTTCTAGAACTTTTTCAGCAAGGGGCTTCATCTTTACAAACCATTGTTTTGAAAGACGAGGTTCTACTTGAACGCCCGAACGTTCTGAGTGACCAACTGAGTGGACAATTGGGTCAACCTTAATTAAGTAGCCTTGCTTTTTAAGGTCTTCAACTAATTGTTTACGGCAGTCAAAACGATCCATGCCGGCATATTTGCCACATTCTTCATTCATTGTACCGTCATCATTCATAACGTTGATTCTCCTCAAGTTATGACGATTACCTACTTGGAAGTCGTTAGGGTCATGAGCTGGAGTAATCTTTACAAGACCAGTACCAAATTCAGGATCTACGTGTTGATCTTCGATAATTGGAATATGACGACCAACTAAAGGCAAAATCAACTCTTTGCCCACAATATCTTTATATCTTTCATCCCCTGGAGCAACGGCTACTGCCGTATCACCAAACATAGTTTCAGGACGAGTAGTAGCGATTTCTACATAGCCGGAACCATCAACAAATGGATACTTAATATGGTAAAAGTCACCCTTGTCATCCTTGTGAATAACCTCAATATCACTCAAAGCAGTTTCAAGCTTTGGATCCCAGTTAATGATATATTCACCACGATAAATCAGGCCTTCATTATAAAGCTGCACGAAAACCTTTCTAACAGCTTTTGATAAACCTTTATCAAGAGTGAATCTTTCACGTGAATAATCAAGTGAAAGACCCATTTTGGCCCATTGACCTTTAATAATATTTGCGTATTCGTCTTTCCATTCCCAGACCTGCTTTAAGAACTTTTCTCGACCTAATTGGTGCCGATCAATTCCTTGTTCACGCAAACGTGCCTCAACCTTAGCTTGAGTGGCAATGCCGGCATGGTCCATGCCAGGAAGGTAAAGAGTATCATAGCCTTGCATTCTCTTAAATCTAATTAAAGTATCTTGAATTGCCGTATCCCAAGCGTGACCCAAGTGCAACTTGCCAGTTACATTTGGTGGTGGAATAACAATCGAATATGGGTGAGCTTTTTTGTCACCAGATGGCTTAAATAAATCTTCATCAAGCCATTTTTGATATCTGCCTTTTTCAACCTCATTTGGGTTGTATTTAGGTGCTAAATCTGTCATTAATTTTTCCTCCAATAAAAAAGTCCTAGACATAATGTCTAGGACGATTTACTAACCGCGGTACCACCTACGTTAAGCATTTAAAATGCTTCTCTTAAAGCGATAACGGCGCTGAAGTGTCCGGATCAGCCTACTGAATTTCAACTGATCAGCTAATCAAGCTACAAATCAACTTTCGGCCTCTCAGCTGTATGGCTTTTCTCTGTTAATAAAGTTGATACCTCTTGATCATTGCTGTTGCATTTGATTATAGCATGAATCTTTTTAAGAAAAAAGTTTATTATCTAATCTGCTGAATCCTTTCTGGACTTAAAGTACAATACTCACCACGTTTTAAATCAGGTGGCAAACGCAAATTACCCATCGCAATTCGATCTAATTCTATAGCCTTCATCCCCACTGCAGCAAATATGCGCTTAATTTGATGGTATTTTCCTTCCTGAATTTTGATTTCAATCTGTGAAGTATCTTCTTTTTCATCTTGACTTAAAATCTTTAATGTAGCTGGCTTTAGTTTTGTATCATCACCCAAAGTCATTCCGGAAGCAAAGGTTTTGACTGTTTCTTCATTAATCGGACCGGCTATTTTGGCGCGATAAATTTTATCGACATGCTTGCCTGGAGCTAGCAATTCATGATTTAGCTGTCCATCATTAGTGAGTAAAAGCAGACCAGTTGTATCTTTATCAAGGCATCCTACCGGACTAATTCCTTGATAGCGGTCTGTATTTTTAGTAAGGAAATCACAGTCCGCTGACTTCGATCTTCTGTCGCAGATAAAACGTCTTTGGGTTTATTCATTAAGAATAATGGAACTTTTGATAGGCAATCTCTTCTTCACCAACCAAGACCTGATCGTTTTCGTTTACTTTTTTCTTTTGGCGTTGTTACCGGGTGCCCATTTACACTCACAATCACGGATTTAATTAATTTATGCACGTCCTTGCGTGAACCAACATTCATATTGGCCAAATACTTATCAATTCGCATTCGTCTTCACCTAACAAAAAAGCTAGAAGTTGTCCTTCTAGCCTTATCTTTATAATAGATCTTTATCTTCTTGAGCCTTGTCATCCAAAAACTTTTGATTTGGATAAATTGGGGTAACCTCAATGCTATCCATTGCTCGTTGAATCATGCCTTCAGCATCTAAACGATCTTCATAGGCACGAGCCTTATCCAACTTTGGCTTAGTCTTAGGACGAGGTGGAGCAAAAATCGTACAACAATCTTCAAATGGTTGAATTGAAAGATCAAAAGTACCAATTTTTTCCGCCCTGTCAATGATTTCAGTCTTGTCCATTGTAGCTACTGGACGAATAACTGGTGTTGTAGTGACATCATTAATTGCTACCATAGATTGCAAAGTCTGAGAAGCAACTTGGCCCACGGATTCACCATTGAAGATTGCCAATCCGCCTCTTTTGGCTCTAATTCGATCTGCCAATTGAAGCATGAAGCGGCGCTGAACTGTCATTAAGTAGCCTTCAGGAATCTTCTCTTTGATGGTTTCCTGAATTTCAGCAAACGGCACAGCAATAAAGTTGATCTTGCCACAGTAATTGGCCAAAATCCCTGTCAATTCCTTTGCCTTAGCCAATGCCTTTTCAGTTGTGTAAGGTGGACTGAAGAAGTGAACCATTTCGATTTCTACTCCACGTTTCATAGCAAGGTATGATGCTACAGGAGAGTCAATTCCGCCAGACAGCATCATAACTGCTTTACCTGCAGTTCCTACTGGCATTCCGCCAATTCCGTGCAGCATTTGGTTAGAAATATAGATTGCATCAGATCTGACTTCGATTCTTAAAACCAAATCTGGATGCTTCATTTCAGCCTTCAAATTATCCATATGGTCATACAGATAGTCGCCAACCAAGTTGTTTAGCTGATTGGTATCATATTCAAAGCGGTGATCAGCCCGTTTGGTATTGATTTTGAAAGTCATGCCATCCTTAAAAGTTTCCTGCATCAAAGCCAAAGATGTTTCTTCAATATCTTTTAAAGTTCTGGGTACCTTAATAGCTGGCGAATATGTTTGAATTCCGAAAACCTTTTTTAATCGCTTATCAATTTGCTCAAAAGGTGCACCGTTTAAAACAATATGCATCCGATCATGGCGTGGATGAATTTCAATTTCAGGAAAATCACGCAAAACTTTAGTAACATTGCCGGCTAAACGGCCAATGAAATCTTTGCGGTTTTTACCCTTAGTTGATAATTCTCCATACCGAATCATAACTTCAGTATACTTAATCATTAATTCTCTCCTAAGTGGTTTATTTTAGCAAAATGATGATATATCTTATCAAATACTTCAATAAATTGATCAGCTTCTGCTAAAGTATTTGTTTCATCAAAACTAAGACGAATTGCACTTGTTGCTATTTTATCATCAACTCGCATTGCAACCAAGGTGCTAGCTTCATCTGCAGTCTTGGATGCACAAGCAGATGTAGTTGAAACATATATATCCTGATCTTCCAAGGTATGGACTAGAGTTTCTCCTCTAATTCCTTCTAATGAAAAACAAAGAATATGTGGTGCAAAAACCGCATTGGCTGGTGAGAAAATTTTAATTCCTGGTTTATCTTGCAAGTAGTCAATGATCTTTTCCTTAATTGCTTCCTCTTTGGCAGCCTTTTCTGGCTCATTTTCTAACAAAAGACGAATTGCTTTTGCCATGCCCGCGATCGCAGGTAAATTTTCAGTTCCTGAACGCAGACCTTTTTCTTGACCGCCGCCATCGTGAAGCGGAGTCAGCATTTTGCCCTCTTTTTTATACAGAACTCCAATGCCTCGTGGAGCATGAAACTTATGTGCAGATAAACTCGTTAAATCAACTCTAGGCGTAAAAACTTTATCCCAAATATTTTTACCTAACGCCTGAACATTATCAACATGAAATTGAATTGTCGGGTAATTGCTTAATAAATCGCTAATTTCTTCAATCGGTTGAATCGTTCCGATTTCATTATTAACACCCATAATTGAAACAAGCGTTGTGTCTGAATCAATGGCATTGCGTAAATCATTAACATTAACGCGGCCATCTTTATCAACCGGCAGACGAGTTACACGGTAGCCCAAATTTTGCAAACTAGTGAAAGCATTAGCCACTGAAGCATGTTCTACACTGGAAGTAATAATGTGTTTACCAAATTCGCGTTTCTGAAAAGCTGTTCCCTTAATTGCTGTGTTATTGGACTCAGTTCCACCGGAAGTAAAGAAAATTTCGTGTTGCTTAACGCCCAACAAATCAGCAATTTGCTTGCGTGAAGCTTCCAAAAGCTGATGGGCACGATCTCCCATCTTATGCAAACTTGATGGATTGCCCCAAATTTCAGTTGCAACTTTATCATAAGTAGCTAAAACACTAGGATCAATTTTAGTCGTTGCACTATTATCAAAATAAATCAAAATTAGTCACTCCTCTAAAAAAGCGGTCAAAAAATTGACCGTTTAATGACTTATAAAGTGTAACTTAAATAAAAGTAAGCTTCAATTATTTGTTATTCTTTTCTGAATAATATGAATTTTCCAATCTTTGGTAAGCACCTGGCTCAGCTTTTTCAAGCGCAGTTGCGATAGTATCAAGAGCGTTCTTATAATCATAGTTTCTTTGATATAGCTTCATTGCCTTATCTTGTGCCTTTTGAATTGCATCCCGATCAGAATACTTGTTGGAATATTGCATCGTCAGTTCAACTAGATTAGCGGAATTAATAATATCATCAGCTTCGCGTTTTAACCGTTCAACGTCATCAGAAATTTGAATCAATTCATTTGAAATTTTTTCCATATTAATACGAACTTCGCTTAATTGTTCACTGACATGACCAATTTCATTAACCACTAAAGTATACATTTGAACAAAGCTATCTGGATTTCCAGGTAGTTTGCGCCGTTGCAAACGACGATATACTAATGAAACTTCTTGCTTAAAATGCTTGATTGAATCATTAGCGACGTTTTCTGAATCATATAAGCCATCGACATCTTGTGACATTTGCTTTTGTTTGGCATCAATCTGACGCAGACGATCCAGCATAGCCAACCATGAATTTTGAATTTCTGAGTAAACGCCCTTACCATCAGCAATATTTTGCGTATCAACGGTATATTGCCGATTCATATCATTGACTTCTTGTTCTAGGTGTTTGCTTTCATCTAACTCACCGTGAGTTAATTCATAGCTTTCATCAATATGACGCAATTTTTCAACTAATTTTTTAGAAGCAATTTGTTGATGTGAGATCAGCGTGAACATCTTGCTTTGGTTTTCTTCGACAAATGGCCGTGCTTTATATTCTGTTGCTAAAACATTGTATAAATCATCGATTTGAGAAGCAATCTTCTTATTTTCCTTATCAAGTTCATCAATCTTCAATCCAGCAAGCAGGTTGCGTGCTGAATCAATTTCTTCATGAATCTTTTTAATTTCATCAAGCACATTAACCTTATTAATGTAAAACTTTTCTGAAATCATCTTTTTGTAGGCATCTGAAAGCTCACTTAATTGATCTTGAAAGACGGTTTCAAGCTGGTGCTCTGCTTCTTTGATTTTTGGCAATTGCTCTTTCAACTCGTTTAAGGCTACTTTGATCTTGGTTAAAACCCGCTTAGCTTCGACGTGATCGCCTTGAGAAGACAGGTTTTTAGCTTCATCAAAATCGCTTTCCATTGAACTTAACTCATTTTCAAGTTGATTAAGTGCGCTACCGTAATTAAAAGAATCAGCAAGAATATTCTTTCGCATTGAACGGTAGGTTTTAATTAAAGCATCATATTGCAGCTGATTTTCCCGATTAGATTCAAGTAGATCATTAAAGACGTCGTGCGTATTTTTCATATCATCAAGCGTACTATTAATAATTTCTTGAGCTTTTTTAATATTTTTGCGTGCCTTAAACAAGTGATAAGAAGCATTCTCGTCAGCAGCTAGTTCAAGTAAATGCTGTACTTCCGGTATTTTAGCAGTTGCGGCATCTTGATAGCACTTGCGCCAAGTGTTGAGCGTAGTTAAACTCTCACCTGCTAAGTCCATCTTATCCAGTCGTTTAATATCACGTTCCAAATGCATTTTGGCAATTTTGTCAACTGAATTGTCAATAGCTTCAATTTCATGCAAATGCTTGCGATTTTGAATAATAATAAATCCAACAATCAAGATTATTAAAATAATGATCGCAATTATAATTAAGGTTTGAACTGATGACATTGTATATCCTCCAAAACTACCATAATTATACCAAAACACAGAAAAAACGGGATAAAAGCGAGCCTTTTCTTGATTTATTCTTATCTGCCTTTTATAATAGTATTCGTGTAAAATATTTGCAGCTATAAGTGACAAGAACGTCAACATCTCAATACGCTATCTAGTGAACGAGTAACCCACGCTGCAACGGGCGAAAATGAAAATTGAGATGCACGAATGTTGAACTTATTTGTGATATTTTACTCCAAAAATTATTATTAGATTTTATTGGAGGATTTATTTATGTCAAGATATACAGGTCCAAGTTGGAAACGTTCAAGAAGATTAGGTGTTTCACTTTCTGGTACTGGTAAGGAAATTGCTCGTCGTAACTACGCTCCAGGTCAACATGGTACTAACAGCCGTGGTCGTTTATCAGAATATGGTGAACAATTACACGAAAAGCAAAAGTTACGTTGGGCATACGGCTTGAACGAACGCCAATTTAGAGCTTTGTTCGCTCGTGCTGGTAAGATTCGTGAAGGTCAACACGGTACTAACTTCATGATTTTGCTTGAACGTCGTTTGGACAACATCGTTTACCGTCTTGGCTTGGCAACTACTAGAGAACAAGCAAGACAATTGGTAAACCACGGTCACATCACAGTTGATGGCAAGCGTGTTGATATTCCTTCATACGAAGTTAAGGTTGGTCAAACAATCGGCTTGAAGGAAAAGTCAAAGAACTTGCAACAAGTTAAGGATGCCCTTGATGCGGTTACTGCACGTCCATCATACGTTGCCTTTGATGATAACAAGATGGAAGGGAGCCTTGTTCGTTTACCAGAACGTGACGAAATGGATCCTAACGTTAACGAAGCTCTTGTTGTTGAATGGTACAACAAGTTACTTTAATTTTTACGTTACATTCAAAGAAAACCTTTCCCCTATGGGAAAGGTTTTTTCTTGCTATAATTTTAATCGAGGTGAAAAAAATGACGCAAGATTTAAGTAAGCGTGTTGAGCAAGCTGCTCAAGGAATTACTCCCCAAACTAAACCCGATGAGCGAAGAAGATATTTAGGTTCTTTACGCGAACGAGTTTTAGTAAGAATGAATAATACTGAAATTAAAGATCCAAATTTAACAGCTTTGTTTTTAGAACATATTGATGACTATCAAGGCTATACCGTTTTAATCAATGGCAATATCGAAGATAATTCATTTTTAGGAAAAATCGAAGGTCTTTGCAGCCAAAAAAATATTCCATTCACATTAATTAATGATGATTCAGCTAAAACAGGTCCACAGGATACAGCTGTGTTGGTTGTCGCCAAGACGGCAATTAATAAAATGCGCGTTGAAATCAATCAGGTTTACCCTTCCGAACTACCTAAAGAAGAACTGACCTCATCAAGTACACAAAAGAAAGGCAGCTTTTGGCATCGTCTTTTCCACGGTAATAAATAATGAAACCATTAGCTTACAGAATGCGACCACAAAATCTTGATGAAGTTGTTGGACAGCAACATTTAATTGGACCAGGCAAAATCATTCGCCGGATGGTCGAAGCCAAATTACTATCATCCATGATCTTGTATGGTCCTCCTGGAATTGGAAAAACCAGCATTGCCAGTGCAATTGCCGGTTCAACCAAATATGCCTTTAGAAAACTAAACGCGGCCACAGATAGCAAGAAGCAGTTGCAACAAGTAGCAGAAGAAGGCAAAATGAGCGGTACAGTAATTTTGCTGCTCGATGAAATTCACCGTCTCGACAAAACAAAACAGGATTTTTTATTGCCATTGCTAGAATCCGGACAAATTATCCTTATTGGTGCAACAACTGAGAATCCATATATTGCTATCTCTCCCGCTATTCGTTCACGCTGTCAAATTTTTGAATTAAAGCCTCTGTCAGAAGATGATGCAGACAAGGCAATTCAACGCGCGTTGCATGATCAGGAAAACGGCTTGGGCAAATATAATGTTACCTTAACCAAGGATGCTGAAAAATTATTGATAGAAAAAGGAAACGGTGATCTGCGTACTACCTTAAATGGCCTGGAATTGGCTGTTTTATCAACTAAACAAGAACTCCAGGAAGCTGGAAAAGAAAATCAGTATTTTACGATTAATCAACAAGAAATGGCTAATTCAATTCAAATGAAGAGCCAAAATTTTGACGCTAGTGGAGATGGTCATTACGATCTGGTTTCTGCTTTTCAAAAATCAATTCGTGGATCCGACGTCGATGCTTCCTTGCATTATCTAGCACGTTTGATCGATTCTGGAGATTTAATCTCAATTTGTCGCCGTCTTTCAGTAATTGCTTATGAAGATATTGGCTTAGCCAATCCTGCAGCGTGTCAACATGCTGTAATCGCTATTCAAGCTGCTCAACAATTAGGTTTTCCTGAAGCGAGAATTCCATTAGCAAACGCAGTGATTGAATTGGCTCTTTCGCCAAAAAGCAATAGCGCTATTTCTGCTATTGATGAAGCAATTGCTGACGTACAAAATAAAAATGTCGGTTCTATTCCAGCCAGTCTAAAGGATGCTCATTATAAAGGAGCAAAAAAGTTAAATCATGGTGTCGATTATATTTATCCGCATGACTTTCCTAATGATTGGATTGCGCAACAATATTTGCCAGATAATTTATTAAATACACATTATTTTAAGCCAAAGGGCAATTCAAAAATTGAAAAAGGTCTACTCACCACTTACAAAACATTGAAAAAGATGCAAGCGGATGGACTTATGAAAAAGACTAAGAATCAATAATGGAAAGGCTTTCTATTTTCTTGACAAGCGACATAAACTTTCGTAACATAATAAGTGATCTGAGTTGATCGACAAGCTTAAATGTATAAAGTTGACCGATCAAACTATAAGACGTGGGAGCTAGTAAATAACTACCGAATCGGAATACTGACTTGTTTCAGGATCCATATTCGCTGTGATACTAGTTCAGAAATTGAACATTGCGGGTTCAACAAGCGTCATTATGCTATGTTCAGTCAGCTCAGATTTCCTTAGATAATTAAGAGGACGGTCGTGATGACCGCCCTTTTTTATATATTGGAGTGAATTTTTAATGATCATTAAAATCGCAATGATAATCTTTATTATATTGCTGCTTTTGACTGCATGGTACATGTGGCACCGTCGCAGCGGTCAATTTTTAATCTACGATGTAGGAAGTCATCCAGAACTGGCAAAAGCCTTAACCTGGACTTCCATTGCCTTAATGTGCGAAAGTGTGCTGGGTCTGATTATCGTCTTTTTTGGCAACAAATATATGAATTTGATTACCATTGCATTGGCCTGCTTGACTATTTTAATTTTTGGCTTATTATTTAATCAAAACAATTAATAACATGTTAGTAAATTTGGTAAAATAGATGTAGGAAGAGGTGCTTATAAATGCTTACACAATATCAACACATTCAAGTTTCTGTTGATGGCTCAAAAGAGGCTGATCTCGCTTTCAGTAAAGCCGTTGCTATCGCTAAACGTAATGGTGCTAAACTAGAAATTCTGCACGTAATTGATACTAGATCATTCCAAAATGTTTCTAGTTTTGATTCAGCTATGGTTGAACAAGTTTCTGAAGATGCCAAAAAGTACATGGAAGAATATTACCAACGTGCACAAAAAGCTGGAGTAAAGGATGTTCATTATTCAATAGAATTTGGTTCACCCAAGACCATTATTGCTCATGATTTTCCTAAAAAGCACAATATTGATTTAATCGTTGTCGGAGCAACTGGTCTAAATGCGATTGAACGTTTATTGATCGGTAGTGTCACTGAATATGTCACTAGAACTGCAAATTGCGATGTCTTGGTTTGTCGTACTAAGGAAATCGAAGACGCTTTGGCTACTGATTAGTTTCAGAGTAAAAAAATACGGATCTGATTTATTGTCAGATCCGTATTTTCTATACTTTAGAAATCGCCAGCCGTACTGAACATATAATCTTTATTATGGAATTTCATCGAAAGAATCATTCCAATACCGATCATATTACCAATTAAAGCTGACCCACCTTGAGAGATAAACGGTAGCGGAATACCAGTCAACGGCAAAAGATCGATGCTCATTCCGATGTTTTCAAAAACGTGGAATAAAATCATCATAATAACACCGGTAGAAATGTATGAGTAAAAGGCATTTCTAGTATCAAAAGTGATTTTTACCATTTGAATAATCAAGTAAAGATAAATCAAGATTACGGCAACACTACCAACAAAACCAAAGGTTTCACCAATTACTGAGTAAATCATATCAGAGCCACGTACTGGTACGTAAACACTTATTTTACCAAAGCCATTACCAAAGATTTGCCCTGATCCAATAGCTTGCATACTCTGCCATAACTGATATGCACTATCAGAGGTCCCAGTTGATGGACTTAACCACGAATCAATTCTGGCAAACTGATAGGCCTGAAAGAAATGACTGAGTAATTGTCTACCGGCCGTAGTCGTAACCAAGATAATAACTCCGGTAGCTAAAACCGCTACAATACTGAAAGCAGGAATAATAATTTTCCAAGTAATGCCTGAAACTAAAATTACACCACCAACAATTGCAAAGAAGACTAGCATGGTACCAAAGTCATTTTGCAATTTCAGCAGAATAGCTACCGGCAATAGCCACAAAAATATTTTTCCAATTAAGATCCAGTCGTTACGCAAAGTATGCGCAAATTGCTGATTATGTTTATGTACTACTCTAGCCAGCATTAAAATAAAAGCTGGCTTCATAATTTCTGATGGCTGAAAAGTAAGTGGCCCTAATTTAAACCAACTTTTAGCACCAGTCGTTGCAGCTACCTGTCTGTTATATAGAAACAGAACAGCGATTAAAAGAAAAATACCTAAACCAAAAACATATGGAGCTATCTTATACAATTGTTCCGCATCAAATTGCATAACAAAGGCCACAATTCCAATGGAAATAAGGTACCAAGCAGCCTGCATTAACACCCCTTTTACGGGTGAACCTAAGTTTGACGTATCATTAGCATATGCAACATAGATAGCATATAGACCAATTAAAGCCAAAAGAACAACCGGAATTACGATATTCCAAGCTATACGGTCAATTAAACTAGTTTTATTTTCTACTTTAACCATTTAAAGAATCACTACTTAATATTATTTTTCATGTAAAGCGAAGTATGAAAGTAAATCATTAATACTGCTTTCCAAACTCTTAGCAAAAAGAATTTTGCTTGTTTTGGCAGTAGTTGCACGGTAACGACCATCAACTTTTTCAATTAAACCAATGGCCTTTTTGTTAGGAATTACAACTTCCCAAGTAGGTACACTCTTTCCTTTGAGTTCATTAACTTCGATATCAATATTCTGAGTTTTTTTAGACATAATTTCTCCTATTTTTTATTTGGATGAAACTTTTTTGCAATTATTGGATCTTCATATTTTTCTGGATGAGGATTCCTAAAAATTGTAAAATTGTCCGGCACTGGATCTACTCCACCGCGAACAAAGGGATTACAACGCAAAATGCGACAAATCCCCATAATTAGTCCTAAAATTGGACCGTGTTTTTTTAAAGCATCAATCATATAGTTCGAACAAGTTGGGTAATAACGACAACTTGGCGGAAATAAAGGTGAAATAAATTTCTGATAAAATCGAACCAAAGAAATCATTGCTTTTTTAAGCAAACGCATTCTAGTAACGTTTGTGCTTTTCAATATTTTTAAGTAAAGTACCTGTTCCTAAAGCAACAGCTTCCAATGGATGATCAGCCGTTAATACAGGAACTTGTAAATGGTAAGAAATTAATTTATCAATATTTCTAAGCAAAGCTCCACCACCAGTAAGCATAATACCGCGATCGATGATATCTGCTGATAATTCAGGTGGCGTAGTTTCAAGAACATCCTTAGTTGAGGCTACAATTGACATCAAGCCATCATGCAAAGCTTCTTGAATTTCCTCAGCAGTGACAGTAGTTTGTTTTGGCAAACCGTCAACTACATCACGACCACGAACTGTGATTGAAGCATCAGGATCTGGTTCAAAAGCGCTGCCGATTTGAATTTTAATATTTTCAGCAGTCCTTGAACCAATCAAAAGATTATGCTTGTTCTTAATGTAACTTACAACGGCTTGATTCATGCTATCACCAGCATAGCGAAGCGACTTGGAAGTTACAATTTCGCCCATTGACAAAACCGCAATATCAGTCGTTCCTCCACCAATATCGATTACCATGTTTCCTTGTGGTTTAAAAATATCCAAACCTGCACCAACAGCAGCAACTTTTGGTTCAAAATCAAGATATACTTTACCGCCACCGGACTTTTCTGCAGCCTCAATAATAGCTTTTTGTTCAATTGAAGTAACACCAGTAGGTGCACAAATCAAAATATTAGGCTTTGACATAAAGCCTTTAACATCAAGCTTTTCAATAAAGTATGACAACATTTCTTCAGTAATATCGAAGTCAGCAATGACACCATTTTTCAATGGACGAATGACTCTAATATTACCTGGGGTACGACCCACCATTTTATATGCTTCAGTTCCGACAGCTACTACTTTGTTAGTAGAAGTATTTACAGCCACAACTGAAGGTTCATTTAAAACAATACCTTTGCCAGAGACATTAATAAGTACGTTTGCAGTCCCTAGATCAATTCCAATATCTCGTGCCACAATAACCCTCCCTAGTATTCAAGTTACATTTTACCATAAAATACGGTACCTTGTCCTAACTGTCAATGTTTTAAGCATTCCTTAAAACAAATTACTTAATTGCATCGATGTATCGATAAAATTGATAACGAAACTAGCAACTAAATATCCTAAAGCGATCGCAATGAAGATAAATAGCAGCTGCGTTTCAAAAACTCTGCCTTTACGTGTAAATTCTTCAATTTGCAGGGCTTTAACAGCTTGAAAAGATAAGCCAATGCTTACTAGATAAATAAAAATACTAATGATCGCGTGAACGCCTAATTGAAACATTTTTTCTCCTAATAAAAAAAGGCAGATGCAATCCGCATCCACCTTTTCATTTGCTTTACTTTTTAGTATTGTAAACACTAATTCTATTCACGGCACGTTTCAAAGCAATCTGTGCTCTTTCAAGTGAGCGTTGATCATGCTTTTCACGAGCTTCTTTCATCCGCTTTTCAGCACGTTCCTTAGCTGCTTCAGCACGAGAAACATCAATATTACGAGCTCTTTCGGCACTATCGGCAATTATAGTAGCTATATTGTTTGAAAATTCAATATAGCCACCATTAACTGCAATATGATCAACCTTACGGGACATTTCACGACTTCTTCTAACCTTTAAATCGCCAATGGCTAATGGAGTTAATAAAGGCGTGTGTCCATACATGATTGAACGTTGACCATCAATCGCACGCATATCAATAATGCTGCTACGGTGTGAATAAATTAATCCATCTGGAGTTACAACATCTACTCTAAAAAGCTTTTCTGGATCTGCCATTTGACATCACCCTACTTTTCTAGTAATGCTTTAGCTTCTGGATCACTAGGTGTAACACCCATCTTTTGTGCTTTCTTCAAAACATCCTCAATTGGGCCAACACCACGGAAGGCATCTTCTGGTAAGTCATCAAGGTGACCATCCAAGATCATCTTAAAGCCTTTGATGGTTTCCTTAATTGGAACATATGAACCAGGTACACCAGTAAATTGTTCAGCAACGAAGAAGTTTTGTGATAAGAAGAATTGAACCTTACGTGCACGGGCAACGATCAATTTTTCTTCATCAGACAATTCATCCATACCTAAAACAGAAATAATGTCTTGCAATTCGTGATAACGTTGCAAAACGTGTTGCACACGAGTAGCGACTTCATAGTGTTCTTTACCAACAACTTCTGGATCCAATGCACTTGATGAAGACTCAAGTGGGTCAACGGCTGGATAAATACCTTGCTCAACCAAATTACGTTCCAAGTTGGTAGTAGCATCCAAGTGAGCAAAAGTAGTAGCTGGAGCTGGGTCGGTATAGTCATCGGCTGGCACATAAACGGCTTGAATTGAAGTAATAGAGCCCTTCTTGGTAGAAGTAATTCTTTCCTGCAATTGACCCATTTCAGTAGCCAAAGTTGGCTGATAACCAACGGCACTTGGCATACGACCTAACAAAGCTGATACTTCTGAACCAGCCTGAGTAAATCTGAAGATGTTGTCAATGAAGAGCAAAACATCTTGACCTTCAACATCTCTGAAGTATTCAGCGATTGTCAAACCAGTTAAAGCAACACGCATTCTGGCACCAGGCGGCTCATTCATCTGACCAAATACCATGGCAGTCTTGCTTAAAACCCCTG
This sequence comes from Lactobacillus amylolyticus, assembly GCF_003999355.1. Classification (NCBI taxonomy): domain Bacteria; kingdom Bacillati; phylum Bacillota; class Bacilli; order Lactobacillales; family Lactobacillaceae; genus Lactobacillus; species Lactobacillus amylolyticus. The sequence continues at coordinate 842,477 of NZ_CP031835.1, forward strand.
AAGCCTTCATTTCAAAGTAAAGGTCGTTACCTTCACGAGTTCTTTCACCAACACCAGTAAATACGGAAATACCACCGTGTTCTTGAGCGATGTTGTGAATCAATTCCTGAATGATAGTGGTCTTACCAACACCGGCACCACCGAACAAACCAACCTTACCACCACGAACATAAGGTTCGAGCAAGTCGATAACCTTGATACCAGTTTCAAGGATTTCACGACTAGTGGTTAATTCATCGTATTTTGGAGCTTCCTTATGAATTCCTTCACGTGGATGATCTTTTGGAAATTCTGGACCGTTATCGATTGGTTGACCCAAGACGTTGAACACACGACCTAAAGTGTCTTCACCAACTGGAACTGAAATTGGGCCACCAGTATCCTCGACTTTCATACCGCGTCGAAGACTATCGGTAGATTCCATGGAAATAGTTCTTAAAATCCCATCTCCAAGCTCAAGAGTAACTTCCAAGACAATTGATTCATCTTCTGATTTAATTACTCGAAGAGCGTTATTAATATCAGGTAGGTTTTTATCAAGTGGGAATTTAACATCGACAACTGGGCCGATTACTTGAACAATTTCACCTTCACTCAAACCATCTACCCCCTTTTCTTTTTTACTCTAAGGCATTCGCACCACTGATAATTTCAGTAATTTCAGTAGTAATTTGCGCCTGTCTTGCACGATTTAACTTAGTAGTTAAATTATCAACCAAATCATTAGCATTATCTGTCGCACTCTGCATGGCAGTCATTGAACTAGCATGTTCAGCAGTTTTTGCATCCAAAATAGCCCCGTAAATTGTCGAACGAGCATACTGCGGAAGCAAACTTGTCAATACAGAATTAATGTCTGGTTCGATATCATATTCTAATTTTTGATGAGCTTCAGCTTCTTTAACGCCGATATCCAAATCAATAATTGGAAGCATCTTTTCAACTCTGAATGCAGATGACAAGGAGTTAACATGATGAGTGTAGCAAACATACAATTCATCATAAACACCATTCAAATACATCTTAATAGCGGTTGAAACGATTGGTAAAACTTCATCAAAGGTTGGAACATCAGAAATACCTGTCTTTTCGTAAACAACATTTACATTGTTTTTCTTAAAGAACTGTACTCCGACAGAACCCACAGCTAAAACCTTGATGTTTTTGTTTTCAGCCTTGGAATCTTCAAATAATTCCATCATGTTCTTCAAAACTTGACTGTTATAAGAACCTACTAATCCACGGTCCCCAGTGATTACCAAATAACCAGTAGTATTAGTCTTTTTACGTTCTTGAATCAAATCTGAAGTAATACCTAATTCAAAAACATCAGCATAGTCAATGTTAGCAATATTCTTTTCGTCAATTGTAACATTCTCGTTTCCTAAGTATTCTACAATTTGTGAACTCATAACATTTGAAAGTGTCTTACGAACGTGATCATTATAAACGGTATAACCTTTATCACGTTTTTCGGTTTGACTAAGCTTTGATGCAGAAACCATTCTCATGGCCTCAGTGATTTTACTAGTTTGTTTTACTGAAGCGATTTTCTTCTTCAACTCAAGTAAAGATGCAGGCATAATTTACCTCCTAATTCTTACTTGGTGAAAAACTGTCATTAAATTCCTCAATAGCTGCTTGTATTTTCTTCTCATCTGGCAATTCCCCAGTCTCACGAATTTGCTTAAGCAAATCTGCATGACTGTTATCAAAATTGTCATAGATTTCACTCTCATAACGAGCAATATCTTCTACTGGAATTGAATCCAAGTAGCCGTGAGTTAATGCATAAAGAATTACAACTTGTTTTTCAACTGGTATTGGATCATGTAAAGGTTGTTTCAAAACTTCTACAGTACGGCGACCACGGTTTAATTTAGCTTGGGTTGCTTGATCCAAATCACTACCAAATTTTGCGAAACTTTCAAGTTCACGATATGCAGCAAGGTCAGTACGTAAAGTACCAGCAACCTTCTTCATAGCCTTAATCTGTGCATTACCACCAACACGAGAAACTGAGTTACCAGCATCAATGGCTGGACGAGTTCCTGCAAAGAACAAATCACTAAGTAAGAAAATCTGTCCATCGGTAATTGAAATTACGTTAGTAGGAATATATGCGGAAATATCTCCGGCTTCAGTTTGAATGAATGGCAATGCAGTCATTGATCCGCCACCTAGTTTGTCACTCAACTTAGCACTACGTTCAAGTAAACGTGAGTGTAAGTAGAAGACATCACCTGGGTAGGCTTCACGACCAGGCGGACGACGGAGAAGCAAGGAAAGTTCACGATAAGCGACGGCCTGTTTGGATAGGTCATCAAATACGATTAATACATCCTTGCCATTGTACATAAATTCCTCACCCATAGCAGTACCAGCATATGGTGCAATGTAAAGCATTGGTGCCGGTTCAGATGGGCCCGCTTCAACAACAATAGTGTAATCCATTGCTCCGAAACGTTTTAAAGTTTCAACTTGAGTTCTAACGGTTGATTCCTTTTGACCAACGGAAACGTAAATACAAATTACGTCTTTGCCCTTTTGGTTCAAAATAGTATCAATTGCCAAACTAGTCTTACCAGTCTTACGGTCACCGATAATTAATTCACGCTGACCTTTACCAATTGGTACCAAAGCGTCAATGGCTTTAATACCAGTTTGCAATGGTTCATCAACTGATTGACGATCCATAACACCTGGAGCTTTAGACTCAATTGGACGAGTTTTATCTGTCTTAATTTCGCCTAAGCCATCAACTGGTTGACCCAAAGGATTAACAACCCTACCGATAAGAGCGTCACCAACAGGAACTCGCATGATTTGACCGGTTCTCTTAACACGGTCACCTTCACGAATATCGTCAAAATTACCCAAAATAATGATACCTACATCATTAGCTTCAAGGTTTTGAGCGATACCGTAAGAGCCATTTTCAAATTCCAACAGCTCATTAGACAAAACATTGTTAAGTCCGTGAGCCCGGGCGATACCATCACCTACGTAAGTTACAACACCAACTTCGTTGACGTCGAGCTTATCATCGTAGTGTTCAAGTTGTTGCTTGATCAAAGAGCTAATTTCTTCCGCTTTAATGCTCAATGGTTTCACCTCTTTTAATTTTCATCAATTAATTGCGCACGGATCTTCTTCAGTTTATTTTTAACCGATCCATCGATCACGCGATCCTTTACTTGTAAAATCACGCCGCCTAAAATACTTGGATCAACTTGATTCTCAAGACGCACAGCATTTAAGTGATACTTTTTAGCATAGCTATCACCCAAACGCTTAAGTTGATCATCATCTAACTTAACTGCCGTAGTTGCAGTGCCGGATGCGATTAACTTTTCTTGATCATAAAAGTCATCAAAGCGATCAATAATTGGAATGATATATTCAAACCGATCATATTCAAGTAAAAGATTCAGAAATCCTTGGATTTCATCGGAAAAATCTTTTTCGATGGCTTCCAAAATCTTCTTTTTCTCATCTTTGTTTAAAATTGGATCGCTTAAAATTCCGACAATTGCGGGATTTTCTTCAATTGCTTTTTTCAGTTCTTGCAATTGAGAAAACATCGGATCTAAGACTTTCATGTCTTGCGCATAGCCAAACAAAGCAGCACCGTAACGCGCAGCTATTTCTTCTCTACTTAAAGCCATTAACCATTCAGCCCCTTAATAAATTGGTCGACTAAATCTTTTTGGTCTTCAGCAGATAAATTCTTTGCAATTATCTTTTCAGCAATCGCAACTGAAATATCTGCAACTTCTCTGCGAGCATCATTAATCGCATCAGCCTTAGCCTTTTTAGCATCAGCTTCAGCCTTCTTACGAATTGATGCTGCGTCATTGTTAGCGTCAGCTACAATTTGACTGCCTATCTTTTGCGCATTTGTTTTGGCGTCAGAGAGAATTTGAGTTGCTTCTTGTCTTGAATTCTTTAAAGCAGCTTCTCGTTCGTTAGCCAAAATTTCGGCTTTCTTACGATTGCTTTCAGCTGAATCCAAGTCTTCAATAACTTTTTGCCGCCGTTTTTCCATCATGTCTGAGACAGGGCCCCAAGCATAATGCTTAACTAAAAGCATTAAGATGGCAAAAACAACAAGATACCAGATAGTGTTACCTATGTATACATGTGAGGCTGCAAATAATGTTTCAAAAGTCATTTACTGCCCTTCTCTCTTTAATACCTGAATCTTCTCGATTGACAAATTATTAAAGGAAAAGAATCAAGAAGGCAACAACGATAGCTATAATAGGAACGGCTTCGATCAAACCAACACCAATAAACATAGTAGCTCTTAAGTTGCCGGCACTTTCAGGTTGGCGAGCCATACATTCAATGGTCTTTGAAATAACCTTTCCGTTACCGAAGGCAGCAGCTAAGGCTGCTAAACCAGCTGCAATTGATGCAGCAAGATATTTAAATGCTTCTGACATAAAATAAACCTCCAAAAATTATTCTTTTGCAACTTTCTTACCAATGTAAACCATTGATAAAGTTACAAATACATATGCCTGGATAGAGCCAATGAAGACAGAGAAACCTTGCCAAATCATGGCCAATGGAGCCGCTAAAATTATAGTTGGGATACCGCCGCTCATTGCAAGTCGGTCTCCTAGCAAAGTTAGCAAAACTTCACCAGCATAGATGTTCCCATACAAACGTAATGACAGAGTCAAAAAGTTAGTAAACTCTTCAATCAAATTGATTGGAAGTAAGAATCCAACTGGGGCAGTGTAATTTCGCAAGTATCCACCTACACCGAATTTTTGCACCCCAAATGTAAATGATAAAAGCAAGGTCATCATTGCAAACGACATTGTCGCTACAGGATCAGCGGTTGGTGATTTAATAACCATCCAATCACCTACTTTAACTTCCAAGAACATACCCAGTTGGTTCATAAACCAAATGAATAAGAAAAGAACAAAAGCATAAAGTGATAAGTGTTTTTGTGCATCGGGATCACTAACATTGTCTTTAACGATTCCGTTAGTAAAATTGAGCAGATATTCAATCACATTTTGCTTTTTGTTTGGTCTTAATTCAACTTTTCTTGAAAGCCAAATGCAGATAAACAAAACCGCTAGTGCCATTAGCGTTGAGCCAATAATCCCTACGAGATCGAATTTTAAGCCCAAGAACTCAAAAACAAGTGGTTTCTCCATTACTTCGTGACCTCCCTTCTTCGTGCTGAATAAACTCGAACACGTTTATAATATTAACACCAAAAGCTAGCTTTGTGAAAAATGAAAGCGCATTTAAGTCTTTTTTCAGATTAAATAACGAATTATTTAGTACCGAAGATACGGTCACCGGCATCCCCTAAGCCTGGGAAAATATAGCCGTTATCAAGCAATTTTTCGTCTTCAGCTGCTGCATAAATATCAACATCAGGATATTTTTCACGAATAGCTTTAACACCTTCTGGTGCAGCAACCAAAACTGCTAACTTGATTTCCTTAACGCCACGCTTCTTTAATGCGCCAATAGCATCAATAGCTGAACCACCAGTAGCAAGCATTGGGTCAACAATTAAGCATTCACGTTCTGAAACGTCCTTTGGCATCTTGCAGAAGTATTCATGTGGTTTAAGAGTCTTTTCATCACGGTACATTCCGATTACGCCAACTTTAGCAGTAGGTACCATTTCAAGAACACCATTAAGCATTCCCATACCTGCACGCAAAATTGGAACAATCGTTAATTTCTTGCCCGCAATTTCTTTTTGTGTGGTTTTACCAATTGGAGTTTCGATTTCGACATCCTTTAATGGTAAATCTCTGGTAATTTCATATGTCATTAAACCACCAATTTCACCGACGATCCGGCGAAATTCATTTGAACCAGTTTCTTTACGACGAATGATCGTCAATTTATGTTGGATCAATGGGTGATCTAAAACTACAAATTTTCCCATGTTGTGACTGCCTCCTAATTTAAAACAAATTAACGTCAACATTATTTTATCAAAAAAGCAAAGGGTTTAAAGCCCTTTGCTATGTTTATTTATTAAAATGATGACCAGCTGATGCTTTGTTAAGTCGATTCATGTAAGCTAAACTAGCTTCTCCTTCATCAAAACCTTCAACATAAATTTGATGAATATTTTTCTTATCATCGAAATAACGCAAGCCGCCAAACAAATTATGATCAGCTTGAATTAAATCATCACCCAAGTTGAATTTATTTTCTTGTGGCAAGTCAATTTTAGCTAATACATTTTTTGTTGCCATAACGCCAGTATTTTCATTCAAATCGATTTTAGCAAAATCCTCTGGGTGATCAATGACCATGACTGGCGCGCTTGGAGCATAATGCCGGTATTTCATTCCTGGTGCCTTAGGGATTTCTTTGTCTGACACCTTGCCCGTGTTGATTAAAACTTTTTCACCTAAAACTTCAGAAAGTTCTTCCGGAGTAATTTCACCCGGACGCAATACAATCGGTGTTTTTACGGACAAATCAATAATTGTTGATTCAAGACCTACCCGAGTTGGACCGCCATCAATAATACCAGCAATTTTGCCCTTAAGATCGTGATAGACATGTTGTGCAGTAGTTGGACTTGGCTTAGTAGAAGTATTGGCTGATGGGCCAACGATTGGATATCCGAGCTTTTTAATTAAAGTATGAGTAAGCTTATCATCAGGGCATCTAAAGGCAACTGTATCCAAGCCGCCAGTAACAGCATCTGGCAAGGAACCAGGTTTAACAAACAAAAGAATAGTCAAAGGGCCTGGCCAAAAATGCTTGATCAGCTTTTCTGCTCTTTCAGGAACTTCTTTGGCATAACGGCGCATCATATCTTCATCGGAGACGGTTACAATCAAAGGATTATCGCTGGGACGCCCTTTGGCAGCATAAACGCCCTTAACAGATTTTTCATTAGTGGCAATTGCCCCTAAGCCATAAACCGTTTCGGTTGGAAAAGCTACTAATTCACCCTTTGCCAGCAACTTCACTGCATCATCAATTTGTTCTTCAGAAAAAATCTTAGTTTCCATTATTTCTTCCACCTTCCATGAATCATACGTGGTTTACCAGCCATGTCTTTTCTAAACTCAATTTCAAAATCCGGAAGTTCTGCACTAAAAAGTTCACGCAATTGCTGTTCTTCACTGAAACCAAATTCCATGAAAAACTCACCGTGACTATTGAGATGATCACGGACCTCTTTAGCGAATTTACGATAAAAATCAAGCCCATCATCGCCACCAAATAGAGCTGTATCAGGTTCGTTCTGCAAAACGTTTTGATCCATATCTTTTACTTCGGATTTTTTAATATACGGCGGATTAGAAATAATTTTGTCGAATTTAGCCAAGCCGATTAAGCAGTTAGCCTTACGAACCAAGGCATCAACACTGTAAGTGAGCAAATTTTCTTCCGCAATTCTTAAAGCAGTATCAGTAACGTCTGAGATTGTCAGGTGCAAATCAGCAATATGTTTTTTCTCAGCTTCTTTAGCTAATGCAATTGCAATACAACCTGAACCTGTCCCTAAATCAAGCACTTGATCTCCGTTATGCAAGGATTTTAGTGCCCATTCGACTAATTCCTCAGTTTCAAAACGAGGGATTAAAACGCCGCGTTGAACCATAATTTTGTAGCCCAAAAACCAGGCATAACCCAAAATATATTGTGGGGAAATGCCCTTAGCTAATTTTTTAATGTCCTTGTTTGCTTGCTTAACTTGTGCATCGCTAAGCTCTAGATCCTGCTTTAATTCAAATTCGCTAGGAGTAAGTCCTAATCTTTCACCCAGAACGTAATCAATATCTTCCGGTCGAGCTTGATCTGCCGTTTCTCCTGCTTTAATGCGAATATCTTTTAATGTTTTAGGCATTCTTATCAGCAAGCTCCTCTAACTGCTTAGTTTGATTATAAAGGATCAAAGCGTCAATAATCTCATCAAGTTCACCGTTCATTACCCGGTCTAGCTTGTTAATAGTTAAACCAATCCGGTGATCAGTAACTCTGTTCTGAGGATAGTTGTAAGTTCTAATTCTTTCAGAACGATCCCCCGTACCTACGGCATTTTTACGCTTAGCATCATATTTGTCACGATTTTGCGTTTCATAATAATCGTAAACACGAGATTTCAAAATCTGCATCGCTTTCTCACGGTTTTGCTGCTGACTACGTTGATCCTGCATAGCTACAACAATACCAGTTGGCAAGTGAGTCATTCTAACGGCACTTGATGTTTTGTTAATGTGCTGACCACCGGCACCACTGGAACGATAAACATCCACTCTGATGTCTTTTGGATCCAAATCAATATCAACTTGCTCATATTCTGGCATTACAGCAACAGTAGCAGTTGAAGTATGAACACGACCTTGAGATTCGGTTACTGGAATTCTTTGAACACGGTGCGCACCATTTTCATACTTTAATTTGGAGTAGACCTTATCGCCAGTAATCATAATGGCAACCCGCTTATAGCCACCAACCTCAGTTGGCTCTGAATCAACCATGGAGACTTTCCATCCTTGACGTTCAGCGTATTTTTCATACATTCTCAATAAATCGCCAGCAAATAATGATGCTTCATCACCACCAGCTGCTCCTCTAATTTCCATAATGATATCTTTGTCATCGTTTGGATCCTTAGGAAGCATTAAAATTTTGATTTGCTCTTCTAGTTCAGGAAGCTCTTTTTCTAATTCAGAATTTTCTTCCTTTGCCATTTCTACTAAATCTGCATCGCTTTCGTCGGAAATAATCTTTTTATTATCAGCGATTTCTTTTTGATATGCTTTATATTTCTTGTATTTTTGAACAACTTCACGCAAGTCAGCTTCTTCTTTTGAAACTTCCATGTAGCGCTTAGTATCATTGATTACTTCTGGATCGGCCATCATTTCTTGGAGTTCTTCATAGTGAGCAGCCAAGCCTTCCAGTTGTGCCATAACCTTATCCATAAACTCGTCTCCTTTTATTTTCTATTTTGTCCTGGGTGGAAATAATGAAAGCGACAAACAGGGTAATAGCTTTCATCGCCACCAATTTGAACTTGTTCGCCTTCATAAACAGGTTTACCATCGTTTACACGCAAATTCATTGTAGCCTTGTGACCGCAATAGTGACAAATTGTTTTCATTTCGTCAATCTTATCAGCATAAATCAGCAGATTTTCACTGCCTTCAAATAAATGATTCTGAAAATCTTGTTTTAAACCGAAAGTCATCACCGGAATTTTTAGTTCATCAACAATTTTAGTACATTCTATGACATGATGTTTTTTTAAAAATTGTGCTTCATCAATCAAGACGCAAGCAACTTTTCCTGCTCCAGAGGCAACATCCTTTTCATTTTTATTTTTTACATAGTCAAAAATATTCATTTCTGAGGTAACTGGAATTGCCTTCCGATGCAAGCCGATCCTTGAAGAAACCGTACCTACTCCGGCACGATCATCCAAACCACTTGTCATTAAAACGATTTTTCTGCCTTGAGCTTCATAATTATGGGCAACTTTAAGAAATTCAATTGTTTTGCCACTTCTCATTGCACCATAACGGAAAAATAACTGCGCCATTGTGACTCCCCTTTATCAAAATATCCGTTTTATAGTATAGATGAAAATTAAATTTTATGCATTGAAACTAACGTAAAAATCTACTTTTAACTTCTGCTATATGCTATAGTAAAAACTAGTTTTATTAGTGAGGAAAATTATATGAGTTTTAAATCAGGAATTGCAAAAGTTGCTGGAAAGGCATCTTATTGGTTCTTACATAATGTTCTTAAAGGCGGAACCAGTTTTCCTGGCAAGCTAGCTATGAAAATTGATCCGCAAGTTTTAAATTCATTAGCCAAAGGCTACGAAACAATCATCGTAACCGGGACCAATGGAAAAACTATGACCACCGCGTTAATTGTGGAATCTTTAAAGAAAAAATACGGTGATATTCTTACCAATCCTTCTGGTTCAAATATGCAGCAAGGAATCGTAACAGCATTTTTAGCTCACAAGCATAAACGTGTGCAACGCAAAATAGCTGTGCTTGAAGTAGACGAAGCCAATGTCAAAATGGTAACTAAACTGCTTCATCCATCCGCATTTGTTTTGACCAATATTTTCCGTGACCAAATGGATCGTTATGGTGAAATCTACACCACCTACGATAAAATCGTCAACGGGATTAAGTTGGCACCCAAGGCAAAGATAATCGCCAACGGGGATGCAAGCATTTTTTCTTCTGTTGACTTGCCTAATCCAAAAATCTACTTCGGTTTTAAATTGGCAGATGATCTTGAAACAAATGATTTTAAAGCACCTGTTAATACAGATGGTGTCTTATGCCCTAAATGCGATCACATCTTGCACTATCATGAACGCATTTACGCCAACTTAGGTGATTTCTTCTGTCCTAACTGCGGCTATCATCGACCAAAACTAACTTACACAGTCAACGAAATTATCGATCAAACGCCAAACTCATTAAAATTCAAAATGGGTGAAAAAGAGTACGCTATTAATATTGGTGGCACATACAATATTTACAACGCACTAGCTGCCTACTCCGTAGCTCGTGAATTTGGTTTAAGCGATGAAGAAGTTGCTGCTGCTTTTGCCGAAAACAAACGAATCTTTGGTCGTCAAGAATTGATAAAATATGGCAATAAAGAAATCGATTTGATTCTGGTTAAAAACCCGGTTGGACTTGATGAAGTTCTCCATATGTTGAATACAGAAAAAGATGATTATTCGTTGGTAACTTTATTAAATGCCAACCATGCCGATGGAATTGATACTTCTTGGATTTGGGATGCTGACTACGAAGGCTTGGACAAGAAGAAAATCAAGCGAGTTCTAGTTGGTGGTCAACGCTGGCATGATATGGGCTTCAGATTGGAAGTTTCAGGCTTTGAACCTGGCACCATGCTTACCAATCCGGATGATGATAGTTTAATTGAAGAAATTACTAAATTGCCAACCAAAAAGGTTTATATCTTATCAACTTACACAGCAATGCTTGCCCTGCGTAAGGCAATGGCGGAAAAGAAAATTATCAAGGCTGGAATGTAACAGCTACAAAATTAAAAGAGCTGACCAAATGATCAGCTCTTTTTTTATAAACAAAAATGCCTTAATATCAAGCTTTGTAATAACTCAATACTAAGACATTTACTAAATATTGGGATGTTGGGGCTCGAACCCAAACGTCCAGGAACCAGAATCCTGTGCCTTACCAATTTGGCTACATCCCAGTGCTAATCACCCGTACGAGAATTGAACTCGTAACTCCACCTTGAGAGGGTGGCGTCTTAACCATTTGACCAACGGGCAAACTTAACAGTTGTTATTATCCTTTTTTCTGCTAGCCTTGTCAAGCTATTTTCTCTATAATAATTGTTAATGAGGTAGAAAATTTTATGATCGATTACTTCGCAACGCAAAATTTAATTGAATCGATGGTTACGGAACGAGTTGTCCCAGGCGTTAATTACGCTTTTATCAAGGACAAACAAGTCTTTACTTCGACTATCGGCTTTGCAAGCATTTATCCGACAGTGACCCAACTTAGTCCTTTTGCTGAATACGATTTGGCTAGTTTGACTAAAGTAATTGCCACTGAAAATGTTTTGCTCAAACTATATGATCAGGGAAAAATTAATTTTTCTGAGCCATTGCATCAATTTATTCCAGAATTTAGCGATCAACGCATTCGTTTATTTCATTTATTAACTCACACGAGCGGTATTCGCGGCTGGATCCCCAACCGTGATCAACTAGATCATGATCAGTTGCTAGATGCGATTATCCATTTGCCCGTAACAGATGAATTCAAAGCTAAAATGCGCTACGCAGACACCAATTTTATTCTATTAGGCTTGGTCATTAAAAAAATTTTTGGTGCCCCGGTTCAAGATGTAGCAATGCAAGAGGTGATTAAACCTATGGGGCTTACGCACACTACATTTCATCCGATAAAAAAGTACTGTGTTCCAACGGCAATTGTTAATGGTGATGTTCTGCAAGGCATTTCCCATGATCCTAAAGCCAGACAACTAGGCAGCGACTGCGGATCAGCTGGTTTATTCTCCAGCATGGGCGATTTAATTAAGCTGGCACGCGGCTATTTAGGACTGGATAAAACTATCCTGCCATATAGTCAACAAACTGTCAGCCTGTTATTTGACAATAAAAATGCTGTAAATGTAAAGCCTAGATCCTGGGGATGGGATTTACGCTTTGATCCCAAGCTTCATTATCCGATTATTTTGCATACTGGTTTTACTGGTACGTTGATTATTCTTGATCGATTGAAACGTTCTGGATTGATTTTATTGACTAATCGCGTTCACCCGTCAGGACACAATACTATTTTTTTAGCAATGCGCGAAAAAATCATTCAAAGTTTCCTAAAAGAAAATTCCAAATGAAAAAGAGCGGCTGGTGTCCAGCCGCTCTTTTTTATTCTCACAATTCTTTTTCATTCGTTTTAATTATAAACCTATTTTAGTCTTTTGGCTTATTTTCTAGACTAAACATTTTCCAATAGCAGAAAAGAATGACAATTGACAAAATTGCAATAAAACAAAATGCAGCTTCACTACCTTGATTAGTTAAAACGCGGTAGTTGCCAGCACGATTTTGCCAAATAGAAATTATTGCCGCCGTTACAGCTGTTCCCATTGAACCTGCATATTGCTGCGTGGTTTCAAAAACGGCTGTCGCATCTGTTCTCATTTGATTGGTTTGAACTTTCATCGCTTCAGCCATCGTATTGTTGAAACACATTCTGTGTCCTAACATCAAAACAGTATAGAAGATCATCAGCATTATCGTTGTTAAGTTTAAGCCAAAAATCATAAACAAAACACTGGCAATAATAAACATGATAGAACCTGTATATAAAGCTACTTTAGCACCATGAGTATCATAAAATCTACCAAAGATTGGATTGAAAATTGAAGAAATAATACTGCCAGGAAGCAAAATTAAACCACCGATTAATGAAGTTGAACCGCCGACAATTTGCGCATAGTTTGGAAGTACAAAACTAATTCCGATATTAATAAACTGTAAGCTAAAATATGCGATTAATACATAAATAAATGCTTTGCATTTAAATACTGCCAAATTTACTAATTTCTTAGTACTGGTCTTTGATAAATGAATGAAAAGCCACACTAAAAATGCAGTTGCAATCATCCCTAGCCAGAACCAAATATCAGTCAACCCATTTTCAATTTGGTTAAAGCCAAGATTAAATACGACCAGGGCTAAAACAATAACGACGTATCTGCCCCAGTCAAAAGAAATATTTTTCTTTGGGTGATACTTTTCAACAGCAAATGCGCCAGGATTAAAACAATAACACCAATGCCAATTACAATATGGAAGATTAAGCGCCAGTTCCAGTAATAAATTACTGTCCCACCAAAGGTTGGTCCTAAGGCTGGTGCTAAGGCAATTACCAGACCGGCAATCCCCATCCAGAAGCCCCATCTTGATCTTGGCATTAATTCAACGACTAAATTGAATAAAAGCGGAATCGAAAGTCCCGCTCCAAAAGATGAAATTAGACGTCCAATCAATAAAACTGGGAAACTATTTGCTAGACCACAAATTAATGAACCAAGAATAAATGTAATTGCGGCAGTCAAGAATAATTGACGTGCTAAAAAACGTTCATTTAAATAGGACGAAGCAATAATAATAACTGCGATCATCAAGAGATAACCGGTTGTCGTCCATTGAATTGTTCCTAAACTAACCTTAAAAATCTTCATTAAAGTTGGAAAAGTTACATTCAAACTGGTTTCTGTCAAAATACTAATAAAGCCCATTAAGGCACAAGAAATAATTGCTAAAACATGTTTTGCGGTAACTTTTTTTCCTTCACTTTATCATTTCCTCTCTAAATCAAAAAAGAGTAGAAGCTGAATGCTTCTACCCTTTCTTTGATCACACAAGTGTAATCACATTAATCGTACAACAGTTAATGGTTGTACTGAGTATACGCGATATTAAAGACGCTTAGCTAAGTCATCGTGTAAGTTTTCGTAGCCTGGCTTGTTAAGAAGACCAAACATGTTACGCTTGTATGCTTCAACACCTGGTTGGTTGAATGGGTTAATACCGTTCAAGTAACCTGAAATACCAATTGCTAATTCGAAGAAGTAAATCATGTAACCCAAAGTATGTGCTGATTGGTCTGGAATGTTAACAGTCATTACAGGAACACCACCATCAGTGTGGGCCAAAACAACACCTTCGTAAGCACGGTCGTTTACGTAGTTCAAGCTCTTGCCTTCCAAGAAGTTAAGTTGATCCAAATTCTTGTCATCGCCAGGAATCTTAACGTCGTGACGTGGGTTTTCAACACGAATAACAGTTTCGAATAAGTTACGAAGACCTTCTTGGATGTATTGACCAAGTGAGTGTAAGTCAGTAGTGAAGTTGGCACTAGATGGGTAAATACCCTTTTGGTCCTTACCTTCTGATTCACCCATCAATTGCTTGCACCATTCACCAAACATTCTAAGGTTTGGTTCATAGTTTTCAACAATTTCAGTAGTGTAACCCTTACGGTAAAGAATGTTACGAAGTGCAGCATATTGATATGGTGAGTTCTTGCTTAAGTCAGTGTCAGTGTAATCAGCACGTGCATCAGCAGCACCCTTCATCAATTCATCAATATCAGCACCTGAAGCAGCGATTGGAAGCAAACCAACAGCTGAAAGAACACTGTAACGACCACCAACATCATCTGGAACTACGAATTCTTCGTAACCTTCTGCGTCAGCTTCGGTCTTAAGAGCACCCTTCTTACGGTCAGTAGTAGCGTAAATTCTCTTTGAAGCTTCTTCCTTACCGTACTTCTTGATCAACTTGTCTTTGAAAATTCTGAATGCTACTGAAGGTTCAGTAGTAGTACCAGATTTAGAAATTACGTTAATGCTGAAGTCCTTGTCGCCTAACCATTTAATAAGGTCGTAAAGGTATGAACCTGAAAGTGAGTTACCACAGAAGACAACGATTGGGTTATCGTTCTTTTCCTTGCCGTAGAAGTTGCTGTTCAAGAATTCAATTGCAGCTTGAGCACCAAGGTAAGAACCACCAATACCGATACAAATCAAAACATCTGAATCGTTTTGAATCTTCTTGGCAGCCTTCTTGATACGGGCAAATTCATCCTTGTCATAATCAACTGGCAAATCAAGCCAGCCACGGAAATCGTTACCTGCACCAGTACCTTCACGGAGTTCAGTGTTAGCAGCATTAACCATAGCTTGCATTTCGCCTAATTCATTTTCATGAACAAATGGTGTTAATTTACTACTATCAAATTTAATTAAACTCATAAATCTGCTTCCTAACTAGATAAAATTATTTATTTCACAAGACTATTTTAGCAATCTTATTTCTCGAATACCAGTCAAACAATTGATTATTTGATAAGTTTTTTCCCCTAACAGATAAATCAAGTAACCGATTACCATGCCACAAGTATTAAAGAAAACATCATCGATATCTGAAACTCCTGTTTCAAGCAAGAATTGCAAAGTTTCAATCATAATTGAAAAAAGAATTCCGGCGCCAATAACTTTAATAAAACTTTGCTTCTTTGAAAAAACGATTGGCGTTAAAATTCCAAGGGGCAAGAAACATAAAATATTACCGAAGCAGTTATAAATAAAATCTACTTTGCTTTGAGCATAAACCATTTTCCATGTTTCTTTTAAAAAGACGAAGTTGATATCGCTAAGTGGCCGATTGAAATAAAAGTTCAGCTGCCAAGGGAAATAGGATTCTCTAAATGTAGTAAACATTAAGACCAAAATAATATAAAAAGCAAGAAGCCATACGCTGGCCTCCGAAGGAATTGATCTTCTGCGTCTAACGCATAAAAGCCAGATCAATCTGATAACTGCAAAAATCAAAAAATAAAAAATCGTTTTGTCTAATGCGAGCAATGTCAGTTTGATTAAAGCAAAATGATTTATTCTAGTGGCATATAAAGCTGATAAAAAATTATAAAATGATCCCAAAAACAGCATGCTTTGCTTTTCCTCTGCAATTAATTTCTAAAATAAATTATACTCATTTTTAGGGACTTTAATTATTAAGAAAAAACTAACTCTGACCAAAAGATTGTTTTAAACGAATTGAACCTTTAAAATTAACATATTCAAAGGAGAACTTCATTTTGAAAAAACAAAGCTTAATCAAGTTTATTCAAACCAGAACAGGTTTCTTGACGCTGCTTGTCTTCCTGTTTTGGCTCAAATATATCTTCGTTGCCTACTGTGATTTCAGCTTAGGTTTAGGAGATCCTTATCAACATATCATCATGTGGCTGAGTCCAATCGGTACGGCAGTACTGCTTACCAGCATTGGATTTTATTTTCCAAAGCCAATTGTTTCCTATATCATGATGCTGGTTATGGACTGTCTAAATACGATTCTTTTATTCGCAAATGTTCTATATTACCGGCAGTTTACAGACTTTTTGACAGTCAAAACCATCACCAATGCAAGCAAAGTGGCTCCAGGTTTGGGTAAAAGCTCTGTCGCACTTTTACAACCAAGCGATATCATCATCTGGATTGATTTGATTGTCGTCATTCTGCTTCTGATTTTTAAAAAGATTAAGATTGATCAAAAATCCTATGGTTTGCTCACACCATTTGCAATTACCTCGGTAGGAGCATTTCTGGTGGGTTTTAATATGTTTTTAGCAGAATCGTCTCGTCCAAGACTTTTGCGCAATACTTTTGATCGCTCTTACGTAGTTAAATACTTAGGAATTGATACTTATACGACCTATGACGGAATCAAGAGTGTGCAGACGGTACAAGATACTAAAAATGCCAGTGCATCTGATCTGAACAGCATCATTTCATACACTCAGCAAAACTACGCCAAGCCAAATTCAAGCATGTTCGGTATTGAAAAGGGCAAGAATGTTATTATCATTCACCTTGAGAGCTTCCAGCAATTTTTAATTAATTTAAAAGTTAACGGCAAAGAAGTAACACCATTCTTAAATTCTCTCTATTCAGGCAAGCACACGATTAGTTTCAGCAACTTCTACCACCAAGTTGGTCTAGGTCGAACCAGTGATGCGGAAAACTTGCTCGAAACCAGTACTTATGGTATTTCTGATGGTTCTTTATTTACGTCATTGGGATCAGAAAAAACATTTCAGGCTGCACCGCAGATATTAAAACAGAAAAATTACACTTCCGCTGTTTTCCACGGAAATGTCGGAACTTTCTGGAATCGCAGCAGTGTTTACAAGAACATGGGCTACAACTATTTCTTTGACCAAAGTTATTTCAGCTCGGCTAGAACTGATAAAATCGGCTATGGTCTAAAGGACAAGCTGCTTTTTGCTGAAAGCATTAAGTACCTTGAGCAAATTCAGCAGCCTTTCTATTGCAAATACATCACTGTCACCAACCATATTCCATTCACGATGGATGCTGAGGATTTGGACCCTAACTTCAAGACCACCTCAACTAGAGACACAACGATCAACAACTATTTCCAGACAGCTCATTATCTGGATCAGGCAGTCCATGAATTCTTTAATTATTTGAAAAAATCAGGCCTGTACAAAAATACAATGGTTGTCATCTATGGTGACCACTACGCTTTGAGCAATTCTGAAAATCAAACGCTGGCTCCAATTATTGGCGAAAGTGCTGATACTTGGAATGAATTTAACAATGTTCAAATGCAGCGTGTCCCGTTCATGATTATTGCGCCAAACTTGAAAGGATACCGCAATAATGAGATTTCAGGCGAAATTGACGTTTTGCCAACCTTACTTCACCTGTTAGGCGTAAATACAAAGAACTATATCCAATTTGGTAGTGATCTCTTCTCCTCAGATTACAAAAAATGGGTTGTCTTTCGTAACGGAACCATTGTTAGTGAAAAATACGTAATCATCGGTGGTAAAGGCATCAAAGGCACTGTTTACGATCGCAAGAGTGGCAAGCAAATTTTGCATTACACCGCCCAAGAAAAGAAAGAGATCGCCTATTTGGCAGCACAAGCGAAGGAATCACTTAAATATTCAGATCAGCTGAACACCCATAATTTACTTCGCTTTTACACGCCTGCTGGTTTTGTGCCAGTAAATCCAAATCAATACGATTACTTCACCAATTATCAGCAAATGATTCAAATCAGAAATCAATTAGCTGGAAAATCAACTTCACTCTACAGTCAACATCACGGCTCAACAACAAAGCTTTATTCAACTGATGCAATTCAATTGAAGAATCGGCAAGATGAAATAAATAAGATACCGTCATCCGTTCTCAACAACCATTTGAATTCTAGCAAGAGCAGTTCAAGCTCAAGCAAAAATAAAAAATAGCAAGAAAAAAACGGCTAGTAATACTAGTCGTTTTCTTTTGCAACAAATTGCTCATAACCTTTGTCATAAATGATGACTGTAAAGGTTGATCCTTCTTTGGGATTGGATTTAACCGAAATTTTCCCGCCGTGCTGCTTAATCAGGGATGAAACAATTGATAATCCTAAGCCAGATTCACCTTTCCCCAAACGTGCTCTTGATGGGTCTGCTTTGAAGAAGCGCTCAAAAATATATTTAGTCTGTTCTGGGCTCATCCCGATCCCATTATCAGTTACCTGCAATTCACAGGCATGTAGCAAACGACGACCCTTGATCGTAATTTTACCATCATGGGTAAATTGAATTGCATTTTGAATCAGATTAACCATAATTTGAGTAAAACGATCATGATCTGCATAAATCGGCAATTTAGCTGGAACATCTAAAATCAATTGATCATTAGCCTTTTTAGCATTTTGTTCCAATTGAGTTTGCAAATCATGCAACACTTTGCAGGCATCAAAGTTAGTCTTGATCAACATAATTTGGTTATTGCGAATCTTCTCATAATCCAAATTTTTATTGACCAGTCTAATCAATCTTTTAGTTTCTCGGCGCATTAAAGCAATGGATTTAGGCTTAGATTCTTCAGGAATTGCATCATATTGCAAACCTTCCAAAATTCCATTAATCGTAGTTAGCGGTGTTCTCATCTCATGAGCCGCATCGGCCATAAATTGGTCACGTCGTTCTTCCTGCGCTTTGACCTCTTCATTCGACTTCTTTAATTTTCGAACCATGCGGTTAAAATTGGCTGCCAACTGATCGATTTCATCATGATCCTTATGTTCAATTTGAACATCAAAATCTCCGGCGGCAACTTTTTCCGTTGCCCTTGAAAGGCGTTTGATTTTGCTGGTTGAGTAGTATGCCAAAATTAAACTTAAGATTAATCCTACTACCAAAGTAATAATTAAGGCATTGATCAAGTTTTTCTTTGCCATAGTGATTGGTCGTTCAACATTGCGAACTGTCGAACCGATCCAAATGATCCCAATCAGTTTTTGCTTGCTAAACCAAGGCATCAAGACACCGGTATAAGCGTATTTGGTTTGCCCCATATACGCGCTTTCCTGATTATTGTTGCGAATTCGAATTTCCTGACCTTTTTTCAAAGAATCATAAACGTTATTGGGCAACTTAAAAGTGGTTGTGGTTTGAGGATAGATCTGTTTATTTTTCGTGTTAAAAATTCGAAAGTGAACATGCTCAGCACTAAGAATAAACTGCAATTGATTTAAAAAAGTCGTATCCAGCGTTTCTTTTTTGCCACTGCCTTCTGTTACAGCCAATTTACCAATCGCATTACCATAGCTTTCCATTCGCCCAAAATTTTGCTCATAAGCTTGATTGCGAACGTAATCAATTTCAGTGAAGCCAATAATTGAAACTGAAGTAATGATAATCAATAAGAAACTGAGCATGTGCTGATAAATAAGTTTCATTATTCAACTTGCGAATCATCAAATTTATAGCCGACACCCCAGACAGTTTGAATAACTTGAGGACCGACTTTTTCAAGTTTTTGCCGCAATTTCTTAATATGAGCATCAACCGTTCTCTCTTCACCGTAATACTCATATCCCCATACCAGTTCCAATAATTGGTCCCGTGAAAAGACCTGCTTAGGCTTTTGTGCCATCGTAAATAACAGATCAAATTCCTTAGGCGTCAATGTTGTCACTGATTTGCCATCAAACAGAACTTCTCTTCTTGATTTTGAAATTTTAAGATGCTGCGTTTGAATATCATAATCATTGTTAACAGCATTATTGGTAGGCTCATCCATCATTACGCGTCGATGAAGCGCCTTAATACGAGCAATTAATGCAATTGGACTAAATGGCTTTGATACATAGTCGTCAGCACCAACGCCCAAGCCTAGAACTTGATCAGCTTCGCTTCCCCGTGCCGTCAGCATAATAATTGGTACTGTAGGTGAAATTTGTCTAACTTCTTTAGCAACTTGAATGCCATCTTTTTTAGGCAGATTCAAGTCTAGAGTAATCAAATCGTATTCTGAGGCGTGCTCTTTAAACATCTCAACTGCTTGCACGCCATCAACGGCAACATCTTGCTGCCATCCTTCTTTTTTGAAAAACATCTCCATCATCTCAGCAACAGAGGTGTCATCTTCAACCATCAAAATTTTTAAACTCATTCTTAATCTTTAAATCCCTTTGTCCGATGATGTTTAACTTTGTCTGGCTCAACATAATCAGGTGGCAACTCATTTCTTGCTTTTAAAAATTTTTGAAGACTCTTCTCAGTCCAGACTATCGGCAAAATAATGAAAATGTAGAAAGTCAACAGCCATATAAGAAAAAAGCGATCCGCATTAAGCAAGTGGATAATCAGCCCGATTACAAATTGAATAAAGCCAAAGAGCAAACAATATAAACTTGCTCGTCTCTGTGCAAATTTAAAACTTGCCTTATTCACTTGAGCTAAATATGATAAATAGCCATAAATTTGGTTCGGTCGTTTGGCTGGTGAAATCAGCCAAATTAAACCAACTGCCATCATTACGCTACCACAAGCTATGTAGATCACTATTAATTCGCTTCCCTAATAAAATTGTTGTCTATTCTTCACCTGGAGCAGACATTATAATTCTCATTTTACCAGTGAGAGCAAAATTTTTCATCTGATCTGGAATAATTAAATTCGTTCCGAGCTTTAGATCCCAACTTTGACCATCAGCTTCAAGCTTGCCAGAACCTTTAATTACAGAAACCAACAAATATGGATGATTCTTGAGACTGGACTTCCAAGTACCGTCCAAATCAATTTGCCATAAGTAAAAATGCGGCGAAATTGGTGGCTCAACAAGAGTCTTGATTGAAGCATCTTGATCCTTATCAGTATGAACATTAAGTTTAGGATCAACGTGCGGAACTGTTGTTACGTCAATTGACTTTTGCGTATGAAGTTCACGTTTTTTGCCAGTCTTTTTATCAACTCGATCATAATCATAAAGACGATAAGTTACGTCACTGGATTGCTGTGTTTCAATTACCAAACTGCCCTTTGTCAAAGCATGAATGGTACCAGCTGGAACGTAGAAGAAATCGCCAGCTTTGATTGGGACTTTACGCAAAAGCTTGTCCCATTCGCCTTTATGAATCATATCAGCCAGCTCTTCTCTGGTTTTGGCATGGTGACCATAAATAAGATATGCGCCTGGGTCAGCCTGCATAACGTACCAGCTTTCAGTTTTGCCTGAATCATGTTCTACTTTGGCTGCATAATCATCATCTGGGTGCACTTGCACTGATAAGTTATCATTGGCATCCAAGAATTTTACTAATAATGGAAATTCTTTTGCTTTAGGATTGCCAAAAAGTTCAGGATGCTCATGGTAAACATCTCTCAATGATTTACCTTTAAGTGGTCCTGCAGTTACAGTTGAAGCATCATCTTTGTATCCAGAAATAATCCAGGCTTCGCCAACTTTGCCTTCTGGAATATCATAATGAAAAATTGTATCTAGTTTGCGTCCACCCCAAATTTTGGGTCTAAAATATGGTGTTAAAAAAATTGGTTCCATCAAAATTCGCCTCACATAAAGTATATACTTTCTATAAACAAAAATGAAACCCCTTTCGCTTTTCATTTAATAATTTTAACATAAGAAAAAATCGCATTAGAAATTAATCTAATGCGATTTTGTATCTAGTGGAGATGAGGGGGATTAGAAATAATCCCTCTCAATGCTTTAATATCAACGTTCTACAAATATATGAAGTACAATATGAAGTATTTTGCCTATGATTCCATGTAATTTGCAAAGTTGACCGCCGTCTTTTTCGCTTCTTTTTTAGTTACGTGAGTATAAATATTCATGGTAGTGGTTATGTCGGAATGTCCTAGCCGTTCCTTAACGTCCTTCATAGATACGCCCGCATCAAACAACAAAGAAGCGTGAGTGTGTCGAAAGCCGTGAACTTTAATATGTCTTAAACCATAGTATTTGCAAATTGCATCATTCCATCGTTGTGGTTTTGATAAGACCGTATAAGTTCCCTTAGTATTAGCAAACAGTAAGTTATCATCACTAAGGAAGTTCATCCCTAGCTTGAACATCTCTTTTTGTTGTTTCATCCGCCACTCTTTCAAGTAGTCCATTGTTTTAGAATCCATATCTAAAACACGTACACTGCTCTTATTCTTACATGGTGACAGATACAAGCGATTATTTTCGCCTGATGCAAGTGACTTGTTAATATTGATAGTCTTATTCTTAAAGTCAATATCCGACCATTTGAGAGCCAAGCACTCACCTTTTCGCATCCCTGAATAAGCAAGCAATCTAAAAAACATGAAATATCTAAAATTATATTTCTTTGCATCGGTCAGATAGCTATTAAGCTCTTCCTTAGAATAAAAATTAGTAAATTTGCTATTATCTCTTTCAACTTTTGGCAAGATCACTTTCTTCATAGGATTTCTCTTCATTAGCTCCATAGTAATACCGTAATTGATAAGCTTTGAAGCGTAAAAGACGAACCGCTTGAATGTTTTAGGAGCTTCAACAAACCAAGCATTTACGGCTTGTTGGCACTCATACACGTTCAATTTATCTAGGTAAATGTTACCGAGTTGTTTAAGAATGTGGTTCTTGAATATCTTCTTAGTTGAAACAAAAGTGCTTTCTTGAACCGTGGTTTTATAGAGCTTAATCCATCGATCATAAAGATCACTTAACCGCATTTTTTGTTTGCTTATAGGAACATACTCACCTTTTACCACCTTTAATTGATATTTAAGATAGCTTTCTAGTGCTTCTTTTTTTGTTTTAAAGCCTTGTTTCTTAATCTGTATTGTATGCCCTGTTATTTCATCAACGCCGACATACAACAAGAATTTATACCTAGTTTGTCCACTTGGTGTCGTGTATTTCTTAATATCATTATTCATAGTTAAAACCTCTTTTACTCATACGGCGCAAGCGAGCTAATCAAAGGCTTCTAATGAGTAATTGATATATCACGGTTTGTGATAAGTTGTGAAAAATAAAGACATGCAAAGGCGGTTCATCCCTAACGAGACGGGACAATAAAGCACGTATACAGAACGACCACTCACAAGGACAACTTAAATTAAGGCGGTTCAATGCCTAGCTTTTGAAACAATCCAATACGTGCGCAATTTTGCACATATCACAATTAATTTAAAAAATCTCTTTATTAGGCTTACAGGTCTTAGCTTTGTTCTTTGCATAATTCAACATTTCATCATAATTATTAAAATAAAATTCATTCAAAAAGGATTTAGGGCGAACTTTTACATTACTATCTGGTAAATTCTTAATGTCCTTTTTGAATTTCTTGGCTTCTTTAATTAGAGCATCTGTAAGACTAATAATGTCTTGCTTATTGCCGAACCTAGTTTCATACATCATATAAGAATCAAATGTATCTATGAAGTCTTGTAAATTATCTTCATACCTTTTACTTAAAGTAGTTTCTGTAATTAAAATCACATGTTCTTCAAGAAGATTAAATATACATTCTTTAAGCAAAATATCTCTTTGTGGCGATATTGGCGAATTATAAAAATCCTGAATTAATACATGATTTGCCAAAAATGAAAAATACTTTTGCCAATACTTTTGTACATTAGTTGTAAATTTCTTTATTTCATCCCTAGAAAATAAACTATCAAGTCTAGGAATATCGGGTGAAAAAGTAAACACCTCTTCAAGTATTTCATGAATGTCATATAGATTATTATCAGAATTAAAATAATTATTATTCAATATTCTAAAAACGTCTCTTTGCGTATAATTCGATTGTATTCCTTGCAAGTATGAAACAGAAACACCGAAAAAGTTTGCTAATTTCTTCCATGTTTCAAGTTTCGGTTCTCTGTCTCCTCTTTCATATTTTGATAAAGTATCCGCCGTGATTGGTAGTCCATATTCTTTTAAAGCGGAACTTGCTTCCTTCAACGTCAATTTTTTATTTTTACGTAACTCTCTAATTCTATTACCCAATATACTTCACCACCTCTACTTATTAATATAATATCATTAATTCACACATAATTATACGAATTGTATTGAATTTTTAAAATACAAAATGTATAATCAGTATCGAAAGCAAAATAATACATTATGTATAAAAATGAGGTGAAAAAATGACAAAACAATTACTTTCATTTAAAGAAGCTCAACAATATTTAGGATTTAAATCCCCCGCTTCTTTACGAGAATACATTGAACAAGGATTAACAGTCGTTCAAGTCGGCAAATCAAAGCGTATTGATCTAGACGATTTAAAACAATTTGTTAATGAACATAAAGTCTCTAAGAAGGTGAACTAAATGGAATACGGTCAAACCTGTCTTGATCTTGATGATGTATTTTCGCAAGATGCATCCCAAATGAAAGACAAACCTTTATCAGATAATTCAAAAAGACTATTGAAGATTCTTCAATTTCATATTGGTAAAGCTAATGCTATCCATAGTAAAGACTTAGTGAGGCTAATTGGGATTCAATCAAGAGCGATCACGGATTGTGTGGCATCTTTGCAAGATCACAATTATCCCGTTTGTTCCACTAAGGATGATGGTTATTGGATGTCTAATGACCCTATTGAATTTAATCAGTATCTCAATAAGCGTGAGAAAGAAAATGAAGCAAGTAGACAGCGCATTAAGCGGCTGCGAGCCTCTAAACTTGGTCAGTATCTGATAATTCATCCTGATCAAAAGAAAGACGGTGAAAAGGGATGAAACACTTATATCAAGCATTTTGCGAGTGGTTCTTGTTGCCTGATGATGCATCAGATATGAAGTTTAATTTGATGCTCTTTATCTCAATAGCCACCACCTTGTTACTGTCATTAGCAAATATTATTAGTTCTATTTTTTAGAAAGCGTGAAGATTATGGAAAATCAAAAAGACAAAACTACCGATTTAAGTGACGATCACAATTATTGCTGTGGTATCAAGAATCAAGATTAAAGAAAGGAAAAGACAAAAATGAACACTCCCATAGTAAAGCAAGCTCAACTCATGCTAAACAAAATAGGCATGAATGTGACACTTGAAGAAACCTATCATGAGTTGCTTAGACAAAATTTTATTAATATTGACGGCTCACCTACTCAATGGGCAATAGATAACGGCTTAGTAAGTGAAGGCTATATTTACAACTTCCCTCACGGCTTGAAAGAACCCAAAATGACAGAGAAAGAAAAAGAAGATCATGATCTAGATGAAGTATTTTCACTGATGCCAAAAAGTGCATTCATGAAAAATGAACAAGATGATGACTATTTAATAAACGCTCATGAGTTGATTAAAGCCATCAAAAAAGCATTATCAGAGGGCAATATATCCTCTGATAATCGTAAAAAATTTGAAGACGTACTTCATGAGCTTGAAAATCAAATTTCAAATATGAATTAGTATTTTAAAAGAATTTCTGAAAGATGGTGAATAGCATGGAGTTCAATTTAGATCAGCAAGATCAAGCCAAAATTAAGAACACTGTCGTATCAATCGTACAAGATGCCATTAGTCAAATTGGTTCAAATTCCCGTCCCTACTTGAACAGAAAAGAGATTGCAAAGTATTTCGGCGTTGCAGATTCAACGATTAGCTATTGGGCAAGTCTAGGGATGCCCGTTGCTGTCATTGACGGTCGAAAACTTTACGGCAAGCAGTCAATCACTCAATGGCTCAAATCTCATGAGAGGCAAGAAAAGGAGCCGAATATGAAGACAAAAAAGCCCACAACTATTGGAGTAGTTGTGAGCCATAAGTAAAAATTTTCCGAAAGATTTTTACACGTAAATTATAACAGACTTGTTGGCGCAAGCGAGTTAATCAAAGACTTCTAATTGAAGCAAGTGTAAGACATCCCTATTGGATGTCTTTTTTTATCAAAGGTGGTGAATTATGACAGCAACAGCATATAACTTGAAGATACCACTTGCCATAGTTTCCAACTACAATCTTTCACCACTATCAATCATAATTTTTGGCGAGATTTATGACATATATGCCAAAAAAGGGACTTGCTATATTACCAATAAGACTTTGGCAAAACGGCATCATTCTAACAATACGTCAATTCAAAAGGCTATCCTGAGCTTAAAACAAGCTAAACTCATTAAGCGCTTGCCGACTGATAAGAAAGAAGTTCGCAAGCTGAAAGTTTTACCAGTATCAGAAACAAGCAAAGCATCTACAGGATTTATATTGATTCCTGATTATCTTCTTCAAGATTTGTCTTTAAGAAGAATAGATGAATTGATTTTCGGCTATCTGGTAAGCGAAAGCAAAAAACAAGAAAAGATTAATCAAGACAAGAAGCTTAAAAATGCTATCCCAACTGTTATAACTACCAAGACGGATATAGCCATAATATTCAAATGCAGTCCTATAACAGTTAAGAGAAGTATTGATCGACTAAAACAAGCACAATATCTCACTTATGACAGCATCAAGGGAAAACATCTAGAAATCAGAGCCTTTTATAGTTACGCCACTTTTCCTCAAAAAATATCTTTGCCTGATCGGTTTTTCATTGATTCTCCACTGGTCACTAATTGGAACCTATATCAAAATCGGGTATCGACCTATATCAAAATCGGGCAACTAATAGAGTATTAAATAGAGTTATTAATAAAGAGGAAAAATCCTCCTCTAATAAAGATCATCCGCGGGCTCCAACTTATCCACAAGATAAAAATGAGACTATGGACGATATCCCCTTCTATGATTTGCCTAGTGTTGAAGATATGCCTCCTGAAATAGATTATGGAACTACAAAAGACATAGAAGATTTGAATATGATCAGTCAGCAGATAGCCTCTTCTATTCAACCAACTACAAGAACTTCTAGAACTGCAAAAAGTGGTTCAGAGGGGGCTAAGGATAAACAGATATCTTTTGAGACCAAGAAAGATCAAGATAAAAACAAATCTGAGAAGAGTATTTCTTGTACTAAAAGACCAGCCTCCAAGATCAAAGCAAAGCATTATCAACCATACAACGGTTTTAATTTAGATTATCAATGCAATGCTCTTCAAAGTATGCTAAGAAGCATCACTAATAAGCATTACGTAATAACTAAACAAAACTATTCGCAATTAGAGCAAAGGCTCAAAGGTGGTTACTCATTAGAAGACTTTGAATTTGCCATAACTAGCTTACACAATAAACATGAACCAATTAGCATCAAGAACTTAATTACTCACATTGGTGACTATATAAGTAAAACTAATTTGAATTAATCTTACTACAACAACCGTATTCAAGCGTACGGTTGTTTTTTTGTTCTGAAAGAGAGCCAAAATGGCATGATATAAGCCGATTCCATGCCTTTTCAGCGTCAGCGCCTAAATGGTTAGGACGGTTCCACTACCCTAGTATGATGGACGCCACAAGGGTAACTAGCTTGCCGAAATACTACTCATGCTTCATAGCTCTTAGATCGAGAACTGGTTCTATTTTATGAAATTCTTGGAGCGCCACTAAGTTGGTGGCAAATTGACAGATAGCCTCAATTCTTAATCGGCATATCGAATTATGGCTTATATGTAATTCCTGTTCTATTTGCCATACCAGCTCACCATCAAGATAATACTTTTCAATTAACGTCCTATACAACGGCTTGCACGTCCTGAGAGCTTGATAGATGATAGATGCTTCATTGATCGGCTCTTTTGGAATACCATCAACAAGATCATGGAGCGAATAGCCATAGCGTAAAAGATAATACTGTAAATCATTCTTGAAGAAGCGGTCTACTCTGCTTCTAGTTGCCTTCCTGTCTATATTCATTAATTCCATAAGTCTAGCCTCCCTCAGATACTATTTATTTTCATGCCATCAGTCGGGATGCAATATATATCCCTATATTTACCCTGTACTTTGTTCGGCTTTGAAGTTCAACTGCCCTAAGAAAACCCTTAGTTTAAATTGTAAATTCTGCTTAGAATCCGAACTTTGAACCTCAGAAAACCTCAATCAACCTGTTAAAACCTGTTCTCAGATTAGGAAATCTTAGTATTCAGCCTAACAAAAACAGACATAAACCTAACAAAACCTAACTTGAAGTTAAATTAATCAGAATTAAGCGTTACAAAGCGTTACATATTTCAGAGCAAGAATGCTATTTTATCAACGTTTTCTGCTGAAAAAATGCAACACTTTTAAAAATAAAATTCGAGCAGACTTGCTAATTATTGGTCATATTTGTCGGGAACTAAAAAAGGGCATATTTATTTTCGAGCCTGTTAACCATAACAAAACCTAACATTTGTCGTTAACGTAATCGTGTCGATGCAAAGTGAAGAAAGTTCATTCAGGAGTACCCTAGTAAATCCCCGTATCGACATACGCAATCAATTTGATCGGCGGTTCAATCTGTTTCGCTTGCTGAATGCCTTCAAATCTTTCGGCAAATTCAAGCAATGCCTCATTCTTCAAGTTGCTTAGCTTTGACTGCTGTCGGCTTGTATATCCAATTTGCTTGCCTATTTGAACTAGGGACAAATGGTCAAAATAGCAACCGACCAAGATTGCTTTGTACGGCTTGGAGGAATCGTTGTTGCAAGAATTAACGGCATCAGAAACACAATCTACAATCTTTTCAGCATAGAAAATCCGCATCATCGCTCTATCTTGGTTATTAACGTTGCTCTTAGTTTTGGGCATCCCCGTAATAATTGGACTACTGAGGTCAAAACGTCTCTTACTGCTTAAATTTAAGTAGCGATCAAGTGTCTTGTTGAAGAAGTGTCTTGTTTGACGACAAGTTTCATCTTCGTCAATTTCAGCAAAGAACATATACAAACCTCATTCATGAAAAATCTTAATCATAGCATTTTAATTATAACGTCAAATATTAAGATAATTCTTTCTAATCGAGCAGATTTTGAAGTATGAGTGGTTTTAAAATGAACTATGCATAGTTACACGTAAGCAAAAATAAATGGCTTAAAACGCAAAAATAAGCCGATTTAATATATCGAACTTGACCGTTGGCAAAAGTTGGCAATTTTTGGAGTTTTTGAAGATTTACCAATTCACTAGAAAGCTTATTATATCAAGGGATGTACATTCTTTTTCAGCAAAATAAATAAATAAAAAGTCCAATTCTATAAATCAAGTCATTAATGCAGAACCTGATAAAACCTGAATCTCAATGCTGAAAATTGTGTAGTGAAAAACATGTTTTCCGATTGTGAAAACTTGTTAAATATTTGAAGTCAAAGTAAAGCTAGAATCGTCCTGAGACTTTTCACGTCAAGGGGATGCCCGATTTTTATTGGACGTACCACTCACAATCTCAAATTCTGATCTAATTTCAGCACAAAAAAGAGATCAGTCCAAAAATGGGCTGATCTTTTTTAACTATGTTTATTGATATTAAGAACTCTTATATTATAACATGCCATGCATCGCATCGAGGAATAATGCATAAGTTAAAAGCTTTTGATTAACTCGCTTGCACCAAAATAAATTAAATACTAAAAGCTCAAAAATATGAAGTAGAATATGAAGTATTTTTTTACAATTTCAATTAATTTCAGAAAGTTTCAAAAAGCAAAAATGCTTTAATATCAACGTTTTCAAGGCATTGAAATTAAAGCATTATTTTATCTATGGAGATGAGGGGAGTTGAACCCCTGTCCAGACGCAGCTCATCACTGACCTCTACAATCATAGTTATATTACTTGAACTTCACTAGCTCAAAACGCCATATAACAGGGCTAGAATGAACTAGCTAACCTGCTCAGACTCTTTCTAACTATTCAGGTGGGGTAGTTAAACGTAACTCGCTAATGTTGATACCTAGAACCGGCCACGAGTAAGCTGGTTAAAGGCAACACATGCGCCTAATTAGGCAGCTAATGCGTAAGAATTACTGTTTTTTGCAGTTAAATTTAAATTAACGTTTTTACGTAGACGTAACCTACGAATTGCAGTCAATGCAAGTCTACGCCTGTCGAATCCCAAAAACATCCCCATAAAGAGAACATTATCTATTATACAAATTAATTGCTATGTTCTCAAATATTTGGCTTAATTAGTCTAATTTGGCCAATCTTGCAACATCACGTTCAATCATTAACTCTTCATCAGTAGGTACAATCATGACCTTAATCTTAGAATCAGGCTTGGTGATGAACTTTTCACCATTTGTTTCGTTAGCCTCAAGATCTGGATCAATGCCCATGAATGCAAGTTGTTCCATCACAGCTTGACGAACGCCTTTATCATGTTCACCTACACCAGCCGTGAAGATAATTGCATCGGCTCCACCCATTTCAGCATAATATGCACCAATGTAACGAATAATTCTGTTAATGAAAATTTTTCTAGCAAGTTTAGCACGTGGCTTATCGCTTGTGTTGATATCGCGCATGTCTGGAGAAATACCAGAAATACCGAGCAAACCTGACTTTTTGTTTAACACGGCAATGATCTGGTCAATGTCCAAATGTTCCTTGTTCATAATGTATTCAAGAAGTGATGGGTCAACATCACCGGAACGAGTAGACATCGTGATACCAGCTAATGGACTGAAGCCCATTGAAGTATCATAAGATTTGCCATTCTTAACAGCCGTAATTGATGCGCCTGAGCCTAAGTGACAAACAATTAGTTTCAAATCCTTAGGATCTTTGTGCAATAATTCACTGCTTCTTTGAACTATATAGCGGACTGAAGTTCCGTGAGCACCGTATTTACGTACTTTATATTTTTCATAATATTCATAGGGAATTGAATACAAATAATGCACAGGATCCAAAGATTGGTGGAAGGAAGTATCAAAGACACCAACCTGAGGAACATCTGGCAAAATATTCATAAAAGCTTCGATTCCCATTGCTTCTGGCATATTGTGAAGCGGTGCGTATTGCGTTAAATCGAATACTTTCTGAATATTGTCCTTGGTGATAATAGTAGATTCTTTAAAATCTTCTCCACCAGCAACAATTCTGTGTCCTACCCCAATAATTTCATGAATATTATCTATTACTTTATACTTTTTCAAGTTTTCAATTAAAAGCTTTACAGCAGTTTCTTGATCTGGGATCTTCACGTGTTCAACATGCTTAGTACCATCGGCAAGTTTAATTTCAAAGGTTGAGCCATCAAGCCCTACTCGATCAGCCATTCCCGATGCCAGTACCTTTTCATCAGATACTGAAAAAAGCTTGTATTTAAATGTAGAACTACCTGAGTTGATTGCTAATACTTTCTTCATAAGAAAATCCTCCACAACTAATGATTTTTTTCACAAACTAATCACTAGATTTAGTATACCACTCGTTAAGTTTAATATTAAATGCGATTAGGGAATCTTCTTTCTTAAGTGAGTCTAATTTAGTTAATAAGACATCTTTAGCCTTAGCATTATCACCATGATTCTGGAAAACTAAAATAGATTTTTGGTTAAATTTATTTCTGAACATGTCATCCGGCAAATCAATAATTGCATTGAGGAAAACTTTCTTAGTCAACCATGGCATAAATTGATTACGATCTTTTCCTTGCAGCATCCCTGTTGGAACAAGCAAGAATGCGAAACCGCCAGCTTTTAGATTTTTAACGATTTGCTCTACAAATAAAAAGTGAGCGTAAGAATGTCCTTTTTTATTCTTTAATTCAAAGTACTCAGCATTATTGTCTAGTGGATAATAACCAATCGGCAAATCAGACACAATAGCATCGGCCGGCTCTGTCATCCAAGGCATCATCGCATCTTGACAATAAAGATCAATCTTTAGTTCATTCAAATGAGCTGCAATATCAGCAAAATCTAGCATTTGCTCATCATTATCGATCCCAGCCAACTGGTAAAAATTCTTGGAATGATTCTCTGTCTTTAATTGATTAATGACCGAATAAAGAAGTGAACCAGTACCCAGGGCAGGATCAACTACTTCCAGCTGTTGATGTGCTGGCAAAAGTCGCTGCATTAAGAGAGCAATGACCGTTGCCAAAACTGGTGGCGTCGGCATTTGATTGCTGTTGCGGCCATCGTCATTGATCGCTTTTAAAGTCAAATAGTTAAAAATCAAGACTTTGCTGCGTTTTGGCAACTGCTCATAATTCAATTTGGCATACATTTTGCTTAATTGGGCAACTGTTTCTGTATCAGGAGCGCCCATCTCAACCTTGATCTTGCCATTTTCCAAGTTATCAAAGGTTTCAGTCAATGCTTCGCCAAAAGAAACATTAAGTGCGTCTTGCAAGATTGTTACGCAAGCTAAAAATTGGTTAAAAAGTTTTTCGAAATTTTCCATATTCACCCTTCTTCTAATCCTTATTTATTTTAATAAAAAGAATCAAAGGGTGGCAAGTAAAGTTAATTATCTCGCAAATATTCAATTATCATTTGATTGCTTTCCACAGTATCATGCAAAATCTGCTGATAAAAAGTCAAATACAATAGACAAGTACTTAAAACTAAAATGCTACTCAGAAGTGCGCTTCCCTTTGACCGCTTTCTTTTCTTCTTTTGCTTCATCCGGTTTCTCCCGCAACTTAAAATACAATTCTGATTTTCGTCCATCTTCTTCAGTAATAAAAATTTTGATTCTGTTTTTGCTCGTTTCAAATTCTGCTTGATCAACATTTAACAATAAAGGCATATGTCCACTTGCATTAGTAGTTACCCTGATCATGTTTTTATATTTTCCTAAAACATATACTTTATTATTGTCTTTCAATCCGGAAAAATCCGCTTTTCTGCTATTTGATAATTCAGGCAGTGCATAAGACTCGTGCTCTTTTAAAAAATTGTTCAACTGAATGTAGGAAAAGGCTACCTCATTAACCGGATGCTTTAAATGACGTGCTGTTTTTAAACTAACCAGCAAATTCTGCAGCGCGATCACAATTAGCAGAGTGATAAACACTGAGAAAATTGCTTCAATCAGCAAAAATCCCTTTTTAGCTTTCATATGCTACTCCCTAAAAACATGATCATGAACAACGACTTCCTTAAGCTTAAATTCATTCAACATATAATTCGCCAATGCCCGATCGCTGCGATACTCAATTTTCTTTTCAAACTGTCTGCTATCAAGAATCATTGTTGTAAAAGCAGTCAGTGCAATCAACGTGATCATCAATGCTATCAAGCTTTCAATCATTAAAAAGCCTTTATTCTTCATCATAGATTATCTTTCCCCAAGTCATTTGAATTCGCAGTTTCTTAGAATATTTGCCATAAGCAAATCGCAAAGTAGTAGGACTAACTGAACCATTTCTTTGAATTTCATAATTATGAAGGTTGGCATTCCTGTTGAATATAGTGAGGTTGGCTGGCATATCTATTCTCTCTTCACCATTCTTGCTTTTAATTATTAAACAACGGTCATATTCACTGTAATCAATACACACATTTTGATTCTTTAACACTGCCATTCGACTTGCTCGTTCAAAGCTGTTCCTAAATTTTTCTACAGCGGCATAAAATACTAGCTGTGTGCGATATTCTTTTAACTGCAAACTGCCAACAGTTGCTAATAGACATACGATGAACAAAGTAATCAGTGCTTCGAGCAAAGTGAAGCCCTTACTCTTGCTTTTGTCTAACTTTGCCATCTTTATCAATCTCATATTTTCCAAGTTTGCTCTCTTGGTCCTTAGTCAAGTAATCACCATCTTTTAATACGTCCAAACTGGTAACTTTTTTGCCTGGATGATTGTCCTGGTAAAGTTCAACCTGTGTTTGCAAAGTCGAAACAAACGCTTCATCCGTTTTCTTTTGCGCGTGATTTCTTTGGTTAACCAAATTTGGCGCGATAATGATTAAAAGCATAACGATAATCGCAATAACAATTACCATTTCAATCAGGGTAAAGCCTGATTGTTTGCGACTCTTTTTCATTAAATTAATTAAATAGTTTTTAACTCTCTTTTTCATCGTTATATCCCCTGCATCATGCTGTACATTGGCAGCAATAATTTCAAATACATTCCAACAATACATAACCCTAAAATGATGAAACAAAATGGCTGCACGCTAACAACGAGCTTTTCAATTCTGCCTGTTAATTCTGTAAACAAACTGTGACCCAAAAGCAGACACCGTTTGCTGAGGCTGTCTCTTTTTGATCCGCTCTGCAACAATAGCAGTAAATTATCAGGCAAAAAATCTTCTTCCTTGATAATTTTTTCTAGACTTATTCCTTGATTCAATCTTTCACCGATTTTTTTGCCTAAATATTGCTGTAACGAACCAGCATACTGCTTAGCAGCGTATTCACACATTTTCTGCAACGAAAAACCACTCGCAAGCAGCATTCCAATATCGTAGACCACTAAATAGTTGACATAAGTTCTAATAGTTTTGCCAATAAAAGCATATTTGCTTAATTTTTTCAGAGAAGCATAATCTTGTTTAGCTAGTAGCGTCAGCATTTTGGCAAAATAAAATACTCCGCCACCAATGATAACAACCAAAGATAATAAAATAATGTCACCGGTATAATTGCTGCTTTCCTGAAATTGCTTAGAAACAAAAGTCTGCATAAAAAGCAGCAAGACGATCATCATCCCTGCCAAAACAAAAGGATATGATAGTTCTACCAATGTCATTAAGTTAAGACATTGACAAAGCTGATGATACTTTTTAAGACATTTATCGAATTGTTTTATTCGGTAAATGTCTTTTTTGATAGCACAAATAAGCCATCACAAGATAGCCATTTCGAATTAGTTTAAGCTGCTAAACGATAAGGGAAGCCAATCACTAATTTAGCTCTTAAATTTCGCTTATCCTTTCTTCCCGGTCTGATCGGAGTTAAATAAAATGCCATATCCAGCAATAATTGCGTGAAGGCTTTATCTGAATTATCGCTTATACCAAAATACCGCCGCCAAACACAGCAGGCCATTTTAAAGTCTATTCGATATTGATATTTTCCCTGAGAATAAGGTTTTGAGCTAGAAGCAGCTGATAAACTCACGGCGTTATACATTGCAAAGTGAGCGTATATTTCCATGTAAACAAACTGATCTTTTTTAGAATGAAACTGCACTCCGCTTAAATCATATTTAAGCTCTCTAAAAGACGTTTCTATTCCCCAGCGAAGATGATAGATCTCTTTCATTCTGGCTAAAGGAAATTCGTCACGGTCCAAGTTAGTGATAAGAACTTCCCACTCATCAGCTGAACCTGGCGGATTAATTCTAAACTTGCAAACCCGAAACTTGACATTGCATAGGCCTTCGAAATCCCAGCGCCAGTCTTTGGTATTTTTTGAACGGATAGCTTTATAGTGATGTTTTTTGTGTAGAATCAGGTGCAGAAATTTTTCCCTGTCTTTATGAGTAACGTAATAATGATGTGACGAGGTTACTCTGCAAGACAGGTCAATATCATATTCTTGTTCTGACATACCAGCAATTTCTTTAATAGCGCCATATCCAGCTTTAGTTCTGATCACATAGTGACAATGCTTTAGCCGATTGCAGTTTTCAATTAGATTAAAGCTGCTGTAGCCACGATCCATTAGAACTATAAAATCTTTTTCTCGTTGCGCTAAGTTTTTTAACATTGCAAGAGCCGCGTCACGTTCATTCATTTTTTGTCGCGGCTGAAAAACTAAATCCAAATATAACTTGTTTAGAACATCATAGAGAGCATTTACGTGAATCTGACAATATCTTCGACCATCTTTGCCTTGAAAAATATTTTCCGATTTAGGATTAAAGGGCTGATCAAAATCAGAACCATCAAGCGCTACAACTAAGTATTTGTCATCCAGTAATTGCAATGCATCGCTTGCCTGACTAAGCTTAGCCATAATTTCTTTAAAACACTCGGGCTTTAATTTAGCCTTTTGTTGTTCGAAAGCTGAGACTGTCATTCTAGAATTCACATCGGGAAAAGCATGAAAAATTTCCGAGTTTAAGCTGCCCGCTCCCATGTTGAGAATCAGCTTAATCAAATCAGTCGGATTAAGCTTGCGACAGCGGGTAAAAGCCTGATCTGAAACAGAAAAATCATGAATGTTGGCAGCGATCTTATTGATAATACTATCCATCAGTTTTAAAATATTTGAGTGAAGGGATTTCATGAGAGACGCAACCTTTCTATGAAAGACCGAATAAGAGATAAAGAGTGAGCAGAAGGGCGAATAAACTCTGCTCACTTTTTATTTTAAAAAGAAAAAGAACCGAATCAAAATGATTCGGTTCATAAAGCTAAACTTTCGTCAATGCCTTAACTTAATGACATTGATAGTTCTACCCACAACTTTTTAATCTGCTGATTCTTTAGGCGGTTAATTATTGTCAACTGCGACAAGCATTCAACCAAATTTCCCTGACTCAATGCCAAGTTAATCTGCGTAACCGTAGTTTTTGAAAAACCTAAACGCAAAAGCTCGGTTGTAAGCGACCCACCATTTTGCATTCGCTGATTTAAAGTAATTAATAGTTGTCTTTTTTTGGGCCACATAACAGCCATTAATTCCAAACTGCTATTCAAAGAAAAGCCGTTTTTTAAACTGCTCTTTAGATAATCTAAGAATTCGAGCTGTTCTTCTCCATTTAATTTATCCTTCTTTGAAGAAACTGTAAGCATATTCATCAATGGCTCCCTCCTCTTTAAGTTTGATAATATTCTCTTGCCATAAAACGAATTCGTCACGAACATCGCGCATCAAATTATCTTGAAGTACTTGTCCACCAGCGATATCCATCAAGCATGAAAAGCCGCTGCCATTTTTGGGCAGCAAGCGCTGATAAGAAACCGCCGTTAAACAGTTAGCTAATTCATCATTGCGAATTCCTAATCCTTCAAGTCGGGTAATTGTCTGTAAGGTACTCTTCGCGTGCACCGTTGCTAAGACCAAATGCCCACTTAATGCAGCATCAATGGCTAGTCTCGCTGTTCCTGAATCACGAATTTCACCGATAATTAAAATATCAGGTCGATGCCGTAATGCCGCTTTTAACAGGCTCTGATAATTAATGCCGGCCTCATTATTGATCTGCGCTTGCAAAAAACTGCTCTCATGTACTTCAACAGGATCTTCAATCGTCATTACGATTTTTCCTGCTCCAATTTTTTTGGCAATTTCATACATCGTTGTTGTTTTGCCTGAACCCGTGGGACCACTAGTTACAATTAATCCTCGCTTACGACTAAACTGCACAATTTGCTGCAACTGTTCTGGAAAAAAATAGCTGCTCTGATCAGTTTGATAAATAATTCGAATGACTAGCGATTCTTGATCATCAAAATCACCCAAACTGGATAAACGCAAGTAATATTCAGTTTCATCATTGCAATAATTCATCGCGCCTACTTGAGGTCTGCGATGTTCAGCAATATCCATTTGCGCGGCGTATTTAAAATAATTGATCAATCCTATTCCCATCTGCCGCTTGAAATCTCGAACAACTTTCACGCCGCTATCTTCACGAAAAGCGAGCTGATAACAATCACTCTTTGGCAAAAAGAAAATATCGCTTATTCTTTTCTGAACTGCCTGCTGCAAAATTTCTTCAATTAATTCTTTTATTTGCAAAAAAATCCTCCTTTTTAGCCCTCTATATATTAAGTACGTAAAAAAGGAGAATTTTACCGAAAAAATTTAAAAATTAAAAAATCGTCTAGCCTTTCGACTAGACGATTCTATTAAGAATTATTCATCATCATCTGCTGCAGCAGTGTAAACATTTTGAACATCGTCGTTATCTTCAAGAGCATCAACTAAGTGTTCAAATTGTTCCTTCTTATCTGCTGGAACTGGAGTGGTGTTTTTTGGAATCATGGTCAATTCTGCGTTAGCAAGTTTGTAACCATCCTTTTCAAGAGCATCACGAACTTGTGCGAATTGCTTAGGATCAGTATAGATTTCAAAAGCATCATCACTAGTTTGCAAATCGTCACCACCAGCGTCCATAACATCAAGCAAAACTTGATCTTCGTCAGCATCAGTAGTTGAACGATCAATTACAATGTAGCCCTTACGGTCAAACATGTAGCTAACTGAACCAGTAGCACCAAGAGAACCACCGTTACGAGTAAAGGCAACACGAACATCTGAAGCAGTTCTGTTCTTGTTATCAGTTAAAGCTTCGACAAAAACAGCAACACCACCTGGGGCGTAGCCTTCATAAGTAATTTCGTCGTAGTGTTCGTCTGAGTTACCTTCAGCCTTCTTAATTGCACGTTCGATATTGTTCTTTGGCATGTTGTTAGCACGTGCCTTATCAATTACCATCCGCAAATTAGGATTCCCTGAAGGGTCAGGACCACCACTCTTTGCAGCCATATAAATTTCACGAGATAACTTTTGGAAAATCTTACCTCTTTTTGCGTCTTGCGCATTCTTGCGGCCTTGAATATTGTGCCATTTTGAATGTCCTGACATTAGAATCCTTCTTTCTTTTATTTATATTATTAACGTTAATTATCTTAACTCACACACTATTAAAATTCAATATTATCAGTGGTTTATCGCTTTATTTTTCCCGATTTTCATAGTAACAGCCAAGCAAACTAATTAAAATAATAATTCCACATAAACTGCCAGCTCCATCCAGCATTACATCATGAACGCTAGGAGTACGATCACCTGTTAAATATTGGTGATATTCATCAAAAGCAGCAAATGCAATAGTCATAAACCAAACAAAGAATGGTCCCGTCCATTTAAAAACAAAAACTCTTTTTAAACCAAAATAAGAAAAAATTCCTAATAAGAAATATGTGCCGAAATGGGCCAATTTTCTAACAAAAAATTGTGTAAATCCAGCTATTCCACCATCTGAAACTCGGTTATGCCAGGCACCGGCGTATTTGATATTCCAGTTTTTGATTACCGGTTCAATAAAACCAAACCGGCGTTTAATTTCTGCTGGATCCATTTCCTGCTGCTTATAGGTCATTGAACTTGAGATAAAAAGTACGACTAACACAAGCAATGCCAATGTCAAAGAGATCTTTTCGGTTTTAGTAAATTTAAAGTTCTTCATCAATTTCTCCTCAAAATTTGCGACTTAATAGCCAATTTATTGCCAACTGTCAATTATCTGTCAGCCATCAATTATTTGACTATTGTGCATTATTTTATTCGCCAGCTGATATAATAGTGACTATAATAGTGACTGTAAATAAAATTTTACTAAATATTCTAAAACATATTGATTATCAAAGGAGATATCAAAATGTTTAACTTTGTTTTTTGGGTTTTAGCTATTTGGTTTTTAATTAACGTGATTTGGATGTGGTTCAAACTTGATAACCAATCTTTACAAAAGACCTTTGCTTGGATTAATGTTGCCGCTGTTGTAATTGGCTTCTGGGTCTTTTACGGCGTAAGTCATC
This sequence comes from Lactobacillus amylolyticus, assembly GCF_003999355.1. NCBI lineage: Bacteria > Bacillati > Bacillota > Bacilli > Lactobacillales > Lactobacillaceae > Lactobacillus > Lactobacillus amylolyticus. The sequence goes on from NZ_CP031835.1 coordinate 882,214, forward strand.
CAGCTGGTGCTCTTAGCAATTGTTTCTTAGCAATCAACTGTCTAAACGTTGTATTAGCAATAGTACAATTCTACTTCGGCTACCGCAAATTAAACAAGTAATTGGATAGCTACAATTGTGAATTATTATTAGCTTATGCCCTACAATATTGTTTATTGTAGGGTTTTTTATATAAAATTGAACTATTATGAAAAAAGATTTACGAACTATTAGAACAACCACTGCCGTTAAAACGGCATTCATTGATATTCTGCAAGAAAAAAGCTTTAACAAAGTAACAGTCAGTGAAATTGCTAAAAGAGCATATATATTGACCAGCAAACTTTCTAACTGCATTACACCGATAAATACGATCTTTTAGCCCAACTAGTAGATGATGTAATAAAAAACATTAAAGAGATTTTGGACGAGCGATTGCATGAAGGTCCAGCGCTAAAGAAGCTTGAAAGCATCTATCGTATACATGGCGATTATCTGCGTACAAACAAGCCGCTAATTACTACTTTGCTAAAAATCGAAACTGACAATATTTGCTAAAAAAAGAACTGCAAAAGGTTTTCATTGAAAAATATCAGTCTGACACCCAGCACCAGCTCATGCCATTTCAAGCTGACATAATGTCGATGCTCTATATTCAAACTTTACAGCTGTTTCTTAATGATGAACAAGAATTGAATATCGAAGAAGCCAATGATCTGCTCAAAATGATCAAGGAATTCATCAGTTAAAACAAGAAAGCGGTTAACTCTAGTCTTTCATCCCTTTTCTATGTAAAATTAAATAGAAGAAATTATAAGGGGTTAGAGTTATTGAATGAATATCAGATTCAAGAATAAATCGCCAGGAATTTTCTAGCAAAAATAAAATATTTTACTAGAAAAGGGCGAAAAATTTAAAGTGGATGAAATTAAAGAATTGAATCCTGAAAAAAAGTTTATTTCTTGGCAAACCTTGTTTTTGATGGACTTGTGTACAGTAATCGGCATCGACGATATCATGTACAACTTTCAAAACCAAGGCATGTCAGTTATTTTTTCTTGGGTAGTAATGGTATTGTTTTACGTTATTCCTTATTCCCTGATGGTAGGACAATTGGGTTCTGTCTTCAATAAAGAAGGCGGTGGCCTTTCATCATGGGTTCGCAGAACTGATGGCGAATTCTTAGGCTACTTTACTGCATGGACCTACTGGGCAGCTTCAATTCCCTATGCTGTTGACTCAGCTAATGAAATCATAGTTGACCTGGGTTGGGCCTTGACCGGTTCAGAAAAATTCCAAAGCAAAATTTCTAATAGTACTTTTGCTATTTTGACTTTCTTGATGTTTATCATTTTCATTATTGTCGAACATCACTTTTCACGGTCAATGGAGCTTTTGTCAACAATTGGTGGCGGCTTGATGGTTGTCATGACTATTTTGCTGGTATTGCTTGCTTTTGTAGGTTTGGCAAAATCCGGTGGTCACATGGCAACTCAGCCATTTACTTGGAAGATGATGCTGCCTAACTTCAACTGGCACTATTTCTCAACTATTGCAATGCTGATCTATGCGATGAATGGCTGTGAATTAGTAGCACCATATGTCACCCAAATGAAGAAGCCTCAATATGACTTCCCTAAAGCGATGATTGCTTTGGCTGCGATGACTGCTTTCTTAACCATCTTCGGTTCCTTCTCACTAGGAATTTACTTCAATGCCTACCATATTCCTAATGACTTGAAGATGAACGGTGCCTACTACGTATTCGATATGATCGGTCAACAATATGGCTTGGGCAAGGGCCTGCTCTTCTTCTGGGCTTGGACTTCAGTCTTCTTCAACTGCGCATTGCTTGCAGTTTTGCTCGATGCGATGACTAGAATGCTGATTTCCGATACTGGTGAAAAATACATGCCAAAATTCTTACGCAAGAAAGACAAGAACGGCTTGCCTATTAACGGCTATATCTTAACCGTCTCATTATCAGCCTTCATTATGATTTTGGGTATCTTCCTGCCTAACATGAATGATATCTTTAACTGGCTTTTGAACTTGAATGGAATTGTTTCTCCTGGCGTTACCTGCTGGATTTTCTACTCCTTCATGTGTGTCAGAAAGAATTCAAAGACATTCTCTTCAAAATATGTTTACATTAAAAATGACAAGCTGGCATACACAGTTGGCTTAATCTTGCTTGTCGTTACTGCAGTTGCCACAATCATGGGCATTACGCCACAAGACGTAGCGCAATATAGCGGCACTTGGTGGTACGAATTAATTATCAACATTGTTTCCGTTGTTGTCCTGATTGGATTAGGTGCCATCTTGCCAGGTATTCGCAGACGTGAGGTCAAATACGGCATTGCTTTTGATAAACCGCAATGGATTTCAATGATTGCCCTGATTTTAATCGCAATCATTGCTGGTATTTCATTAGGCGCTACTAAATTACCACTGCGAGGACTTTACATTTTCATCGAAGAAATTGCAGTCCTAATCATCGTTTGGCTAATTGGACGACGTAAACCGGATATTAACAATAGCTTTAAAGCTGAAGAATAACGTCAAAGACCACAGACAATTTGCCTGTGGTCTTTTTTAGTTTTATGAATAAAGCGCTTACTGTATAATGGAAGTAACAGTTATAGAAAGGAATTAATAATCATGACAGAAATTCCATTCAAAGCCGTTGCAGTTGATGTTGATGGCACCTTTGTTAGAGATAATCTAACTTTTGATCAAAATCGTTTTGAGCGTATTTTGGCCCAATTGAAGGCCAATCATATCCATTTCATTGTGTCCAGTGGTCGGCCACTTTCACGTCTAAAAGTAGACTTCGCCAATTTTTTAGATCGAATCGACTTAATCGCAGATAATAGTGCGGTGCTGGTGCAAGATAACAATATTATTTCGACCCACTATTTGACACCACAAACTGGGCAAAAACTTTTAGCTTTCATTCAAGAAAAATTTTCAAGCGTTGATATTTGCGTTAGTGGCAAGGATTACGCTTATTATTTACAAAGTGCACCTAGTCATTTTAAAAATACGATGAATTATTACTATCCTAACAGTATTGCTTTGCGCGATTTCACTGAAATTCCTGCTGATGATCGCATTATAAAACTAACGCTAAACTGCCCAGCAGATTTGGCAAGCACGATTGAAGACAGTTTTAACAGCGGTTATACTGAACGAATTCACTGTACAACAAGTGGTTATAAAGATATTGATATCGTTCCATACGGCATCAATAAAGCACAAGGATTGAAATACTTTCTGCGTTACTTCAAACTGACTTCCGATCAATTAATTGCCTTTGGCGATGGCATGAATGACAAGGAAATGTTAGAACTAGCCGGTTACAGCTATGCGATGGCTAATGCCAATCCAAAATTATTCCAAATTGCTAAATATAAAGCACCAAGCAATAATGACAGTGGCGTGCTTAAAGTGCTGGAAGATTATTTAAATAAGTAAAAAGAAGCAAAAAGGGCCTAGAAAATCTAAGTCCTTTTTTACTCTCGTTTTTCATCTTCGCTATCTAAAGTAACTTCACCGACAACATTCGTATTAAAGAACTGTGCTACCTGATGCACGTCCATACTTTGTCCTAAAGCCCACATTAACTTGGTAATTGCACATTCAGAAGTCATATCATGAGCACTGATCGCACCTTCAAGCAAAGCCAAACGGCCAACTTCATATTTGGTTAGATCGCTTCTTTCATACAAACACTGACTGCTGGCAATGACAGGTATTCCTTGCCGAATCAACTTGCCTACTGCACCTACCATATTGCGCCGGATATAGTTCATTCCGCCCATGCCATAAGCTTCAATAACAATCCCATGACAGCCGCTTTTTGCCATCGCAAAAAGAAGATTTGGATCAAAGCCAGGGAATAATTTGACCAGCGAAACATGGGAGTCAATATTGGTATTTAATTTGCAAGGTCCGCTTACTGCTTTTACCTTTTTTTCAAATACCATTCCATCAGACGTAATTTTAGCCACTGGCGGTACATTGACGCTTTCAAAAGCATTAAAGTTAGTCGTTCTTACCTTAACTGTTCGACATCCTAGCATTATTTTGCGGTCAAAGGCTAAATAAATGCCCGGTGCACACTTTGTTGCAGCGGTAAAAGCTAAACGCAAGTTGTCAGGTGCATCACTCAAAACAACGTTAATTGGGACCTGGCTGCCAGTTAAGACAACAGGTATCTCTATTCCCTGCAGCATAAATGAGAGCATTGAAGCCGTATATGCCATCGTATCCGTCCCATGGGAAACGACGATGCCATCATAATCGTTTCGATACTTAAAGATTTCTTCAGCGATAAACTTCCACTCTTCAGGCTGAATATTAGACGAATCAAGCTGTAAAATATCTTTTACTTCAATCTCAAACGGCAATTTTCCCAAAAGCTTGATTAGCTGCTCACCTGATTTTTTAGGAACTAATCCAGAATCAGAAATTACTGAAGCAATCGTGCCTCCTGTAGACAAAAGCAATATCTTATTTGCCATGTTTATACCTGCTTTTCTAATCTTCTCTAGCCTCTGCTAAAGCTTCACCAACCGCGGTTTTTACTGCCTCGGTCAAAATACTTGCACTTGAAATACCATCGATATTGACAGATTGTGCATTGATAATTTGTCCTTTAAATTCTTCTTCAAGGGAAGGTTCAATCGGCTGTTCGCCCTTCAAACTGTGCAATTTTACATCCACAATTTTGTTTTGAGCGATTTCTACCTCAGCTTTTACCCTTGCTGTTTGCTCTAGTTCAGCCTCAAATACTCCGGATTAAAATGCACTTTATTCCTATCATTTTCAAGCAATTTTATTCTTCTTTCGTCCTTATCCAATCCCCATTTTATCTTTATTATTCTAACAAAAGAAGACAAAAAAGACTGGTTTTTTCCAATTTTTTATAAAATCTTTTAATAAGTGCTTGCCACTTGCCTAACAATAACCCAGTGATTATTATTTTTAGCAAAATACATTTTCACTTGCAGCGGCCAAGTATTAATGCTGCCACCCCAAATTCTGGCTTTAACTTTGTTTTGACCAATAAGAGAAGCATGATCTTCATCAATTTTAATATCTGAAACATTTTCCTCAACCGAAGAGTAATATTTCATTTCTTCATTTTGAATTTGATCAATCCATTACATTTTAGGCTGAACAAAACCGGTCATATGAACTAATTCCATGCTTGGAGCAAGAATCTTATTCATAACAGTGATATCATGCTTGACCATTGCTTCATTTTCTTGCCGATATAATTCGATTATTTCCTGTTCATCTTTTTTGTCATTTTCATTTCACCTGACTTTTTTAATATGGTTCAATGTTAATGCCAAAATTGAAAATAACCAATTTGAAAATCAATACTTAAAAATAATTTATGCTTATTATTTTTGAAATTGCTTCTTCAAAAGATCGGCAAACGTTTCAATGTAGAAGCCGAAATTATCTGCCTTCCAAAATGCATAATACTTTTGCTTAATTTCTTCATGATTGTTGAACCAAGTCAAGGTTTGCAACGCCTGGGTTCTTGCTGGTCCGGTTATTCATCAGCAAATAACCCTGTCTTGAAGCAACCATCATTGCAGCTTCATTAGCACCAACAATTAAAATGCATGGCAAATCTTCCAGTTCAGTGCTTTCAACCTTTTCTTTATCAGCAGCAAACGTTCCTTGACTAATAATTACTTTATAATCGCTGCTGGTTAAAAAGTCATTCATATATAAATTAGAAGGCGTTCTCCTTAAATCACTGAAAGCAAAATCAATTTTGTTATCTTTTAGAGCCTGATAAAGTTGTTCATGACCACCGCTCGTGATCTTGATTCTTACATCTGGATAAGTCTTAGAAAACTCAGCAACTGCCTGTAAAAATTCAGTGGTACCGAAGTTGCGCAAATAAAATTATCAATAACGTCCTGTCCATGATGATAAAAATATTGGCCAGCCTTTGTAACTGTGAAGCTGCGTCCCTTTCGATGCAAAAGCTCCACGCCTAAATTTGCTTCTAATTCTTTAATTTGCTGTGATATTGCGGGCTGTGAAATATGACATTCTTCAGCTGCTTTAGTGAAATTTTTATTCTTAACAACAGCGATAAAGTATTGAATTTGATTAAACATAAGATTCCCCCGCTTCTCTTTAAAAACTCGTTATAATTATTATAAGGATTGCTTTTATTAAATAAAAATAATTAAAAATAATAGTAGTATACGGAAACTGTATAGTAGGAGAAAAGATGAAATTCGTTTTAGCACCTGATTCTTTTAAAGAGAGCATGCCGGCAAATGAAGTGTGTCAAGCAATGGAAAGTGGCATTCGTCAAGTCATGCCTGACGCAAAAATCATTTCTGTTCCGATGGCCGACGGCGGTGAAGGTACAACTAGCTCTTTAGTTGATTCTAGGAAAGGACAATATATTAAAAAACAAGTCACTGGTCCCCTCGGAAAAAAAGTAACCGCCTATTATGGGCTAATTGATCATGGGAAAACAGCAATTATCGAAATGGCACAAGCCAGTGGCTTGAATTATGTGCCTTTTGAAAAAAGAAACCCGATAAGTATCAAAAGAGCAACAACCTACGGTGTAGGTGAATTAATTATTGATGCTCTGGATCACGGCGTCAAGAAAATCATCCTCGGTTTGGGCGGCAGCGGCACCAATGATGGCGGCAGCGGTATGGCACAAGCAATTGGGGTAGACTTTTTTGACCAAAAACAGCAAAAGATCCAGAAAAAGTTGGGCGGCGGTCAACTAAATGACATAGAACGCATTGATTTGTCGCACATTGATCCACGCATTCAAAATACAGAATTCATTTTGGCAAGTGACGTCACAAGTCCATTAATTGGCGCAGATGGCGCGAGCTATACTTTTGGCCAGCAAAAAGGAGCTGATGCACCTACACAAAAGCAGCTCGATTGTAACTTGCAGCATTATGCTGAGGTCATTCAAAAATGTTTTAAAAAAAATATTGCGCATATTCCAGGAAGCGGGGCTGCAGGTGGTTTGGGCGCAGGTCTTCTTGCCTTTACTCCCGCAAAAATAATGCCGGGCGTTCAAGTCGTAGCTAAAGAAAATAAACTTGAAGCAAAAATCAAAGATGCAGATTATGTCTTCACCGGTGAAGGTGGAACCGATTTTCAAACTAAATTTGGCAAAACACCCTATGGGGTCGCCCAAATTGCGCAGAAAAACAATGTACCAGTAATTTCCTTAGCTGGCTATTTAGGTGATGGTATTGATCAGCTATATGGATGCGGCTTTACGGCCATCTTTGGTATTTTGGCAAAAGCATCCTCTTTGGATGAAGCATTAAAGGATGGTCCGACCAATGTTGCTCGCACTACTGAAAACATCGTCAGATTAATTGCAATAAAAAAATAAAATGCCTGCAAAACAGACATTTTATTTTTTTGACTGAATATAAGTCAACAAGGCTGCACAGGCTTTTTTTATTTGTCTAAAAGCGGCATCAAAATCATTAGTGTACCATGGATCATCGATATCACCATAATCGTCGGCAAAATAAAGCAATTTATATTCTTTATGATCAGGATCGCCACCAGTAATTTGATTCATATCCATAAAGTTTTCTTCATCCATACAGATTAGATAATCATACTTTTGATAATCATCCCTGACCATTTTCCTTGCAATATGCTCACCATAAGGAACACCTTGTTTTTCTAATTCACGCTTTGCTCTTATGTCCATTGCATGTCCTACAGCATCGTTAGTAGCAGCAGCGGAATCAATCAAATATTGATCACCTAATTTATTCTGATGAACCAAATCCTTCATGACAAACTCAGCCATGGGTGAACGACATATATTACCATGACAAACAAACAATATTTTATGCATGTGAAGCATCATTCCTTTTTATCCATTTTAACAAAAACAGCCAAGCAATAGCTAAAACAATGCCTATGATTAACCCTGTCCAAATACCGGCCTCAAGCTGAATTGAAATACCCTTGTAAACCGTGCTCTGCAACTCATTATTTGCCTCGTTGCAGAAATACCACAATGCTCCAAAAGAAATTATGGAACCCAGCAGAAGCGGAATCGAAGCAGTATACCGTTTGAGCCACATTAAAACTGTACTCAGAATATAAAGCAAAATAATGACAAAAATTGAGTAACGATAAATGCTAATCAAATGGTGAACCTGCCTAGATTCTTCACGTAATTTAGCATTGATTGCTTCAACAATAAAACGATTGATTACATCTTCCAAACGATTTTTGGCCTTAAGGCCCAAATCTCCTGTACTTACCTTCCCCTTATCATCATAAACGCTAGTTAAATGATAAACATCTGCATAAGAAAATTTTAAATTGACGTGCTTAGGCAAGCCACTAATCAGCAAATCCTCCAAACCAGATTCTTTGACAATTTCGACGCCGCTTTTAATCTCGGCATCTTCAGATTTAGAAACAGAGCGATTAATAACCGTTCTTGCCATCTCATGCGTATTATCAATTTTGATAGTAGCCGAACTTAAAAGTAAAAAATACAAAGACAAGCCAGCCAATAAAATCGCAACTAATCTAATTATTCTAGAACCATATTTCATTTACAACAAACTTCCACTAAATTACAAACTTCTTTAACGCCTTGGCAATTCCATTATGATTATTATCATCAGTAACAAAATCAGCTTTTTCTTTAATTGAACTAATTGCGTTTCCCATTGCAATCTTTTTAAAATCAGGATTCTCAAACATCGATAAATCATTGCCCTGATCGCCAAAAATCATGACATCTTTAGGATTGATTTTTAATCTAGAAGCTAAGTCCATAACCGCATTGCCTTTTGAAGCACCAATTGCATTAATCTCAATACAATTGTCCAGACTGCGAACAATATCATAGGATTCAAAAGTCCATTCTGGCAAAGATCCCCATAATTTAGCAATTTGATCACTATCTTTGGCACAAGTAAAGCCAACTTTATTGAAGGTAAAATTTTTAGGGATTTCATCACGATTTCTTACGCGCAATTCATTATTAGTTAAAGCCGCGTTAATTTGCATTTGTACTGAAAGATTACGATCTAGCGTCCAAAAACATTTGGTTGTTTCAAAATGCAAATTAACATGACTTAGCCTTTGCAGACGAAGCATGGTATTAAAATCGTGATAATCCATTTCTTGACTCATTAAGACATCGCCTGCCAAATTTTGAACTACCGCACCATTGAAGACGATCGCATATTGTTTTTCACCTTTTAAGCCAAGGATATCTTCATAAGGCATTACACCAGATAATGGCCTGCCAGACACAAGGACAATTTTTATTCCTTGATTTTTAGCTTCTTGCAAAGTTCTCTGTGTTTCTGCTGATATTGTATTTGAAGTTGTTAATAATGTTCCATCCAGATCAACCGCGATTAATTTGATAGCCATCCATTCTTCCTCCTTTACCAAAATTTAATCTTCTTTTTTATTATACAAAAAGCCGTGAGTTTCCTCACGACTTTTTAAAGTTTATTTGAATGGATATTTATTGCTTAAAACTTTTATTTTTTAATTAGGCTTTCTTTTCGTCTTTTTCAGCGTTGTGGTAAGACTTAACGATTTCGTCAACCAATTCTGGATCGTCCTTCAAGCCGGTGGTTTCAACAATGACGTCCTTAAGATCTTCATCTTTAAGCATTTGCATCAATTTAACGCTTTCCTTGTCCTTAGGTTCGTCAAAGTGGTAAATTCTACCAACAGTTTCCATCAAAGCGCTATAGTCCAAGTTTCTTTCCTTCAATTCACGAATTGGACGAATAAATCTTTCGTTGTAACCCAACTTACGGATTGGAGTTCTACCTACACGAGCAATATCATCTGAAATGTATGGGTTTTGGAATCTGCTCAAAATCTTGTTGTGGTATTCTTCCAAACTTTCTTCAGTAAATTCCTTGTTCCACTTGTGGTACAAAAGTGAACGGGTTTCGCTCAAAACTCTCTTAACTTGCTTCAAAACAAATGGATCTTTAATTGCATCACCAATTGTTGAGTAGCCCAAGTTCTTGCCAGTGTAGGCAACAGTTGCGTGACCAGTATTAACTGAGAACAATTTTCTTTCAATGTAAGGTTCAAGGTCTGGAGCGTAATCAACACCCTTTAATTTAATATCCTTGTTCTTCATTTGACTTTCGTCAATGACCCATTCCTTAAAGTCTTCAACTGAAACAAATAATGGATCATCATTGTGTTGAATTGGAACAATTCTATCAACGGCTGCGTTAGGGAATCCGATGTACTTGTCAATTTCTGGCTTTACATTATCATCTAAGTGCTTGTAGACTTCTTCTTTTAAGTGTTGTGAACCACCAATCATGTTTTCACATGCAATGACATCAAGTGGCTTAGTATTGCCTGATTTAACTCTTTCAGTCAAACCTTGAGCGATCAATGGAGCGATAATTGCCAAAATCTTAGGACCAATGGCCGTAGTAACCATATCAGTTGACTTAATTGCTTCAACAACTTTTTCTGGATTCTTGGCATTGTTAATACCATCGACATTTGAAACATGAATTCTCTTCTTGCCAGGTGCGGCCAATTCAATGTCATATTCACCGCGCTTGTTTAGTTCATCAATAATCGTTTCATTGACATCAACAAAGTCAATGCCGAAGCCATTATCTGCTAAAGTTTCACCAATAAATCCACGACCGATATTACCTGCACCAAAATGTACTGCTCTCATTATTATTCTCCTACTTCTTTCAATAAATCAATAACTTCTTGTGGAGTTTGTGCATCAGCTAATTTACCAACGTTGGAAACATCACTGCAAAAAATAGCAATTTGTGATAAAAGGTTTAAGTGCTCATTATTCAATCCGGCTATTCCGAAGACAACCGTTACCAGTTGCTCAGTATCATCACCTGGGTTGCTAAAATCAACACCCATTGGAATTTGAACGATTGAAATTCCTGTTTTCTTAATATACTTTTTACCTTCATCAGTTCCATGAGGGATAGCGATAAAGTTGCCCATGTAGGTTGAAACATCATTGTTTCTTGCAATCATTGAATCAATATATCCAGGCTCTACACAGCCACCATCGACTAGCAATTGACCAGCCATTCTGATTGCTTGATCACGAGTAGGAACATCTTGATTTAACTTAATCATATTTGGTTCTAGTTTCATTTATCTCATCCCTTTCTAGTTCAACTTGTCGATCAAATCTTTAAGTTTCTTATCTTGAAGAAGGTCATCAACAACTACCGTTTGAATATCGCTGTAACGAACAGCCAAATTCTTCTTGGCAGCTGGAGTTACAATTACCAAATGCTTTGGATCATCGTCCAATTCATCGATTCTAATTGCCTTAACTGGTGTCTTCTTGCCAGCCTTCTTCATGGCAGTTGCAAACAAGTTAGTAGCCATTGTAGCTGAACCAACGTGTTGGTCGTGACGAATAAAGTTAACTTCTTGAACTTTGCTAAAGTCGACACCTTCAATACTGCCTTCTGGATGAGTTGCTTGTGGCTCAGTCTTTGGCTTTTCTTCGATTTGAGTCAAAGCTTTTAAGTTAGCAACAATTTGATCATATTTTGGACTGCTTAAGAAGTTGCCAACTGAAATATGCATTGCATTTGGAGTATTTTGTAAAGCACGATCTGCTAATTCTTCTTGAGTTACAACAAGCAAACCAGCATCATCTTTCAAGTTTCTAACAGCAGTGTTGATTACTGGGATCTTAATTCCAGCCTTCTTGAATTTGTCACGCAATAATGAAGCACCCATTGCTGATGAACCCATACCAGCATCACATGCAAAGATGACTTTCTTAATGTCAGCGTAAGATTTTACTGAATCATGAACAGATTGTCCACTTGGCATTTCTTTGCCTTTAGATTCTGCCTTCATAGATTCCATTTGTTGTTGCTTAGCGGCTAAATCATCGCCACTGCTCTTATCATTTTTAAGAATGATAGCAGCAACGACGAATGATACAATCGCAGCACCAAGCACACCGATGATATTACCGAAGTATGAACCCTTAGCTGATACTAAGAGAATAGCTAAAATTGAACCAGGTGAAGCAGCGGCCTTCAAACCACCACCAAGCATGCTGAACAAAGCAGTACCAGTAACACCACCACAGATAGCAGCGATGATCAAGGATGGCTTCATCAAAACGTATGGGAAGTAAATTTCATGAACGCCACCGAAGAATTCAATAATAGCTGCACCAGGAGCTGAACTCTTTGAAGTACCTTTGCCAAATAACATAAAGGCAAGCAAGATACCAAGACCTGGACCTGGGTTGGATTCCATTAAGAACAAAACTGACTTACCAGCCGATGCAGCTTGTTGAATACCTAATGGAACCAAGATACCATTACCAATTGCGTTGTTTAAGAACAAAACCTTAGCGGGTTCAATAATGATATTAGCAAGTGGTAACAAGTGAACTCTAATAATAGCGTTAACGCCAACACTTGCCCAGTAGCTTCCCCAGGCCATTACTGGTCCAATGATAAAGTAGGCAAAGATCGCAGCGATCATACCCAAAATACCAAGTGAGAAGTTGTTATAAATCATTTCAAAACCAGATTTAACTTTGTCTCGAAATGCTTGGTCAAATTTCTTTAAAACCCATGCACTCAAAGGTCCCATAATCATGGCTCCTAAGAACATTGGTTCCGTAGTACCAACAATGACACCTAAAGTACCAATTGCACCAACTACTGATCCACGTTCATCGTAAACCATGCGTCCACCAGTATAACCAATTAAGAGTGGCAACAAGTAACGCAGCATTGGTGTAACTAATGAGTTAATTTCTTTGTTAGGGAACCAACCGTTTGGTGTCATAAAGATCGAAGCAGTTAATCCCCAAGCAATAATGGCACCGATGTTTGGCATGATCATACCAGACAAAGCAGTACCAAATTTTTGGACTTTCACTTTAGTTGAAGTCAATTTATTCGCTTGAGCCATTGATTTTTCTCCCCTCTATCAACTTACATTTTTATCATAAGATATGCGGTAAGCGTTTACAACACAATCAAAATAGAACTCTGGCACAAAAGATTGTGCCAGAGCTTGTTAATTTTTTCACTTGTACTATAGTTTGCGTTTCAATTCACCCAAGAATTGGCTTGCAATCGCGTTTTTCACCTGTTCCTGAGAACCGTTGGCAAACAAACGCAAATTAGAATCATTCATAATAATCATGCTTGAAATTGAGCTCATTACTCCCTGCTCAACCTCAGAAAGGTCCTTAGGCCCAAGCATTAGCAGAATGCGTTTTACCTGAATTTCATTATGGTCCATTGCTGCCAGAGTAATTTCATTATCTAAATCAAAAATTGTAAATGAACACCGCGTAATATCAGGACTGCTTGTATGGAGCAAGGCAAGGTGACTGTTTGGAATACCAACTGGAGCAAGCCTGATTCTCTTTAATAGTCTTTTGGCTACTGAGAGTTGGTTCTTAATTAGACTCCGATCTGAATGAGCCAAGCACTCCTGCACAATTGCAATTAGATCCTCAGCATTATATTCCAGACGCTGAACCTTGATGCCATTGACCAAGTCCGAGCAAAATAAAGTACTGATTGAAAATTGTGAGAGCTTTTCAACAGCATGGCTTCCACCATTTTGAGCAGGCTGCTGATTCACTGAAGCTTCTGCAGGGAATTTTTGCTCATATTCCTTGATATAAGAATGAATGTGGTTGATCTCATCATCAAGAAGCAAAGGACTGACTAATAAATAATCGCGTGAAAAACCTTTTAACTCCAGTGTTGAAAGAATAAGATCATATTTTTGCAAATCAAGTTCGGCCAAATTTGAAACACGACTTAATTTAATATGCTTAATTTCTGGGAATTTCTGCTTTAATCTTGCCCCTAAAATTGCTGAAGTACCTATCCCATTTTCACAGATTACCAAAGCACTTAAGGATTGACTGTTTTTTCTGCTGGTATATTCATTGGCAAAATAGAGCAATACAAGCTGCATTTCAGAATTTGTAAGCTGCGATTGCGGAAATTCTTTAATCCAGCTTTCTTTGACCACCTGATATAAATCGCTAAAGCGATTGCTAAGTCCTGCCAGCATTTCTATTCGCGTATTGGGCAATGGCGTGACGCGATGCTCGCTCAAACTAAGAATGTGCTGAGTTAGCCGATTGACAAAATTAGGATTTTTTTGGAAGTTCCAGTGCATTTGTTCTGAAACATTTTTAACATAGTTTTTTACTTTAACGGAAACTTCCAATTCATGGTCACTATCATATGACAAAACTGATTGGCGATGATCGCAATTCATGACCTTATTGGCTAAATAAGTAATGTCATTAGGTGAGACTGCTACGCTCTTAATTTTTGAATACAGTGACATAAATTTGAAAACATAGCCCTGATATCTTAAAGAATCATGAGCAGGCTTCACTAGCTCAGCAGAATAGCCTTCGTCAATACGCATGATTGAGACGGTAAATGCCAAAATCACTTCAATAATTTGATAATCGGAATCTAATTTAATATTGCTAAAAACGCTTTTATCTAAGCATTCCTTAACGTCAACTAATGTATCTCGATTTAGCAGCCGTAAAAAATAGTTAGGATCATCTTGTTCATGATGCAAGTAACGAAAGAAATCATAGTCATTGATTTCACTTAATAAAATTCCAATTAAAACCTGACGCCGTTCACTTTCCGGACTTGCAACCGAAATTCCTACTCCCTTTTTTCTAATCAAACTGATTTTATACTCGGCCAAGGATTTTTCAACTACATCCAGGTCATTTTGAATAGTGGCTTCACTGACATTTAAATCAAGCGCTAATTGAATTATTTTGCATGGCTCATTTGCCAATAACAAACTCGCCGCAATGGCATTTTCTCGTTCAGCCACTGTCATAGTCATTTGTCCCTGTACTTTTTGTACCGAGACATTTAATTTTTTAAGAGCGGGCTGGTCGCCTTGTAAACTATATTTTTTCTTCTCATTGCTTATTTCTAGGCCTTCTTGGGCTAAAGCTGAACGCAAATTTTCAAATTCGCGATAGATAGTTCGCCGACTTACCCCAACACGTTCTTCTAATTCTTTAATTGTCAAACCCACAGGACTTGCAGCTAGAACAGCCAAAATCTGCTTTTGTCTATCTGTTAAAAAATTCATCCTAATCAACCTTTATTTTTCACTACCACTTCTTATCTATGATTATACCCAAGAACAAAAAAGAGAACAGATTCAAAATCCGTTCTCTTGATTTTATTGATTTAATGACTATTCAACAGTAACACTCTTAGCCAAGTTACGTGGCTTATCAACATCCAAGCCCTTGTTCTTAGATGCATAGTAAGCAAGAAGTTGGGTTGGAACAACTGTTAACAAAGCTGACATGTAGTAATTGATGTCTGGCAAAACAATTGTATCTTCGTCATTTGCAAACTTCTTACCAACAATAGTGATAATGCTTGCACCACGAGAAACTACTTCTTGAATATTGCCACGAGTCAAGTCTGCCGTAACTGGATCATTAATCAAAGCGATAACTGGCGTACCTTTTTCAATCAATGAAATAGTTCCGTGCTTAAGTTCAGCGGCAGCAAAACCTTCAGTTTGAATGTAGGAAACTTCCTTTAACTTCAAAGCACCTTCCAGAGCAACTGCATGATCAATACCACGACCGATGTAGAAGGCATTTCTTGATGGTACCAAGTATTTCTTAGCTAACTTTTCAAGTTTTTCTTTACCATCAACAATTTGTTGAATACCTTCAGCAGCAATAGCTAAATCATGTTGCAAATCCCAATCTTTAGCTTCTTTGACGCCTAATTTTTCACCCAATGCCTTAGCTAAAACAGCTTGTAAGGCAACTTGAGCGGTATAAGCCTTAGTTGAAGCAACGGCAATTTCAGGACCGGCTCCTAAAAGCATAGTGTAGTTGGCTTCACGTGACAAGGTTGAACCTTCAACGTTTGTCATTGTTAAGCTTGGAATACCACGTTTATTTGCTTCCTTCAATACAACACGTGAGTCGGCGGTTTCACCTGATTGAGTTAAGAAGATGAAGAATGGGTGCTTGCTCATCATTGGGAAGTGGTACCCAGCTTCTGAAGCATAGCCAACTTCTGTTGGAATGCCAGTGTAATGTTCAAAAATTGACTTACCAACTAAACCTGCATGGTAACTAGTACCGGCAGCGAAAATATAAAGGCGATCAGCTTGAGAAACAGCATCAATGATCTTTTGATCAACCTTTGGTTCACCATTTTCATCAAGGTAATGTTGAGACATGTGACGCATTACGCCTGGTTGTTCATCAATTTCCTTTAACATGTAGAATTCGTAAGTGCCCTTAGAAACTGCGTTTGGATCAATGTTCAAAACGTGTGGTTCACGGGTTACCTTCTTGCCATCAATAGTTTCAATCGTGTAACTATCCTTGGTGATGTCACCAACATCACCATCTTGCAAGTCAACGAAAGTCTTGGTTTGATCCAATACAGAAATAGCATCTGAAGCAATAATGTTAAAGCCATCTCCTAAACCAAGCATCATTGGTGATTTGTTTTTAGCGATGAAAACATGATTTGGTTCAGTATTATCAACAAGTAAGAATGCGTAAGAACCTTTAACAAGCTTCAAAGCCTTCTTGAATGCAGTGAAAGCATCTAAGTTTTCATCACGAGCAATCTTGCTAATTAATTGAACAACTACTTCAGTATCAGTATCTGAATGGAATTTAACACCTTGTAAGTATTTTTCCTTCAATTCCATGTAGTTTTCGATCACACCATTGTGAACCAAGTAGAAACGTTTAGTTTCATCATAATGTGGGTGAGCGTTGTCAACAGTTGGCTTGCCGTGAGTTGCCCAACGAGTATGACCAATTCCAACTAATCCTTGTTCATCTGGAGTTAACTTTTCTTTTAAATTGGAAATACGACCAACTGCTTTAGTTAAGTATTCATTACCATTTAAATCATTTAAGTAAATACCAGCTGAATCATAGCCACGGTATTCAAGATTTGTTAATCCATTTAAGATAATATCTCTGGCTGGTTTACCAACAACACCAACAATTCCGCACATATTTTTTCTCCTTTGGTCTAGTTCAATATTTTTGAATGGACTAGTTAATATTTATTGTTACAGATGCAATAATAGCCCTTTTTATAAAATTGGTCAAGGATATTATTTTAAAATTGGTATATTCTTTATATAAAAAAGAAACCCAGATTTCTCTAGGTTTCTCTTCTTGTTGTCACTCAACTGGTTAAGCACCCATTTCGCTCTTAACCACGTCAGCAACTTGTTGACAATACTTATCAGCTAATTCTTGAGTTGGAGCTTCAGTCATTACTCTAAGCAAAGCTTGAGTACCTGAAGGTCTTACAAAAATTCTGCCTTCGCCATTCAAGTTCTTTTCTACTTCAGCGATTGCATCCAAAATTGGTTGGTGTTCCTTCCAAGTCTTCTTATCCTTCACTGGAACATTGATCAATTGTTGTGGATATTCTTTAAAGTCAGTTAACAATTCGGAAAGTGACTTGCCTGTCTTCTTCATGACTAACATTAAATGAAGACCAGTTAACATACCATCACCAGTATTATGATAATCGCTCATAATAACGTGACCTGATTGTTCACCACCAAGGTTATAACCATGGGCACGCATTTCTTCTGAAACATAGCGGTCACCAACTTGAGTACGGACATTCTTCAAGCCCTTTCTTTCAAGAGCCTTGGTAAAGCCTAAGTTACTCATAACAGTAGTAACAATGGTATCCTTCTTTAAACGTCCATGTTCAGCTAAGTAGGTACCGATTACGTACATAATGTGGTCACCGTCAACTTCATTACCATTTTCATCAACAGCAATACAACGGTCGGCATCACCATCAAAGGCTAAACCAAGTTGTGCACCTTGTTTAACGACTTCTTTTTGAAGCTTTTCAGTATGGGTTGCACCAACATGATCATTAATGTTTAACCCATCTGGATGAGTAGCAATGGTAGTAAAATCAACGCCACAATCAGCAAACAATCTAGAAATCAAAGCACTTGAAGCACCATTGGCACCGTCGATTACAACTTTGATACCACCCAAGTCTTCAGGAATAGTATTTTCAATAAATTGTAAGTACTTGCTGCTGCCTTCGTGGAAATCAGTAACAGTCCCTAAGCCTTTAGCAGATGGACGAGGTAAAGTATCTTCCTTAGCATCGATTAATTTCTCGATATCTTCTTCCATTGCATCTGAAAGCTTTAAACCATCGCTACCAAAGAACTTAATCCCATTGTCTTCTACTGGGTTATGTGAAGCAGAAATTTGAACACCTGCATCTGCACCTTGTGCACGAACCAAGTAAGAAAGTCCTGGGGTAGTAATGACACCAACTTCCAAAACTTCAATTCCGACAGAAAGCAAACCAGAAATCAGTGCGTATTCAAGCATTTGACCAGAAATACGTGTATCACGAGAAACAAGAACGCGAGCTTGCTTGCCATCTTCTTTTTCTTTAGTCAAAACATAGCCACCATCACGGCCAAGCTTAAAAGCCATTTCTGGAGTTAAGCTTTGATTAGCAACACCACGTACACCATCTGTTCCAAAATATTTCAACATTTAAAAAACAACCTCTCCCAAGTATTTTAATTTTGCTTTGAACTACTTGTCTCTTTAACTTTTATTTGAATTTGAACAGAACTTGGCTCTGCTCTAACTACACCCTTCGGTAATTTTATCTGATATGTTTTGCTGGTTGAAGAAGTAATATTTTTCAAATTGACAATTAATTTGATTTTACTCAACTTCTTCAAAACAGATTCATTTCCGTACAAAACAATGTTGTTTTGCTTAGCAGTAACTGAATATACCCGATTGCTTTCTTCATTCTTTGAACTCAGACTCAACTTAACGGTTTTCTTAGCAATCGAAATTGGGATCGAGACCCGCGCAGTGGCTGGCTGAATGATGACATTCAATTGGCGACCCTTTTTATCTTCAGCAACTAGCATTACCTCCCGCTCATAATTGTGATTAATATTATTCGGCAAAGTAACCTTGGCAACTATCTGGTCAATCTGATTTACCTCTCCTTTAGCACCGGTTACTTCGACTTGACTTGGACTGACACTCGTCTTGCCAACATGATAACCGGCGGCCACAGCATTTTTATTATACTCTATTCGCACTGGCATGGTGGTAGATTTTCGCCTTTGAATATTAACTTTTATAGTTTTGGGATTAATCGAATACGACAGCTGCTTATTCAAGCCAGTGATTTGAACCTTAACAGTATGTACACCAACTTTTTTCTTGGTTAAATCAATGTACGCACGGAAATTTTGCGTATTAACGGTTGAAGTCACCAAAGCATTTGAACCTTCAAGAGTAACTTTAACTTTTTCGGGATAGCCCACAACATAATACTTATCAGTATCAACTAATACCTGCAATGGAACTTTGATCGTTTGCGTCTCGGTTGCCGTCTGTCTTGTTTTGCTGCTTTCGCCCTGAGTTAAAAAACCAGTTTGGGTGGAATCAATATAAATAACGATTAATACAGCCAGCAATAAAGAAACAATGCGAATAAACCATGGTTTATTCCAAAAATTCTTCATCGATCGGCACCCCATTTCCAAATTTTATCCAAAAGTTTTTGATACCATTTGCGCTTTTTTTCTTCTTTTGGCACTAATTCAGCATTCAAATATTTCAGATATTCGTCTCTGGTTAAATCTAAAAGGAAACGACCATTTCTTGTAATCGTTACTCCACCGGTCTCTTCAGAAACAACGATTGTAATAGCATCCGTTACTTCAGAAATTCCGACGGCGGCACGGTGACGGGTACCCAAACGTTTAGGAATCATGTTGCTGTCTGACAAAGGCAGATAAGCAGCAGCAACAGCAATTCGATTATTGTTGATAATTACGGCACCATCATGAAGCGGAGTATTTGGAATAAAGATGTTGATTAACAATTCGCCCGTTACGTCGGCATCCAACTTAATTCCCGTTTCAATATAGTCCTCAAGACCGGTCTCTTGTTGAATCGTAATCAATGCACCAATTCTTCTTTTAGACATGTATTGAATGGCTTTATCTAGTTCTTGTACTAAACGTACGGACCGATCATGAGCACTATTTTCTCTGCCATTGAACATCGGCATACGGCCTAAATTTTCAAGACCACGCCGAATTTCGGGCTGGAAAATAACAATAATTCCAACAACTGCCCAAGATACAATCTGATCAACAATATAGGTCAGAGCACGCAAGTTTAAAAAGCCAGCGATGATTCTGATAATAAAGATTAACACAATCCCTTTGGCTAATTGAACCGCTTTGGTACCTCTAATCAGCATAATTAAGCGGTATACAAGATACCAGATGATTAGCACATCCAGGGCAATTGAAAAATTATTCCAAGTCCATAGATCAGCTATGTTGAAATTGTTCATTGCTGCTCCTTTCTTTTCACACTTTTAATTATAACTAAAATTAGCGTGCATACATTTTAAATTCCAGGAATAAATCATTATATTCCTGCGTTACTTTGTTGCCTAAATCTTGATAGACTTGCAAATGACTTAAGGTTTTAGCAGAAGGATAAAATTGACGGTCGTTTCTTGTTTTTTTTGGCAATAATTTTTGCGCCGCAGTGTTTGGCGTTGCATAACCAATGTATTTAGCATTTTGAGCAGCGTTTTCGGGTTCAAGCATGAAATTAATAAATTCATAGGCGGCCTTCTTGTTTTTAGCCGTTTTGGGAATAACCAGATTGTCAAACCAAAGGTTGGATGCTGGTTTAGGAATAACATAGTGCAAGTGCGAATTGCTCTCCATCATTTCATGAGCTTCGCCTGACCAGGTTACCCCAATCGCTGCTTCATTTTGAATCATATACATTTTCATTTCATCAGCAATAATTGCCTTGATGTTATTTCCTAACCCATTCAGCTTAGTCTGGGCCAGCTTTAATTTCAGATTATTCGTGCTGTTCATTGAATAACCCATTGAGGCTAATGAAAGCCCCATTGCATCTCTGGCCGAATCAACGAGCAATATCTGCCGACGGTATTTTTTGCGCCAAAGATCGTTCCAAGAAGTAATTGACCCCTTCTTGATGTATTTATCATTATAAACAATCCCAAGCGTCCCCCAGAAATACGGAATTGAATAATCATTATTGGGATCAAATGATTTCTTTAAAAAACTAGTACCAATATATTTAAGATTAGGAATCTTATTGCGGTCAATTTTATCCAGCAGATGGGCTTTCTTCATCTTCGAAACCATATAATCCGAAGGAACAGTAATATCATAAGCAGTTCCGCCTTGCTTGATCTTAGTATACATTGCTTCATTTGAATCAAAAGTCTCATAGACAACATGATAACCCGTCTGTTTTTCAAATTTCGTAATCAAATTGGGATCAAGGTAATCACCCCAATTATAAATGATCAGATTTTTTTTTTTCGCTTCAACGCTTGGCTTTTGAAGACGATAAGATAAATAGCCTAAGCCTGCACAAGCCAGCAGAACACAGATGATTGACCAAATAATCTTCTTCATTTAATCAGTCCTCCCACCATTTTGCGTCCTTTGCGACCTTTTCTAGTAGTGATGAAGTAATAAATTCCTACCAAAAGCAAAACAAATAAAAACATTACCGTGCTTAACGCGTTTATTTCCAAATCTATTCCTTGACGAGCCCGCGAATAAATTTCAACAGATAGGGTTGAAAAACCGTTGCCCGTAACAAAGAATGTCACCCCAAAATCATCCAGCGAATAAGTTAGAGCCATGAACATCCCCGCAAAAATTCCTGGCATCAATGCCGGAATCATGACATTGCTGAAAACTTGGTAGTTGTTTGCACCTAAATCTCGAGCAGCGTCGATTAGTGAGTAATCTAGTTCTTTCAGTCGCGGCAAAACCATTAAAACTACGATCGGAATCGAGAAGGCAATATGACTGAGTAAAACTGAACCGAAATTTAATCCTATTCCCAAGGCGGTAAAGAAAATCAGAAAACTGGCACCAATGATTACATCTGGTGAAACTATCAAGACATTGTTTAAAGCCAGCAAAGTCTTCTGCTGCCATTTTTTCCGCAAACCGGCAATTGCAATTGCTCCTAGCGTGCCAACAATCGTAGCAATCAAACTAGACAACAAAGCCAACAAAATCGTTTCCAAAAAAATAGCTAGCAGACGGTTATCCTGAAACAAAGTTTGGTAGTGCATCCACGTGAAATGTTCAAACTTGTTCATATTTCGACCACTGGAAAAAGAAAAGTAAATTAAATAAAAAATAGGCACATATAAAACAACCAGTACAAAAATCAGATAAAACTTGGCCACAAAGTGTTTGCTTTTCATAAATTTACCTTCTTTCTCCGTCTTTTTCTACCCGTAATAAGCATCACTACAACCATTAAGAAAATTAATACTACTCCAATAGTTGCACCCATATTCCAATTCATAGTCGTCATAAAATACTCTTCAATTGCGGTCCCTAACGTAATCACGCGATTTCCGCCGATTAATCTTGTCAGCATAAAGAGTGAAAGAGATGGAATAAAAATTGCTTGAATACCACTTTCAACGCCAGGCCATGACAAAGGCCACAAAATATATTTGAACGTTTGCCATCTGCTTGCTCCTAAATCTTCAGAGGCTTGAACAACAGCCGGGTTGATATCTTTGATCGCACTATAGATTGGCAGAATCATGAACGGAATTTCAATATAGGTAGCTACAAAAATAAAAGCAAAATCTGTAAACAAAAAGTTTACTGGCCCAATACCAAATAAATGCAGAAATTGATTAAACAAACCACCATTGCTGAAAATTCCAATAAAAGCATATGTCTTTAAAAGCAAGTTGATCCAGGTAGGCAGGATAATTAGCAGCAGCCAGATTTGGCTGTTTTTAACCCTGGTTAAAAAATAAGCAGCCGGATATGAAATAAGTAGAGTCACTAAAGTGATTAAAAACGCATACCAAAATGAATTGAGCATCATTCTTAAAAAAATACCGTTGCGAAAGAACTGGACAAAATTGTTTAAGGTAAAGTGGTGACTGCTATCAGTTAGCGAATACCACAAAATGAGCAACATTGGCAAAATCACGAACAAGATAATCCAGAGCAAATACGGCACTATAAACAACGTGCGTGTCTTTTTATCAGTCATTGTCGTGCTCCTCATCTTCATAGCTCTCTAATCGAGCGTTGAAATCTTTTTGACTCTCATGCAAACGCATAACGTGAATATCTTCTGGATCAAAATAGAGGCCAATGCGCTGGTTAAGCTTGCAGCCATTGGTTGAATGAATGAGCCATTCATTTTCATCTGCATCTACTGCCTTAATCTCGAAGTGATCACCCAGGAAAAGCTGGGTTTGAGCCGTCACTACCAGTTTTCCCTTCTCAGGACTAGTGATATCCAAATCCTCTGGACGAATAACTATTTCTACTTTTTCATTGGCCTTCATCCCCGCATCAGCACATTTAAAGCGTTGGTTGGCAAACTCAACTTCATAATCTTTAATCATACGGCCAGGCAAGATATTGGAATTGCCGATGAAACGAGCGACAAAATCATTGATCGGTTCATCATAAATATCGATTGGCGAACCATTTTGCTCAATGCGACCATTATTCAGAACAAAAATCTCGTCGCTCATTGATAAGGCTTCTTCCTGATCATGAGTAACAAAAATAAATGTAATTCCTAATTTCTTTTGAATAGCACGCAGTTCAAATTGCATTTCCTTACGAAGTCTTTTATCAAGAGCTGACAAAGATTCATCAAGTAGCAAAACCTTGGGCTCATTCACAATAGCTCGAGCAATTGCCACTCTTTGCTGCTGACCGCCGCTTAGTTCAGATATTTCACGATTGGCGTAACCTTCAAGACGCACCATTTTTAAAGCATCTTTGACAATTGGTTTGATTTCGCGCAATGGCCTTTTTTTAATTTTCAGTCCAAATGCAACATTATCAAAAACATTTAAATGTGAAAAAAGCGCATAATTTTGAAAAACGGTATTAATTTGTCTCTTAGCTGGATCAATATCTGTAATATCTTTGCCTGCAAAAAAGACCCTTCCTTCAGTCGGCTGACTAAAACCAGCAATAATTCTCAAAATTGTTGATTTTCCTGAACCACTAGGACCCAACAGCGAATAAAATTTCCCTGATTCAATTTTAAGATTGATATCTTTTAAAGCCACAAAGCCATTATCATAGCGTTTGTTTACATGCTTAAGTTCAATTATGTTCATTATTCTCACCTAAAAAAGAGCCACAAGCTTTTTCAGCCTGTAGCTGCATTTTTTATTTATTTCCGATAATTCTTACCTCAGTATGAAGATCGATATTATATTTTTCTTTGATTACTTTTTGAATCAAATGAATTAAATCAAGATAATCGGTTGCTGTAGCGCCACCTTTATTAACAATGAAACCAGCATGTTTCGTTGAATCCTGCGCGCCACCAATCTGCTTGCCCTGCAGCCCAGCTTTAATAATCATTGGTCCTACAAAATGTCCCTTTGGACGTTTGAAGACGCTGCCGCAAGACGGATATTCAAGTGGTTGCTTAAAGCGGCGCAAGGCATTCAAATAATGCATTTCATCAAGTATTTGACTCTTATTGCCCTTTTTAAGTTTAAAACTGGCCTTGACCACAATATCGCCTGTATCTTGAACCTTGGAATGACGATATGAAAAATTCATCTCTGAATTAGAATAGGTCTTCAGTTCGCCATCACGGGTCAAAACTGTTACTTGGTCAACTACTTCTTGCGTTTCACCACCATAAGCACCAGCATTCATGAAAATTGCACCACCAATGCTACCGGGAATTCCAGCTGCAAATTCCATTCCGCTCAAGCCGTGATTAGCAGCTGTAAAAGCCGTATCAATGATTTTTGCCCCTGCATAAGCTGTAACAATGTTACCATCGACGCTAATCTCATTCATTGCAGTTAAAATGATGACCAAACCAGTAATTCCGCCATCGCGAATAATTAAATTAGATGCATTGCCGATAATTGTCAGGGCTATGTTTTCATCCTTGGCTGCTTTTACCAGACGCTTAAGTTCATCTAAATTTTTGGGAAAAGCTAAATACTCCGCATCCCCACCGGTTTTGGTAAAAGTATACCGACTAAGTGGAATATTCTCCTGCAGGTTAATTCCTTCTTTTTTCAAATCAAGCAGTTTCACTAATAGTGCCCCTCTCTCTATTGTTCTGCTAATATTTTACCGCATTCCGGCATTAGCTTCACCATATGATATACTCTTTTTAAAGGAGAAAAAAGATGAATTTTATTGCAATGGACTTTGAAACCGCGAATCATTATCCAGAAAGTGCCTGCTCTCTGGCCTTAGTTATGGTCAGAAATAATGAGATCGTCGATCGTTTTTACACCGTTATTAATCCCCAAATGCCCTTTGACGCCCGTAACATTGAGGTCCATCAAATTACTGCAGATGATGTGCGAGATGCACCGACGATGGCAGAGGTATGGCCCAAAATAAAAGATTTATACCAACCGGGGATGTTAGTAGCGGCCCATAACGCACGCTTTGATACAAACGTTATGCGTCAATCTCTTGCCCGCTATAGTATTAGCGAACCGCACTATTTGGTGATCGATACTTTGGCGACCAGCAAACTGCTCGAACCAGATTTACCAGACCATAAGCTTGATACGGTTTCGGAAGCTTTAAATGTTAATCTCTGGCATCATCATAATGCATTAAGCGACAGTGAGGCCTGTGCCGAAATCTTGATCAATCAGGATAAAGAATTTGGTGATGAGCCAATTAAAAATTTAGTTTATCAGATATAAAAAAGATGGGATTTAGGATCCTATCTTTTTTGTTAACGATTATATTCTGCTAGCACTGCCTTAACCCATTCTTCATTGTGCTTGCCATGAGGCTGGAAGTCGACAACTCGTTTGGTTGAATTCCAACTATTATCGACCCGGGTAATAATTAATTGCAAATATTCATCTGGCAAATCCTTCATGATTAATTGGGGCCACTCAATTACTACTAATCCTGGCTCAGCTAAATAACCATTAAGATCAATTGATGACAAGTCATCGCTTTCCAAACGATAAAAATCCATATGAAATAAGGGCAATTTGGCTTCACGGTACTCACGCACAATTGTGAAGGTGGGGCTTTTAACCGGTCTTCTAACTCCCAGTGCTCGACCTAAGCCTTGCGTCATCGTTGTTTTTCCTGCTCCTAAATCTCCATTTAGAAGAAGCAAATCATGTGCTTGAGCATTATTAGCCAGAACTGCACCTAAGCGCTGCATATCATCAGCTGAATTGACTTCAAGTTTCATTCTATTCATCCTTTGCCAAAGTTTGAGCGGCGGTCAAAATACCCATGTAATAAACATCTTCACTGCTTGCACCACGTGACAAATCATTGATTGGAGCAGCCAAACCTTCAAGAATTGGACCAACTGCAGTGAATTTGCCTAACCTTTGCGCAATCTTGTAACCGATATTGCCTGATTGAAGTTCTGGAAAAACAAAGACATTAGCATGACCAGCAACTTTTGAACCAGGTGCTTTTCTTTCACCAACGCTTGGAACAAAAGCAGCATCAAATTGCAATTCACCATCAGCTGGAATATCTGGATGTGCTTCTTTAAATTTAGCAACAGCATCTTGCACTTTGGTAACCATATCGCCTTTAGCTGAACCCTTGCTTGAGAAGCTTAAGAAGGCAACCTTTGGATCAATTTCGGCCATCTTGGCAATTTTAGCTGCTTCATAACCAATTTCAGCTAAAGTATCACTATCAGGATCAATGTTCATCGCACAATCAGCAAAGATATAGCGTTCATCATCACGTTCCATAATCATCACACCAGATACGCGGTGCATGCCTGGAGCTGTTTTAACAATTTGCAAAGCTGGACGAACCGTATCTGCAGTTGAATGTGCTGCACCAGAAACCATTCCATCCGCCAGGTCCATTTTAACTAGCATGGTACCAAAGTAGCTACCTGCTTCAAGCATCTTATGTGCATCATCAAGCGTGTTCTTGCCTTTACGAACCTCGATGAATTTTTGACACATTTTTTCAAAATCAGCATATTGGTCTGGGTCAATAATGTTAATATCGGTTAAATCTAAATTATTATCAGAAGCCAATTTTTCAATTTCTGACTTTCTTCCAAGTAAAGTAACTTCAATCAGCTTCTCTGCTTCTAGTTTAGTTGCTGCCTTTAAAACTCTTAAATCAGTTCCTTCTGGAAAAACCAATCTTGGCTTCTTAGCTGCATTTTTAACTTTAGTCTTAAATAAATCAAATACGCTCATATTTATTCCTCTCTAGCGCTATGCTATATCATCTTGACTAACTGTTTCTGGCAATTGCCAATCAATTGGCGTTTCGCCAAAATCTTTCAACGCATTATTACAACGGGAAAATGGTCGTGAGCCAAAAAATCCTCGATCTGCAGAAAAAGGACTTGGGTGCGCAGACTTAATAACAAAGTTCTTATCCTGATCAATTAATGGAATCTTGTTTTGTGCAAAGCGGCCCCACAAAATGAAGACCACCTTGCCACGCTGACTCAATGCTTTAATCGCTGCATCAGTAACTTTTTCCCAGCCTTTGCCCTGATGGCCATTAGCATGACCGTAAGGGACCGTTAAGACAGCATTCAATAACAATACGCCTTGATCTGCCCATTTCTTAAGATAGCCATGATTGACCGGGCGAGCTCCAACGTCATCATATAGTTCTTTATAAATATTTTTTAGTGATGGCGGTAAAGTGGTCCCAGGCATGACTGAAAAGCTCATTCCATTTGCTTGTCCCGGATTGTGATAAGGATCCTGCCCCAGAATGACAACCTTTGTTTTTGAAAAAGGCGTTAACTTAAAAGCAGTAAAAATGTGATACATATCCGGGTAAACTTTCTTTGTAGAATATTCTTCTTTCAGAAAATCATGCAGATGGTGATACTCTTCACTTGCAAAAACCGGATCAAGCACCTGATCCCAATCATTGCCAATTAGCTCTTTCATTAATAGCTCCAACCTCTTTTCTAGTCACCTTTATGGTATCATGAAACTAGAAATTTATGGAGGGAAGCTATGATTAAATTAGTTGCTTGTGATTTAGATGGTACTCTCTTTAACAGTGATATGATCGTATCTAAGGAGAATGCTGAGGCCATTCATGAAGCTCAAAAAAGTGGAATTGAATTTTTGGTAGCAACTGGACGGGCACCAAAAGAATCGAAGGTTTTGCTCAAAGATGCACACATTCATACCGGCTTTATCAATCTGAATGGAGCTTTGGTTTATAACACAGATGGTGAATTAATTATCAAGCATGCAATCGAAAATGAAAAGGCAATGCAAGTTATTAATTTGCTGCATCAAGAGCATTTTTATTTTGAAATTCTAACTGCTGAACATGTCTATACCGAAAATCTCGATGCACGAATCTCAAATATCGCTCATTTGATGGTCGACTTAAACCCTGGTATCACCTTTAAACAGGCCGTAGCTATCTCAGCTGGTAACAAGTCGATTATGAATATGACTGAAGTTTCTAGCTTCAAGGAATTATTTGCTCATTCAGACGAAGAAATTATGAAGATCATTGCTTTTGACTCACGTGGTCATGAGGCCTTCAGCGATGTTATCAATAAAATGAACAAGATGGGTGGTTTGGCAATTTCATCCAGTTCTTCTGCCAACATTGAAATTAATGCCAAGCAGGCACAAAAAGGCATCGCCTTATTAGATTATGCCAAAACTCGTTCTATTAAACGCGAAGAAATTGCAGCAATTGGCGACAATCTTAATGATGAGAGCATGATCCGTGAGGCTGGCGTTGGCGTAGCCATGGGAAACGCGATTCCTGCAATTAAAAAGCTGGCACAATTAGAAACAAAGACGAATAATGAAAATGGCGTTGCAGCGATTTTAAAAGTTTTTATCAAAAAATAGAGGTGACCAATATGCAGTATTTATTGCACCTAAACCAAGAAAAAGCCTATGGTCAAATTCCTGTAACCGGTCCAAATGGCAAAGTTCAATACATTGTTCGCGGAAACCTAGACAATCCTAACCACACCGTTTACTTATACAATATTCAAAATCAGGAAATCGGTCGCCTATTCTTTGATGGCGCAGGCTTAATTGAGTCTTTTTCAATCGATGTGGTTAATCACTCTTTGGTAAGCGTTAAAAAGGTCAATAGTCAGTTAACCAACCTTTTCTTCGTGACCCGCCTTAATTATTTAGTTACTGGAAGCATAAAAAAAGGCACTTACACATTTCGCTCAGGACTTAAAAATGTTGCAAGTGTCAAAACAATTATCGGACATTCTGGCGTTGATTTGGTTTGTGAAATTTTACGTCCAGAAGATATTCCGTTTATTTTATTAATTTCAGTTTTATTTACTCAGTGGCACGTGACGCCACTCAGATTACCAACTTTCCCACCGATTGGTCGTTTTTCAACTGAGCCTAACTAAATTTCTTTAATCATGTGATCATAAGTCCGATCACCGATAGTCATTGAATTAGTGGTTTTAAAGCCCTTGTGTTCATATAAACTTTGAGCACGAGGGTTTTCTTTGTCAACATTTAGGCTCAGTTTATGATAACCCCGCTTTTTTGCTACTTTTTCGGCTAGATCCAATAAACGCGTGCCTACACCTTCACCCCAATGGTCGGGATGAGTAGCTAAGGCATCAATATACCATTCATGCGGCCAGGCCTCTTGGTCAGAAAAAATGACAGTTGAGCTGGACAATCCAGCTTTGGGATATTCTGATTTCAAAACGAAATTAATAATTTTTTGGTCACAGTAAGGATACATGTCAATCATGCCTCCTACTCGCCCTTTTCATCGGCATCAACCCAAATGCGACGATAAGAATAACGATAATGCTCCGAAATAAAACCCAGTCTCATCAAATCGTAAAAAGTTGATCAGGTAATTTTTTAATGCTTTCCATATCCATTTCCTCAAAAATTCGTTGCAAAATCGGGAAAACAAATGGAAAATCAGATTTTTCAGCTTTTCTAAATCATAGTTTTTACACCTCACTATAATAAGGGTAACGAAGAAGTATCCTTTATGCAAGAAAAGGCAGCTATGACTGATTGTCATAACTACCTTACAAGAAAGTGATATAGATATAGATGTATCTGCCATAATTTTTTGAGTAATAAGGAACTGGCAGAGATTGAACTTTTGAAAGTAGAACTAATGTGTAGTTCTGCTTTCATTTCTCATTATACTTCTTCGATCTAAATTAGCAAGTTATTTTTAGAATTAATATTTGCTTTATTATTAGTCTTTCTTATCGCTAATAATAACATTTATATGTTGTTTAATAGATATAAAAAAAGCCTCTGCATTTGCAGAGACTTTTTATGACAGTTTTAATTAGTCTTGGTAGTTTACCAAAGCTAAGTATGAGTCAGGCTTAAGTGAAGCACCGCCGACTAAACCACCATCGATATCTGGCTTAGCCATTAATTCCTTAATGTTGGCTGGATTTACAGAACCACCGTATTGGATACGAATGTTTTCAGCAGTTTCTTCATTGTACAAGTCCTTGATAGTTTCACGGATAGTCTTGCACATTTCTTCAGCTTGATCAGATGAAGCAGTCTTGCCAGTACCAATAGCCCAGATTGGTTCATAAGCAATAACAAGTGAAGAAACTTGGTCAGCAGTTAAACCATCAAGAGCAGCCTTGATTTGGTTAACAACCCATTCTTCTTGCTTGTTTGCTTCACGGGTTTCAAGCGATTCGCCACAGCAAATAATTGGCTTCAAACCATTAGCAAAAATAGCCTTAGCTTTCTTGTTAATGTCTTCATCAGTTTCGTGGAAGTAGATACGACGTTCTGAGTGACCAATAATTACGTAGTCCATGCCCATTTCCTTCAAAACCTTTGGAGAGGTTTCACCGGTGAAGGCACCTTCATCTTCGAAGTAGCAGTTTTCTGCACCGATGCGCAAGTTTGAACCCTTAGCTGCTCTTCTCAAAGCATCAAGGTCAACTGCTGGAGCACAAATAAGTGATTCAACTTTTGCAGGATCTGGCAACTTGTCCTTAACTGCTTCAACGAATTCAGTAGTTTCTTCTGGGTTCATGTGAAGTTTCCAGTTACCAGCAATAATTGGTGTACGCATTAATTAATCGTCCTTTCTTACTTATCTGAGATGCAAGCAATACCAGGTAATTCCTTACCTTCAAGGTAGTTAAGTGAAGCACCACCACCGGTTGAAATGTGGGTAATCTTAGGTGCGATACCTAATTGCTTAGCAGCAGCAGTTGAGTCACCACCACCGATAATAGTAGTAGCGTCAGTTAAGTCAGCTAAAGCACGACCAACTTCCAAAGTGCCTTTAGCAAAGTTTGGCATTTCGAATGCGCCCATTGGTCCATTCCAAACAACAGTCTTAGCATCCTTCAAGATTTCCTTGAACTTTTCAACAGTCTTAGGACCGATGTCAAGACCCATCATGTTGTCAGGAATATCGTCACCAACAACTTCACGTGAAGCATCGTTAGAAAATTCAGTAGCAGCAACGTTGTCTACTGGAAGAACGATCTTGTCGCCAGCTTCTTTCAAAAGCTTCTTAGCAAGGTCAACCTTGTCTTTTTCAAACAATGATTTACCAATCTTGTGGCCTTGAGCTGCTAAGAAGGTGTAAGCCATACCACCGCCGATTAGAATGTGGTCTGACTTAGGAATCAAGTTAGTAATAACACCAATCTTGTCTGAAACCTTAGCACCACCCAAGATAGTTACGAATGGGTGTACTGGGTTAGCAACAGCGTTACCCAAGAATTTGATTTCCTTTTCCATCAAGAAACCACCAGCAACTGGCTTGCCATCTTTCTTCATAGCAGTGGCAATACCAACGTTTGAAGCGTGGCTTCTGTGTGCAGTACCAAAGGCATCGTTTACAAACATGTCACCAAGGCTTGCCCAGTATTCGCCAAGCTTAGGATCGTTGCCTGATTCCCGTTTGCCGAAGTCATTGTCGATATCTTGGAATCTAGTGTTTTCAAGAACAACAACGTCGCCATCTTTCATGTTGTTGATAGCATCTTCAACTTCCTTGCCTTCGTTTGAAGGTACGAAAGTTACAGGCTTCTTAAGCAATTCGCTCAAGCGTTTAGCAACGGGCTTCAATGACAATTCTTTCTTGTCAGCATCAGACTTTACACGGCCCAAGTGACTCAAAAGAATAGCCTTGCCACCATGTTCAATGATGTACTTAATAGTTGGCAAAGCAGCAACAATTCTGTTGTCATCACCAATAACACCATTCTTAATTGGAACGTTGAAATCAACACGCATTAAAACTTTCTTACCTTTAACGTCAAGGTCAGAAATGATTAATTTAGCCATTAATATTCCTCCGAACTTAATTTATTTTCTCTTCAAAAAAAGGCGGAAGGAAGAATCTCCCTCCGCCTTCTCAATTACCGCTTATCTATAATCGATTATTAAACTAATGATTAAAGAGTAGCAAAGTGTAACAAAGTACGAACCATTTGGCAAGTGAATGAGTATTCGTTGTCGTACCAAGCAACAGTCTTAACTAATTGCTTGTCACCTGCAGTAGTTACCATAGTTTGAGTTGGGTCAAAGATTGAACCAGCAGTCATGTTGATTACATCGCTTGATACCATGTGGTCTGCGTTGTAAGCAAATGAAGGACTTTCGTACTTCTTCATAGCTGCGTTAACTTCGTCAGCAGTAACCTTCTTCTTCAAGATTGATACCAATTCAGTTTCTGAACCATCTGGAACTGGAACACGTTGTGCGTGACCGTTCATCTTGCCGTTCAAGTTTGGCAATACCAAACCAATAGCCTTAGCTGAACCAGTAGTATGTGGAATAATGTTTTCGGCAGCTGCACGAGCATCTTGTTCCTTACCACTACGTGCAGGACCATCCAAGGTCATTTGTGTACCAGTGTAAGCGTGGATAGTAGTCATAGTAGCAACTTCGATACCAAATTCCTTGTCCAAAGCGTTAGCCATTGGTGCAAGTGAGTTAGTAGTACATGAAGCAGCTGAAACAATCTTGTCGTCAGCAGTTAAAGTATCTTCGTTTACTGAGTAAACAATAGTCTTCAAGTCGTTGCCGGCTGGAGCTGAGATCAATACACGCTTTGCACCTGCGTCAAGGTGTGCTTGAGACTTAGCTTTGCTAGTGTAGAAACCAGTACATTCAAGTACGAAGTCAACACCATCGTTCTTTACCCAAGGAATGTTTTGTGCTTGTGGTTCTGCGTAAACACGGTACTTCTTGCCATCAACAACGATTGAGTCATCAGTTGATGAAACTTCGTGGTTGAAAGTGCCATGAGTAGTGTCGTACTTAAGCAAGTAAGCTAACATTGCTGGAGTAGTCAAGTCGTTGATAGCAACAACTTCGATGTCCTTAGTCTTTTCGCCTAAGTCCATAATACGACGGAATGCTAAACGACCGATACGGCCGAAACCGTTAATACCAATTTTAACTGTCATAATCTAAAAGTCCTCCTTAAGAACTATAAACAACAATTTATTTTAAACAGGAATATTACTTCCTCTTTAAAATCATATTTGAGGCACCCTCATCAGTAATCAACCAGGTTTGACGAGGTGCATTTGGCATATAAGCTTTAATCGCAGCAGCTTTCTTGCTGCCACAAGCAAAGGCAAATATGTAAGGTATTTTCTTTAGATTCTCAAACTGCAATCCAACCTGGGTGATGCGGTCGACAATCTTACCCTGGTCATCGAAGAAACACCCGAAACATTCGGTGACCGCTTTTTTCTCACGCAATTCAGAAAGCTTGATTGAATCATAGCCTCTTCTTTTAGCCATTTCTTGGGCTAAACCAATACCATGAATTACGGCATCGCTTTGTGAGATATCTTGCAACACATCAGAAATAGATGATTCACGAATCAATGAGCGATAAGATGCTGCAGAAACCTGCTCGGGCAAATACAAAGCTTTATAAGTACCATGTGTTTGCGCAGCCATCTCTTGGACGATTGTGTTGCTTTGTGTTGCAACATTCTCGCCTAGCGCTCCTCGTCCAGGCACAAACTCAAGCTGACGATTATTGCCTAAACTTGCAGACAAATACTTTGCCGAGTTAGCTAAAGCCTGACCACCTAAAACGGTAATGATTGAATGCCCTAATGGAAGAAGCAAATCAAGTGCTGAACTCAATGCTTCACCCATTTCCTGATAAACACGATCTTGCAAATCGGCATCTCCCGGAACTATTATCGTCCGGTCGATTCCCAACCTCTTTGCAAGTTTCACTTCGTTTTCACCAGCATTGAACAAACGATCAATAAATGGTGCTGCATCTCTTAATGTCTTCTTGCCCTTCTCTGTTAAAAACATGCCAAAGCTTTTAATTTCAATTAGGCCAAGCTCTTTTAAATACTCGGTCTCGGTACGAACATTCCGCTCTGACAAGCCCAAATGCTGAGCGACATTTCTTCTCCCAATTGGAGCATTTAGTGAAATTTGCTCAAGAACAAGATATCTTTGTCGAAATACTTTTAAGATATCGGGAACGAGAGCTTCAAGCAAGGAAAAATCCGAGTTCATTGCTTCTCCTTCCCATGGGACACCTTTCGTCCATTAATGTGACACTTAGTGTCCCAGATTGCTTAAAAATATAAGAGAAACGCGGAGTCACGATTTATTAATCACTCTTACATTTCCCATCGACACTGTTAGTATAACAATGAATTTTTTACAATTCAAGAAAAAACTCACTGATTTTAAAAATACACTAACTTAAGTAAAAAGGTTTTTATTTAGACTGATATTTTGATATAATAATGTTTGTGTATTCGGGTCCTTAGTGTAATGGATCGCACGTAAGATTCCGGTTCTTGAAATCTGGGTTCGACTCCCAGGGGACCCATCAAAAAAGCTCATAATCGTACAACCGCGATTATGAGCTTTTTGTTTTTGACTATTTTTTCTCCTGCACAATGTAAATTGGTCGTTCTTTAACCTGCAAGAAGATTTTGCCAATATATCTTCCAATAATACCAATGCACAATAATTGTAAGCCACCAATTAATAAAATACTGCTTACCAGTGATGCCCAGCCTAATACTGCAGCATCTGGATTGAAAGCATGACGAATGATAACAGCTATAAAGCCAATGATCGACACTAATGAAGCAAAACTGCCAATCCAGACCGCAATATTTAAGGGAGCAAGCGAGAAGTCGGCAATTCCATCTGAAGCATATTTGAATAATTTCCATGCGCTCCAATCACTTGTACCGGCCACTCTTTCGACATTATGATAATCAAGATATTTTATTCTAAATCCGACCCAAGAAAAAATTCCTTTAGAAAAACGACTATATTCACGCATTTCTAACACAGCATCAACCACCTGTCTCGTCATCATTCGATAATCACGCGCACCGGAAACAATCTGGGTATTAGAAATACGATTAATAAACTTATAAAATTGATCGCTCAAGAAAGACTTAATCTTGGCCTCACCAGTTCGATCTACCCTTCTTGTTCCAATACAGTCCCATTCTCCTGACTCCAAAAGCTTATACATTTTAGGCAAGAACTCTGGCGGATCCTGCAAATCGACGTCCATGTCAACGATATAATCGCCAGTAGCATTTTTAAGACCAGCATATAAGGCTGCTTCTTTGCCAAAATTGCGCGAAAAGGACAAATAATGAACTTCTTCCGGATGTGCTTTATGCAGCTTGCGCAATTCATTTAAAGTATTATCTGTTGAACCATCATTGACGAAAATATACTCAATTTCCACCGGCATCTTTTTGACAACCTTTTCAACTGCCGGATAAAACAGCGGAACAGTTTCTTCTTCTTCATAGCAAGGAACAACAATTGATAACTTCTTCATTAATTTGCCTTCTTTATATACTTAAAAATACCAAAAGCCAATAAACTTAACCAAGCTAGAATGCTTAGACATAATAAAAGCAAAAACCAAATTGGCGTCTTGAAGTGCAATGTAGCAACATTTTCGCCAGCTTTCTGTGTAATAATCGAACTGCCGATTCTGCTTAATTGCGTTTTGATTTTTTTACCATTTACAGTTAGTTCAGATTGTTTATAAAGCACTACTGGCAATTTTATCTTGCCTGCTTTTTTTATTTTACCATTTGAGCTGCAAGACACCGCCACTCAACACTTGATAATGAAACTTGCCGCTCAAATCCAGCTCGACAATCTCACGCACATAAGCATTATCAACCTTTTTAGCAGATATTTTGCCATGGTATGTCGGCAGATAATCTGGATTTACTTTGATGATCAAATCAAGCCACGCGCGGCCGTTTGAACGAAGACTTGACCATGCTCAGTATTGCTGACGCCGAAGGTTCGATATTTATTTTTGAGACCTTGGACATAATTATAATGGCTGGCGTGCAAAGCTTGACTATTCTCGCCAGACTTTGCGTTTTTTACCGTATAAACCCGGCTCTGATTAAGAGCTGTATGCTGAATGATCCGGGAATAATTTGCACCAAAATTTTCAAAAATTACAAAAGCAAGACCGGCGTAAGCGACCTTCTACCAAGCCCGATATTTGCTTAATTCCGTCAAGCTTAAAGCAATTCCCAATCCTAATAACGAATAGGCAATGATTAAAAGTCGATGCGGAAATTGCAAATACGATTTTAAAAATGGCATTTGCTTTGCTCAGAGCCTGCCAATTGATTAAACAAGTAGAAAGAATATGGTTGAGACGATCTTTACCACTAATGCGTTTTGACCTAACAGCGTTACAAAAATGAAGATGCATGCTGTTGTAAACAGTGTCGTGATTTGTCCTACTAGCTAGTATTCAACAAACCGCCGCCACATATGATCATTCACTTTGAAGTTGGTATAAAGTTCCAGAAAAAATTATTGATTAAGCCGCAACTTGAAGAAATAAAATTTGCCAGTTCAGGATTGATTTTTTAGACAAATCGCTAATAGCCAATATATGCCGAAATCAACGACCAAGCCTAAAAACTCCAATCAAGCCATATTTAATTAGTTCAATAAAGCTTTCACTTCTTATTAGTGAAGCAACTTGTTGTTTCTCATCACTATATCCTACTTGCTATTCTTGTTAGTTTTTACGTTAGTATTTATGATAACGTATTTTAGTCAAAATTTGCATTACATTTAAAAAGCAAAACTTTTTTATGCATTTTAAATATGGAAACAAAAAAGCTGTCCCAAATAGGAAAGATCATTTAATTAAAAAAACTAATTTGCAGTACCTGAAGTTAATTGCGTCTCTAGTTGGGAATGAATAGCTTGATCCACTGACTAAATCAATGGTAGAAATGTATTTCTTAGATTGAATTTGGCCATTCTTAAAATATTTAGTGGAAGTAAATTTCCCAGATGGACCATTTTTAGTTACGCGATGATAAATTGTATAGTTGCCTGTACCTGCAATTTTAGTCACAGCTTTGCTGTAGCTTTTAGCAGAAACTGTTTCATTGCTTGCGATACCTACTGAACTTATGAACTTGTTAACAAAATACCTGCTGCTATGGCAGCAAATTTCCATTTACTTTTTATTCATATTCCTCCAAAACAAAAGAAACTAATACTCTAGTATTTTAGTTTCGTTTATTAATTACTAGTTTTTTATTAGAAGAATATTAATGCAGAAGTATTTTATATATATGTAGAGTATAATATAAAAAGTTCACAATTGTTTTTAGATATAGGAGATATTTATGGTAGAAACGGAAAATAATCCAAAAAAAATGATGTGGACTACCTTAGCAATGATGGCCTTCTCAACTGTCTGGGGCTTTGGTAACGTTGTTAATGGTTATGTCTACTTCGACGGAACAAGAGTTATTTTCAGCTGGATCGTCATGTTCCTGCTTTATTTTGTTCCTTATGCACTAATGGTTGGTGAACTTGGTGCTACTTTTAAAAACTCCGAAGGTGGTGTTTCCTCATGGGTTAACGCCACAATGGGTGCCAAATGGGCCTACTATGCAGGTTGGACCTATTGGGCTTGTCACGTTGTTTATATTTCAAGTAAAGGTACCGGTGGTTTGAGAGCCATGGCTTGGGGCATTTTTGGCAATACTAATTGGTATGATGCCTTGCCAACCTTTACCACACAATTAGCCACCTTAGCTGTCTTCTTATTCTTCTGCTGGGTTGCCAGTCGTGGTATTCCTGTTCTTAAAGGTTTAGCCACAGTTGCCGGAACTTCAATGTTTATCATGTCAATTCTATTCATCATCATGATGTTTGCAGCTCCTGCACTTAATCCACATGCTTCTTATTACAGCATTAACTGGAATTGGAAGAATTTGATGCCAACTTTCAATGCTAAATACCTAACCTCACT
This sequence comes from Lactobacillus amylolyticus, assembly GCF_003999355.1. Taxonomy (NCBI): domain Bacteria; kingdom Bacillati; phylum Bacillota; class Bacilli; order Lactobacillales; family Lactobacillaceae; genus Lactobacillus; species Lactobacillus amylolyticus. The sequence continues at coordinate 920,647 of NZ_CP031835.1, forward strand.
ATCCATCTTGGTATTCGGGGTTGGTGGCTGTGAAAAGATTTCTCCTTATGTAAATAAGGTTAAAAATCCATCAAAGAACTTCCCTAAGGCAATGATGGCCTTAGCGATTATGGTTATGGTATCCGCTATTTTAGGAACATTTGCTATGGCTTTGATGTTTGATCCTAAAGTTGTTAACAACAACTTGAACGAATACATTTCTAACGGCGCATATATGGCCTTTGATAAATTGGGACAATACTACCATGTTGGCGGCTTATTCATGTACATCTATTCTTGGTGCAACGTTATTGGTCAGTTCTCTACTTTGGTAATCAGTATCGATGCGCCACTTAGAATGCTTTTGGGAAGCAAGGAAGCAAAAGAGTATATTCCTAAGCGCTTGTTGAAACTTAACAAACATGGTGCATATATCAATGGTATCTGGATGGTTATCATCCTTTCTGGTGGCTTAATCGTAGCCCAAGCTTTGCTTCCAAATGCTCAAGCAGTTATGGCTCAACTGGTTAAATTGAACTCAACTACAATGCCAATGCGTTACCTTTGGGTATTTGCAGCCTACATTGCGTTAAGAAAGAAACAACAAAAATTTGCTAAAAACACTACTTATCAGATGACTAAGCATCAAGGCTTAGCCTACACAGCTGGAATTTGGTGTTTCTTTGTTACTGCAGCCTGCTGTATCATGGGAATTTACTCACCAGATCCATTTACCTTGTTCTTAAATATCATTACGCCAATTATCTTGATCGCTTTGGGTATTATCTTGCCTGCTATCAAAAAGCATCAAGACGCCAAATTAAGTTAATCATATTTAGAATAATTATAAATAAAACCGTCCCTTTTCGGGCGGTTTTATTTTTTTAATGCTAAACTAAGCTTAGAAATATGAGGTGAGAAAATTGACTAGTGCTAAAGATATTCTTCATAATCATCATTTAAAGGCCACTAGGCCTAGACAAAAGATACTGGAATATCTGATGGAACATCACAATCATCCTACTGTGGATACAATATATACCGATCTGGCCCATAATCAGCAGCTTAACAAGGCAACGATATATAATACTTTAAACACTCTGATCAGTGTTGGCATTATAATTGAAATTAAAAATGGTGATAATTCGACTCACTATGACTTTTTCATGAAGCCCCATTTTCATATCATTTGTAAAAATTGCGGCAAAATTTCTGATGTTTTTTACCCAAATTTTTATCAGATTGAAAATAAAATGCGAGTTGAGGCTGAGAAACAAACCGGATTTAATGCCTTTTCCGGTCACCTGGAAATCTACGGTCTGTGTCCAGAATGTCAAAAATTAGAAAAGAAAGCACAAAAAAACAGCTAAAGCCAAGATTGCTTTAGCTGTTTTTATTTGTCTTACTTGAGACTATTGCTTTCAAGCAATTCAGCACGTTGAGCCAAGTTAGCGTATAACTTGTTGTCGCTGACTGAGATGCCTTCAATTTCACGTCCAGTAGTAAATGTGTATGACTTCTTGATAGTACCATCAGTGCCTAAACGAACGATCAAATCGTTAAAAGCAATGTAGAAGTTATTGTTAGTAGAATCATAAGTAAAGCCTTGAACTGGTTCGTTATTGCCTACAAAAGTGCTACTGGTTGCACCAACAATAGTTGGGTTCCAGTTATCACCGGTACGGTCAAATCTCCAGTATTCATAACGATCTTTAGTTGAATCGTAGTAAAGGCCATACATCAAGTAATCATTAACGATAACGGCATTCTTGAAGTAGCGTGGTGATGCGCTGCTGCCATTCCAGCATTTAATGGTCCAGATCTTGTGGATAGTTAAATCAGTCTTGTTAAGTTGAATGATTTCTTCAGAAGCAGCGGAGCCAACTTTAGTATTGTCATTAGCCAATAAGTAAACATACTTAGAACTTGAACCCATTGATTGACCGTGGCCAATTGGAACATATGGACTTACCTTAATGTTCTTAACGTAAGTATTAAATTTGCTTTGTGACATGGTTAATAAATATTGTGGGTTGTATGGATTTACAAGTTTGTTCAAGTTGTAGCCAACGACGTGACCAGAAGTCAAGTTGATGTGACTTAATAAACTAGTGTATGCCCAGCCATCTGAAACAGTAACCCCTTCTGGAATATGACCTACACGGTTGATATTACCATCACGAGTAGTATCAGTCTTAACGCTTAAGAAGACGGGTTGATATAATCTAGTAGTTAAAGTCATATCATCACTGGTCCAGCTGTGGGTCTTAGTTTCTGCGGTGAAATCTGTTGGACTTAAGTAGTTCAAAGATGCACCATAGTGGCTAACCCAACTGGGTAACTTGTTGGTACCTGTCTTAGCTGTAACCTTATCAGCATCAGCAATACCTTCAGAAGTAGTCTTTCTAACTGTTACAGTTGAAGTTGCTGAACCTGATCCATAAGAATATGTAACTTTGGTAGTACCAGCAGTACCACAATCAATGGTATCTTTTGAAACTGTTACTTCAGTATTGTCAACAACAGTACCAGTGCTATCGGTTGCATAGCTAATTGCGTCTCTAGTATTGAAACTATAATTTGGATTGTTTACCAAAGAAACTGTCTTAGGAACAGAAATCTTGTTTCGAGCAAAGTAACGTTGGTTTACCCAACCTACACGACGACCATCGACATAAATCAACCAATAAGTATACTTGCTGGTTTTAATACTTTGGTTTGATTGAATGTGGTTATAACGGAAATTAATTGCGTCTGCCACTTTGGTAGAAACCTTACCGTTACGAACATTTTTCCACACCGTGTAGTTTTTGCTACCGGCAACCTTGGTCATTAATTGATAACTAGTTACTGTTTGAGCGGCCTTTTTGGTCGTATCTGTTTTTTTGCTAATAGTGGCTTCATCAGTAGAAGCAGCATTTACACCATTGGCAAAACCAAATAAGCCAACGCCAAACAACGCAACTGAACCTACGGCTAAAAATTTCTTATAGTTCAAATTGTTTCCTCCATTACCTAAATACTCAGATAATGCTATTGTAATATAAAAGTGCTGAAATAAAAAATACAAAATCAATACGCTTTGTTTGACAGTCATGTGCATAAGTGATTTAATTAGCACTGTACTTGAAAGAGTGCTAATGATTTTTGAGGAGGCAAATATATGCTTGTACCTACAGTTATTGAGCAAACTGCGCGTGGTGAACGTGCTTATGACATTTACTCACGCCTATTAAAAGACAGAATTATTATGCTTCATGGCGAAATCAATGACCAAATGGCTAATTCAATTATCGCCCAATTATTATTTCTTGACGCACAAGACAATACAAAAGATATTTCACTTTACATCAATTCTCCAGGTGGTGTTATCACTTCTGGTCTTGCAATTATGGATACAATGAACTTTATTAAGTCGGATGTTTCAACAATTGCAATTGGGCTGGCTGCTTCAATGGCTTCAATCCTTTTGACCAGCGGTACTAAAGGCAAGCGTTTTGCTTTACCTAACTCTACTGTTTTGATTCACCAACCATTGGGTGGTGCTCAAGGTCAACAGACTGATATTCAAATCGCAGCTAATGAAATTTTGAAGAGCCGTAAGAAGATCAACAAAATTTTGCACGAAACTACTGGTCAACCTTTGGACAAGATTCAAAAGGATACCGAACGTGACAACTACTTAACTGCTGAAGAAGCTAAGGAATATGGCTTGATCGATGAGATTATGGTCAACAAGAAGAAGAAGTAATAGTTCTGCTAGTTAAAGCAAAAGACGAAGGAAAAATTTCCTTCGTCTTTTTTAGTCTCTTAAATTATCAGCAATTTCATGCAAACGTTTAAAGCGATGGTTAACGCCTGATTTTGAAATTGGGCCATCCGGTACTTGTTCAGCTACCTCTTTTAAGGAAAGTTCTGGATGTGTTAAACGGAATCTAGCCAAATTCTGCAACTTTTCAGGAAGGATATTAATGCCCTTTTTCTCATCGATCAGTTGAATATCTTCTACCTGCTTTGCAGCTGCTGTTGCTGTTTTTTTCAAATTAGCGGTATCGCAATTTACCAATCGATTAACTGAATTGCGCATATCACGCATAATTCTCAAATCTTCAAAAGACAGCATTGCATTCAATGCCCCAACAATATGCAAAAAGTCTCCGATCTTTTCAGCTTCCTTTAAATAAACAATGTAGCCACTGCGCCGCTTGGTTGTCTTTGCATTTAAGTAAAAATACTTATTCATCAGCTTAGCCAGATCTTCGTTATGGTCTTCATAAGTAGAATAAATTTCCAAATGATAACGACTGGTTTCCGGATTGTTTACGCTGCCACCGGCCAAAAAGGCACCTCGCAAATAAGACATTGCTCCTTCATGGGAATTCATAATTCGTTCGGGTACACGGGTAATCAAGCCCTTTTCTGGATCCCAAATCTGCAATGCTCCCAAAATATCGTTTACTTTTTGCTGCAGCCGAACCAGATATTGATTATTCTTCTTTAATTTCATCTTACGGGAAACGATCAATAGCGGCTCAACACCAAAAGCAACTTTAATTAAAGTAAAAACTCTTCTAGCAATGGCTGGATTTTCAGTTGTAATATCTAGACTAAATTGGTGATCGTGAAGATTTAAAACCCCGTTCATTCGCAAAAAAGCAGCTAACTCGGCTTTAGCGTGTTCCGGATGCACCTCCAAAGAAGTTAGCTCTTTTTTCACATCGCTAGCATAACTAGCCATTATCTTCATCCATACGCTTTCTTGACATCGCTTCGAAAGCTAAATTGATAATTTCTTTACCAACCTTATGTCCGTCATGGAAGACCAACCCATGGCGCTGATCAATAAAGTCGTCCGTAATTACTCGGCATTCTTGTTCTCTTAAACCTTTAAAATCATTTCTTACAGGTTCAAGGTATTCATCATAATCTTCTGGGTGGAATTTGCTCATATCGATTTTAGCGCCATTAACCAATGCCGTATTGATATAATGTCCGCCCAAATGCTCATTAATAACGCGTACGTGGTCGGCATCACTAAAGTGATCAGTTTCACCACGCTGAGTCATAATGTTGCAAATATAAATTACTTCAGCTTTGGTTTCGCGAACTGCTTGACCTAAGTTTGAAATCATCAAGTTAGGCAAAATCGAAGTAAATAAGCTTCCTGGGCCAAGTACAACGGCATCAGCCTGCATAATAGCTGCTAAAACAGGTAGCACCGCCGTTGGCTGTTCATCATCATCGGTGTCAGTTACCCAAACTCTTTTGATTCTTTTATCTTTTGAAGTAATTTCCGTTTCACCAGATTCTTTAGTCCCGTCAACAAATTCCGCATTTAAAGTCAACGGTTCATTCGAAGCCGGGAAAACGTGCCCATCGACATGCATCATCTTTGATAAACTTTGAACAGCATCGAAGATATTTCCATACATCTCATTCAAAGCAGCAATAATCAAATTACCGATAGCATGACCTGAGAAGAATGAATCCGATGAATCAAATCGATACTGGAAAACATCCTTTTCTTCTTGAGAAATATCACTTAAAGAAACCAAAACGTTTCTAATATCACCAGGTGGAACAACGTTAATAAAGTTGCGGATCGTACCTGAAGAGCCACCATCATCTGATACAGTGACAATCGCGGTGATTTCAGCATTTTGATCTTTTAGAGCATTGAGAATAACTGGCAAGCCTGTACCACCGCCAATAACTACAACACGTGGCCGTCTGCCTTTAATAACTCTAATGATTCTGTTTTCTGCATATGACACTTATGCCACCTACTTTCTTAGATAACGACTTACTTCACGGTGAGTAATATCAACAGGATACTTTTTAGCTAAATCGCGGGCCAATTGTTGAGCAATCGAAACGCTGCGGTGCTGGCCACCAGTACAGCCGATTGCAATTGTCAGCTTTTCCTTGCCTTCTTTAATATAGCCCGGAATCGCAGTATTCAGCAAATCAAGCAGCTTTTTATAAAAGGCCTGTGTTTCTTCCTTATTCATGACGTAATCAAATACGCGCTTATCAAGACCCGTAAATGGTCTTAATTCAGGAATATAGAATGGATTTGGCAAGAACCTGACATCCATCACAATATCAGCATCAATCGGCATCCCATATTTGAAACCAAATGACATAACTTCAATAGAGAATGGCTGACGTTTGCGATCGCTAAATTCACTCAAAAGCTTCTGTTTTAATTCTTTAGTAGAAATTTTGGACGTATCAATAATGTAATTTGATCTATTCTTGATTGGCGTCAAAATTCGTCTTTCTTCTTGAATTCCATCAAGAAGGCGGCCATTGGTGGCTAAAGGTGGAAGCCGTCTTGTTTCTTTATATCTTGCTACCAGAGTATCATCGGAGCAATCTAGAAAGACAATCGTTGCTTGCACATTGCCGTTATCTTCCAGGGAATTGACTTCATTAAGCAAATCATTGTAAAAATCCTTAACACGCAGGTCGATTACAACAGCAACTTTTTTGAAATCATTGGAATTGATAATCAAATCCCAAAAACTGCCCAGCAAAGTCGGTGGCAAATTATCGACGACAAAATATCCCATATCTTCAAGGGCATGGGCAGCAACCGTTTTTCCGGCCCCACTCATCCCGGTCACAATTAATAATTGTTTTTTCTCATCAGCCATAGTGCTTTCTCCTATCCAATTAATTATAGCATGCCGGGTGTTTCTTTTAAATCTTTTCAATAACAAAAAGAGCCTCTCGGCTCCTTTTGTTATTTCTTTAAATTAACGGTGCATCCAAGCAGTTATAATTTCGTTAATACCGAATACCAAAAGCCAAAACGCAACCAACCAGATCAAGCTAAGAGCAGCTAAAACTGGATTCAAAATTAAGACAACAGCGATAATCAAACTTAAAATGTTCATAATTAAGTTGAAAATGAAGTAGCCTGTTGAAAAGTCCTTCAAGTGCCATGAAAAACTGATTCCGACAATTGAATCAACGAAGAACCAAATAGAAAACAGGTAGGCAATTGTTAAGCCGCCGATATCGTATGAACATAAGAATAAAATACCCACGACGATATCAAGAATACCTGAGACTAAAGTTACCCAGCTGCGTGAGAAGAATTGACGGAAGCGTGAGTAGCCAGCCAGCCAAACAAGACCTTGTAAAATTGAAACAATCCCGAATACTAAAACAAAGGCATGCAAACCTTTTTCAGGGTTACGAATAAGCAAAAATGCAACTACGACCATCAAAATACCGGCAATAAATGCACCCCAGTCGAAGCCACGATTATTATCTCTAGAAAAACTATCCATGTTTTATCCTCCTTGTTCTTCATTCTACATCATTCTACACTAATTAGAAAATAATAAAATAATTATTTTGTTTTATTTGACTTCTTAGCTTCTTTTGTCAATTCAGTGTCTCTCTTTAAAACAGGAGCAAGATATTGGCCGGTATAGCTTTCTTTAACTTCTGCTATTTCTTCTGGCGTTCCGGTAGCTACGACCATGCCGCCGCCATCGCCGCCTTCTGGTCCAAGATCAATCAGCCAGTCCGCACACTTAATCACATCTAAGTTGTGTTCAATAATTAAAACGGTGTTTCCTTCATCAACCAAACGTTGGAGAACATTCATCAGGCGTTTTATATCATCTGTATGCAGACCAGTCGTTGGTTCATCCAGAATATAGAAGTTTTTGCCTGTCGACAGTTTTTGCAATTCGGCAGCCAGTTTCATTCTTTGAGCTTCACCACCGGAAAGAGTAGTTGCAGACTGACCAAGTTTTACATAGCCCAGACCTACATCGACAATAGTTTGCAGCTTGCGTTCAATTTTTGGAATGTTCTTGAAAAACTCCGTTGCTTCGTTGATTGTCATGTCTAACACTTGGGCAATATTCTTTTCACGGTAAGTTACTTCGAGCGTTTCAGAGTTATAACGCGTACCATGGCAGACCTCGCAAGGCACATAAACATCCGGTAAAAAGTTCATCTCAATCTTGATAATTCCATCACCATGACAGGCTTCACATCTACCACCTTTAACATTGAATGAAAAGCGAGCCTTGGTATAGCCGCGCATTTTTGCTTCATTGGTTTGCGCAAACAGCGCTCTAATATCATCGAATACGCTAGTATAAGTTGCTGGATTGCTGCGTGGCGTTCTGCCAATTGGGCTCTGGTCAATATCAATAATTTTTTCGATATTTTTATATCCAGTAATACTCTTAAATTTACCTGGTTTAGTTGAATTATGATTTAGCTTTTGTGCTAGAGCCCGTTTCAAAATCATATTAACCAGAGTTGATTTGCCTGAACCAGAAACACCTGTCACCACGATCAGTTTTCCAAGTGGAAAATCAACATTGATATTTTTTAAATTGTTTTCAGCTGCACTCTTGATTGTGATCTTTTTGCCATTGCCTTTACGGCGTTTAAGCGGAACAGGTACGAACTTTTTGCCAGAAAGATATTGGCCGGTTAAAGAATTAGGATTTTTTTCAACTTCTTGCGGGGTACCAGCAGCCATCACCTTGCCGCCATATATACCAGCACCAGGACCCATATCAACCAAATAATCGGCCTGCCGCATAGTTTCATCATCGTGTTCAACAACAATCAGCGAATTGCCCAAATCCCGCATGCGTTTCAAAGACTTGATCAAACGATCATTGTCACGCTGGTGCAAACCAATTGAAGGTTCATCTAGCACATACATAACGCCGGACAAGTTAGACCCAATTTGGGTGGCTAACCTGATTCGCTGTGCCTCACCACCAGACAAAGTATCAGCAGAACGTGACAAAGTCAGATAATCAAGTCCAACGCTCACCAAGAAGGAAAGACGATCTCTAACCTCTTTCAAGATCGGTCGTGCAATCGTGGTCTTTTGCTCATTTAACTTTAGCTGCTTAAAGAATTTAAGTGCTTTATCGATTGATAAATCTGAGGCTTCAGCAATGTCCTTGCCATCAATCTTTACAGCCAAAGCTTTTTCATTCAAACGCTTGCCATGACAGGTCGCACAGGTTAATTCCGTCATGTATTTGCCCATCGCATCCCGCATGAATTTTGACATTGGGTGGCGATAGCGTCGATCAATATTGACCATGATTCCTTCAAATGGCTGTGTGGTATCATTAACGCCAAAATCGCCTGTTAAATGGAATTTAATGGCCTTTTTTGAACCAAATAAAATTGTTTCTTTTTGGTGTTGGGTTAATTTATTAAACGGCTTATCCATTGGAATTTTCAAAGCTGCACAGGCTTGTTCCAACATGCCGCTATAATATTTGGAATTCTTCCAGGGAATAAGTGCACCCTCTGCCAAAGTTTTGCTTTTATCGGGGATAACTAAATCTTCATCAACTGAAAGTTTCATCCCTAAACCATCACAGGCCGGACAAGCACCGAATGGGGCATTAAATGAAAATAATCGTGGTTCCATTTCACCCACTGTAAAGCCACATTTTGGACAAGCATAGTACTCAGAAAAGTTAAGCATCTTGCCACCAATCACATCAACGTTCATATAGCCATCAGACAAACGCAATGCAGCTTCAACTGAATCAAACAGGCGTGAACGAATGCTTGGCTTAACGATTAAACGATCAACTACGATATCGATTGAGTGGCGCTTGTTTTTTTTAAGAGAAAAATCTTCGCCTATTTCATGCATTTCTCCATCGACAACCACGCGCACATAACCAGCACGTTGAACCCGTTTGAAAACTTCCTTATGCTCACCGCGCTTGTCACGAATGACTGGTGCAAACAATTGAATTTTGCTGCGTTCAGGCAAAGCCATGATGCGGTCGACCATTTGATCCACACTCTGACGCTCGATCACAGTACCATCATTTGGACAAATTGGCGTGCCAACTCTTGCCCACAACAAGCGAAGGTAATCATTGATTTCTGTAACCGTACCAACTGTTGAACGAGGATTATGCGATGTCGTCTTTTGGTTGATGGAAATTGCAGGATTTAAACCATCGATTGAATCAACATCTGGCTTATCCATTTGTCCTAAAAATTGCCGCGCATAGCTCGAAAGAGACTGAACATAACGCCGTCTTCCTTCTGCATATAAGGTATCAAAAGCTAAAGAACTTTTGCCTGAACCAGATAAGCCCGTTACCACAACTAGCTTATTCTTGGGAATTGTTAAATTCACATCTTTAAGATTGTGCTCGCGAGCACCACGAATTACGATTTGATCATTTGCCATTGAATGTCTTCCCTTTTCTCTTAATCGGCTTCTTGACTGATTTTTGCAATTCCATCATTGCGTCCCGCAAATTGGCTGCTTCTTCAAAATCGAGTTTTTTGGCAGCTTCTTGCATTTGTGCTTTGAGACTGTCGATCATCTTTTCTTTTTGCTTCTTTGTTAATTCATCGAAGTTCAAATCAGCAAAGCTATCCGACTTTTTATCCTTGTCATCAACTTGCTTGGTCGCTGAAATTGCTTGCCGAATTGGCTTGATAATTGTTTTTGGCGTTATGCCATGTTCTTTATTGAATTCCATCTGAATCTTGCGCCGACGGTTAGTTGCATCGATCGCTTCGCGCATTGAGTCGGTAATTGAATCAGCATACATGATTACTTCACCGTGAGCATTACGAGCAGCCCGACCCATGGTCTGAACTAATGGCCGATATGCTCTTAAGAACCCCTCTTTATCCGCATCCAGAATTGCAACCAACGAAACTTCAGGAACGTCAATTCCTTCACGCAAAAGGTTAATTCCAATCAAAACGTCAAACTTGCCCAGTCGCAAATCGCGTAAAATTTGCATTCGTTCCAGCGTTTTAATATCGGAGTGAAGATAGCGAACCTTTATCCCAAGATCCTTCAAATAATCGGTTAAATCTTCAGCCATCTTTTTAGTAAGCGTAGTTACAAAAACACGCTCATTTCGTTCAATGCGTTTGTTGATTTCACCAACCAAATCATCGATCTGCCCTTCAATTGGGCGAACTTCTACTTTAGGATCCAGCAATCCGGTTGGTCGGATAATTTGTTCAACCTTATGATTGGTCCGTTCTAATTCATAATCTCCGGGTGTAGCGGAGACATATAAAATCTGGTTGACATGTTTTTCAAATTCAGAAAGCTTAAGTGGACGATTATCCAAAGCAGATGGCAAACGGAAACCATAATCAATCAACGTTTTCTTACGATTACGGTCACCATTGTACATCGCTCTTAATTCCGGCATTGTAGCATGGGATTCGTCGATTAAAATCAAAAAGTCATCTGGGAAGAAATCAAGCAAAGTATATGGTGGTTCACCGGCCTTCCGCCCTTCCATATGGCGAGAATAGTTTTCAATACCGTTAGTGTAGCCAACTTCACTCATCATTTCCATATCATAAGTCGTTCGCTGCTTAATCCTTTGCGCTTCAAGCAGCTTGCCTTCGCCTTCAAATTTTTTGACTTGAACGTTCATTTCCTGCGAAATAGCTTGCAATGCACGCCGCATCTGTTCATCGTTGGTCATGAAGTGCGTAGCTGGGAATAATGAAATACTTTCCCGTTCACCAAAAATTTCACCAGTCAGAGAGTCGATTTCGACAATACGATCAATTTCATCACCAAAAAATTCAATCCGATAAGCATGTTTGGAATTACCGGCTGGGAAGACTTCAACAACATCGCCTCGAACGCGGAAACGACCACGTCCAAAGTCGATATCGTTACGATCATATTGAATGTTGACGAGATCCCGCAATAAGACGTTTCGCTCAATCTCATCACCTTCATGCAAAGTCAAAACACTTCTTGCGTATTCCCGTGGATCACCTAATCCATAAATACATGAAACAGAAGCCACGACAATAACATCGTTTCTTTCCATCAAGGCTGAGGTGGCAGCGTGACGAAGCTGATCAATTTCATCATTGATCGCAGAATCTTTTTCAATGTAAGTATCTGACTGCGGAACATAAGCTTCCGGCTGATAATAGTCATAGTAGGATACAAAATATTCAACAGCATTATGCGGAAAAAAGCTCTTAAATTCGCCATATAGTTGTCCAACCAAAGTTTTATTGTGCGATATTACCAAAGTTGGCTTATTTAATTTAGCAATGATATTGGCCATTGTGAAAGTTTTACCCGTTCCCGTGGCACCTTCAAGAATCTGTTCTTTATATCCTTTTTTAAAACCAGCGGTAAGTTTATCAATTGCTTGTTGCTGGTCACCAGCGGGACTGTATTTAGAAACTAGTTCGAATTTGCGATTTTCTTGTCGTTTAATCATTTGCCAAAGACTCCTCGTAAAAAAAGTTGGACTAAAAGCCCAACTTTCTTATTTTAACGTCTTCAATTTTACTACATCGAACGTGTTTTCGCACTAAATTTGCATTATTTTAATAGTCTTGACAAAGCATCTTGATAATCTTCAGCAGCTTTTTCTGCAGTTTCAATATCCTTCCGGTTAACGCCAACATATGCCTTAATAACAGGCTCGGTACCGGATGGACGTAAAGCCACCCAGGTTTCATCATCTAAGAAGTATTTCAAAACATTTGATTTTGGAAAACCGGTTAAGGCTTCTGAATTGCCATTCTCAGTCGTTATTTGTTCTTCGAAGTCTTGAATTTTAACTACTTTGGCACCATTAATTTCAGACAAATGCTCTTGACGAAGACGACTCATTAATTCTGCCATCTTCTTTTGGCCACCGATTCCTGGCATTTCAATTGCTTTAGTAATTTCATAAGCAACGCCGTATTTCTTCCAGATTTCTTGCAAGCCATCAAAAACGGTCATGTTCTTAGAAGCATAATAGCTAGCTACTTCTGCAAACATTAAAGCTCCCTGCATAGCATCCTTATCACGAGCAAACGGCTTAAATAAGTAGCCATAGCTTTCTTCAAAGCCCATCAAGAATTTAGCATCCTGCGCTTTGTTCATACGATCGACTTCTTCGCCGATGTACTTGAATCCAGTTAAAACATGTTTGGTTTTAATTCCGAAATCCTTAGCAATCTTAAATGGCAAAGCACTTGAAACTACTGAAGTGACAATTTCATAATTTGCATCCAGCTTGCCGCTTTCTTTCAAGTGAACCAATAAGTAATATGCCATTAAGGTGGCAATTTGATTGCCAGTCAATACTTGGAAGTCGCCATTGTCTTTTCTAACTGCGGCACCCATACGATCGGCATCTGGGTCAGTAGCAATAATGACGTTGGCATTAACTTTATCGGCCAATTTGAAGCCTGGTTTGAAAACGTCACGGTATTCAGGATTAGGTTTGATTGTTGTCGGAAATTCTGGGTCAATAATTGATTGACTCGGAACAGGAATAATATTATCAAAGCCGCTTTGTCTAAATGCACGATCATACAGCATCTTGCCTGTACCATGAAGCGGAGTATAAATAATTTTTAGCTTATCGGCGTTTTGCTTGATCATTTCTGTATCAATGTTGACTTGTTTCAAGTGTTCAAGATAGGCTTCATCAACATCTTCACCAATTAATTGCAAAAGACCATCTGCACGGAGTTGTGGTACCGGAGCAGCCTTAACAGAAAAGATATCCTTTACCTTTTGTGCATATGCAAATAAACGATTAGCATGTTCTGGCGCCATCTGTGCACCATCTTCGCCATATGCCTTATAACCGTTGTATTGCTTGGCATTATGTGAAGCCGTGATATTAATACCTGCAAAAGTATGCAAATAACGAACGGCAAATGACAATTCTGGCGTTGGGCGCAAGTCATCAAACAAGTAGACGTGAATGCCATGGGCACCCAAAATTCTTGCAGCATGTTCTGCGAATTCTCTTGAGTGGTAACGTGAATCAAAAGAAATAGCAACACCACGCTTTTTAGCTTCTTCACCATTTTCGTCGATTAAGCGGGCCCAACCCTCAGTCACGCGACCAATTGTAAACAAATTAATTCGATTAGTTCCAGGTTCTAGACGTCCACGCATTCCAGCCGTTCCGAAATTGATATCCTGACCAAATGCATCTTCAATCCATTTTTCATCTTTACCTAAAGTATTTAATTGATCTTGTAAATAATCTGGCAAATTAGTAGCAGCTTGCCATTGTTCATAAATTTCTTTTGCTAACATGAATGCCTCAATTCTTATCTAAAATTAAATTCTCAGTTAATATTGTACCATTTTTTGTAAAAAAAAGAGACCCACTTAAGTTAAGTGAGTCTATAATGTTAGTCATCTAAATTTTGAAGATAATTATATGCTTCTTGACCTGCGATACTGCCGTCTCCAACCGCATTTGCAATTTGACGCAAATCTTTGGCACGAACATCCCCTAAAGCTAAAATGCCAGGAACTTTTGTCCGCATATGATCATCCGTCTTAACCCAGCCATATTCATCCAAAATATCGAGATTCTTGAATGGAGCCGTTTGCGGAATTACACCAACATAGATGAAAACGCCGGCAACTTGCAATTTCTTTTCTTCACCGGTCTTCTTATCTTTATAAGCAATATCGGTAATTTTATTGCCATCACCTTCAATTGCTTGTGTTTGTGCGTTCCAGATAAATTTCATTTTTTTATTGGCAAAAGCCTTCTTTTGCAAATCAGGTTGGGCACGCAATTGATCTCTGCGGTGAATAACCGTCACGGATTTAGCTAATTGTGAAAGATAAATTCCTTCTTCAATTGCGGAATCTCCACCACCAATTACGGCAACGTCTTCATCCTTAAAGAAGGCTGCATCACAGACGGCACAATAGGAAACTCCTCTGCCAGAATATTCTTCTTCACCAGGAACATTAAGCTTTTTATGATCAGCACCCGAAGCAATGATGACAACCTTGGCCGTATATTCAGCTGTATCTGTCTTAACAATTTTATTCTCACCATCAAGACTCACAGCTTGTACATCACCGTATTCGAAATCAGGCTTGAATTTCATTGCTGACTGATACATTTTTTCTGCAAGTTCTGGTCCTTTAACTTCGGTAAAACCAGGATAATTATCAATTGCGTCAGTATTATTCATTTGTCCGCCATAAGGTCCACGGTCTAAAATTAGCACATTTAAATTTGCTCGAGCTGCATAAAGTGCTGCAGTTAATCCACCGGGGCCGGCACCAATAATAATTACATCATATTCTTTTGCCATTTGTTATGCCCTTTCCTTACTTTTCATAAGTGTATTTTACTATGATTAAAACGTTCTGACAACAAATTTGATTATAAACAACTTTAAGATATAAAAAAAGTGCCTGCATTAACAGACACTTCTTTCTCTTTTATTAAAGACGAATTTCAGGTTTAGGACTTCTGCCCATCATCTTTTTAATTTCTTCATCAACATCAGCATCTTCGTAAAGAACACGGTAAACTGCTTCACTAATTGGCATATCGATGTTCTTTTCTTGAGCTAATTCATGGACAGCTTTAACTGTAGTAGCACCTTCAACAACTTGGCCCATGTTCTTCAATACATAATCTAAGCTCTTGCCTTCACCAATTTGCTTACCAGCACGCCAGTTTCTTGAGTTAACTGAAGTACAAGTTACAATCAAATCACCAATACCTGCTAAACCACTGAAGGTCATTGGCTTAGCACCAAAATAGTTAACACCCAAACGGGTAATTTCTGCAAGACCACGAGTCATTAAGGCAGCCTTAGCATCATCGCCGTATTTTTTACCAACTAAAATACCGGCAGCAATTGCAATTACGTTC
This sequence comes from Lactobacillus amylolyticus, assembly GCF_003999355.1. Classification (NCBI taxonomy): domain Bacteria; kingdom Bacillati; phylum Bacillota; class Bacilli; order Lactobacillales; family Lactobacillaceae; genus Lactobacillus; species Lactobacillus amylolyticus. Next base: position 936,303 of record NZ_CP031835.1, read on the forward strand.
TTCACGGCACCGCCAACTTCAACACCGATCAAATCATCATTGGTGTAGAAACGAACGTAGTTGTTAGAAAACTTCTTTTGCACAAACTTGGCATTTTCTTCATTTTCTGAAGCACAAGCAATCGCTGTCAAATCTTTTTGAGCAACGTTTTCTGCATGACTTGGGCCTGAAATAGCAACAATCTTGTCACTGTCGTTTGGATAAACCTCTTCAGTTAAAATTTCTGAAATCAGCTTCTTGCTTCCTGGTTCAATCCCTTTGGTAGCAGTCACAAGCAATGGCTTAGCACCCGTTTTATCAAAAACTTTGCGTACATTTTTAGCAACAATTCTAACAGCTTTGGTTGGTAATACGAATAAGACGATCTCTGCACCATCCAAAGCTTTTTCAAGGTCTCCAGTTGCTGAAGTGGTTGGGTTTAGCTTCCAATCCTTCATGTAATGGCTGTTAGTATGAGTAGCATTGATTTCTTCATTTACTTTATCTATGTTACCGTAAAGAATTACGTCATTACCATTATCAGCGAGCATGGAACCCAACACCGAGCCCCATGAACCATTACCTAAAACTGCAATTTTTGTCATTTTATCTCTCAATCTTTCTAACTGAATTTCTTCTATCTCGTATATGGATATTTTAAACCACTACCATCAAGATACCACTTTGGCTTAACTTTGACACGACGATAGATCAATAAAATCAATGTCACTATAAATACAATTAAGCTCAAGGCCTGTGATACTCGAATTATACCGAAAATATACAAACTATCCGTTCGCAATCTTTCAACAAAGAATCTGACTATCGAATACCATAATAAGTATGACATAAAAACTTCGCCCTGTTTATAAAAATATTTTTTATGGCGCAAACTTAAGATAATTATTAATCCTATTAGATTAAAAAAGGATTCATAAAGAAACGTTGGCTGATAATAGACTCCACCGATTTTCATTTGTTGAATAATAAATTCTGGCAAGTGCAAGCTTTGTAGAAAATGCAAGGTAGTCGGTCCACCATGGGCCTCTTGATTAACAAAATTGCCCCAGCGACCCAAAATTTGAGCAGCCATGACTCCGGGAGCAATTATGTCCAACATCAAAAATGGCGGCAGCATTCTTTTATAGCAGAAGACAAGCAAAACGATCAGGCCGGCAATTAAACCGCCATAAATAGCTATTCCACCATTCCAGATCGCAATAATCTGATCAGGATGCTGTGAATAATAGCCCCATTCAAAAATAACATAATAAATCCGGGCACCGACATAGCCTAAAGGTACCGCCCATAGCAATAAGTCAACAAAGTCATCACTCATGATATGTCGCTTTTTGCCTTCGCTAATTGACATCCAAGTAGCCAGGACAATTGCTGCTGCCATGATAACGCCATACCATTTGACGCTAAAATTGCCAATTTGGATGGCATTACGGTTTAGTGCACAGAAAATCATTTTTGATTATTTTCTCTTTTCGTATCTTTTCTAGAATTGTTAGAAATCAAATTTGCTAAATTATCATCAAAGACTTGGGTGGCATCATAGCCCATTTTCTTAGCTCTGAAGTTCATTGCTGCAACTTCAATAATGATTTCAATATTGCGTCCAACCTTAACTGGAATCGTTACTTGTGGAATTGCAACATTGCATATTTCACGCGTGTCTTCATCAAAGCCCAGTCGGTCGTAATTGGCATTCTTATCCCAGTTGACCAAGTTGATCACTAATTGAATTTCCGTTCTGTCTTTTACAGCACCGGCACCAAAGAGGTTCATAACATCAATAATACCAATTCCACGAATTTCCATTAGGTGCTTCAAAATCTTAGGGGCTTCACCCATGACAGTTTCATGGTCTTTTTGATAAACGTCAACCCGATCGTCTGCGATTAAACGGTGGCCACGTTGAACCAGACCTAAGGCAGTTTCAGACTTACCAACACCAGATACACCTGTCAAAAGCACACCCATACCTTTGATTTCAACCAAAACACCGTGGATGCTGGTTCTAGCTGCCAATCTTTGCCGCAAATAATCCGTCAAAATACTTGATAAGTAGGTTGTGGAATCAGACGATTGCAAAATAGGAATTTTAGCTTCATCGGCTGCTTGCTTTAATTCTTCAGGAATTGGCAAAGAACGTGAAATTAAAAAGCAAGGGGTATTAGGCGTACACATTTTTTTAAAAACATGCGTCCGAATATCATGATCAAGCCGAGCCGCATAAGAGATTTCAGTACGACCCAACAATTGAATTCGCTGCTTTGGATAAAAGTCAAAATAGCCGGTTAATTCAAGGCCAGGCCGATAAATATCTGAAACTTTAATCTCCTTATCGGCAACGTAGCTTTCTCCTTCATAGATATGAAGAATGCTGATATCACGAATTAATTTAGTTAATTTTACCGATTCTACCATTTTTTGCCTCATCTAATAATGGACTAATTCTAATCTGGGTTTTCTTGACTTAAGCGCCACTGCAAATAGGCATAAATAAACGGCTGCAATTTGCCATCCATTACCCCCTTAACATCAGCTGTTTCATAGTTGGTGCGCAGATCTTTAACCAGATTATAAGGATGGAAAACATATGAACGAATCTGTGAACCCCAGCCGATTTCTTTTTGATCGCCCTTAAGTGCCTGCTTTTGCTTTCTCTTCTTTTCTTCTTCCAAATGGAAAAGCTTAGCTCGCAATTCATTCATCGCTGTCTCGCGGTTTTGCAATTGAGAACGCTGAGCCTGAGAAGTCGTTACAATTCCAGTAGGCAAGTGGGTAATTCTTACCGCACTTGAAGTTTTATTAATGTGCTGACCGCCAGCACCACTAGAACGATAAACATCAATTCGTAAATCTTTGGGATCAATATCAATTTTAATACTATCGTCTATTTCTGGAATAACTTCTACAGAGGCAAATGAAGTGTGCCTTCTTTTAGCAGAGTCGAATGGCGAAATTCTAACCAAACGGTGCACGCCATTTTCAGACTTCAGCATCCCATAGGCATTCTTGCCACTTACTCGAATGCTAACGCTCTTTACACCAGCTTCTTCACCTGGCTCATAGTCATTGATCTCAAACTTAAAGCCAACACTCTCGCAGTATCGCTGATACATTCTCAGTAGCATGCTAGCCCAATCCATTGCTTCCGTTCCACCTGCACCAGGATGAATTTCAACCAAGGCATTATGACTGTCATATTTGCCCGACATAAGCAAGTCTAGCTCATAATTATGAAAAGCAGACTGCAGATGAGTTAAATTGTTTTCAACTTCTTCCTGCAGCTCCTTATCTGGCTCTTCTTTGATTAATTCAAGAGCTGTCGTTTCATCTTCATATTCCTTTTTCAATTCAAGAAAGGAATCTCTTTTTTCTTTTAAAAGATTGGTTTCACTAATTAATTTTTGAGCCTGATCCTGATCATTCCAAAAGTTCGGCTCTGCCATTTTTTGTTCATTGATTCCGATGCTTTCATCAATTGCATCTAAGTCAAAGAGACCCCCTAAAGTGATCTAAACGCTTCTTCAAATCGTCTAGCACACTTTGAATTTCACTAATTTCCATTGCTTCCCTTTTCAAAAAAGAGGAGAAAACTCATTGCTTTCTCCCTCTCTCATTATCTACTTAAGTTTTGTCTGATTTCTGCTTTCATGAACAAACGAGTTACATCAAATTCAATGTTTGAAATCATTTCTTCAAACATTCTGTAACCAGAATCTTGGTATTCAACCAATGGGTTCAATTGACCATAACCACGAAGACCAATTGATTGCCGCAATTGATCCATTGCATCAATATGGTCAGTCCAACGATCGTCAACCACCCGTAAGATGACTACCTTTTCAAACTCAAGCATTTGTGATGGATCGCCAAGAGCTTTTTCTTTTTCTTCGAAGTTCTTTTCTACGATATCATAAAGTTTTTGCTTTAAATCCTTAACGCTAATCGTCTTGTAATCAATTGAATCAGCAACTTCTTCATTGGTTAAACTTGAAACGATAAAATCACGCAGTGAGTCAACACGCCAATCTTTATGATCACCTTGAGCAAACATGTTGATTTGGTGGTCAATTGTTCGGTGAATCATTGGAATAAGAACATCTTTCAATGATTTGTCAGCTTCAATGACTTGCATTCTTTCACCGTAAATGATTTCACGCTGAATTCTCATAACATCATCGTATTGCAGTGTTTGTTTACGAGTATCGTAGTTGTTACCTTCAACACGTTTTTGAGCTGATTCAACTTGACGCGTGATCAAACGACTTTCAATAACTTTATCATCATCATTATCAGATAGACGGTCCAAGAAGTCCTTTACTCTATCTCCACCAAAACGCTTCATCAAATCGTCTTCAAGTGAAAGGTAGAACCGAGTATAACCAGGGTCACCTTGACGACCAGAACGTCCACGAAGCTGGTTATCGATACGACGCGACTCGTGTCTTTCAGTACCAATAACAGCTAAACCGCCAAGTTCTTTAACACCAGGCCCTAATTTAATATCAGTACCACGACCAGCCATGTTAGTGGCAATCGTAACTGCTCCACGTTGACCAGCATTCATAATAATTGCGGCTTCCTTAGCGTGGTTTTTAGCGTTCAAAACTGCGTGAGGAATACCTGCTTGATCAAGCATCTTGCTCAAACGCTCTGAGCTTTCAATTGAAACCGTACCAACCAAAACAGGTTGTCCCTTAGCGTGACGCTTTTTAATTTCTTCAACAACAGCACGGAATTTTGAATCCAAAGTTGGGTAAAGAATATCAGGCATATCTTTTCTGACAATTGGCCGGTTTGTAGGAATAGTGATTACCTGCATGTTGTAAATTTCACGGAATTCTTCTTCTTCAGTTTTTGCAGTACCAGTCATCCCTGACAATTTCTTATACATTCTGAAGAAGTTCTGGTAGGTAATCGTTGCTTGAGTCTTAGATTCCTCTTGAATCTTAACTCCTTCTTTTGCTTCAATAGCTTGGTGCAAACCGTCTGAATAACGACGGCCTTCCATTACACGTCCAGTAAATGAATCAACGATCATTACTTCGCCGTTTTGAACAACGTAGTCAATATCCTTCTGCATAATGTAATTTGCACGCAAAGCTTGATCAATGTGGTGAACAAGTTTTTGGTTTTCAACATCGTACAGGTTCTTCAAGCCAAAGTGCTTGCAGGCCTTTTCAATTCCAGTTCTTGTCAATGAAATGGTCTTAGTTGGCCAGTCGATCTTGTAATCGCCTTGATCTACATCTGAAGCTTCATCTTCTTCATCATCGCTCTTGTCTTCACGCAAAGTCTTAACAAAGCGGTCAGCACGAATATAGTCACGATTAGCTTGTTCAGCTTGACCAGAAATAATCAATGGCGTTCTCGCTTCATCAATCAAAATTGAGTCAACCTCATCGATGATGGCATAGTTTAAAGGACGTTGAACCATTTGTTCCTTATAAACAACCATGTTATCACGCAAGTAATCAAAACCAAGTTCTGAGTTGGTTGAATAAGTAACATCACAGTTATATGCTTCACGCTTTTCATCAGGTGACATTGAGTTTAAATTTAAGCCAACAGTTAAGCCAAGCCACTTGTAAAGCTGACCCATTTCGCTTTCGTCACGGCTTGCTAAATATTCGTTAACCGTAACAACGTGAACCCCTTTACCTTCAAGGGCATTCAAATAAACTGGCATTGTGGCAGTCAAAGTCTTACCTTCACCAGTCATCATTTCAGCAATATTACCAAAGTGTAAAGCAATCCCACCTAAGATTTGAACATGGAATGGATATAAGCCTAAAACACGCTTTGCTCCTTCACGAGAAACAGCAAAAGCTTCTGGCAAAATGTCATCCAAAGTTTCACCGTTCTTTAAACGTTTACGAAATTCTGGTGTTTTTGCTTTTAATTCTTCATCGGAAAGCTTGCTCATTTCGTCAGCATAGCTTTCAACTTTTTTTGCAATCTTTTCAAATTTTTTCAATTCACGCTTATCAGCGTTATAAAGTTTCTTTAAAATATTTGCCATTAAATCGGCCCCTTATATGTCGAAAGTCTAAAAATACATTTTAATTCTACCATAATTGCGATCAAATTAAAAATATTCGCTTCATTAAATATCAAAGCAATAAAAAAGTCTGGAAAAACCAGACTCAAAAAACTATTACTAAGTTTTTGTTATTCATTAGTTTCGATTAAGCCGTAACGGCCATCGTTTCTGCGGTAAACAACGCTTGTACCATTAGTTTCAGCGTCTTGGAATACAAAGAAGTCATGTCCCAACATATCCATTTGCAAAATAGCTTCTTCTGGATCCATTGGTTTCAAGCTAACACGCTTGTTACGAACGATATCAAATTTAGCTGGCTTCTTTTCTTCTTCTTCAGGAGCTTCAACAAAGAAGTCGTGCAAACCTTTTTCACGGCTCTTTCTGTTTACACGGGTCTTGTACTTTTTGATTTGACGTTCCAATTTTTCTGAAACGAAGTCAATACTGCGATACATATCGTCCGTGGTTTCTTCAGCTCTCAAAACTAAGTAAGGTAATGGAATAGTTACCTCTACTTTTGCTGAGTGATCACGGTAAACCTTTAAGTTAACGTGGGCAATCACATCTTGAGATAATTCAAAGTATTTCTCCAATTTATTCAAACGTTTTTCAACGTAGCTTCTTAAGGCATCAGTAACTTCAATATTTTCGCCACGAACATTGTATTTTAACATATAAGATTCTCCTTTCACCGTTATGCGTTTTTTCTTTACAATTTCATTATACCAGAAAATGTAAGCGTTTAGCATTAATTTAATAACAATTGATTAATGACAAATTGCAAAGCTTTCAATTTTTGCTTGTGGAAACACTTCTAAGAGCTTGTCTCGCGCATTATATAGGGTTCTTCCCGTGGTATAAATGTCATCTAATAATAAGAATCTGTCATTACTAATATTATCTTTGATTGGGGCATCTTTAGCAACAAAAAAGCCTTGTGGCGTTAGCAGCCGTTGACGCTTATTCTTTTCACCCTGTGCTCCTGTGCCTTCTTTCTTTTTTAGAAAATAGCTAAGCGACAGCAAATCTGCAAAGATTGCACTAACTGTATCAAATTGTCTTCGTTTTTGATGCTCCGGTGATGTAGGTACTGGTACGTAATAATCAAAATGGTATTCTTGAATTTCTTTTCGAATCAACTCTTGCAAAATTTCTCGAAGACAGTAATCGCCGTAACGTTTATAATTCACCATTAAGTCATGAAAAGCATCACTGTAACGGTAAACAGCATGATTTTTAAGCAAATTATTGGGATAAATCTTTTGCCAATCTTGACAGTCCAAACATAGTCCGCTTTTTTCCACATTTTTATCACAATTTGGACAGCGTGTTTTGCCTAATCTTGGAAAACGTTTAAGACATTGCCGACAAAGACGGCCTTGTCTCTTTTTTTGCGTTGATAAAAGATCCAGCAAGTTGAAATCAGCAGCGAAATACTGACCACAGAACAGACATTCAATCATCGATTCATCTCCTTAATTTGCTTGATTGCTAAATCAATCTTGGCCGTATATTTGTGATAGCAATAAAGCACTAGCCCATCTTGATCGTTTTTATCTCTACCAACTCTGCCGGCAATTTGAACTAAACTCGCTGTAGTATAAATTGGATCATCAGCCGCAACAATAATAACCCACACATGTTTGAAAGTTACGCCTCGTTCTAAGATAGTCGTTGTGATCAATAAATCTAGTTGTCCTTCACGAAACTGTTGGACTTTCTTAATTCTTTCGCTATCTGCAGCATGGACGCCGGCAATGTGCACTTTTTTCAAAGCAGGGTCGGTCCTTAGTGCCTGCAAATAAATATTAACTTCATCTATTCGTGGAACAAATAAAAGCAAAGGATGGCCCGTCGCTAAAACTTTTTTTACTTCCCGCAATAGATTTGGATTAATTTTATTCTTTTTCAGAAATGGTCGTAAAAACAATTTTTCTTTAGGTACAGGCAACAATCCACCATGAAACCGGCGATTTAATTTGACGATTTCTAATTCGCCGCTTTTTGCCTCTAAGAGCAGGTCTTCCGTTGGCGTAGCTGTTAAATAAACACGAATTCCCGTCTTTTTTACTGCATTCTTAGCCGCAAAGTGCAACTGACTGTTTCCTACATAAGGAAATGAGTCAACTTCATCAATAACTAAAAGGTCAAATGCCTGATAAAACTTTAGCAATTGGTGCGTTGTGCAAATCGTCAATTGATCGTTTCCCGGATCATGATATTCACGGCCATGATATTTGCCAATTTTAATTTTGGCAAAGGCTGCTTCAAAACGAGGATAGAGCTCATTTACAACGTCAATTCGCGGCGTCGCTATACAAGCTCGTTTTCCCTCTTTCATGCAAGCAGCAATCAATTCAAACAACATTTCTGTTTTACCGGCCCCTGTAACAGCGTGAACCAAAGTATTCTTCTTTTTGTTAAAATTTTCCAGCAAGGCCGTTGACACTTTTTGCTGCTGCGATGTTAATTCTCCTTGCCAAGTCATTCCGCCATTTTTTAATTTTGGAAAAAGCCGATTATCTGCTGGCAGGCGAATCAAACTGTCTCCTTCACAGATTCGTCCCAGCCCAATGCAGGCACGACAATATTTTTTACCTGATGGCAATTCTCCTGAAACACGGCTGCCACAACGATTGCAATAAAAGTTTTCAATTGCTGGAATTTTATTAGTATCTGCACTTATGCTAAAATTCTGTTGATTGCTCGTCCATTGTCGACCAGCTAATTGGGGTGAATTTTCCATTTTTTGCCCTCCTAAAATATATATACGTAAAAAGAGGCGATTTTTTGTCAAAAAATGAAAATTTCTTAACTATCAAAGAAAATGGCACTAACGAGATTATTATTAAAAAAAGCAGATTCATTGCCAGCATAGCACGCAGCAATACGGTTGAAGAAGCAATGGCATTTATTAAAAAAATAAGCAAAAAGTACCATGATGCAAATCACAATACTTATGCTTACACAATTGGTCTCAATGATGATCAAGTAAAGGCTAGCGACAACGGTGAGCCTTCAGGTACGGCTGGCATCCCTGAATTGAGAGCACTCCAACTGATGAAGCTTAAAAACGTGACTGTGGTCGTTACCAGATATTTTGGCGGCATTAAGCTGGGGGCCGGCGGATTAATCAGAGCCTATTCAAACAGCGTAACCCAAGCTGCCGAAAAGATTGGCGTCATTAAACGGGGTCTACAGCAAGAACTGATCTTTTCTGTTGCCTATAATCGCTTCGATGAAGTTAACCACTACCTTAAAGAAAAACAAATTTTCATTGCAGATACCAATTATGCAACTGATGTTCAAATTAAAGTTTTTCTGGATGAAGAAAACCAAAAGCAATTTGAAGATGATTTAACTAATTTGTTGGCTGGCAAAGTAAAGTTCACGTTAGGCGAAAAGCGCTACAATGAAATGCCCGTGACGCAAAACAATTTTCATGAACAATAAAAATGAGCTTGAGAAAAATTATCTCAAACTCATTTTTGTTTTACTTATTTTTCTTATCGTCTTGAACTTTAAATTGCTTATCCGGACGTTTTAATTGATTTGGCTTTTCCTCACCCAAATGCCAAACCTCAACTTTTGGATCCCTCGTACTTCGAGAACTGATAACTTTCTGCATCAAATGCATGAGCGGTTTGTATTTTTCACCTAAAAGTCCAATTGATTCAACAAATAATTCAAGGGCAAACAACAATGACAGAATTAATGGCCAAATTCCCCAAGTTGGTGAAAGCAGGAACAACAATGAAATAAAAGAAAAAATTAAAGATAAAGCATAAATTGTCAAAACTGTTTGTCGATGAGTCAATCCCATCTTCATTAATTGGTGGTGCAAGTGATGCTTATCGGCCTGCGAAACTGGGTGCTTGTTCAGCTTCCGCCGAATCATCGCATAAACGGTATCAGTAATTGGAACCCCTAAAATGATAATTGGGACCAGCAATGAAATGAAAGTAACGTTTTTCAAGCCTTTAAGCGAGAAAATCGAAATCATGAACCCAATATACAATGCTCCCGTATCACCCAAGAAAATTTTGGCTGGATGAAAATTGTACGGTAAAAAGCCCAATAAACAGGCCGCCAGCATAAAGCAAGCAATTGGAACATACAGTTCATGGGTATGTAAAAAGAAGTAGCCGACGATTCCCATCGTAGTTAGAGAAATCATCGATACGCCATCAGCTAAACCATCAAGCCCGTCAATCAGATTGACGGCATTAGTCAAAGCCAGAATCCAAAAAATGGTGATTGGCAGGCTCCACCAGCCTAAAGTTATTTCATGGTGAATGAACGGCAGATTAATAACATCCATTCGGATGCCTGCCAAGAAATAAACCACCAGGGATGCGATAAAGATGCCAAACATCTTCTGTCGAGGCTTTAATTCAAGAATATCATCAATCATACCGGTCAAGACAATAACGCTTGAGGCAAGCAAAATTGAGAATAATTCATGGGTTGGAAATTGCTCACGCAAAAGAATAAAGCAACCGATATTAAAAGTCACGAAAATACCCAAGCCACCAATTGTAGGCATGGGCTTTTTGTTAACTCTTCTTGCATTAGGATTATCTACGGCTCCTAAAACAAAGGCCAATCTTCGAATAAACGGCGTGATGGCCGCCTGGATAATGACCAGAAAGAATAAATCAACAATAATTTTAAACATTTTTGACTGCTTTCTTTAAGAAGTTTTCCTCTCATTATACAAGGACTTTGAGATAACAATCAAGTTTAAGTAAAGCAAAAAGCGCTCAGCTCTTATGCCGAACGCTTATTTAGCAATTGCAAACACTCGTTTTTCACGAATAACCGTAATCTTAATATTACCTGGGTAATCAAGTTCTTTTTCAACTTGGTTCTTAATGTCCCGTGCCAATACAGTGATACGATCGTCTGAAATTTCATCAGGCTCAACCATAACCCGGACTTCACGTCCTGCTTGAATCGCATAAGCCTGCTTTACTCCTTGGTAGCTCTTGGCTATGTCTTCAAGTTCAGTCAGCCGTCTAATGTAGTTTTCAAGACTTTCGCTTCTTGCACCCGGACGAGCTGAAGAAATCGTATCTGCCGCTACTACAAGTTCAGCAATAAACGATAACTTCGGTACATCTCCGTGGTGAGCCGCAATCGCATTAACTACTATATCTGATTCATGATATTTACGAGTCAATTCAACCCCAATCTCAACGTGTGAGCCTTCAATATCATGATCAATTGCTTTACCAATATCGTGTAATAATCCCGCGCGAACTGCTAGTTTTTCATCTAGACCAAGTTCTGCAGCCATTGTACCTGCTAATTTTGCAACTTCAATTGAGTGTGCTAAAACATTTTGACCATAAGAAGTACGATATTTAAGTCGGCCTAAAGTCTTCACTAATTCAGGATTCATCCGGTGAATTCCCAAATCCATCAAAGCACTTTCACCTGCTTCATAGATATCGTCATTTACTTCTTTACGGGCCTTATCAACCATCTCTTCAATGCGAGCTGGATGAATTCGACCATCCTTAATCAAACGCTGCATTGCTCTTTTGGCAATTTCTCGTCTGATTGGATCAAAGCCGCTCAAAGTAACGACCTTTGGCGTGTCATCAATAATTAAGTCGATTCCTGTCAAAGCTTCAAAGGAACGAATATTGCGTCCCTCACGGCCAATAATTCTGCCCTTCATTTCTTCATTTGGCAAATCAACTACAGAAACCGTGGTTTCTGCAACTGTATCAGCTGCCGAGCTTTGAATCGCATCAACCAATATTTGATTAGCAAAACGATCAGCTTTAGCTTGAACTTCTTCATTGCTATTTCTAATCATTTCAGCTCGTTCTTTAACCAATTCATCTGAGAGCTGACTCAAAACAAGCTTCTTAGCTTGTTCCTTATCCAGATCAGCCACCTCATAAAGTTTTTGTCGACGTTTTTCGACTAACTCATTGGCATATTCTAGCTTTTTGTTTAAATTAGCTTCTTGCTGCTTTAATTGATCTTCTTTTCGTGAGAGGCCAGATTCTTTTTCCTCCAATAAAGATTTTTGATGATCAAGAGTATCTTCACGCTGTCCTAGACGATTCTGCAAACGTAAAATTTCATCACGTTTTTGATTCAAACTGTCTTCGATTTTTTGTCGATATTCTTGAATTTCTTCTTGTGCTTCAAGAATTTTTTCTTTTTTGGTGTTTTCTGCACTTTGTTTAACTGCTTCCGCAGCCTGTTTTTGTGCATTTACTTCAGCTTCAGCAGCAGTAACCTGTGCCTTGGCATCAGCAAGAATGTGGTCAGCATCATTCTGTGCATTTTGGGCTTTCTTTTCCCAAGAATTTTTTCGAATTGCATAGCCTGCGCCTAATCCCACTAAAAGTGAAACAATAGCAACCACGGCGGGAATTAAAATTTCATTTACCATCATTACTATCGCCTTTTTTAGAATTATTCACACAGTTTTATGATAAAGAACTGGAATGCACATGTCAATCAACAAGAAAAAACCTTGGAATTAAAATCCAAGGTCAAGGTTGATTTCTCCAACTTTATTTGCTTTTACTGGCTGCTTCTTTTTTCTCGGCAGTTTCTTTTGCTTCTTCGCTCTTTTCAGCGGTTTCACGTTTTTCTTTTATCTTTTCAGGATTTTCACGGTCGGCAATGGATTTTTCATCAATACCATAAGCTTGACGAACTTGAGTTTCAATCTCTTGATAAATATCTGGGTGATCTTCCAAGTATTTCTTAGCATTTTCACGTCCTTGTCCAATTCGATCAGACTTATATGAATACCATGATCCAGCTTTATCGATAATATCCTTATCAGCTGCCATATCCAAAAGCTCACCACTTTGTGAGATGCCTTTGCCATACATAATATCTACTTCGGCAACCTTAAATGGTGGGGCAACTTTGTTCTTAACAACCTTAATCTTAACGCGGTTACCTAAAACATCACCAGACTGCTTAATTTGTTCAGCTCTTCTTACTTCAAGTCTAATCGTTGAGTAGAACTTCAAAGCACGACCACCTGGCGTAGTTTCAGGGTTACCAAACATGACACCGACCTTTTCACGAATCTGGTTAATGAAGATTGCAATGGTTTTTGTCTTAGAAATTGTTCCTGAAAGCTTTCTAAGAGCCTGGCTCATAAGACGAGCCTGCAAACCAACATGGGCATCACCCATTTCACCTTCAATTTCTGCTCGTGGAACCAAGGCAGCAACTGAATCGACAACTAAAATGTCGATAGCACCACTGGAAATTAAAGTATCAGCGATCTGCAGACCTTCTTCACCAGTATTTGGTTGTGACAAAATCAAAGAATCAATATCAACGCCTAAAGCTTCCGCATAAGCTGGATCCATAGCGTTTTCGGCATCGATATAAGCAGCCGTACCACCGCGCTTTTGTACTTCAGCTACGGCATGCAAAGCAACCGTTGTCTTACCTGAAGATTCAGGACCATATACTTCAATAATTCTCCCACGTGGATAGCCACCAACACCAAGGGCTGCATCCAATGCAATTGAGCCGGTTGGGACAGTTGAAATTTGCGTATCGGCTTTTTCACCCATCCGCATAACAGCGCCCTTACCAAAGTTCTTTTCAATCTTTTTGAGGGCCGCATCTAAGGCAGCCTTTTTTTCATCTTTGGCCAAACTATTTACCTCCTATGGACATTACATATTAATTATACTTTGACTCTTTAGCAGATTGCAAGGAAAAAGCGAACGAGCGTTCAAGAATTTTATCCTCTATATTATAAATACGAAAAAAATTGCTATTTTACCGTAGAAAATAAAAAAGATTGGATAAATCCAATCTTTTTTATGAATTATTTGATTATCAAACTACATTGAGCCCTTGAATACGCCCCATGATGAATGGAAATAATCGTAACCGGAGTAAACGGCAAAGATTAAAGCGATGTAAAGCAAAACAGTTCCGAGATAGAATGGATCACCTAAAAGCAAGAAAATAATTGAAAGCATTTGTGCTGTGGTCTTGATCTTGCCTGGCATTTTAGCAGCGATAACTTCACCATCATTTTCAACAACGATTAAACGTAAACCAGTTACTGCAAGTTCACGACAAACAATAATTGCAACTACCCATGCTGGAGCTAAATTAAGTGAAACCAAGAAAATGAAGGCAGTCATTGTCAACATCTTATCAGCAAGTGGGTCAGCAAACTTACCGAAGTTGGTAACCAAATTGCGTGAACGAGCAATATGACCATCAAGCCAGTCAGTAGCAGAAGCTACTGCAAATACTACAACAGCAATCACTTGAAGCCAAGAAATTACCGTTCCGTGTGCTACACCGACTGTAGCAGTATAGCCGCCTGTTGCTCCTCTAAAAATAATAAGCAACATAAATACTGGAATCATAAAGATTCTAAACATTGTTAATTTATTAGGTAAATTCATTTTTATCTCCTCTAAAATACCACTCTAATCAAACTAACGGTTACCAGCGTCATTGCCTTTATCGTTATTGTTTTGACTGCTTTGTTGGCCTTTACTGCTTTGTTGGCCTTTACCGCTTTGACCTTGGTTGTTTTGGTCATTTTTAGTCTGGTTTCTCTGCGTAGTTGAAGATTGCGTTTGACTTGATTGAGTCTGACTCTGATGACTGCTGCTTTGTTGCTTGTTGTATGAGTTAGTAGTTGAACTGCTCTGTGTACTGCTTTGCGTGCTTGAGCTAGAAGAACTGCTTTGTGAACTTGCTTTACCAATCAGCAAGGTAATTGTTCTAGATTGACCAGTGGTAGTATATGGGACTTTTTTACCGGCAATCTTAATTGAAGTATCAGTATCATTACTCAAAGTAATAGCAACAGTTTTGGCACCGCTTGACAAGTTCAAGCTATCTTTGCTGTTTGCAGCAATGGCCTTACGTTGCACTGTAGCCCCATTAACAGTAACTGTAGCAGTTACGGCTTGAGAACCAGCTTTAATAGTCAACTTGCGGTTATTTTTAAGCCCGGTAACACGATATTGGTTGTTGCCCAAAGAAGTTACCTTAACATTGCTCTTCTTAACAGCCGAAGATGAGCTTGACTTAGAAGAAGTTTGTGAAGAAACAGCCACATTGTTGTCATTATTACTGCTTTGTCCACTTGAAGAAAGACGCGCATATAAGAAGTAGACTACTAAGACGACGATGATTACGCCTAAACAAATAGCAATCCGTGGCAAATAGTTCTTCCACATATTTTTCTTATTATCTGTGGTCTCACGAACTTCCTCACTCTTGTTGTCAATTGAATTTTCAACATATTCATCTGGATCAGACTCCGGTACATCTTGTTTATAATCACTCAACAATTCCTTACCATCTAATCCGACGATTTGAGCATATTGTCTAATAAATGCTCTGACATAAAAATCACCAGGAAGCTTATCAAAATCGTTCTGTTCGATTGCCTCCAAATATCTGCTTTGAATCTTTGTTGCCTTTTCAATATCCGCAATCGAAAGACCTTTAGCTTCTCTAGCACTGCGTAATTTATCTCCGATATCAGCCATATTTACCTCTTCAAATTTTAGATTAACAAATTGAGTATACCATAAATTTAAATTTTTATGACAAACTTGGATATTATAAAAGCCAGCCTCCGCTAATATAAATTGTTTGCCCAGTACAATAAGAACTATTTTTATCTAGCAAGCATTTTACCCAATAAGAAATATCCTTTCCTTGAGCCAAACGTCCTGCCGGAATCTCACTTTCAACTTCTTGCATTGTTTCTTTGCAAAACATTGCATTCATCGGTGTGTTTACGGCGCCCGGTGCAACCACATTAACCGTCAGGTTTGTCGAAGCCACTTCACGCGCATAGGCTTGACTAAAACGGCTAAGTCCCGCTTTGGTCGCACTATAGACAGATTCCAGCGCACTTCCCTGACCACCGTAAACTGATCCTAAGTAGACGATGCGACTATATTCTTGTTTAATTAAAATTGGTTCAAGCAATTTAGTTAATTCAATGGGAACAGTCAGATTGACTTGAATAATTTTTTCAATATCAGCAATTTTTTGTTTGGTCAAAAAATCATATTTAGTGATTCCCTGTGCAAAAACCGCTGCATTAACTGGTAAGAGTGAATTAACAAACTTGGAAAGCTGCTCTTTTTCAGATAAAAAATCAAATTTTATCGGCATAAAATCCTGCTGTGGATAAATTGTCATCAGCTTTTGCGCCTGCTCACTAGCTCCATCCACATTGTTATTGCAATGCAAATAAAGTGACCAGCCATCGGCTGCCAAAGTCTGACAGATTGCTTGTCCAATTCCGCCAGTTGCGCCAAAAACAATTACACGTTTCACTGCTCTGCCTCTCCCTTCTCAAGTCTAACAGCACAAAATTGATAGTCTTTCATCAAACTTGCACAATAGCTTGCAAAATCATCAAAACTAAGCAGCTGCAGCTTCTGGATATTTTCAAACGAGTTCTCGCCATCAAGGCTTTCCTCGGCACACTCCACAGCTAAGTAGGGTAAATCATCTAAACTGCGAATTGTCTGTGCAAGCCATTCTTTTTTCTTCAGATTATAGAACTTATGCAGATAAACTCTATCCAAAGCCTGCAATGGTTTGTTTAACTCATCCTTAATTTCTTGAATGACCATCTTGCTTTGCCCACTAATTCCAAAAATAGTCGCAAAATTTCCTTCTCGTGTGTAATTAACCGAAATTTGGAGCGAATTGCTTAACAAATTGTGTTTTCTCATTCTTTCAAACCACGGACTTGTTACACTTAATTTTGATTCTAACATTATTTCAAGCATAATTTGAGACAAATCACGACTTGATAATACTTTCTTAAAATTTGGCAAGCGTAGGCCGATTCCAAAAAGGTTGGATTCACTTTTATTGACTAGGACTTTGCTTTGCAATTGCCCTTTAGCACAAACAATCTTGCACTTATTAGCTGCTTGTTTCTTAAAATATTGTTCGGATAATTTACCCACTAAGCGCAAGAGCGTTTTTACCTGATAATCTGAAAAATCTCCGCAGGCAATAAAATGCATTTTTGATGCAACATAATTTTGCTGATAGCATTCCAATAGATCCTGAGCGGTAATTGCTGCAATTGTTTCTTTGGTACCAGCAACATCAATTCCTAGATTTGAATCGCCGAACATTTGCTTCATCAAAGTATTATTGACGGCCCAATTAGGCTCATCTTGATACATAGCTAATTCCTGCTGAATAATTGGCTCTTCTTGGGCAACATTTTTTTCGGTAAAATACGGCTCGCCAACCAGTCTGAATAAAAGCTTGATCAAAGTTTGGTTATTACTGATGCCACTGCAGTAAAACATCGTCTCATTAAAAGAAGTAAAAGCATTAACATCAGCACCAATTTTTTCAAATTCATGCGATAAATCTCCGCTCTCTTTAGCGAATAATTTATGCTCTAAAAAGTGCGCCGTTCCTGCATGTCTTTGGGGATCACTGCTGCCAAAATCAACGATTATCCCAAAAAAACGTTGATTAAAATTCGGTCTCAATACAAATTCCGCCTCAAAGCCGGAATCATACTTTCGTTTAATGATTTGTGGTACTCTCATTTTAAAATATAGCTTTCATTTAAAAATAGATTTTGAACAAATTTTTGCAATTGATGAGCTGTAACTTTTTTAAGCGCAGCCAGACGATCAAAATTCTCGTATTCAGGGAAAAGATTTTCTCTGAGCATTTGAGACAGTTGCCAATTAGGTTGATCCTGGCCAATTTTTTGAACGGTTACTAACGCTCTTTTTGCCTTTTTCAGCAAGTCATCATCAATCTTGCCCTCACCAATTTGGGCCATCTCATTTCGAATGATCTTTTCTGCCTGACTGCTTTTATCAGGAGCGACGCCAGCATTAATTAAAAACAATGAATTATTAGCAAAGTTATTTGCTTCAACATCATATGCTGCACCTAATTCTTCACGAATTCCCGTAAATAATTTTGAAGAAGGGTCACCAGCAAGATATTGTGCTAAAACCATTCCAATAACTTGCTCATAATAATCAATCTTTTGCCGGTAACCATATCCCAGCATTAATTGGGCTTGCAAATTGCCTTTTTCTTCTGTTTTATTAACTAAACGCTTAGGCGTAATAATCGTTGCATCTTCTGTCATGAATTTTTTTAAAAGACCAGCTTGTTTAAACTCTTCTCTAATCAATCTATTCATTGATTTAGGGTCTCGAGCCAAGCCAATAATCGTCGTTGGCACGCTGCGCAAACTATCACTGAAACGCTGAATTTGTCCAGAAGTGGCAGCCGTAATTTCTTCAATCGGCCCCATAAAGTTTTCTGCATAATCAGGCTCATCTTGATACCAGATATTGAAAAAACGATCCAGAGCATAATTGGATGGCTCTGCGACAATTTCTTTATAATCAGCCAACAATTGTTTTTGACTAACTGAAACCAGGGCTGGATCAAAACTTGGATGCTGAACAATTAAAGCCAGATCTTCAACAATTTTGGCATAACTATAATCTGGATCCAGCAGCTCAAGCGGCTCGACGAAATTAGCAACATATGAAAGAAGCAGCTCTTTACCAAACAACTGCGGCATAATTTCTAATTGCAGATCATACAACTGCGATAATTCCTCTTGTTGAGCTCTAATTGAAGGAAAATAAAGACTTGCGTTCGTCTGCATTCTTGAAAGCAAGCTAGCATACGCTAAATTATGCTTAGTCAGCGGCAAGCGTAAAAAACAGCCTAGAGAGGCTGTTGTAAATTTTTCGTTTGATTTAATTGAAGTATTAACCGTTAGCATTTTGACTATCATCTTTCTTTGGTGGAATTAATACTTGACGAGGTTTTGATCCTTCTGATGGACCAACAATTCCTTTTGCTTCCATCTCATCAATAATTCTTGCGGCACGATTGTAGCCAATTCTAAAACGTCTTTGCAACATGGAAACACTGGCAGTTTGTTGTTTTCTTACCAAGTCAACTGCTGGAGCATAAAACTCATCATCAGGATCATCATTCGCGTTTTCAGCTGAACTGCTTGCACCCTTTTGTGGGATCATCGTTTGATCATATTCAGCCTTCTGCTGCTTTTTGACCCAGTCGATAATTCTTTCAACTTCATCACTCGCAATGTAAGCTCCTTGAATTCTTTCGGGTTTAGAAGCTCCGATGGGCATATAAAGCATATCACCGCGACCCAGCAACTTTTCAGCACCAGTCTGATCCAAAATAGTTCTGGAATCGACACCACTTGAAACAGCAAAGGAAATTCGCGATGGAACGTTGGCTTTGATTAAACCAGTAATAACATCAACACTCGGACGCTGAGTTGCCAAAATCATATGAATTCCGGCAGCACGTGCCATTTGACCCAAACGAACAATTGCTCCTTCCACATCATGGCCACCGACCATCATTAAGTCACTCAATTCATCAACTACGACTAAAATATATGGTAAAGACTGCATAACTGGCTTAGTCTTATCTTGATTGTTTTCCACAACTTTTTGATTGTATTCTTTCATATTGCGGCAGCCACTAGAAGCAAATAGCTTATAGCGGCGCTCCATTTCTTTAACAACTTTGTGAAGCGCGTTGGAGGCCAATTTTGCATCGGTTACCACTGGAATCAGCAGATGTGGTACATCATTATAAACTGACAGTTCTACCATTTTAGGATCAATCAGCACCAGCTTAATTTCTTCTGGACGTGCCTTCATTAAGATGCTGCTCAAAATCGTGTTAATCGCAACTGATTTACCAGAACCAGTTGAACCGGCAATCAGGAGGTGCGGCATTTTACTCAAATTAGCAGAGATAATTTTACCAGCGACATCTTTGCCTAATGGTACCTCCATTGGATTCTTTTTCGCTTTAGGATCTTGGTGCTCCATCACATCCTTAAAGGATACAGTTGAGGTCGTCCGATTTGGAACTTCAATTCCAATAAACGGCTTGCCCGGAATTGGTGCTTCAATTCTGATATCCTTAGCAGCAAGTGCCAAAGCAAGATCATCAGCCAAATTGACAATCCGACTAACCTTCACGCCGACTGCGGGTTGCACTTCATAGCGCGTAATCGTTGGTCCTAAAATTGCTTTTTTAATGATTACTTTAACGCCAAAACTCTTAAACGTGGACTGCAAAATTTGCGTGTTCTTTTGAATCAACTGCTTATCAGTGCTCTGATCGGCATTTTTTATTGGATCAAGCAGAGACAATGGTGGCTTCTTGTAGCTTGGATTAATTTTAGTATCTGTCTTTAACTCGCCGTGATCCACGCTGCCTAATTCTTGCATCATCTTTTGATCGTCATCGGCAAAAGAATGAGATTTAGGAAAATTATCTTCACTATGATTTACGCTAGGATTAGCAATATTTTGTGGATGATCATCAGAATAGAAACTTGGCTTGTGTTCATCAGTCTCATCTTCTGCTGGCGTATCTGGCGTAATGACTTCCGGCATTGGTGTTTCAACTTCTTCTGGTTGGCTGCTTGTGCTGCTTGCTGGTTCTGAGTCTTGCTTTTGTTCTTGCTCATCAAAATCTTCAACATCAGGAAAAACAGAGCTTTCCTTTTGTAATGGATCAGTTAATTTATCGCGATTGGATTTCTTTTGCTGGCGACGTTCTTCTTGTTTTTCGCGAATTTCCGCATATTTGTCTTTTAGTTTGTCGCTGGCTTCTTTATTTTTCTTAATAAGACCTTGGCTGAGAGCTTGAAATTTTTCAACAATTGTCCGGTACTTAACGTCAAAGAACATCAAAACGCCAATCGGGATCAATAAAACAGCAATAACTCTTAAACCAATCTGACCTAAAAGCGGATAAAAAAACTGAAAACCTAAAGTACCGAATAAACCGCCACCAACGTCTTCAGTTACAGCAGCTCGACCGAATTCAGCACCCATTTCATGCCAAAAAGAATTCATGAAACCGCTGTTAACCAGTTCACGTCCAAAAAACAATCCACTCTGAATAAGCAAGATGCCAAAAATGGATAAACACAGACCAATACTGCGTTTAACCTTTAAATGAGCTGGCTGACCATAAATTACCATGATTAAGCCGAATAAAGCTAATAAACCACTAGCCAACAAATATGAATTACCGAAGAAAAGTCGAACTAAGTTAGCAGTTTGATTGCCAAGCCATCCTACTTTTGCAAATGACAAAATTGCAATCAAAATCTGTACAATTCCAGCTGTTACCCAGTATAAAGATACCTTTTGTTTATTCTTATTTACTTTTTTACTTGTTTTTCTTTTCTTGCGTTTAGGCATGTTTTCACCTAATTAACTAGAAATTGGCTTGGAAGTTCAAGTTAACCGGCTTATCAAGGGTTACTTGAGTAACTTCATAAGTTAAAGTTTCAATATATTCGACCAAAGGTCTGCTTAAAAGGCGGTAGTCATCTTTTGACAAGTCCTGACCATCACCGTAGTAATCCTTCAATTTTATAATTTGACTAATGCGGCCGCTAACAGAAAAATCACCAGGTTCTGGAGCGACATCAAAAACAACAACTACTTCAAAATAGCTTCCGCCTTGTCCTTCATCTGTCGTTCCGTCTTCATTTTGACGAGCAGCTTTTCTAAAAGCAACATTGACCTCGTTTTTTACTCTTGGTTCTTCATTTAAATCATAGTGAAATGAGTGTACTAAAATTGGTGTTTCTTTTTCAAATTCCATAATTATTTTTTATCTCCTAAATTACGTTCATAGCGTTCTGGACGATTATAATCATCCTTCAATTTATCATTTTCATAATGGTGACTTGTTTCCATATTAGGAAATCCTTGTTGACGCAATGCTTCTAGCAAAACCATAGCTACTGAGTTAGCCAAATTGTAGCAACGAATGTTGTTAGACATCGGAATCCGCAAATTACGATCATAATATTCGCGCATAAAGGTTTCTGGCAAACCAGTTGTTTCTTTTCCAAATACAAAATAATAATTCTTGTTTGGATCTGTGTAATCCACCTGGGCATAATTTTTGGATGAAAACTTGGAAATTAGATACATTTCATCATTTGGCCCCAACGTCTTCAAAAAGGCCTCAAGATCATCATGCATATGAATTTCAACTTTATCCCAGTAATCCAAGCCTGCTCGTTTCATTTTTTTATTATCGATTTGAAAACCAAGTGGTTCAATTAAGTCCAAAACCGTATTGGTACCGGCACAAGTACGGGCAATGTTACCGGTATTGGCAGGCATTAATGGTTCATACAATACAACGTGATTTGTCATTTTTACCTCCAAATCAGCAAAAAACGTGGCTATAACACCACGTTTTGCTTAGTTATCATTTGAGTTTGTTTTTACTTGCTTATTTTTATCCGAAGATGCATCTTCCGTGGCTGAATCTGCATCATCATCAAAAACATCGGATACTTTTCGATAATAATTGTAAACACGAGACACAATAATCTTCAAGACGGCGTAAATCGGAATTCCGAAAACAACGCCCCATAAGCCCCACACTGCACTGGCTCCAATTAACAGCAAAATAGTCGTAATTGGGTGCATTTCAAGCTTATTCCCCATTACCAATGGACTGATTACACGCCCTTCAATCGTCTGCTCGATTGCAAAAACAATTAAGACTTTAATCAGCATCGGCACTGAGGTCATAATTCCAATTACTAAAGCTGGAATAAATGCAATGAACGTTCCGAAATATGGAATCAAATTCAAGAATCCAGCAAGAATTGCTAGAGTATAACCATAAGGCAAACCAACAACAGTATAGCCAATAGCGAACATCACGCCAACCCAGAAGGCAACGGTAATTTGTCCTCTGATGTAAGAAGAAATCGCATTGTTGATATCCCAAAGCAATTTGCCAAAACTCTTTTGCCAACGCTGTGGAGCGAACTTAGTAATGTAAGGACGCAAATTGTGTCCATCTTTTAACATGAAGAAAAGCAAGAAAGGTGCTGTCATTAACGTCATTATGATCATAGTAATGATACTTACAGCTGAAGAAATATTGGTCAAAGCTACATTGACAGTTGTCTGTCCTGACTTGAACAGGGTCTTTTGCGTATTATCAATTATTTTGTCAATATTGCTGCGAACGCTGTTAAGTCTTGGATCACGCAAAGCATTTTGCGTAGCATTAACAGCATCGTCCCAAATTTTTGGCCAATTCTTGACCAATGAATTGATTTGTTCTTGTACAATTGGAATAATCGTATTAATTATCCAGATTAAAGCTACAACTACAATTAAGAATAAAACAATAATCGTTAATACCCGTGGAACGCGCCACTTTTTTTCAAGCCAATCAACTACCGGATTCATAACATAAAACTGAATTGTGGCTAATAAAACCGGCGGTAAGATTGCACTGAAAAACATCCATGCTGGATTCAGGACAAATGAAATCTTATTGAAAACCCAAATAATTAGGAAAAACAGTAAGAGATTAAATAATATTACACTAAAACGATTATCTAAAAACCATTTTTCAAAGAAATTGGCTTTTTTACGACTCTTTTTTTGCTCCATCAATAATTCCCGTTAAATGTGTTCATAAACAATGTCATCATCTAGCTTGAATTGTGGCAAAGCTTGACTTTCATCAGGGTCAAAATAAATAGCGTTAGCTAATGGTGCCTTAGGTACTTTACGGTTAAAGAATAAAGTAGCGTGACCTAAAGCCTTCATATTGCTTTCAACCATTGGGCCAACATAATCAGCAATATAGGTCGTGCCATCAACTGTGATTGTATCGCCTTTCTTGAAAACAAAGCCACTTACTGGTGTTTCAGAATCAAATTTTTGAATAACTGAAACATCTTCCAAATCTTGGTTAGTGCCCTCGCCAAAAAGAATAACCATTTGGTCGCGAGCATCAACCGCCTTTTTACCTATTTTTTCAATCGTTGCTGTCCATTTCATAATTATTAACTCCTTGTATTTAATTTTAGCATAAGAAAACCGCTTAAGGACTTAAGCGGTTCACATTTTTAATTATTTTTCCGATGAAACATCAGCCATTTTCTAGCCTCATCAATTAAGACTAGTGGTATTGGCAATAAGAACAAGAAAATCCAGTCGCTAGCATTTAAAATTGTCGTGTGGAACAATTGCTGAATTCCTGGTGTCACAGTTAAGAATAAGAATAGCAAAATTTCAAAAATAATTCCGAACCAAATATTCTTATTGCTAAACAGGCCTTTCTTGAAGATCGAAATCTTATTTGTCCGGCAATTCAGAACGTTGGCAATCTGAGCAAAGACAATTGCTCCCAAAAACATCGTCGTTGCTCTCATATAAACGGGACCACTCGCAGCCAATGCTTGAATTGGCCAACCATTTTGGTGGTTGACAAAGAAATAAGCTCCGGTTGAAATGATGCTTTCTAGCAAGCCATACCAAACAAAGGCACGTAAAATAACCTGCTTGTTCAATAAGTGATCACTGCGCTTTCTTGGCGGTTGATTCATAACATCTGGATCAGCTGCTTCAGCACCTAAACCCAAAGCTGGCAGCATATCAGTCCCCAAGTCAACGGTCAAAATCTGCATGACCGTCATTGGCAATGGGATAAGTCCACCTGAAAACAGGAAGAGAATAGGTGGAAAAGCTTCTGGTACATTGGAAGTCAAAATATAAGTCAAAAACTTGCGGATATTGCTGTACGCTGCACGACCTTCCTCAATCGCAGCCACAATTGAAGCAAAGTTATCGTCAGTCAAAATCATATTGGCAGCATCTTTAGCAACATCCGTTCCGCTTAAGCCCATCGCAATACCAATATCAGCTTGCTTTAAGGCAGGGGCATCATTGACGCCATCACCAGTTGCGGCAACAATTTCGCCATTTGCCTGACAGTTTTTAACGATACGATATTTTTGTTCAGGAGCAACCCGGGCAAAAATAACTTCCTCTTTCAGTGCCTTACGGAGCTCTTCATCACTCATCTGATCAAGTTCATTGCCGGAAATCACCCTGGCTTTATCTGAAGTTAAGCCAATTTGAACAGCAACAGACTTAGCGGTTAATTTTGAGTCACCGGTAACCATGATAATTCTGATTTTTGCTTGGTGACATTTTTTGACGGCGTTATAAACTTCAGGCCGTGGTGGATCGCTCATCGAAACCAATCCAACGAAAATCAAATGATTTTCAGCATCATCAACAGTCAAATTATTTATTTGTTCATTCTTAGGAATAATTCGATAAGCAAGTGCCATGCTTCTTAAGCCGCGAGCAGCATAATCGGCATTCACCTTTTTAACGCGAAGACGATCATCATCAGTCATCGCTCTGACTTGTCCATTAACTTGAATTTGATCACATCGACCAATCGTATCGCTGAATGACCCTTTGGTAAGAACAATCGCCTGTGTATCGTTCCAGCGATTGATCGTGGACATCCGTTTACGATCCGAATCAAAAGGCAATTCCTTTAAGCGAGGATATTTTACTAAAACCCGTTGCTTATCAAAACCGGCCTTTTCAGCCATGATGATTAATGAAGCTTCTGTCGGCGTTCCTAAAATCTTAGGCCTGCCGCCCTTTTTCTTGCTTGGTTCAACGCTAGTATCATTATCCAAAGCAGCAATTTGCACCAACTTGTGCAAATCTGGGTTTTCATCGTACCAAAGCTGCTTATTATTTAATTCAATTTGACCATTGTTAACATAGCCATTACCAGTGACATGATATTCATTGGCTGGTGTCCAAATATAATGGATCGTCATCTGGTTTTGCGTTAATGTTCCTGTTTTATCAGAACAAATAACCGTAGTTTCACCTAGAGTTTCAACAGAGTTAAGCTCTTTAACCAAAGCATGCTTTTTAGCCATTCGCCGTACACCTTGAGCCAAACTCAAAGTCACCGTTGGCAAAAGTCCTTCAGGAATAAAGGCGACAATCATCCCTAAACCAAAAATGAAGGCTTTGGCAAAAGGATATTTTACAACGAAAATAGCTGCAATCAAGAAAATAACCCCAATTGTAACCGCGATGATTGAAATTTGCTTAGTCAAGCGACTAAGTTCATTGGTCAATGGACTTTCAGTCTTTTCTTCTTTTTGGGTCAACTGGGCAATTCGGCCAAATTCTGTTTGCATCCCTGTGGCAAACGCAATTGCACGTCCATTTCCTCCGACCACGGTAGTACCAGAATAAATCAAATTGCTTTCCGCATAGCTGCCTTCACCAGGTTGATATTTTGTAGTCTTTGATTCAGGTACGGATTCGCCGTTTAGCGCACTTTGATCTACCTGCATTGAAGTAGCTGTAATAATTCTGGCATCAGCTGGAACTCTATTGCCTGCCTGTAAAACAAACACATCGCCTGGAACCAGCTGTTTGCTATCAATTTGCTTTTTCTTGCCATCTCTAATTACTTGGACATAGGTAGGCAGCATGCTATTCAAAGCATCTGTTGCTTTCTTAGCTGCCCGCTCTTGCCAAAAGCTGAATAAACCGTTAATGATGTTAACGAGCCAAATCGCAATTCCTAGTTCTAGCGTTCCTGAAAAAATCGCAATGACGCCTGAAATCCAAAGCAAAATCGCCATCATGCTGGTAAAGTTTTTAAAAAAGTTCTTCCACATTGATTCGGCTTCTGCTTTTTTAATTTCATTTGGGCCATACTTTTGCAATCTTTTTTCAGCTTCTGCTTCACTTAAGCCATTTGCTGAAGATTTAAGATTGGCAAAAACTTCTGAAATATCATTCTGAGCATACTGGGCTCGAATTTTCTTTTCATCCATCTTAATTTCCTCTTTATTTTTCCTATCGTCCTTTTGTAGTTAATGTAGCACACTTTAAATTCTTTTACAATTCAGTTAATATTTTAATCCTATTTAAAAACTTAGGTATAAAATACTACTTGAGACTAATTTTATACGGAGATATTCTATGAAAGTTCTGATTGGCGGTTATACAAAAAAAAGTTCTAAAGGTATTTATGAATTGCCTTTTACCGGCACTGATCAAACGGCTCGTCTTGGCGAAGCTGAAAACATTATCCAAGTCAGTGACCCTACTTATTTTCAAAAAGACGGTGCTTTAATTTTTACCATCAATAAACCAAATAATGATGAAGGTGGTATCAGCGTCTTTAAACTTGAAGATGGACAATACCATGAAGTCGACACTTATTTAACCCCTGGCTCTTCTCCAGCATACGTGGGAATTAACCGCGATAAGCATCTGCTTTACACAGCTAACTACCATACCGGCATTATTTCCGTCTTCAAGTATGATGAAAACGGTGAATTGACTTTACTTGATAAAGACAAACATGAAGCTCGGACTTTGGGACCTCGTCCTGAACAAGACAGCGCTCACCCCCACTTCTTTGATGAAACACCTGCAGGTAATTTAGTTTGCTGCGACTTAGGAAACGATACTGTTGAGTTTTATCATCTAAATAAGCAAAACAAATTGGAACACTTGGCAACCTTTAAGAGTGAAGCAGGTTTTGGCGATCGTCACATTGTCTTTAATAAAAAAGGCGATTGCTTCTACGTAGCCGGTGAATTATCAAGCAAAATTACGGCGGTCAAATTTAATGAAGATGACTGGAAGTTTGAAGAAATTGCTACTTATTCAACTATTCCAGCCGACTGGACCGAACATAACGGAGCTGCAGCAATCAGAATTTCCAAAGACGGCAAATTCATTTACGTCTCCAACCGTGGAAATGACTCAATCGCTGTTTTCGCCGTTAACGATGATGACACCTTAAAACTGGTCCAACGTATTTCAGTTGAAGGTTCCTTCCCACGCGATTTCAACTGGGACGAAAGTGAAAAATATGTTGTTGTTGCCAATCAAAATACTGACAATGCCACCCTTTATTTGCGCAATGCTGAGACAGGTGCATTGACCACTATTCAAAAAGACATCAAAGTTCCTGAAGGAACCAGAGTCGAATTTGAAGAGTAACAATATAAATATTGTGAAAAAAAGCTATGACAGTTGGTCATAGCTTTTTTCTTAAGGTAAAATAGAATACAGGAAACAAAAGGGAGGTCAAAATGAAAAGAAAAACCTTTCGAATAATGCTATTTATTCTGGGCGGCTTACTTGGCCTCCTTGTTCTATATCACTTATACTTGAGTTATTTGCCAGAAATCAAATTACTCCTTCATTTTGACAGCCACAATGAAGAATTGTTAATTAAGATTGTTCGCAGTCATGGCTGGGAAGATTTGATTTTCTTATTCATCCTCAATGCTTTGTGTGTAGCAATTCCTGGTCTATCAAATGGTATCTTCTGTGTCTTGAACGGTATTTTATATGGACCGGCGACAGGTTTTATCATCAATTGGATCAGTGACATCTTGGGACAAATTGTCTTACTGTTTCTTTTGCAGCGTTTGTATAATCCAAAAAAGCTTGAAAACAGCAAGTTATACAAATTGATGATGAACCAGACTTATCCCCAAATAAGTTTAACCATTGGTTATATGATCCCATTTATCCCCCGTGCAACCATTACTTATGCTAATGTGCTGATTAATAAAGATTTTAAAAAGCGAATTATTCCTATTTCTCTCGGTTCAATTCCAATGGCCTATATATACGCTTATGGTGGCGACTCCATCCTGCACTTAGATGAGCAAAGAATTATCAAGGCAGTCGTTGGCTTTATCATCATCGCTGCTATTGCACTTTTACTTTTATTAGTAATGCGCCAAATTAAAAAGTACACAAAAAAAGCTTAGTCTTTTGACTAAGCTTTTTCTTTGATTTTGCTTGTCTATTTCTTTAACTGATAGCTTTCGCTTTCAGGATCAAAGAAGTAGACTTCTTTTTTATCCTCATATTCCAAATTAATTTGTGCATAAGGCTTTTCATAACCGAAATGACTTAATCTAATTTCGGAATGATCCGCACCCATTCTTACTTCGTACAAATTGTATTGACCATTTTCATATTCAAAGTCTGTCCCATTATCTTGATAATGAACATAATCTCCGCGATCGCCAAATAATCTGAAAGTCATTAAAGCATTGCTTTCAACTGCAACATGATCCCGGCTTTGATCCCATGGCAAAATCGTATTCTTCTTAATGAATAATGGCAATTTATCAAGAGGAGCATCTGCCAATATGGTAGTCTTGCCGCAATATTCTGCGCCAGTCCAGAAGTCGAGCCATTCACCTTCTGGCAAGTAAACTTGACGGCTGGTTTGACCTTCCATAACAATTGGTGCTACCAACAAATCAGTTCCGACCATGTATTCATCGTTCATCTTTTGCACCTTGTGATCGGCAGGATAGTTCAAAACAAGTGGCCGCATTACTGGCAAGCCTGTTTTGCTTTCATAATAGAAGCGATCATAAAGGTAAGAAATCAAATGATACCGCAATTTCAAATACTTGCGATAAATTGAAAGAGTTGGTTCGCCAAATGTCCAAGGTTCCTGTGCTCGTGTTCCAGCTGCTGCATGGTTTCTAAACAGTGGGCTAAAGACAGCTGCTTCAATCCAACGAGTCAAAAGCTCAGCAGTACAATCAGCACCGAATCCGCCGATATCGGTACCAGCAAAACTGAAGCCGCTCATACCTAAATTGCAGAGTTGTGGAATCATCATTTGCAAGTGAGGCCATAAGCTTTGATTATCACCGGTCCAAATAGTGGAATACTTTTGTGTTCCGGCATAACAAGCACGAGTAATTACGTATGGGCGTTTGCCCGTATCCTTCTTTAAGCCTTCATAAGTTGCTTTTGCCATGCAATGACCATAAACATTGTGAATCTTTGCATGGGTTGATTCCTTTTTGCCATCTGAAAAGACAACATCATTTGGAAGCGGACCGTTAAATGATGCAGGTTCATTCATGTCATCCCAGATGCCGCAAGCGCCGAGATCAACCAGGTATTTAATATTCTTACCCCACCAGTCGCGTACTTCTTTGCGTGCAAAATCTGGAAAGACTGCATCCCCTGGCCAAACCTTGTTGACATAGATCGTACCATCTGGACTCTTGACAAAATAACCGTTCTTGACGCCTTCTTGATATACCCAGTAATTTTCGTCTACCTTAACGCCGGGATCAATAATCGTCATTACTCTAAAGCCTTTTTTACGCAGATCTGCAATAAACTTTTTAGGATCATCATAGCTATCTTTACGCCAAGTGAAGACTCTAAAGCCATCCATATAATCAATGTCAAAGTGGATGACATCACAAGGCAAGTCATTAGCCCGCAATTTTTCGGCAATTTTTGCAACATCTTTTTGACTGACTGAATAGCCCCAACGTGATTGTTGATAACCCAGCATCCACTTTTGTGGCAATGGAACGCGACCAGTTAAATAAGTGTAGTTGGTGATGACCTCTTTTAAAGTTTTGCCTCCGATAATGTAGTAGTCCAAATTACCATTAGATGCTGAATAATAGTAATAGTCTTGACTTTCTTTGCCTAAATCAAAGTGGCTTTTATAAGTATTGTCAAAGAAGAGGCCGTATGGATGTCCTTGCTTAACCCCAATTAAAAATGGAATTGACTTATACAAAGCCTTCATGCTCTCAACATGCGGTTCAGGAACATCGCTGTTCCAGTTGTCATATTCATAACCGCGTTTATCAAGATAACCGGTTTTATCGCCTAAACCATAAAATTGTTCGTCACTGGCTAATTTCTTAATAACTAAAACTCTATTATCAGCTTCATTGGTTAAAACATCATGTCCTTCTGAAGCAGCCAGCTTTTCCTGTTCAGGGTTAACGCTGCGATCAAGGGGTGTTCGTTTCCCAGCATAATCCAGTACAAGCGGATGCTGATGATTGTCATAAACGTTTAACCGTAAATCAGAATTAACGGTCAATGTTAATGAAGCAGTTTTTAATTCAATCTGATCATTATTTTGAGTGACATTGACACTGGTTTGAATTTGTTTATTACCTTCAATTGCAAATGAGTCACCGCTTTCGCCGTGATCTTCAAAAACTCGAATGATTTCCGGCGTTAAAACGGTCAACACGATTTTGCGCTGATCATTGCTAAAAGTAAAAGTTTGCTCATTTTGTTTAAAATCCATTTTATTTATCCTTGAAATCGTTTTATTACAATCACTATGGTAAAACATGTCAGTACAAATTTCTAGGCGAACAAAAAAGCAATTTGGAAAAATCCAAATTGTTTTTCAATAATTGCCTATTCTTTAAATCAGGTTGGCTTCTTTCAGCAATTGAGCAACCCATGTCTTTTTAATCTTCTTCATCCCTGTCTTTAAAGCAAGCTTTTCTGGCAATGGCATTTCTTGATCAAGCAGTTTCTTCTTATCTGACATGTAGTACATTGCTCTAAGAAGCTGACGCAAATCATAAATTGAATCATAAACTTCAGGCACGCCACGATCAACATTCAGCATTGTGTAAACTGCCTCCATCGCAGTTCTGACTGAATATTCAGTTGTGAAGACCGTATCTCTTGTTGGACTTTCAGCAAAGTTGCCGATAAAGGCTAAGTTGACAGAACCTTCAGGAACAACTGCTGGACGGTCACCGTCATGACGAGGCATGAAGTAACTAGTAATATATGGCATGTAAACAGGAACAGTGTTCATGTTTTCTTCACTTGCATCCTGTTCAATTTCGTTTTCAGGTACGCCTAAGTGGTAAAGCAACTCTTCACAAATTTCCTTACCAGTACATTCAGTGACCCTCTTCTTAATGTAATTGCCTTCAGTATCAGAGTACAAAGCATAGATCCAAATTACAATTTCATTTGGTTTTTGGCTCTTAAAGTGTGGTTGACGGTGAATGGTAAAGCTTAAGCCCCAGTTTGAATCAGTAACGGTAATAATACCACCGGTGTTAACACGACCGTCGTAAAGGCTACGCTTGGTTAGTCTTTCAAAATATGGGGCAAGCTTCTTAGTCTTCATTGTTGTAGTTGCAGAAACAAACCAGCTGCGTTCTGGAATGTTTTCACAGAAGACATCAGGATGGCCAAAAGCAGGATCCTGTGCTGCCAAGTTTTCCCATAATTTCCATGAACCGCCTTTTGCGTGACTAATTGGAGCTGGCGTGTTTTGATCACCATAAGTTGATGATTCGGTAATTGAACCATTAGTTACGAAGACAAGATCATCTTGGGTTAAATCAATAACGCTTTGTTCACCATCTTTGGTCATTACGATCTTCTTGGCAATCTTTTTATCACCTTCATGATCAACTAAAATATTTTGAACATGCACATCATATTGAATATCAACTTTATGTTCTTTAAGGTAAGCTAAAACAGGTTTAACCATTGATTCATACTGGTTGTATTTGTTGAACTTCAAAGCGGTAAAGTTTGGCAAACCATCAATATGGTGAATAAAGCGCATTGCGTAACGGCGCATTTCAGCTAATGAGTGCCATTTTTCAAAGGCAAACATCGTTGACCAGTATGCCCAGAAATTAGTCTTGAAGAAGTCATCAGAGAAGTAATCTTCGATAGTTTCACCTTCAATTTCACTTTCTGGCGTCATAATCAATTTCACGATTTCATTAGCACATTTGCCCAATCCATATTGACCATCACTTGGCAAACGCTCGCCGCGCTTATGAATTAACCGGCAGTTAGAAGAGTTTGGATCCTTCTTATCGAGCCAGTAGTATTCGTCCAAATAAGAAGCACCAGGAATTTCCAAACTAGGAATTGAACGATACATATCCCATAAGCATTCAAAGTGGTTTTCCATTTCACGTCCGCCACGAACAACAAAGCCGGCATTAGGACGCTCCGTACCATCAAGTGAACCACCGGCAACTGGCAATTCCTCTAAAATATGAATCTTTTCGCCCTTCATCTTAGCATCACGAATCAAGAAGACGGCGGCAGCAAGGCCAGCTAAGCCGCTACCGATAACATAAGCAGATTTGTTATCAACGCCTGCTGGTTTTTGTGCGTCAGCAAAGGCCTCATAATTACCATTAGAATAATACATGTTTGTCCTCTTTTCTGTATTAGAATAGTTCAAGATCTCATTTTTTATTGTATTAAAAGCGGTTTCAAATGGCAATGATTTTGCAAAATTATTAAGGAAATTAAATAATTGGATAACACAGACATAATAAAAAGCAGTCCTTTAAAGACTGTTCCATAACTTCTGCATATCTGCAGGATCAGAGATTTTTTCCTCTACTTGTTCTTGATCAAAGGGATCTGTAAAAGCCAAATAAAAGCAATTTAACGCCTGTCTAAAAAAAATATTGCTGCCACCGTATAATTTATCACCTAGCAAAGGATGACCGATATAAGCCATATGAACCCGAATTTGGTGCGTTCGTCCAGTCAACAAACGAAGCTCAACTAAACTAGCATTATTTTTTTGTGCTAAAACCTGATACTCAGTTTGTGCTTTTTGTCCGGTTGACATTACTTGTCTCTTAACCCCGCCGCCTTCTTTACCAATCGGTTGATCAATCAATCCTTTTAATTCATTTGAAGAAAAATTGCCGGCAACGATAGCATGATATTTTTTGACAAAATTTTCTTTATCCATCTTGCTAAAACGCGCATGTGCCACCGCATTTTTACCAATTAAAACCAAACCAGAGGTATCTCTATCTAAGCGAGTAACGACATGTGGCTTTAGACCTGCTTCATTTTGTTTTTCAAAATAACACATTGCACGATTAACCAAAGCATCGGAGTCTTCATAGCGCGATGGAATCGATAAAACCCCAGCTTCTTTGTTCACAATCAGGTAATTTGGAGTCTCTTTGACGATTTTTATTGGCTCCTCGGAAGGCCTCAGCCAATGATTTTCTTTTTCATGACCAGGAATAAAAATCACTTCATCCCCTGCCTTTAGATGAAAACTATTGTAGCGTCGTTTATGATTAACCAGCACTAATCCGCCATGATGTCGCGCTTTAATCAAAGCCTGATGAGAAAAGCCGTTTTTAAGCAAAAAAGAACCCAGCTTTTTAGGGTCTTTTTCTTGAACGAATAATTTAAAACTAGTCATTGTTATCACTGATAAAGGCTGTTTTAACTCTCGACCAAAAATGGTGGTGACCAAAACGATCAAACTGAATTGAGTGTTTGGAAATGCGGTAAACGATCTTTTTGGCATTGCGAACAGCCTTGCACTCACCATCAATTGTCATAACAAAATGGTCTGTATTAGGAATAATCGTAATCCACTGCCTGGGTGCAATAACGATTGGTGACGACAAAGTTCTGAAGACTCGATTGTTGATCGAAGCAATTTCCGTCATCTGCAAAGCTTTTAATTCAGGGTGAATAACCGCTCCACCCAATGATTTGCTATAAGCCGTCGACCCAGTGGGCGTTGAAACACAGAGACCGTCGCCACGGAAATTTTCAAAAGGCTGATCATCGATGTAAATATCAGCTTCCAAAGTATGAGAAACTCGTTTAATCGCCGATTCATTCAAGGCCAAATAGTGGCTCTTTTCACCAGCCTCGGTGATCATTTCAATATCAAGCAAGGGATACTTGGCAGCTTCTGCCTTTTGCAAAGTCAAAGCTTCTACCATTTTATCCACGTCATAATTGCGCCAGTCGGTATAAAAGCCCAGGTGCCCAGTATGCACACCGATAAAACGAATCGAATCAACTTGATTAGCATAACGGTGAAAAGCATTGATCAGCGTTCCATCACCGCCGACAGTAATAACAATATCTGGATATTTAGCGTCATATATCAAATTGCGATCTTTTAGTTTTTCTTTTAAATGAGCTACAACCTTTAAAGTTTCCGGATTATTATTGTGGGCAATCGCTACTTTCATGATTTTTCCTTGCCTTTATTTTTCGTAAAAATCTTCTGTGCTTCTTGTACTTCATCCTTAATCGAAGACATTTCCTGATCAAGTTTGTAAGCAGCTTCTGCTGTTGACTTTAGTCGCTCTGAAACGTCATCCGGATATTCGCCCTGATATTTGTAGTTAAGCGTATGCTCGACCGTAGCCCAAAAGTTCATTGCCAAAGTTCTGATCTGAATTTCGGCAATCAGTTTTTTTGGACCTTCAGGCAAGTAAACAGTATATGAAATGACCATATGATATGAACGGTAGCCAGACGGCTTCGCATTTTGAATATAATCGCGTTCTTCAACAACTTCCATATCATCACGAGCATGAATCAAATCGACAACATTATAAATATCATCCACGAATTGCGTTACGATTCTGATGCCTGCAATGTCCTGCATATCGGTTTCAATTACTTCGGGACTGATAACTCGGCGGGTCATCTTTTCTTTAATTGAATCGATCGTTTTTACTCTTCCAATTACAAATTCAATTGGTGAATGTTCTCCCTTGGTTAAAAAACTTTGTCTTAAGGAACGAAACTTAACTTTTAATTCACGTACTGCCTCATCATAAGGCCATAAGAAGTTATCCCAATCTATGTCCATGAAAAATTTCCTTTCTTACAACAAACATCTAAATTTTAACATATAATCGTATAAGAGAGATTGGAGTGAACTTATTTGAGTAAAAATCGTGAAATCGAAGCAAAAACCATTTTAAAACGTGAAGTCTACGATGATTTAGTTAAAAATTTCGACCACAAAGCTGATTTTAAACAGGAAAACTATTATTTTGACACCCCTGATTGGTTATTAAAAACGCACAACATCGGTCTCAGAATTCGCATATTTAGCGATCACGCCGAACAGACAATGAAAGTGCCTGATCCTCGTCCTGTTCAAACAGACTTTCATGAAGTAATTGAAATTAACGATGATTTGTCTGTTCAAAAAGCAAAAAAGATGGTACAGCAAGCTAAAGATGGGCAAATGTTTACTTTTGCCGGCAATGTTGGCATCTATCTTCAAGAGCATTTTGCCAAAGAAAGCAGCAAATTAGTCTTATTTACCTGGAGCAAAACGCGGCGTATTTTAGCAAATGGTCCACAAAATTGTGAATTAACGCTTGATTCTACCAGTTATCCAGATAGCTTTTGTGACTATGAATTAGAGATTGAAAATACTAATCCTGCTTTAATCAAAAAAGTCCAAGAAAAGTTGGAAAGAAAATATCACTTTAAACAAACAGCAGCCAGTACCAATCAAAATAAAATTGCGCGTGCAACCGCTCACCGAAAATAACATATAGAAAATAAGGCGTATTTTTTGTATGAGTTTTTATTTCTTGTTAAAGTAAATACTGAGAATTTTAGCAAGAGGGGTTAAAGCTATGTTTGAGATTTTTCTCTTCATAAATCCAATTGGCTTGTATTGTTACGATATTGAGAATAAAGTCAAAAAAGTAATTGATAATTTAGAAATAGATGACTGCTGCCACTTCATTCCACTTGCAAATGTGAATGTCATTCAGGACGATATGATTCGCCGTCGTATGATGGCACAAAAACTTGGCAGTTTTTCTTATTGCACTGTGGCTACCAACCGTGCATTAGAGGAATATCATGCAATCAAAATCGCATATGGCAATAAGAAAGCTCGTCGTTTTCTGCGGGAATTGCAGCAGAAGTTGAATGAAGAAGTAGCTTTTTGTCCGCTTGAATTGTCAGAAAAAGTAATTCAAAAGCTAAATTTAAATGTTGAAAAGATCAATCAATTGCGTTCTAGTGACTACGTCAAGGATTCAATTATACAAGATCGTAATTTGGCAGCTCAATGGAATATTAAGAAAACCCCGACAACGGTCATTTTTAATGAAAATGATGCTTCAGAAAGCGGAATCTTATTAGAAGGATTAATTAACGAAGATGAATTAGCTAATATCTTCAGACCTCAGCCTTATATTCAACCCAAAAATTCATTTACAGAATTATTTTCAGCCAACCATTTGCGTTTAATCTAGCGCGGTTGGCTTTTTTGTAGATAAAAACTGACAGCATCAATCTGTCCTGGTTTGCGCCATTTTTGAAAAATCTTTGCTGGCAAGTCTTCTAGAGTAAAATGATGATCATATAACTGGGCCGCAATTCTTAAGCCAAATTCAGTTTTGGTACGCATCTGCTGTCTCAAATATTCCTCCTGTTTTTGAGAATTAACAGTAAATTTTTTAAAAACAGGTTTAAAATGCCAAAATTTTTTGACGCCAAATTCATCTAAACTAAATCTAGCTTGTTGATAACGAAGTTTCCTAGTAACTGGTTCTTGCCAGATATTATATTTCAGGCACAATTGATTTTTCTGCGGGTCAACTTCCAAATAGTAGCAACCCCAGCGTTGACTTTCACGGAAAAAGATCAATTGCGTCTTTTTTATTCGCTGCTTCAAATAATGTCGGCTGCCAACAATCCACAAATCCAGTACATTAATTTTTTGATATAGTCGATGCCGCTTGTTAAATTCGGCATCAGACAGAGGCGCACACTGAACTTCAAGTGCGATTTTGCTTGACACAAGCACATCAGCTCTAAGCTGCCCATCAGCGAGCGGAATTTCTGTTTGCGCAGGAAAGCCTGCTGCTGTAAAGGCTGCTTTTAACAGCATTTTGGAATTATGATGCTCTTCTTTTTCACCTTGCCCGTCCTGATAGTGAATCCAATGTTTAAAAAATGCCGCCTTCGATTGGGAGACAATCAGTATCACCCTTTTTTGACAATGCGGACAACGATATTCGTCACTATTTAATTTTTTTATTTTCAGACGAACCAGCCCCTCCTCTTCTATGGCTAAAACAAGTTTTTCATTCAGCAATGCTGCATACAAATTAATCACCCATTTATTAAATACGAAAAAAAGAGCCAGAATTTTTCTGCTCTTTTTCTTCTTTAATAATTCTTAATTTTTAACGACTTTGTTGTTTAAAATAATGACGCAAATTGCCTAACGCATCTCGTTCAATAATGCATTTGCCTTCATCCTGCACCATTTTCATTTGATCATCAGTGATTTTAATGCCATATTCATTCGCAATTGCCCAAGCATCTGCTGGATTTAATTCAGTATAATCTTCATTTAAAAATAATAATTTGATGAAATAAGATCCTTTGAAGAAATAAAGGCTTGAAGCCAGATCACTGGCATGTAAACTGTCAGCCAATTCAACGGCTTCGCCTAAATCCTTGAATTGGTAGCAATGACTGCTTTGAAACTTCCAGTAGGCGTTTTTGGCCTGTGGTGAGACAAAACTGTCATTTTCAACGCTTACGGGATCAACTTCTGTTTTCGCATCATCATCAGGATTTAAATCAAAGAAGCTTCTTCTAAGCTCATCATGATTTTCACTTGTTTCAGGTTGCAGATTATTGTCCCCGAGCATTTTTTGTAAATTGTTGTTATTTGCGTTTTTGACTTTGCTGATTAACAAATCTAATCCACTATTATTAGGCATTATTTGAAAAGAAACAGGCGTATCTTTAGCAAAAGTGTGATCGGTATCAACTTCTGACAAAATTGAATAGAAGAAATGCTGAATTATTTCTTTATTGCCTAGCAAATCTAAAACTTTTAAACCGCGTGCGGCAAGTTCTTCCTTATCAATTCGAACACGAATTGTATTTTCATCAATATGTTCAACTTGCATTTAATTCACCTCCGGTTCTTCGTTAGTTATATAGTACTATACTACAATATTTTTTAAATAAAACAAAAGCGTTAGTTAATCAAAACTAGCGCTTAAAAATTATAAATCAGCAATTTTTTGGGCTTCAGCTAGTTCTAAACGACGAACCTTACGAGGCAAGAAACGACGAATTTCATCTTCATTGTAACCAACTTGAAGTCGACGATCATCCATAATAATTGGTCTTCTTAATAAACTTGGATTCTTTTCTACCAAGTCAAGCAACTTATCAATAGATAAATCATCCAGATTAATTTTCAATTGTTGAAAGGCTCTTGAGCGAGTCGAAATAATTTCTTCAGTTCCATTTTCAGTCATGCGCAAGATTTGAAGAAGCTCACGTTTGGTTAATGGTTCAGAAAAAATATTTCTTTCCTTGTATGGAATGTTGTGCTTCTCAAGCCAAGCCTTTGCTTTACGACATGAAGTACAGCTAGGAGATACATATAAATCTACCATTTTTTTCACGCTCCTCAGAACAAATAATCGTATACGCTTTTTCGTGTTTTATTAAGTATAACACATTACTTTCTTTTTGTAAGTCACAATTAATTTATTTTTAACAAATTATGTTTAATCAATTGTATGTTCTAAGAATACCTGGATTTCGTGAAGAAAGTGTGAATTTTTATATAAGAGCAGCTTAAAAAAGGCTTAAAAAGGCTTAAAAAAGCATTCGAGTTTTATACTCGAATGCTTTTCGCTTTTTTATTTGTTAAGCTTTGCCATAAAGTCATTAACCAACTTTTCGTTATCTTCAGCAGTTTCTGAAACATAACATGCTTGGTTAGCTAATTCCTTAAGATCAGCAGTACTTAACTTTTTCATTAAGCTTCTGATTCTCAAGATTGAAGTTGCACTCATTGAATATTCATCAAGTCCCATTGAAAGCAAAATTGGGAACATGGTGTTATCACCAGCAGCTTCACCACACATACCACACCAAATACCATTTTCGTGGGCACTATCAATAGTGTGCTTAATCAAGCGTAATACTGATGGGTTGTATGGTTGGTACAAGTAAGAAACGTTATCGTTACCACGATCAGCAGCCATAGTGTATTGGATAAGGTCGTTAGTACCAATTGAGAAGAAATCAACTTCTTTAGCAAATTGATCAGCCAAAATAGCAGCAGCAGGAACTTCGATCATCATACCAACTTGTAAGTCGTCTCCGATCTTAACGCCCTTCTTGATCAATTTGTCCTTTTCTTCATTCAAAATACCTTTAGCTTGACGTAATTCTGCTAAGGTACCAATCATTGGGAACATAATACCCAACTTGCCGTAAGCAGATGCACGAAGCAAAGCTCTTAATTGCGTACGGAAAATGTTCTCGTTCTTAAGTGAAAGTCTAATAGCACGAACGCCTAAGAATGGGTTCATTTCTTGTGGCAAATCCCAGTAATCAAGGTGCTTGTCACCACCAATATCCATAGTTCTGATGATAACTTGCTTGCCCTTCATACCTTCGATAACAGCCTTGTAAGCTTCAAATTGGTTATCTTCGGTTGGGAAGTCCGAAGAATCCATGTACAAGAATTCAGTTCTGTACAAACCAACAGCTTCAGCGCCGTTTTCATGAACGCCAGGCATATCATTTGGAGTACCAATGTTGGCTGCAATAGTAAATTTCTTACCATCAGCAGTAACTGAAGGTTTATCCTTCAATTTAGCCCATTCAGCCTTTTGTTTAAGGAAGTCTTCACCTTTTTGCTTGTATTCAGCAACTTGGTCATCGCTTGGTTCAACGATTGCAACACCGTCTAAGCCATCAACGATCATGTTTTGACCATCCTTAATATCTTTGGTAATTGAACCAGTACCAACTACGGCTGGCAATTCCAATGAACGAGCCATGATTGCTGAGTGAGCGGTACGACCACCAACATCAGTAACAAAGCCCTTAACGTATTTCTTGTTAAGTTGTGCAGTATCACTTGGAGTCAAGTCATGAGCAACAACGATTACTTCGTGATCAATTGAAGCAGGGTTTGGTAACTTCTTACCAAGAAGGTGTGCCATGATACGCTTTGAAACATCACGTACATCGGCAGCACGTTCTTGCATATAAGGGTTATCAGTCATGCCCTCAAAAATCTTGATAAATTTTTGAGCAGTTTTGTCCAATGCAGCTTCAGCATTAATGCTGGAGTTCTTAATTTCAGTTTCAATAGCACCAGTGAATTCTGGGTCATTCAAAATCATTAAGTGAGCTTCAAAAACTTGAGCTCCTTCTTCACCCAAACTCTTCTTAGCTACATCACGGATTTTTTCCACTTCAGCAGTTGAATCAGAAACAGCCTTCTTGTAACGACTTATTTCTGAATCAACATCATTAATTGAATGTTTAGCGAATGAAAGATCAGGCTCAACAAGAAGATAAGCTGGAGCAACAGCAATACCGTCACTTGCAGCAATTCCTTTTAAAGTCTTGGTCATTATTCAGCTAAACCTTCCTTTTTCATAGTATCTGCAATTGCGTCTAATGCGTCTTTTTCATCGTTACCTTCAGCAGTGATAGTAACATCAGCGTTTTGACCAACACCAAGTGACATAACACCCATGATTGACTTTAAGTTTACAGACTTGCCGTTGTATTCCAAGTTAATGTCTGAACCAAACTTTGAAGCAGTTTGTACCAACAAAGTAGCTGGACGTGCGTGAATACCAGTTTCTGCAATAATGTGAAAATCGCGTTTTTCCATTTTGAATATCTCCTTTAATTTTAAACAAATTAATCGGTAATAAATACCCATCCGCATAATAGGTTATCATTTTTTCGCCGTTGACACAACAATTATGTAACAGTTTACATTATTTAGTCATCGCTCTTGTTGGCGGTATATATAATTGTACCGCCTCTTTCAGCACGACCAGTAATATTTTGTCTTTTTCCATAGTTGCGCAATGCTTCTTGAAAGTCGAAAGCATCTTTTGGCTCTACTTTATATTCTTTCAATTCGCCACTGACTATTTGATCAAGAATCTTTTGATAATCCATTTACATCACCGCTCTCAATCTTGAGTTTATAATTTCCGCCCTTTTTATTCTACTTCATTCAAAATGACTAATGCAATAATCCTATTTTCAGGTAAAAATCACTTTCTTCATTAATAAGGTATATTTATCTTTTTTTAATATTCGATTGCAATGCTTAGCACTTGACTTTAAAGAGTGCTAATTTTAAAATTTGTGTATGTTTAAAGCGAAAGGCGGTAATATTATTGATTTGTCAAAACTGTCACAAGCGGCCAGCCTCCATCCATCTTTATGCAAAGGTAAATGGACAGAGCCGTGAAATTGATTTATGTCAACACTGTTATCAAGAATTAAGAAATGAACAAAGAAATTTAAGTAATTTAGGTAATATCAATATGAATAACTATAATAATGGATTCTTTGGCGACTTTGATGACCTATTCAATGCCATTAATGGCAATAACTCAAATGCCGCAAACAATAATAATATGAATAATCAAGGGCCCGAAATGCAAATGGGCGGTGGAAATGGCGGAAACGGTGGTCGTTCTCTGCTTGATCAATATGGTACTGATCTTACTGCCCTTGCTAAAAAAGGAAAAATTGACCCAGTAATCGGACGTGATCAAGAAATTTCACGTGTTATTGAGATTTTAAACAGAAGAACCAAAAACAACCCTGTTTTAATTGGTGAAGCCGGTGTCGGTAAGACCGCTGTTGTTGAAGGATTAGCTCAACAAATTGTTGATGGTTCCGTCCCTGCTAAATTGCAAGATAAGAAAATTATTTCATTAAATGTTGTTTCATTGGTACAAGGAACTGGCTTTCGTGGCCAATTCGAACAAAGAATGGAACAATTAATTAAAGAATTGCAATCTAGAAAAGATGTTATTCTCTTCATTGATGAAATTCATGAAATCGTTGGTGCAGGTAATGCTGAAGGCGGAATGGATGCCGGCAACATTATTAAGCCAGCTTTAGCTCGTGGCGAGCTACAATTAGTTGGTGCAACTACGATTAAAGAATACCGTGAAATTGAAAAGGATTCTGCTTTGGCACGTCGTTTCCAACCTGTAGAAGTTAAAGAGCCTTCAATTGATGAAAC
Source organism: Lactobacillus amylolyticus (assembly GCF_003999355.1). Taxonomy (NCBI): domain Bacteria; kingdom Bacillati; phylum Bacillota; class Bacilli; order Lactobacillales; family Lactobacillaceae; genus Lactobacillus; species Lactobacillus amylolyticus. Next base: position 978,910 of record NZ_CP031835.1, read on the forward strand.
GATCAGAATCTTAAAAGGCATTCAAAAGCGCTACGAAGATTATCACCACGTTAAATATACCGATAAGGCCATTGAAGCAGCTACCAAGCTTTCTGCTCGCTACATTCAAGACCGTTTCTTGCCAGACAAAGCCATTGACCTTCTTGATGAAGCTGGTTCAAGAATGAATTTGACTATTCCTTACATTGATCAAGATAAGATGAAGGAAAGAATTAAAGTAGCAGAAGAATTAAAGCAAGAAGCTTTAAAGAATGAAGATTATGAAAAGGCTGCCTACTACCGCGATCAAATCGAAAAGTATGACAAGATGAAGGATCAAAAGGTTGACCCTGATAAAGCTCCTATCATTACTGATAAGATCATGGACAAGATTGTTGAGGAAAAGACTAACATTCCAGTTGGCGATATTCAAAAGCAAGAAGAAAACCAATTGAAAAACTTGGCCAGTGATTTGAAGAGTAAAGTTATCGGACAAGACGAGGCCGTTGATCAAGTTGCTCGGGCAATTCGTCGTAACAGAATTGGTTTCAACAAGTCCGGCAGACCAATCGGATCCTTCCTCTTCGTAGGGCCTACTGGTGTTGGGAAGACTGAACTTGCCAAACAACTTGCTAAGCAAATGTTTGGTTCTGAAGATGCGATGATTCGTTTCGACATGTCCGAATACATGGAACAATATTCAGTTTCTAAATTGATCGGTTCAGCTCCTGGTTATGTAGGCTACGAAGAAGCTGGTCAATTAACTGAACAAGTTCGACACAATCCATATAGCTTGATTTTGCTTGATGAAATTGAAAAGGCAAATCCTGATGTCATGAACCTCTTCTTGCAAATTCTTGACGATGGTCGTTTAACCGACTCACAAGGCAGAACTGTTTCCTTTAAAGATACAATCATCATCATGACCTCTAATGCTGGTCAAGGAATCAGTAATGCCAGTGTTGGTTTTGCTGCTGAAAACAGTGATGAAGATCAAGATTCTGCGAGAAGCGCAATGACGCAATACTTCAAGCCAGAGTTTTTGAACCGGCTTGATGATGTCATTGAATTTAATAAATTAACTAAGAAGGACTTGATTAAAATCGTCAACTTGATGCTCAACAACACCAACAACATGGTTAAGGATCAAGGCTTGCATATCGATGTCACTGACAAGGCAAAGGAAAAGCTTGTTGACGATGGCTTCAATCCTGCTATGGGTGCTCGTCCGCTTCGCAGAACCATCCAAGAAGAAATCGAAGATAATGTCGCCGACTTCAAGCTTGATCATCCAAGCAGCAAGAATCTTTTGGCAGATGTCAAAGACAACAAGATTGTTATCAGTGATGAAGATCAAGCTGCCGAAGATAAGTAAAAAGGCACTTTAACGCGTAAAAAGTGTCTGGGAAAAAACTAATTTCCAGGCCATGAAAAAAGCGATGAACTTCATAAGAAGTCATCGCTCTTTTTGTATACTTTAAACCCATTCCTTGATATTATTTAATCACCACAAAAAACAATAGAAAGTGGGCTTAAACATGTACCAAAATTATATCACAGGACAAACTACTTTATCATTAAATTTAGATTTTTCTATCCCTGCAAATCACATTGCCAGTGTTATCAGTGAATTCGTTGATTCTATTCCTAACGAAGTTATCTTAGAAACCGCTTCTAATACAGGCAGACCTGCATATCACCCGGCAATGATGCTTAAGATTTTACTCTTTGCTTATTCTAGAAGAGTTTTTTCAGGCAGAAAAATTGAAAGAATGCTAGAAGAGAATCTGCCCATGATGATTTTGGCTGACAATAGAAAGATTTCTTATCACACGATCAATAATTTCAGATCAAGCGACCATGCCAATAAGGTAATTAAGCAGTGCTTTGTCTACTTTACTTCATTATTAGAAGATGAGGGATTAATCCGTGAAAATGCAGTTTTTATCGATGGCACTAAGATTGAAGCAGACGCCAACAGGTACACTTTTGTCTGGCGAAAAGCTATTGAGAAGTATCATGCCAAGTTAAAGGAAGACGTGTCTGCTTTATATGAAGAACTGATCAATAAAGAAGTAGTCAAAGCCATGGCCGAAGAAGAAGCCCAAACTAGTCAAGGCTTAGAGATTCTGGCTCAAGAAACGGAAAAAGAAGTTGAGAAACTGACCGAGAAAATTGATCGAGAACCTAAAGCCATTCCAGGCGGATCAAAAAATAAGGCCAAGCGCCGTGAATTAAAGAAGATCGCACATAAACTCAGAAAAGATTTTATTCCGCGTGCTAAAAAGTACGAAGAAGCTGAAGAGATCTTTGCTGGCCGTAACAGCTACTCTAAAACAGATCATGATGCCACCTTCATGCATATGAAAGAAGATCATATGAAAAACGGGCAGCTAAAGCCAGGCTACAATATTCAGGCAGCGACTACTAATCAATATGTAGTTGATTTTGCCCTGTTTCCTAATCCGACTGACTTTAGAACATTCGAACCATTTCTAGACCAGATGAAGTCCAGAGGAATTCTCGATAAGTTTCAAAATATTGTGGCCGATGCGGGCTATGGCAGTGAATACAATTACTCGATTCTGGAAGAGAATTATTCAGATAAGAACTATCAGATTCCGTATACCCAATACGAAAAAGAACAAACGCGAAAATATAAGAAAGATCCATCAAAGGTCGACAACTGGTACTATAACGAAGAAGAAGACTATTACGTAGATAAATCAGGCGTCCGCTTCAACTTCAAATATTATAGTCAAAGAAAAGATCGATCTACTGGCATGGTCAGAAACTTCAAAATTTATGAAGCTGATGAGTTCCAGCTAACTGAAGAACTGACCCAATTGGCTAAAACCAAAACAGGCCGGCAAAGACAGATTCACTACAATCCTAACTGGCAGTATTTAAAAGAAAAAGCAAAAGAGACTCTTCAAAGCGAAGAAGGCAAACGCATCTATGGCTGTCGCAAGTCAGATGTGGAGCCAATTTTTGGGCACATGAAGAGTGTATTTGGTATGCGCAGAACGCATTTAAGAGGCAAAAAGAAAGTCGAAACGGATGTCGGTATCATGTTCATGACGATGAATCTGAAAAAATATGGAGCCAAGAAGAAGGTAAAGCCTTCGAATTTTCATTTCAAAAACAAAAAACACAGGAATTCACTAAAAATAATGAATTTCTGTGTTTTTATATCCGGGCTAAAAATCGAGTTTCTTCCCAGACACTTTTTTCATGTATTTTTGTAAATAAAGTATCAAAATTAGTTTATACTATAAATGATGAAAGTTTGAACAGAAACGGGTGAAATCCATGCATTTAATAGATGTAACCAACAGTTATGCAGAATTAGTTCACAGTCAGCTTAATACTACTGATGCAATTTATGTAAAGGTTTACTCTTTAGGAAATACTTTGGTTATCTACACAGAGAGCCAAGATTCAATCGGTATTGCTTTGGAAAACCACGATCGTCGCATCCTTGAAAAAGAAGTTGAATTTGTGATCAATCGGTTAGTTAAAGACCCAAACGTCAGTTATACATTAACCGTAGACAACAGTCGGCATGTTATCGAAATTCATATCGATAAATAAATGCAAAAACCTGGAAGCTGAGCTTCCAGGTTTTTTCTTTCCTATAATTTTTCTGTTAGTTTAACATCTGGATATTTATCCTTAAAGAATCTTTCGGCAAATTCATTTTCAAACAGGAATAAAGGATTGCCATATCGGTCCTTAACTAGCAAATTACGCGTGTTAGACATTGATGGATCCAATTGATCCGGATCAATCCAACGAGCAACACGGTGACCAATACTTGTCATTTCAACTTCAGAATTATATTCATTTTGCATTCTGAATTTAAAAACTTCAAATTGCAATTGACCAACTGCCCCAAGAATATATTCATCCGTCTGATAATTACGATAAAGCTGAATTGTTCCTTCTTGAACCAGTTGATTCATCCCTTTGTGGAAAGATTTTTGCTTCATCACGTTTTTGGCAGTTACACGCATGAATAATTCAGGTGTAAATTCCGGCAATGGTGGATAAACAATTTTACGCTTTCCAGAATAAATACTATCGCCAATCTGGAAATTGCCAGTGTCATATAAACCAACAATATCACCAGCTACCGCATCACTAACTTGTACTCGTTCACTGGACATGAATTCAGTTGCGTTATTTAAGCGAATTGGCTTACCTGTTCTAGCTAAAGTTACATCCAAGCCCTTCTTAAACTCGCCGCTGCCGACACGAACAAAAGCAATTCGATCGCGGTGATGCGGATTCATATTAGCCTGTATCTTAAAGACGAAACCTGAAAACTGTGGATCATCAGGTTCTAATTCTTCATCCTCGTTTACCGTATGGCTCTCTGGAGCTGGAGCTAAGTTTACGAAACTGTTTAAGAAAGTTTCAACCCCAAAGTTAGTTAAAGCTGAGCCGAAGAAGACTGGCGTTTGATCGCCTAATGCAATCTTTTCACGATCGAACTTATTGCCAGCTTCCTTAATCAAATCAATTTCATCTAAAGTTTCTTGGAATTGCTGATCTTGACTTAATGGTTCGCTATCTGGCAATTTTCCATCTTTATCTAGGGCAATAAAACGATCGGCACCGTCCTTGTGATACAGCTCTACTCGGTTATTAGCGATATCATAAAGGCCCTTAAGTGTTTGTCCTGAGCCGATTGGCCAGTTCATTGCTACTCCTTCGATGCCAAGCAGATCTTCAAGTTCAGCGATCAAATCCAAAGGTGGTCGGCCATCACGATCGAGCTTGTTCATAAAGGTAAAAATTGGAATACCACGCTGTTTAACAACTTTAAACAGTTTTTTAGTCTGTGGCTCGATACCCTTAGCTGAGTCAATTACCATAACGGCAGCATCAACTGCCATCAAGGTCCGGTAGGTATCTTCAGAGAAGTCCTGGTGTCCTGGCGTATCCAAAATATTGATCCGCTTGCCTTGGTATTCAAATTGCATTACTGAACTAGTAACGGAAATCCCACGCTTCTTTTCAATTTCCATCCAGTCACTAGTAGCATAATTACCGGTCTTACGTGCCTTAACAGTACCGGCCTTTCTAATTACACCACCAAAGAGCAGCATTTGTTCGGTAATTGTTGTTTTACCGGCATCCGGGTGGGAAATAATCGCAAAAGTTCTTCTCTTCTTAACTTTATCTTCTAACTCTTTATCCATTAATCCTTATTGTCTTCTTCCTTTTGTTCACTCTGATCTGGAATAGTTAATAAAATCGTTAACAATCTTGAGCCCTTCATGCGCCCAGTTGTCAAAATCATTCCATTCTCCAATGTAATACTGAGCTTCTCACCTTTTGCAGGAATGACTCCTAGACGAGTAATTAAATAGCCTGCTACAGTGTCAACGTCAGTCATCTCAAGCTTAGTATCAAACTGCTCATTAAAATCATCCAGCGGCATCTTGCCATAAATGACGTACTTGTTAGTGCTTAATTTGTTAAACAAAATTTCAGCGTGATCAACTTCATCGTCAATGTCACCCACAATTTCTTCAATTAGGTCTTCGATCGTGGCTAAGCCCACTACCCCGCCATATTCATCCAGCAAAATTGCCAATTGGCGCTGGGTTTGCTGCATTTCGACCAGCAACTCGCCTAGCTCCGTAGTTTCAGGCGCAAACAACGGCTCATACATGACGTCTTGATAATCCAAATGATCAAAGCCTTTTCTTCTTGCTTCACGCAGCACCGTTCTAATATGAATTATCCCAATAACCTTATCTTTATCCTGTTGATAAACTGGGATTCGAGAGTACGGCTGTCGCAGAATTTCATCCAAGTTATCCCTAAAAGGAATCGTGGCATCAACCATAAATGCATCAGGACGAGGAACCATCACTTCACGAGCTGTTTTTGATTGGAAATTCATAATTCCTTCAAGCATTGAAAATTCAGTATCATTAATTTGATGATGATCATGCAGCTGCTCTACTTCTTTGGTTAAATGATCTTTATTATTTTCTCCCTTGTCACTAGAAAATTTACTCTTTAAGCGATCGAATAAATTTTCCGCTGCGGGGTCGCTACTCATAGTTTGCTCTCCTTCTTTAAAACTTGTCTTTAAATAATCATATTATAGCATAGCACAACCGTTAATATGCTAAAATAGCAATTAAGAAGCGAGGTTTATATTATGAAGAAAAGTCATGTTTTATTAGTATTCTTCTTTTTGCTGCTAATTCCATATATCTGCAGTCTGACAATCATCGGAATCGGCTACAACGCACTGGTTTTGCACTCAGGCGATTTATTCAGAAGTTTGATCGGTGCTTTTGTCGGTTCATTAGTTATGTTTGGGATTAAAGCCACGATTCAAAGACCGGTTGACTTATTAGCAATGCAAACCAACGATGGTTTGTTAAAACAGCTTTTACGTTTCTTCAGTATCCTCCGGCGCTACTTTTTACTAACTGCAAATGTCATTTTGGATTTTGTTCTCTGCTTTGGTGCAATGTCATTAGTAAGATATTACCTCACGCTTGATGATATCGTAGGCAATGCTACTGGCGTTGTTTTGCTAGTAATGTTTGTCTCCACCTGCTTAGGAGCCTACATTGAATACGACAATTTATCGATTGATCCGCAACAACATTAAAGATAATAAAAAGGTCTAGCCCGCAAGAGCTAGACTTTTATTTTGCGGATAAATACCAGAATTGCTTTAATTTTTTGCTATCTAAATTAAGATCTTGAACAAGATATGGCGTATCGCTGTCGCCAGGGTTTTGGAAAACGGAAATATTTTCTTTCATCAGCTTCTTAAAGAAAGTTTCTACAAGATAGTGTGCTGGCAAACTGAAATAATTCAGTTGGGCATCGCTTTCTTCCTCTGCAATTTCACCTTTAGGCAAAACATACTTCATCATGCTTTTTGGAGTTTCAATGTCTTTATTGGTGACGATTCCATACCAATACATGAAGCTTTCCGGTCCAAAAACAAACATGCTGGAGCGCTGATTTTCAAAGCCATTCTCTTTTAGAAACTTTTGAAAATCCTCATCGTTTTCCATTTGCATGTTAACTTTGCCAAAAGTTTTTTGATCATCCATCATTGTATAAGGAAAAGGACGACCAATAAAAGTTAAACTCTCAATCTCTTTTTTTGCCATTTTTTCTCCTTAATATTCTGCTAATTCGTCTAAATCAATAACTTCACCATTTAAGAAGGCATCGATTTCGCCACTACAAAAGCCATGACTGAACAGATAACGTTTTATCTTAAACTTGCGTTCTTGCTCATCAAAACGACGGAATTTTTTATAGGCCTTAATCCCTTGCTTCTTTAATGCTTCATCTTGCTCTTCTTCACTAGGCTTCAAATCCAATCGATCAATCACGCCTGCTGCCAAATCAGCATTAAAGCCATGACTAATTAGCTTAGTTTTAATTTTAAGCTCTAATTCTCGCTCAGACAATTTTCCCACCTGATGTCGCATTGATTTCACAACACGCTCAGCTATTTCAAGCCAATCTTCTTCAGCAACCTTATCAAGCTGGTTTTGAACTATTTCTGGATCCACGCCTTTTTGTGCCAATTTTCGTTTTAAAGATTTTGGCCCATCTGAACCAACCTGCAGATTATTTTTCAAAAACAAAGCTACATACTGCTGATCATCCAAATAGCCCAATTCAGTTAATTCTGCAACTGCATTGGAAGCAGCTTCATTTGAAATTTCGTGTTTGGCTAAATACTGCAGAACTTCATAAACGGTTCGCGGCTCATAGCTCAAAAAACGAACCGCCAGATCACTGGCCTTGGCATCAGCATCAAACTGCTTTACTTTTTCAACTTGTGAATCGCTCAGTTCCTTGCCCTTGAGTAAAACAAACTCGGCTAATGTCTTCTCACTAGCTGAAAAAGCATACTTGCCATCTAAAAAAATATTATAGCGTCCCGGTCTTCTTTGAACGCTAACTTTAGTGATTATCGCCATTTTGTCAGCCTTTCTACTTCTTTTTCCGCCTTTAATCTTAGCAGAAAACAATATTTCTTGCTAAGAACTTTTTTCAGGGAGTAAAATAGTAGTCAAACCAAATTATTAATAATTTATTGTAGAAAGAATTAGCAATGCGCAAAAATTTCAGAAAAAATAAAAAACAAGAAAAAGAAAAAGACGTTATCATTACCATAAAACGCCTAGGAATCAATGGTGAAGGAATTGGGTACTACCGCAAGAAAATTATCTTTATTCCCGGAGCCTTGCCAAACGAAGTTGTTGTAGCAAAAATCGTTAAAGAATATCCTCATTATATCCAAGGCGAACTCGTACGGGTCAAAGAGAAAAGTCCAGATCGGGTTGACTTTCCTAAAGACGTTGATCCAGAAATCGGTGGCCTAGAATTAGCTCATCTTAGTTATGCCAAGCAATTAGAGTTCAAAAAAGCGAATGTAATTGAGGCTTTGCGAAAATTTCACCCTCGCAATTACGACAAGTATAAGGTTAAGAACACGATTCCAGCTCCTGATCAATGGCATTATCGTGCTAAAGCTTCATATCAAATTGAACGCGACCATGGCAAGAACAAATTGGGCTTATACGCTCCCAACTCACATCGTTTAATCGATTTGCCCGTTATGCCTACCCAAAGTGAGGGTACGCAAAAAACGGAACGCGACATTAAGCATTTGATTGAGAAAAACCACGTCTTCATAGCTGACCGACGCAAGCATTTAGATGGCATCAAGACAATTGTCGTCCGTCAATCCGAAGCTACTAAAGAAATTCAAGTAACTTTAATTACAGTTGGCCATAAGATCAAGAATCTAATGAACTTAGCAAAAGAGATTATGAATCTGCCTAATGTGGTCAGTGTCTATCAAAATGAAACCGATTGGCGCAATCCACAAGTGTGGGGTAATAAAACGGAGAAGCTTTTGGGCAAAAATCAAATTACTGAAGTCATTTTAGGTAAAAAATTCGAATTGTCACCAAGAGCATTTTTCCAATTAAATCCTGTGCAAACAGAAACTCTTTATTCCGAAGCATTAAAATTCTTGGATCTCACTCCTGATCAAACTTTAATTGATGCTTATAGTGGAGTCGGTACATTGGGAATCTTGGCTGCTGATCAGGTCAAACAAGTAGTTGGCATCGAAACTATCCCAGAGGCTGTAGAAGATGCTAAGCACAACGTGCAAATCAACCACATCAAAAATGCTGATTATTTCCAAGGCAGCGTTGAAAAAGTTCTGCCTGAACTGCAAAAAGGTGGTTTGCCAATCGATGCTTTGATCGTGGATCCACCAAGAACTGGCCTGGCTAAAAGCTTAATCAAGACTTTATTACGCGTTAAGCCACAAACTTTCGTCTACATTTCCTGCAACCCATCAACTTTAGCGCAAGATTTAATTCTTTTGACTGAATCTTATGATGTTCGCTTAATCGAAAACGTAGACATGCTGCCACAAACGCCTCGCTGCGAATGTGTTGTTAAATTGGTTCTTAGAAAATAAAACAAATAAAAAAACGATTGTCGGGCTTTTCGTCTTTTGGCAATCGTTTTTTTAATGCAGTGGACGAGGTAAACTCATCAATTGATAGTCACGATTTTTCTAATGTTTATTAAGCGTATAAACATTGGCTGGTCGCGACCTACATTAACGTTCACTTGTTCGGGTCATTACGTAAAACACGTAACTTTTATAAATTGGAATCATCGCGTCTCACCATTGAACAGATCTGTAAATCTATAATAGCTTGACTCCTCTCTATAATTAGAGATTTTTCCAACAATAATACAATTCTTTCTGGAGATAAAAACTTACTTATATTGTTAAACTTTATTTCTACCTCTTCCACGCTTTTATTATACCGCAAATGTAAACGTTTACAAGCTATTTAACATATTTAGCAAGAAACTTTTTAACGTGTTCATAATAGGCCTTAGGATGCGTAACAAAAGATTTTGCATGCTTAGCTCCTGGAACCACCCATAATTCTTTAGGGCCGTTGCTTGCTTTGTAATTTGCATAAACCATTTTCGTCGGTACAAAAGTATCTTTATTTCCGTGGATAAATAAAGTCGGAAGCTTATTTTTCTTCAACTGATTGACTGAGGAAGCATCCCCCATAAAGTAGCCAACTTTTATTCGGTTGATCCCACTCAGAATTTCAACTAATGGAAAACGCGGAACTGCCGGCATGCTATATAAGTCCTGAGCTTCGTGCTCAATCTCAGCCTTAACATTGCTGTAGCCACAGTCTTCAATAATTGCTTTTACTTGATGCGGCAGTTTTTCACCAGCAGTCATCATTGCAGTAGCACCACCCATGCTGACGCCAAAAATTACAATTTGCTTGGCTCTCGTCTTTTTGATGATCTTCTTAATCCACTTTTTAACGTCCGCCTTTTCAACCCAGCCATAGCCGATATACTTGCCTTGACTCTGACCATGTGCACGAGCATCTGGCTGCAATGTATTATAGCCTAACTTATGAAAAAGAGCAGCGTAAGAGCCGACTGTATCCTTATTATTCATATAGCCATGCAAAATAATTACTGTCTTTTTTGACTTGCCATCGGGAATATAATTAGCATCCAAACGATAATTGCCACCAGCCGACTGCATATACCATTTTTGCTTTTTAGCTGCGGCATACCATTTCTTCTCTTTATATAATGGATCTGTCTTTTTAATCTGGGTCGTATTCGCAGCAATAAAACTTTTTTGACCAGGAACACAGGCAACCTTGAAAAAATAAAAACCTGCCCCAACTAGTGCAAGACAAATTACTGTTATAATAGTAGCAATTGAAAGCCAAATCTTTTTGTGCTTCATAACTATCCTCTTTAATTCTATTCAATACTTAATATCAACAAGTATAGCACTTAGCATTTCGTATAGAAAAGAACAATTATGACCTTTAGCAACTTTCTAGAATTAATTGATAATTTGAATGAAAATCTCCATTTTTATATAAGAATCGAGCAACAAACTTTTCCTTTAAGCAAAATAACTGTCGCTCATAATGAATTCTTGGCAAATCCAGGCAAACGTAGCATGACCAAGAAGCAAATCGTGCAGCTCTTTTGTAAGATGCATCAACGCGGACTCACTTTACGAATTGACAATGACGGACAAAAACTACCCGTTTATGGCTTGCAAATTTCAATTGAAAAAGGAACTGCTACTTTAATGTGAAACCGCTTTTATAGAATGATACAATGAACATGCTAGAACTATTTAGAAAGTAGGCATGTTTTGGAAAATAATAAACAACAGAAAAATATAACGATCTTTAGTTTAGTTCTAATGATCATTACGACCGTTTACGGTTTCGGAAATGTTTCTGTTTCTTATGAGCAGATGACCTATGCCGGAATTATTTGGTTTGTCTTAGCTGGCATTTGCTTCTTCTTCCCGGCTGGTTTAATGATGGCGGAATATGGTTCTGCTTTTCACGACGCTCAAGGTGGCATTTATTCATGGTTAGCCGGTTCAATCGGAGAAAAATGGGCCTTTATCGGTATGGAAAAGACACTACACAAAGCTGGAGCATTTTTGGATTGCATGGAACTCAATTAATTGGCTTGCTAGCTATTTTATTCATGCTTTTATCTACCTATCTCTGCTCTCGCGGAATGACAGGTATTAAAATCATGTCTTCGATCGGTGGAATCTTTATGATCCTGATGAATGTCATTTTTATTCTGACCAGTATCTTGATCCTATGCCTTAATCGCGGACAATTAGCTGAACCGATTCACGGCATTCTAGTTTCATTGTTTCTCCTAACAAGAGTTTTCAAACACCGATTACAATTATCTCGTTCATCGTTTATGCTGTCTTTGCTTATGGCGGAATGGAAACGGTCGGCGGTGTGATCAACAATATGAAAAAACCAGAGAAAGAATTCCCACGTGGATTAGTCATCGGTCCATTGTTCACCATTATTTCTTATGTCTTGATGATCTTTATGACCGGCTTTTCAGTCAATTATCAACAAGATATTCTTCATGGAAATGCAAATACTGGTAACATCACCTATATTGTGTATGGTACTTTAGGTCGCAAATTAGGTCATGCGTTGAACCTTGACCCGCACGCATCATTAATCATCGGTCAAGTTTTCACCAGAGCTATTGCTTTATCCGGATTGATGGGCATGATGGGAGCCTTCTTCGTCTTGCTCTACTCACCTGTTAAGTCCTTCATCATGGGCTCAAACCCTAAATTGTGGCCTAAAGCCACAACCAAATTGAACAAACATGGCGTACCTGCAAATGCAATGTGGGCTCAAAGCATTTTCGTTTGTTTATTAATTGGTGTCGTCTCCTTTGGTGGCTCTGCTGCAGCCAGCTTCTATCAAGTTTTAACTGATATGGGCAATGTCGCAGCTACTGCACCTTATATTTTCTTGATTGGTGCTTTCCCATTCTTCTTAAAGAAGGACTACCCACGCAAATTCAGAAGTCTTCACCAATTACAAGTGGACTGTTGCGTTAGTTGTCTTTGTTGAAATTATTGTATGTACGGGAATTGTCTTCACGATCGTAGAGCCAATCCTTGAAGGAAATTACGCTACTGCATTCTGGACCGGCTTTGGTCCTGTCTTCTTTGCACTAATTGCTTGGATCTTCTATGAAGTTTCCAGAAGAAGAAATCATATTGATGAATAAAATAAAAAATTGCAGCTGCTTTAATTAGCAACTGCAATTTTTTGTCTTATTTTTTCTATTTCTGCTTGTAAATTCGAACATGGTTCTGCGTACGAGCAAAATACCAGTATCCAGCTTCATCATCGCTTACTAATTCTTGGCCATCTGCGGGCAATTCCAAGGCTTCATTGAAAATCTTTTCATATTCAGCGATGCTCAACTTGCTTCTGCGATCAAGCAAAGCCTGATCGCCTTCTGGATCCAATTGTCTTTGATAATTATCAATTACATTGCCAGAATAGAATTCAGCCATCGCACCAGACCCATATGAGAATAATCCAATTAATGCGTTGTGAGACAATTCAGCATTTTCAAGCAAACTAAGCAAACTCATATAAAGAGATGCTGTATAAATATTCCCCACTTGCATGCTAAATTGCTTAGAAGCATCAAAATTGGTCATTAATCTTTCAGCCGTTCTTTCATCTTGATCTTCAATGGCAATTCGGTTAGCTTTCAATCCCTGCTTAGTAAAAGGCAAATGATAAATAATAGCGGAAAAGTCTTGCGTATTCCAGCCCTTTTCTTCTTTATAAGCATCAAACGTCTTTTTAAAGAAATCCAAATAAACTTGCGTCGAATATTTGCCTTCAACTAAGGCGGTAGAATGATCATTTGGCCGCCAGAAGTCGTTAATATCTTGACTATATGCACTATGACCATCGTTTAAGGCTAAAATCTTAGGTTCACTCTTAATCAGCATCGAAATTGCACCGGCACCTTGGGTTACTTCTCCTGGAGTTTTAATCCCATAACGGGCAATATCACTGCCGATCACGATCGCAGTCTGCTCAGGGTGAACACGAACAAAGTCGCGCGCAATCATCAAGGCTGCTGTTAGACCAAAACAAGCTTCCTTAACTTCAAAAGTTCTTACTTCTGGCTTCATTTTAAGAGCAGTTTTAACAAATAAAGAAGCAGATTTTGATTGATCAACACTGCTTTCCGTTCCAAAAACAAGCAAACCAACTTTATCCTGCTCGATCTTGTTCCAATAACGCAAGGTGGCGTTAATTCCCATTGACACAGCATCTTGAGTTTGGTCGGCAACGCTCATTTTTCTTTGGCCAATTCCAATTAGATATTTATTGGGATCTTCATTTCTGGCATTTGCCAAATCTACCATGTCCACATACTTATTCGGCGTAAAAAAGCCAATTTTATCAATTCCTACTTGCATAAAACTTATTTTTCTCCTCTTACTTCTTTTAAAAAAACCTCTGCATCTTTCATTGAATATTTTTTTGCTTTGCGCATCAATTTCAGAACCTGCTTTTTTTCTTCGTCATTCGCCTTTAAAGTGGCAACAAGGTTACGTGCTTGCAATTTCATATGTCCCGCTTGAATACCACTGGTCGAAATTGCCAAAATTGCCGCCAAATTGTTCGCTAAACCAACACTGGCAATAATTTCGGCTAGAGTCTTAGTATCAACTTTACCCAAAATTCGATAAACCTGCTGAACATCTTCACGAGCCGAAATGGAGCCGCCTACCGTGCCAATTGCTAAAGGCAGAGTTACTTCTCCGCAGAGCTTGTTATCTGCAACGGTCCACTTTGACAAGCTGCGATATTGTCCATCCTGATTAGCTAGAACACCACAAGCCGCTTCAACGGCGCGATAGTCGTTGCCTGTTGCCAGCAGGACCGCATCAACGCCATTCATAATTCCTTTATTATTGGTCACAGCCCGATAAGGATTATCATGAGCAATCTGACTGAGCAAAGCAATTCTTTGGGCAACTTCAAGTCCACCAACGCTGGCTGGATCTAATGCGATTTTAGCCGTTGTCAATTGACTTGGATAATTGGATAAGATTGCAAACATTTTTTCATCAATGCCAGCATAGTTTTCTAGTTCAGCCGCCAAATATTCTAAAATCGAATTTGTTTTATTGGCACCCATCGCCTCTGCAGGATCAACCAATACTTTTAGATAAAGAAGGTCCTGCTTGACTTCGGCCTGGATTTTCTTTAGACCGCCGCCATGCTTAACCAAGGAGTTGAATTGCTGATTGGCTTTTTTAATCAAATCGGGGAAGGTTGTTTTTAGCATTTCTAAACTAAAGTGTTTATTAATCTTTAGAACGATTTGACCAAAAATCCCGTTCCGTTTGCTATCAGCTATGACGCCACCATTTTTAGCAAAAATACTCATGCCATGATTGGCAGCTGCAACCACAGATGGCTCCTCTGTTGCCATTGGTACCACATATTTTTGCTGATTGACAATTGCCTTTTGAACAAGGCCAACCGGCAAACGCAACTGGCCAATGACATTTTCACTTAATTTATCCAGCCGCGACAATACTGCATGATCAATTGCATCTAACTTGATGCCAGCAGCAAGCAGTTTTTCTCTTCTTTGTTCAGGACTAAGTTGATAAAATTTCATTATACGCGCTCGATTTCATAGGCAATTGCCTGTCCACCACCGATACATAGAGTGGCTAATGCCTTTTGCCCGTTTACCTTTTTTAAGTCGCTGATTGCCGTTGTAATTAGACGGGTTCCCGTTGCTCCCAAGGGATGGCCTAAGGCAATTGCTCCACCTAAGATATTCAGCTTATCAGCCGGGATATGCAAGTCGCGTTTAAGAGCGACAGCTTGTGCCGCAAAAGCCTCATTAACTTCAAAGGCATCATAGTCATTAATTTGTGTTTTAGCCTTTTTTAGCAATTTTTTAACGGCGAAATATGGCGTATAGCCCATTAAACTTGGATCAAATCCAGCTTCTGCGAAGTCTCCAAGTTTAGCAAGTGGCTTTAGACCTAATTGGTCGCATTTTTCTTTAGTAGCTAAAATCAACATGCTTGCGCCATCATTTAAAGGTGAAGCGTTGCCCGCTGTCACTTTGCCGCCTTCTTTAAATACGGTTTTCAGCTTAGCTAAGGCAGACATACTTGTATCCGGACGAATGCTCTCATCTTGAGCTAAAGTCTCGCCATTAAGCGTAATTGGCAATATTTCATCCGCAAACGCATTTTCTTCAACCGCCTTGACGGCTTTTCTATGAGATTCAACACTAAAACGGTCCATTTCTTCTTTAGAAATATGATACTTCTCAGCAACGTTTTCCGCCGTGACACCCATGTGTTGCCCGGAAAAAGCATCAATCAAAGCATCGGTAAACAGAGTATTTCTTAAATGACCGCTTGGATTTTCTTTATCTTTTTTGTCAAGTACATACGGTGCATTGGTCATGCTTTCAGCACCACCAACGGCTACCAAATCCAGATCGCCCATCATCATCTGTCCTTGAGCTAGACGAACTGCTTTTAAACTCGAGCCACAGACGTCATTAACAGTTGTTGCAACCGTAGATTCAGGCAAACCTGAATTAAGTGCTACTTGCCGCGCCATATTTTCGCCTAAACCGGCTGCTATGACGTTTCCCATGAAGACAGCTTCAACTTCAGCCGGATCCAGATCAATCGCTTTTAAAGTCCCTTTTAGGGCCATTACGCCGAGATCAACGGCAGTTTGATCTTTAAAAAAGCCCTTATAACGACCAAAAGGCGTTCTTTTGGCTGCAACAATATAAATATCTCTCATCTAAAATTATTTCCCCTTTAGCTGTTTTTATATATACCTCATATATTATAAATAAAACCAAGAAAAAACTCAGGCATGATTGTCTGAGTTTTATTAATTCTTCAAATTATTTCTTTTCAGCAGCCAATTTCTTGCCTAAATTGATAATGTATTCGCGCAATTCATCTTTTGTCCTAGGATGATGCAAACCATATTCAATTGAAGTTTCAAGGTAACCTTCCTTGTTACCAACATCATGACGCTCACCCTTAAAGACGTGAGCAAATACTCTTTGGGTTTTGTTCATAGTATCGATCGCATCAGTTAATTGGATTTCGCCGCCACGACCTGGTTTTTGATGAGCTAAAATATCAAAAATCTCTGGCGTCAGCAAATAACGGCCGATAATTGCATAATCGCTTGGCGCTTTATCCACATCTGGCTTTTCCACAAATGCTTTAACGTTGATTAAGCCTGGTTCAATTTCATCAGAAGGTTCAATGACACCATATTTAGACACTTCTTCATGCGGCACTTTCATAACGGCAATTGTTGATGCGTGGGTTTTATCATAACGATCAATCAATTGTTTGGTTAATGGTTCTTTGTCATCCATTAAGTCGTCGCCAAGCATAACAACAGCAAAAGGCTCATCCCCAACGAAGCTGCGGGCCTTTAAAATAGCATCTCCTAAGCCATTTGGATGTGGTTGCCGAGTAAAGTACAAATTAACACCCAAATCGGTAATATCTTGCGTTAACTTAAGGAGTTTATTTTTACCTGTTTTGGCTAAGTCCTGCTCAAGTTCTGGGTTGGAATCAAAATGATCCTCAATTGAACGCTTATTTTTGCCAGTTACGATTAAAATATCTTCGATACCTGATTTTTTGGCTTCCTCAACGATAAATTGAATCGTAGGCTTATCAACAATTGGCAGCATTTCTTTTGGCATTGCCTTAGTTGCTGGTAAAAAACGGGTGCCAAGACCTGCAGCTGGAATAACTGCTTTTCTAACTTTCATAAATACACACTTTCTATTATTGATGACGTTTTTGCTGAATGTAAGAAGCAATTCGACCTGATGAATATTCTAAATCACCATATTTGATTCTAGTGATTGTCGCGTTAATGCTTGTTCCAAATAAGAAAAGCAAAGAAATAATGTTCAGCCACAACATGAAAATAATAAAGGTTCCAATAATGCCATAGTTTTCCCAACTGATAGGAAAATGATGCAAATAAAAGCCAAACAAATAAGACAGTGCTGACCAGCTAAGAACCGTAAAAATTACGCCAGGCCAAATAATTCTTTTCCGCAGCTTAATATTCGGCAAAACATAATTAAGATAAGCTACCGCAACTACCATCATCAGAATGATGACCGGATAGCGATAACTAAATATCTTTTTAATCTCTCCAACTGAAATGGACATAATTGGACGCAAGAACTCCAATACTTGCTGACCAAAAATCATTACTAAAGCAATTGCCGTAAAGACAATAATCATGAGCGCCGTCAAAAGAATAGTAAATGACCTTGTCCACAAAAAATTCAGAAAGGATAATTTTAACTCAACTGCATGAACGCCATAGAGTCGGTTCATTCCAACTCTAATTGCATTTACCATGTTCGAGAAAGACCAAATGGCCAAAATAATACCGAATGAAATATATCCGGTCGAATTATTTTTCAGTAAAGTGTTAATAATTGGCATGATATATTTGGAAACCTGATCCGGAAAAATAAGGTCCAAATAGTCTGCAATTGGCTCTGTATTGATATGAAATAGTGGCAGAACATTCCCAACAATAATTATGATTGGAAAGATTGAAAACAAAATATAATAGGCAATTACAATTGAACTTTGAAAAATTTCACCTTCAGCAAGCACTGAAGACAACTTTTTATAAAAAGAACCTGCTTGCTCTCTAAAGCGCCTGACAGAAGTATTCATCCATCTACCTTAGTCATCCATCTCATCAAAATGAGGCAAGTATTTTTCATAACCATCATATGGCTTTTGCAAAGTCAAAATCTTAGGACCATCTTTGGTAATTGCAAAAGTGTGTTCAAATTGGGCAGCTTTTGAACCATCTGAAGTAGCATAGTAAACCCAATCATCATTTGGATCATCAACAGTTCTTTGATCAATATGCCAATCGCCGCCTGCTTCAACCATTGGTTCACATGTAATAGTCATGCCCTCACGCAGGCGAAGACCATGACCGGCTTTCCCCCAGTGTGGAACTTCAGGATCTTCATGAATAGATGGTTGAATGCCATGACCAACTAATTCGCGAACGTCACCATAATGATGCTCATCTTCAACAAAAGTTTGAATAGCATGGCCGATATCACCAATTCTGTTGCCAAGAACAGCTTGATCAATCCCGAGATACATTGCTTTTCTGGTAGTTTCGATCAAATCTTGATCTTCTTTTGAAATTTTGCCTACAGGATAAGTAGTACATGAATCAGTTTCATAGCCATTAAGGTTGCAAGTTACGTCAACCTTAACAATGTCGCCTTCATTTAAAATGCGATCTTTTCTTGGAGTTTGGTGTGCAACTTCATCATTAACTGAGATGCAGGTACCATATTTATAGCCTTCGAAACCTTGTTCTGAAAGACGGCCACCCTTTGATTTAACGTATTTTTGGCACCATTCTTCAATATCCCAAGTTGAAATACCTGGTTTAATTACATCACGCAAGCCTTCAAACATTGATGCAAGAAGTCGGCCGGACTTTTGCATTCCTTGCAATTCACGAACAGATTTTATCGTTATCAAAATATTCTCTCCTCATCAAAAAATAGTTATTTTTATTATAGCGTTTTTTAAAAGTTTGCTAAAGGATTACGATAATTATCAGAAATTATGTATAATAAAGGTTATATATGAGACGCATGAAAGGTAGAGTTATCATGAAAGCCAAAATTGTTTATGCCAGCCTGACTGGTAATGACGAAGATATAGCTGACATGCTTGAAGAAGATTTACAAGACTATGGCTTTGAAACAGACTCAAGCGACGTCAGTTTTGCGGATGCAAGTGAATATGAGGATGCAGATTTATGCATTTTCATTACCTACACTTACGGCGAAGGCACGATGACCGATGATTTGGCTGACTTTTACGACCAACTGAAAGATATTGATTTAAACGGCAAAGCTTTTGCGGTGATGGGTTCAGGAGACAAAACCTATGGTGAACACTTCTGTGAAAATGTTTTTGACTTCGAAAAAGCATTTAAAAAGTGCGGCGCCAAAGAAATCACAGCACCGGTAACCATTGAAAATGCTCCAGATGATGACGATATTGCGTTAATCGATCAAGCCGCAAAGGAAATGAATGAAAAACTAAATGGATAAAAATATGCAGCAAAATAAACGGGCTGTGGTTAGCGACGAAAAAAATATTCGTCATTTGGGGCAAAAGCTAATGAGACGTCATAGAAATTTATGTGTTTACATGCTTTTCGGTTTTGTCGCGGCTCTAATCAATACTGTGGCCTTCATGATCTTGCATCAGTGGTGGCACAGTGCCGTGGTGATTTCCAACACGATTGCTTTCATCGTTTCTAATTTGGCTTCTTTTTACTTTAATCAAAAAGCTGTCTTTATCAACAATGTCGACCATGAACATTCAACTTGGCATAAACTAGTAGCCTTTTTTACTTATAGAATCATTTCACTGATTCCAGATACATTGATTATGTTGGTTGGTCTTTCATGGCTCCATCTTAATGCCTTGCTTGTCAAAATTATTGATCAAATTTTAGTCGGAATTTTCAACTATCTGACGACCAGATCAGTCTTCCAAAAGCAAGAACATAAAATGATTGAACGAGCAAAAATTCGGCTGGAACAACAAAAAGAAAAACATGAACACAAAAAAAGCAATGAGTAATCAAAACTCATTGCTTTTCTTTTATTCAAAATCCTTTGGTCTTGGACCTGTCTTGTCTGAGAAGTAGTATGCAATATCATCCATGATCCGATCAGCCGCATGACCATCCCCATATGGATTCTTTGCATTGGCCATCTTGTCATAGGCATCCTTGTTTTCCAAAAGCTCAAGCATGTTCTCTCTGACTTTATCCACTTCTGTACCCACAAGTCTTAAGGTTCCGGCTTTGACTCCTTCTGGGCGCTCAGTGGTATCTCTTAAAACAAGAACGGGCTTGCCAAGGCTTGGTGCTTCTTCTTGTACACCGCCGGAATCGGTCATGATGAAGTATGAACGTTTAGCCAAATTGTGGAAATCGACCACATCCAATGGTTCAATCAAGTGAATTCTCGGGTCACCGCCAAGAACTTCGTTGGCAACTTTTTGCACTCTTGGGGATAAGTGGACTGGATAAATGATTTCCACATCATCATGGCTGTCGATAACCTGCTTTATGACTTTGAAGACGCGGCGCATTGGTTCACCCTGATTTTCGCGACGGTGCATGGTTACCAAAATCACTTTGCTCCCAGGCGTAATTTCATCCATCACAGCGTGATGATAATCTTTTTGCACAGTTTCATGAAGAGCATCGATTGCAGTATTACCGGTCACAAAAATGCCATCTGGTTTGTGATTTTCTTTTAACAAATTAGACTTAGACAATTCAGTTGGTGCAAAGTAAAGATCAGCCATGTCATCAGTCATTTGCCGGTTCATCTCTTCAGGAAACGGTGAATACTTGTTCCAAGTACGAAGTCCGGCCTCAACGTGGCCCAAAGTTGTTTGTTCATAAAAAGTGGCTAAGCTGGCAGCAAAACTTGTTGTGGTGTCGCCGTGAACTAGAACGATGTCTGGCTTTTCTTCTTGGATGACTTTAGCTAAATCATTCAAAACTTTTGAAGTAATATCCTCCAAAGTCTGGTTCTTGTGCATAATGTTAAAGTCATAGTCAGGCTTAATTTTAAAAATATCCAAAACCTGATCCAGCATTTCACGGTGCTGCGCACTAACAACCGTTACTTCATCAAAACGCTCATCTTTTTTCAGTTTTAAAACAAGCGGTGCCATTTTGATTGCTTCTGGACGCGTACCGAAAACCGTCATTACTTTTATTTTTTTCATTACGCTTTTTTTCCTTTATTTCATTGGATTAAGCATGATCACTGTCACTAAGCCCCAAACAAGAAATACACAAATTAATGCTGTGTATAACAAATATTTTCTTGTCTTTGGTGGCCGATTTTTATCCAAACCAAAAACCAGGCAAAAACAACCAATAATAATTGCGGCAGCTGCTAATAATAAATAAAGCATAAGTCTCTTTCTTATCCTAACTATTAAAAAATATGATCCTGGTGAGATTTGAACCCACGACACACGGTTTAGGAAACCGATGCTCTATCCAGCTGAGCTACAGGACCAGCACAAATTAACTTTATCATAAAATGACAGTTAATTCACTATGTAATAGATTAATATTTCCGACTAAAGAACGTCCGCGGATGATTCGTATCAGCGATTTTATCAGCAGCAAAAACAAACGGTGCCCAAATCGCCAATGCAATTAACATGTTGATTATTGCCAAGATAATTGCTCGCCAGTCATAATTGCAGGCCAAAAAGGAATTAAAAATCGGCGGCACAACCGATGGAACGGCAACTTGAACCGGATTGACCAAGCCCATAACGGTTATCCAATAAGAGAAAGCGACATTAACCAAGGGTGCCAGTATAAATGGAATAAAGTAAATTGGATTCAGAACAATGGGTAAACCAAAAACAACCGGTTCATTTATATTGAAAATTCCTGGAGCAAGTGCAACTTTGGCAATCGTGCGGTAATCACTACGTTTTGAAAATAGCAGAATCGCAATAATCAGCATCAATGTACCGCCCGTTCCGCCAAACCAGGCAAAAGAATCAAATGATCCTCTTACCCAAATAAATTTCGGAACTTGAGCATTTCGAGCAGCCGTGACATTGACATTTTGCGCAGTTAACCAAATTGAATCCAAAATTGGCGATAAAACAGCCAGACCATTTAGGCCGAAAAAGCCAAAGACTTGCACTAGCAGCGTGACAAGCATGACCACACCAAAGCCTTGACCTAATTTGACTAAAGGAATTTGAATTGCTTCCAAGAGCCAGTTGCCAAAATAAGTGCCCACAAATGTCTGAAAAAGATAATTGATTGCACCTACACCAAAGATTGCAAGAATTCCTGGAATCAAGGAATCAAATGCAGCTTGTTCAGCATGCGGCAAATTGGCCTGCAAATGAATCATGATCCGTGCTTTATAACATAATACATAAATGCCAAAGCCGAGTGAGCCGAACAAAATGGCAGTGAATATTCCCGTGGTTGAAAATTGCTCAATGCCAAAAGCTTGTTTGACCGTAACGGTTTCACCATGAAGCTTAATCTGTGCATAATTGGCAACGCTGATCATAAAACTGGACAATGAAGTAATTGCTCCAGCCAAACGATTTGCTTCAAATGTCTTTGCCAACTGATAACCCAAGGAAACCGATAAGAATAACGCAAACAAGGCAAAACTGCCGCGCCAAACGATATTGCTGATTCTGGTCAACGGCTGCATGGCAAAAGCAAAGGTATCCCAACCCAATTGTGTTCTAGCAGCATCAATCAAGCTTTTAATCAGGACCGCTACTGATCCAGCAATTGTAATCGGCATTACTGAAATAAAAGCATTCCTCAAGGCTACCAACCAACGAATTTGAGCGATTCGGTTAGCAATTGGCAACAGATTATTCTCCATCCAATAAACTAATCGATTCATTTTTTCACCTTCAAATAATGTGGATGATAACCTTTATTCTTGTTCTTTCTCTTCTTATGCTTTTTAACTTTGGCAGTGACCACTGCCGTTGCCTCTTTTTTCTTTAGTTTTGGCTTCTTTTGCGTCAAATGATAGCCCGCAAAATAAACTCGCTTAACTTCAATTTCTCCAGCCAATAGCTTTTTCAGATCACGAAAATCATGATCATCGCCTAAAGTAACAACATAGCCTTCTTTATTCATCCGACCCGTTCGTCCAGCCCGGTGAAGGTAGGTATTAACCTCACTTGGAATCTCATAGTTAATTACATAAGTTAAACCTGGAATATCCAAACCTCTCGCCGCTAAATCCGTTGCCAGCAGCAATTTGGTTTTGCCATTTGCTAAATCATGCAAGGCTTCTTCGCGACGCTGCTTGCTAAATTCATTAGCCAGCAATTCAAATTTGGTTTTGGTGTGGCCGAAAATTCCAGCAAATCGGACCATAGTTTGATTTGAATCAAAAAAGAGAATCCCCTTAAATTGATCAAGTTTGGTCATTCTTTGCAAGAATTCTATTTTATGAGCATTATCGACTTGCAAGAAGTAGTGTTTGGTTGTCGTCTTTTGCTCTGGACGCACATCAATTAGTAAAAAGCGGCGGGCAAAAACATCTTCGGCATCCTGCGTTATTTCGGAATCAGTTGCGCCAAACAGCAAAATCTGTGCCTCACTTGCAAGATTCTGCCCTAATGAACTAAGCAATTCCATCTTAGTAAATTCCAATATGTCATCAGCCTCATCGATAACCAATGACTTAATCTGGGCTACTTTTATGCGTCCGCTAGAAAAGAAGTCAAAAAAACGTCCTGGAGTGGCAACAACTACCTCTGGATGCTTTTTCTTCAGTTTATCTTCTTGACGCCCGCGATTACCAGCACCTACCAAGGACACTCCGCTTAAGCCTAGGGCATGCAAATAAGGATTAATTGCATGTCTGATTTGAACGGCTAATTCAGTAGTCGGCGCAATAATTACAGCGCTATTTGCTTCGCCCTTTTTGATTCTTTCCAAAACCGGCAACGCATAAGCTAATGTTTTACCAGTTCCTGTTTTAGCCAGGCAAACACAGCTGGCACCATTCAAAATGGCGTCATAGCTTTCTTTTTGAATTAAGGTTGGTGTTTCTTTATGTTCTTTTGCGAGAACTGCTTTAATTTTTTCTTGATACATTATTGTGTTAATTGTCCATATTTCTGTTTATATTGAGTAACCGAACCGTTATAAGAAAACATCGTTACTCCCTTTTCCAAGCCACTAACATCCTTGACTCGACCATTAGTAGTATAACGCCAAAATGCATATTTCATTTTATTTGGCTGCTTGCTGCCAGACGTGATAAATTGCGTTTTTGCCGGGAAAAATTTTGCATAATGATAATCGACCGCTACAATCACTTTCTTACCTGATTGCATTAATTTTTCTGCAAGCTGCCCCATTTTGCTTAGGTAGCTGCTCTTTGTACTGGCAACAGCCGGAATAAGCATAATTGGCAAACTGCCAGAATTATTGCCGACTTTTTTAACAAAATATTGATACTGCTGCTGAGGTGTTGACTGATTGCTAAAGTAAATCTCCGTGCCAAAAGCCAGCTTCGTTCCTTGAATCTGATCACGATAGGACAGATAGTTATCATCAAAATAAGATTGTCCTTGTGTGCCGCGCAAATAAACAAAAGAAATTCCGTTTGCCTGCAATTTATGCAAATCAATGTAATCAAAATCCTGCGTCAATTCTACGCCGATGACACTGGTATTCGAATTGCTGGGCAAGGTTGTTTGCCGGCGAAAATTAAGAAAACCGATGAAAAGACCTGCCACTGCTAAAACAAGCAACGTTAAAATCAACGGCAAAGTAAATTTATGATGAAACCTCTTCATCGCTTTTTCCTCCCTAACTAACTATTTTAACCAATCTTTTCTTCTATACCAAGCCCTTAATATTTTGTATAATAAAAAGAGTTTGATTTATGTTCTTTTCTGAAAGGTTGATACAATGAAAAGACAGATTTCCTTCACCCAGGCTCTGGCGACCGTAGTCGGATCAGTCATTGGTGCTGGAGTTTTTTTCAAAATAGGTACAATTACGGCCCAGACAGGCAGTACTTCAATGACCTTGTTTGTCTGGATATTAGCCGGAGTAATTTCAATTGCTTCCGGCTTAACCGTTTCTGAAATTGCGGCCAGTTTGAAAGTCAACGGGGCAATTAAATATTTAGACTATACATATGGCAGAGTGTGGGGCTTTCTCTTCGGTTGGGCACAAATGATCGTCTACTTTCCCGCCCAAATCGGAGCCTTAAGTTCTATCTTTGGCGTTCAATTTGTTTCTTTGTTTGGCATCTCCAATAAATTTTCCAATCTAATTGCGATTTTACTGGTTCTATTCTTATTTGGAATTAACCTAATTGGAACGAAAGTTTCCAGTAAAATGCAATCAGTAATTACGGTATTAAAAATTATTCCAATTGTTTTAATCATTATCTGGGGAATTTTCAATCAAAATCGAATCAATATTCAAATTTTGCCACTTACAGTTGGTGCCGGCAAATCAATGGCTGGTGGCCTAAGTCAAGGTCTTCTTTCAGCACTTTTTGCCTTTGAAGGCTGGATTGTAGTTACTAATCTCGCCAACGAAGTAAAGAATCCTGAAAAGGACCTTTCAAGAGCCATTATTGCTGGATTGTCCATTATCACTTTGATCTACGTACTGATCAATTATACCTTTTTGACTGTTCTGCCAATTCATCAATTAGTCAATAACAACAACGCTGCTTTTGAAGCATCGAGTAAATTATTTGGTCAATTTGGCGGCAAATTGGTAACTGTCGGCATTTTGATTTCGGTCTATGGTGCAGTTAACGCCTTTATGCTAACAGGGATGAGAACGCCGTATATTCTTGCTCAGGACAATTTGCTCCCTTATTCTAATAAGATTGGTAAAACTAATATCCATACTGGTGTACCAATTATTGGCGCCGTAATCGTCAATTTGATTGCAATCATTATGATTTTGCTAGGCAACTTTAATGTTCTAACTGACATGCTGGTCTTTGTCATGTGGACCTTCAATACAATGCTTTCAATTGCAGTTCTTGTTTTGCGCAAGCGGGAACCTGAATTAAAGAGACCATTCTCGGTTCCTTGGTATCCATTGATTCCACTAATTTCAATTATCGGTGGTGTTTTCATTGTTGTTTCCACAATTATCAACCAATTCATTCTTTCAATGATTGGAATTGGCTTAACCTTGCTAGGAATGCCAATTTATTATTACAAGCAAAAACAAAATAAGGCCAACAATAATTTAAAGAATTAATTTTTGTAAAAAAACCTTGCCGCTTTTGGGCAAGGTTTTTTATTTACCTTTTTTAATTACTTGGCATATTTATCAATAATTTCTGGCTTTAATACACCGATATAAGGAATATTACGATACATGTTTAAAAAGTCTAAACCGTAGCCAACAACAAATTCGTTGCCAACTTTTGAACCATAATAATCGACTGTGACGTCAGTTGTTCTGCGAGCGTCCTTATTCAAAAGAGCACAGCACTTAACGCTCTTAGCTCCGCGACCCTTAATTAGGTCCCTCATAAACTTCAACGTTAAGCCAGTATCAA
Source organism: Lactobacillus amylolyticus (assembly GCF_003999355.1). NCBI lineage: Bacteria > Bacillati > Bacillota > Bacilli > Lactobacillales > Lactobacillaceae > Lactobacillus > Lactobacillus amylolyticus. The sequence continues at coordinate 1,005,544 of NZ_CP031835.1, forward strand.
CAATATCTTCGATAATCAACACATCGCGATCTTTGACATCGGCACTAAGATCTGTCACTACTTTAATTTTTCCAGTAGATTCAAAACCATTGCCATAACTGGAAACATCAAGGAAATCTAATTGATGGGCAACATCCATTTGCCGGGTAACATCAGTTAAGAAATAAATTGCGCCTTTTAAAGCACCAACAACCAATGGTTTTTTGCCAGCATAATCTTCAGTTAATTGCTTGCCCAAGCGGACGCACATTTCATGAATGTCATCTTCAGTGAATAACTTATGATCAATAATTTGATTAATATTATCTGCCATTTTGTTTAAATATTCCTTTACTAATAATCATTAATAAATACTCGATAAAAGTGATTATAACATCTTTATATAAAAAAGCGCTAGTCTCAGCGCTTTCTCTTAACCTTTTTAAAAATTATGCTTATTCTTGATCAGCATTTTTTTCACTTTCAGGTTTAACAATAAACCATCTCATAAAACCTTGCTCAATACTATCAAGTTTGAAATTGTAACCTTCAATTGTGATGGAATCACCCTTTTTAAGATCAGGATAATGTTCCATCATATAACCACCAATAGTAATAATATCGCTATCTTGAAAGCTCTTCAAATTAGTATGGAAGTAGCGTTCAAAATCATACAGGGTAGTTTTACCAGAAACGTGAACATTGCCTTCTTTATCCTTAATGATGTAATCATCAGAAACATCATCAATTTCATCTTTAACGGAACCAAAGAGCTCTTCATAAATATCTTTATCAGTTACAATTCCGCTCGTACCACCGTATTCATCAACTACCAAAACAATTGGTGTATGTTTTTGAATCATCAAATGCAAAATATCTTGAATTGGCATTGATTCAGGTACAGTAATAATTGTCCGAATAATTCTGGTTACAGGGACGTTGTTGTCCACTTGGTTTTGCTGAACTATGTCATAAGCATAAACATAACCAACGACGTCGTCTTTATCATTATCACGAACAACTGGAAAACGACTGAATCCTTCATCCAAATACATTTTAAGGGCTTGTTTAATTGTGTCAGTTGAATCAAGAACCGTTAAGCGTGTCCGGTCAGTCATAATGTCCTTTGCAACTTTATCATTAAGCTCAAAGGCACGTTCCATGTAAGTTAAATCATATTTATCAAGTGATCCGCCATGAACGGCATTTTGCGATAACTTAATAATTTCAGACTGTGAATAAATTTCGTTTTCTTCGTCAGCCGGCTGGAATCCCATTAACTTTAATAGTCCATTGGAACTCTTGTTTAAAAGCCAAACAAACGGATAAACCAAGGTATGGAACCATTGCAGCGGCGTAATGATACCCATTAAAATTTTGACCGGCATATCAATTGCAATATTCTTAGGCACGATTTCGGTAACGACAACTTCCAAGTAAGTTAACAAAATCAAAGCTAAAATAGTACTGACTGATTTTACCAATGAAAGATTCATTGGCGTCAACTTAAATAGTTTTTCAAGAATGGCAGCAATTGTATCACCCGAGAACCAACCTAAAATAGCACCAACTAAAGTAGTACCAACCTGGGTAGTTGACAAATACTCATTCAGATTGCGAACCATATGCAATCCCCGTTTTACTTTTTTCTTGTTGCCCTGACCATTACTAAGCATATCTTCAAGTTGACTGGCACGAGTCTGCACTAACGCAAATTCGGCAGCAACGAAAAAGGAAGCAAAGATAAAAATAATCAGTGTTGCAATCAAATTTTTAATTATTTCAGGATCACTCAAAATTTTGTCACCTTTTTAATAAGAATTTATAAAATCTTCCGTTTACTTTCATTCTACCATTCTTATAAAAACTTATTTACTCAACTTATAAATCCTTTCAAATGGTACTCTGTCTGGGTAGAACTTTGGATCATTTACTTCTGCACCATTGTCGCGATAGCCAAGTGCAAGTGCAATTGCCATTCCGACCATTTCATTTTCAGAAATGCCGGCATATTTGCGAACCAGGTCAGGATAAGAAACCAATGAGTGCGCGGGCATTACTGAAATACCGTTATTAATTGCTGAAAGCATCAAGCTTTGTGCAAAGATTCCCAAGTCAAAAACAGACCAAGCTGGGGAAATCTTAGGAATGGTCAAAAATGCAATTGCTGGTGCATTAAACATTTCCTTATTTGCTTCATTAAACAAATTAAGCTTATTTCTAAAAAAAGTATGTCTGCGAAGCACCCATTGTTGCCATGTTGCGACTTGGAAAAGTATCCCAATCAAGCGAAAGCATTGATGCAAAGTCTTCGCTTGGCTCTTTGCCAGAATCAGCGTTTTCCATTTGTGCCTGCTTTAACTTAGCTAAACTGTCACCCGTTACCATGTAGACGTGCCATGGTTGAGAATTAAGCAAGGATGGTGAATGCTGCGCATCTTTAACAATTTTAGCCAGCAATCTTTCATTTACTTTCCGGTTAGTAAATTTACGGGTTACTCTTTCCTTTTTAAAAACTTCATCAAAATCCATTTAGAAGGCCCTCCTTATTTCTTAGTTTAAATTATATTAAAACCAGAATAATTTTTCTTACTTTTGCTCTTCTTTCTTTGCTTTTTTTTCGGCCTCTCGCTTTTTAATTGCTTCTCGCATCGCCAAGTCATTCTTGTGAACAGTATTAAGAGCCGTTATTGTCAATTCTAAACCACCAATACAAATTAATATTAGACCTAATGGAAACAAAAAGAAGAAATGCGGATTATTTTTTAATGGCGCAACAATTCCCCAACAGAGAATTCCTGCAATCATAATTACAATTCCTATAACAACACTTTTGGTACTTGGTCTATATCTTTTCATAAAATCACTCTTTCAAATATTTCTTTAAGGCTGTTACCTGCTTCTGCCCTTCATTAATTCCAATCTGGTAAATGCGCTTTAATTCATCCTTATTAGTCTCAACCGTACCAATTTCAAGCGGATATGGCGGACGAATCACAAAAATCTTCTTTTCCTTTTCTTGCCGTTCAATTTCATCAAGACAGCGATTATAATCTTGTGATCGTGTTTTTATTTTCTTTAAAATGGCTGGATATTGCCGTAAAACCATTTTCTCAATTGGCCACAATTTATCTTTGCCTTTGCGATATTCTCTAGGCTGAGTAGTTATCACGACGTTTAAATCATAATGCTTTTCTGCAAAGGTCAATGGTATTGAGTCGGAAACCCCACCATCAAAATAGTAATGTCCTTTAATGGCGACAGGATGTGCAAAAAATGGAATAGAAGCCGAAGCTCTAACCCATTCAAGGTCCGTATAACTGCCATCCCTTAAAAGATGATAGTCAGCTTCACCAGTCTCAACATCAGTGGATACGCTCCAAAATTCCATTGGATTTTCTCTAAAAGTTTTTTTATCAAACGGATCGTACTCTTCAGGAATCAAATGGTAGCAAAAATTTGCCGCATATAAATTGCCCGATTGAAACCAAGACTTCCAACTGGCATAACGTGGATTGCCAGCAAAACGTAAATTATAACGCAATACTCGTCCAGGCTGTTTAGATTTCAGATTAACACCAAAAGCCGTACCAGCTGATACGCCAACTGCTCCGTCAAAAGTTACATTGTTTTTCATCAAGACATCAAGAACGCCAGCGGTAAACATTCCACGCATTGCACCGCCTTCAAGAACTAGTCCCTTTTTCACCTGAACACCTCCATATTTACTCTACTTATTATTTTATAACAAAAAAGTCCCGACTAAACGTCGGAACTTCAAAACTATCAAATTACCTATTATCAAATTGAGGTTAATTTAACTCTCGGGGGGAAAAATATTTAACAAAACAATTAGTTAAAATGAATAGTTTGTGCTTTTTCGGAATGCTGAATGCTTCGCTTTTCAATTGGATCAACAGCCTTAAGCAGATCCATATTAGTGTAAACAACAATTACACTGTCATCATAACCGGCATCAGTAATTTGTTTCAGGTCCATTGTGGCTAACTGATCACCTGCTGAAACTTGATCGCCTTGTTTAACATTAGTAGTGAAAGGAGCACCTTTTAACTCTACTGTATCAAGACCTAAGTGAATTAAAAGCTCAAGACCCTCTTTAGTTTTAATTCCAATTGCATGCTTAGTTGGGAAAACAGTAGAAATTTCACCGCTTACAGGAGCATAAACATTGCCATCATTTGGCTTAATTGCAAAGCCATCACCTAACATCTTTGTTGAAAAGACGTCATCTTTAACATCAGTAATTGGCATCAATTCACCACTTACTGCTGCTAAAACTTCAGTACCAGTAGCTTTCTTTTTCTTAAAGAAATTGAACATAATTATAACCTCAACTTTTTATAAACTCATTAAAAGGATAAATCCGAAACAAATTACTAAAAACAAACCGGAAACAATGCTGACAACTGTTACTGTTGCATCACGCTGCCCATTCTTAAGACTTTTTGCTTCGTGAATTCCAATTAAAGCCATCACAAAACAAAGGAAATTGCCAACAAGAATTTGACTTATAGCTTGCCACATCATGAAGAAACGATAATTCTCATAAGTTTCAAGCACTTCTTGTTCCTTCAGTAATAAATAGTATCCTGTCATCAAATCAACGAATGCGATGATCACACCCACTGCAACCGCTGGTTGTTTGAACATTACTGTCCATGATTGCTTGCTAGCGAGAATGCGCATTTCAATCATTAACCAAAGAGCAATTGGGATTAAAAACAAGATGTAAGAATACCATTCAATGGTTCGATTTGCATCTAAATGTACCGTTCTTGCAATTCGGTCAAGTAGATTCGAAAATTTGCGTTTACTTACTGCCCACATCACGGTTCCTCTTTTCATTATGAAAGGCTGAATAATCACTAACCAATAGATCAACTAAACAATAGGCTGGAGTAAAGGCAACCTCTTGGTTATCTTCAGGTCCTTCCAAAAAACTACAGTTGGAAAATACATATTGTATTGCGTTAAAGATGCTAATTTATTTTGCTTCATGTTGGTTAATGAAACCAAAACAAACTTATCCGTCCGCAACTTCAATTTTGCAATTTCTTCATTGATGATCTTATTGTCACCCGAAAATGAAATAATGAATAGTACATCACCTTTTTTAGCATTTCGACTTGCAGCCTTAAGCTCATCGACAGCAGAAGGCAAAATTGTCGTATGTAAACCAACCATGAATAACTCATGTGAAATGTATTGTGCAATTAGCTGCTGTTCCCATCCAGTTGAAAAAAGATAGACCATGCTTGCATTATCAAAAGCTTGATATAGATTTTTCAAATTCAAGCTATGAAAATACTTTACAACATCAGCTGTTGCCTTTAACAAATCATGAGCAAAATCACTATGGGCTCTAATTGCTCGATTCTCAGACGAAGCAAGTTCATGGAGATCAAACTTTAATTCACTATAACCACTAAGTCCTAATTTCTTGCAGAGTCTGAAAATAGCGGATTCTGAAACATACAGTTTTTTTGCTAATTTAGACAAACTGAGTTTGCTGCAAGATTCTGGGTTATTTACAACAAATTGAATGATCTTTTTTTCAGAATCATTCAATTTATCGTTATTATTTAAAATCATTGTTTTTAGATTTGCCATAACTCGTGCCTTTAAATACATTACAAAATGTAAATATATTTTAGCACAAGTTAACAATCGCTTACAATTACATTAAACTCTTCATGTTATCGACAATTTGATCTGCGTCTAAGCCAACTACAATGTCAACTTCTTTTTCATTATCTTTACGTTCGACTTCTTTAGCATCGTACTTCTTGAAGTCAACATCGTTAGCAACTTTGCTCATATCAACAACATGAGCTCTTACTCTAGTTGAGCAGCTGATCAAATCATTAATATTGGATTCGCCACCAAGCAAGTCGAGGTAAGCAGTAGCTCTTTCAATATATGGATTATCTTGAGCAGTTGATACTTGAGCAGCGCTTCCGCTTTGTTTTATCAAGTCGTTCATTTTATCAAGAACTTGAGGAACATCAAGACCTACGATAACTTGAATAGCTTTACCATGGTGAACAACGTTAACAGCCTTGTTTGCCTTGAATTCTGAGTCAGGAGCAACCTTGCTTGGATCTGCAACAGATACACGTAATCTAGTAGCGCATGAGCTCAATTCGGTAATGTTTGAAGCACCACCTAATAAGTCAAGGTAAGCAGTAGCTCTGGCAATGTAAGGATCGCTAGCATCTTTGCCAGCTTCCTTAGCAGCCATCTTTTGTTTGTATTCTTTCTTGTTAATAAGTTTAACATCTTGATCATCAGCTTCACGACCTGGAGTGATGTAGTTAAACTTTTCAATCATAATCTTGAAGACGAAGTAAGTAATAATACCGAAGATAATACCAACGATAAATTGCATTACATAAATCTTCCAGTGGTGTTCCCACAATGGCAACCAGTTCTGGGATGCGATACCAATAGCACCGTCTGACATGAAACCTCTTAAACCAAATGCGTACATCACAGTGTTCATCGTAGCTGACATTACTGAGTAAACAACCCAAAGAACTGGAGCTGCGAACAAATAGGTAAAGTCAATAGGTTCAGTAATACCTGCTAAAACTGAAGTTAAAGCAGCTGGGATAAGCAAAGCTGAAGTTTGCTTCTTCTTGTTCTTCTTAGCAGTTGCGTAGAAGGCAAGACAAATAAATGGAACTAAGAATACTTTTTCGTTACCGTAAAGCTGGAATCCTTCCATTGGTGCTAATTGAGCCAAAGGACGAGAACTTGCGGCATATTCTGCCAAGTGCTTCAACCAGTATGGTTGCAAACCACCGGCAACAACGGCTGGACCGAACTGGAATGGAATGTATACCAAGTGGTGAAGTCCAGTAGGAATCAAAATACGGTTTAAGAAGTTGTAAACCCAAATACCGATAAATCCACTGCTTACAATGAAGTTTTGCATAGCAGCAATACCGCTTTGGACTTTTGGCCAGCCCCAGCAAGTAAGAAGTGCTAATGGAATCATTGCAAAGAATGCAAGGAAGTAAACATAAACTGAACCTTGGAAAATACCTAACCAATCAGGCAACTTCTTATCGAAGTATTTGTTGTGAAGCCATCCAACGATCAAGGCAACTACCAAGGCACCCAAGATACTGGTATCAAGAGTCTTAATACCGGCAATGGTAGTCAAACCGTTGTTAGTAGCGTTTGAGACAATTTGAATCTTGTCAAAGTTTGGAATACCAAATGCGCTGCCCCAGTGTGACAACATAGCACCGATAAAGTAGTTATAAGTCAAGTAAGTGATTACTGACTCCATGGCAGCTCTACCTCTAGCTTTGTTAGCTAAACCAATAGGTAAACCTACCGTGAACAAAATTCCTTCTTGGTTGAAGACTGTCCAACCACCGGCTGAAATTGTATCCCAGATGTTGTACCAAGTGGTACCTGGGTTTGCAAGTGAACCGAACAACGTTGCGTTATTGAACAAGCTACCAAGAGCTACGACAATACCCGCAAATGAGAACAGCATAACTGGGACGAACATCGCAGCCCCAAAACGCTGTATTTTCTGCATCATAATTATTTCACCTCTAAAAACTATTTAAGTTCTGGCCAATATGGTTTATTAACAACCATCATGTCATCAAGAATCTTCTTAGCAACGCTTGCATCTGGAACAGTCTTGTTCAAAGTGAAGGCTTGAAGCATCTTGTTGTATGAATGTTCAACATATGCATCAACAACTAATTTTTCACAAGTTTGTTGTTCCATCATCAAGCCGCGTTGGAATCTACCAGCCTTACCAGTAGCAAGTGGTTGAATACCATCTGCGCCGTAGAGGCAAGGAACTTCGACAATTGAATCTGGATCCATATTGGAGATAGCACCATCGTTAGGACAGTTGGCTAAGAACTTTTCATGAGTGTTGTAAGCAATTGCGTGGCAAATATCTACAATATATTCTGAGTGAAGTCCTGAAATGTCCCAAATGTTATCTTTAGCAGTACCAGCTTCAACAATTCTCTTGCATTCGCCAAAGACAATCTTTTGACGGTGTTCAAGAATTTCATCAGTACGAGTGTGCTTTGGATTTGCATTAGCAACTTCGTATTGTGGGAAGTAGTAGTATTGCATGTAAGTGTTTGGCAAAGTGGTTGGATCTAATGAGTAGCAGTCTTTAGCTTTCTTAAAGGTTGCTTCCCAACTAGCTTCAGTATCTTTATCGTAGTCGCCGCCAACCCAGTAGCCATTTTTAGAAACGTAGTCCTTAAGCTTAGGCATTAAGTCTTCGCCAGTCTTCTTATTGCGAACTGACTTCCACCAGCCGAAGTGGTTTAAACCATAGTAAGTGAAGTCTAAGTCGTGGAATGAATCCAAACCACAGATCTTAGCCATTCTGTTCATAATGTCGATAGGCATGTCACAAATGTTGATAACCTTTGCATTTGGACGAAGACGACGACAAGCTTCAGCAACAATGGCAATTGTGTTTGAATAATTAATCATCCAAGCATTTGGTGAATACTTTTCCATCCAGTCAATAATTTGAATAATTGCTGGAATAGAACGTAAACCATAGGCCATTCCTCCGGGTCCGGTCGTTTCTTGACCATTAACACCGTACTTCAAAGGAATCTTTTCGTCTAAGCTTCTCATATGATACTTACCAACACGAATTGAACCCATTACGAAGTCAACATCAGTAAAGGCTTCCTTTGGATCGGTGGTGTATGAGAACTTAATTTGTGGCGCTCTTTCTTTAATGATGATTTCTACGGCTTTTGCAATTTTTTCTTGACGTTCTGCATCGTTGTCATAGAACTTTAATTGTCTAAGTGGAAACATGTCTTGACTTTTGATCAAGTCAAGCACGAAGCCTGGTGTAAACGTGCTACCGCCACCGGCGATAACTACCGAATACTTCTTATCATTAGCCATTTAAAATTACCTCTCAATATATCTAAAACCTAAGACTAAATCGAATGATATCAACTTTTGAAAAGCCTTATTAAGCAGTCAGCTAACTTACAGTTTTCTTTATACCATAATTTTAAAGTTATGTAATCGCTTTCTCTAACTATTGAAGATTTATTTCAGCGTTTGAATGATTTGTTTCATTTTATGAAATATATTTCAAAGCTAAAGAAAATTATTAAGCCTTTATTTTAAGACTAAAATAAACTGATGTATAAGTGCTTTCTTTTGGTACAAATGTTATTTTATTTGAGTTATAACTTGACCGTCAATCTTGATGCTTGGAATTCGTTTCAGTATTTACGAAACTCTTACATGCTCTAATAAATAAAGACAAAATAAAAATCACAGCCTTTCAACTGTGATTTCTATTAATCTATTCTATTGTTTTGTCCTAATTAAGACCTTCCCATTTCCATCCGGTAACTTCAGGAATATCCTTACCATTATCACGAATGTATTGATGGTGCTTAGCAAGCAAGTTATCCATTTCATTTACAAAGTCCGCATTCTTGCCAGCCAAACTTGGAATGCTTTCAACAGCATCTTTAGCCAAATCGAAACGATCAAGGTGGTTCAAGACACGCATATCAAATGGAGTAGTGATATCACCATTTTCTTCATAGCAGTGAATATGAACATTGTAACGTTTACGGCCGAACCAGATTGATTGCATCATGCTCTTGTAGCCGTGCCATGCAAAAATAACTGGAACATCGCTTGGGAATAGACGATCAAATTCTTCTTGTGAAATAGCGTTAGGATTATCCGTCGTGTTCATCAATTTCATGACATCCACAACATTGATGTAGCGAATCTTAAGTTCTGGGAACTTCTTGTGCAAAATATCAATCGCTGCTAAAGTTTCCAAAGTGGGTTCAGTTTCAGTTGAAGCAAAGACAACATCTGGTTTTGCACCCTTGTCAGTTGAAGCCCAATCAATGTAGCTTAAGCCTTTGTCAGCAAGTTTTTCAGCTTCTTCAATTGAGAACCATTGTGGACGAGGTTGTTTAGAAGTTACCAAGACGTTGATACATTCACGATCTTGAAATGCCTTATTAGATACAGCAAGCAAGGTATTTGTATCTGATGGCAAATATTCATGAATCAAGTCTGGACGATTCTTTTCATATAAGTGAGTCAAAATACCTGGATCTTGGTGAGTGTACCCATTATGGTCTTGTTGGAATGCTGTTGAAGTTGCCACGAAGTTAAGAGCTGGGTAATCGTGACGCCAATATTGTTCCTTAGCTTTACGAAGCCATTTCATGTGTTGCGTAAGCATTGAATCAACTACGCGACCGAATGCTTCATAAGTTGCAAAGAAGCCATGACGACCAGTCAAAACATATCCTTCAAGGAAGCCTTCATCTTGGTGTTCTGATAATTGTGAGTCAATGATGCGGCCGCTTGGAGCCAAGTTTTCATCATTTGGTTCATGAATTTCTGGTTCCCATTGACGCTTTTGATCATCAAGTAAGCTGAACAACCGGTTGGACTTAGATTCATCAGGTCCAAAGCCTCTGAATGTATCAGGGTTAAGTTTAGCAATTTCATCCAGATACTTAGCCCATTCAACCATGTCTTGTGCTTCCATTTGACCTGGCTTAAATTTCAAAGCATACTGGCGGTAATCTGGCAAATTCAAGCGCTTAGGGTTCTTACCCCCATTAGTGATTGGGTTCATAGCCATTCTGTGATCGCCCTTAGCAGTGTTTTCGGTAACGATTTCTTTAGGAGAGCCGTCTTCATTGAACAACTCTTCAGGCTTGTAGCTCTTAAGCCAATTAACAAGCATATCCTTGTGTGTCATATCGCCTTGTGCGACTGGAATTGGAATTTGGTGAGCACGGAATGAGTTTTCAATTGGGTTGCCATCCAAGTCCTTCTTTGGGCCAGTCCATCCCTTTGGGCATTGGAAGATAATCATTGGCCAATGTGGCAAACTTGCGTCATTGTTTTCACGAGCATGCTTTTGAATAGCTTTGATTTCTTCAATGACTTCATCCATGGTCTTAGCCATTTCTTCATGAACTTGCATTGGATCCTTTTCACCGTCAAAACGGCCACCCTTAAAGACAGAAACAAAGTGTGGATCCCAACCCATACCACGGAAGTATTCAGTTAATTCTTCATCGCTCATGCGTGAAACGATAGTCGGGTTAGAAATCTTGAAGCCATTGATTTGAAGGATCGGTAAAACAGCACCATCTTTAATTGGGTTGATGAACTTGTCACTGAACCAACTTGCTGCAAGTGGGCCAGTTTCAGCTTCACCGTCACCGATTTCAACAGCGGCAATTACATCAGGATTATCCAAAATTGCACCGATACCATGTGAAAGTGAGTAGCCCAATTCCCCACCTTCGTGGATTGATCCTGGAGTTTCTGGAGCAGCGTGAGAGGCAACACCACCTGGGAAACTGAAGCGCTTGAATAATTTTGCCATACCCTTTTCATCTTGAGTAATTTCTGGGTAGCGTTCAGTGTATGAGCCGTCAAGGTATGAGTTAGAAACCATTACTTGGCCACCGTGACCGGAACCTTCAATATAGAACATATCTAAATTATATTTCTTAAGTACACGGTTTAAGTGAGCGTAAATAAAGTTTTGTGGAGCAATTGTTCCCCAGTGACCGATTGGCTTTGGCTTTACATCTTCAGCAACTAAAGGGGTCTTAAGAAGAGGATTCTTCATTAAGAAAAGCTGCCCAACTGACAGATAGTTGGCTGCACGCCAGTACGCGTCAACACTCTTTAAGTATTCTTTTGAATCGTAATCGACTGACATTTTCTTCTCCTTTTAAATAATTTTGAAAAGCTGATACATTTATATTTGATATTTTGACTACGACTATATAATACCAATTTCTAGCAAAAGTTCAACTATTTTTTAAATTGGTACCTCCCAATTATGATAAGTGCTTTATTTCTGCTGTCACGCTTAAAAGATTGTTATAAAAGCATTTATCATTTTTGGGCTAAGTGTTTGCTTTGCGATATGCTTAATAATGCTTATTTAATACTGCTAAAATGCTTACTAAACTAAATAACTTTTTGAAAAGCTGTTAGCCTTTGAGATGGAGGAAGAAAAATGACTCAAAAAGAACGTTTGCTAGAAATTAAAGAAATGCTAAAAAGCAGCATCGGCTTTCTAGACGAAAACTAGCTGAACATTTTAGCGTCGCCTTTGATACAGCAAGACGCGATGTATTGTGATTAACTTCAAGCGGTCAAGCGGTCAAGCCGTTCGTATTCACGGCGGTTTGATGGAGCTTGAACATAATACTGTTCCAGACTTCTTAGTCAGAAGTCAAATTCAATCCCCCGCTTAAAGAAAAAATGGCTAGAAAAGCCAAGCGTTTTATTCATCCTGGGCAGTTAGACTTTATCGCTCCTTCGACAACCTTGGAGCAGCTTTGCCATATGATTGCTGGCATTGATTTGCAAGTTGTCACTAATTCAGTTGATAATGCTTTTGCTTTGATGAATTCTCCGCTTCCTGGTGTAACGATTTTAGGTGGCAAGCTTTATTGCTTCATCTGATGCTCTAGAGCAAATAAAAAAGCTGCGTTGAAGCGCAGCTTTTATCGGAACATCCAAAGTTTGTCAAGATGGTATCTAATTCTTCCCCTTACTTATCAGCTCCATTGAGCAAAATTGATGTCGTCATTACTGACACGCCAATTCCTACTGAATTTAGAAATGCGTTTACTGAACGGACGCAAATTATTCCGGTGATGAGGAAGGATAGTTATGCTTAGTCTCTTTAACAAATTTAATTCTAATCAGCAAAAAGAAACCGATGAAGTTTATCAATTATTGCCAAAATTTTATGATAGCTTTTTTGGCAATATGTATGGCCATGAAGCATTTGCCGTTAACGAGTCAGCAGCAAAAGCTGATGAACGAATTTAATTTAAAAACAAAGCGGGTAAGCTTGAGCTATGTTTACACCAGTCCCCTAAATGATGCCAAACAGTTCATGCCTTTCTAAAGACCTGTTCTAATTACGATAAATCTAAAAAGAATGCAAGCCGCACATGGTTTGCACTCTTTTTTAACGATTTAAATTGACGAAAGTATTAAACCGCATGTAATGATAATGAACGCGCATATTAGAAACTTCAAATGGCGTCCCATCATCCAAGAAGAAAATCCCTTCCATTACCCCTACAGGTTCTGTTGACTTCAACTTCATTTTTTCTTGATCTTCTTTGTTTGATGGCTCAACAGTAATATTCAAAAAGGATTTCGTTACTGTTTTATTCTGTTCATCTTCCAAATAATTAAACAAAGACTGCTGCAAGGTTTCTGGTTTTAGTTCCGGCATAATCTTGATCGGCAAATAGCCGCGCTCAATTAGGAAAGGCTGCTCATCTAGCAAACGCAGACGTTTAAATTCATAGACAAAATCATTTTCATTCAGAAACAGGTCCTGGGCAATCTCCTTGGGAGCCTTAATAACATGAAAATCCAGCAATTTAATTTGCTGCTTTTTGCCTGGAACTTTAAAACTATCTGTCAGTCCCAAGTTTGATCCTTCATAGCGAAATAATGCTTGGTTTTTCAAATACAGCGGATTGATAAATGTGCCGCTGCCGCGTTTTTTAAAAACAATTCCCTGATCAGCCAGCAGCGCTAACGCCCGCTTCATTGAAGAACGACTTACTTGATAAGTCTGAGCCAAAGTCCGTTCATCAGGAAGGCGCATTCCATTAAAACTATTACTCAAAATTTTGTGCTTTAAATCGTGCATCACGCTGCGATAAACATAATCTGCCATTTATTTTATTCCTTGATCTGCTTGGTTAATACTATTAGTAAACCAGCGATTAAATTTCTCAAGATCAACATCAACTGCCACTTCGGCATTCGGCTGACCACTCATAAAATCAATTACGCTTGCTCCATAAGTAAAACGACCGGCAAGTTCAATCTCTACTCTCGCCTTTTTTATCACAAAAGCCTCAGGACAAAGAATCAGTGCTACTGCGGTTGGATCGAAAATCTTAATTCTTGGATCGCCATCTGGTTCTTTAATATGCGAAAACAAGCCGTACAGCATCTTGCCAACCTCACCGCAATTTTTAATTTCTTCCATTTGTTGCGGCGTAATGTGAGTTTTATTGCCAATTTCCAAAGGAGCTACCTTAATTTCAACCCCGCTGTGGAAAACCACTTGAGCGGCTTCCGGGTCGCCAGCAATATTATATTCTGCAAGTGGACTGTGATTGCCGCGTCCAATATTGCCACCCATGATTACGATTTGAGCAATATTTTCTACAACGTTTGGATATTGTTTTATTAAAAGCGCAAAATCTGTTAACGGTCCAATGCCGAGCAAAGTTACCTTTTTAGGACTATCCATAATGGCATTGTACATAAGGGTTGCAGCCAGACCTGGGACAAGCAACTGCTCATTTGCCTCAGGAAAATCATAACCTGCGACCCCAGTCTTGCCGTGAACCGAAGCGGCAGAAATCATTGGTGCGACTAGTGGTTGATTTGCACCTGCAACTACCGGAACTTTTGTATGTAAAAATTCTTCTAAATTTAAAGTATTCTGCAGAGTATATTCTAGTGCAACATTGCCCCAAGTTGGCACCAGCATTTTGACATCAAACTCAGAAGCAAACAAGCTGATAGTCATGGCAGCAATATCGTCAATTCCGGGATCTGTAGAAATAATTAATGGCTGTTTTGTCATTTAAATCGTCCTTTCAGCATTTATTCGTGTAAGTTAATCATACCAAAACTCGACTGAACTTGTTGTTTTTATTCAAATAAAAAAAGGAATGGGCAACCATTCCTTTTCAATCTTTATAATTCATTTTCTCTTGTCTTCGATGCTGCCATCACTGTGAGCAATGATCACTTCATCGCACATGTCCAAGAACAAGCCGTGTTCAACTACGCCCACCGTATGATCCAAATAGTCAGCCAATCCATGTGGTGCTGGTACCGGATCAGCGGCCAAATCAATGATGTAGTTGCCATAGTGCGTTACGTAGCGCTTGCCGTGTTCATCCTTGCGCCATTGCGGCTTTAATCCTTCCTGCTCGAACTTTCTGAAGTTTTGTTCACAGGAAATTGGCAATACTTCCACTGGAAGCGGGAAGCCGCCCAAACGATGAACTAATTTTGATTCATCGACAATCCAGATAATCTTCTTGGAATTGATGGCGACGTTTTTCTCCAAAGTCAATGCACCACCGCCGCCTTTGATGCCGTCCAAATTATCAGCCACTCTGTCGGCACCGTCTACCGTCAAATCGACTTGATCAATATCGGCCAGTTCGTCTACTTTGAAGCCAAGCCCTTCAAGCTGCTTCTTGCTACGGTTGGAAGTGGTGACGATATGCTTTAAAGTGAAGCCCTCTTTTTCTTTTCTCTGTCCCAAGGCATCGATAAAGAAGGCAACGGTTGAACCGGTTCCAACGCCTAAAACCGAACCCAGCTTAACCATTTCGGCTGCCTTTGTGGCTGCTTCTTTTTTTAACTGATCTTGTTGCTTTTTGTCCATTTTATTTCTCCATTAAATCTTTAACTTCTTTTGCTGTTGGAATTGAAGGCTGAGCTCCCAAACGCTGAACGGCAATTGAGGATGCTCGACTGGCGATTACTGCAGCCTGTTCAATATTGGTTAAATCCTTATTTAAATTGCCAGCCAAAAATCCAAGGAAGGTATCACCAGCAGCAGTCGTGTCAACGGCGCTTACTTTAAATGCTGGCACTAATTTTTCAGCAACGGCAGTAGAAATATAAGCACCTTTGTCACCATAGGTGATTACTACATTGCTGACGCCCATTTCATGCAACTTGGCAGCACTAAGCTTTAAATCATTCTCTTCATTGATTTCAATCCCAGTAATTGCGGCACTTTCAGTCTCATTGGGTGTGATAACATCGGTTAACTGCAGCAATTCCTGTGGAATATTTTTAATTGCTGGAGCTGGGTTTAAGATTGTGACTGCACCTTGCCGCTTTGCCAATTTAAAAGCCTCAATCGTTGCCTCAAGCGGAGTTTCAAACTGAGCAATGACGCAATCTACTTCACCAAGCAAATTGCTTGCAGCATCAATATCTGAAACGCTCAAACTATAATTGGCGCCATGATCAATAATAATGTCATTTTGACCATTGTCATTTAAGGTAATGTAAGCATGACCTGTATTTTGTCCAGCAGTTGTTTGTACATATTCAAGGCTAACACCATAATTTTTCAACTGCTTAAGCATGAATTCACCGGTACTGTCTTCACCAACACGCGAAATAAATTGTGTTTCGGCACCGCTTTTTGCGGCAGCTACAGCTTGATTAGCTCCTTTTCCACCAGCAGCCATCGTTACCTCAGAAGCATTGATGGTTTCGCCTGGTTTAGGAAAATCCTTTACATGCAAAGTTGTATCCACATTGCTTGATCCAACAACAACAATTTTTTTCATCTTATGCAATCCTCTTAATTAAGCATTTTTATCAAGTCAATTATAACAAAAAAAGCACTTTCATCGGTGCCTTTTCCATTCTTTTACCATTTATCTTTAAAGCAAAATGCCACCATTTACAAACCCATGCAGGCGTTTAGCCTCCCACTTGAGAGTATTGGAATCATCAACTTGAGAAATCTTATAGCCAACAAAATATGGGGAAGCGTAAAAACGTGGAATAATCTTGCAGCATGTGCCTTGACCATCATTGATTGGATAGAAAAACAAGTTATAAGAATCCACACCATGTGATAAAACTGAGCGGACATACTGCGTTCCTTTTTGAATTAAATCTGCCCAGATATTCAAATCTTGATTATGGTGCGTCAAAATATTAACTTCTTGATAGCCTTGCACCGGATAGGCCGACAAATTCATTTCAACATCCCCGGACTTGCCTACTTCAAACCCTGTAAAGTTTCCAGCTTCAATATCCTGGTAGCCATCTTTGTGATATAAGCCAACGATCTGCATATGCGGATGAGTCAAAGAACCATCTGACTTAGGACCGAAGTTCTTATACCAAAGAACGCTCTCATATTTGCCAGAATTATTCATTTTTTGAAAACATTTGAGTGCAAAAGCCATTAATTCTTCGTTTTCTTCACGGGTATAAGTGGAAACATCCCCTTGGTGGTCGCTAGACTCAATTAAAATGGTTTGGTCAGTATCCTGTAGAGTTGGATACTTGTTCTTGAGCCAGATCATGTCGCCCTTTTTCTCATAAATATTTTCCAAATGAGCTACATCACAGAAAGGACAGCCTGCACTCTTATTGCCCTGCCGGTTGCCATAATCATAATCGTAAGGCTTACGTTTACCAATTGAATAATTATATACTAAGGGATTTTTGTCCATATTCTCACCTAAAAAATAAAATTTATCTACACAATATTTATATTCTTAATTTTAATTTTATTTTGTCAACTGTCAATTAGGAACATTAATTTAAATAGTCACTTCAAAAGTACGTTTTTTATGCTAAAATGAACGCTGTAAGGTTTTAAAAAGAAGGGAGAATAAGTTATTATCATGAAACTTATTCATAAAGCAGCTGCAGTTGCAGCATTAGCAGCAGCTGCATTAGGCTTGAGTGCATGCTCAAATAGCCAAAGCAGTTCATCATCTACTAAAATTCCAACCAAAATTACTAAGAAGACAACTGTTACTTTTTGGTATTCATTAACAGGTTCCTCACAAAGTGCCTTAAAGAAATTAACGAAAGAATTTGAAAAAAAGAATCCGAATATTACTATTAAGTTGCAGAGCCAGGGTGGAAACTATTCTGACTTGCAAGCCAAGTTAACTTCTGGTCTGCAATCGCCAAAAGATTTGCCAACCATTGCTCAAGCTTATCCAGATTGGCTATATAATGCAGCCAAAAATAAGATGCTGGTCAACCTCACTCCTTATGTTAAAAATAAGAAAATTGGTTGGGGTTCATATAAGAACAGCAAGATCCAAAGTGGACTGTGGAACGGTGCAAAAATCGGTGGAACTCAATACGGCGTTCCGTTTAACAAGTCCGTTGAAGTGCTTTTCTACAACAAGACTTTGCTTGACAAATATGGTGTCAAAGTTCCAACCACAATGGCAGAATTAAAGACAGCATCACAAAAGATCTATGAAAAGAGCAATCACAAGGTTCGGGGCATGGGCTTCGATGCTTTGAACAACTACTACATGCTTTCAATGAAGGAAAACGGCGTTAGCTTCAACAAGAATCTTAACTTTGCTAGTTCCACTTCCAAAAAAGTCATTAATTACTATGCCGATGGCGTTAAAGCTGGCTACTTCATGCAAGCCGGAACTGAAAAATACATGTCTACCCCATTCAGCAACGCTCAAGTTGCGATGTTTATCGGTTCAACTGCTAACGAAGCTTACGTTAAGCAAGGTCTTTCAAAGAAATACACTTACGGCATTGCACCACGTCCAAGCAAATTGAACGTTCAACAAGGTACTGATATTTACATGTTTAGTCACGCTACTGCTACTCAAAAGGCAGCCGCCTTCATGTATATGAAATTCTTAACCAGCAAATCTTCTCAACTTTACTGGGCTCAACAAACCGGTTATATGCCTGTTAACTCAGACGTTTTAAATTCATCAACTTATAAAGCCGATAAAAGCAGCAAGGTACCTGCAATTTTAGCAAAAACTACCAAGAACCTATACTTCTTGCCTGTAACTAAGAACGCTACCTCTGCTTATGACCAAGTAAATGCCAATATGCAATTTATCCTCGCTTTAGCTGCTAAAAAGCAAAGCTGGAACAGTGCAATTACTACTGGCAAGAGCAAACTGGACAGTTCTTGGAATCAATAGAATATTAAAGTAAACAAAAAGGACTTAGCTTTTCAAGGCTAAGCCTTTTTTAGTCATTTTTATCTTTTAAAAGGCCTGACTTGTTCAAAAAATCATTAATTTTTGACCAGCCACGCTTGTCTGGCCAACGCTGCTGCAACTCTTTAAATTTGCGATTGGCAAGCTGCCGTATTTCTCCAGCCTGGCCCATTTTTTCAACGGAGTGTGCCAAATCATTTGAACGGGACAACAATTTATGCTCACTCATGCTTTCCTGCAAAAAGGCGTCATCAACTTCCCGCAGCTTCACATTGCCATTTTCATCAAATTGATAACCACCCCATAAGTGCTGTTTGATTGGTGGCATCTTTTCACTATCGACATAGCACAATTTGCCAATCATATGGTGACTGGCAGTAATTCCTAAAGTTACCGGATCATAGATATCAACATAATTATAAATCTTCTGTCTCATCTCATTCACGCGGTGGCGCTGCCTCTGATCCAGCAGAAGCCAGATATTGGTTCCTTCATAAAGATATGCCCCGGCAATTCGATCTGGGTGGCGACAATTAGCTAGAGCATACTGCGCATTGATAGCGCCTAAAGAATGACCATAAACGTAGAAGTGCTCACCCTTATATTCATGAATAGTCTGATTAAGCAGATGAGCCGCACTTTTTAGTTGACTAGGAATCTTTCTTTCATTGACCAGTAATGCGACCAAAATCGGTAAGTTGGTTCGCAGCCATTCATCCCTCCAAGTGGTAGGATTGCCTTTTGCGATACCATATGAGCCCTTAAAAAGAATAGTAATTTCTCTTGTATTAGCAATTACAAAAGCTCGCAAACCATCTTCTTCATAAACTGAATTAGTGACAATTCCGATAAAATGATGATCGATTTCAACTTTTTGTCCCAATTTCAGTTCTTCGTAAGACTTCTTGGTTAATTCAATTCGCTGTCGATCAGTTAATTGTTTATTAATATCCATCTTTTTTCCTGCAAAAAAATACTAGTTACCTACTTAATCTTAGCATGCAACTAGTATTTTCTTTTGGATTTATTTGTATTTTTTTAGTCCATCTTAAAACGTTTTTGCAAGTAGCTGGCAAACATCGACAAACAGAAGCAAACGATGAAGTACATTACCGCAATAATCACGTACATTGGAATAATATACGTAGTGTTTTGACTATAAATAATTTGTGCGTGGTAAAGAAGTTCAGGCAAAACAATAATCGTTGCCAAAGAAGTATCCTTAACTAAGGAAACAAACTGCGACAATAAAGCTGGAATCATGTTATGCAAAGCCTGTGGCATCACAACGTGATACATTGCCTGACCAAAGGTCATTCCGTTGGAACGGGCTCCTTCCATTTGTCCAGGATCAATTGATGAAATACCACTACGAACAATCTCAGCCAGCATTGCGCCTTCAAAAATAACCAAGGCAATAATCGAAGCCGCCGTTTGATTGGTAACAATTCCCAATTCTGGCAGACCGAAGTATGTAAAGAAAATAATCAGCAGCAAAGGCAAGTTACGAATAATATCAATAACAAAACCTACAATTGCTGAAACATATTTGATCTTCATATAACGCAAGAGACCGAAAATCAATCCCAGGACAAAACTTAAAATAATCGAAATCAGCGAAACATAAATTGTTACCCACAAACCTTGTAATAAGAAGTGGATATCAACCCATGAATAAGCATGAATAAAAGTTTCCATTTTTCTTCCTTCCTATCCTAGTTTGCGAGTTTCTTCTCTAAGTGGCGCAAATAGTAGCTTAATGGCAAGGTCAAAACCAAATAGAACAAGCCAACTACAATATAAGTGTCAATTGTTTGAAAAGACGCAAAGGCAATCAACTGAGCCTGATACATTAAATCAAAACCGGCAACAAAGGCTAAAACTGAAGAGTTTTTGATTAAGTTAACAAATTGGTTGCCCAATGGCGGAATAACAATTTTCATTGCCTGTGGCAAAATAACATAGCGCATTGCTTGTATATAAGTCATTCCGTTTGAACGGGCACCTTCCATTTGGCCCTCACCGATTGAATTAATACCTGAGCGAACCGTTTCAGCAATAAATGCGGAAGTATACAAGGTTAAGCCAATCGTACCTGATTGAAAACCAGAGAGCTTAAAGAAAAAGCGCGGAACAATCAAATAGAAGATCATCACAATGACCAACAAAGGAATATTTCTGAAAACTTCGATATAGATGTGTGCAATAATGCGTACAAATTTTGGTGGGGCAACTTCAAGCAGAGCAAAGAAAATTCCCAAAATTAAACTAAAAATTAGGGCAATCACACTACACAAAATCGTATTCCAAAAACCTGTTAGAAAACTAGACCAGTTGTTTGTAAGAATCGACCACATTACTTCAACAACTCCTTCACATCAAAACCTGGAATACCTTTGAACCATTTATTGATTAAACGATTGTAGGTACCATTTTTCTTAAGTTCAGCTAACGCAGTATTCAAATGATTTACCATTTGTGTCTGGCCCTTGTTAACGGCAATTCCATATGGAGCATTTGTATAAACGCCACCAACCAATTTATAGCCAGGATTTTCTTGAGCAATACCGGCAAGCAAACCATTATCAGTAGTCAAAGCAACACCTTGTCCAGCTTTCAAAGCCGACATTGCCTGACCATAATCATCATATTGAAGCACTTTAGCTTTAGGTGCATATTTATGGACGTCGTCAACCGCCGTCGTCCCTTTAACGGCTAAAACGGTCTTGCCATTCAACTGTTTAACATTAGTAATTTTGCTGCTGTTTGAAACCAATAATGAAGAACCAGCTGGGAAGTATGGATTAGTAAAATCAACTTGCTTGGCTCTTTCTTTAGTAATAGTCATCGTTGCCAAAACAGCATCAACGTTATGATTCTTAAGCAAAGGAATTCTAGTGTTGGCAGTTGTCGTTAAGAATTCAGCATGAGCAGAACTGCCTAACATTTGTTTAGTAAGTGCTTTGGCCAAATCAATTTCAAAACCTTCGATTTTTCCGGTTTTAATATTAGTCAAGCCGAACAACCGAGTATCTGCTCTAATTCCCCAAACAATCGTCTTGCTTTGCTTTACATGTTCGTATGTATTATCGTTTTTCTTCGTACAACCTGCCAAGGCAAAAACCATCATGAATCCTAGCATCAGCAGGATAATCTTTTTTAATTTTTTCATGGTTTACACCCTTAATCTTTGGAAATGACTTTGCTTAAGAATTCACGTGCACGTTCGGTATTTGGATGTGCGAAAAATTCTTCTGGCTTCCGATCTTCCAAAACATGACCTGCATCAAAGAAAATCAAACGATTGCTTACTTCACGAGCAAAGCCCATTTCGTGAGTTACAACAACCATTGTAATTCCCTGTTCAGCAACATATCTCATAACATCAAGCACATCCTGAATCATTTCAGGGTCAAGGGCACTAGTTGGTTCATCAAACAAAATTACCTTTGGCTTCATTGCAAGTGAACGCGCAATTGCAACACGCTGCTTCTGACCACCAGATAATTGTCTTGGATAAGAGTTAATTTTATCGACCATACCAACTTTTTCCAAATATTGCATCGCGATCTTTTTATTTTCATCATCAGGACGCTTTAAAACAATCTTTGGGGCTAAAGTAACATTTTCAAGGACGGTGTGATTATCGTATAAATTAAAGTGCTGGAAAACCATGCCCACATTTTTACGAATTTTATTGATATCGGTCTTTTTATCAGCCAAATCATAGCCAGTAACCAGCAATTGACCTTTATTGATCTTTTCCAGACCATTCATCGTACGAATAAGCGTACTTTTGCCTGAACCAGAAGGTCCAATAATAGAAACAACTTCACCTTCATTAATTTTTAAATTAATATCCTTCAAAGCGTGAAACTTGCCGTAATATTTATCAACATGTTTAAATTCAATGATTGGTGTCATGGGTCCTTATCCCTTCCTTTAAATTCATATAACTATTATTCTACCTTTTTTTCAGAAAATGTAAAAGAAATCTTAATTTATTTCCAAACATTTTGATGATGCGTTCTATTTATTGTTCACTATTTACTAATCATTTTTAAATTTGTACACTCAATTATCCGGCCTTCAATTGCTTGCAGTCGATTCTTTTGCACAAAGTATTGTCATGATCAGTCTTTATCGTTAAGATGATATTGAAATGAAAAAAGGAGAATAACATGACACAACTTGATAAACCTGTAATTATCGGCATTGCCGGTGGTTCAGGGAGTGGTAAAACAACGATCGCACATGAAATTGCTGATGAAATTAATGCTGATGACCATATCACCATTATGACGCAGGATTCTTACTATAAAGATAATACTGGCGTTCCAATGGCTGAAAGAAAGAAGATCAATTATGATCATCCAGATGCTTTTGACATGCCGCTTCTTGAAGATCAGCTCAATCAGCTGCTTCATCGCAAGCCAATTGAAATGCCAACTTATGACTTTACCGCCCATACTCGCAGTAAAAAGACCATCCATGTTGAACCATCCGATATCATTATTTTGGAAGGGATTCTGGTTTTATTCAATGAAGCTATCCGCAATCTGATGGACATTAAAGTATATGTCGACACTGATGACGACATTCGCTTTATCAGACGATTGGAGCGGGACATAAAGGAGCGCGGCCGTTCTCTTGACTCCGTTATCAATCAATACTTAAGCACAGTTAAGCCGATGTATCATCAATTCATTGAGCCTACCAAGCGCTATGCTGACATCATCGTGCCTGAAGGTGGAGAAAACGATGTGGCAATTGACATGCTGACAACGAAAGTCAGATCTGTTCTTTCCCACAAATAATGAATACAAAAAAAGCCTATTAGTTCTGATTTTGCCAGGCACATAAGAAGTCCACATTAACGGGTATATTAAGTCATAAACCCCGATTGCCGCCCATGAGATGGTATAAGCAAACATAATCACAATTTCATTGCTGGTAACACACGTTAAAGCCATGAAAATTGCCGTCATTGGTGGCAAAATCAACAAAATTTTGCGGTAACCCAATTTGTGAACAGTGGCAATCATCAAAGACATCAAGATTGCCGTTGCGGCATTAAAAATATTCAAACTTGAAATTAATTGTGGTGCAACAATTTTGTAGTAAGAAAGAGCTGCATCATTGGTAATTCCAGCGACTGCACCTAAAATGCCATATATCAAAAGGTAAATGATGACATTTCGTTTATAACGCGGATTCCAGTTCTTTATAGCCTCCGCTCCCTCTTGTTTTTCCTTACTGGTCAAAAAAATCCTCTCCCTTTCGCACCTGTAAGCGCTTATCTCTACCTATATTATCGTAGCACTAAAAGAGAAAAGTAAAAAACGCTTATGCAAGTTCAGGCTTCAAAATTCGATCAAACAAATTAGTAATCAACTTAACTAGGACACCATCAAACAGTAAGGCAGAAACAATTCCAGCAATAAACATTGCAACTTGTAAATTGAAGCTGTATTTATACCAGTCATACAAGAAATATTGTGGAATATAAGCACCAAGATTGGCAAAAAAGGCACCAGTTAAGACGCTTGCCCATGAAAAGTTGATATAACGCTTTTTCTTAGGGAAAAAACCTATTTCATTAGCAGCACCCTGAATCAGTCCTTCCAAAACCGTCAGCGCGCCCCATTGCCCGCCAATTGTCATTTCAACAATAGATGCCAATACTTCGCCAATTGTGCCCGATCCGGCCGTGGGAACAAAATACATTGCAAGCGGTGCTGCCATAAACCACAGACCAGAAAATATCATATCCATCACTGGTGCATAACCTGTGGGCAAAAGCGCTAATTTAGACAGATTATACAAATTGTTGAATCCATAAGTATAGACTACGCCCATGATTATTCCAATCAGTGCTACCAAAATAACTGCTTTAACATCCCATTTCGATGATCTTTTAAACATAAAAAATACTCCTAACTAGCTAATATTAATAAGCCAAATAGGAGTACAAGTTATTTGCATTATTTCACTTCCCTTGCGCAAGTATTATCTTGTTCAGGTTCAAAGGGTATCATCTCAGCTTAACAGCACCCCTAGCGACTTACTATTCATTAATTCATTTCTTTTATTATAACATATTTAATCAAAAGCAGTTTGATCAGTATACAACTTATAATAGAAACCATGTTCTTTTAGCAATTTTTCATGGCTGCCTTCTTCAATTACCGTACCGTTTTTCAGTACTTCAATTTTATCTGAATTCAGGATCGTCTTTAAGCGGTGGGCAATAACAAAACTCGTTTGACCAGCAATCACTGTATCCATTGAAGCATCAGGTTTGCCATAACGAATATTGTCAGCAATTGTCCCAGTAAATAAAACGGAGTCCTGCAAGACGATGCCAATCTTATCTCGCAGCGCCCTCAGCTGAATTTGCCACAAATCCGTTCCATCATAAGTAATTCTGTCCGAATCAACATCAATAAAAACGATTCAGCAGGTTCATAATTGTCGTCTTTCCAGAACCGGTTGGTCCAACTAAGGCGACCGACTTGCCTTTATGCACAGTAATATTAACGCCGTGCAAGATTTCCTTATCTTTATTGTAGCCAAAATGAACATTTTCCAGTTTTAATGCCGTCTGCAAACTGCCAATCTTTTTACCATTTGGCACTGCATCTTCATCAGACTGCTCTTCAACCTCAGCTAATCTTCTGGCACCGGTCAAAGCTAATTGAATCATTGAATAAATTGAAGTTACTTGCGTGATTAATTCGAAGTATGTTTGCGAATATTCAACGAAAGTTACAATCAAGCCCAAACCAATAGCTGCAGAAACTTGACCTGAAATAATCATCCAGGCACCCATTGCAATCACGATCGCTAAATTGAGCAAATTCAATCTATTCATTAATGGAAACAAAATTCCTGAATAAAATAATTGATTGCTTTTCTGGTAGCACCCATTACTTATCACCTCTCTTTTCTTTTGCACGCTGCGTTCAGAATAATATTGACTGCCGCGACTGAGTGAAATATTCAACTTTTCAGTGATATTGATGTTCATATTAGTCTCCTTGTGTACTATAGTTGATAAATATATTAGTACACGCAGGGACTACTGCCAACTAAGATAAAAATAAAGCTGCACTTCAAAAAGAAGTACAGCTTTTCAAATGTATGAACAAATTATCTTAGACTAAATTACTTTTGAATTTTGGCCAAAATCTTGTCATATTGCCTAATAATATCGAAATTTGAATCCTTAGAACTTACATAGCCGTAGTGTGAATAGATGCTTTCAATAATCTTTCTGCCCTTCTTAGACTTTGCAATTGCTTTGAAGGCTTTGGCAAGCTTTTTTCTGAATTTATAGCTCATATCATGACGAACCGAAATCGTATCATTAGGAATTGGCTTGGTAAAGTAAATAGGCACAACATCCTTCATTACTTTAGGATCATCTTGAGCAGCTATTGGACGAGCATCCGCGAAAGTGAAGGCAGCATCGACATCTCCATTTTCAACAGAAATAATTGCTTGGTCATCACCTTTAATTTGAACGAGCTTGCAAGATTTAAGAACGTTCAAACCTTTTTTATACAGCTCTACAATTGGGAAAATATAACCAGAAGATGAAACTGCATCTTGAACACCAATCGTCTTGCCTTTCAAATCTTTCCAGGACTTGATCTTAGAACCTTTTTTAACATAAATTCCGGCACGGTATGAGTGGACTAAAGTGTGATTTACAGTACCACTTGGTTCATTATAGCCATAACGCTCAGCTTGCAGAAGAACATCGGCAATTTTCTTCTTGTGCGCTAAAACGTAAGTAGCTGGCGGCATGAAACCGACATCAACTTTTTTAGAAGCCATTCCTTCAATCATTCCGTCATCATCAGTTGAAACGGTAACACGAACAGGAATGCCCAATTGTTTCTTAAGCAAAGCTGCCAGCGGTTTTGCTTTTGCCCCTATCTTATTTGCTTGAACAGACGGAACAAATTCAACAGTTAATTCTTTTGGCGTATAGGTCTTTTTGCTGCTTGAACTTTTGCTACCCGAACAAGCAGTTGCCATTAAAGCCGCGCCGACGGCGACGATCCCAACAATAAATCTCTTAAATTTCATTTTTATTCTCCCTAAAATTCGTATTATTTGAATTTATGCATCGAGTATAGCAAAGCTCATCATAGCTTTCAACACATTTTATTAACATTTTAGGTTTTTATTTATTTAATATTCGTTTTTATTAAAAAGAAGCAAGTAGCTTTTAATTTTCATTAAATTTTCTTAGAAATTATGTAGTAAGATAAATGCATTATCAAATAAGGAGGGGTTTACGTGAACAACAAAAAGCCAATTTGGAAACGAAACTTACTAGTGCTCTCAATTGCGGTTTTTATCGCTGGAATCGCCTTTTCGGAAGTTATGCCGTTTTTGCCGCTCTATATTGACACTTTAGGGACTTTTACTCATCAGCAATTAAACTTCTGGTCCGGCTTTGTCTTTTCTGGCATTTATTTTGTTTCGGCAGTTGTATCACCTTGGTGGGGCAAGCTTGCAGATAAAAAAGGACGCAAGCTGATGACTTTGCGTGCTTCACTGGGAATGGCGATTGTTCTTGCTGCAATGGGATTAGTGACAAATGTTTGGCAACTGTTCTTCTTGAGAATGCTGCAGGGATTTTTTGCTGGCTTTGTTTCCAACTCCAATGCCTTGATTGCCACTGAAACGCCTAAACAAAATTCCGGACAAGCCTTAGGGACAATGGCATCTTCCTTTACGGCAGGCAACTTGCTCGGGCCTTTTGTTGGTGGAGCCTTAGCCTCAATGTTTAGCTATCGGATTACATTCTTTGTCACTGGTGGTCTTTTACTAATCTGTTTCTTGCTTTCCCTCTTCTTTGTCCATGAAGAGGGCTTCAAACCAGTAACAGAGAAGAAATTGGACAAAGCAAGCGGCGTTATTCATGAACTTAAGAGTCCTGCCCTTATTTCTGGACTGTTGCTTACTACATTGATTATTCAAGCAGCAAACAACTCTATTAATCCAATTGTTTCCCTTTATGTCAGACAATTAATGAACAATCATGGCAATGTCGTCCTCATTTCAGGCATTATTGCCGCATTACCGGGAATTGCAACCTTCTTAGCTGCTTCACGTTTTGGCGCATTAGGCGATAAAATCGGAACGCAAAAGATAATCGTTGCTGGATTTATTGGTGCTACAATTCTCTTCTTTTTAACAGCCTTTGTGCAAAATACTTTGGAATTGGGTATCCTGCGTTTTTTGGTTGGCTTTACCGATGCTTGCCTGTTCCCTCAAGTGCAAACTATGCTAACCAAAAATTCACCAAGCAAAGTTACAGGAAGAATTTTTTCATGGAATCAGTCTGCAATGTATATCGGTAATATCGTTGGACCGCTTCTGGGATCGACGATTTCCGGCTTTTCAAGCTACAGCATGGTCTTCATCGTAACTGCCGGAATCGTGGTTTTGAATTTAATCTTGTTTAGAATCAACGTTATTAGAAATATGGGATAAATTTTTACTACAAATGATCCTGCAGGCAAAAGTTAAAATAGTAATTGACAAATTTATTAAAAGCTAGTTAAATAAGAGGCAAATAGGAATGATGACCTTTAAATTTAGTCCCGTGAGGCTAAGAAGGAAATCTGCGTTAGTCATGCTTTTTGTGCATGCTCCAGAAAGACCATCTTAGACTCAGTGTCCAGAATGGTCTTTTTCTTTTCCGGTCATCATCATGAAAGGAAGATGTTATGTCAAAACAAATAGTTGACGCAATCGGAATTAAGCGTGCTTTGATGCGAATGACATATGAAATTGTCGAACGCAACAAAGGAACCAAAAACTTGGTTTTGATTGGAATTAAAACTCGTGGTTTATATCTGGCCCAAAGAATTGCCGGAAATTTGAAACGCTTGGAAGACGTCGACATTCCTGTAGGTGCACTCGATATTTCCAAGTATCGTGATGATTTGCCAGAAGATGAAAAAAAGAGCATGATTCATAATCAACAGCTTGATTTCGATATTACCGACAAAAACGTAATTTTAGTTGACGACGTCCTGTTCACCGGTCGGACAATCAGAGCTGCACTTGATGCTTTAATGGATCAAGGTCGCCCTGCCAAAATCAACCTGGCAATTTTAGTTGATCGTGGTCACCGCGAATTGCCAATCAGACCTGATTTTATTGGAAAAAACATTCCAACTGCTGTCGATGAACAAGTTAAGGTTTCGCTAACCGAAGTTGACGATCAGGATGCAATTTCTTTAATCAAGTAATGATTAACAAAATTGGGAGTAAAAATGGACAAGAATAATATGAAAAACTTTCGCAATCCGGATGCGATTTTAGATGTTTATGAAAAGCCGGAATTTGCGCAAGGTGTCCTGCTTTCATTGCAGCACATGTTTGCCATGTTCGGCTCAACGGTTTTAGTACCGATTTTAATCGGAATTAGTCCAAGTATCGCTCTTTTATCTTCAGGTGTTGGTACTCTGGTGCACATGCTTTGCACTCGCTTCAAGATTCCTGCATACTTAGGTTCAAGTTTTGCCTTTGTAGCTACAATGCAAGCTTTAATGAAAACAGATGGCTATCCAGCCGTAGCCCAAGGTGCGATTGCTGCTGGTTTGGTTTACGTAGTCGTTTCAATCATCATCAGCCAAATTGGTTCAGCTTGGGTAAATAAAGTTTTGCCACCAATCGTTGTTGGTCCAATCATCATCGTTATCGGACTTTCATTGGCTACAACTGCTGCTAACGATGCCATGCTTAAGAATCAAAAATACGATTTAACCTACTTCGGCATCGCAATCTTCACTTTGGTAATGACTTTGATCTTCCAAATGTGCTTTAAAGGCTTCACTAGTTTGATTTCAATCATGCTCGGTATCATCTGCGGCTACTTGCTCTCCTGCGCTCTGGGAATCGTTGATTTCTCTGGCGTACAAAAAGCTGCCTGGTTCTCACTGCCAGCACTTGATATGCCTGGTATTTCCTACCACTTCAAGTGGTATCCAGCTGCTATTTTAGCAATGGCTCCAATTGCCTTTGTTACTATGACTGAACACATGGGCCACATTATGGTTTTGAATTCCTTGACCAAGCGTGACTTCTTCAAAGACCCAGGTCTTCACCGGACAATGCTGGGTGATGGTCTGTCAACGATTATTGCTGGTTTCATTGGTGGTCCTCCTACAACTTCTTATGGTGAAAACATTGGTGTCTTGGCAATGACCAAGGTTCACTCAGTTTACGTTTTAGCTGGTGCCGCTGTTTGTGCCATCATCTTCAGTTTCGTAGGCAAGCTTGCCGCTGTCATTGAATCAATTCCAATGTCAGTAATCGGTGGGATTTCATTCCTGCTTTTCGGAACAATTGCTTCTAACGGTTTGAAGATCCTAGTTGATAACAAGATTGATTTTGGTGAAAAACGCAACATGCTGATTGCTTCAGTTATCTTAGTAATCGGTATCGGTGGTGCCTACTTGCAACTTGGCAACTTCCAATTGACTTCTGTTGCTCTTTCAACCATTATCGGTATGATACTTAACTG
The DNA here is from genome assembly GCF_003999355.1 of Lactobacillus amylolyticus. NCBI lineage: Bacteria > Bacillati > Bacillota > Bacilli > Lactobacillales > Lactobacillaceae > Lactobacillus > Lactobacillus amylolyticus. Next base: position 1,035,889 of record NZ_CP031835.1, read on the forward strand.
GATTTTGCCAAAACAATCTGCCAGTGAAAAAGCCTTGGAAGAAAAGAACAAGGAAAAACAAGAAGGTAAAATTTACCAATAAAATTACCCATTTTGAATATCCAAAAAAGGGAGGCAATCAACTTGCCTCTCTTTTTTTCTTATTTCTTTTAATGTTTATGGTGCAGATAAATAATTTCCCCGGTAATAATTACAATTAAGCCCGCTAAAGCAAACAGATAATCCATGGGTATCAGGGAAAAGTTCTCGTGCGGAAATCCTTGTTTATCAACATATTCCACTGAAATGGATTTAATAAAAAGGCACAACGCACCCATTAGCATAATGGCAAAACCAATAATCATGGTAACCATATTGAACTTTGCCTTGCGATTTTCATCCGTATCTTTGATCAGCTTTTCTGTCATCTTGTTCATATTATCGTCTCCTAAAATCAATTTATCTAGAGAGATATGAAAAATAGAACTAATCTCAATCAGCATTTCAAGATCAGGCAAATTACGGTCATTCTCCCAATTAGAAACGGCTTGTCTAGAAACACGCAGCTTGCTGGCAAACTGACTTTGCGATAATCCTTTTCTTAGCGCAGCTGCTTAATTTGATCACTAAATTCCATTTTTTCACCTCTCATTTAGAATCTTAGGTCGACTCTTTTTGTCAAACAAGAAAGCGTCACTGGCATAGACGACAGCGACGCTTGACAATTTATTTTTCCACTTTAAATTAATAAAAGCCAAAGCTCATCTGCTTTAAAGCTTTAACAAATCCAGATTTATTAAATTTTTTGCCTGTAGTCAAAGCTTCAAACTCTCCATCTTGATCTTTTAATTTTTGATCGGTACGATGGAAGCCATTACGCTCATAAAATTTGAGACGACTCACTCTCTGCTGATAATTTTTGGCAGTTGGCACAACCGGCTCAATATCAATCACAATTGCCTGGTCCGGATATTGCTTCTCCAAAAGAGATAATATTATCGTACCATAGCCTTGACCTCGCAAATCCTTGTTGACGGCTAAGTAAGTCAAATAAACGGTTGAATCGCTAATGACATAATAGGCAATACCACAAAACTTGTCTTCATCATAAAGCACATTCTTGTCCGTAAACAGAATATGCTTTTTAACTAATTCTTCTTTTGGTTATAGTGGAAATTTAAAAACAGCGCAATAATCAATAAAATAGTTGAGCACAACATAATGTCTCGCAATCCAGTATAGAAAATATTGCGCATGATTGGCAGCAGTTCAATTGGCAAGTGAACCGCTGCCTTGGCATCACTCAACTTATTCATCATGCCCATCGTTACTTCATGATTCGTTGACACGCCTCTAGCTAAGGCTAAATTCATGATTATGCCATAAATCGCAGCCATAACCGTTTGAGCCAAAATTCTAATTAAATAGGACAAGGAAGTTGCAGGTGCCATATTTTCCTCACCCGCATCAACTTGAACCTTTACCTGCAATAAAACAAAGATAAAACCTACACCAAAGCCAGAAAAAGTAGCTAAAGCCGTAATTATCCAGAAGCTTGTATCGCTCGGTATTAGGACCATTGAGAGGCTAGAAATCAGCATACAGATAATTGCCATGAAGATTAATGTTTGGTCGTTAAAGCGCTCTTTAAGCGGGTTAACGACCAAAGTACCAACTGTATCTGCGATTGAGTTGGGGATCAGAGTCATCCCACCAATTAAAGCTGTGGTTCCCAACAGCCCCTGTGCCCACATTGGCAGGTAAGTATTTACCGCTAAAAAGGCGCCCCAAGTAAAAGTAAAAAGAAGCAGATCGCCGACCAAAGCCCTATTTTTAAACATGCTAATTGGAATTACCGGATTCTTTTCATGAATTTCGTATTTGAAGAAGAAAATCAGAATGACAATTCCTAAAATAATCAAGCCAAGAATAATCGGCAGACTAGCCATCCCCAGCAACTGAATTCCTAGTAAAAATGATACTAAACCGCAAACTACCAAGAGTGAACCCAAAAGATCAAAGTGGGATTTTTCTCTAACTGCAGTATCTCGATAGTAGCAAACAGACAACAGTGCCGCAATTAAGCCAATTGGAATATTGATATAGAAAACCCAATGCCATGAAAAGGAGTCAACCAGATACCCGCCAACTAATGGACCAACAATTGCTGCAACACTGAAGCTGGCACCAATATAGCCCAAGATCTTCGTTCTCTTTTTAATATTGGTAAAAATCTGCCCCGCCATAATATACGGAATCGATCCCATACCACCGGCTCCGATTCCCATGACCGTCCGGGCAGCTAAAAAGAAATACATATTTTGAGCAAGTCCTTGAAAGAGTAAACCTAAGACAAATAAAAGCAGAGATAATTCAAAGGCAGCCTTATTGCCAATTTTTTCACCCACTTTGCTCCAAATCGGCGTTGAAACCGACATCCCGAGCAACATAAGTGCAATAATCCAACCCATAAATTTAATACCATGCAAATCAGCAATAATAGCCGGAATAGCCGTGTTGATTATCGTACTATCTAATCCAGCCATGACATTCGCCAAAATCATCGCATAAGTTACCATGGTAACCTGCTTCTTAGTCATAACCTTACCCTTTTCTAAAAAATGCTAAAAATAAAAAGATTGAGACATTTTTCTCAACCTCTTTATGCTCTATCAATAATTATGCTTGCTAATTCTAATTATGACAAGTATTTTTGGGAAGATTTCTTCCAGTTGTAATAAAAATTAAGCGCTGTGGCAATAAAAAGCAGAATGCAGGATACAAGCATGATTTCTTTAATTCCTGAATGAAAAATCACTCTCATTTCTGGAAGCAAATGCTGTGGCAATGTTTTTGCAGTTGTCGCGTCACTCAATTTGTTCATCGTGCTCATCGTAATATCTCGATGGTTGGCAATTCCGTGCTCAAGCGAAAGATTCATGATGACCCCATAAATTGCGGCCATCATTGTTTGTGCCAAGATTCTGATCAAATATGAAGTAGACGTTGCTGTTGGCATATCTTTCATTCCCGCATCAACCTGTACTTTAACTTGCAGGGCAACGAAAATAAAGCCAACTCCGATTCCGGAAAAGGCAGCTAAAACTGTTAACAGCCACAGAGGCGTCTGCAACGTTGCTAAAAACATCCCGCCTGAAGAAATCAGCATCGTGATAATCCCGATCATCACCAAGGTAAAAGTACGCACATGCTCCTGAATGGTTGCAACAGTCTGCGATGCGGTAATTTCTACAATTGAATTAGGTATCAGCGTCATCCCACCAGCTAGAGCCGACATTCCTAGCAATGCCTGGGCCCACATTGGCAAATAAGCATTGATGGTAATGTATGCTCCCCATGTAAAGGCAAAGAGCATGAAATCACCGTTTAGATCATGCTTTTTAAAAATTGTTAACGGAATAATTGGATTTTGTGCTCTTTTTTCTCTCTTAAAGAACGCAAAGGCCGCTGCAATACTAATCAAAATCAACAAGGCAACAATCCAGTTAGAAGTGATCCCCAACAATTGAATACCTAGCAAAAACAAAATTAGGCTACTAACCAATAAACCAGCACCTGGCAAATCAAAGACTGGTGAAGTCTTAGGCGAAACCGGCTTATAAAAGATTAAACAAATCAGTAAAGCGATAACCCCAATTGGAATATTGATGTAGAAGACCCAGCGCCAAGATAAGGCATCAATCAAGTATCCGCCCACTAATGGGCCGAGAATTGCAGCACCGTTAAAACTAGCAGTCAGCAAGCCTAAAATTTGTGTCCTGCGTTTAATATTTTTAAAGACATAGCCAGCAATAATGTATGGCAGCGAACCCATACCGCCGCCACCAATTCCCATGATCATTCTTGATACCAAGAAGAAGTAGATATTTGGTGCAATGCCTTCAAGCGCCGAACCAAGAACAAACAACAACAAAGAAATTTGAAAGGCTGCTTTATTCGTAATTTTTTCGCCAATTTTGGTCCAGATTGGAATCGACACCGACATCCCTAACAAGTAAACGGCAACGATCCACCCCATGAATTGTATCCCATGCAAATTTGAGACAATTGCTGGAATAGCCGTGTTGGTTATCGTTCCATCTAGACCGGCCATCACATTTCCCAGCATCAGTGCGATGGTTACCATTTTGATCTGCTTTTGAGTCATTATTTGCCCCGCTTTTTGAAAAAAGAAAACACATGTATTACACATGTGTTTTAATGAATCATTTTTATTATAAGCTAAATTCTTCTTTTATCCTACTTGCTGTATACTTCTTTTTTCAAAACACCAATATAAGGCAAATTGCGATAAAGACCATTATAATCCAAGCCATAGCCAACTAAAAATGCGTTTGGTGCCGTAAAGCCAAAATAATCAGCGTGAAAATCGACTACTCTGGTTTCTGGCTTGTCGAGCATGCAGCAAGTTTCGACGCTCTTAGCACCACGCTTTTTCATTAAATCGGACAAATACTTCAAGGTTCTGCCCGTATCAATAATATCTTCCATGAACAAAACCGGGCGTCCTTTAACATCTGACTTAATATCTTGAGTGACAGTAACCTTGCCAGTTGAACTAGTTCCAGCATAGCTTGAAGCTTTGATCGGATCAACGGTTAATTTAAAATCGAGGCGTTTAACCATGTCCGCAGCAAAAATCATTGCTCCGTTCATAACTGGGATAACGATTGGCTGTTGGTCCTTGTATTTCTTATCCAGTTGCTGAGCCAGCTCGTCCATTCTCTTATTTAATTGCTCTTGATTAAATAAAATTTTTTCAATATCGTTGTTCATTGTTTTTTTCCTCTCGATTAATTAATGATCAGATTTTACCACATAAATTGACTTTTTTCATAACTTTTAGATAAATTATTCATATTTTTACAGATTTATTAGAATAATATCCATTTAATTGTTCGTCTTTTTAAAAATAAAAAGGACATTATTAAGAGTGCTTTTAACGCTCAATTTGAACGAGTTTGCCTATCACGCTTTGTGGGACATCGCCTAAAGCCGGTCGGTTGGCACTGCTCACGAGTCTGGTCCGCTACCCTTGGTCTACCCTTATCATTACGCGACGTGGGTACTGTTTTAGGGCTTTCTCGTTAGAAAATTACGGCTGGGAAAGAACTCATACACTACTTTTGTACTCCCTGCAAGCCAACCAAATCTAAGCAAAAGCGCACACGTAACTTTCCTTATCATGCACCTAACAAATGGCAGCAATTCAAACAGTACAACCAACGTGACGTTGAAGTTGAAATGGAAATCACCCAGAAGCTCGAACGCTTTCCCGTTCCAAAAAATGAATGGGAAACTACTGGATGGATCAGGATATCAATGATCGTGGTATTCGGATGATCAACAACTGGTTAACAACGCCATCAGATGCCAGAAAAATTTCCACGATCAATACTTGCAAGTTTCGCAGAAACTAACTGGCCCAGCCAATCCCAACTCACCATTACAGTTGAAGGATTGGCTTCATCAACAGGGAGTAAAAACTAATTCGCTCTCGAAGGCTGCAGTAACTCAGCTTTTACATACTACTACTGGTACGGTCCATCAAGTTCTAAGTCTGCGTCAGCTGTTATCAAAATCTAGTGTAAAGAAGTATCAGGCAATGTAAAAAGCAATGTGCCAAGATGGTCGTGTCCATGGATTCCTGCAATTTTATGGTGCCAAATCGGACTGGCCGGTGGGCTGGGCACTTAGTACAAGTACAAAACCTTCCTCGAAATTCAATGCCTGACTTAGAGGACATCTACTGTGCATCCGCTAGTCAGATGTTCGGGTTCCCGTTGTTAAACATGGGGTTAATGGTGGACTCCGGCAAAAGGGTAAGATTGCTGAGCTTGCACTAGGCTATGGTGGTTCCATCGGTGCACTCAAAGCGATGGGTGCCACTAAATTGGGTTTAACCGAGGAAGAATTACCCCCGTTAGTACAAAATGTGGCGTAATGCCAGTCCTCATATAGCGCAGTTTTGGTGGGATATCGACAGAGCAGCAAAAGAATGCATTAAAACACATCTACCGCAAACCACTCACGGAATGAAGTTTATTTATCGTAGTGGCTGTATGTTCTTACGATTACGGTCAGGTCGCAACCTTTGCTACCCCCAACCCAAGATTGGTACTAACCGTTTTGGTAGCGAATCAATTACCTTTATGGGTATTAACACTGTTAAAAAGTGGTCCCGTATTGAAACCTATGGGGCAAAGCTCGTTGAAAACATTGTCAAAGCAGCCAGTCGTGACTTGTTAGCTGAAGCAATGCGACGCTTAGAAGCTACTAGTAACTCTATTGTCATGCACATTCATGATGAAGCCGTGATTGATGCTCCAGCTGATCGTTCATTAGAAAAAATAGTCAAGATTATGACCGATGACTACAATCCACGTAAGGATCTGCAGCCGGGTGATCTCGACTACGAAAAGTTAAAACGTTCAATGAAAGAGTTCGGCTACGTTGATCCAATAATCTGGAACCAACAAACTGGTCACGTAGTCGGTGGACACCAGCGATTAAAGATTCTCCAGGATGAAGGAATCAAAGAAGCTGAGTGTGTAGTCGTCAACTTAGGCGAAGAGAAAGAAAAAGCGCTGAACATTGCGCTCAACAAGATCAGCGGTGATTGGGATAAGGATAAGTTAGCTTTGTTGATGACTGACTTGCTTGCTGCCGAAGATGAGAGTTATGAATCTAAGACCTCTGTAGAGGTAGTAAAACATGTTCGCAAATATGTAGAGAAACATACTAACTCTAATCCATGGAAATACTATGAGTCTACAATGGAAAGCATCATTGCTAACCATGTTGAAAATATGACAGACTTAGAAAATTATAATTATCGTTTGGCTGGCAAGAAGCATAAGCCTGTTCAACAGCAACTCCCACTTCTGTCTGTAGTAAACAATAATGGGAAGAAGTATAAGACTAAATACTACCATGGAAAACTAGTAGAACAAGGCACTGATTGGTCAAAGAAAAAAGCAAAAACGTATACTGCTGAAGAATTAGATGCCCAAGCGCGTAATAGTCTTCACATGAAGCCTGATGAGCCGTTTACTGGAAAATGGGCTACTATGACACCTGCTGAACGTAGTGCTGAAGCTTTACATGAATGTTTTGTTGCACTAGAAAAAGGGGTAGATTTGTAAAAGAATTGATACTAATGGAAAAAATAATATAAGGCTAAATATTACCACTTATTAAATTATTTAGTTCGTGTAAACATAGCTTTTTTAGTAGTCTGTAAGTTTCTTTTACTTTGAATATATATTTTAACAGTGATTATCAAAACTAAAGCTTCTATAATTAACAAACCTAATAAGGCATATTGAATGTTGCTAAAACCAGAAATACTAGTTAAAAAAGTCGTCATAATTGGTGCCGTTATCATTAAAATTGTATTCAATAACCCGACGCTGGAAGCTAAAATTTTATGATCGACAGTTGTTACTAGCCATTGAGTTAGTTTAATAGAGCCTAAACTAGCAGTTACTGCTAACGAGAAATAGAAAGGCAAAATTACATAAAGATTAGCAATTAAAGCACCACTAGTAACTCCAAAACCAAAGATCAAAGCTAGAATAATAACAGTAAAAATAGAAACTTTTTTAAACAATTGTGGACCAAACATACTACCTAAGGCGGCACCAATACTGATAATTACCCCAATAATAGCAATTGTGAAACTATAAGTAGAAATAATCATCGTAGAGCGATGACCAGCCATGACAATTGGGATTAAAGCTTCCATGGCATCCAAAATGCCATTTAAAATAGCTATGATCAGTACGACACTCAATAAGCTATGCTGTTTTCTAACCTGTTTATAAGAAGTTTTCATAGTTTCCCAGAAATTTTTCTTATTTATTTCCTGATGTTCAAGTGATTCCCCCTTCTTCTGATGTATATAGCCGACTCTTAAATAAAGAAAACCGGCAATTAAAAAGGTTAAAGCATTGAAGTAGGCTAAGCTAGAGTAAGACATAAACAGTAACAAACCGGCACCAGCAAATTGAGCCACTGTATTAATTACTTCAGCAACACCACTAGTAAAGCCTTCAGCAATACCAAAATCTTCTTTACCAACAATATCGGCCACCAAGGGAGAAACTAAACCACTTGAATATGAGCCAAATGTATCAGAGATAAGGTTAATCAAAATAACGGCTAATACCAAGATCCAGTCATTTAAATGACTAGCAAAGAGCAAACCAACGACAAAATACAGAATAAAACGAATCATACACATTAAGAAGATATTTTTAAATTTGTGATGAGTCCGATCAGCTAAATAACCGCCGAAAATATCAAAAAATCTTGGAATTGCTTCTGAAATGGCAATTAGTGATAAAGCAAGCGAGTAGTTTTGTAATTTACTAGCATAAGTCATTAATGCTAAATAAAAGAGAATATCACCAGCACTGGATAGAAAACTGGCAATAGAAAATTGACGATAGTCTTTGTTTTTTAGGAAAATATTCATAATAGTTGACTCTTTCTTACTTAGTTTTCACAGATTATAATAGAAGTCCTATAATAAAAATACGAAAAATGTCGTATTCGAAAGCTTTAAGGAGATACAAAATGACCATTGGAGAACTTTTAAAAGAATATCGACTTAGCCAAAATAAAAAACAAAAAGATTTTATTGGACAAATTATAAGTCCATCTTATTATTCTAAAGTAGAAAAAAACATTCATCGAATTACCGCAAGTGACCTATTAGCATTATTGCGCTATAATGACATTTCACCGTGGGACTTTTTTAACCGGTTGGATCAAGATGACCAATTCAAATATCAACAGTTGCGAGACTTTAATGATTTAATGTTAGATGCTTATTATAATAATGATAAACGAGAACTTGAACACATTAAAAAGTTAATTGATCAAAGTAGTTTAGCTAAGAAAGACAAGCAAGAACAAAAATTACTAGTTGATGGTTGGCTGGAGTCAATGAAAGGATCAGATGAACGACCCAACAATGAAGTCAGAAGAAAAATAAAGGAACAAATTTTTAATATCCCTAATCTTAATGAGGCTAAGATAACCTTATTTTGTAATTTTATGCGATTCTTTGACTTAAATACTGATAAGATGATAGCTACACAAATCATTAATCAATATCAAAAGGAAAATGATATTGATATTCAAGAGAAAATTCTTGCGGTTATTATTAATATACTTGTTTTTACTATTGAGCAACATAAACTAAACGATGTAAACTTTTTTATTCAAAGCGCGACGCAAATTAAAACTAATCCTGATCTCTTCTTTTATAAGAATGATTTATTATTTTTTGAAAATTTCATTGAATATCTAAAAACTAATAATAAGAAGGCATTAGACAAATGCAAGATTGCGATAAATAATTTTAATCTTCTAGGTATGCCAGAATATGGACAACAAATTCAGCTATTTTTTGACAAATACGAGAAATAGTTACTTAAAAATTTAAAATGTTAAAAATGTCATATTTGAAAAATAATTTCGAATATGACATTTTTATTTTGCTTTGGTTTTTATAGGTATATTAGAACCGTAATCAAGAAAGGAAGAGTTAAAAAATGAAAATTAATCCTTTGGATGTCACGGTTAAAGTGATTATGAAGCATTGAATTTAATCTCAAGGAGATGAATAAATAATGTGTTTTATGAGCGGAATTCATATTGGTCCACCACCATACATTGGAACTTGGTAAACCGAATGAAGAAAAAGAAAAAAGCAATTAATCCATCTTCTGTTGGTAAGCAAAAAAGTAAAAAATTGCATCCAACAACAGATGGGGTTTTAATCAAATTTAAATAATTAAAGAAGGTGAGATAATGAGAAACTTAGTTTTAGGTCATATTAAGATTATTATCAAATGGTAATTATTGAGAAAACAAAGTATCTGGAAAAAAACTCTGAAATTGAAGAATCCTATTAAATCTTGGCATTGATAAACCTTGATTTAATAGGATTTTTCTTTTGAGTATTTATAAATTTACTAAATAAGGAATTTTATATCAAAAAACGTAGTTTTAAGCTACGTTTTTTGTATTCATAAGTTGATACTCATGACGACAATTTCGATGTGGGCAGCGAATTGAATAAGCCAACTTTCTCTAAGGTAGGCGATCTCTGGCACTTGGGACGACATGCCCTACTGTGCGGTGATGCCACGAAAAAAGAGAGTTATCAAAAGTTACTTGATGATCATCAATTTAATCTTGTCCTTACCGATCCACCTTATAATGTCGATTATCAAGGCAAAGCCGGCAAGATTAAGAACGACCATCAAGATGATGATAAGTTTTACCAATTTTTACTAGCCGCTTTTCAAAATATGAATACTGCAATGGCCAATGATGCCAGCATCTATATTTTCCATGCCGATACTGAGGGATTAAACTTTCGGCGAGCATTTCAAGATGCTGGTTTTTATTTATCTGGTTGTTGTATCTGGAAGAAACGATCCCTAGTCCTAGGACGTTCGCCCTATCAATGGCAACACGAACCAGTTCTTTATGGCTGGAAACAAAATGGCAAACACGAATGGTACACCGGTCGGAAAGAATCCACTATCTGGGAATTTGACCGGCAAAAGCAAAGTAAAGAACATCTGGTGGCTCTGGATCTACTCTCATTGCTTGCGAACAGATTGGCAAGGATGGCAATCTTTTATCCCTAGATGAGATTCCTGCTGGATTAGTAACACATCTTAAGCAACAGGTATTCACACCCAGCGAGACAGTCAAGTTGAACATAACATATCGCCGCAATGAGTTTACTGACCAAGATCTAGATAACCTACGCCATTTAATCTGGGCAAAAGGACAATTAATCAAAGACGCTTGCCAACTGAACTCGTTGCCTCTCACAATCGATGACCAACAAGTAACCTTCGATTGGTTCACCGAAGTTAACACCGATGACGCTCCAGCTTATCAACAATTGGTCGATAAGTTAGTGCGATACGCAAAGAGTCACCAGCGAATTATGTCAACGCGCCGTGATGAAAGTAATGAAAAATATGCTTTCCGCTGCTTTTTACTGCGTTTGGGTTTTATTGGTCCCCAATACAAGGCACAACGGAAAGTGCTACTCAAAAATTTAACTGGATCGGCTGCTTTTAAGAACCAGGAGACTTAGTCATGAACAGAATAAAAGATGAATTAGCCAAACGTGATCGTATTCGCCAACAGGTTTTACAAATTCGCAATACCGGTGAAGTAAATATGTTTGATGTCGAAAACGTAAAACGACTCGCTTACTACTATAATTGCCACGATCTGATCGACTATTTGACCACTGACCGTGCCGGGTACGTAAATTTGATATTAACTGGCAAGTTTAATTAATCATCAGCCAAGCATTGAGTTAATTCTCAGTGCTTTTTTAGTACAACTGAAAGGATGTGATGCCCTCTTGCGAAAACTAAAAGATTATAAACCCACTCAGTTCATGGCTAAGAATTCGGTCTACAACAAAGACGCTGCCGATTTTGCAGTTTCATTTATCGAATGCCTATGCCATACCAAGGGAACCTGGGCTGGTAAGCCTTTTGACCTCATCGACTGGCAAGAAAAAATTATTCGTGATGTCTTTGGAATCCTAAAACCAGATGGCTATCGTCAATTCAATACTGCCTATGCAGAAATCCCAAAGAAGCAAGGTAAATCAGAACTAGCTGCCGCCATCTCGTCGGCTCAAGTGAAAACAGGGCGCTCAACATTACGAAACGCTTGATCCCATTTTTAGCGGCCGCCTGCATCAGTTTCACCGCCCCGAAGGCATCCGTCTGTAGCAAGTCCTTGGCGCCCGATCCAGCGGTAAAGTAAATCACTCGTTAATTTAGTTTCAACGTGACCGGATGCACCGGCAATAAAGATCTTCATTTTAATTTCACCTACTCATCGCAAAGATTATTTCACTTACAAGTGTAGGTGCGATCCTATAATTACGGTATTACTTAATTGTAATACTGCTATACAGCGAACGCATGGCAGGCGGCTAATACATTCTTAAACAAATTGCCCCAGATACTAATCATTTTTCAGAGTGAAAGCACTTCACACAAATGATTCCACGGTATTTCGCACAAGCCATTGTGACTGCTGTGCAAAGGTGGTATTATTATTCCCAATAATACGAGGAGATGGTCTACATGTCACAAACAAACACATTATTCGTCATGATTGCTAGTATTCTGGTGTTACTGATGACGCCAGGGTTAGCATTTTTCTACGGTGGTCTAATCAATCACCGGCATGCCAATAATATGCTGCTCACTATTTTTATGATGTGTGGATTGGCCGTCATTCTGTGGATTACGGTCGGTTACTCCCTCTCGTTCTCCGGCAACCACTGGGGGATAATCGGCAACCTGCATAACATACTGATGATTAACGTCTCCATTAACGCAGTCACGAAAACCGGAATCCCGATCGGTGACTACGCCATGTTTTTGATGATGTTTGCAATCATTACCCCAGCAATCTTTTGTGGGTCGGTGGTTGGTCACGGACGGTTTCACTTCCTAATCATCTTCACGATCTGCTGGTCGATCTTCGTCTACTACCCGCTGGTCCACATGGTTTGGGCACCGCACGGCTTTCTCGCCAGCCTCGGGGCGGTTGACTTTGCCGGTGGCTTGGTCGTCCACGTCAATTCCGGGATCACCGCCTTGATCCTTTCCGCATGGGTCGGCCGCCGCAAGGAAGTCTACGCCCACCACAACAACCTTTCCTGGGTCCTAATCGGGACAGCGCTATTGTGGATCGGCTGGTATGGCTTTAACGCCGGATCCGCCTTGGCCGTGGATGATACCGCGGTTCAGGCCATGTTAACGACCACCATTGCCTGCTCAACGGCAATGGTTACCTGGATGCTGCTGGACCGCTACCGGTTGAACCACGTTACCCTTGCCGGTGTTTGCAACGGGGCCGTCACCGGGCTCGTCGCCATTACTCCCAGCGCCGGCTATGTTACACTAGGTGGTTCGATGATCATCGGCATGGTCGGGGCCATGATCAGCCAATCGTTTATTACCCAGGTTAAGCCACACTTAGCGATCGATGATGTTATTGACGCATTTGGCTGTCACGGAATCAGCGGCATCTGGGGAAGCATTGCGACCGGTATTTTTGCGAGTCACCAGATCAGTGGCCAGGTACCCAACGGCCTACTATTCGGCGGTGGCTTCCACCTGTTAATCATTCAAACGGCGGTTACATTGTTAACGATCACCTTTATCACTATCATGGATATAATTCTGATCAAGACCCTGACGATTGCGCTCCCCGTCTCGATTGACAGCAGGAAAATTATCCGCGGTTCAGAGTAAGAATGCATAGAAAGCCAAATTCATTAAGCTAGTGCCTTATCTTTATTTCACCGGCTTCTTCAATAAATCATTGAAGCCTTCCCCGCCGCCTGGGCCTGCTTTTCGGTTAAGCCCACCTGTGACAGTGGCGGCTCGATGAAGACGCTAGTCGGAACCACACCCCGGTTGGTCGTCTGGCGCGTCCCGTCACCAAAGAGTTCGTCCTTGATGATCCGGAAGTCGTCTAACGAAATGTAGGTAAACTGGGGACCGCCCTTTACGTCGCCGATGGCCCAAACATTTGGAACGGTAGTATGAAGATGAGGATCAACCTTGATTGCGCCCTGGTCCGTCAACTGGATGTCGGTATTTTCGAGGCCCAGGTTTTCGGTTCCATCCGCTGGATCCATGAAAAGCAAGACTTTGACACCACTAAGCAGCCTGAAAAGCCAAAGCAAGTTAAGAAGGCTACTCACCCTCGTCATGACTACGAAAAGAAACTTGATTATGATTTGAAGCAACGAATCGTCCTTGTCATTACTGGCGATCGGGAACATTCACAAGAATTAAAGACAGTGATTGACAAGCACCACGGTGTTTACCACGCCCTCGATGCTTCAATGGAAGACAAAGTATCGAGCAGCAAGATGAAGCGTGAAATCCGTGAAGCCGACTTTGTAGTTGTCTGCATCGATAAAATCCATCACCGAATTAGTCAACTTGCTAACCACCACGCTAAGCGGTACGACAAGCCATTAGCTATTGCCAACACTACAACCAATACTGCAGTTGAACGGGCAGTGGCGCGTGCTTTAAACGGTGATCCAGCCTACGCACAAACTAGCGAAGACATGGCTAATTACCAGGAAAAATAAAAAAATTCTAAAAAAGTTGTTGACAACTATTAAAAAATAGTTATAATAATAAACAACAATTTAATTATTCGATCGCAATGAGAAAGAAGAGTAAATTATCGATAGCCTTCAGCGAGTCTCGGTAGGTGGAAGGAGACAGGTTCAACTTTAATTGAAAATCACTTTCGAGCTTAAGTCTTAAGAGATAATAGTAAGACTTAATGGTAGCACCCATTATAGTGCTAGCGTATCGCCCATGTAGTCCCGGGCCGTACGTATAAGGTATTGTCAGCAATGATAATACGAAGATAGGGTGGTGCCACGCTCGAGCGTCCCTTAACCAAAGTAATTTTGGTTAAGGGACTTTTTTGTTGGGATCAAAGCAATTATTTTATGCTTTTATATCCTAGGAGGGAATTATTTATGCAGGATTTAACAACAAAAAAGCTAACATTTAAGCAATATTTAGTTGTTGCATCATTACTATTCGGGTTATTCTTTGGTGCCGGGAACTTGATTTTCCCCTTACACCTTGGTCAACTAGCTGGTGCGAATTGGGACCCAGCTGCTTTAGGTTTCCTAGTTACAGGGGTTCTTCTCCCATTACTTTCCGTTCTCGCCATCGCTGTTACTCGTGCTGAAGGGGTTTACGATGTTGGTCGTCCGCTCGGTGCAGTATTCGCCCTTGTCTTCATGGTTTTGATTCACGCAACCATCGGTCCATTATTTGGTACACCACGGACTGCTACTGTTTCATTCACCGTTGGGGTTGCGCCTTTCGTTCCTAAGGACGCTCAAGGTTGGGCATTACTCCTTTTCTCAGCTGTCTTCTTCTGTTTAGCATTTGCCTTTTCTTACAAAGAAAACAGCATTCTTTCTAATGTTGGTAAGGTATTAAACCCTGTTTTCCTTGCCCTCTTGTTCTTAGTATTCGTTGTTGCATTTGCTAATCCTTTAGGTAATCCTGGTTCTGCTCCAGTAACAAGTGCCTACGTTCACAGTGCTGTTACAAATGGTTTCCTTGAAGGTTACAATACCATGGATGCCCTTGCTGGTTTAGCATTCGGGGTCACTGTTGTCACTGCTGTTAGAGGGATGGGCGTTCGCCGTCCTGGTGCTGTTTCTAAGGTTGTTGCTAAGTCAGGTGTCCTTGCAGAAAGTGCCATCGGTTTCATCTACCTTCTCCTAATCGTTTTAGGTGCAATGTCACTTGGTCGGTTCAAGGTTTCTGCTGATGGTGGGGTTGCCTTCAACCAATTAGTTAATGCCTACGCTGGTGTCTTTGGTCAAGTTGTTCTAGCATTCTTATTAACTGTTACTTGTTTAACTACTGCCGTTGGTTTAGTTGCTGCCTTTGCTCAAGACTTCCACAAGCACTTTCCAAAAGTTAGCTACCATACTTGGTTAGCACTTAGCTGTCTTGCTTCATTCTTGACTGCTAACTTCGGATTGGATCAAATCATCGCTTGGTCAACTCCGATGTTGATGTTCCTATACCCATTATCAATGGTTCTTATCTTCTTATCCGTAACATCTCCATTATTCAACCGTGACGGTGTAGTTTACTTCTTTGTGGTTCTCCTAACCGTTGTTCCAGCGTTTGGTGATATGGTTGTTGCCTTCCCTGCTGTTGTTAGTCAAAGTTCATTTGGCCTTTGGGTAGCCGGTGTACGGAAGATGATGCCACTTGCTTCAATGGGACTCTCATGGGTTGTCCCAGCACTTGTCGGTTTAGTAGTTGGTCTCCTCGTTCACTTCTTCCGTCGCAGCCAAGTTAATGTTCACCAAACTGAAGTTAACTAACTTCCAATACAATTGATTTTAGCCAAATAGAAAAAGCGCCTGAAATGCATTGTTGAT
Source organism: Lactobacillus amylolyticus (assembly GCF_003999355.1). Lineage (NCBI taxonomy): Bacteria > Bacillati > Bacillota > Bacilli > Lactobacillales > Lactobacillaceae > Lactobacillus > Lactobacillus amylolyticus. The sequence goes on from NZ_CP031835.1 coordinate 1,051,907, forward strand.
TGCACTTCAGGCGCTTTTTGATCACAAACTGAAACTTGAAAGCACGAAAATAGACTGGAGCTCTGATGAGCTCTGGGCTTTTCGTACCTAAATTAGTTTTACAACACTCTTGAAATGATATTTTGTACGTTTGATGGGATGGTGTGCATGAATTGGTCAATTTTATCTTCGATAAACTCATTACCAGAGCATTTAAGAACGGAAATTAGGTATACCAATGCGCAAATGAACGTAATATCAGGTAATTAATTCGTGAAGGAATAGAACAAATCGCCTAATGTTCTATCGTCGGTATTCAATCTTTCTTGCCATGCCAACAAGATATATGCTAGCTCTGTTATTGCAATGTAACATTTGTAAAAATACTAATAAAAATTGTTAATCCTTTTATTTTTAGGCTCTTTGTCAATCGGTAAGGATGAAGAGAATTTGGAGAACTATACTAAGCCACCTTGGCTATTGGTCTAGTTCTCCTTTTTGGTAATTCACGAATCATGAGATTAGAAGCCTTCAACGAAATGAGAATCATAATCCGAAAATGGAAGAAGTTGCGATAGCCATATGCGGTTCGTTTGATTATCTTGATTTTATTATTAGCGCCTTCGATCGGCCCGTTGGTTAGTCGGGGGTAAAAGCTTGCAATAATCTCCTGGCGGTGCTTGGTTAGTGTTCGCTTAACTCATCTAATAACGTTTTGTAGATTATTCCGCTTAATTAACTGATCTAACAAAGTCTAACTACTAACGATGACCAGCAGACAGCTTTTAAAGAGTACGAAAGTGCCAAGGCTTATGAAAAATTGTGCGCTTGAATTATTTAGGGTTGCATACAGCGAATTAAAGTGTTATAGTTAGTTAAATTGACATGTACGGAAGTTATAAGTATCATTCATCTTTGCTATCTATTATCTTCTTAGATGTTAATTCAATTTGGTTACTTTGGTTTGATTCCTAGGAGGATATATATATGCAAAATGGTACTGTAAAATGGTTTAATGCTGATAGGGGCTTTGGGTTTATCACTGGTTCAGATGGTAAAGATGTATTCGTACACTTTTCATCAATTAAAACTAACGGTTTTAAGAGTCTTGAGGAAGGGCAAAAAGTTAGTTACGATGTTGAACAAGAAGATCGAGGACCTCAAGCGACTAATGTTGTTCCACAATAATTTGTCTAATATTATGAAGAACTGCTTTTGATGGAGCAGTTCTTTTTTATGGCTCTTCGTCAAGAAGTACTGATAGAAAAATTTGAATAACTTTTCAAACAGCTTGTGTCTGAGATTGGACATGAGCTGTTCTTTTATTCTTCCAGTTGATGGCAAAGTATGAGTTAGGAAGGGCAAGCAGGATTCGAGCCCGAAAATTAAAGAAGTTACGAAAGCCATAAGCAGTTCGTTTAACGTACAATACCCCTTTTACGAAGCCAAACTACACGGCCTTGATGAAATCAACAAATTAGTCGAATTGCACAAGTATGGCGTAGTTGACTTTGATAAACAATTGGTTCGTCGCTTGGTAGAAAAAATCACCATCTTCCAACGCTACATGGAGTTCACGTTCAAAGATGGTGAAGTAATTAGAGTTAATATGTGAAATTTATGGTGTACGGCACTCAGCTATTTTAGCTTTTTTAGAAGTTGATCCACAGCAGCCTTGATTTGAACCTGAGCAATATCAAACACTTGAATATTCTTGAAATCTTCCTGCCCTAAGATTAACGGCAATTCGGTACAACCCAAGACTACACCATCAAGGTGATCTTTTTGAACCATCTTATTGATAATTGTCATTAACTGCTGCTTAGTCTCTTTCTTAACAATACCGTTTTCGAGTTCGTCTACAATTTTTTGATGAATTATGGATTGATTATTTTCACTGGGACGGCAAACTTCAATTTCGGCCTCTCAAAATGGTTTGATGAAAAAGTCATTTTGCATTGCAAATTTGGTGCCTAGTAAAGCCAATCGTTGAAGGTGCAACTGTTGGGCAGCCGCTACCGCTGTCTCGACAATGCTTAACAATGGCAAATCAGTGCGCGCTTGAATCTGATCAAATAATAGATGGGGCGTATTGCCACACATCAATCCAAAGTCACACCCGGCTTTCAATAAATTATTGGCCGCAGCTCCTACATAACCGTCGACTTTATCAGTCGCGATCCGCTCCTGATACCGCTTAATGATTGCAGAATAATAATTCATTGTTGCTTCTGGGCCTATACCACCGATAATGCCTAGTTTCTGCATCTGGATCATCCCCTAATTATTTAGAATTATTTGAATTCTTCTTTGCAGGTCTGGAATTACCTGCTCCTCGAACCATGGATTTTTTGCCTCCCAAATTTTATTTCGTGGTGACGGATGAACGATTGGAAAATAGTCTGGCAGGTATTGCTGATAATTCCTGACAATATCAGTCAACCGATCTTTATATCCTAGGTGAAGGTAGCTTCTCGTCGCATAAGCGCCCACTAAAATGGTTAACTGAATATCAGGCATTAATTTCAATAGCTGTGGATGCCAATTTTGAGCAAATCCTTTACGCGGTGGGAGATCACCAGACTTGCCTTTTCCGGGATAATAAAAATCCATTGGTAAAATTGCAATCATTCCAGAATTATAGAAAACGTCTCTCGAAACCCCTAACCAGATCCGAAGACGATCACCACTAGGATCATCCCAGAATTTCATTTTTTCTTGGGCAATTCGTCCTGGTGCTTGACCAATGATATTTATTCTGGCAGATGAAGAAGCATAGTAAAGTGGCTTGATCCCTTGCTTTGTAAAAGATTCATTATCAGGATCTGCTTGAATTTCTTGAAAAATTTTTTGAAATTCACTTTGCATATAATATGACCCGCCTTTCTCTTATTTTCTAAACTGATATAACGTGTATATTATCAACTAAGCAATAATTGCCTAATTAAACTAATTTTCTAATAATTCAATTCGACGTAATTGACGTTTCAGTTGACCTTGCTTTTCTAATAAAGCAAATTTACGAGACAGGGTCTCAGGTGTTGTTCCAAGGTATAAGGCTAAGTCCTTCATTTTTAAGGGTAAGGTAAAATTATTTTTACCAATTTCATCTGCATATGTTTGTAAATACTTTAATAACCGGTCTTCAACCTTCGGCAAAGCCAACAAGTGAATTTGTTTTTGCATTTCCGAAACTTTAACAATATTTAGTTCCAATAATCGAATACTTAATTCTGGTTGTTTATGCATCAGCTTCAGTAGATCCTGCCGTTTTAATAAACAAATTTCACTGTGTTCCGTAGCCTCGACGTAATTATTGACATTTTTTTGACCAAAAAGCCAATTCTCACCAATATAATCACCTGTATGCAAGATTTGCAAAACATTCTCATAGCCGTCTTCATCTAAGGTGTACTGCTTAGCGTTACCATCAGCGACAATTACTAAATTATCATTTATCGTTGGATCAATTATCACTTCACCCTTTTCATAGTTTTTATGCTGAACTAATTTTTCGATTTGCATCTTCTCATCCTGAGGTAAAGCATTAAATAGTGGTACTAAGTTAACACATAAATCAGCCATTAAATTCATCGTCCTTTAATTAAAAGTCATCATCGTCGTCTTCGACATACAATCCTTCTTTTAGTTCATGACCTAAGAAGTCTTGAGTTACCCGAATTTGCTCCTTAATCCAAGCCATTAAATTAGTTAAATTAGCAGATAATTCTAGCCAACTTTCATTGTTAGCTAAGGCAATTGCCTTAGTAATGAAGAGCGTTTGCGTATCAAAATCTTTTACCAAGGCAAACAATTGCTTATCACCTGCTAAATATTTACTACTACCATCTTCTTCTAGCATAGTATATTCCTTAAATTGAGCTGTAATTGTTGGAATACTTTCACCATTATTAACCAATAAGTGACTCAATTGGTCAAATTCCTGACGTTCATAAGCAATCCAATCAGCAGCTTTTTCGGCTAAAAAAAGACTAGCAGATCCTTTAGCAAATAAGTTAGCTTGGTTAATCTTTAAAGAATGGATTAACAAGTTAGAAATAATGTGACCAGTCATGGCAGCTGCAGTTGGCCGATGGTGATCAAGGTCGCTTTGCTTCAATTCCGCCTGGTATTTTTCTTCTGCATTCATCAGTTAAGCTCCTTTTCCTTAATTTCTTGTACTTCATAACCCATTTTTTCAATAGCTGTCTTGACGTCAACAGTTTTAGTCTTATCAGGATCCAACGTAAATTTTAGCTTTCCTGCATTGAATAAAACTTTGATTTGGTCGGTTCCATCCAAACTACCAACCGCCCTTTCAATTTTGCTTAAGCATGAAGGACAGGTCATGCCAGATAATTTCATCATTACTTTTTCCATGATTAAATTCCCCTTCCTTATTAATTTACATATCTAATGATACTTTGTTTTGTTGATTATAAACTTGATGATCGTCAATTTTTGTTGAAATTTGATTAATCTCATCCCGTTCAAGATAACAATTAAGATGCTAAATTCATGAATAAACATCCCACTTGCCATTTCAACATAACCCGCAAACAAACCGATGAACAACAATAAGACTGTCAGTAAAGCCATCACGATATTTTCATTCATGTTCAAAATTGTCTTCTTGGATAATCCAAGGGCATAAGCGATCTTTCGCAAGTCATTTTTAACTAAAACTATGTCTGAAACTTCAATGGCAACATCCGCTCCACTACCAACGGCAATTGCAACATTAGCATTAGCTAAGGCCGGACTATCATTGATCCCATCACCAATAAAAGCAATATGGTGTCCCTTAGCTCTTTCTTTTTTAACAAAAGCAGCCTTGTCTTGTGGCAACATTTGACCATGAACTTCATCGATTGGCAACTTCGCCGCAATTCGTTCAGCAGTTTCTTGATTGTCTCCAGAAAGCATCACTAGCTTCTTAACCCCTAATTCTTTTAAGTGGGTTAAAGCATCATTAGCTTCTGAGCGCAATTGGTCTTTAATGCCAAAAACAGCTAATTGACTTTGGTCCTCATTGGCAAAAGTGACAATTGAATTACCTAATTGACTCAAATGATCAATTGTTTCACCCAATTTTGCATTGGCACGAGTATTTTCAACAATTAATTTTTGGTTACCTAAATAATATTTTTGATTATTTAAAGTGGCGATGATTCCCTTGCCCTTAACAGTTTCCACTTTAATTGAAGCTGGCTTTTGTTTATTTAATTTGGCAATTGCCTGAGCTAAGGGGTGGTTACTTTGACGCTCAATTTGAGCAGCTAATTTAATAATTTCATCTTTGGGCCCATTTAATACCTCAATTGCACTAACTTCTGGATGTCCAACAGTCAAAGTGCCGGTTTTATCAAAAGCAATTTCATCAATCCGATGAGTTTGGTCCATCACTTGCGGCCCTTTAAACATAATGCCATTTTTAGCACCATTACCGATACCAGCAACTGTAGATACTGGCACACCAATAACTAAAGCACCTGGGCAACCCAGCACCATAACTGTAATAGCCAGCCTAAGGTCTTTAGTAATTAAACCTACAACGATTGCAATTATAAGTACGGCGGGAGTGTAATATTTGGAAAACCGGTTAATTAACTTTTCTGTATGTGACTTTGTATCTTGTGCTTCTTCAACTATTTCGATAATTTTACCGAAAGTCGTACCTTCACCGACTGCGGTAGTTTCGACAGTCAATGTACCGTTTTCAAGGATAGTTCCTGCATATACTTCATTACCGGCTTTTTTATTAACTAATTTAGATTCACCGTTAACACTGGCTTCATTAAGATAACCAGAACCTGAAATAACCTTGCCATCGACTGGAACCTGATCACCAGTTTTAACTAAAATCTTCTCACCAGGATCAATGAAATCGACGTCTTCTTTCTCAGTTGAGCCATCATCTTGAACAACTAACGCAGTCTGTGGTGCCATTTTGGTTAAATCAGCGACGGCTGAACGCGTTTTCTTTAGGGTTAATTCTTCCAGTACATCTCCTAACATGAATAGCCAAGTAACAATGGCTGCTTCATTAAATTCACCAATAATGAAGGCACCGATTACCGCCAGCGATACTAAAACATCAATAGAAATTAATTTAACCCTTAAAGATGAAATAGCCGTCAAAACAATTGGAAGCACTCCGACAATCCCCACGATAAGCATTAAAGCCTGGTATGGTAAATTCATGTGCAATAGCCATTTAGATCCTTCAGCAAGCAACAGCAAAATAGTATTAACAAGCAAAAGCTGCTTTTTGTACCTCATAAAAAATTGTTGTAACTTAATCATTTTTCACCTCTTCCTTTCTTGACACTACACATTATAGGTAAAAAACAATTTAGGTGACTTGACTGTTATCAAGATACTAGTGTCTTTTTATATTTATCTTTTAAGCAAAAAATCACAGTTTTATTGTGTAAATTTCGTTTAATAAAAGAGAGAATATACAAAAAAGACTAGAAACCATGCAAAAAGCATAGACTCTGGCTTTCAAATTTCAGTTCTATAAAAATTAATGTGCCAATTTAATCTCTCCAGCAGCAATTGGCAAAGTTGTATGTGCATCATAACTCATAACATTACCAGCAACGCTAGATGGCAATTTAAGATCCGCTGGTACGCCGTGAACATAAACTACTCGTTTGTCTAATTGAAGATCGTCACTACCAAATGCTTGCTTAAATTTTGCTTGTAAATCTTTTAATGGGACATCCTTATCATATTCATAATGACCGTATTTATCTGCCAACCGGGTAGCCATCATGGGGAATGTTCATTTCTTGTGGTGCATCATCAAAAGGAACCATCGTTGTCCCAGATACTGCCTCTGTTTCAGGTAAATCAATAAAGCCATCATGATTCACGTCCTGCATTAGCGTCGGAACATGAGCTTGTTTCCCATCTGGAAATCTATGGAAATGTTCCCAATGTTCAATATTGGCAGGCTTATCAAACATTTCCACATGAATATGAAGACTATTACCATTTTCACTGAATGTTGCTATTCATGCGCCTGTGTTTCAATTTTATCCGCATTTATTGGTTTAATTTTTGCAATATAGTCAACCATATTTCTCATCCTTCCATTTGATTATTGCGATATAAATCTAGCATAAAAGCATTTTACAAAATTGATTAGAATCAATAAATTAAATCTTTGATTATAAATATCTTTAATAATTAACATCCATCATCTTATCGTCATGTCAACCATTACTGCTTCTCTCATCAACTTAACCAACTCAGCTCCCCAAAACGGACACTTATCTACACAACCTAAAAATCCAGCACGTTGTCCACTTGACCCTCTAGCTCAACAAGCAAAAAGTGTACTAATTCCAATCACCAAAAGAGGAATTAGTACACTTTTCATCTATCACAAACACCGTCACACCGGCGTTTGTGAGCTATTCTTCTGTGCGTTCAAGGACCGTAACAGATTCCACATGCGGAGTCTGCGGGAACATATCTACCGGACTTATTTCATCAAAATGATAGCCCTTTTCTTGGAGCAACTGCAGATCACGGATTTGTGTGGCAGGATTGCATGAAATATAGACAATCCTCTTCGGCTTAGTAGCGGCAGCCGCATTAATAAATTCAGGCGTTAATCCTTTTCGTGGCGGATCAACAAAAATCACGTCTGTCTTAAGTCCTTCACTAGCCCAGCGTGGCATTACATCTTCTGCCTTGCCAGTGACATATTGGGCATTTTCAATGCCATTCAATTTTGCATTGGCATTTGCATCTTCTACCGCTTCACGAATCGTTTCCATTCCACGAACCGCCTTAACATGCTTAGCTACGCTTAAGCCAATAGTTCCGATACCAGAATAAGCATCAATAACAACGTCATTTGCCTTTAAATCTGCCTTTTTAATTGCCAAATCATATAAACGCGGCGTCTGTAAAGAATTGATTTGGAAGAAGCTCTTTGGTGAAATCCGGAATTCAACATCCCCGATTTTATCAATCAAATGATCTTCGCCCAAAACAACATAGTCATTTCTGCCCAAAATTACATTCGTCTTCTTGGGATTGTAGTTCAAAATGACGCTGCTTATTTCTGGAATTTGACTGATTTCAGCGGCTACTTTTGGCAATTGTGGAAAATCTTTATGCAGGCAAACCAGAATCACCATTAGTTTGCCATTAGCCTTGCTGCGTCGAACATCTAGGTAACGCACTTCACCTTTGTGATGAATTTCATCGTAAGCCGGAACTTCATATTTCCGCAAAATATCACGTGTAGCAACTAAAACGCGATCAATTTCAGGATCAGTTGTAAAGAAATTGGTCAGAGGAACCAGATCATGAGAATGCCGTCTGAAGAAGCCAATTTCAAGCTGACCATTAACTTCTCTAACTGGTACTTGTGCCTTATTGCGGTAGCCGGTTTGTTCAGGACTAGGCAAAGTTTCATTAACTTTAACTCCGTCTAAGTGAGCCTTCTTAAGCAGATTAACAACTTGATTGCGTTTAAATTCAAGCTGCTTATCGTACTTAATATGCGCTAAAGAGGCCAAACCAGTTTGTACCCACTGATTCAATTTGACATTGATTCGATCAGGACTTTCTTTAAGAATCTTTTCAATTTTGGCAAAAGCAAAACGCTTTTTAACTTTCAAAATTTTTGCCTTAACCGTTTCGCCTGGCAAAGCATTATTTACAAAAACGGTTAGGCCCTCATAATGAGCCACTCCCATGGCTTCATAAGAAAGGTCAGTAATTTCTAGTTCAACAATTTGATTTTTTTCCATTTGACTCGCTCAATTCCTTCACAAAACTTTTACCGATAAAATGCTGTTAAAGCCTATCTAAAAATTTATTTGCTTCATCTCGAGAATGAAAAACAAACTGATTTTTATTCGGAAAACGATTAAGAGTAGCCCGCAGCTTGGGTAACTTATCGGTCTTAAAAGTTTGGATATAATTCATAAATTCAGGATCCTCTTTTTCTTCGATCCAAGGCATATCAGGACGTTTCTTGCCTATTCTGGCTCGCACGCCGTTTAAACAAACTTCAGTTGGATAATCTAACAAAAAGATGGTATCACATCGCAATAAGCGCATCGGTAAAGAAAAACTATAATTGCCATCCATAATCCAAGTTGGTTTTTGCAATTCTTTAGCTAGACGTTGATTAAAAACATCTCTTGAAACAGTTGTTTTATCGCTATTCCATAGCAAGCGATCAAGATAGCAGATCGGCAAGGCAGTTTTCTGATTTAGTTTTCGACTAAAAGTGCTTTTGCCACTACCCGGACAGCCTAATACCAGGACTCTTTTCATCATATCACCCCTAAATCGTTCTATTACTAGTATAACTTATTTTTATTTTCGAATTGAGTGCGAAAGAAAATTATTTTGATGAGAAGTATTGACAGCTTTTTTTAATCTTGCTATCATAATGCACAACAATAAATAAACAAGTAGTTGCTTCGTTCAGCGTTCAGAGAACTGGTGGTAGATGCAAACCAGACAGGCGAAATTAGCGAAATACATCGTAAAGCGAGTTGTTCGGAAATATTCAGAGCCGTTATCATCTGATAGAGTTTGAGGTCTATTCCTTAAAATATGGGTGGTACCGCGGTTGTTTAATCGTCCCGTTGACATTATTGTCAGCGGGATTTTTTGTTTGGAGGGAAAAATATGAAAAAGAAGGTTTCTTTTGGTGAATCAATTATCATCCTTGTAATCTTGCTTTTAATCCTGGGAACTGCCGTTATCAAATTTGGGCTTTCCCCAGAAGTACCAGTTTTATTCACAGTCTTGCTATTAACTTTCTGGGCCAAAATTCGCGGCTTTTCTTGGCAAGATATTCAAAACGGAATTAAAGAAGGGATTAGCGTTGCGATTATCCCTATCTTTATCTTTATTTTAATCGGAGCTTTGATCGGGCTTTGGATTCAAGCCGGAATTATTCCATCAATCATGGTTTTAGGTTTCCATTTGATTAACGGCGAATTCTTCCTGCCATCAGTCTTTGTGGTTTGCTCCATCGTTGGGGTCGCAATCGGAAGTGGCTTTACCACTATTTCAACGGTTGGAATTGCCCTCTTTGGTATTGGTGCCAGCATGAATGCCAATCCTGCTTTGGTAGCTGGTGCAATTATTTCCGGTGCGGTCTTTGGCGATAAAATGTCACCCCTTTCTGATTCAACCAACCTTTCATCAGCAGTCGCTGAAAGTGAATTGTTTGCTCACATTAAGAATATGATGTGGTCCACTATTCCATCTTTCGTTGTTTCCTTCATTCTCTTCTGGATTCTAGGCAGCAGTGGTCAAATGGACTTAACTAAGATTGAACGTACATCCAGCATTTTGCAGCAACACTTTGTAATTAGTTGGTGGGCAATTGTACCAATTATCTTAATGCTGATCTGTGCTTGGAGAAAAATCCCTGCAATTCCTACTTTATTTATTAATATTGCAGCCACTGTAATTATGATTTTTATCATTAATCCTCATTTTTCAATTACAGCGCTAAATAATTTAATTATGAACGGCTTTGTTGCTAAAACAAGCGACAGCTCCGTCAACAGTCTATTAACCCGTGGTGGTATTTCCAGCATGATGGGCACTGTAGCTTTGATTATCTCAACTCTTTCTTTGGGCGGAATGCTGATGAAGTTCAACATCGTTCAAAGTGCGATGGAACCTCTTGTTAAGCATTTGAAGAAACCTGGTCGTTTAATCACAGTTACTATTCTTTCTGGTATCTGCATCAATCTTTTCGTTGGTGAACAATACTTGTCTGTAATTTTGCCAGGACGTGCTTTCAAATCTGCCTACGATAAAATTGGTCTTGCGCCTTTAGCTTTAAGTCGTGTGCTTGAAGACGGTGGTAGTGTAATCAACTACTTGATTCCTTGGGGTGTTGCTGGTTCATTTGCCGCTTCAACCTTGGGCGTACCAGTTTTAGCATTCTTGCCATTTACCTTCTTCAGTTTACTGTCACCAGTTTTCTCCATTATCAGTGGTGTAACTGGAATCGGCTTAAAGTGGTCAAAGAAGCCTACTAAATAATAATTAAATTTTAAGATTATCCTTTAATCCTTTCTATTTTTGTGATAGCTTATTAATGAGTATCTCTATAATAGAAAGGATCTTTTTATGGATAACTTTTCAAACAATCCTGGACGTCGTCAAGTTCAGGACATCTCAGCTGTTAATAGTTTTTTGACTAAAACTTACAGCATTATGGCTTTAGCTGTTTTAGTCTCAGCTTTAACTGCATTTTTATCAACTACCGTATTTAAGGCAGCCTTTGTCGCACTTTTCAGCAACAAAGCTTCCGCATGGATTATTTTGTTCTTGCCTTTGATTCTTAGTTTTGCAATCAGCTTTAGAGCAACACGCAATCCAGTTGCAAGTTTTGTAATGCTGATGATCATGGCTGTAGCCTACGGTTTGACTTTTGCGATCATCTGCGCCGCTTACACTGATGCTACAGTTGCAACTGCCTTTGTATCAGCCGCTGCAGTCTTTATCACAATGGCAGTTTACGGTACGGTCACTAAACGTGACTTGGACAACATCGGCTCTTATGTCACCGCTGCTTTGATTGGTTTCATCGTAGCAACTATTGTTAACATATTCCTCAGAAACCCAATGATCACTTACATTTTCGCCTACATCGGTGTTTTGATCTTTGTTGGTTTAACTGCTTGGAATGCTCAACAAATGAAGACAATTTACGCTAAGTATGCTGATCAAACCAATTCTTTAGGTTTGGCTACTGCTGGAGCTTTGCAACTATACCTTGATTTCGTGAACTTATTCATGTTCTTCCTTCAAATCTTTGGTATGGGCGGCGACCGTCGTTAATCAGCTTTAATTTAAGCAAAAAAATAAGTCTAGTTTTTCAACTAGGCTTATTTTTTTAACTCTTAGCGACCAACATAAAATTCAATGTGCTGCTTTAAGTTATCAAAGCTTACTGGACAATAGCCGCCAATTTCTCCATCAAGGTTAACCGGCAAATCTTTTCCTTCACTCTTGCCAATTAATTCAGCTTTAAGACTTCTGGTCTTAGTGTAGATAATATTCGGATCATCTACATGCTTGCCATTTAACGCAAGGGCCATCAATTTCAGCAAATTGCCAGGATCTGATGGCTTGACAACGATTAATTGGAATAAACCATCACTTAGCTGTGCATCTGGCATAATTTGTTCAAAACCACCAATTGAATTGGTCATTCCAAGCAAGAACATTGATAATTTACCTTCATAAACTCCATCATCATAAGTTAAGCGCATTTCATTTTCGGTTAAATGTGGCAGCATTTCTGCCCCTTTAATCAAATATGCAGCGTAACCTAAAGCTGATTTAATCTCATGAGGAACACCATAGGTTAACTCGGTTAAAGAACCACTAGCGGCAATATTGACAAAGTATTGCGTTTTTTTGTTAAAACATGCCTTGCCAATGTCCATTTTGCGCGTTTTATTTTTCAAAATGATCTTAGCAGCATCCGGGATATTATCACGCGGAATGCCCAGTGCTCGAGCGTAGTCATTAGTAGTGCCGGCCGGAATAATTGCCATCTTTGGTCTATCTTCCAAAAAAGCGATTCCGTTTACTACTTCATTAATTGTACCGTCGCCACCAGCAGCCACAATCAGGTCAAAACCTTCTTTGGCAGCACGTGTAGCTTCATTTTGGGCACTCATTTTTTCTGGCGTGGTTCTAAAAGCACTAGCTTCATAACCAGCCTGTTCGAGAACATCCAAAATATCGGCCACATTTTTTGGCATTTGCTCGCGACCGGAGACAGGATTATAAATTAATCTTGCTTTACTAGTCATAATTACTACCTTTTTTTCTAGAATTAAATTAACGACTTGCTAATTCTTTGTTCAAAAGCTTGTTAACAACCTTTGGGTTAGCCTTACCACGAGTTTGCTTCATGATCTGACCAACTAAGAATCCAATTGCACGGTCCTTACCATTCTTGAAGTCTTCAACAGATTGTGGGTTATCATCAACAACCTTCTTAACCATTGGTTCCAAAACCGAAAGGTCTGATAATTGAACCATGCCTTTTTCTTCAACATACTTCTTAGGATCAGTACCGTTCTTAACAGTTTCAGCAAAGACTTTCTTGGCAATCTTGGATGAAATAGTACCATCTTTGATCAATTTGATCATTGCTGCCAAGTTTTCTGGCGTCAACTTAATATCAGCCAAAGTTACGCGGTTATCATTCAAATAACCGTTAACTTGCGTGTTCATCCAGTTTGCAGCCATAGTTGGATCTGCGCCAGCAGCTACAGCAGCATCGAAGAAGTCTGAGCTTTCCTTGGTTTGAAGCAAAACGTGAGCATCATAAGGCTTAATGCCAAACTTGTTAACGTAGTCATCGTAGCGTTCAAAGGCTGACTTAGGCAATTCTTTAGCGATTTCGTCAATCCAGTCTTGACTAATATGATCAGGAGCAATATCAGGTTCTGGGAAGTAACGGTAATCAGAAGCACCTTCCTTAACACGTTCCAAAACAGTCTTGCCTGTTGCTTCATCAAAACGACGAGTTGAAAGTTGAACGTGACCACCTGACAGAAGAACTTGTTCTTGACGCTTTTCTTCGTATGCAAGAGAACGACGAACGTGATCAAATGAGTTCAAGTTCTTCATTTCGACCTTGGTACCAAGTTCCTTTTGTCCAGCTGGACGAATAGAAATGTTGGTGTCGACACGCATTGAACCTTCTTCCATCTTAACGTCAGATGCACCAGTAAACTGGACAATCTTACGTAATTTTTTAAGGTATGCATATGCTTCATCTGGATCAGTCATGTCTGGTTCAGAAACAACTTCAAGAAGTGGAACACCTTGACGGTTCAAGTCAACATATGAAAATCCATTAGTACCGTGAGTGATCTTACCGGCATCCTCTTCGATGTGCATTTCGTGAATACCGATCCGCTTCTTCTTTCCGTGAACTTCTACGTCAATGTAGCCGTCACGAGCAAGTGGTTGGAAGAACTGAGTAATCTGGTAAGCCTTTGGGTTATCTGGGTAGAAGTAGTTCTTACGGTCAAAGTGAGTAGTTGGCAAAATGTGAGCGTGAGTTGCCAATGCTACCATAATTCCTAACCGGTAAACATTCTTGTTAACCATTGGTAAGACACCAGGCATAGCCCAATCGATAACGTTAGTTTCGGTGTTAGGCTTGGCACCATAAGTTACTGGTGAAGGTGAGAAAATCTTACTCTTGGTCTTTAATTCGAAGTGGACTTCTAGTCCGATAGTCGATTTAAAATTCATTCAATTAATCCTCCATTCCAGTTGGTCTTTTTTCATAAAACTTGTTGTTGCGTTCAACAAAGTCAGCAGTCTTGAAGACATTGCCTTCATCAAAACGCTTAGCCATAATTTGTAAGCCGACAGGCATACCATCAACTAAACCAGCCGGAACACTAGCTGCAGGAATACCTGCTAAGTTTGCAGAAATAGTCAAGATATCATTGTTGTACATCTTAACTGGGTCTGAAACTTCTTCACCAATACCAAATGCTGGAGTAGTGGTTACAGGCCCTACAATGACATCATTGTTTTCAAAAATCTTATCAAAGTCGTTGCAGATCAAAGTTCTAACCTTAGCAGCTTGTCTGAAGAACTTATCGTATGAACCAGCTGAAAGAGCAAATGAACCTAACATGATCCGGCGCTTAACTTCTGTACCGAAACCTTCTGAACGTGATTTTACATAAACGTCAAGCAAGTTCTTAGTGTCCTTAGCACGGTAGCCATAACGAATACCATCATATCTTTGAAGGTTTGAAGAAGCTTCACTTGAAGCAATGATGTAGTAGGTTGGAACTACATACTTAGTATGTGGCAATGAAACTTCGGTGATGATTGCACCATTTTCCTTTAAAAGATCGATTTGCTTTTGAATAGCTTCACGCATATCACCATCAACAGCATCCATGTATTCCTTTGGTACAGCAACGCGAAGGCCTTTGACATCTTGACCGATAAACTTGGTAAAGTCAGGTACTTCACGAGTAGAAACAGTAGAATCATGTTCGTCAGCACCAGCAATGACATTAAGAACTTCAGCTGAGTCTTTTACACGCTTGCTCATAACACCGATTTGATCAAGTGATGAACTGAAGGCAATCAAGCCCCAACGTGATACACGACCATAAGTTGGCTTAATTCCGAAAATACCATTAAATGCGGATGGTTGACGAATTGAACCACCAGTATCTGAACCAAGAGCAGCAACAACTTGACCACTAGCAACTGCAGCTGCAGAACCACCGGATGAACCACCAGGAACCTTGTCCAAGTTCCATGGGTTATGGGTAGCACCAAAGTATGAATGTTCAGTTGATGAACCCATCGCAAATTCATCCATGTTGGTCTTACCGACAAAGGTTGCTTGTGCAGCCTTTAATTTGCTGATAACAGTTGCATCATACATTGGCATAAAGTTATCCAAAATATGACTTGCTGCAGTGGTTTTCACACCATTGGTAACAATATTGTCCTTAATTCCGATTGGAATACCAGCTAACTTGCTCTTTGAAAAATCAAGATTTTCAGCTGGCTTGGCATCATCTTCAACAGTGATCCAAGCATTTAACTTCTTGTCAGTATCTTTAATGTTTGCAACAGTATCTTTTGCTAATTGATCTGCTGAAATTTCACCACTGGCAAGTTTTTTGTTTAATGAGTCAATAGTTTCGTTTAAGTAATTCATTACTCGTTATCGTCCTTCTCAATAATTACAGGAACCTTAATGAAGCCATTAGCTTTTTCAGGAACATTTTTCATTAAAGTTTCGCGATCTTCACCTTGCCAATGTTCAGGTTTGTCTTCTCTAAAGACAGTATCACGATCAACAACTTGAACAGTTTCATCAACACCTTCAGTATCAACTTCTTGAAGTTGACTGGCCATGTTAATGATCGAACCCATTTGTTCAGTAAATTTACCGATTTCATCGTCGCCAAATTCAAGTCTTGAAAGTGTAGCAACGTGTTTAACCGTATCTTCTGTGATTTTCACTCAAATGCCTCCTATTCGCCGCCATAAATGTGGACTTGATAACTACTATCTGCTGTTTCTTTTGCAATCAATGCTTGAACATCATTGACAGAACCAATCTGAATTTCGATGGCCGTGTCATTAGACAAATATTTCTTGGCTTGTGACAAAACCAAACGTGTAAAGCTTTGAATTTGTTCATAGCCATAAAACTGAGTAGTAATTGAAATATTTTCTTGCGTCAACTTGCCATTTTCATAACGCAAAGTTGCCGTTACCCCACTAATATTAGGGAAGTAATTTTGAACTGATGTCTTAAAACTACTGAAGCTTGAAGCATCGCTGCTACTTACAGCTTTAGCACCACCAACTGTCGGTAAAACTTGTGTTTTTTCCGAAATTGATTTCCATTTAGTTATTTTACTACTATTAGCGCTAGCTGTCCCGTAAGCAAAATAACTTCCTCCAACTAAAGAGTCTTTTGAGGTACTGGAGAACAAGCCAATCGTAATTGGAACATTCTTCAACGCCTTCTTCTTGCGCAAACGGCTAATTATTTCATTAGCCATTTTGATACCTTCGCTTCTTTGTTTGCTGCGCGAAATAGTCACTGAATATTCTGCGCCGTTTTTGGTCTTGGTGTAATAATCAACGGAATTCATCGCAAGGCCAAGGCTGATTCCACCCAAGCTGTATTTTGAGCCAGAACCAGTTAAATAATCCTGCTCGACTATTTCTTCAAGGTAATACGGATTATAGTGTTTCTTCGTACCAGCTGTCGGATTTAAACCAGCTGGATTGTTCTTGGATTTACGTGCCAGCCAGTCGGTGACAGTGGAAGCGTCCAAGTATTGACCTTCTTGGAAAGTATATGAACTAGTTGGGTAAGTCGTTTTAGAAATATTAACCAATCCCCGTTCCAGTTCGCGCGTATCAACGGAATTATCGTTATCAGTTGCCGTTAAACCGTCAATTGGTGACACTTGGTAGGTACCATTTTTCAGCAATACCGTATAACCGTTTTTACCTGTATTGGTCGTTTGATTTGTCTTCTTTTTTGTATTACTAGTAGTTGTTGCATTATTGGCTAAACTTGAATTCTTTAAATTGCCACAACCGCTTAAGGTAACTATCGCCCCTGCAAGGGCTAAAACTTGCAAATATCTTTTCACAATTAGTGTTTCCTTTACTTAATTTGTGCAATTGCTTCTTCTTCGGTCAAGGTTGGTACGCCTAAACTTTGAGCTTTGGTAAACTTGGAACCAGCATCCTTGCCATAAATGACATAGTCAGTTTTATGAGAAACAGATCCAGTTACTTTGGCTCCTAAAGATTGCAGCCGCTTGGTAAATTCACTTCGTGTATAATGCGCTAATTTACCTGTTAATACAACCGTTTTATTCTTAAAGAAATTGTCGGCTATTTCGGCTTCCGTCTCATCTTGACCGAGATAATCCATGTTCAGGCCACTCTCTTCAAGCTCTTCAATTAATTTTTGAACAGCTGGCTGAGCAAAATAGGTTGTTAAACTTTCGGCAATCGTCGGTCCTATTGTATCGATTGCTGCAACTTCTTGCACGTCTGCGGCCATAATCTTAGGAAGATTTTTAAACTTTTGCGAAATTAAGCGAGCAGCCTTTGCTCCAACATGGTCAATCCCCAATCCGGTCAACAATAATTCAACTGAATTTTGCTTTGACTTATCAATCGCTGTCAAAAGATTATTAATCGATTTTTCCTTAAAGTGATCGAGCTGCATTAAATCATCTGGAGTCAAATGATACAAGTCAGCAACATTATGAACCAAATCTTTGGCAATCAGTTGCTTGACGATTTTAGGTCCTAGACCGGCAATGTTCATCGCCTGTCTTGACGCAAAGTGGATAATGCCCTCTTCTAATTGAGCTGGACAAGATGGATTTATGCACCGCAAGGCTACTTCACCCTTTAAGTGAACCAATTTTTGCCCACAAGAAGGACAAGTTGTTGGAATTTCATACGGCTTAGAGTCGGCCGGGCGCTTGGACAAAACAACTTCGGAAATTTCAGGAATAATGTCACCAGCCTTGTGCAACTTAACGGTATCGCCAATTCTGACATCTTTTTCTTTTAATAAATCAGGATTGTGCAAAACCGCACGCGCAACCGTTGTTCCCGCTAGTTGAACTGGATCCATCACCGCTGTCGGCGTCACTACACCGGTGCGGCCCACGGTCCATTCGATATCACGCACTACTGTTTCTTGTTCTTCAGGTGGAAACTTATAAGCAATTTCCCAACGTGGAACTTTAACGGTGCTGCCTAATTCCTGCTCAATGCCAAGATCATCAACCTTAAGAACGATCCCATCAATACAATAGGGTAGGCTATCACGCTTGGCCGTGTATTCATCAATAAAGTCAAAGATTTCATCTAATGTTTCTAGCTTGCGACCAGTTTGATTGGTGTGAAAACCCAATTTATGCATTTCTTCGATCGCCTGATGCTGACTAGTAATGCCCTCAGGCGGATTTACCCAAGTATAAATAAAGGTGCTTAAATCCCGCTTTTTTGTAACTTCGGCATCTAATTGCCGAAGTGAGCCAGCCGCTGCATTCCGCGGATTGGCAAAAACTTCTTTGCCGTTTTCATCCCGCTCTGCATTTAATTTGGCAAAAGCTTCTTTACTCATGTAGCATTCGCCACGCACTTCAATTGTTAACGGCTTTGGCAAAGTTTGAGGAATATCGCGAATAAAGCGCGCATTAGCAGTAACATCCTCACCGACTTGACCATTTCCTCTGGTTGATGCCCGCATCAAACGCCCATTTTGATATTCAAGCGACAATGACAAGCCATCGATTTTTAATTCAACATTGTAAGCTACCGGATGACCTACTTGCTTTTGAATTCGCTGATCAAATTCTCTTAACTCTTCTTTTGAAAAAACATCACCCATTGAAAGCATTGGAATCGGGTGTACTACTTTAGTAAATTTCGTGTCAATTTTTCCGCCGACTCTTTGAGTAATTGAGTCCGGGGTTACCAATTCAGGAAAATCTTTTTCTAGTTCAAGCAGACGATTGTATTTTTGATCGTAAACGTTGTCTTCAACTTCAGGCGCGTCTTTTGAGTAGTAAGCCTCAGCCCATTCGTCCAGCTGCTTACGCAAAGCCGCAGCTTCGGTTTTAGCTTGATCAAGAGTTATATCAGCCATTATTTTTCCTCCCTATAAAAAATCAACCTTAGCTTTTATTATACCTTTTTGATTGGTGCAAAAGCCGCTAGCAGCCGTTTAACGCCCTTGTTTGCAAAAGCAATATCAAGTTCCATGTCTTCGCCTTCGCCGTTGACCTTCATAACAACTCCGCGGCCCCAAGCTTTATGTTCTACCTGATCGCCAACATGCCAGCCTTTCTTTTCAGCTCCAACTGCTCCTGAAGCCTTTTTAGCAGTTGTGTACACCTGTGCCCGTGCACGTTCATCATTGCGAGCAAATGGTGCAGTTTGTGCTTGAAAGTAGCTTTGACCAATAAAGGTATTGCCAGCATTAGGATTTTCAACATTCAGATCTTTAGCGTCGATTTCAGCTAAAAATCTTGAAGGCGGATTGTTCTGAATTCGGCCATACATCATCCTAGAGTAAGCATTAGTCAGATACAGTTCTTGCTTTGCTCTAGTGATTCCAACGTAAGCCAACCGGCGTTCTTCTTCCAATTGACTTTCATCCATCATTGATCGTGATAATGGGAAAAGTCCATCTTCCATTCCAATTAAAAAGACAACCGGAAATTCCAAACCTTTGGCAGCATGCAAAGTCATCAATGCAACTTGATTATCATCATCGTCTAAGTCATCTTGATCACTCAATAATGATACTTCTGCTAAAAAGTCGCTTAATTGATCGGAATCATCATCTTCAGCTTCATAATGATCATCAAATCTCTTGGTTACTGACAAGAATTCATCCAAGTTTTCCAAACGCGTATCAGCATCAATATTATGTTCGGCCTTTAACGCGCTGGTGTAATCGAAATCATCCAAAATCTTTTCAGTCAAGCCAGTAACACTGTGATCTTTGGCAAAATTAATGGCATCATGCAATTTAGCAGCAAAGTCACTCAATTTTTGCGCAGCTCGATTTGAAATAGTGGACGTCCCCACTTGATCCATTGCTTGCAGGGCATTCAAATTGTTTTCATTTGCAAAAGCCAATAACTTATCAACTGTTGCCGCACCAATTCCACGCTTAGGGGTATTGATAATGCGGTTTAAACTCATGGTATCAGCCGGATTAGAAACTAATTTCAAATAGCTCATAACATCTTTGATTTCTTTTCGATCATAGAATTTATGACCGCCGACAATTTGATACGGTACATTTGACTTCACGAAAGCTTCTTCGACCGTACGCGATTGAGCATTGGTCCGGTAAAGAACGGCAAAATCTTTGTAGCTGCGCTTTTGATCTTTAACTTCTTCTTGAATTTTAGAAATAATGTAGTGAGCTTCATCATCACCGCTTTGAGCTTTATAGTAGGTTACCTTTTTGCCTTCACCGCGATCAGTCCATAAATTTTTGGACTTGCGGTTTTGATTGTTTTTGATGACAGAATTGGCAGCTGACAAAATGTGACCGGTTGAGCGGTAATTTTGTTCCAACTTGACCGTACGCACGCCATCGTTTTTATAGTCGGACTCAAAGTTCATGATGTTTTCCATATTGGCACCACGCCAGCCATAAATTGACTGATCGGCATCCCCAACAACGCAAATATTTTTATATTGAGCAGCCAAGGCATGGGTCAACTCATATTGTGCTTGGTTCGTATCCTGGTACTCATCCACCAAAATGTAGCGAAACTTGTTTTGATAATAATGCAAAGTTTCCTTATCTTTTTTAAACAAAACCAGCGTCTGCATGATCAAATCGTCAAAGTCCATAATTTGATCGCGTCTGAGCCGTTTTTGGTATTCTTGATAGATCTTGGCAACCATTTTTTCAAAGGGAGAAGAAGCACTCATTGCAAAAGCTTCTGGCGTCAATAAATCATTCTTGCCATTGGAAATCGCGGATAAAATTCTACGCGGATCATACATCTTGGGGTTGATGTTGAGATCCTTTTCAATATGCTTAACCAGCGTAAGCTGTTCGGCTGAATCTGCAATTGAAAAATTATGACTGTAGTTGATCTTATCAGCATCTCGCCGCAAAATCCGAACGCATAAAGCGTGGAAAGTAGACATCCAAATACTCTCAGCTGCTGGGCCAAGCAGTTTTTGTTCACGTTCGCGCATTTCATTGGCTGCCTTGTTGGTAAAAGTAATCGCCAAAATATTCCAGGGATTAACATTGTTTTTTTCAACTAAATACGCAATCCGGCGCGTCAAAACCGAAGTCTTTCCCGATCCGGCACCAGCAACTACTAGTAATGGACCTTCCGTGGTTTCAACAGCTTGCTTTTGTTGCGGATTTAATCCAGCTAAAATTGATTCTTCGCTCATCCTGATTCCCTTCACAAAAATTATTTAAGAAAATATAGCCCTAATATTATAACAAAGAAAAAGAGCTTGAAACAAATGTTCCAGACTCAATCATTAACGCTTTTACTTATCATATTTTTGCAAGTTATACTGCTCAATCAGGCTCACCAATTTAGCAGCATAATTTGGATCTGTAGCGTAGCCATCAGTAACCAGTTCCTTGGCCTGCTGCTTGTAATTTTTAGCAGCTAAAACATGCTTGTACTGCTTGTGATTCCAAGTGGTCCCATTCTGGAATAAACGCGCATGAGCTCGAATTGAAGCCTCGCAGGAATCATAAATTTGAAAGCGCGCTTTAACGTTCACCCACTTGCCTTTGACGTATTCTTTTGTAACCAAAACAACAGAAGTATTAGGATTGGTTCCTTTAATGCCAAACAGATTGTTGTATTTCTGCGATAAATCGCTTTGACCGTAATTGCTTTCTAGACAAGCCTGAGCAATCGTAATGCTTGGAAGCAAATCATATGATTTATCGACTTCTTTAGCAATTGGCCCTATTTTTTTGATAAAAGCTTTTCGCTGACGCAAAAGCCTTGCTTGTTCCTGCTGCTTTTGCACCTGCTCTTGTCTTATTTGTTGAGACTGCAAAACTTGCCGCCGATAATATCTAAAGCAGACGAAGGCGACCAGTAAAACAACCAGAATTAAAAATGTTCTTAAAATAATTCCCATGCTTTTGGAAATTCGATGTTTTTTGCGTTTTTTTGCCATATAATTTCCTGTCTTTTCTTCAGATCTGTTATTAAATAAAGTATAAACTCTTCAAAATAAAAGAAAATATTTGTTAATTATTA
Source organism: Lactobacillus amylolyticus (assembly GCF_003999355.1). Classification (NCBI taxonomy): domain Bacteria; kingdom Bacillati; phylum Bacillota; class Bacilli; order Lactobacillales; family Lactobacillaceae; genus Lactobacillus; species Lactobacillus amylolyticus. Next base: position 1,074,226 of record NZ_CP031835.1, read on the forward strand.
ATATAAAAAAAGAAGCCGCTCATCAGCGACTTCTTATTGGTGCGGGCGAGAAGACTCGAACTTCCACGATCTAAAGCGATCACAAGATCCTTAGTCTTGCGCGTCTGCCATTCCGCCACGCCCGCGGTACTTAATTATATTAACCCAAAAAGCAGAATCACGCAAGGAAATATTAAAATTTATTCATTTTTTTACCAGCTTCAATTTACCGTGGCAACGACCGCAGCGATACCTGCGCGTATTAAGACGGCGCACGCGCGGATATTGCAAACCGCAGTTTTGACAAACATACAGATAATGGCGTTTTCTGGTCTTTCTTAAACCAATGTCAGGCGCATAGCGACTGCCACCTACCCGTTTAAGCAAAACTTTAAAATCATGATCACGATGCTGATAGCCCAGACCTAATAAATGCAAATGATAGTGACATAACTCATGCTTGATAATGCCAACTAAATTAGAATAATGGTCTGGCGTTAAAAAGTGAGCATTAAATTCAAGATGATGATCGTCCAAATGGTAGCGGCCACCGGTTGTAGTCATACGCCGATTAATTTTTATTAGGTGTAAAAATGGCCGGCCGAAGGATTGCAGCGATATTTGTTCAACTAATTTTTGCAGTTCTTCTTCATTCATTAGCTTCGAATATATTTAGCATACAAAGCGGCCTGACGTTTGGTCTTGATTCTAACCTTCAAAGCCGTCACAATTTTGCGTTTCAGCGGCTTTTCTCCTTCCATCCAGGTTCCAGTAAAGACGTGAATAGTCTTTGAATCCTCTGAAGGATTGCATAAAACGCCATCTGGATATACATGGATGCCGGTTTCCAGCATTTGTTCTTGATTGTTCGGCTTGGCACCGTATTTTTCTTTCAAAATATCAGAGACTGAAACGGTGTTGACGCCAGCCATTTGATCCTTGCTGTCAAATTCGAAATTGCGATCATCATAATAAGCCAGCATGTCCTTGAGCAATGGATGATGTTTTTCAGCACCAAAAACAGCCGTGAACGGATTCTCTTTATTTTCAAAGCCGACAAAAGCATGATTATCAAGCAAGCTTTCCAAATTGTCGAGCACCAGAACATCGGTATCCAGATATATTCCGCCTTGTTCATAAATTGCTTTTGCCCGAATATAGTCAGATACAAAAGCCCATTTTTTTGCTTTATAGGCTTGTTCGACATATTTATTTTCATGAATATCAAAATTGTCTTCATTCCATTCAACAATCTTGTAATCCTGCAAATGATTTTGCCAGGTCTTCATGCAGCGCTGAATGTTCTTGGGCTTAGGATTGCCACCTACCCAAACGTAATGAATGATTTTTGGAATCATCGTTATCCTCGCTTCAAAAATTTCTTAACTAGTGCGATCAAATCTTGATTAAAGTCTAATTTCATAATAAACATCAATGCCAAATAGATAGCAAACATGATGATCGATTTAACTGCCATATTGATAAAGGCAGAGTTAATCAGATTTGGCATCAATAAGCCAATTGCCAAAGTAACAATGGCAATTAAAAAGTACTTCGGAATGTCCTTGAACGAATACTTAAAGTCATAGCCATCGCGAACAATCCACAAGCGAAGCAATAACACAATAAACTCGGTGATTAAAATTGCCACCATAGCACCTGCCGCACCATATGGCCGGTCCAGCAAAAAGCTCAGAACCACTTCTAAAATAGCACCAATAATTACTGGCAGTGCATAATCTTTATCGCGATGGTTGGCTAAGGCAAATTGGTTGGCAAAAACCCCACCAGTTGGAATCATAATAATCGTCAACGTAAAGAAAAACATCAGCGGCGTCATTGGAGTATATTTTTGACCAAAGAAAAATGGTACAAATTGCTTGGTATTAGCCATGATAATTACTGAAAACAAAGTTCCCAGCATGACCGTAGCCTCTAACGACTTTTTCAAAACAACCTGCTGCGTTTTTTTGCCTTCACTTGCCATTTTAGGCATGATAACCAACGAAATACTGGTAATTACTCCCAAAATCATATTCGAAATTCGTTGTGAATTATCATAATAGGCAACTTGCGTTGAATTCTGAAAGATACCCAAAATTGGCTTATCTAGCGAAGTATAGATCTGCGTAGCAATTTGAGGAATCAGCAGCGTGATAATTGATCTGATAGTTGTCCGATATTTATAAAAATGAGCCACAGGTTTACCCACATATTTGTGGATATCAAACCAAAAAACAAAGGAGCCCAACATTGTGGAAACAGACATAATCAACAAATATTTCCACAAGTCGCCTGGTGATTTTACCCAAAGCAAAATCAAAACAACGCTAACCAGCTTAACAGCAGTATTTTTAAGAACGACGCGCCCGAAATCTGCTAAACCTTGGAAGAACCAAGAGATATCCACTTGTGCAGAAATCAAATATGGTGCCATCAAAATAATGTAGTTCCAATATTGAATGTGGAAAAGATTAGTGATTGCCAAAACAATGATAATCGTCACTAAACCAGCAATGCCTTGAAAATACCATAAGCCCCAAAAGGCATCAGTCAAGTCCTGTGGCGTACCATAAACCCACGTCCGTGAGATCGTCCGCATACCAATATAGGACACTGACAAGGTACAAAAGACCATCAAAAATTGCATCGTATTATTAACGCTGCTATAAATACCATAGGTTTTAGGCCCTAAAACCCGTGACAAATAAGGTACCGTGATTAATGGTACCAAAACCAAAAAGATTTGATAAACTGCGTTGTAAACGATATTTAAAAATGTTCTTTTCAAAACGTTTCACCTAGTTAACTTTTGTCATGCAGGCAAATAATTTTTCACAGTAGTTTTCGCCCTTAACCTCTTGTGTTAAATGCAGCCAATACAAACGACGATCCCTAATCTGCTGATTATCTGGTTCCTTCAGAGCTTCAAGCAGCTGAGCTTGTGAATTAACTTTAATTCCTGGCGTTATTTCCTCATATGGGCTGAGCAATAAACCACGTGTTTTTTCATATTGTTTAAGAAAATTAGTGACAAAGATAATCGGATTGTTCAAAAGAAGATAATCAAAATAGATTGATGAAAAATCCGTTAGCAAAAAGTCCGTATCGCCCAATAATTCATACAGATCATAGTTGTGATCAAATAAATAATCATTATTTAAAAAGGCAATGTTGGAGTACTTGCTTGAAAAGTCAGCAAACATGCGCATTTCATACGGATGCAATTTAACGATCAAATATTGGTGCCTTTCCTTTAATGCCGCGTTTAACTGTGCGACATCAAAATCAGCGAATGCAAAAAAGTTACCCGCCTTAATTTGCGCCATAATCTTGGGATCATCTAATTCGTACCTAAAAGTTGGCATATAGATGCCGATCTGCGCCTCAGCATCTGTTTGATGAAACAGGTCTTGCAGCAATTCTTCTTTAGTAATAATGGGCTTTTGCAAATAATCAAGTCTTGGGAAACCAACCTTATGATATTTCTTGCCCTCAACAGCGATGCAAGCACTCATCAAAGTTTCATACAAATCAGAATTAGAAGCCACAATATCGGCATATTTATGCCACAATTTTTCATTGCGACAGTTGTCTTTTCTTCTCGTATTATTGGCCATAATACCCATGCGCTTCAATGGAACACCGTGCCACAATTGAATATTCAGCTGCCCCTTTTTCACTTTAAAAGGCTGGTGGGTCGTAACGATATAGCGAGCAGAGCCAATCTTTTTCCAGGTCATACGATCTAGATGAGAAGAAGGCCAAGGCTCAACCAGAGTTACCTGATACTCTGGATGGTTGAGCTGCAAATATTTGTAGAACAAATAGCCATTAGAACCTGATCGCCCAGCACCATTCAAGATGACCACTTCATTCGGCTGAATCGGATTAAAATAAGCGAAAATCTTCATTAAGCAAAGATAGACGCGAAAAAGCAAACTTTTCATAATCTCACTAATTTTCTTTTACTTTATTGGTATATTTTAGCAGACATTAATAAATTAACTATCTCAAATAAGAATCTTTACTGATTCTTCAGACCTATTTACCATCATACTATTTTATCAGTAAAAAAATAAGAGGCAGACAAATTATCCACCTCTTATTTACTTGCAACTAAATTAACGCTGCTCTCTTCTTTGGAAGAACTTTACGATTTCTACAATCACGATCATGCACAAACCGGCACCGAGAACTACACACCATTGAGCTGCATCTAATTCGGTAACATCAAAGAATCCAGTCATAAACGGCAATTCAACAGCAGCCATAATCACGGCAGCAATCAAAATTGCCCAGTTAAACCATTTGTTTGAGAAAGTATGCTTTCTAAAAATTGATTCATGAATGTACTTAGAATTAATGGCATGGAACAACTGAATCAAGCCTAAAGTCAAGAAGGCCATCGTCAATGCATCCCCATGCTGCAATGCAGCATTACCAACATGCGGACCAACGTGAAGTCCTAGTTGGTAGGCACCAAGCACCAAAATACCTTCAAGAATTCCTTGGTAGATAATGGAGCTGGCAACACCGCCGCTAAAGAAGTTGGACTTACGGCCACGTGGCTTGCGCTTCATAATGCCATCTTCAACTGGCTCAACCCCAAGGGCAATTGCTGGCAAAGTATCAGTTACCAGGTTGATCCAAAGAAGTTGAACTGGTGTCAAAATATCCCAACCAAGCATCGTCATCATAAAGACTGTCAAAACTTCACCAACATTACAGCTCATCAAGTAAAGAATTGCCTTTTGAATATTGCTGAAGACTTTACGCCCTTGCTTAACCGCTTTAACGATTGTGGCGAAATTATCATCAGCTAAAATCATGTCACTGGCACCTTTAGAAACTTCGGTACCGGTAATCCCCATGCCGATACCAATATCAGCCTGTTTCAGACTTGGTGCATCGTTAACACCATCACCGGTCATGGCAACAATCTTACCATTGGCTTGCCATGCCTTAACAATTCTTACTTTATGTTCAGGCGATACTCTTGCATAAACGCTGTAGTCACCGACGTGCTTGACGAAGTAATCATCGCTCAATTCATCCAGCTGGGCACCAGTTAAGACGCGCTTGTCTTGACCAGGCTCTAGAATGCCTAATCTTTCGGCAATGGCCTGAGCCGTAACTTGATGGTCACCAGTAATCATAATGGTTCTGATACCAGCACTGTGAGCTTCTGCAACGGCAGCCTTTGCTTCTGGACGTTCTGGGTCGATCATGCCGACCAAACCTGCAAAGATTAAGTCTTGTTCAACATTGTTGGTTGATGGATCATCGTATGGCTTGTCGATTTGCTTATATGCCAAGCCCAAAACACGAAGGGCTTCCTTCGCCATATCCTGGTTGGTTTGCAAAATGTCTTTTCTTTGCTGTTCAGAAATTGGTGTAACTTCACCGTTGATTGCAACCGAAGTTACCCGCTTCAATAACTCATCTGGCGCACCTTTAACAGCGACAAAATATTGATCACCATCTTTATTAACGGTACTCATCAGTTTACGTTCAGAATCAAATGGCACTTCTTGGATTCGCTTGTATTTTTCAAGCATTTGATCAACATCAATATTTTGATCAAATGCATATTGAATCAATGAGGTTTCAGTTGGGTCCCCTAAAAGATCGCCACCATTTTCAATCTTAGTATCATTGGCAAGTACCATTGCAAATAGTGCCGGATTATCTTCATATATTTCGTCATCAGCGCTGTGAATCTCGCCACGATAGTAGATTTTTTCTACCGTCATACGATTTTGAGTCAAAGTACCAGTCTTATCTGAACAAATGATGTCAGTAGCACCTAATGTTTCAATGGCCGGCAATTTTCTTACGATCGCCTTATGCTTAGCCATCGTTTGCGTTCCTAGGGCCAAAATAATAGTAATAATTGCTGGCAAACCTTCTGGAATTGCGGCAACAGCAAGTGAAACGGCAACTAAAAACATGTCAATCATCAGCTTGTTGGTTGGTTCAGTTCCTTGCTTAGTGAACATTCCCACTACGAAGACAACCACGCAGATTGCTAAAATCATGATGGTTAAAGTCTTGCTAAGCTGATTTAAGTTTTCTTTCAAAGGAGTATCAGTTTCATCGGCATTATTTAACATCGTAGCAATCTTACCAACTTCAGTGTTCATTCCAGTGTGAACAACTACACCTTCACCACGTCCGTAGGTAACATTGGTATTTGAATAAGCCATGTTGATTCGATCGCCTAAAGCAACATATTTTCCTTGCAAGGTCTCGTCGCTCTTTTCAACAGGAACAGATTCACCAGTCAAGGCAGATTCTTCAATCTTCAGGCTATGTGCTTTTACCAAACGCAGATCGGCTGGAACCACGTCACCGGCTTCTAATAAAACCAGGTCGCCAGGTACCAAATCTGTACTTGGGATTTCAACAATAGCACCGCCACGCCGTACATGCGCATTTTGCGTTGCCATTTCTTTCAAAGCTTCAATTGCTGCTTCAGAACGTGCTTCTTGGAAGACGCCCAAAATCGCGTTCAAAATAACAACAATCATAATAATAGCAGCATCGGCCCATTCTTTAGCAACTACTCCAGATAAAATAGCCGCAATGATCAAGACGATGATCATAAAATCTTTAAACTGGTCAAGAAAACGCATCAACATGCTCTTTTTCTTTTTGGCAGCCAAAGCATTCGTACCATATTCAGCTAATCGTTGCTTAGCCTGCTCATTAGTTAAACCATCAGCAAGAGACGTTTTCATTTCTTGCTCCACATCGGGAATTGACTCGGTGTAATAGTTTTTAGCCAATTATTTTTCCTCCTTCTTAACAAAAAAGAGACTTATATGCTCTAAGCATATAAGTCTCACAAATTAAGATAAGTCCAGAAGATTTTCTTCGGGTGTTGGGCTTATCGCAATTACTTGCTGTTACTCCCTTATAACAAGTTAATTATAAGTAAATTTTCACGGTTTCACAAGAAAAATCGTATAATTTAACTTATTTTTTGTAGAAGTCATCGAAAACAGTTACTGGCAAATGACGCTTATGCTTGCTCTTGTTCCAGAGCTTTTCAATTTGCTCAGCTGATTTTTCTGGTACTTCTTTGCCTTCCAAATAATCATCAATATCCCGGTAAGTTACGCCTAAGGCAACTTCATCTGGCAAGTCTGGTTTGTCTTCTTCAAGATCAGCAGTTGGTGCCTTTTCGTAAAGGTGAGCTGGGCAGCCCAATTCTTTCAAAAGCATCTTGCCTTGACGCTTATCCAAACGGAACAATGGCGCTAAGTCAGCCGCACCATCACCATACTTGGTGTAAAAACCACAGATGTTTTCAGCAGCATGGTCGGTACCAACAACGGCACCTTTATTAGCACCAGCGATTGCGTATTGAACAACCATTCTTTGACGAGCCTTGATATTGCCTTTATTAAAATCTGTAATCTTTTGTCCAGCAGCTTCCAGCACTTTAACCATAGCGTCGACTGGTTCCTTGATATTAACAATCAAGTCTTGGTCTGGCTTTTGAAAAGCAACTGCATCGGCAGCATCATCGGCATCAGCTTGAACGCCATAAGGCAAACGGACAGCGATAAATTGATATGAATCATCGCCGGTTTCTTGGCGCATTTCTTCAATGGCCATCTGGCACAATTTGCCAGTCAAAGTTGAATCTTGACCGCCTGAAATACCCAAAACGTATGATTTTAAAAATGGATTTGCTTTTAAATAGTCCTTCAAGAAATCAATTGAACGTCTGATTTCCTTTTTTGGATCAATTTCGGGCAAAACATGTTCATATGCAATAATTTCTTTTTGTAATTTTCTCATCGACCAAAGCTTCTTTCTCTAATCTTACGACGAATATCTTGGATTAGGTTCATCTTACTCTCGTACAAGTTTTTTGACAAATCGACCGGATATTCCTGCGGATTCAAGCTACGCTTATATTCATCCCATAATCCGTCCAAATTATCGGCAACAAACTTTTTAATTTCTTTAAGTTTTGGCTGCTTGTAAACCAGTTGCCCATCCTTAAAAATATCATGCAAAAGCGGAATTGCAGTATAATCGGTTACCACTTTATTGATATAAGTATATTGTGGATGGAACATGAACAAAGCGTTAAATTTGCGCGGATCTTCATTTGCTCGACTGACCCAGTCGCCTTCATTCTTTTTTGCAGTATTGGCGCTGATCCGCCAAACTTGCTTCTTTCCTGGGGTTGAAGCCTTGATTGCATTAGAGGAAATCTTCATCGTATCCCGCATAGCATGAAATTCATCTTCGATGGCTACAAGTTTATAAACTGCACCCAAAGCTGGCTGATCATAGGCGGTAATATATTTTGTCCCAATGCCCCAAGCGTCGATTTTTGCACCTTGCATCTTCAAGTTGGTAATTGTGTATTCATCAAGGTCGTTAGAAGCAAAAATTTTAGCATTTGGATAACCGGCATCATCTAATTCCTTGCGTACTTGTTTAGAAATATAAGCCATATCGCCGGAATCAATTCTAACGCCTAAAAAGTTGATCTTATCGCCCATTTCGTTAGCAACTTTAATTGCATTCGGCACACCGCTTCTAACGGTGTCGTAAGTATCAACTAAAAAGACGCAATTCTTATGAGTTTCAGCATAAGCCTTAAAGGCTTCATATTCGCTGCCAAAAGCCTCGACCAAGGAATGAGCCTGGGTTCCTGAAATCGGAATGCCAAAAAGCTTGCCGGCACGAACATTGCTAGTTGAGTCAAAGCCGCCAATATATGCAGCTCTAGCACCCCAAATGGCAGCATCAGTTTCTTGTGCACGCCGTGAGCCAAATTCCATCAGGCCATCATTTTGAACAGCGAGCCTGATTCTTGCCGCCTTAGTAGCAAGCAAAGTTTGAAAATTGATCACATTCAGGATCATCGTTTCAACCAGCTGACATTGAGCAAGTGGCCCTTCAACCTGCAGAATTGGTTCGTTGGCAAAAACCAATTCTCCTTCTTTCATTGAACGGATCGTCAATTTTAGCTTCAGATTACGCAAATAATCGATAAAATCATCATCGTAGTCTTCAGTTTCCTTTAAATATTGCAAATCGCTTTCTTTGAAATGCAAGTTTTGCAAATATTGAATAATGTGTTCAAGTCCTGCATAAACAGCATAGCCATTGCCAAAAGGCTCTTTACGATAAAATACTTCAAAAACGGCATTACGCTCAGCAATCCCCTTTTTGAAGTAGGTGTACATCATATTAATTTCATACAAATCAGTGTGTAAAGCTAAAGAATCATCTTTGTCTATTTCTTGATAAAGCATTTTTTCCTCTCAAATAAATCATGATAGCTTGCCTTAATTATACCTGTTATTCGATTTAGGGGCAATTGATTAGTGTTTGGCTAACTTGTCATATACTTTTTGAATCGAAGCCAGCTGTTTTTCAACTGAAAAGTTGGCTGCTACATACTTCTTTTCCCGCAAAGCGACAGCCTTCAAAGCAGCTGGATCCATATTGACTGCACGTTTTATTTCTGCAGCAATGGAGTCAACATCGCCAATTTTGGCAATAAAACCATGTTCCTGATCCGGAATCATCATTTTTATATCACCGATTGCAGTTGACAAAATTGGAAGCTGATTGTCGCTGGCCTCAAGCAGTACCAGTGGAAAACTCTCTGAATAAGAAGTCAGAACGGCTAAATTCATCCGCCGGTATAAGTTGCGTAATTGCTTCTGCGTCATAAAACCGTGAAAGGTTACTTGCGGCGATAATTCTAGTTGCCTGGTTAGAGCTTTCAAATTTTCTAATTGGCTGCCATCACCGGCGATGTGCAAACGAACATGCGAATCGTCCAGCTTTTTAATCGCCTTCAGCAGCAATTCCTGGCCCTTCACTTTTTCCGTTCTGGCAACATTAACGATATTGAAGTAAACCTGATCATCATATTTGGCTGGAATTTCGCTATCATCATGGAAGAAAATGCCGTTGTAGATAACATGCACTTTAGCGGGATTAATTTTTGCTTTTTGTTCAAGCAAATCGGCAAAGCGTTTAGTAACTGCGAAGATGCAGTCGGCCTTGTGAAGGGCACGCAAATTCAATTTGGTGAAAATTTTACCCATTAAACCGCGACCTTCAAAATCCAAATAAGGATCTGAATGGACAGTAATGCACCAAGCAGCCTTAATTTTGGTATGAATCAAGGACAAAAAGAGGTTGGCCCGTGCACCATGAGTATGAACGATCTGATAATGCCCATCATTAATAAAAGTCCGCAATCTTTTAAGCGCAGCCAGGTCATAGCGGCTTCCTGCACCTAGGACATGGGTTGTAATTCCTGCCTTTCTTGCTGCCGTTGCGACTGGTCCTTCAGCCAGCGTTAAGAGTTCAAAATCTTTTCCCTCATTTTTTGCTTCTTTTAACAAATTCACAATGTGGGTTAGGCCACCGCCGTTTTCTAGGCCGGCATTCACATGCAGAACTTTCATTAATTATTTGTTTCCTCTCTTAAACTGATGCACTCGTACAACAAATTTAGGCAAAACCATCATTCGCTTAAATCTGGTTGGATTAGTAATCAAACGGTAGAACCATTCCAAATGCGTCTTTTGGAAAATCTCCGGTGCCCGTTTTACTTGACCACTGAAAACATCGAAACTGCCGCCAACTCCCATCATTATGGCAGGAGTCAAATTGCGACGCAAAATCGCCAGCAGCTTTTCTTGCTTAGGAAAACCTAATGCTGCAAAGACCATATCAGGTTGGGTTTTAGCGATGCGGTGAGCGACGAGATCCAAATCTTGGCGGAAGTAGCCGTCTTCTGCACCAACCAAATTGATATTTTTATAGTTTTTGGCAATTTTGGCTTGAACAGCATGAATAACTTCTGGCTTCGCACCAATTAAATAAACTCTGAGTCCACGCTCGTTGGCAATTTTCATAAACCATAAAAACAAGTCGTAGCCCGTTACCCGTTCTGGCAGCGGCTCGCCTAGCATTTTAGCAGCTTTGACAATGCCAATTCCGTCAGCTGTGATATAGTCTGCATCCTGCTGTAAAATTTTCATAAATTTCGGATTTTCATTCGCAGCCATCACAATTTCCGGATTGGCAGTAACGATAAAAGTCGACTCGTGATCATTGAGCCGCTTCACAAATTCATTTTGAAACTGATCAAACGTCTTATTATCAAAGTTAACGCCTAATACATTTACTTTATCCATGACAAATCCCTCATTGTTCCTTTTTCTTTTATTTTATCAAAAGCCACAGCCAACTGCTCTAAGTTTTACCTTTTCTTCAATTATGTTATTATTAATTCGTTTAATAAAGTAGGAGCCAGAACTATGAAGAAAGTTATAACATACGGAACCTTTGATTTATTGCATTATGGCCATGTGCGTTTATTAAAACGGGCTAGAGAATTAGGCGATTACCTTATCGTCGGTTTGTCCACTGATGAATTCAATGAGTTCAAAAAGCATAAAGAAGCTTACAATACTTATCCTGAACGCAAATATATTTTAGAAGCAATTCGCTATGTTGATAAGGTCATCCCCGAAAAAGATTGGGATCAAAAAATTGCTGATGTAAAAAAGTACGATATCGATACTTTTGTGATGGGCGACGACTGGAAAGGTAAATTCGATTTTTTGAAGCCTTACTGCAAGGTAGTTTACCTGCCAAGAACGCCAGGTATTTCTACAACTAAAATTAAAGAAGATTTGAAATAAAAAGAGCCCCGTTTCACTGATTTGTGAAGCGGAGCTTTCTTTTTATTTTGAAAAAGTAAATTCAAATCTTTCGGCTACATAGCGAGCACGCGTGTACTCAAACGGACGACCGTCGGCTAGTTCAGTTACCTGCCGTCTAGTGATCAGAGCCTCGCCCTTTTTTGCCTTCAATAAACGGGCATCATTTTCATTGGCAATAGCCGCAGAAATATGTTCCGTAACTCGGCCGATCTGCAAATTGTTTTTTTCTAAAGTCTCATACAAGTGCGTTGAAATGTTTTCTTTCGAATCATTTTTAACCAAATCATATGGAACCGTAACCACCTCGTGACAAATTGGCGTTTGATCTGCATATCTGATTCTTTCCATCCGCAGAACGTTCATATTTGTTTTCAACTTTAAACGTTCTTTTTCAGAAAGAGATGGCTGGCCAACTTGATAAGAGATCAACTTGCTGGAAGGAACCTGCCCGTTAGCCTCAGTAATTTCAGTAAAAGACATAATCCCTGACATCTTTTCTTGTACTTTTTGGCTAGCAACATAAGTACCACTGCCCAGACGTCGTTCCAAAATTCCTTCGTCTTCCAAGGTCTTAATTGCTTGACGCAAAGTCATTCTCGATACGCCAAACTTGACTGCCAATTGTCTTTCGGCAGGGATTCGGTCTCCTACTTTATAAACATGATTTTCAATGTCGCGCTTGATTTGATTATGTATTTTGATATACATCGGCTCTTCCATGGCACGCACCTCCAAACTCATTATCAATTATAAGCTAAATTGGTCTATATTGCATTGGATAATGATATTTGTTTTCAGCGCTATTTCTTTTTAGCGGTCCAGTGCATCCCAAAAATTCGCACATTTGGCTCTTTATTGCATTCAATTTCAATATTGCTGCGATCGCTGGCCAGAACATTGATATTGAATTCGGCATTGTCTTGAACGGCCAGATCTGCGTCATTCGCATTTAAAACCACGTCATGACCTGCTAATTTTGCCTGATCGCTCAATGCTAAAAAGTATTCATAATCCATATTTCCTGAAAAGCTGACTCGGGTTGCATCGGCCACAACATTATCCTGAAAGTCAGCATGCGCCAAAATTTGCGACGTCATCATTGTGATTTTTGCTTCATTAATTGCCACCAACCGGTTCAAAGTTGAATTTTGAATAATCGTCCGCGTTTTCTTATCAAGATAAACGCCGCCGGCAAAAGTAGAATTAACGATATTGCACCAGCAATCATCACTGATATACAAACATGAATCGTCTTCAGCCAACACCTTAGTATTAAGCATGTTCATCCATGTCTGACCATGAAGAAGAACGCAATCAAGCTGAGAATTATTGATGTCTAATTCGCAGTTGGTTTTAGTAAAAGTATTAGTTGAACCGTGAATTTTAGAATTATTAATAATCGCGGTCCCTTTGCCTTCTAAAGCTAAAGCACAGTACTCAGTTGAAGCGTAATCGATAATGGCGTCGTTCATTTCTAAACGAAAATCGGCATCGGCAAACATGGACAAGGATCCATTTATAATTTTAGTTGAATATAGTTCAAGCGTAACCTTGCCGTTGCAAGCCACAGCAGCAGTATCAGTACCTACGCCTTTAACAATGCAATTGCGCAAAGTCAAATAGCTATTGGCTTCTGGTGGCACAAACAGACTGTTGTGATCAGTATTGGTGTTAATGCACAGATTTTCCAATGTTACATAGCGGCTATCTGCAGAAACAGACACATAGCCCAAGATCGTTGTATCTTCAGGAGTTGCGCCCATCCCTTTAACCGTAATATCAGTTAAGGTAATTCCTTGTGGTAGCTGATAGAATCCTGGCTCAAGAAGTAGAACATCATCTGCTCTTAAATCTTTTAAGGCTTCATGCCAGTCGGTTTCGCTGCCACCGGCACCGACTTTAACTATTCTTGCCATTCAGTCAATCTCTCCTATTACTATTTTGTTAATTATTTTTTACTTCTATTTAATTTCAACATTCCAGTAGTAAGCAACATTGCCATATGGTGAAAGTTTAAATCCTTTAACTTTTGACTTCAACAAGTATGAAGCACCAGCTTGGTATAAAGGAGCAGCAAAGGCATCCTTTTTAATCAATTGGTTTTCGGCAGCGATTAAAGCTTGCAATCTTTGCTTAGGTCGAGCAGCATAAGTTGAGCGTGCAAGCTCGATTTGATGCCAGAAATTCTTGTTCTTGTAATCCTGCTCCAAATTGAATAAACCACCGACAGTTAAGAAATCAAGCGGATCTTCATAACTTGGCTGCCAAGTACCATAAACGAAATCATAAGTGTGGCAGATTCTTCATCAAATTACTTTGGATAAATTCACCAACACGTTTAGCATCATCAACATCTGAAGTTAACAATTCAAGACTGATCTTCTTTTTGCCTAATTGCTTTTGAGCAATCTTCCATTCCTTACGAGCTGCAGCAACATTATAAGTTACCATATCACCAGCATCTTTACGATAGTCCTTGCCAGTGGATGGATCGGTAATAAAGTTGGAAGCAACAATTCCGTTAGATGGACGACCAGCATGCAAAATAGTGTTAACCAGTTGTTTCTTATTGATTGCTTCGCTAATGGCTCTTCTGACGTGGACATTACCAGTTGTCTTACGTTTAATGTTGAAAGTCAAATAGCCATTGGTTGGCGTAACTTTGGAATGATATTCCTTGTTGTTTTGATATTGCTTAACAAAATCTGAACTTAATGGAACATAGTCTAGGCTACCACTTCTGAATAAGTTAACGCCAGTAGAAGTTATTTGTACTACTTGTACGTTGACACGCTTAAGTTGAACAGACTTCTTGTTCCAGTAATTCTTGTTCTTTACAAAAGACCACTTTAAGTTGGAACCAGTCCAGCCCTTAACAACGAATGGTCCATTGTAAACTAGGTTACTGCTGCTGGTACCATATTTGCTGCCAAGTTTTTTAACGACTTTGGTGTCTTGAGGATAAAATTGAGCACCTTCAAGAATTTCTGGCAAATATGGAATAGGATCAGCTAAAGTAACTTGCAGCTTGTACTTGCCAAGAGCTTTAATTCCAAGAGAGTTGACTTTGGCCTTTCCTTGAGTAATTTTGGTCCCGTTCTTAATAATGGCGTAGCTGTCACTGTCAAGAGAAGAGTTTTTAGGATCAACGGTTCTGCGCCAAGCTGTTACATAATCTTGGGCAGTAACCGGATCGCCGTTTGACCACTTGGCGTTTTTACGCAAGGTGAAAATATAAACCTTTTGATCCTTGGAACGGGTAACTTTAGTGGCACCGGCTAATTGCGCCTTATTGTTTTTGTCAAAACGGTACAACCCTTCCATGGAATTCTGCAAAACTTCGGAACTAGTAGTATCCCCGTACTTGCTAGAATCCAAGGTTGAAATTTCATTGGAAGCAGCAGTATTCATTGTTTGTGAATTACTGCTGGAAGAGTTGCTGGAATTAGAGCAGGCAGACAAAACCCCAGCAGCTAACATAACGACAATGCTCAATAGAAATTTTCTCTTAGTTTTCATAATTTTCTTACTTTCTTCTTACTTACAATTTTAAAGTATAGTTAAAAAGCTTCCAATTTTGAAATATTTAGATTCAATAAATAAAATAATTTTTAATTATGAAGGTAAAAAAAGACAAGCCATAAGCTTGTCTTTAATCGGGTTGGGTGTTCGTTTCGAACAATTGGGTTAGCTGGATTCGAACCAGCGCATGATGGTACCAAAAACCATTGCCTTACCACTTGGCTATAACCCATTCGATTGAACTTTTACTTGTTGTTCAATGTACCAGCTGAATAAATTCAGCAATGGAGGCCAGTGGATTCGAACCACCGAACTCAGAGAGAGCGGTTTTACAGACCGCCGCGTTTAGCCACTTCGCTAGGCCTCCGTAACAGCACGTTTATTATAATAACTAAAACGTGCTGAAAATGCAAGTATTTTTTAGGATAAACGAATATAGCCTTCTCCGCCTTTAGCAAAGAATGAGCCGGCAACTACAGCAACATGTGCTTTTTCTGCCAATTCATAAATGAATTTAGTATCATCTTGTTCAAAGCCAGCTGGAATTTTGGCGAAGATGTTGATGGTACTGTAGGCATTGTAAGTGTTGCCTAAGAATTTACCATTGCAGATAAATATCTTATCGTTCAAGGAAAAGAGAATTTGCACCACAGCGGCACATACTTTCCCTTACAACACATATTATATCTTGCATCACATTTTTATTCCATAAATCGGCTTTCATTACTCTTATCTGTGATGCACATCTACTATAACCAATGAACTTTACGAAGCAATTAACAAAGTATTACAGAAATTGCACAAAAGCATAGTATTTTTCTAAAGATAAGACACAATTATAGTCAAATAGATTAATATACAGCACCATTTTGCATCTCTACAATTGTGAAATACTAATCAAAAGCCACAAAATTTAAGCACAAAAAAAGCTTTAACATCGATATTTCCACGTATCGACGTCAAAGCTTAGCCCTATTGGGTTAGCTGGATTCGAACCAGCGCATGATGGTACCAAAAACCATTGCCTTACCACTTGGCTATAACCCAATCTTCAAACCTTTTACTTGAATTGGTTCTATTTGGATGATCACTCAATCACCCAACAGGTATAAGTATAGGTGAAACGGGGTAATGAGTCAAGGAAAAATTTAAAAAATATTATTTTTGTACTTCATCACGAATCCGCATGATCTTCTTGTAATCATTGGTAAATAAACCGGCCACGCCTAACTTGCAGTAGTGTTTGGCAAGCCAAGAATTATCTACTGTCCAGATTCGTTCAGTCACCGGCTGGGAACTGCGCAAATAATGCTCTGGATGAATCCCAGCAAAATGATTCTTCTTTGCGATCTCAGCTGGGTGCTTCAATCCTTTAACCAAATAGCAATATTCTTCATCAGCATCTAGTTTCTGTGCAATCTTCAAAGTCTCATAATTAAATGAAGAAAAAATAATTGGATGCACAAAATGATACTTCTTAGCTAAATCCAGTACCGTCTTTTCAATGCCCTGATCATGAACCTTATTGGTTTTAAATTCCAAATTGATATAAAGGTCCTTATCTTGCAAAACATCAAATAGCTCACTCAACTTGGGAACTGGTTCGCCATTAGCCAAATGAAACTTTCTGATTTCAGCTAAAGTGTAATCTTTGATATAGCCCTTGCCATCAGTTGTTCGATCAATCTTTTCATCATGCATGACAACAGGAACGCCATCTCTAGTCAAATGTACGTCGAATTCGACGCCCTCACCGCCATGACTGACAACATAACGAAAACCTTCCAAAGAATTTTCCGCAAATTTAACCGGATAACCACGGTGGGCAAAAATAATCGTCTTTTTCATTTTGTTAGTCCATTACGATTGGTCCTTGAACGGCCATCACATCACGAGTTAATTCATGAAGCTGCTTGTCCATAACAATGTCTTCGCTGCCCTTGATATAGTCAACGAACCACTTGCTCTTAACGTGCTTGTCATAAGCTTCGTCATTTGCATAAACTTCGAAGAACAACCATTCATTTTCGTTTTCTTTATTTGAACCAGCCATCAAAATTTCAACGCCTGGTTCTTGGGCAATTGCACGACGCATTTCTTTCTTCACAGTTGCTGCGAATTCATCATGTTTGCCGTCAGCAATTTCAACCTTGGCAACACGGATGACGAACTTGTCTGCGTAAGCATCAAGTGCTTCCTTAGGCTTAGTAGTGATCCATTCGCCGTTTAAATCATAAACCTTCTTGCTGGTTGCCATGTTGCTAATGGTCTTGTCGTAGTGGTCGAAATAGTTAGCCATGCTGTGAATTTCATAAGCCTTTGGGTTTCTGTAAAGTTCAACAATGTAGTTGTCTTCGCCTTCAGTGTCTTCATGACCGCTAGCTAAGAGCAAAGTGCCTTCTTCAGCTGGAATTGAGTTTTCAAGTTCTGCTTCTTGCTCTTTTCTAAAGCCGGCTCGGTCTTCTTTTTTGATTTTTACTTCACTGATTTTAAAAATAGGTTTGTTGTCCATTTTTACGCCTTCTAATAAATAAATTAATCTCCGAGTTCTATTCTAATGTTATTTAGCAAAAATGGAGAAAAATTTTTCACTACTGTTTATTGTTTAACTGTCACTCTTCTTATTGCGTCAAAATCTGATTTATTTTTCATTAGGACATTTCTTAAGTCTAATTCATTTTGAATTTTGAAAAAGTAATCATCAGAAATTCCGAAATATCTGCCTAATCTAATCGATGTATTCAGCAGTAATTTTTCTACGATCATGCAAAATATCCTGAATTCTAGAAACTGGCACATTTATTATCCCCCCTAATGACAATCAACTATTTCAACATTGTAGAAATCACCGTTACTGTAATTAAAGCAAATTCAATATTGTTTTTGACCTAATTTGGTTAAAGCTGAATCACAACTACCTTGCATGCAGTGACGTGCTTCAAAATAAATTTGTCCAGGTTAAACTAAATAAATCGTAACTGCCATTATTCAACCTTCTCTGCAGGCCAAACATAATAATCAAAATGCGGCTGGTCGTTTTCAAACGTCAATTTAACAATGCTGGCATTAGCGAACCAGTTAAATTCTTGCCGGTTGGTAAAAGTGCGCACGTATTGTGCCAAAATATCCCCGTGCCCAGTAACTAAGGCTGTTTGACCATCCTTCATTTGACTAAGGATTGTTTTGACAGCGCGTTTCATGCGTAGCAAAACATGTTCATCAGTTTCCATGGTCGGATCAATATTTTTATTGTTATAGTTCCAAGGAAGCAGGAACTCATCGCGCCCTTCAAAAATGCCGTAGCTTTTTTCGCGCAAATCTTTCAAACGCGTGTAGTCCATTTGGTGGTCCATAATAATTTCCAGCGTATCACTGGCTCTTTCTTGCGTCGACGAAAAAGCTATATCGAACTTGATGCCTTTTTCTTTAAAATAATCCCGCGCTGCTTCAACTTGGCGAATTCCCTTGCCATTAAGGGGTGAATCGCAGCGGCCTTGTACTTTATGATAATAATTGAAATATGTCTGCCCGTGGCGAACTAAATAAACTGTCTTGGTCATCTTTTCCTCCATGATGCAGCTATTATAACAAAAAAAGCACGCTGAAGTCAGCGTACTAAATAAGCTATTAATTTACTTTGAAATTAAGGTTGTATTTTGGATCATTAACGGCAAAATGCGGCACGCCAATAAAGTGCAAACTGTAAACTTTGCCGACCTTGGAAATGCTAAAGCCGTAGTAATCATAGTCGCCATCATGAGGTGAGCCTTGCGTATTAAAGAGGTCACCAGCGTGTTCCCATTCGCGGTAGTAGGACTTTTTGCTAATAGCTTTTTCATTTGGACCAGTATAACCGAAGATCATTTGCTTTAAGGCAAAATAAATATTTTTCTTCATCTTGGTCATCGTAATTTTAGTCCGTGGTTCGTAGTAGCCTGCCATATCTTCAACGTAGTTATCATCAAAGTTTAAGCCATTCTTCTTGCAGGCACGGACGATTCCGGCAACATAGTGGTCGCCATTGTTAATGCCGCGCTTATTGGCAACGTATTCTTTAGCAATGTCTTTAGCTAGTTTTTGCGCGCCGGAGCTGTAAACCCATTTAGGCAGGCCAAGCTGGGTGCGTGCTTGATTGATTAAGCGCAAAGAAAAACTTGTCAGCTCTTGCAACTGCGCCTTTGTCAACTTATTAGGATTAATCTTGGTCCGATTATCCTTTGCACTTTCACTAGCGTTAGTGCGGCTAAAAGTATTTTCTTTCATGCCCTTCATTGAGGCTTTGATAAATTTAGCACTAGGCTTGCCTTGATATGCTTTAAGCAGTGCTGATTTAGTATAACCAGCCGGCAGTTTGATTTTGGCTTTGGCATATTTGGTCTTAGCCTGAACCGTTGGTACTGGCAGGAGGCTATCTTTAACGCTGACCCCGCCGAAAAAGAGCAAACTAGCTAAACTAATTACGGTTAAAAATTTTTTCATCTTCACCATTTTCCCTATTTATCAGAATATAAATCGTATTTTAACACGGAAGGCTCCTGTTTCACTATACATCCGCTAGTTTTATTGGAAAAGAAAAAAGCCTGGGTTAAACCTAGACTTAATTGAGCAAAATTTGTTTATTCTTCTGATAGGGTTAAATTTTCTACTCAAAATCAACTAAATCATCAAGTGGATATCTCGTCGTCGTAATCTCGGCATCAGCCTTTGGATCATGCTTGCCAATTGCAATTGCCATCACCGGCACATATTGCTTCGGATCAAGTCCCATTACAATAGCAGCCTTTCCTGCATCATAGCCAGCCATTGCATTAGTTTCGTAGCCATGTTCGCGGGCAACCAGCATAAATTGCATTGCCGCAAGCGAAGAATCGACCATTGAATCAGCAACCAGCATTTCTTTAGGTGCTTTTTCATAAAGCGGCATAAAAGTATTCAAGGCCGCCTCCATTGCTTCTTTAGTTACCTTCTTTGCTTTATACATGCTGTGCCACAACTGACTGTACTTCTTAAAGGCAAGCGTATTGCCAAAGAATAAAACGACGGCAGAACTATTGTCAATTTGCGGGAAATTGAACTTCATAAAATATTGATGCAGTTTTTTTCTGCCTTCGTCAGTATCGACAACAATGAATTTCCAAGCTTGCAGATTGCAGGCAGATGGTGCAGTAATCGTTTCTTGCAGCATTTCTTTGATTTCAGCGCGACTAATTTTTACAGTCGGATCAAATCTGCGAACAGAATGTCTTTCCGTCAGAATTTGGTGAAAATCGTTATTAACTATAGCCATAATTATTCTCCTATTGTCAAAATTGTTATCGCTTACATAGTTTAATAATATCATGTTTTAGATTCCATTACATTAAAAAAGTCTAGGCAAAACCTAGACTTAAAATTATTCTTCTGTTTAAAAATTAATACCAGCCATTAGCTTCCCAAAAAGCTTTAGCTGCAGTCCATGAACCATAACGGCTTTGAACATAATTATCAGCGGCCTTTTCTTGGTTAGCGGCAGAATAGTCACCATTTAAGTATGCAGATGAGAGTTGATATTTACCAATGTAAGAACCGTTTTGAGCGGTGTATGAACCACCAGATTCTTGGTTAGCGATCCAAGCCTTAGCTTCTGCTTCTGAACCAGAAACAGTTGAGGTATTTTGACTTGAAGCAGTGTAGTTTTGCGTTGGTGCTTGAGAAGAAGCGGTATTTTCAGTTTGAACTGGTTTTTCCTTAACAACCTTAACCCATTGGTTCTTGCCCAAGTCGTACCACTTGTCGCCTTTTTTGTCATAAGCAGTTTTGATAACTTTCCAAGAAGTACCAGCATCCAAAACTTGTTTTCTAGCCTTCTTGCCCTTCTTGTATGAGTTATAAACTTTAGTGTCCTTGTGAACTGTGTATACTGAAGCATCGTTTTCAACGATTGCAGCTTGTGCTTCATTATTTTTAGTGTTGCCGATGGCAGCAATGCCGGCGATTGATAAAGCGGCAACAGCAATTGATTCTGTAAAGATAGATTTAAGTTTCAAAAAATATCTCCTTAGTAATAAGTACTTTCTTTTTTCATTCTGTCTCACATCTGACAGTCCTTATCATACTGGTTGAAAGTTTCAAAACTATAACAGAACCATCACTTCCAGATTAAGAAATTATTACTCAAAATAATACATTCGTAATATTGTAACAATAAATGTAGCAAAGCACTTTTTAAAAAGAATATGATAGTACCAAGACTTGTGAATTATTTTGCATAATAAAAGTACATGTGTTTGCTAGTAGCAAGTTGATCTTCTTTTACAAAATATTGCAATACTCTTGAAAAAATGTTCTTTGCTAAATAGTTGTCATATAATAAGTGTGAGATTCTGAATAAAGCGAGGTAAGAATAATGACTAAGTACGTTGTTAAGTTAAGCGAAGAAGACTTACAAATTATCAAGGATTGTCACTCAAAGAACCCTTCAATCATGAAGGCAATGAATGACGCTAAAAAAGTTGAAGACTAATTAAGTTAATTAGTTACCTAAAAAAGAGCTAGGCAAGATGCCTAGCTCTTTTAGTTTGTATTTAAAAGCGTAATTTCTAAAATCATTTATCCAAAATCTCGAATTTTCGGACTTAATTCCGTAAGAGAAATATCAGTCATTTCCAAGATATTTCGTTTAAATTTGACCGGATATTTAGCACTTATTTTAGCAATAATATCTTGAGGATCATTATTAAAAGAAGTATTCTCTTGAATATTTTGGTACGTCTCTCCTAAATCAGTCAGAGTGAAAGAATTTGAATCTTCGTCAAGATAAAAAACAATATTATTTGAAAAAGCATCTAAAATTGTCGTATAAATTTCCATACGATGTAAATCAATTCGATCAAAAGTTATTTGATTATTATTCCAGTCTTGCCAATTTTTTCGATCCCCATCGTAGTTAGGTCTGTCATATCAATCATGGTTCACATCTCCTTTAATCTTAATTGTAAATCTGATCCATATTTAGTATTTGTAAATTATAAAGTTTTAATTAGTGATTCAACACAGTCAATCGAATTATCAAAAATTAAATAAGGCAAAGAATAACATTTCATATAACTAAAATGTCTCTTACTGGGTGAAAACTCATTTATATCATAAATATTGACACGCGGTCCTTTTACAATAGTTCCATTTAAATTTTTATGAAAAAGAAAAATTCCCACCAAAACCGAACCTACTGCACCAATTCCTATCCAAACCGGATATGCAATACTAATAGGCAAATGTTTCGTTGCAAAAACTAATCCCGCGAAACTAAGAATCATCCCAACTATTGTTAAAAAAGAATAGAATAAATTGCTAAATCCCTGACTCAATTTCATCATTGTTGACCAAAAAACTTCAAACAATCCTGCAATAATCAAACAAATCAAAGACATTGATTATACCTTTCGCACAAAAAAAGATAGTAACTACTTTCTTCAAAGACCTAATGAAAGCAGTCGCTATCTCGCTTAATTTTCCTCGGGGGGGAATATTTACTTTTTACGACAACATCTTAACAAATTATTTTTGTTTCAGCAAATTTCTTTGGAGTTAACTCCAAAATTTTTAGAAGACAATCTTTGCTATAATAAAAGAAATTGATGACAAAGGATC
Organism: Lactobacillus amylolyticus; assembly: GCF_003999355.1. NCBI lineage: Bacteria > Bacillati > Bacillota > Bacilli > Lactobacillales > Lactobacillaceae > Lactobacillus > Lactobacillus amylolyticus. Next base: position 1,097,079 of record NZ_CP031835.1, read on the forward strand.
TTTTTATGAAAAAATTTACGCAAATAATGCGCCACTACGCCTACTTCTTGCAGGCCCTGCTTGTAGTTGCACTTGGACTATTAGGCCTATTATTAATCGCCCTCTTATTTAGAGAATTATTGCCACTCTTCCAAGCCCTGTTTTCGACTTCGATTTCCAAGAGTAACGCGCAAATCATGGATGAAATCATCGTCTTTTTCCTGTTCTTCGAATTTACGGCGATGATTATTTCAGCACTGCTTCATCACGGTCACACTAGTCTTGAATTCTTGCTGGACCTTGGCGCCACCGCTTTAGTGCGAGGACTAATTACTCATCACAGCAATATTGAAGAAACGATTGGCATTGCGGTTGCAATCTTAATTTTAATTGTCAGCATGGCTATTTTTCATAAATATATCAAAGATGAAATGTAAGAAAAACGATCAGAATTTTGTTCTGACCGCTTTTTTTAATTATAAAATTTATCAAACAAGTCCTCGACACTCACCGAAGCAAAGGAATACGGAATCTGCTTCTTAGTTAAAGTACTGAGCATCTCGCCTAATTCTTCTTTAGTTAATTTATTGCTATCAATTAAGAGCATCTTGTCGGGTAGCTCTTGATAAGCAATTTTTCCTAAAATGTCTTTTACTTCTTGATCGGCGCGAATCTTCAAATACAAGTCGCGCTTTTCTTTTACCCGATAATCTTCAATGACGTGCCCATGACCCAAAAATAAAATGCGGTCTGCATAGCTTTGCAAATTGTTGAGCAGATGTGAAGCAATGATAATCAGCTTGTTTTCTTGGCGCAATTGCTCCAAAACTTTCGAAATCAGTTCGACGTTCTGCGGATCAAGCCCGTTCATTACTTCGTCTAGGAGCATCACCGGTGTATCGGCGGCTACAACCATGGCAAAGCAAAGCCGCTGCTTCATGCCTAAAGAATAGGTCTGCACTTTTTGATCGACATAATTTCCCATTTGCAATAATTTGATAATGTCATCAACCTTCTTTTGTTGGTTGTGCCATAAGTCAGCATATAAGCGCAAATGGTCGCGTCCCGTCATAAAACCAAACAGATCGCTTTGCTCAGGAAAGGCACAGATTCTTTGATGTAGCTGCATGGTCATTTTTTGATTTTGATATTTTAGGCCATCATACTCAACCTCGCCTTCTTGCGGCGTTAAGTTGTGCAGAATTACATTCATTAAAGTTGATTTCCCAGTACCATTTGGCGCAACTAGGCCAATAATTTCACCTTGCTTAAATTCCAGATTTAAGTGGTCGAGTACCCTTTTCTTGCCAAAAGACAAGACAACATCATTTAGTTTCAACATTCTTTTCACCTTACCTTACAACTGGAATATGACGGGATTTACTACTGAGCAACAAACAAATTTCAATAATCACTAGGCAAATAAGAAGCGACAAAATTCCTGCTTCAAAGCCCCAATTAGGCGAACTCATCAGATATGCCAGGTTGCCCGTTAAACTGTCACCAATCGTGAAATAGGTCATTGGCAGTTTTTTCAAAAATGGATAGACATAGCCCATCCCGCTTGAGAAATAGAGAACTTTAGCGCTAACTACAAGCAGACTGCTTAAACTGCCAGCAACATAATCATTGCGGAAAATCAGCGACAAAAGAATTGTTAAGCGAATGGCAATTAAGACGATGATTAAGGCAAACATTAAAAATTCGCAGAAATATTGTCCTAAAGTCAGCGTGACAAATGGGACTTTGGTTTGTCCAGTATAATAGGTCGTTTGTAAGTTAAGCGATCCAAGACCGTAACGCGGAGATAGACACAAAATAGTGACTAAGAAGGCCAAGACAAAGTCAAAGAACACAACCACCTCAACCACGGCTGTTTTCAGCCATAAGATCGTGCCTTTGCTCAACGGAATATTTTTCAAAACCGTCCGATATTTTTGATCGTTGGTCACCACGTCAGCCGCAAAAAAACAGACAGTTATTAATAAAACTAGCACCGTCCAGCCTTGTAGCGATTGCTGCAGCCGCTGCAAAGCAGTGCGCTCTTCAATGACATTTTGATTCAAATTGGCTTTACTCTTGAGTAAACCGCGGTAAAAGTAAACTGTTCTTGAATACCCATGGTGGCCGTCAAGAATATAATTTAGACCGCTGCTGTATTCACGCGGATACAAAAAGTTTTTGTCAGCATTATAAAAAATCTGATAATCGATAAATTGGTGCCACCTCATCGAATACTTGACATATTGCCGCCAATTCTGCGTTTTGATGGACTTTAAACACATCCGGTCGTCTTTTAAAACCTGCGGATAAGTTTTCACAGCGGCAACGGCGCCGTCACTTGGCGTATAGTGCATACCAGGTTGGCGCGCCTGCTCAATTTCTTTTTCTGAATGCTTCAAAAAGGCGCTGTAATTGCGATATTCGGATCTAATCTTGTAGTAATCGACGCTTTCAATGACATGGTGATTAGGCGCACTGATAAGGCCAAAGTAAAGCGCCAGAATTATGGTTAGGATAATTAAACCAATGTTTTTGGGATTGAGCAAAAAGGCCTTTAATTCAAAAGTGAAATATTTGCGCTTCATTTTGCAGCCCTCCCTACACTCCATCTAAACAGCAAGGCAAAAGTCCCGGCCCAAAGGAGCAAAATTACGATGGCACTAACAGCATTTAAGTAGGAAAGTCCTGTTTGCTTGGCAATCGTGCCTGAAAGAACATTGCCGATATTGACGTAAGCTGAAGGCAAGAAGCACAAATAGCGCAAGAGTTTACCTGGCAAAAACGATAAAACATAGACTACGCTGCCTGCTAAGATCGTTAAATAAACGTTTTTTAGAAGCTGATTGAGAAACATTGCTAAACAAGTGATAAAGATGCCAAAGGCGATCGTATACAGCAAGAAGATGAGAAAGTATTGCCATAAGGCAATGGCACTGATTTTATTTAAATAAAAAACTACCGGATAACTAAGACTGCTGAAACTGTTGCGCAAACCCGCAAATAAATAAGCTAGAATGACGGCAACTATTAAAGGAACAAGCGTTAGCACCAAATTGATCGCAATTTTTCCGCGGATTTCGTCGTGAATCAGATATGGAATATTCTTTAAAAGCGTTGGGTGGTTCAAATTCATCATCCAAGAATCTGCTGCTAATAAAAGCAGGTAAAAGAACATAAAGATACCGAAAATAGAAAGCAAATAAATGACATAAGTAGCCGAACTCTTGTCGTTCATGACAATCGGAATTTTGTGCCTAGATAAATAGCGGTAGGTTACTAGCCGCTGCTGCAATTCAAATTTAGGCGGAACGACCAATGAATAAGCACCGCGATAATGAGTACGGTAGCCCTTGAGCATTTCTTCATTTAAGTTGGTCATGCTTTGCAAATAATCTTTCGGGCTGTTAAAGACCTCACTATTTTGAATCAAAGCAATGCTAGCCTTTTGCGCTGAAAGATTATTATAGGTTGCGCGATAGTTTTTCTTTCTGAGACTGCTATTATCAAAATAATCCATGTTGATATCAAGCGATTGGTTGTAGGCTTGCCATTCAACGACTCCGTCTCCGATGCGCTGCAACTCAACAACAAATAGGAACAATACTGAGAATATAATTAGAAAACTAACTAACAAAATATTTTTCTTTGCTTTATGTGCAATTGTAAAATTGGCCTTAAAGTAAGTTAAATTCATACTTCAGCATCCTTTTAAAGAAAAGACTATATTAATTTTTTCTTAAATAGTTGCTTTTATTATGAAAGTTGGACGCCCTTTCGTCAAGGGCAGATTAAGGCATATAGTTTTACTGCTATTTCAAATTCTACGGCTAGAACAAAAAATAGTGAATCAGCTATCCCGTCGGATAGTCAATTCACTATTTAGCTTAGAATGTTTTTTATTATTTAAGTGACTTAATTTTTTTCTGCTTGCACCGGCAAGGCAAATGAGACCAATCAAGCCAAGCGTAGCACTGATAATTGCTGCAGCTGACTTCTTTTCACCAGTTTGTGGCAAGGTCTTAGCATCTTTTTTAGCAGCTAAGACTTCTGCAGCTGGAGCTTTCTTGCCAACTTTTGCATTGGCAAGTGCTACTGGAGCCATTTGACCGCCGCACTTAGCAACCTTGGTTGCCTTAGGCTTAACATTCTTTGCACCATTGTTCTTAGATAACTTTTTCAGCCTTTGGAGCAACGGTTTTGGTGCTATCGTTATTAGCTGAATTGTTGTTATTGTCTGCAGCTGTTGGAGCAGTTTCTGGAAGTGGTGCAACATTAGTATCACTAGTATTACCAGCATCAGTTGGTTCAGCTGGAGCTACTGGTTGATCTGGAGTGGTGTTGCCTGAATCAGGTCTTGCAGTAATCGTAACTGTTACAGTCTTGGTGATCAGCATTCTTGAATCGTTAGAACCCCATTCAGCTTGTAGCCAACAGTTATAGTGTAAGTACCAGCTGGAGTGTTAGCATCAATAGATGAAACACTTTGGCCTTGAGCGTTTGTAATGCTTACGATTTGAGCATCACTAACATTGCCAGCAACATTATCAAAGCAGTAACCGATGTTAGTGCCTTGAGGGTTTTCAACATTAGTTACGCCGTTTACAAGATCAGAAGCATTAAAGTTAGCTGCCTCATTTGAACCTTGTTCAAAGGTTTGATCTTGAGTATCCAAAAACTTGTGAACTTCAACATAGAAGAAGTGTGAACTTTGACCATTTTGATTTGCTTGACCAGGGTTGGCGAGTTTTAAACCACCCTTAGTGTCATATGAGTAGTAGGCAACTGGAACTTGGTCGTTAGTGTTATCTGGGTTTACTGAGTAACCGTATTTTTGCAAAACTGCTTGAATTGCGGCTAAGTTAAGATGGTAAGTACCGCCTTGGTATAAAGTATTGTTATTGCCGAATTCATAACCAGAATTATTAATTTCCATGACATCGCCAATCTTTGGCAATTCGTTTGCAAAAGCTGAGTCATCGATTAAGGTGTATGAACCGTCATTGTTACGAACAGTCAAATTGTAACTGCCGTTAGCAACTTGATCTTCGGTCAAAACTGTCTTTGGTTCGTTGATTGTATGAACAAGAGTCCTAGTATTATAATTATTCCAATTAGCTGGATCAATAACGTTTATATTGTCCGTACCCTTTTCATTAACAACAAGTGGCACATTTAATCTTGCAGTTACACCAACAGGAATTACACCTTTAAAACCAATTTGATGTGCAACTGAAAGAGCATCTTTAACATGTTGACTAACCATTTCATCTTAAGTAAGCCATTTATTATTTTGATCAACATAGTAAACAGTCAAAGCATTGTCTTTATTAAATTCAACGTTAGCGGCTTTGTCAGTGTCAACTTGCAAAGTCTTGTTTTGACGTCCAGCATCATTTGTCCATGAATTGATCATCAAACTAGCAATATCTTGCCAACTATTAGGATTGTTGTCACCTTTAGTACCAATTTGAATATCTTTCTCACTAACATTCTTAAGAGTTAAATGAGCTTCAATGTCTTCATCATCTTTGGCATTTAAATCAGCAGTGTTAATCTTGCCAGCAACTGCTGAATGAACTTCTTCAGTTTGGTTGCTATTCTTATTCTTCGCACTAATAGAATAATCATATTCAACTGAATTCTTATCATTAACACCTACAATTGAAGCATTGTCTTTACCTTGACCACCAGCCTTGTTAGCTTGTGCATCAGTATTTGAAGCCTTAGTAGTTTCAGCTTGAGCATTTGCACTTTCTTCTGCCCCAGTCTTTGCAGAAGAAGTGTTATCTACATCTTTGTTATTTGGATTGGAATTTGATTCAACTACTGCAGCCTGACCTCCTTTGCCTTCAGCAGCATGAACCTGATTACCATTTACACTTAAGAATGCAAGTCCTAATAAAACAGAAGCAGCACCAACAGTTAACTTTCTAATTGAAAAGCGTTGTCTCTCATTTGCTTGGTTTAAGGACAATTGTTTTTTATTTCTCCCTAACATATCTTCAGTCTCTCCTTATTACTCTGCTATATTTATCTCTTCATTCCTTACACTGCTTATAATAACTTGTGTTATTTATAATACAAGCAAAAAAGTGTCGAGAACGTTGATCTAAAGATAACTGCGGGCACTTTTTCATCATCAAAAAGTACCGCTGTTTTTGTCATTAAATGTGACTAGTGCCTACTAATATTGAGCTTTTAATAAAAAACAGTTTAGAAGAAAAATTCCTCTAAACTGCCGATTTTCATTGAAAAATTTTTTTATTTTCTTTTTACAATAACGCTCTTAGGACTATAATCTCCGTTATTTTGGGCGTCGACCATGACCTTTTGTTCCCTTTTAGAAGTCAAAACAGTGGCCGAGAATTTGCCATCTTTACCCACAACAACGGAATTTAATGTCTTATTGGTTTTGGCATCCCACATCACAATCGTTAATGAACCTTCTTCGCCAGGATCAGAAACCTTGCCTGAAATTGTAGCTACGGTGTGTTTCTTATTATATTTAACCTTATTCAAAGTAATGGTCTTCTTCACCGTCGTCTTCTTTGCAGCTTTCATATGAACGTTCACGCTAAGGTATCCATCGCTACTTAAAATAAAGTTTTGTGCTTTTGCTTGAAGCGGCACGTTAATCTTGAATTGACCCTTCTTATTAGCATTGGTGTTCTTGCCCTTCTTGGTATCCGTACTAATCAAGCTAACTTTGGCATCTTTTTTGGCCGTTCCTGAAACAGTTGCCAGACCGTTTTTGTAAGTCACTGAATTTAATTTAAAGAAGCGTTTATTGTTCTTTTTGACCTGCAAATCGCTTGCTGAAAGAATTCCCAGCCTGTTCTTCATTGTCAAGATACGTTTGACTGAACGATCGATTTGCTTTTTGGAAATTTTGCCCTTCTTAACAGCCTTTTCAATTGCTGGAATTGCCTTAGCATAATCAGCTGACATCAGCATATCGTTGCCAGCTTTGACGGCTAAAACTTCAACGCTTTCATTGCCATGTTTTTTAGCAAAATCTTGAATTGCTCCCATTTCCAGCGCATCAGTGACAATGACGCCTTTAAAATTGCAGTCCTTGCGCAGCATTGTAATGATTTTTTTAGAAAGAGAAGCTAGATAAACCGGATCAATCTTGTCATAAATGACGTGGGTCACCATCACAGAATCAGCCCCAGCTTTAATTCCAGCCTTGAATGGCAAAATATCGCTTTTCATCAACTGCGACTTAGTTTTAGTCACATAAGCAAAACCAGTATGCGTATCAGCCGCATCCCCATAGCCTGGGAAGTGCTTCAAAGTGGCGGCTACCAAATGATTATGCTGCCAAGCTGGTACCACTTGCTTGATGTAGTTAGCGACAGCACGATAACTATTTTTACCCATTACACCGCCAAAACCACGCTGATAAATAAAAGAACTGGGATCATCACTGTAATCTGCGTCAGGTGCATAATTCCAATTGATCCCTAATTTATGAAGAAGCGTCGCATTTTCACGCGCATATTGCACAACTGCTTTCATGCCGCTTCCCTTTTGAGCATTTTCAGCATCTTCATATTGATCACGCGGGAACTTGAATTCATCACCATTTTGTTTAGCCAAACCGCCGTGGGTTAATCTTGAAACTGAGCCGCCTTCTTGATCAATGCCAATTAAAAGTGGCAATTGAGCAGCCTTTTGATAATTAGCAATTTTGCTCTTAAATTGGGCATCGGTATAATTCTGCATATCTGCATCGTAAACGATGTAGCCGCCTAAATTGTATTGATAGGCATCACGTTCAGCCTGACCAAGCTTTTGCGGGGTACGAGCAATGAACATTTGTCCAATTTTTTGGTGCAAGCTAGCTTTTTTAATATAATTATCGATCTGCTTAGTCGACGCTGCTTGAACAGTGTTAGCACTAGCCCCGCCTAAACAAGCGGCCAGCGTCATCCCTGCTATAGCAGCAGTAACTGCTTTTTTGAAAAATTTCATTCTAATGTCCTCTTAGCATTATCACGAAAGCGTTCTTTGTTGCTTTCAGTTTATCTGCTCGGGCAGCTTTTGTTAATAACAGGAAGATTACAAAAAATGACCCCAAAGCAACTTGCTCTGGAGTCATTTCTTGTAAGGTATATTGTTTCGGATTTATAAATGAGCTAGAGAAGAATCAAAATATTTTTGATTCAAGTTAATCATAGTTCAGGTTATTTTTTAGTCAATTAATATGCTCAAACCTTTTCCTAACGTAACGCATAATCTTAGCTTATTAGAGCATACCATTTATATAAGTTTATTATTTTTTCATTTTAAATAAAATAGTGAAATAACCAAAATTATCGCTTTGCTATCTTTTTTACTGAATCTCTTAAAATAAACTTGCTTTTGCAAACTATCATCAGCTCTCAAACAAAACATATACAAATGAAAAAAGCATCTTTGCTCATGTTGAGTAAAGATGCCTTTTTTATTCTGAATTTTTAGCAGAATTAATTAACTGAGAGCTTTTAATTAGTACCAGCCATGTGCTTGCCAGAAGCTCTTAGCATTAACCCATGAACCGTAACGGCTGTAAACATATTGATCAGCAACCTTTTCTTGGTTAGCAGCTGAGTAGTCACCACCAAGGTATGAAGCTGATAATTGATACTTACCTATGTATTGACCATTTCTTGCTGAGTAAGAACCACCTGATTCTTGGTTAGCAATCCAAGCTTTAGCACTAGCTTCTGAACCAGTTGCAGTTGAAGTGTATGAACTGGTAGTTGAAGTTGCGTAGCTAGTAGTAGAAGTTTGGTTTGATTGAGTAGTTGAAGCAGTAGTTGTTGAAGTAGTAGTTTCAACCTTTACCCATTGGTTCTTGCCAAGATCGTACCACTTATTGCCTTGATTGTCGTAAGCAGTCTTGATAACCTTCCAGTTAGTATTTGCTGCTAAAACTTGACCGGTAGCAACACCGTTTTCGTAGTTGTTGTATACAATAGTTGATTTAGTAACGCGGTAAGTAGCAGCGTCATTTTGAACAATGGCAGCTTGTGCCTTGTTTGAGTTAGTGCTGTTGATCGTAACGATACCTGCAACAGATAATGCAGCAACAGCAATAGTTTTTGTCAAGATAGATTTAAGTTTCAAAAAATTTCCTCCTTAAAAATAAAAGTTTTTGATTTTTTCTAAATTGAAATACTTCGTCTGTCTTTCAATTGACATGCTATATATTACAGGGAAAAAGTTTCAGAACGATAACAGAATTATCACTCGCAGATTAAGAAAATTTTACCTTAAATAATGTATTGTAATATTTGTAACATAAATGTAGCAATTGCTTTTTGGCTAGAAATCCGATTATATCAAGCTTTTCCCATTCTTTTGTATAATGAAAGCACGTACGTTTGCATCTAGCAACTGAATCAGCTTTTGCAATATTTGGCAACATTCTTGCAAAGAAAATCCGTGACTTTTAAGAATTCTTTGTTGTTTCTAGCCGATTTGACCTATAATATAAATGAAATTCTAAAAAGCAAGGTAAATTCTATGGCTAAATATGAAGTTAAATTGTCTGAAGAAGATTTACAAATCATCAAGGATTGTCATTCAAAGAACCCTTCAATCATGAAGGCTATGAATGATGCTAAAAAAGTAGAAGATTAATTAAAAAAGTCCTGCATTGTGATATGAGACCTAAAAGTTAGACAACTTTTGGGTCTTTTATTATGTCTAAATTATCTAAACAACAAAAACTAGAGTTATATCGTAAATGGAAACATGAAGGATATTCTTTTAATGAATTATCATGTCAAGAGAATTTGAGTCGTTCTACTCTCACGTATCTTTTAAAACTAATTGATAAGTATGGTGCTAAAATATTAGATCAGCCAAATAAAAAATATTCAAAAGAGTTTAAAGAAGCGGCCATTGCCAGAGTATTGAAACATCAAGAATCAGGCATTCAGATATCATTAGAACTTGGTTTAAGAAGTCGAGGTATGTTAGTTAATTGGGTGCGAGAATACAAAGAAAATGAGTATAATGTCGTTATCAGAAAGAAAGGACGGCCTTCTGCCCATGACAAAGAGCAAAAAGAAGTCGCACAAGAAACTGGAAGCCGAGATCAAGCAGCTGAAGCAGGAAAACTTCGAGCTGCGTATCAGAAACTCTTATATAAAAAAACTAAGCGCCTTGGATCAGAAACATCAGAAGAAATAGCCCAGGCAATCACTGAACTAAGGCAGGAAGAACATTTAAGCTATGATCAGCTGGCCAAAATTATTACCAAAGACCAATCATTGCCCTGGATTGCTCGCAGCACTTATTACTACACTTTGTCCAAGAAAACAGTTAAGTGCAAACGTCCTGCACTGCTGGCAAAGATTAATCACATTTTCGAACACCATAAAGGGCGCTATGGCTACCGCAGAATTGCACTGCAAATGCGGCGCGAGAGCTCAAAAGTAACTGACCGGACGGTTAGATACTGGATGCATAAAGTTGGGCTTAAAGGAATTAGACGCAACAAGCGCAAATATTCCAGCTACAAAGGAACTATTGGCAAGATTGCGCCCAATTTGATCAAACACAACTTCTTTGCTATTCGGCCTAACATGAAGTGGCATACGGATATTACTGAATTTCACTTCTTGACGGCTGCGCAGGCGATATCGTTGCTTATTCAATTTCTCGTCATCCAGACATTCAATGCTTCATAAAGCCTTTAAGAAGCATCCAGCTTTAAATGCACTAACTTTTCATTCTGATCAGGGCTGCCAGTATCAAAGCCCGATGTATCAGCACGAGCTAAAGCTTCATGGCATTACCCAAAGCATGTCCAGAAAAGGCAATTCTCCTGATGATGGGCTGATGGAGAACTTCTTTGGCCTTCTAAAAACAGAGCTGTTTTACGGCCAAGAATACAAATATCACAGCTTAAAACAGCTCAAGGAAGCTATTGAAAAATATATCAAATACTATAACGAAGAAAGGATAAAGAGCAGACTAAAAGGCCTGACTCCGAATGAATATCGGAATCAAGCCTTAATGAATTAGTCTATAAATGTCCAACTTTTACGTCTCAGTTCATAAAAGATGAAGTTTTTAAAAGTTACTAAAAACAAGTAATAGTCGTCTTCGGACGGCTATTTTTTAGAAATTTGTAAACATAGTTAAAATAATAAAAATTAAATTAAGGCAAATAAAAAAGGAGACCCTGAGGCCTCCCCGAAAACTATCTATAATTATTGTTGCTGAAGTTTCTTCTTTTCTGTTTTCTTGCTTTTCTGCATTCAGGACATCTCTGAGGTTCGTTTTCGAAACCTTTTTCCTTGTAGAATTCCTGTTCACCCTCAGTGAATACGAATTCCTTGTGACAATCTTTACATACTATAGTTTTATCTGACATTTAAATACTTCCTCTTCATTATGGATTAAACTAATTAAGGTTCATATCATATCTCCAAAAATGAAGAGTGAAATGCACAAAAATTGATTAAACCATCGATTTACTAACACAACAGTTACTATATCATATGATTTAAAAAAATGCAAGAAACATAAAAAATTTTTTATTATATGATTTTTCCATCTTGAACTAATATGGTTCGAGTGCTGTATTCAGCAGATTTTTTTGAATGAGTTACCATTATTATAGTTTTTTTCTTTTCTAAATTTATTTTTTGCAACAGTTCCATTATTTCTGTTCCGGTTTTTGAATCAAGATTTCCGATTGGTTCATCTGCAAGGATTACTTCAGGGTTATTTATAAGGGCACGAGCTTATTGCAACACGCTGTTGTTGACCTCCTGAAAGTTCATGCGGAGTATATTTACGCCTGTTTGAAAGCCCAACAATGTCAATAATTTCATCAAGCTCTTTTTTACCATCGAGAAGAATCGGAAGAAGTATATTTTCCTCAACATTAAGATTGGGGATGAGATTATAAAATTGAAATACGAAACCTACATTTTTACTTGGTTGAGCATTTTTTCAACATCTTCAATGTTGAATCTACCATCATGATTAAAATCTACTACATGAGTTAGATCAATTTTATATGCTTTACTCGAAGTATTAGTAACTTGATTTTCATCATCAAATAAAGATAGCTGAGTATTTACTACAGGACTTGAATCATAACTTGTAGCAATTAATCTTTTTAAACCAAAGTCATTAAAATGAACTGCAAAGAATTTGAAAAAGTTACTTTCAAAAGGATCGTCAGCAGGCAATAAAATAGTTTTATCCCTAAACATATTTTTGTTGTATTCAAGGTATGCATTTACTTCTTTTTCTATTTCTTCCCATCTTGTATAAAATTCATCTTTTTTAGCTCTTTTTGCTTCAGTCAAATTTTTATTTGCCATTAAAATACCTCATATAATCTTTATAAATATATTTTACAGCAAATCCTTATAATTTTTATATTGATACACAAAAAGACCCTGACCTACTTTCATAGATAAGAGTCTTTATTCATTATTCCACTCTCAAAAAACCGCGTGCAAAAATTGCACTTTAACAAAAGAACAGAGTGCACTTATTGTGCATCATTTACCTTTACGCAAAAAAATTAACCTTAACTTATCTTCGCAAAACGTTAAAAAATCAAGGTTAATCAAGTAAAATTATACTTTTTTATGCCGAATGGCAGAATCGAACTGCCGACCTCTTCTTTACGAGGGAAGCGCTCTACCGACTGAGCTAATTCGGCATCACTCGTAACAAGAGAATTATACCAAAAATGTCAGTCAATGTACAAATCCTATTTTAATAATCCTCGCTTGATCAAATCCTGTTTCAAATTCTCAAAGCGCTCTGCATCATCAAACTTCATCTTCGCAAAACTATTGATCAAACGCCGCTGGTTCCAACTCAATCTGCGTTTTGGCCGAATCTCATCAATATGTTTAATCATATCTTCATGCCAATTAGCCAAATTCTTTCCGAGCTTCCAATCATCAGTAGTCTGTTCAACACGTGCGTGCAACTTATCAAGTCGCGCATTGATCCTTTCATTCCACATCTGTGTCGTAGCATGAAATCTTCTAACACTGATAATCGTAAGAACAAGGTCGGTCCCCATCCCTACAACAATCATCGCTGCCAAGGCACCATGCGTCTTCATTTCTTCCCAATTGATCACTTTTTGAATAAAAGGCTGCATGAATTTTACCAAAATAACGACGCCAAAGCCCCAGAATAGCGAAATCACAGGCGCAACTCTGCCTTGAATGTTGCCCCACAAATTTGAATAATCCCATAAGATCATGTGGAAAACTTTTTCCAAAAATAAACTAGCAACAAATTCAAACAAGCTCGCAACAATACGACCCAAATAAGAAGCCACGGTAATCATAATGACCATCTTTTAATGAACGATAGACCATTTCCCAGAGCCAGCCAACAACTGAATAAGTAAAAAATAAGACAATAATCTCAGAAAGTGAATATGGCATACCATTCCTCCTGAAATTATTGTCTCATACAATCTTTTATTTGCCTATTTCCAATCTAAGCAAAGTCCTTGCTCGTGCAGAAGCTCCGGCAATTCATCCCGGTCAGTCTTATGATTATTAAGTTTGGCACCTGTGATTTGTTTAGTAAAAGAATCAATTCTTCTATTGGCATCCCGTAAATCATAATAAGTAGTAACTACTTGATCGTAGTCAGCTAAATCTTTGACATCAAAGTCCTTGTTATACTTGTCTTCAAAACAGGTAAATTTAAGCGGCAGACGCGGCTTTAATTGTGGTTTCTGATCAGGCACGCCAACTTGCATCCCCAAAACTGGGAAAGTAAGCTTAGGCAAATCAAGCGTTGCCAGCATCTTCTTTGGATGATCATTAACTGTCCCAAGAGGAACGTAGCCCAAATCCATGCTTTCCACAGCATTAGCCACATTCTGAAAAGCTAAGATAGTATCTTCCATTGCCTGAAAGAAAATATCAGTAGTGTGAACGCGACCATCATCTTTGCCCAATTGCTGGCGAATTTGCTGATTACGGTACAAATCAACGACAAAAATAAACAAGTCGCCTTCAGCACCAACATATTTTTGATTGCACAACTCTTGGATCTTTTGTCTTTTAGCAGGATCAGTAATGTGGAGCAAGGAAGCATTTTGCATGAACATGCTGGTTGCTGTATGTTGAAAAACTGTGTACAAAGTTTTGAGCTGTTCTGGCGATAAAAGCTGATCTTTAAATTTTCTGATTGAACGGTGATTGATTTGCTTATCGATAGTTGAATTGTGAATCATAAAAATGCCTCTCTTCTTTACTTACTTATTGTTAGTTTACTATTTTTGATAAATTTTGTATTGGTGCGCATCAATTTTATCCACTTTTCATATAATTCTTGATTCATTTTAACCACCATATTAGTTAGGTGCCTTATCAATTTAGCATCATCACTGAATCTTTTCAAAGAAAAAAGATGATAAAAGCAAGTTTTATCATCTTTATGATCAATTATTTTCTTTAAACATTGCATTAACGCATTTTTTCATTTCTTTAATATCTAATACGCTGTATGCAAATTCTTTTCTAATTAATTTATCTGGCAAATATTCGTCATATTTGTCAAAAACTGGAACTTCTTTGGGATAAACCAAATCCATGGGATCAAAATCCTTTTCCGCTTCTTCGTGCAATATTTTGTAGAATTCATCAGCATCTGCGTCCATCGCAAACTCCATAAAATATGGTCTCGAAGAATTGAAGCCACGCAAATTTAGGCGGTCTGCGCATTTGATTCTAAGCAGTCTTTCCAATGCCAAAAAAGCATAAGAACCAGTCCAAGGGAAAAAGACCCACATATTGCCACCTAAACTAATCAGTTGCTTTTCAGGCAAGCCCGCAATATTGCAAGTATCGCGCATTTGTGTCAATCGTGCCTTGGCATTGTTAAGCAAATATGGATACATCGTTTTTTCAGCTAAAACTTTCCGCATCCTGTGCAAAATATGGGGATGAATATCTCCTGGCACATCGCCAAAGTAGGCCGGAATTCGCCCATCAACGCCATGGCAATATACCTGATGGCGCTTGCGATCGATATCTTCAACTACCCAAACGCGTCCGGCAATTGCGATCTTGTCACCGACTGGAGGCGGCTTAACAATGGTACCTAATTCTTCGCTTCCGGCATGAACGCTGAATTCTTCATTCTCTTGGAAAACTGCGTAAAATTTGAAGTTATTCACAACTTTTTCACCGGCTAAGCCCAGAATCAAACCACCATTTGCAGTGCGCTCGATTTGGTTTGTTTTCAATAAATGCCACAGCAAAATTTTGTAATCATCTTGACTAACATTATGAAAATAAGCCAGCGATAAAACACGTGAAGCCAGTTCAGCAGGACTCATTTCACCGCTAGATGCCAAAGTGCTCATCGTTTGGTGATAGAGCAAACTATATGGCAACCGATTCGGCTCAGGGGGTTCGACCCATTTTTCTTCTAAATATAGCTGCACAAGCGCGATTCCTTGAAGTAAAGACCAGGGAATCAAATCCGGCAGCATTGCCCGTGACTCTGGGTGCTCTTCGCGCATAACAAAGTGCATCTCCGGTGGATTGCCTCTTCTGCCCGTTCGTCCCATTCTTTGCAAAAAACCAGAAACGGTGAACGGCGCATCGATCTGAAAAGCCGATTCTAGTTGTCCAATATCGATCCCTAATTCTAGAGTAGCCGTTGCACAGGTAGTCATGTAAGAATCCTCGTCCTTCATTGCCTGTTCGGCTGTTTCTCTTAATGCTGGCGACAAGTTTCCGTGGTGAATTAAAAAGCGATCTGGCTCATGATTATATTGACAATATTCTCTGAGCTGCTGACAAACCGCCTCACATTCTTCACGACTATTGGTGAAGACCAAACATTTTTTGCCACGAGTATGTTCAAAAATATAGCCAATTCCAGGATCAGCCAGTGCCGGTGCTTGATCGGCTTTCGGAGCACCCACTTCACTAGGATCAAAATCTTTATCCCCAGCTTGTGGATTAGTTTGGTAAAAATGCTCCATCGAAAGCCGCCAAACCTGTTTTTGATTTTGCACCTTTGGTGCAACGGTTTGATGTTGGCTGCTGGCGCCAAGGAATTCTGCTGCTGCCTTTAAATTGCCGATTGTTGCTGACAGGCCAATTCTTCTGGGGTTTACGCCTGCCAACTTGGACAGCCGTTCTATTAGGCAAAAAGTTTGCCCACCACGATCGCTGCGCAAAAAAGAATGAAGTTCATCAATGACGATAAATTGCAATCCATGAAAGAGATGCGGAATGTCCATATGTTTATTAATCATAAAGCTTTCTAATGATTCCGGCGTAATTTGCAAAATACCGGAAGGCTTTTTTAACATTTTCCGCTTTTGCGATTGAGCTACATCCCCGTGCCAGCGCCAAACTTTAATATTTGTATCCTGACACAAGTCAGTTAAACGATCATATTGATCATTAATCAATGCCTTGAGTGGTGCAATATACAGTACTTGAATTGAATCTGCTGGTTGCTGCGCTATTTTGGACAGAATCGGGAAAAATGCAGCTTCAGTTTTTCCTGATGCTGTTGAAGCAGAAAGCAAGACATTGTGATCAGTGGTAAAAATCTCTTCCGCCGCTGCTACCTGAATCGGACGCAAAGTTTGCCAACCATGCTCGTAGATATAGTCCTGGATAAATGGTGCATAATGATCAAAAACGTCCATGATTCATTCCTTTAAATAGTAAATTCAGTATAATCATCATCTTTATTATCAGAAACTGCTTCTGATTTTGCATAAGAGAACTGCTCTGAATTGAGCAGATCTTCAATTTTGGTCTTTGGATTCTGCCAAACAATATCAAGCAATTCGATAAAGTCTCTGATAATCTCTCGCGGAGTGATATTCGTATCTGCACCGATTCTAGCATATTCGATTTTAATAAATTTAGCCAAATCGTCATCCGTAATCGTACGCTCATAGCCGTAAAGTCCCGCATGCATATCTGCCAATTTTTCCGTCAAAACCAGCATTTCTTCCGCAGTTAACGGCTCAAGCTTGATAACCGGAGCGTACATGTCCCGGGCACCATCTTGTGCAAATTTTCCTTCGGCTAGTCTAGAACGCAAAGCTTCATACGAATAAACGCCCCGCCGCCGATCTTCTACAGCTTGCGGCGTACCAGCCATAATAATTCCCAGATATTTTGCCTTGCCCTGCAAAGTATCGTTGTACATCGTCAAAATTTTTTCATAGTTATATTGGCGACTGATTGAGTTGGGGATCTTAAAAATATTTATCAATTCATCAATCATCACCATTAAGCCGCTATAACCAGCCTGTCTAAAGAAAGATGCAAACAGCTTCAAGTATTCGTACCAATCATCATCGGAAATAATTACGCTAACTCCCAGCTCCTTTTTGGCTTCGGTTTTATGCGTATATTCACCTCTAAACCACTTGATCACTTTTGACTTGGTTTTATCATCATCGGCCATATAAGCGTGGTAATACATATTCAATAGTTTGGCAAAGTCAAAACCATGTACTAATTCATTTAAATTAGAAATAACCGCATAAATTTTTTTATCGACTTCCTGCTCAAACTTAGGATCAGCATCATTTAGCCCGGTCTCCTGTGCTACTTGAGTTTGCACAGAATTTATCCACCGATCCAAAATCAAAGTTAGCGCACCACCTTCGGGACGAGTCTTTGTGGACAAGTTTTGAATTAATTCTCGATAAGTAGCCAAGCCTTGTCCCTTCGTTCCCTGCAAGCGTCTTTCTGGTGACAAGTCGCCATCAACAACGACGAAATTTTTATCCATGACATAATTGCGAATCGTTTGCAGCAGGAAGCTTTTTCCGGAGCCATAACGTCCAACGATAAAACGAAAAGAAGCTCCACCTTCTGCAATAATATCCACATCATGCAGCAATGCAGCAACTTCATCCTTGCGGCCTACAGTGATATAAGGCAGACCAATTCGCGGCACTACTCCACCTTTAAGCGAGTTTAAAACTGTTTGTGCAATTCTTTTGGGAACGCGCCGTTTTTTCTCTGGCATTAATTATTTACCCCCTAAAAAATTTCTTTTAAATCTGGAAGATAGTCTTCAATAATTTCTGGTTGATTATTTTCGTTAAAATCAATGACAGCATCCCCGATCTCATCGAACAACTTATCATTAATTCCGTCAGCTAAAATTGAAACCATTAGGTGATGCTGTTTAATGTAGCTTTGCCAATCTTCATTATTAAGAAGGCCCATTAACAGATGCATTTCATCTTTAGTTAAACCATAATTGTTTTCCGTCTTCAAAGTTTCTGATTTCTTTGGCAAAACAGGCTGCTGACTTTCTTCTTTTTCAAGCTGCTTTTCTTCATCTATCAGTAAACTATCACGTGTCTCTGATGCATCAGCTCTGATTTGATCAAGATTAGCAAAATTGATTTTGATATGGGGTCTCTTAGCTTCCTCAACCTGCTTTTGATATTCAGCAATGCCATCAGCAATTGCTTGTAAAAACTCTTTTTCGAGTTTTCGCGGTTTTAATTTTTGACCAAAATGCATTTTTTCTCGAAGCAGACGATCCGTTTCATGCAAAAAGGCGTTCAGTTCACTTTTTTGTCTTTTTATAGGAAACAAACTGCTGCAATACCATTCCTGATTTTGATAAAAGTACTTTCTTTCTGAATCAACAACAAGTGGTTCAAAGTCATGATTTCGCCAATAAAAAACTGCTCCGGCAAATAAGTTCTCAACCAGCAGATGTCGCTGAGCGATATATTTACTAAAGAAATCTTGACCGTTTTTCAGCTTGGCTTGCAATACAACCTGCCAAATTTCTTTAAATACTTGTTCAAACTGCGGACCCATTTTTTTAGCAGTGACATTTTTATCCAAATAAGTCGAAAAATGCTTCACTGCAGCAAGCAATTCATGAGCAGAATAATCCTCTGGATGAAGCAAGATATGATATTGCAAGTCTTGCTTCAATTCATCTGCAAAAACCAACTGGTTCTTTTGCGGCAAATGATAGTACAAAACATAGTCTTTAAGCCATTGCTTGAGGTAGGACTCAAGTTCTAAGCCAAATTTCTGCACATAATTTTTCTGAAAAATACGCAGCTGCTTAAACCCTTCCGCCGGATCATCGATTCCAACATTGTTCAGCAATTCAAAGACATAGACAAAGGCATACGAAGTGCTGGTCTTTTCATACTCTCCGCTTCTAATTTTTTGCCGCCAAGTAAAATATGTACGCAATTGTGGCACCGTCATATCATGAAAGGCTGGATAGTAGCGTTTAAACACAACAGGATTTGGGTAATTGTCTTGATAATTTTTCATCAACTGTGCTTGATGGTAAAAATTTTTGGCCTTCCCTTTTGCAGGCAAAATACTGTAATCGTAACTGGCCCGCATTTTTTGAATTGCCGCCGGGACATCTTGCTCATGTTTTTTTGCCAGGGTCTTGTCTCGTGATTTAATCGCCTGTGCCTGATATTTTTCATCGGCTGCTTCACCAGGAACGTAAATAAACGGCTGCCGATCAATTGCCTTGTCCTCTTCTCCATTCATCGCCAATCTAAAGGCATAATCAAATGCATTTTCAATTGCATCCCGATGAACTTGATTCAACCACACACCAACCCAATCGCTGATTTTTAATCTAAATGGCGTTGAAAATCCTGGCAGATCCCGAATCATATCAGAAAAACTGCCGCAACGTAAATCCAGCGTCGCAATGAAATGGTCACCTTGTCGAATACGCGACATCATTGCAAAATATGATCCATCAACTGGTGATTTTAAGAGGTATAACTCGGTTGATCCGGGAACTGCCGGAAAAAATTTTAAGCCATATTTTTTAAAAACAAACTTGCTTAAATCGTTGAAATTCAAAGCTACCGACCCTCTTTTCCGTACGTATGTTCTATTATTATAACAGGTTATTTTATTTTTTGAATTAATGTTATCAAAATATGTTATTATAGATGTGTTGATAAATAAAACCGCTTTCATATAGATAGATAGAAGGAGGAAATACGGTAATATGAGTACAAAGGAACGTTATTCTCAAGACGAATTAAGAAAAGCAAATCCAATGTTTAGTCGCGTTCGCGCTACCATTGAAAGTGCTTTTTATGGTAACAATGTTCACGAAGTAACTAGTGTTGCTGAAGCTTACAATTTAGCTAAAAAACAATCAGGTGTTATTGTAACTGACTTGCCAATTTTACATACTAAAGAATTAGGCTTGCCACAAGGTGCAACCCAATTAGTTTACAACCACGGCAAGATTTTGGGCAGAACTGCCAGTGCTCGTCACTTCACTGACGATCCTAAGGAAGATGCAGAAGCATTAGCTGGCAACTTGCGTGAAGATATTTATGCCGGTCATGAGCAAAAGTATTTAAAAGCTACTGTTTTGGTAGGTCTTGACCCAACATTTGCTGTTAAGGCTCACGTTATGATGCCTGAAGATCAAGCCTTCAACCTGCTTTCATACATTTTGAACTTCCACTTCTTCGATGATGAAGTTGCTGAAATGTACAAGAAGTCAAAGGTTTATAACGAACCAGACATCTACTTCTACTTCGATCCAAATGTAACTGATCCAGACTACCCAAAGGGCTTAGGCGTCTTTGACGCTCCACATAACTGTGCTGCTGTCTTCAACCTTCGTTACTTCGGTGAATTGAAGAAAGGTACTTTGACTTTAGCTTGGGCTATCGCTCACCGTCACGGCTACACTGCTTGCCACGGTGGTGAAAAGTCATTCCACTTCACTGATAAAGACGATAAAGTATTCGCATTCTATGGCTTGTCTGGTTCAGGTAAATCAACTTTGACCCACGAAATGTACGATGGCAAGTATGACATTACTGTTTTGCACGACGATGCCTTCATTATTTCACGTGAAGATGGTTCATCTGTAGCTCTTGAGCCTTCATACTTCGATAAGACTCACGACTACCCAGCAGGTCACCACGAAACCAAGTACTACACCACAATTATGAACTGTGCCGTAACTCAAGACGAAGACGGCAAGAAAGTAATCGTAACCGAAGACTTGCGGAACAACAACGGTCGTGTTATCAAGACTCGTTACACTAGTCCTCACCGTGTTGACTTCGAAAAAGCTCCAATCACTGCTTTGTTCTGGATTATGAAAGACGGTTCATTACCACCACTTTTGAAGATTGACGACCCAGTTTTAGCAACAACTATGGGTTGTACTTTAGCTACTAAGAGAACTTCAGCAGAAAACTTGCCTAAGGGCTTCGATATGAACACTTTGGTTATCGAACCATTCGCAGACCCATTCCGTGCTTATCCAGTATCTGGCGACTACACAGACTTCAAGGAATTGTTCACTAAACGTGGCGCAAGCTGCTACATCTTGAACACTGATGCATTCATGGGCAAGGACGTACCAAAAGAAGTTACTAAGAAGATTATTGAAGACTTAGCTAACGGCTCAATCACTGATAGCGACCTTAAGCCATTCGGCAACTTCAAAGGCGTTTCATACTTGCCAATTGATGGCTACGAAGTTCACTTAGACGATCCTGAATACCAAAAGACTTTAGCAAGAAGAATGCAAGATCGTCTTGATTGGCTCAACAACTACGATAAGGAACACCCAGCAACTCCTATCCAAGATGAAGCCAAGGAAACTTTGGAGAACATTATTAAAGAATTAAGCTAATAAAAATGCTAGTTTAAAATATTTTCTTAATGATTACGAAAAAAATCGACTAAGTAATTGAACTTAGCCGATTTTTTATTTGCCTAAAATTTAACCATTGATTGCTTTATCCGCTTCATTAATAATTCTAATTGCATTTAAGCTTCTTGGATACCCAATAAATGGTTCATTTTGCAAAACAACCTTGGTTAAGAATTCCTTGTCATTTCCCAACCCAATATTTGCCTTAGAGTGAGCTAAAAGCTGTGGCTCTACTCCACCTTGAGCAGCTAAATAGCAAAATGTGATCATTTCACGATCGTTATCGTTTAAGCTCTTTCTGGTGTAGTAATCGCCGAAACAATTATCAACCAACTATTTATGAATGGTATCAATCTTAGAAAAGCCCTTCATTTGAGGCCCAAATAAGCGAATCTGCGTCTCTTCACCTTTTTCAAGACCGATTCATTGTAGTCGTTGCTTACCCTTCTAATGGCAATTTTACGCCTCGTGCAGTCAAGATATCATTGTTTGCCTTGAAGAATGGCAAAACTCTGCTTAAACCCAAATAGTCAGGAGCTTGATACAAAACTTCTTTTGCCTCAACTGGACTAACACTGTTGTCTAAGGCACCTGGCAGAATAATTTTGTATTCATCTAATCCTTGACAGCCTAACAATTAAGCCAACGTACTCAACATTTTGGTTCTGTCTGGCAAATCTACATCGTTTGTACTTCATCAAAGGCAAAGTGATTAATTCTTTCGAGAGCTTCTGGATCTGTTTTTGCAAGCAAATTAGCATGTGCTGCTTGAGCTTCATCTTTAATTGACATTTTATACCCCACCTTTGCTAAAAAATATTTTCACTTTAAGCGTGGTGCTAGTTAAATCGTTTTAGTTAACAAAAAAAGTCCAATCTTGTTAGACTCGACTTGTAAACATATTAATAGAAAAGAGTCTGACTAGATTGAACTACCCTAAGCTTAAGCGTTTTTCTCATCCTAACACAAGTTAGTTTTAGTCGTTTAAATATAATTTGTCGCTGTTTGTACAAACTTTATGCACCAGATGCATTAAAGCAAAGACGGAATATCAATCGATGTAAAATATCTGACAGTTCTATTCTGGCCTTGCTTATTTGGCAGGCTTCATTGGGCGTTGAATCTCAAAGAAGATTTTGTGAAAAGCTTGTTAATTTATCTCACTCTCGCTTTAATCGCAGAGCACGCATGCTTTTGCCATTGATCTATTTAATTCGACACGGCCTTAATGAGGAAGTAGATCTGTCAGGCGACATTTTGATTATTGATAGCTTTCCTGTGCCAGTCTGTCAGCCAATTCGCAATCGTCGAGCAAAGATCTTTCGCGGCTATGCCGATATTGGCTATAAGGCAACCAAAAAAATCTATTATTATGGTTTTAAGGTTCACGCTATTGTTAGCGACGACGGCTACTTGCTAGATTATATCGTAACCAAGGCCTCAGTTCATGATGCTAAGGAAACAGTAGAACTGATTACTAACGCTCATCCTGACAATCGTTACCTTTTAGGCGATGAAGGATATTTGGGCAAAAACCTGCATCAGCGCTTAGAGCAAATGGGCTATACGCTTTGGACACCATATCGTAAAAATATGAAGAATGCTCCAAAGCACAATAAGCACTATTTAATGGCACTCAGAAGGACCATCGAGAGTGATTTTTCGCTTTTGTCTTACTACAACGCTGAAAATAATCGAGCTAGAAGTTTAGCAGGTTTTCAAGAGAGACTCGAAGTTGCCATTTTAGCTTATAATATGGCATATTGTCTAGAACGATTTAACTAGCACCACGCGTTTTCACTTTATATTAAAGCCCATTTTGTAGCACTTGAGAAATAATTGTTTTTGATTTCTAATCATAATTTTTATTTATAAAAAAAGAAACCATGACACTGAGCCATGATTTCTTTTTTTATAAGTTTTTTAAACTTCAGAATTGGAATTCAGGTATTTATTAAGTATTACGCGATTTTACTTATTAGAAATTCCCTTACCGTCGTAACAATCCTTCATCAAGTCAACGATTTGGTTGATCAGTGGTGCAACTGGGTTAGTAACAGTGTTTTGATCACCGTAAGCCTTAACAGCCAATTCATCAACCTTGTCTTCGAATTGCTTCTTGTCAACGCCGTAATCCTTGAAGGCCAACTTAATGTCAACTGAGTGAGCCAATTCGATGATCTTGTCTACCAATTTTTCAACTAATTCGTGATCAGTTGTACCAGTTAAGCCAAGAGCTCTAGCAATATCAGCATAGTCTTTTTCAGCACGGTAAACTGAGTAATTAGGCCACATAGCAAGCTTTTCTGGGCGCTTTGCATTGAAGCGAATTACTTGTGGCAATACAATTGCGTCACTTACACCACTTGGAATGTCAAAGGTTGAACCAACTGTGTGGGCAATTGAGTGTTCCAAACCAAGGAAGGCGTTTGAGTAAGCCATACCAGCAATAGTTGCGGCATCGTGCATTCTCTTACGTGCATCCAAGTCGCCATCGTATGAAGCCTTCAAGTTGCCAAAGATGATCTTGATAGCTTCTAATGACCAGCCACGAGTGAAGTCAGTAGCCATAGTTGAAACATAGCTTTCAATTGCGTGACCCAATGCTTCGAAGCCGGACCATGCAATCAAGCGTTTTGGCAAAGTTTGAACAAATTGATCATCAACGATTGATACATCTGGAGTTAAAGCGTAGTCACACAAGGTGTGCTTAATGCCACTCTTAGCATCGCTGATAACGGCAATTGGTGAAACTTCTGAACCAGTACCTGAAGTAGTTGGGATACATACAAGTTGGACGCCGTTAATTTTTGGGAAGCGAACTACTCTTTTTCTGATATCCAAAAATTTTTGGTAAGCTTCTTCAAAAGTCATGTCTGGGTTTTCGTAGAACAAACGCATAGCCTTAGCTGCGTCCATTACTGAACCACCACCGATGGCAATGACAACATCTGGCTTGAAGATGTTCATTCTGTGAACACCGTCTTTAATTACGTCAGTATTTGGATCAAGAGTTACAGCCTTGAATACTTCGTATTCCTTAGCACCTCTACGCTTAGAAATAATATCAGTAATTTCATCAGCAAAGCCTTGATCTGCAACACCTTCATCAGTAACGATGAAGAAGCGGTTTACATTTGGCATGTGACGTAAGTAGTTAGCAGCGTTGTGTTCGAAGTAGGTCTTAGCTGGAACTTTTACCCATTGCATGTTGTCACGACGCATAGCAACTGTCTTGATGTTCAAGAGGTCTCTAGCACCGATGTTGTGTGAGAAGGTGTTGGCACCGTATGAACCAGTACCTAAAGTCAATGATGGGAGCATGTTGTTGTAAAGGTCGCCGATACCACCTAAGGCAGCTGGTGAGTTAACCAAGATACGACAAGCATCCATCTTCATTGCAAATTCATCAATGATCTTCTTATCACTTGAGTGAAGACCAGCGGTGTGACCACGACCACCATAGTTAATCAGGTCAGTACAAATCTTGAAGGCATCATCATGGTTCTTAGCACGATATAAAGTGAAGACTGGTGAAAGTTTTTCCGCTGAAAGTGGGAATTCTCTACCAACACCATGGTATTCAGCGATGATAACCTTAGTGTCTTTTGGAACATCAACACCACAAAGCTTAGCAATTTCATAAGCTGACTTACCAGCTACAGGACCTGCAACAGTACCACGTCTTGGGTCAATGAAGTGTTGTTCAAACTTCTTAATTTCTTCCTTTTTTAAGAAGTAGCAGTTCCACTTCTTGAATTCTTCCTTAACTCTGTCGTAGATTTCTGTATCAACAACAACTGAGTTTTCAGAAGCACAAACCATACCATTATCGAATGTCTTTGATAAAACGATATCGTAAACGGCACGTTCAATATTAGCGGACTTTTCAATATATGAAGGACCGTTACCAGGACCAACACCGATAGCTGGTTTACCAGATGAGTAAGCAGCCTTAACCATGCCTGGACCACCAGTAGCTAAAATAGTTTGAACTCCTGGGTTAGTCATCAAGTCAGTAGTTGCTTGCAAACTTGGTTCTTCAATCCATTGAATTGCGTTCTTTGGTGCACCTGCAGCTTCAGCAGCCTTTTGAAGGATTTTACCAGTTGCTACACAACATTTTTGAGCTTGTGGGTGGAAGCCGAAGATAATTGTGTTTCTAGTCTTTAAAGCAAGCATTGCTTTGAAGATAACGGTTGAAGTTGGGTTGGTTACAGGGGTAACACCAGCTATAACACCCTTAGGTTCAGCAATCTTTACCAAACCTTGTTCTTTATCTTCATCAATGACGCCAACAGTCTTTTCGTGACGTAAGCTGTTCCAAATGTTTTCACTAGCATACATGTTCTTGGTGGTTTTATCTTCAAGAACACCACGACGAGTTTCTTCTACAGCCATTTTTGCTAATGGGTAGGCATTTTGTTCACCGGCAGTAGCAATTGCTTCACAGATTTTATCAACTTGTTCTTGAGTGAAGTTGGCCATTTGATCCAAAGCAACATGTGATTTCTTTACTAAGTCATCAACCATGTCGTAAATTTGTTTATTCTTTTCTTCTTCAGACATTGTCTCTTTTTGTTGTGTCTTAGCCATTTACAATTACCTCTAAGATTTACTAATTTTGTGAACTAATTTACAATATTGACTATATCACTTTCACCAAAAAAGTAAATGCTAAAAGCACATCTTTCAGGGATGCACAAGCAAAGCCAATCTTAAGGCTATTTTAGGGAATTAAGCATGGAAGCGCTTACTAAATATCTTTGTTTGTGAATTAACAAACTTATATTTTTTAAATTTTTTTAAATCATGATTGAAAACTACTATCACAAAACAGAGATGATAAAATAATACTATATTGTTTTAAATTATAATTGGAGCGATTAAATGAAAAACGATGATGTGCAAACTAACGCAGGCTATAAACGAACCCTTAGCAACGCCCATATTCAGTTGATTGCCCTGGGTGGCACAATTGGTACTGGCTTGTTCTTAGGAGTTGGTGATAGTATTCACCGGGCCGGACCTAGCGTAATCTTGATTTATATTATTGTCGGTATTTTTCTTTTCTTTCTAATGCGTGCTTTAGGTGAATTGATCATGTCCGATTTAAGCAAGCATACCTATATTGATTTCATTGAAAAATATTTAGGAAAAAACATCGGCTTTATCACCGGCTATTTATACTGGATAAGTTGGATCACCTTAGGAATGGCCGAAACCACAGCTTTGGGAGTTTACTTTAAATATTGGTTTCCGAGTTTAAAACCCTGGCTTCCGGGACTCATCACGATTGCTGTTTTATTAGTAATCAATTTGATTTCAGCAAGAGTATTTGGCAATTTGGAATTTAGCTTTGCTATTATCAAAATCATTACCGTCATAGCCTTCGTGCTTTTGATTTTTTGGCTTTTATTATCCGGTGGCAAAACTAGTTTTGGTCCTGTTGCTTTTTCTAATCTTGATAGTAACGGTGGATTTTTTGCCCGTGGCGGAAAAGGATTTTTGCAAGGTTTTCAAATGGTAATTTTCAGCTTTATCGGGGTTGAATTAATCGGTTTGACGGCAGCAGAAACTCAAAATCCACGCGTTACTCTGAGAAATGCGATTAATCAATTGCCAGTAAGAATTATTTTGTTCTATGTTTTGGCTATCTTGGCAATCCTGTTGGCAATTCCTTGGAATAAAATTTCAACTAATTCTAGTCCCTTCGTTCAAGCTCTTGGGGCCACTGGGATTAGAAATACCAGTTCGATTATCAATTTCGTAGTTATTTCCGCTGCTATTTCTTCAACAAACAGTATTTTATACGGTGCAGGACGACTCTTATTCTCAGTAACTTTCCATGGCAAAGGAAAATGGAATCAAACTTTCGGTCACTTATCACACAGGCAGCTGCCGCAAAATGGTTTAATTCTGTCAGCAATTTTGATTGGTTTGGCGCCATTACTTACTTTGATAATCGGCGATCAAGCCTTCAATTTCATCTCTTCTACTTCCACTAGCATGTTCTTAATCATTTGGTGTCTTATGGTTTTAACGCATATGTCCTACCGCAAGCAGACGCCAGAAGATCAATTGAATGATTTTAAAATGCCCGGTTTTCCATATTTGGATTGGGTCATCTTATTGTTCTTCGTAGCAATGATTATCTTGCTGTTGATCTTACCAAGCTACCGTATTCCAATGATTGCTGCAATTTTAACTTTTGTGATCCTTTACATCATCAGCAAAATTTGGAATAAAGAGAAAGAAATATAATAAAAAGGCTCTATCAATATCGGAATCAAACCTTAATGAATTAGTCTATAAATGTCCAATTTTTACGTCTCAGTTCATCATTGACCGCTTCCGATGATTTGGACAAGATTCATCCGCGCTACAATTGGCACTACAAGGATTCGCTTACTCAGGAGCAGATTGTTATGCAAGAAATTAGTCCTAATACGACGCTGGAAAATGCATACAATCTAATGCAGGATTTCTTTACAGCCTTAGAAGACAATGACAGTCAGAAGCTTAAAAGAATCATCTGCTCAAAAGAACCGGTGGGCGGTCTAATGCATAAAACGCTTTTAACGTTCAAGCATAATTTAAAGGCCGTATTAAACGGAGCACAGTCAGGCTATTCCAATGGCTGCCTAGAAGGCTTCAACCGCAAGATTAAACAAATTGAACGAACTGCCTTTGGTTATTCTGATTTTATTAATCTCTTAACAAGAATCAGACTGGAAGAAAACAAAGTCAAAGAAAAAGGATCAAGCAATTTATTAATTGCTTAATCCTTAAACTTTGCTCTTCATCAACAGGAATTTACAAAGAGCCATAATAAAAAAGACGATGATTATTTTTAAGTCATCGCCTTTTTTATCTGATTAAGTTAAGTTCTTCATCAACCTGATTATGCTTTTTATCATACTGTGTCAACAACGCATATAATGCACCATAAAGATTGGCACTATTTCTGAACTTTGCTTGCACAACCTTAGGCCGGGTAAATGTTTTGCTCAAGACTGGATTGGCCAACATCAATTTATCATATTGGCGATTTATCTCACGAATTAAAATCATCTCAGCACTTACCCCACCGCCAATTGCTACCTTTTCAACATCAATCACGGCTTGCAAATCCATGATTAACTGTGCAACTTGATAGCAATAATTTTCAAAAATTTCTACAGCTTGAGGATTTCCATGAATGATTTCTTCAAAAACGCGTTTGCCATCTTTTTTATCAGGTAAATCAAGGGTGGTAGCGATTTGCTCAATCATTTTTACAGCAGAACAGGTATTGCCAATAATAGTGTTTTGCCCGCTTCCACTGCTTCTGAAATGATCTAAAACAAAACTAATCTCTCCGGCTTGGAAATGACTGCCACGAATCAAATGATGATCTAAAATAATTCCACCGCCTACCATCGTTCCTAAAACGATCACAGCACTGTTTGAAACATCATTTAGCGATCCTAACCATAGTTCCGCCAAAGCTGCTGATTTGCCGTCATTTTCCACTCCTACAAGGATATGATATTTATCTTCAAGTGTTTTCTTAATAGTTGCGCCATTGAGAAAAGGAAGAGCGCCACCAAAATAGACCGTCCCAGTTCGTACATCTACTTTTCCTGGTACACTGACTGCTATTCCCTTAATTCTTTTTAAATTAGGCTGAATTATTTTGTCTAGAATCTGATAAAATTCATCCAAGCAATGACAATTTGATGGCACTTTATCATTGAACAGCAGGATGCCAGAATGATCTAAAATACCATACTTTATATTGGTCCCACCAACATCAATTGCTAAATAATCCGTTTTCATGAAAATCACGATCATTTCTTTTACTATCTAATGACTGTTTCAGCTTCATTATATTATAAAAAATAAGCTCCAACTGCTTTTGCAGAAGGAGCTTATTTTTATTTTTTCCTACGAGTGAAACGCTGTTTTAATCCCTGCCATAAAGAAAGAGATTTTCGCATATGACTTGCCGGAACGTACTTTCTAATTGCACGTAGAGACTTTTTAGGATCTTTTGTAGCAAAAATAAAGTTTCCATTCTGTCTCGTTCTGATCTCAAATCTTGGAATATATTTACCATGGAAATGGACATCAGCAACTACATACGTTACTTCATCCCAAGGAATTTGAACGAAGTCACCAACATTACGCTCATTATAAAATTCAAAAGCTTTATCGCCGATCATAACTTTTCCGTAAGACGGAATACCTCTAAACCAGGTAGCTTCGACAGCTAGATCGACTTTCGTATTGATCGATTTAACCATTTTAGATTAAAGAATTCCCCATACGTGGAAGAGAACACCGATAACGAAGATACCAATGATGATCCAGATTGGTGAAACTTTCTTCTTTAACAACCACATGCAGAGGAAGGTTAAAAGAAGACCAGCTAAACCAGGAATCAATGAATCCAAGTTATTTTGCAAAGTAGTAGTCTTAGTCTTAGTTAATGACATACCATTGCCCATGTTCCATTGAAGCAAAGCTTGTTGGATACCTTTACCACCGGCAGGAAGCTTGTCCCATTCGATGTAACCACCCTTTTGAATAGGGGTTTGAGAAATGATTGGAGTAAATTTAATATTTACCCAACGTTCAATTAAAGCACCCAAAACGAACATACCCATCATGGAAGCTCCACGAGTTACCTTTTGAAGCAAACCACCTGACATGTCGCTGGTAATAGCAGAACCAGCCTTGTAACCAAATTCTTGTGTGTACCATAAGAATGCAAGTCTGATTAAGTTCCAAAGTAAGAAGAACAAGATAGGACCAAGGACATTACCATTCACGGCCATTGATGCACCTAAAGCACCAAGAATTGGACGAACAGTGTACCAGAATACAGGGTCACCAACACCGGCTAAAGGTCCCATCATACCAACCTTAACACCTTGAATAGCTTCATCTTCAACTGGAGCACCATTGGCTTTATCCTCTTCCAAAGCCAAGGTAACACCAATAACTGGTGATGCTAAATATGGGTGAGTGTTAAAGAATACCAAGTGTCTTTGCAAAGCAGCAACTAAATCCTTCTTATTTGGATATAACTTTCTAAGTGCTGGGATCATTGAGTAGACCCAACCACCGTTCTGCATTCTTTCATAGTTCCATGAACCTTGAAGGAACTGTGAGTGCAACATAACGTTAAAGCGATCACGCTTAGTTAATTTAATTTTCTTATCAGCCATTATAAAAATCCTCCTCTAAGCGTCTTTTTAATAGTCATCAATAATATCGCCGAGTGGATCACCGGTGTCATCGCTGCCAGAGTTAGAACCACATTTGCCACCCTTTGATTCAAGTGCTAAGTACATCAAAGCAAGTGACAAGCCGATAACACCAAGGGCAATCAAAGTTAAGTCTTTAACTGCGGCTAATGCAAAACCGATAGCGAAGAATGGCCATACTTCTTTAGAAGCCATCATGTTAATAACCATTGCATAACCAACGGCTACAACCATACCACCACCGATAGACATACCTTCATTCAACCATTGTGGCATCATTGCAAGCCATGATCTTACGACACTTGAAGGAATAGCTAAAAGAAGTGCAGCTGGGATAGCAATTCTCAAACCTTGCAAACATATAGCAATCCATTGCCATAAGTTGATCATACGCCAGTTGCCTTTCTTAGCTTGTGCGTCCATAATGTGAACGATAGCAGTAGAAATAGTACGTACAATCATAGTTAAGAACAAACCAGCTACGGCCAAAGGAATGGCGATACCTGTAGCAGTACCGATACCCTTTGTTCCTTGTCCACCTTCAACCAAAATGATAGCTGAAGCAACTGAAGCCAAAGCAGCATCTGGTGCAACAGCGGCACCAATGTTTGCCCAACCCAAGGCGATCATTTGTAATGTACCGCCTAACATAACACCTAAAGTTAAGTTACCGGTTACTAAACCGATTAAAGTACATGCAACCAATGGTTGGTGGAATTGCCATTCATCCAAGATACCTTCCATACCAGCAAGAAAGGCAACAACCACTACCAAAATCATTTGTATAGCGTTTAATTCCATTTGTTTTTCTCCTAAATATTATTTCTTTTGTTCATCAAGTAAACTTTGTGCTTTGTTCAAAATAGCGTCCATGTTACCTGGATTATCAGATGGAACCTTACGTACATCGAATTTAACGCCTAACTTTTCAAGTTCGCGGAAAGTATCAACGTCCTTTTGGTTCATTGATAATACGTTGTTGGCGTTTACGTCGCCTTCCTTGTATGCCATTGAACCAACATTAATAGTCTTAAGATCAATGCCACCCTTGATAGCACGTAAAACGTCTTCTGGATTTTCAAACAACAGAAGTGCGTGAGTATTACCAAATCTAGGGTCTTTTGCGATTTCTACCATCTTCTTTAATGGAACAACGTGAGCTTTAACACCTGCAGGTGCAGCTTCACGAATCATACTCTTACGCAACTCATCTTTAGAAACGCTGTCAGAAACAACAATTACACGATCAGGGTGCAATTGTGGAATCCAACCGGTAGCTACTTGTCCGTGAAGTAAACGTGAGTCAATTCTAGCCAATACAATTTTAATATGACCATCACCGATCACAGTTCCTTCTGGAATAGCTTTCTTTGGAGCTGAGCTCTTGCCTTCCGCCTTTGCTGGTGCAGCTGAACTCTTAGGCATTAAATCACTTGGTTTAGTCTTAATACCATCTTTAGCTGGATCAACAATAGCAGTAGCAATATCATGCGCAGTTGCATTAGCATTGGTCATTCTTTCGGTCAATGCTTGTACTACCATTGGTAAATTCATACCACTTACAATAGCCCATTTGTCGGCATGCTTTTCAAGAAGTCCGTTGGCTTGGTTGAATGGCGTACCGCCCCATAGGTCGACAAGAAACAATACTTCATCTTGGTTATCGAATGAAGCAATTGCTTTTTCCATTTTGCCACGAATGTCATCTGGACCTTCATCAGGTTTCAAAATGACATGAGCAAAATCGCTTTGTTCACCGAAAAGCATTTGTGCAGATTGTGCAATACCATCGGCGAAACCACCATGGCTGGCTAAAACAATTCCTACCATGTTATTTCCTCCTCTAGATCAATCTAATGAATCCGCTTTATATTATACAAGATTTACAAGGGGGTATTACAACGCTTTCATGAAAATTATTTAGTTTTTATAAAATTTATTAATGTTTTGTTATTTTAAAAAAGAGCACAAAAAAGAGACGCTCTCGCGTCCCTCTTCCCTTCTTATTCCGCTTAGCTCCGGCTGTCAGACTCGAACTGACGACATCTTGATTAACAGTCAAGCGCTCTACCAACTGAGCTAAGCCGGAATATTAAAAAAGAGCACGGCAGCTGCCTACCCTCGCAGGCAGTTTCCCACCAACTACTCTCGGCGTTAAGAAGCTTAACTTCTGTGTTCGGCATGGGAACAGGTGTATCCTTCTTGCTATCGCCACCGTACTCTTTCTTGAGCTTCCACGCTCAAAACTAAATACATTCCAAGCTCCAACCTCTGAGCTTTGGTCAAGTTCTCGACTGATTAGTACTGGTCCGCTCCATTCTTCGCAGAACTTCCACTCCCAGCCTATCTACCTCATCGTCTCTGAGGTGTCTTACTGCTTTCGCATTGGAAATCTCATCTTGAGGGGGGCTTCGCACTTAGATGCTTTCAGCGCTTATCCCTTCCGCACATAGCTACCCAGCGATGCCTTTGGCAAGACAACTGGTACACCAGCGGTGCGTCCATCCCGGTCCTCTCGTACTAAGGACAGCTCCTCTCAAATTTCCTGCGCCCACGACGGATAGGGACCGAACTGTCTCACGACGTTCTGAACCCAGCTCGCGTGCCGCTTTAATGGGCGAACAGCCCAACCCTTGGGACCAACTTCAGCCCCAGGATGCGACGAGCCGACATCGAGGTGCCAAACCTCCCCGTCGATGTGAACTCTTGGGGGAGATAAGCCTGTTATCCCCAGGGTAGCTTTTATCCGTTGAGTGATGGCCCTTCCATACGGTACCACCAGATCACTAAGTCCGACTTTCGTCCCTGCTCGAGCTGTCTCTCTCGCAGTCAAGCTCCCTTATACCTTTACACTCTGCGAATGATTTCCAACCATTCTGAGGGAACCTTTGAGCGCCTCCGTTACACTTTAGGAGGCGACCGCCCCAGTCAAACTGCCTACCTGACACTGTCCCTGGCCCGGCTTACGGGCCTAGGTTAGAGCATCCATCAAACAAGGGTAGTATCCCAACATCGCCTCCAGTAAGACTAGCGTCCTACCTTCTCTGGCTCCTACCTATCCTGTACATGTTTAACAGATACTCAATATCAAGCTACAGTGAAGCTCCATGGGGTCTTTCCGTCCTGTCGCGGGTAACCCGCATCTTCACGGGTATTATAATTTCACCGAGTCTC
The DNA here is from genome assembly GCF_003999355.1 of Lactobacillus amylolyticus. NCBI lineage: Bacteria > Bacillati > Bacillota > Bacilli > Lactobacillales > Lactobacillaceae > Lactobacillus > Lactobacillus amylolyticus. The sequence goes on from NZ_CP031835.1 coordinate 1,131,173, forward strand.
TCGTTGAGACAGTGCCCAAATCATTACACCTTTCGTGCAGGTCGGAACTTACCCGACAAGGAATTTCGCTACCTTAGGACCGTTATAGTTACGGCCGCCGTTTACTGGGGCTTAAATTCGTACCTTCGCCGAAGCTAAGCACTCCTCTTAACCTTCCAGCACCGGGCAGGTGTCAGCCCCTATACGTCGTCTTACGACTTTGCAGAGACCTGTGTTTTTGATAAACAGTTGTTTGGGCCTATTCTCTGCGGCTGATCTCTCGATCAGCACCCCTTCTCCCGAAGTTACGGGGTCATTTTGCCGAGTTCCTTAACGAGAGTTCTCTCGCTCACCTTAGTGTTCTCCACTTGACTACCTGTGTCGGTTTGCGGTACGGGTACGTTCTCTCTGGCTAGAAGCTTTTCTTGGCAGTGTGACTCTTGCACCTTCGCTACTTTAACTTCGCTCCTCCTCACGACTTGCCCTTAGAAGCAAGCATTTTACTCGCTCCCAGGCTTATCGCTTGAACATGGCATTCCAGCGCCATGCGTGCTTCGCCTCCTGCGTCCCTCCTTCGCTCTTAACGATTAAACGCAGTACAGGAATCTCTACCTGTTATCCATCGGTTACGCCTCTCGGCCTTGCCTTAGGTCCCGACTTACCCTGGGCGGACGAGCCTGCCCCAGGAAACCTTAGTCTTCCGGCGGATAGGATTCTTACCTATCTTTCGCTACTCATACCGGCATTCTCACTTCTAAGCGCTCCATCTGTCCTCTCGATCAGACTTCTCCGCTCTTAGAACGCTCTCCTACCACGTGCTCTTTAAAACACGTCCACAGTTTCGGTACTATGCTTAGCCCCGGTAAATTTTCGGCGCAGAGCCACTCGACTAGTGAGCTATTACGCACTCTTTGAATGATGGCTGCTTCTGAGCCAACGTCCTAGTTGTCTACGCAACTCCACATCCTTTTCCACTTAGCATAGATTTGGGGACCTTAACTGGTGATCTGGGCTGTTTCCCTTTCGACTACGGATCTTATCACTCGCAGTCTGACTCCCGTGTATGGATATCTGGAATTCGCAGTTTATCTGGATTTAGTAACCCCTGACGGGCCCCTTGTCCAAACAGAGCTCTACCTCCATTATCCTCTCCACGAGGCTAGCCCTAAAGCTATTTCGGAGAGAACCAGCTATCTCCAAGTTCGTTTGGAATTTCACCGCTACCCACAACTCATCCCCGCAATTTTTAACTTACGTGGGTTCGGTCCTCCAGTGCGTTTTACCGCACCTTCAACCTGGTCATGGGTAGGTCACTTGGTTTCGGGTCTACACCGCACAACTTCTCGCCCTCTTCAGACTCGCTTTCGCTCCGGCTCCGTCTTTTCTGACTTAACCTCGCTGCACAGCATAACTCGCCGGTTCATTCTACAAAAGGCACGCCATTACACTTTAATGTGCTCTGACTACTTGTAGGCACACGGTTTCAGGTTCTCTTTCACTCCCCTTCCGGGGTTCTTTTCACCTTTCCCTCACGGTACTGGTTCACTATCGGTCACTAGCTAGTATTTAGCCTTGCGAGATGGTCCTCGCGGATTCAAACGGAATTCCTCGTGTTCCGCCCTACTCAGGATCCTGCCGGCGCTCGCTGGATTTCGCTTACGGGGCTCTCACCCTCTCTGGCCTACCTTCCCAGGTAGTTCTGCTATCCTTTGAGCTGCCTTGCGCAGTCCTACAACCCCCGCTGATAAATCAACGGGTTTAGGCTCTTTCCTCTTCGCTCGCCGCTACTAAGGAAATCGATTTTTCTTTCTCTTCCTGCAGCTACTTAGATGTTTCAGTTCGCTGCGTCTTCCCTTACATGCCTTAACAGCATGCAATGATGCATCTCCTGCACCGGGTTCCCCCATTCGGACATCTCCGGATCTTAGCTTACTTACAGCTCCCCGAAGCTTTTCGCAGTTCGTTACGTCCTTCATCGGCTTCTAGTGCCTAGGCATTCACCGTGCGCCCTTTTCTACTTGACCTTACTCAAGAATCTCTCTTCTCGGTCGCTCTTCAATCTCTTCTTTGATTGTCTCGGTTTTTGCTTGGATTGTATTCAGTTTTCAATGTGCTAACTCTGAGAGCTAATGCCCTCAAAACTAAACAAAGTTTCTCAGTGTGCTTCCGCTTGCTTTGGATACTTCTCTTAGTATTTCTACTCTCCATATCCGCTGCTTCCTTAGAAAGGAGGTGATCCAGCCGCAGGTTCTCCTACGGCTACCTTGTTACGACTTCACCCCAGTCATCTGCCCTGCCTTAGACGGCTCCTTCCCGAAGGTTAGGCCACCGGCTTCGGGCATTGCAGACTCCCATGGTGTGACGGGCGGTGTGTACAAGGCCCGGGAACGTATTCACCGCGGCGTGCTGATCCGCGATTACTAGCGATTCCAGCTTCGTGCAGTCGAGTTGCAGACTGCAGTCCGAACTGAGAACAGCTTTCAGAGATTCGCTTGCCTTCGCAGGCTTGCTTCTCGTTGTACTGCCCATTGTAGCACGTGTGTAGCCCAGGTCATAAGGGGCATGATGACTTGACGTCGTCCCCACCTTCCTCCGGTTTGTCACCGGCAGTCTCATTAGAGTGCCCAACTTAATGCTGGCAACTAATGACAAGGGTTGCGCTCGTTGCGGGACTTAACCCAACATCTCACGACACGAGCTGACGACAGCCATGCACCACCTGTCTTAGCGTCCCCGAAGGGAACTCCGTATCTCTACGGATTGCGCTAGATGTCAAGACCTGGTAAGGTTCTTCGCGTTGCTTCGAATTAAACCACATGCTCCACCGCTTGTGCGGGCCCCCGTCAATTCCTTTGAGTTTCAACCTTGCGGTCGTACTCCCCAGGCGGAGTGCTTAATGCGTTAGCTGCAGCACTGAGAGGCGGAAACCTCCCAACACTTAGCACTCATCGTTTACGGCATGGACTACCAGGGTATCTAATCCTGTTCGCTACCCATGCTTTCGAGCCTCAGCGTCAGTTACAGACCAGAGAGCCGCCTTCGCCACTGGTGTTCCTCCATATATCTACGCATTCCACCGCTACACATGGAGTTCCACTCTCCTCTTCTGCACTCAAGAAAAACAGTTTCCGATGCAATTCCCCGGTTAAGCCGAGGGCTTTCACATCAGACTTATTTCTCCGCCTGCGCTCGCTTTACGCCCAATAAATCCGGACAACGCTTGCCACCTACGTATTACCGCGGCTGCTGGCACGTAGTTAGCCGTGACTTTCTGGTTGATTACCGTCAAATAAAGGCCAGTTACTACCTCTATCCTTCTTCACCAACAACAGAGCTTTACGATCCGAAAACCTTCTTCACTCACGCGGCGTTGCTCCATCAGGCTTTCGCCCATTGTGGAAGATTCCCTACTGCTGCCTCCCGTAGGAGTTTGGGCCGTGTCTCAGTCCCAATGTGGCCGATCAGTCTCTCAACTCGGCTATGCATCGTTGCCTTGGTAAGCCGTTACCTTACCAACTAGCTAATGCACCGCGGGTCCATCCTTTAGCGACAGCTTGCGCCGCCTTTCAAGCAAGTGCCATGCAGCACTTGTTGTTATCCGGTATTAGCACCTGTTTCCAAGTGGTATCCCAGACTTAAGGGCAGGTTACCCACGTGTTACTCACCCATCCGCCGCTCGCTTCCGAAACGTCACTACCGAAGTAGATCTGTTAGTTCTGCTCGCTCGACTTGCATGTATTAGGCACGCCGCCAGCGTTCGTCCTGAGCCAGGATCAAACTCTCATTTTTTAAATAATCGTTTTTAAGATCTTTGTCTCAAAATTTATTGCTTGCGAATTGACTTCGCTTTTTGTTTGGGTTTTTACACCCGCACACTTTTAGCGAAACTTTGTTCAGTTTTCAAAGTACTAGCTCCGTCTGCTTTGTGCAGACGACTTTTTTTACTTTAGCAGATGTCCTGTTCTCTGTCAAGAACTTTTTCACCCGCGCCGTCGTGCTTTTGCCCGACGACAGTTTTATATATTACCCGCACTTCCTCGTTTCGTCAAATCCTCCTTTTAGTTCGTCTTATCCATGAAACACTTGGCTGTGTTGTAATTGCTTAAAGGCCTAAAAAGATCACAAAGCTAAGTATCTTAAATTAAGATACTTAAAAAGTTCGTAATAGTCGAACTTTATTTTTGATTTATACACAAAATTTTTTCAAAAAATTTTTTAAAAAATAAAAAGCGAGGTTTTAACCTCGTTTTTGATAGCCTACACATGGACATCTCAAGCCTTTAATAGCCAAAACATGTCTTTTCAATTCATTGGAAATTTCCAAAAAATCTCTATCGCAGCCATGAATAACCTGACAAAATAGCTTTTCATATATTTCTTCGGCTACACGATTGAGCTCAACCGTCGAAATTCCATCATTATCCATCGCAAATCTATGAATTATTTCTTTTAAGTCTTTAATTAAACGATGCTTTATTATCAAACGTTCGCTATGTTTTCGCTGATTATAGAGCCACAAATAGAACTGATGGTTCTTATACAGCATCCGCAAACAATTCTCTAATGCACGATCAATTAGTCCATTATCCGCATGTGACATTCCAATCATCATATCATTGCGCAAAATCAAATATATTATATCCGTAATCGAATTATACATACTGTAAAAACTATTACGACCAATCTTTTGACTTTTGCAATAATCACTAACAGTGATCCTAACTTTTCCCATTTGCCAAAATTCTAAAGCAATTTCTTTCTCACGATTTCTCATTTCTTTTCCTCCTTATCGTGGGAAGTATTTAAATGTATCAATTATTTTAGGTTTTGACAAGTATTTATAGTAAAAATCTATAAAAAAGCATGTGCTAAACTCATGCTTAAACACGATATTTTCTGCGAATTTCACGTTCTTGATCACGCTTTTTAATCGTTTCGCGCTTATCGTACTGTTTCTTACCTTGCGCTACCCCAATTAACACTTTAGCAAAACCATGCTTCAGATATACCTTTAGCGGAATGATAGTTATTCCTCTTTCTTCTGCAGCCTTGGCTAAACGTCTGATTTCATTTTTATGCAAAAGAAGACGGCGACTCCTTAACGGATCATGATTGTAACGATTTCCTTGCTTATATTCACTGATATGAACATTTTCGAGAAAAGCGGAACCATCAATAATTTGTACATATCCATCTTTCAAAGTAATTCGCCGTGCCCGAACAGATTTAATCTCAGTTCCAGTCAAAGCAATTCCAGCTTCTAGTGTTTCCTTAATAAAATAATCATGTCGTGCTTTTCGATTTTGCGCAAGTAAATTTTCGTTTTTTTCTTTCATCAAAAATCAGTCCTAACGTCTTCCTGAACGACTGCGTCCGTTTCGATTGTGGCCGCGACTATTGTGAAAATTTCTGCCGCCACGATGACCATGATTATTGTTAAAGCCACGATTTCCACGTTGCTTATTACTTATCCCTCGATCATTATGTTTATGCTTTGGTGCATTTGGATCATAGACCTCAAAATCAAGCTGGTGCTGCTCAACATTTGCATTAATAAGCGTAACTTTAATTGGCATACCGATCTTATATTGCTTATGGGTCCCGCGACCAGTCAAAGTTAATGATTTTTCATCAAAACTATAGAAATCATCAGTTAAGTTGGAAATATGGATTATTCCTTCAACCGTATTTGGCAATTGAATAAACATCCCAAAACTAGTCACTGATGAAACTACAGCATCAAAATGTTGACCGACCTTATCTTTCATGTATTCAGTCATTTTAAGATCATCAACTTCACGCTCTGTATCAATTGAGACTCTTTCCTGCGTTGAAGTCTGATCAGCAACATCTGGCAAATAGCTAGCAAAATGCTTCTGTACGTCTTCGCCCATGCCTTGATCTGCATAAGCATGAATCATACGGTGTACCATCAAATCTGAGTAACGCCGAATTGGTGAAGTAAAGTGGGTGTAATATTGTGCGGCCAAACCAAAGTGACCCAAATCTTGTTCAGCATAATGTGCCTGCTTTAAACTACGCAGCATCATCGTCTGAACAACTGCTTCTTCAGGAGTTCCCTCAGTCTTAGTTACGACTTTTTGCAAATCAATTGGTTTAACATTGTTGGGATCAGCCTTGATGTTCAAACCAAAGGCACTGCAAAACTCGAAAAAGCTTTTAATTCTTTCGCCATCTGGAGTTTCATGAACACGATATAAAAATGGCACGTGCTTACGATAATAATCTTCAGCTACGGTTTCATTTGCCATTAACATAAACGATTCGATCATCTTTTCGGCAGTACCGCGTTGATGAAGGGCGATATCAATTGGCTTGCCTTGATCATCAACAATAATTTTTGCTTCTGGTTCTTCAAAATCAATAGCACCACGAGCATGACGCTGTTTGTACAAAACTTTATGCAATTCGGCCATTTCTTGAAGCATCGGACGCAATTTGACATATTTATCTTCTAAACCATCCATTTCCCCAGCCAAAGTCTTATTAACTTTGTTATAGGTCATTCGACCATGTGAGCGCATGACAGATGGATAAATCTTATAGCCTACACGTTTACCTTCTGGGGTAATTTCCATGTCACAGGACAAAGCAAGACGGTCTACGCCTTCATTTAACGAACAAATTCCATTTGATAAACGAAATGGCAGCATTGGAATAACTCGGTCAACTAAATATGTACTGTTGCCGCGAGCAAATGCCTCTCTATTTAAAGGTGAATTTTCTGTTACATAATGAGAAACATCGGCAATGTGGACACCCAAGTGATAGTTGCCATTAGGCAATTTCCACAAAACGACAGCGTCATCAAAGTCTTTGGAATCATCCCCGTCAATTGTGACAGCAGGTTGATCGGTAATATCTACTCTACCCTTTCTTTCCTCATCAGTAACATGATCAGGAATTTCATTTGCCTGTTTCATTGCATCTTCAGGCCATTCAACGCGTACGTCATGGGCAGCAACAATAGACATGATATCAACGCCTGGATCATTTTTATTACCAATAATGTTGATAATGGCACCAGTCATAGAATCCGGATTATCTTTGTCAGGATAGTTTTTGATTGAAACCTTAACCATGTCGCCCATTTGGGGTATCAATCCATTTTCACTGACGTAAACTCGATAATTATGCAGTTTCTTATTGCTGCTTAAAACGTAGCCAATAAAATGACTGGTTTTTACTTGCTCATCAGTTAGAGGATGGAATTCACCCACCAAACTTTCGAGACCATGTTCAATAATCTTAGTTACTTGTCCTTCTGGTCCCTTGCCGTTCCATGGATTGCCACCTGCTGTAATCTTTACTTCAACGCGGTCTCCATCCACAGCATAATCAGTAAAGTCTTTTTGAATGAAAATATCATCAGCATCTTCATCATCTAATCTAACAAAACCAAATCCTTTATCGTTGGCTCTGAATTCACCTTCAACAATAGTGTTTTCTTGTGCTAATTGATATTGTCCTTTTCCGTCAGTAATAATTTTCTTTTCATGTTCTAAGTAAGACAAAGCTTTGATCAGTTCAGTAAAATTGCCTAACCGATCCCTTCTTGCCATTTTTTCAATTTGATCTACTCGAAATTGTTTTTGCGGATTATGGCGAAAAATTTCTAAAACGCCGGCCAAAATTCGTTCGTTTTGTGCCATTCTTTTCTCCGTTTCTAAAAAATATTAAAAAAAGCCTCCCAACTTCTGTGATCGGGAGGTACAAACTTTATTTTGAAGACATATATGCCAATACAATAGCTAAGGCGAAAAATAAAACCAACAAAACTGCAGTTACTTTTTCCATAAATGCTTCAAAACCACGTTTTTTGGTTTGACCACTAAAGACTGCACCGCCAGATAAAGCGTTCAATGCATCTTGTTGTTTCTGTGGCTGCATCATTGTAGCGATAATGATAAGAATCGAAACAATGATAATAAGTGTCATAAATAGATTATACACAACGATGCCTCCATTACTCGGTTAGGATTACTGATCAATTTTATCATAAAAATCATTTCTTTGCAGATTTATTTTTCAATTCTGGTGCATCAGTCTTAAATTCTGATTGAGTAGATTTCTTATGATTCTTATACCAAAGCGACGTTTTAATCTTTGAAGAGAAAAGTTTCTTCAAGCTTTCAGTCTTGTTATAGTTATAATCTTTTGTTTTTACTTTAGTAAACCATGATGGCTTATAGAAGCGCAGTAAATTACCGGTGATAACACGGTCTGACAAGGATAGCTGGGTAGTTACCTTGTTAGAAATTGCTGTCAATTTTGCTTTTAATTTTTTGCTTGGATGCTTAATTTCAACGCCGGTCTTAGTGTAGTAATAATTGCCTGTTACTTTTGCATACTCTGGCGTAATGAAATCGCCGTTTCTTTGTGCAACTATCTGTGGCGCATCTTTGCTCAACAAGTCATGTCCGAATTGAATGGTTCCTTTGTCATTTACTCCTAATAAGTTTAACAGTGTTGGCAAAACATCGATTTCACCACCATAAGTGTGATCGATTTTACCTTTAAGCCCCTTCATATGGAACATCAACGGAACACGCTGGAAGTTTAAATTGTCAAAATCATTGAAACTATCTTTACCAAGAAGCTGTGCTGAAGCCTTATGGTGATTGCCTGAAATTCCGTAGTGATCACCATAAAACATGATTAAAGTATTTTTATCCAGTCCAGTCTTCTTCATCCATTTCATTAATTGACCAATAGCTTGATCTAAATAGTGAGCAGTTTGAATATAGCCATCGACGGTTTCATCCCCAGTGTTGGTCTTGGAAATGGTTTGATTTTGTTTGTCCAAGTTATAAGGATAGTGGTTGGTAACAGTAATCATCTTTAAATAAAATGGCTGCGGTAAACGTTCAATATATTTAATTGATTGCTGGAAGAAAATTTTATCTTTTAGTCCATATCCTAAATAATAGCCAGATTTATTGTTGTAATAGCTAAGTGGCATAAAGTATTGATAACCAAAAGATTTGTATGCATTATTTCGATTCCAGAATGATCCTTCACCACCATGCATTACGGCAGTAGTATATCCTGCTTCTTGATGCAAAATTGCCGGGGCACTTTCAAATGTATTTGAAGTACCATAACTGGACATAGCTGAACCAGATTGTAAGCCGTAGAGTGAATTTTCAAGCATCATTTCCGCATCAGAAGTTTTACCTTGACCAACCTGATTAAAGAAATTATCGAAGCTAATTGTATCTTTAGCATGATAAATCCTATTCAAGTTAGGAGTAACTTCCTTGCCTTTCCACTTGAAGCCGATTAAAAATTGCTGGAAACTCTCCAAGTGAATTACCAAGACATTTTTTCCTTTAGCAACGCCTGTATACTCAGGATTTGGTTTGACGTAATTTGCTTTCAAATAGCGTTGAACGGATTTTAAATCGTTAACGTTGGCTTTTGCCATTTGAGCACTGGCTTGGGCGGTCTTAAAACCGTCATAAACTGCATATTCATTGATGCCAAGATATTTGACAATATAGTTGTTATCAAAGGTTCTTGTTAATAGTCCTGAACGATCATGCTGTGCCATCATTAAGTTCAGCCCCATTAATGATAAAGCCAAAAATTCAATTAAAAAGTTGATTCTAAGCTTTAAAGGTCGAATATCAATTCTAATTACTTTAGTCAAAAGCAGAATAATTACTAAAGCCACATCGGCAAAGGCCAAGAAATCGCTGCCTAAAGTTATGCCAACGATACTTTTGCCTAAATTATCTGAAGTTGACCCCGATGTTTTAATAATCGAGAAAGATAGAAAATTAGAAAATTCACGATAATACAAAATATTGGCGAACAACCAAAGACTGAGCAAAAAATCAATCGTCAAAATTATCCAATATGATTTTCGTCCTTTAAAAAACAGTCCAATTCCTAAAAGCAGCATTCCCGCAGGAATTGGATTTAAGAGAAGCAGGAAGTTTTGCATTGAACCCACTGCACCTAAACTAAATTTTGTTAAATAGATAAAGTAGGTTTTCAGCCAAAACAAAACTAAAACGATGGTAAAAAAGCCGAGCTTTTCATGAGTTAGCCATCGCAAAAAAGATTTTGTACGTGCCATTTTTCTCCTCCTATTTGCTATCTAATTTTACTACGCTTAATTTGACTAAAAACAAACCAGATAGTGAATTTCGGTAAAATTTAATTATCTTCAGCACTTTTTATTTTTTCAGGTTTAAAAATCCAACCGAAGATACCTAAGATCATGCCAAAGAAATAAGTTGCAAAGCGCCATAAAAACATCCCTAAAACAAGAGAACCACTGCTGGCAACAAATGTTGAGAATAGAGTTTGAAAACTATATTCCGCACCACCTGAAGCCCCTGGAATGGGGATAATTGCCATAAACATGATGATCATGATATTCATTTGCGTTACAGCAAACCATGAAGCATGAACGTTTAAGGAAACTAACACCATAAAGGGAATTGAATAGAAACACAAAAGTTGAAGGATTGTTAACAAAGTTGCTAAAATTAACTTCTTTTTTTCATGTTTTAGTTTCTGGCTTTCGGCATAAAACGTTTCAATTTTTTCCATTGTAGCCTGGCGCCATTTTTCCACCTTTTCAGCATTTATAAATCTAGCTAACAGATTCATTAGCCAATTAGTTGCCTTTTTTGTCCAATTGTAAGCAAACATAATTGCCAATAAAAAAAGCGTTGAGCATACATGGAGCAATAGGCCAATGACTATAAAAATTGCCAGACCTGCAAACTTGGTAGCGACCATGTGAAAACCAAAGACAATTGTAACAATATAAGACAAAAAAACTATAACCTGATAGATGATAAACTTCATCAATAATAGCGAAGTTGCTCGTCCACCTTCAATTCCCATTTGAACCATCGCGGCCAATTGTGAAGGCTGGCCCCCTGTAGATAATGGCGTTATGGCATTGAACAATGCCTGAATAATTGGAATTCTGAAAAATGACCATTTTGATCTTTTAGGTTCATTTTTTCTCTTAGCTAGGGTTGCTAAAATTCCAGCTTCAAAAACATATGATAAAAGCATCAGCAGAAAAATCCCGGCAAAAGCCCACCAGTTCATTCCTTGTACTGCTTTAGCAATCTGGTCAACGGGAGTTGATTTTAAATCCGTATAAAGTACAAGGGCGCTGATCATTAAAACAATCAGTATGCCCCATAAATGCTTTTTATTCATTTAGTGAATTTGTCCTAACTTTTTTCCAAGTTCATATTGCTCGTGATAAAAATCATTCCAAATCTTAGCTAGATGTTCTTCTGAATATTGCGCACTCGCCTGTTCAGATAAAGCCTGATATTTCTTCAACAGACTTTTATCCTTGATTGCTTGTCTTAATTGGGCATTCATTTCATCAAAATCCTGCCCCTTCATGTAATAGCCATCAATAATCGCTTTATATAAATCCAAATCCCGCAATAAAACTGGCGTACCACAACTAAAGGCTTCTAAAACCGACATTGGGAATAATTCATCAAAAGATGGCAATAAAAATAAATCAGCAATATTCAGGTAATCGACCAACTTTGCTCGATCAACAATCCCCGTAAACTTTAAATTCTTAGGAGGATTATCAACCAATTCCTTGTAATGATTATAGCCATCCGTAATCTTGCCAAATGAAAAGCCACCTGCCCAAATAAATTGTACGTCTGGGTTGGCTTCTGCCATTTTGGCAAAGTCATCCACGCCTTTTCTTTGCTGCACTTGACCATCGCCAAATACGACGAATTTATCTAACGGAATGCCCAATTGATGACGAAATGCATTTTTCTTGGTTAAGGGCTCAGTATAAAATTCTTCTCTTGAAACAAAGTTAGGAATATATTTTACTTTATCGCGTTTAATTCCGTATTTAACTAATTTATCAATAAAAATTGGATTAACTACGACAATCTGATCCATTCTTTTATAAAAATCAATGACGTAATTATAGAATACTTTTTTAGCAAAACCTGGTAGTTTAATTGAGCCTTCCAATGTGTCAGGCAAGAAATGAACATAGCCAATTTTTCGTCCACGAGCAGGAGAAAAACTGTTTGCATAATATGTCGGATTGATCGTGTGATAGTGAGTTAAATCACTATTGCCATATTTATTAATCGTTACATAAAATTCATCAGTTAAATCTTTTCTCAGCAAGTTAATTAGCTCGTTATAGGCAGAACCAACACCCTGCCCTTTAACTGTATCAGCTTGAGAAAACATATTAATTCTAATCATTTAGTTCCTTTTCCTGCTTTTCCTGATAGTTTGCAATAGCATAATCATAAAAATCGTGAACTTCTGTTGCAAAATGATCGGCAGAAATTTGATTTAATTTTTCTTCTAATTCAGTTTCAGGAATATCTTGATGTCCCTGTTTAAGATAATTCAAAATATCTGTCAGCATCTCTTCACGCGTTGTAAATACTTTACCTAAAGTGCTGTTATCAAAAACATGCTCTGTATAATCGGTATCATAAACAACACATTTTGTACCAGACGCTAAAGCTTCAATATAAGTTAACCCTTGCGTTTCCGTATCACTTGCTGAAACAAACAAGTCAGCCATCCGATAAAAATTGCCAACATCTCCATGTTCGACATTGCCAGCAAAAATAACGGAATCTTCTAAAGTTAATCGTTCAACCTGTTCTTTTAAAATATCAACATCAGGACCATCACCAGCGATCACTAGCTTTACATCTGGGATCTGTTCTACGATATCGGGCATGACATTTAAAATTCGATCAATTTTCTTTTCTGCAGCTATTCGACTTAACGTCAAAATCACAGGTGCTGTAGCAGAAATGCCTAAATCCTTTCGTACATCCCGTTTAGCGTTGGCATTCATGGCTGCAATATCTACTCCGGTTGGAATAACCCTCATCGGAATTTTAACGCCATAGCGGGTTAAAAGGTCCTTTACGCGAACACTGGGTGCAATCACACCATCCATATTTTTTAAATAGCCTTTAGTAAATTGCTTAACATGGTAAGGTCTCAGTAAGTGCCCATTTAAAACATAATGGAGATAATCCTCATACATCGTATGATAAGTATGAATTGCGGGAATTTTTAGTTGATGTGCTACATATTTCCCAATCATCCCCAAAGCAAATTCAGTTTGAGTGTGAACTACATCTAGCTTAACTTCTTTAGCAACTTTTACGGCTTCAAAAAAACCCCGAAAAGCAATTCTTCTTTCTTTAAAAGAAACAAAGGGGATGCTGCTAAAACGAAAGATGTTTGGCTCCACTGTTCCCTTTTTAAGATTCGGGTCAGTTGTAGTAAAAATAAAAACATTGTGCCCCTGTTTTTCCAGAGCATCTTTTAAAGTTTTAATCGATGTAGCTACTCCGCTAATTTGCGGATAATATGTATCGGTGAAAAGACCAATATTCATCTAAATACCTCCGTATATAGGTATTATAGAGATTATAAGCAATATTAGCAATTTATATTAAAAAATATAAATATTTTATCAACAAAAAAAGATCTAGCTATGGCTAGATCTTATAAAGATAGCGGTGATCGGGGTCGAACCGATACGTCCTAAACGGACACCAGATTTTGAGTCTGACGCGTCTGCCAATTCCGCCACACCGCCATGATATTAATTTATTCAGCTTATAACAGCTGGTTAAAGGCGGGGGTCGGACTCGAACCGACGATTAAGGTTTTGCAGACCTCTGCCTTACCACTTGGCTACACCGCCATGAGCTTATTATTAACAAATTGGGATAACTGGATTCGAACCAGTGCATGTTAGAGTCAAAGTCTAATGCCTTACCGCTTGGCTATATCCCAATATTAGGGCGGAATGTGGGATTCGAACCCACGCATGCCGGATCCACAAACCGGTGTGTTAACCCCTTCACCAATTCCGCCATGAAGGTTAAACAGGGATAGTAGGAATTGAACCCACATCAGCGGTTTTGGAGACCGCTGTACTACCATTATACGATATCCCTATTAATGGAGGAGGGTGGATTCGAACCGCCGAACTCAGAGAGAGCGGTTTTACAGACCGCCGCGTTTAGCCACTTCGCTACTCCTCCGGGCTGATGGCGCGGGACGGAATCGAACCGCCGACACAAGGAGCTTCAATCCTTTGCTCTACCAACTGAGCTACCGAGCCATCTTACGGTCCATGTCGGATTTGAACCGACGATCTTCTCCGTGACAGGGAGACGAGATAAACCACTGCTCCAATGGACCAAATTGCGGGAGCTGGATTTGAACCAACGACCTTCGGGTTATGAGCCCGACGAGCTACCAGACTGCTCCATCCCGCGATATTAAGGAGGATGTGGGATTTGAACCCACGCGCGAGCATAACCCGCCTGACGGTTTTCAAAACCGTTCCCTTAAGCCACTTGGGTAATCCTCCATAGCTTATGAATGCCTGTATTAAACTGGCAATGACCCGTACGGGATTTGAACCCATGTTACGGCCGTGAAAGGGCCGTGTCTTAACCACTTGACTAACGGGTCATTAAGTCTTGCTTAATTAACGCAGAGTACTTAATTATAATAACTGATTGCGGGTCAATTGTCAAATGTTTTTTTTGAAATCTTTTAACAAATGATCAAATTATTCATTGCCCCTCGACAACGATAACTATATTACAGGATATTTTTAGTTTATGCAAGCCTTTTTTGCAACTTTTTTATTTTTCTGACCTATACTTCTGTTTAACTAATACTCCATATGCAATATTTGCCATAATCAAAATCATATTTGCAATCCAAATAGTTCTAATGCCTAAACATTTTTGCATTAATGCTGAAATTAACGCTCCGAATGTGAATGAAAGAACAATAATTAAATAGTCTTTACCACTTGCTCTTTGACTCTCATCATCAAGTATATAAAATTGACTCCAAGATAAAACCGTCTTACGTAAATTTCCAGATGTAAATACATTACTGTACCCTAACCCATCTATTTTTCTAAAAGTCCCACTCTGCATAGCCATACATAAAGCAAGCAAAGGCACTATGTAATAATTAGGTACGCTAACGGGAATAAAGCCTACTATGGTTGAAATAACCAGAAGCGGCACCATTTCGATTATTCGCCAATAAGGACTTCTAGTCTTCGAATGAATTAAAACTACAAAAAAAGGCCCAAAATAAATCCTAGGATAGTTAATCCTCTATTTAATATACCTGATACGTTTCCATTTGCTAGAGATTTATTGAATCCCCCAAAAGGTTAAAGCGGTTGCTATTTGGATCTTTTGAGCAATCTTGTTCTCAGGTTTAATATCCATTTTCAATTTCCAATCTTTCTTAACCAGCAAAAAAAGAACCTTGCCTAAGCAAGATTCTTTATTCAACAATACGGAGTAGGAGAGATTCGAACCCTCGCGCCGGGAAACCCGACCTACGCCCTTAGCAGGGGCGCCTCTTCAGCCACTTGAGTACTACTCCAATGGGCCTAAATGGACTTGAACCATCGACCTCACGCTTATCAGGCGTGCGCTCTAAACCAGCTGAGCTATAGGCCCAAAAAGCGGGTAACGAGAATCGGACTCGCGACTAAAGCTTGGAAGGCTTTCGTTTTACCACTAAACTATACCCGCAACTTATCAAAGTACAAAACGAATGGCGCGGGACGGAATCGAACCGCCGACACAAGGAGCTTCAATCCTTTGCTCTACCAACTGAGCTACCGAGCCATCTTACGGTCCATGTCGGATTTGAACCGACGATCTTCTCCGTGACAGGGAGACGAGATAAACCACTGCTCCAATGGACCAAATTGCGGGAGCTGGATTTGAACCAACGACCTTCGGGTTATGAGCCCGACGAGCTACCAGACTGCTCCATCCCGCGATAATATTCACTATGGACCTTGTAGGACTCGAACCTACGACAGGACGGTTATGAGCCGTCTGCTCTAACCAATTGAGCTAAAGGTCCAAGCTTACAAAATAGCGGCGGGGGGGATCGAACCCTCGACCTCCCGGGTATGAACCGGACGCTCTAGCCAGCTGAGCTACACCGCCAAAACCTTTTGTAACCTGTAGATTACAATCGGGAAAACAGGATTCGAACCTGCGACCCCCTGGTCCCAAACCAGGTGCTCTACCAAACTGAGCCATTTCCCGTAAACATGCGCCCTGAAGGATTTGAACCTTCAACCTTCTGATTCGTAGTCAGACACTCTATCCAGTTGCGCTAAGGGCGCATCACTAGTGCCGAGGACGAGAGTCGAACTCGTACGGTTGAAACCAACCGCGGGATTTTAAGTCCCGTGCGTCTGCCAATTCCGCCACCCCGGCATAAGTGAAAGCGGAAGACGGGATTCGAACCCGCGACCCCCACCATGGCAAGGTGATGTTCTACCACTGAACTACTTCCGCAAAATATAAAATGCCGATTATACGACTTGAACGTACGACCCTCTGTTTACAAGACAGATGCTCTACCAACTGAGCTAAATCGGCATAAATGTCAATATGTGGTTGGCAATACGGGTGGTGGGGCTTGAACCCACACGTCCGAAAACACTAGAACCTAAATCTAGCGCGTCTGCCAATTCCGCCACACCCGCAAAATTAGGGTCATGAGCCGTGAGGGACTTGAACCCTCGACCCACGGATTAAAAGTCCGTTGCTCTACCAACTGAGCTAACGACTCGATGGAGGATACAGGGCTCGAACCTGTGACCTCCTGCTTGTAAGGCAGATGCTCTCCCAGCTGAGCTAATCCTCCATAAGCACGGCAGCTGCCTACCCTCGCAGGCAGTTTCCCACCAACTACTCTCGGCGTTAAGAAGCTTAACTTCTGTGTTCGGCATGGGAACAGGTGTATCCTTCTTGCTATCGCCACCGTACTCTTTCTTGAGCTTCCACGCTCAAAACTAAATACATTCCAAGCTCCAACCTCTGAGCTTTGGTCAAGTTCTCGACTGATTAGTACTGGTCCGCTCCATTCTTCGCAGAACTTCCACTCCCAGCCTATCTACCTCATCGTCTCTGAGGTGTCTTACTGCTTTCGCATTGGAAATCTCATCTTGAGGGGGGCTTCGCACTTAGATGCTTTCAGCGCTTATCCCTTCCGCACATAGCTACCCAGCGATGCCTTTGGCAAGACAACTGGTACACCAGCGGTGCGTCCATCCCGGTCCTCTCGTACTAAGGACAGCTCCTCTCAAATTTCCTGCGCCCACGACGGATAGGGACCGAACTGTCTCACGACGTTCTGAACCCAGCTCGCGTGCCGCTTTAATGGGCGAACAGCCCAACCCTTGGGACCAACTTCAGCCCCAGGATGCGACGAGCCGACATCGAGGTGCCAAACCTCCCCGTCGATGTGAACTCTTGGGGGAGATAAGCCTGTTATCCCCAGGGTAGCTTTTATCCGTTGAGTGATGGCCCTTCCATACGGTACCACCAGATCACTAAGTCCGACTTTCGTCCCTGCTCGAGCTGTCTCTCTCGCAGTCAAGCTCCCTTATACCTTTACACTCTGCGAATGATTTCCAACCATTCTGAGGGAACCTTTGAGCGCCTCCGTTACACTTTAGGAGGCGACCGCCCCAGTCAAACTGCCTACCTGACACTGTCCCTGGCCCGGCTTACGGGCCTAGGTTAGAGCATCCATCAAACAAGGGTAGTATCCCAACATCGCCTCCAGTAAGACTAGCGTCCTACCTTCTCTGGCTCCTACCTATCCTGTACATGTTTAACAGATACTCAATATCAAGCTACAGTGAAGCTCCATGGGGTCTTTCCGTCCTGTCGCGGGTAACCCGCATCTTCACGGGTATTATAATTTCACCGAGTCTCTCGTTGAGACAGTGCCCAAATCATTACACCTTTCGTGCAGGTCGGAACTTACCCGACAAGGAATTTCGCTACCTTAGGACCGTTATAGTTACGGCCGCCGTTTACTGGGGCTTAAATTCGTACCTTCGCCGAAGCTAAGCACTCCTCTTAACCTTCCAGCACCGGGCAGGTGTCAGCCCCTATACGTCGTCTTACGACTTTGCAGAGACCTGTGTTTTTGATAAACAGTTGTTTGGGCCTATTCTCTGCGGCTGATCTCTCGATCAGCACCCCTTCTCCCGAAGTTACGGGGTCATTTTGCCGAGTTCCTTAACGAGAGTTCTCTCGCTCACCTTAGTGTTCTCCACTTGACTACCTGTGTCGGTTTGCGGTACGGGTACGTTCTCTCTGGCTAGAAGCTTTTCTTGGCAGTGTGACTCTTGCACCTTCGCTACTTTAACTTCGCTCCTCCTCACGACTTGCCCTTAGAAGCAAGCATTTTACTCGCTCCCAGGCTTATCGCTTGAACATGGCATTCCAGCGCCATGCGTGCTTCGCCTCCTGCGTCCCTCCTTCGCTCTTAACGATTAAACGCAGTACAGGAATCTCTACCTGTTATCCATCGGTTACGCCTCTCGGCCTTGCCTTAGGTCCCGACTTACCCTGGGCGGACGAGCCTGCCCCAGGAAACCTTAGTCTTCCGGCGGATAGGATTCTTACCTATCTTTCGCTACTCATACCGGCATTCTCACTTCTAAGCGCTCCATCTGTCCTCTCGATCAGACTTCTCCGCTCTTAGAACGCTCTCCTACCACGTGCTCTTTAAAACACGTCCACAGTTTCGGTACTATGCTTAGCCCCGGTAAATTTTCGGCGCAGAGCCACTCGACTAGTGAGCTATTACGCACTCTTTGAATGATGGCTGCTTCTGAGCCAACGTCCTAGTTGTCTACGCAACTCCACATCCTTTTCCACTTAGCATAGATTTGGGGACCTTAACTGGTGATCTGGGCTGTTTCCCTTTCGACTACGGATCTTATCACTCGCAGTCTGACTCCCGTGTATGGATATCTGGAATTCGCAGTTTATCTGGATTTAGTAACCCCTGACGGGCCCCTTGTCCAAACAGAGCTCTACCTCCATTATCCTCTCCACGAGGCTAGCCCTAAAGCTATTTCGGAGAGAACCAGCTATCTCCAAGTTCGTTTGGAATTTCACCGCTACCCACAACTCATCCCCGCAATTTTTAACTTACGTGGGTTCGGTCCTCCAGTGCGTTTTACCGCACCTTCAACCTGGTCATGGGTAGGTCACTTGGTTTCGGGTCTACACCGCACAACTTCTCGCCCTCTTCAGACTCGCTTTCGCTCCGGCTCCGTCTTTTCTGACTTAACCTCGCTGCACAGCATAACTCGCCGGTTCATTCTACAAAAGGCACGCCATTACACTTTAATGTGCTCTGACTACTTGTAGGCACACGGTTTCAGGTTCTCTTTCACTCCCCTTCCGGGGTTCTTTTCACCTTTCCCTCACGGTACTGGTTCACTATCGGTCACTAGCTAGTATTTAGCCTTGCGAGATGG
The DNA here is from genome assembly GCF_003999355.1 of Lactobacillus amylolyticus. NCBI lineage: Bacteria > Bacillati > Bacillota > Bacilli > Lactobacillales > Lactobacillaceae > Lactobacillus > Lactobacillus amylolyticus. Next base: position 1,150,530 of record NZ_CP031835.1, read on the forward strand.
TCCTCGCGGATTCAAACGGAATTCCTCGTGTTCCGCCCTACTCAGGATCCTGCCGGCGCTCGCTGGATTTCGCTTACGGGGCTCTCACCCTCTCTGGCCTACCTTCCCAGGTAGTTCTGCTATCCTTTGAGCTGCCTTGCGCAGTCCTACAACCCCCGCTGATAAATCAACGGGTTTAGGCTCTTTCCTCTTCGCTCGCCGCTACTAAGGAAATCGATTTTTCTTTCTCTTCCTGCAGCTACTTAGATGTTTCAGTTCGCTGCGTCTTCCCTTACATGCCTTAACAGCATGCAATGATGCATCTCCTGCACCGGGTTCCCCCATTCGGACATCTCCGGATCTTAGCTTACTTACAGCTCCCCGAAGCTTTTCGCAGTTCGTTACGTCCTTCATCGGCTTCTAGTGCCTAGGCATTCACCGTGCGCCCTTTTCTACTTGACCTTACTCAAGAATCTCTCTTCTCGGTCGCTCTTCAATCTCTTCTTTGATTGTCTCGGTTTTTGCTTGGATTGTATTCAGTTTTCAATGTGCTAACTCTGAGAGCTAATGCCCTCAAAACTAAACAAAGTTTCTCAGTGTGCTTCCGCTTGCTTTGGATACTTCTCTTAGTATTTCTACTCTCCATATCCGCTGCTTCCTTAGAAAGGAGGTGATCCAGCCGCAGGTTCTCCTACGGCTACCTTGTTACGACTTCACCCCAGTCATCTGCCCTGCCTTAGACGGCTCCTTCCCGAAGGTTAGGCCACCGGCTTCGGGCATTGCAGACTCCCATGGTGTGACGGGCGGTGTGTACAAGGCCCGGGAACGTATTCACCGCGGCGTGCTGATCCGCGATTACTAGCGATTCCAGCTTCGTGCAGTCGAGTTGCAGACTGCAGTCCGAACTGAGAACAGCTTTCAGAGATTCGCTTGCCTTCGCAGGCTTGCTTCTCGTTGTACTGCCCATTGTAGCACGTGTGTAGCCCAGGTCATAAGGGGCATGATGACTTGACGTCGTCCCCACCTTCCTCCGGTTTGTCACCGGCAGTCTCATTAGAGTGCCCAACTTAATGCTGGCAACTAATGACAAGGGTTGCGCTCGTTGCGGGACTTAACCCAACATCTCACGACACGAGCTGACGACAGCCATGCACCACCTGTCTTAGCGTCCCCGAAGGGAACTCCGTATCTCTACGGATTGCGCTAGATGTCAAGACCTGGTAAGGTTCTTCGCGTTGCTTCGAATTAAACCACATGCTCCACCGCTTGTGCGGGCCCCCGTCAATTCCTTTGAGTTTCAACCTTGCGGTCGTACTCCCCAGGCGGAGTGCTTAATGCGTTAGCTGCAGCACTGAGAGGCGGAAACCTCCCAACACTTAGCACTCATCGTTTACGGCATGGACTACCAGGGTATCTAATCCTGTTCGCTACCCATGCTTTCGAGCCTCAGCGTCAGTTACAGACCAGAGAGCCGCCTTCGCCACTGGTGTTCCTCCATATATCTACGCATTCCACCGCTACACATGGAGTTCCACTCTCCTCTTCTGCACTCAAGAAAAACAGTTTCCGATGCAATTCCCCGGTTAAGCCGAGGGCTTTCACATCAGACTTATTTCTCCGCCTGCGCTCGCTTTACGCCCAATAAATCCGGACAACGCTTGCCACCTACGTATTACCGCGGCTGCTGGCACGTAGTTAGCCGTGACTTTCTGGTTGATTACCGTCAAATAAAGGCCAGTTACTACCTCTATCCTTCTTCACCAACAACAGAGCTTTACGATCCGAAAACCTTCTTCACTCACGCGGCGTTGCTCCATCAGGCTTTCGCCCATTGTGGAAGATTCCCTACTGCTGCCTCCCGTAGGAGTTTGGGCCGTGTCTCAGTCCCAATGTGGCCGATCAGTCTCTCAACTCGGCTATGCATCGTTGCCTTGGTAAGCCGTTACCTTACCAACTAGCTAATGCACCGCGGGTCCATCCTTTAGCGACAGCTTGCGCCGCCTTTCAAGCAAGTGCCATGCAGCACTTGTTGTTATCCGGTATTAGCACCTGTTTCCAAGTGGTATCCCAGACTTAAGGGCAGGTTACCCACGTGTTACTCACCCATCCGCCGCTCGCTTCCGAAACGTCACTACCGAAGTAGATCTGTTAGTTCTGCTCGCTCGACTTGCATGTATTAGGCACGCCGCCAGCGTTCGTCCTGAGCCAGGATCAAACTCTCATTTTTTAAATAATCGTTTTTAAGATCTTTGTCTCAAAATTTATTGCTTGCGAATTGACTTCGCTTTTTGTTTGGGTTTTTACACCCGCACACTTTTAGCGAAACTTTGTTCAGTTTTCAAAGTACTAGCTCCGTCTGCTTTGTGCAGACGACTTTTTTTACTTTAGCAGATGTCCTGTTCTCTGTCAAGAACTTTTTCACCCGCGCCGTCGTGCTTTTGCCCGACGACAGTTTTATATATTACCCGCACTTCCTCGTTTCGTCAAATCCTCCTTTTAGTTCGACTTATCCATGAAACACTTGGCTGTGTTGTAATTGAATTCCTTCTTGTTTGTCCGGATTTTGATTATTATTTTTGTCATATGAAAAAAGCGTAATCAAAAAGTTCGGAATTTGCTCTTTTTTCAATCATAAATTGACTCAAAATTTTTCAAAAAATTTTTTAGGACAAAAAAAGACCGAACTCGACTTAAATTTGCCGAATTTGGTCTCTTTTATTTGTTTTAGATTAAACTATCTTCTTTAGTAATCTTCTTCATACCATTCATGTAAGGTACAAGAACATCTGGAACAGTTACTGAACCATCTTCATTTTGGTAGTTTTCCAAAATAGCAGCAACACAACGACCAACTGCCAAACCTGAACCGTTCAAAGTGTGTACTAAATGAAGCTTGCCGTTTTCATCACGGTAACGAATATGTGCACGACGAGCTTGGAAGTCAGTACAGTTAGAACAGCTTGAGATTTCACGGTACTTGTCTTGGTATGGCATCCAAACTTCAAGGTCGTAAGTCTTAGCACTAGTAAAGCTGGCATCCCCAGTTGACAAAGCAACAACGTGGTATGGCAAGCCTAACTTTTGCAACAGGTGTTCAGCATTATGAGTCAGCTTTTCAAGTTGGTCCCATGAATCTTCTGGCTTACATACCTTAACCATTTCGACTTTTCTAAATTCGTGCATCCTGATCAAACCACGAGTATCACGTCCAGCTGAACCTGCTTCACTTCTAAATGCTGGTGACAAAGCAGTTACATTGATTGGCAACTTTTCGCCATGAATAATTTCGTCACGGAAGTAGTTAACCAAAGGAACTTCAGCAGTTGGAATCAAAGTCAAGTCACGTGGCTTGTCTGGATCGTCGTTATCCACGATGGTATAAACATCTTCATGGAACTTAGGGAATTGACCAGTTCCTTGCATTGAAGCATCGTTTACCAAGTAAGGTGGAATAATTTCAGTGTAGCCTTCCTTAGTATTTTCATCTAAGAAGAAGTTGAATACAGCACGTTCAAGCAATGCACCTGCACCTTTGTAGAAAACAAAACGTGCACCTGAGACTTTAGAAGCGCGATCCCAGTCCAAAATGTTAAGATCAGTTCCGATGTCCCAGTGAGCCTTTGGCTTGAAGTTGAACTTAGTAGGCTCATTCCATTTACGAACTTCTTCATTGTAGCTGTCATCAGGACCAATAGGATCTGAATCAGCTGGGAAGTTAGGCAAGCGAAGCAAAATGTATTCTTGCTTTTCGCTTAAATCACGAATTTCATTATCCAAATCCTTGATCTTGCTGCTTACTTCCTTCATATACTTAATGGCATCGCTAGCATCTTCCTTGTTACGCTTAGCTTCACCAATTTTCTTAGAAACTTCGTTACGTTCTGCCTTAAGTTGTTCACTTTGCTTCAAAGCATCACGACGCTTGGCATCGATTGCAACAACTTCATCCAATTCTTCAGGCTTAATTCCACGCGTAGCGAGTTTATCCTTAGCCCAATCGAGATTCTCACGAATCACTTTAATATCTAACATAGAAAAACCTCCGAAAAAAGAGCCGACTCATCCCTAATACTGGGACGAATCGACTCACACGGCTTCGCGGTACCACCCATTTTCAGTTTTTTTTAAAAAACTGCTCTCATTGATTGGCGATAACGGCGCCTAAACCGTGCAACTGTTAATTGCCCACATTTATGAAATCCGGAAACGACATCCATTCACTCGCACCAACCGTGAACTCTCTGAAGCAGTCTTAAGATTTCGTGTTTGAAACCATTTTAAGCCATTCTTCTTTTTTGAGCAAATAATATTTTTCCTTATATGAAAAAAGGTTGGAAATTTGAGCATAATCGGTTGTATAAACATATTTAAAACCTATTCGCTCCAGCAATTCTTGTGAATGAAAGTTTGTATCAAAGGTCCCCGCCCAAATTTCGGTTTGTCCCATCTGTTCAAAAGCGTCATGCAAAACCAGCTTCAAAGCTTCCGTCATATAGCCGTGTCCTTCAAAATCTTGTTCCAGCATGAAGCCAATCTCTTTTGTCTTAAGGAGGCTCGCCTCATCTAGACCGCGTTCATACAATTCTACCAAACCGATCAGCTGATTATTTTCTTTTAAACAAAGGGCAAAACTGTTTTTCCGGTTAGCATACTCCTGGGCCCCTTTTTTGGCTTCTTGCAAATTATTGAAAACCTCAAAACCAGCCAATCTATGATAACGATGATTTTGACCCCACTTTAGCAAAACAGGCGCATCCGTGACTTGGAAACGCCGTAAATAAATTCTTTTTCCGTCTAACATTATTTTCCTATAAGTTTCAATAACCATCTTGCACCATAGACCAAGCCTAAACTGTAGGCTGCAATTGTCCATGGCTTGCATAAAATAATAATCCAAAAATAAGTCCAAAATTTCATTTCAGTTAGTCCTGCTAATAAGCACAGAACATCATCAGGTGCAGCTGGAGCGAGAATGCACAAAGCGAAGAACCAATTGAAACGCTTTTGATTTTTGGTCCATTTCATATATTTGTTTAGCGTTTCTTCAGAAACTATATGCAAGATAAAACTTCTGCCGTAATAACGTGCTAAAAAGAAATTAATCAGTGAGCCAATACAAATGCCGATGTAGTTATAAATAAAGCCCCAGATCGGCCCGAAGAAAACCACCCCGCCAAGCAGCGATATTCCACCTGGAATAATTGGAATTACTACTTGCACAATTTGAATCAAAACAAAAACTACTGGACCAATTATCTTTTTATTAGCAAGGTAGGCCCGCATTTTATCTTGATCGGTAAAAATCCCCAATCGGTACCAATAAATGACTAGCAGAACAATAATGATACTAGAAACAATTGTGGCATAATTAATTAATTTGCGACTTTTTTCTTCTGATAAATGCACGCTCTCATCTCCATCAATCATCTACTTATTAGCAGTTCAATTTTAACAAAAATATCTTTATCTGACTCATTTTTCAACAATACTTAAATAATTTTCCAACTGCGAACCACTTTTTTAAAGCTATAATAAAAGCGTAGATTTCACAAAAGGATGGATTACTATGGCTATTATTAAAAATGATATTGTTTATGATCAAGACAAAAATTTAAGTACAGATATCTACTTTCCAAATGATACAACTTCTAATACGAAAATTTTGATCTTTTGGCACGGTGGTGGCTGGTTCCGCGGCAATAAAAATAGCGTCAAGCCACTAGCCGTAAACTTGGCCAATGCCGGATTCGTAACTTTCGTACCTGAATACAGTTTGGCACCGGCTCACCTTTTCCCAGCTGCTCATCAAGATGCAATACATTTTGTTAACTGGCTGCTTAATTCTGAATACACTGATCCTGATGATCAAAAAAATATCGTTCAAATCGGTGCAAGCGTTGGCGGTACAATGGCATTGCAAGTGGCAGGACAATATGGCTTCCCAACAGTAACCTGGTCTGCTCCAGTTGATTTTTCTCATTGGATTAAAAACCATGAAACTGTAAAAGCTTCACCAGATGCTAAAAATGATTTTGCTTATACTGATCCTGCTCAAATTCATAATAGTTTCTACAAATATTTCGTTACTACTTATGCCGGTGGTAAGCAAGAAGCTATTTTGCAAAAAATGGACGCTGCTGCCTACGACTTCAGTAATTTATCTAGCTTAATGATGATCAATTCCGCTGATGAATTAACGCCGCTTGACAGTGTTCTCAATTTCATTAAATTCTTGGCAAAACATGATCATGAAGTCGAACTTTTGGTTATCAAAGGTCAAAGACATGCGATGGATTATGGCAAAGATTATCTTGATGAATCCCTAGATTATTTACGACAAAGAATTAAAAGACAAAAATAAAATTTTATGATTGATCTAGAAAAATTTATTGCGATCCGCAAAAAGAAGAAGATCTCACAGGCAGAACTGTCAAAGACTGGATATTGAAGTTGGCGATATTGTCGTCAACCAGCATCAAACCAAGGCTTGGCGCAATTTAAGCCAAGCTGAAAATGCTTATTTGCGTTTTGATTATTCTGAAATACACAGTTTATTGAAAGAATTGCAGCCCGGTGATCTTCGGCTTCCCTACGATCGGGTTCACTACAATTATTTGAATGGTATTTATGCCTTGGAAAATGAACAAGATCAGGTCAAGTCGCTTGCATATTTTCAAGAAATCATAGATGAAGACTGGCTAGCCCTGATAATCTTTATTATTTGTTGGCTTTATGGACGCCATAATTACATGAAGGATTCAGATCACTTGTTGCACCATGCATATAAGATTGGTTCTCGTTTTCATGAGGTTTATTATATGGGGAGAATTCTTTATCGTTTAGGATTGAATGCAAATGCCAAATGATCTTAAAAAATGGCTATGCAGCATTTCCATGATGCTCGTGCTTTTGCGCGGTTTTAACCATGACCAATATATCTTAACCAAAGCAAAATTGGCCTTGGATAAAATTAAGCTTTAGTTTCGATAAGTTTAAATACTACCATCCTTTTTGTAAACGCTTTATAATAGTAAGTGAACTTATTTTAGCTTTGAACAAAGTGAGGTAAAAACATGTCGAGATATCAATCAATCAACCCCTATAACAATGAAAACTTTGCTAATTTCGATAATCCAACAGCTGAACGAATTGACGAAACAATTAATTTGGCTTATTCACTATATAAAAAATGGCGGCATGAAGAGCCAGCCAGCCGAGCAGCAATTTTGAGCAAAATCGCTGCTGCCTTTCGCGAACACGAAGACGAAATGGCAAAAATGATGACGCTGGAAATGGGCAAGCTTCTTTCCGAATCCAGGGAAGAAGTAGAATTATGTGCCAACATTTGTGACTATTATTCTAAAAATGGCGCTAACATGCTCAAACCTGAACCTTTAAAAACTGACCTTGGCAATGCTTATTATTTAAAACAAGCAACCGGCGTTGTTTTAGCATGTGAACCATGGAACTTCCCACTTTATCAAGTTATTCGAGTTTTTGCACCTAACTTTGTCGTTGGTAATCCAATTATTTTAAAACATGCACATAACGTACCTAGTTCTGCTAAGCTGATTGAGCGCATTATTAAGCGCGCTGGGGCTCCTGAAGGCAGTCTGCTTAATCTCTATCCAAGCTATGATCAATTGGCTCAAATCATTCAAGATCCACGAATTCAAGGCGTAGCTCTGACTGGATCAGAACGCGGTGGTGTGGCTGTAGCTGAAGAAGCTGGTAAAAACTTGAAGAAATCAACGATGGAACTTGGCGGCAACGATGCCTTAATCGTTTTAGATGATGCTGATCCACAAGTTTTACGCAACGTGCTGCGTGATGCAAGAACTTATAATGATGGTCAAGTATGTACTTCATCCAAGAGAATCATTGTAGTTAAATCACGCTATGATGAAGTATTGCATGAACTTAAGAACGTCTTCTCTAGCTTAAAGGCCGGGGATCCACTCGAAACAGACACAACTTTGCCACCAATGAATTCTCAAAGAGCAAAAGAAAAACTAGCTGCTCAAGTACAAAAAGGTATTGATGCGGGTGCAAAAGTCTTCTACCAATATCCGGAAATTGATTCTAAGGGTGCCTTCTTCAGACCAATGATTTTAACAAATATTGATCAAAAGAATCCTATCTACAATAAAGAATTATTTGGCCCAGTGGCTGAAGTCTACTGCGTCGATGATGAAGATCAAGCAATCGCATTAGCTAATGATTCAAGCTATGGCTTAGGTTCATCTGTCATTAGCAGTGACATTAAGCATGCACAAGAAGTTGCTGCCAAAATTGAAACTGGCATGACAGTAATTAATGGCCGCTGGATTACTTCAGGCGAATTGCCATTTGGCGGTGTTAAGAAATCGGGTTATGGTCGTGAATTAGGCAAGCTCGGAATGATGGCCTTCGTTAATGAGCATTTGGTAATTGACGTAACTGAAAACAACAAATAGTTGATCTAAAAAAATAAATAGCACTGAGGATAGTAAATCTTCAGTGCTATTTTTATAATTGCTTATTTCTATGAAATAGATTGTACAGCGACAAAACAGTTGTCATTAAACTTGAAATAATTAAAAAGTAAGTTGAAGCTCCAATTGATACAGCATATGTCAACAGCTGACTGGTTAACTGACTAAGAACGCCTGTACTTGCGCGACTGCTGCTTGACAGCCGAAAGACAAGATAAACTAAGAAGACCGTTTCAATTAGCGATAAAACAAATGCTATGGTCTGACTCTTTTTCGTATTTTTGAAAATATTATAAATAATGAAAATTGGAAATAAAATCAGCAGCAACCATACGAGGTAAACGATTAAAGAATAAAGTGCGGTATTGCCTGAGGTTAAAAGACGACCACCAAAGCTGAGCAATACTTCGGAAATTGACATTTTTTCGTCGTAAACCGAGCTAACTACTGATGCACCTGAACTAGAAAATAAAACGACCAAGCTCATGAAAGCCATCAAGATAACTGAAAGTTGGCTGTAGTTAAAATGCAGACGCTTGCGGTTTTTAACTTTTTCGATTTTGCCTTCAACTTTTGGATGATGCTCTTCAAACTTTTTATTCCGTGAACGCAGCTTTTCTCCACGATCAGCGATGGAATTAAAAGTATCTGATCCAATCTGATTGATCTTTTCAGTCAATCGTTTGTCAGCTGTATACTGATTAATCTTTGCACTGCGGTCACAGACAATGTACAGCCAAATCATGAGAGCAAAAAAGCAAATCCAGCCCAATGATACTGAAAAACTAGTGATAATCAGCAGTAAGAAACCTAGTAAAAAGACGATTGTGGCATTTGAACGAATCCAAGCGATCATCTTTTGGACTGTTGAATTCTGTTTTTGCGGTTGAAATTCTTTGCGATAGGCAGCACGACTAGTAGTTGCTTCTTCTTTTTGTTTTGCTTCTGAATCAGTCGCGTTTTTTTCCTTTATCCCTTGTTTAGTAAAAAAATCTTCACGATATTTCTTTAAATTAAAACCACATTTTGGACAAACATCATCATTAGCGGTGATTGCTTGCCCACAATTTGGACAAGTTGTCATATTGTTCCTCCTCAATTTGTTTACGTACTAAAGATTATAGCACAGGCATAAAAAAGTCGTGCAACTTTAACAGTTGTACGACTTTTTCATTTATTAAAATCTTAGAGTTTATTTTGTATTTTTATCTTTATTATTCTTACCCCAACTGAAGTTGACTCCTTCGTAAGTCAATTTAGTTGCAGCAGTCAAAGTAATTGGCATGATTGAGACTAAGATCAGTAAACCAACAATCACGGTCAAAGCAACTTCGATTAATGTTGGAATACCAGATGGAATCAAAGCTGCGAAAGTACCACCTAAGATGACGGCTGCAGAAATAACAACCGTTCCGATGATGCCACAAGCCTTTAAAATTCTTTGACTCGGTCTGTTCAAACCTTCCTGTTCTAATTGGTAACGCGTCATTAAGAAGATACTGTAGTCAACACCCAAAGCAATCAACATAATAAAGCTGAAGAATGGCGTGTTCCAAGTAAGCATGTCTCTATTCAAAATACCCTTAACAATCCATTGGTTAATTGATAATGAGCAAAGGTAAGCGATAAGCAAAGTACCCAAGATGTAAACAGGTTGAAGGAGTGAACGAGTTATGAACATCAAGGCGATTCCGACACCGATAAGCATAATAGCTGCCGTTCTGACGAAGTCTTGACTAGCAACATTCTTGGTATCTTCAATCTTAGAACTTTGACCACCCATTGCAACCGTTGCGTCATTCAAAGCAGTACCTTGAAGTGACTTCTTAGCCATAGCTGAAAGTTCTTGTGATCTCTTAGTAGCTTCAGTTGCACTTGGGTTTGAATTGAAGACAACGATCAGCATTGCAGACTTCTTATCTGGACTAAGGTAAACATTAATCGACTTTTGGAACATTGCGCTCTTAATGTATTCCTTAGGAATGTAGAAGGTCTTAGCAGCTGCTGAAGATTGCAAACCTTGTAAGTAGGTTTGACCTTGACCTAAACCACTGTTGGCCTCATCAAGACCACTGGTAATTTTTGGCATGCTTGAAGCAAGCTTGCCGGCACCGGTGCTAAGCTGACCTGCACCAGTATTCAATCGTCCGATGCCAGAACTTAATTGAGCAGCACCAGATGCACCTTGTTGAAGTCCACTGTAAAGTTGACCTGCACCTGAGTTAAGACGACTTGCACCTGCGGCACCTTGTTGAGCAGCAGCTTGTACTTGAGACAAACCTGAACTTAATTGCATTAAAGCAGTTGTAGCACCAGGCAATGCCTTGTTTGAAGCAGTAGCCAATGCTTGTACTTGTGTTTGCAATTGTTGGACTTGTGTCAAAATATTGCTTTGCTGCATTGAAGACATTGATGATTTCAAGCCTTGGGCAGCAGTAATTGCAGATTGAAGAGCTGACTTCAATTCACTTGATGAAGAGCTGCTTGATTGTGCTTGTACAGCTGCAGCTGCAGCTGCAGCTGCAGCAGCCTTGGCTACTGAAGTTTTCTCTGAAGTAGACAAGCTATTATTGCTTGACAATGATCGCTCAACAACTGGTTCAATCGCTTGAGCCAATCGGTTAACCAACTGATTTGATGAAGTGGATGATGAACTGCCAGCTAGGCTTTCCAATTTGGTTAAACTGCTTTCCAAAGTTGCAGCGTTTTGTTGAGCTGATTGCAAGTTCTTAGTCAAAGCAGAAGTATCAACTGAACCGCCAAGTGCTGAATTCAATTGCTGAATGCCACTGTTAATTTGTGGCAAAGCACTTTCAAGTTGAGCAATTTGAGCTTTATTTGAACTGCTTAATTGAGTTGATAATTGTGAGCTCAATTGGTTCAAACCATTGACCAGACTTTGAGTACCGCTCTTAAGTGAGCCTGCACCGCTTTGCAATCTATTAGCACCGCTTACCAAGCTGCTGGTTCCGCTTTGCAAAGCATGAGTACCACTAGATAAACGCCCAGCACCAGTAGTTAAGCTGCCAACACCGCTAGCTAATTTAGCCGTACCATTTTGTAAAGTTTGAGCACCATTTTCAAGACGAACAGTACCTGAGTGTAATTGATCAGCACCGTTTTGAAGTTGACCAGTGCCTGATTGCAACTGTTCTGCACCGCTTTGAAGCTTTTGCGCACCTGTAGTTGCTTTTTGACTACCCTTGCTCAACTTGTTTAAGCCGGTACGAACTTGATCAACACCATTATCAACAGTACCCAATTGATTATTTACATATAATTGTGAAATTGCTTCACCATAAGGTTCCGTTACAGAAGTTGCAAATGAAACATCCTTTGATGATTGCAATTGCCTAGTCAATTGATCAATCAGCTTTAAATTGGTTTCATTATCCAAACGGTGATTACTCTTAATGTACAAGTATGATGGTTCAGCCATCCCCTTAGAGAAGTGCTTTTGTACGACCAATAAACCTTGCTTAGCAGGAACACTGTCTGCAATTTCATCGGTATCATCATAATTCAAATGACCGTTGTACATTAACATGAATGGAATGGTAACAACTGCTAAAACAATTAAGTAAAGAATTGGGTGCTCTAAAGTTGAAGCAGAAATGCCATGCCACAACTTGTTTTCTGATTCACCAGTAAATTTAGTTACTGGCCAGAACATTCTTTTACCAAGTACAGCCATAAAGAATGGGTTCAAGGTTAAAAGAACAATTAACAAGACAGCAACACCAACAGCAACACCAACGGCTGATTGGTAAATTGAGAATTTAGCTAAACTTAATGCAGTAAAACCAATTAAAACTGAAGAACCTGAATAAAGAATAGTCTTGCCAGCACTACGCAAAGCATCATGTATAGCTTCGTACTTGCCCATATTCTTACTCAGATTTTCTTTAAACTTGTCATACAGCAGGATGTTATAGTCCGTTCCGATACCGAACAGAACGATCACCATAAACACTTGCGTAAAGTTTGAAAATGGGAAATTGCATCTCTGAACTAAATTAGTAACAATTGAGAATGAAGTTAAGAATGATACCCCAACTGTTAATAAAGAAATCAAAGGAACAATTGGTGATCTGAAGACAATAATTAAAACAATAAAGATAAAGACAACTGTAATTGCTTCAGTCTTCTTGATTCCTTTCTGAACTGAAGTTGAGAATGCATTTTGCAAGACGTCTGCACCGGTTACATAAGTTCTAACTCCTGAGGTCTTTACGGCCTTAGTAAGTTGACTTTCAACATCCCCGATTCGGCGATATTCGTTTCCCTTCTTCTTTGAAATATTTAATTGCATTACCCAAGTCGTGCCGTCTTTTGACTGCAGCTTCTTACGGGTAGCAATATTTGAATCTGGAGCCAGCACATCAGTGATACCGTACTTGGATTTATTATTTTCAAGCTTAGAAACGGTCGCATTGATTGCTGCCTTATCAGTTTCAGTTAATTTGCCCTTCTTTTTGTTGAAAACAATTGCAACTTCATAGGTATTTTTCTTCTTTTTACCCCAGTTGTTTTGAATTGTTTGCGCAACTTCACTTTGAACATTGCTTGGCAAAGAAATGTTCGAGTGATCATTAGTCAACTGACTAACATTAGGCAGAGCAATAACTGAAATGAGCAAAATTAAAATCCATGCAATTAAAGAAAAGACATGATTCTTTAAAAACTTTTGCACTTTTCTTCTTCCTCCTGTATTCATTACTGCACAATAGCTACCGGTTCAACTAACCGTAGGATCATCTTATGGTAGTCCTCATTTGCCTTTTCATCGCTTTCGTTTGCAAAGGCTGTTGATTTATCTAGAAAGACATATCCCAAAACTGCTCCAACAAGAGCGTGAAAAGAAATGGTCTCATCTTTTTTCAAATTGAACTTCTCGCCAAGAGCAAAAAGAGCCATAATTTCCTGCGTGATTGCATCTTCTTTGCTGTATTCATTCAAGTGATACAAAATACTTGCCAAAGATGGATCATGCAAAATAAAATTGCGCGTAACATCAGCAAATTTTAACAAAGCATCCTTGCCGGATAAACCCATTAGACTATCAACCAGCCGATGATGCAAAAGTTTAATTCTGCTAGCTCCCACTAATGAAAGCAACTGCTTTCTCCCTGAAACATAATGATAAAGCGATTGTGATCTAACGCCTAAAGCCTCGGCCAAATTAGGCATTGTTGTTTCCGACAAGCCTTTTTGACAAATCAATTCGTTAGCTTTTTCAATCACTTTATTCAAATCAAGAGTTCTTTTTTGGACCATTCTTTTTTCCTCCTCTCTTACAGCATGAGAATAATATATCACTACAAAGCGTAGAATACAATCTACAACTTGTAAATTATTCAAAAAAAGAGATATCCACTTTATAGTAAATATCTCTCTTGCCAGATTTTTCCTTATGAACGATTCTTATTAAACCAAGTATTAACAGCCTTGCCTAGAGCCTTAAAGTTTTTCTGTGAATTGGACCACGCAGAGATGCAATAGGAATGACCTGACGTTTGAACAATCGCAGCAGCAAAGTGACTATCACCAGCACTGTAAATAGTCCCACTAATACCACTAGTCAGCTTGGTTCTAGAGCCATACAATCCTAATAAAACAAGCTGTGCATGACTTTGATTCAAAACTTTGCCTTGATAAAGTCCCTTCAAAACCAAATCTAAATCTTTGCTGGTCGTTTTGCCAACCGGTGGGTTAGTAAAGGTGCCGCTGATAGTTGTACTTGTAGCACCAAACTTTTTGGCAACTGCAGCGACATTCTTGCTGCCAGCCTTCCGCAATAATGCATTGCCTGCAGTCTTATTGCCTTTCATCATAGCTTGACGCAAATATGCGATACTATAGCCCATATTGGTTTGCAGAAGCTTTTCACCTTTGACGCGATCTGACTTTTTAATCTTAATCGCAGTTTTGGTACTCAACTTTCCTTTTTGTTCTTGGTAGTAAATAGTCGCCAAAATCAAAATTTTCAAGACGCCACTGGCATTATGAGCTTCAGATGTTGTAGCCAAACGAGCATAGCGTGCAGAATTGTTCAGATCCTGTACGGCTACTTGATAGGAGGCAGTGCTGCCCATTGCCTTTTTGATTGCTGAAGCCAATGAAGTTTTGCTGCCCTTTTCAACAGTAACTTTGGAAGATGCAGAAGTTTGACTGCTGCTTGAACTCGCAGTTGGCATTTTAACCTTTGGTTCTTTAATTTGTTTCTTATTGACTTTGCTATTTTTAGGTTCAATGATATTGATTTTGGCACTATTCATTTCGCGCAAACCAGCCGAATAAAGCATAAACGCAAAAATAGTAGCCAAAAGTGCCCGGATAAATACTTTTTTTTTCATTGAAAATCCTCAACTTAGAAGAAATGATGTTTTCGCATCAAAACGATTAACCAAATCATTAACGCAATAGTAACGATGGTTACAACGACCCAATCAAAAGGATTATGGAACATTGGCAGTGAAACGTTCATCCCATAAAATCCCGTCATAATTGTTGGAATCGTCAAAACCAAAGACCACACAGTTAAGAATTTCATCGTATCGTTCAGGTTATTGTTCATCATATTGTTCGATGTAGCCGACAGCGTTTTGGTTACTTGCTGTGAAATCTGAATCATTTCTGCTGACTGATTTGATTCAATTAACACGTCGTCTAGACGTTCACGTGCGGTTTTAGTGAAATCTAATTTAGAATGATCCAAGCTGTGAAGCATGATTAAGTCAGTTTGAATGGAACTGGACAAATAAACCAAACTTTTTTCAATATTTGATAATTCAACTAAATCCTTATTGTCGATATCATCCGACAATTTTTGATCCAAACTGTCTCTTTCTGCATCCAGTTGAGTAACTGCACGCTGGAAATATTGTGATGAATAAAGCAGAAAGGCTATCAATAATTCCGTAACATCATTAGCTCGCGACAAGCGCTCACGTATCTGAACATCGTTAAATTCATCAAACACGTAGCTAGTTGACTCAGTATGGAAAGTAAAAATATTTTCTCCAACTACCAAGAAAGTAATTGGGTGCGAGGCGAAGTGCTTAATTGAATTAGTTGGCCAAATTGGTACATCATAAACAAGCAAGTGACTATGGGTATGCAAGTCATAGTCATAGTGCGGACGTTCATGCCGGTCAGAAATATAAGAGATGATGTCTGGCGTGAATTTAAAATCGTCTTGCAGCTTGTTGCTATCCTGCTCACTTAAATTGCTGATATCGTACCATTTATATTTGGTCTCTACGGGAAAATTTTGTTGCCGTATCAACACTCTCACCTCTCATTTACGCAATTAAATCTTATTTCAACTCTATTATTCTACCATTTTCGAAGTAAAGAAAAAACAGACCAGTTACGGTCTGTTTTTCATTAAATCGCTATTTAGTTTTATTGTTTCCAAGCAGCATCAAACTTTTGCTTACCTTCGTTAATTGCGTTATTAACATTTTGGTGCTTTTGAGCTGCAGAAAGAATAGTTTGCATAATACTGTTCAATTGAGCATAGGCTGCGTTTGAGTTCTTTTCTACAGGAACGCTGTACAAGTGCTTCATAACAGTTGAAAGCTTAGCTGGAAGCTTAAGTGAAGTGTTGGACTTGTATGCTGCAGAATTAATTACTGAGTTGTTAACTGGAATGTAGCCAGTTGCGTTAGCCCACTTAAGTTGGCTTGACTTAGATACCAAGAACTTAATGTACTTAAATGCAGCCGCCTTTTGTTCAGCAGTTGCGTGGTTGAACATGTAAATGTCTGTACCTTGTTGCATGTTGTATTTGCCTGGACGAGCAGCAACATCATAAGTAAACTTCTTGCCTACACCCTGCTTAACGAAGCCTTCACCTGCGGAAGTACCAATAAACATGGCAACTTTTTCGTTAGCAAATGGGCCTGATAAGTATTGTGCTGAACCGGCAACTCTGAAGTAGTCCTTCTTGATACCATCTGCGTAGTAGTTGATAACACTCTTTGAAGTTGAACCACTGAAGTTGATTTTGCTTGAGAAGTCAACGCCGGCATTCTTCATACCTAAAACGTAGTAGTTGGAAAGTGAATCAAAACCAGCACCTACTACCTTGTGGTGACTCTTCTTGTAAATAGTTTCAGAAACAGATTTAAGTTCGGCCATAGTGGTTGGAACCTTCTTAATGCCATATTTCTTAAACATGTCTTTGTTGTAAGTTAAAGTTTCAATGGACTTGTTAAATGGAATACCATATTGAGTTCCTTGAATTTGAGCGCCCTTCAACAATTCGGATCTAATGTCTGAAGCCTTAGCACTGCCCCAACCAACATTCTTGTTGTTAATGTAAGGTGTCAAGTTTACAAGCATCTTATTCTTAGCGGCATTCCAAAGCCAACCTGGGTAAGCTTGCGTAATTGTAGGCAAATTGTTTGGTGATTGCAAAGTTGAGTTGATCTTGGCTTGCAAGTCGATGTAAGTACCTTGACTTTCAAGCTTAACGGTAATATTTGGATTCTTCTTTTCGAATTCCTTAGTCAACTTTTGCAAAGTTGATTGTTGTACTCCTACCATACCATGCCAAAAAACAACTGTTGTCTTCTTGGTAATCTTTGATGGAATCTTGCTTGAGCTAGATGAGCTATTGCCATTAGAACAAGCAGCTGTTCCCATTAATGCCAAGCCGGCAGCAGCCAACACAGCAAGTTTCTTACTAAACTTCATTTGGATTAATCCTCCCAAAAAATAAAACTAAACAACAAATTTTATTGATTCACTAAAGCGTGATGCTTTGACCACGCTTAGGTAAAATCCGTTTTCCATATGGGTTCTCGACCAGCTCCGGATGCAATGTGTGCACTGGTACTAAAATAGCTGGTTGAACCTCGCTGATGATTTCTTGTAACTCCCCCTCATCTGCGTGGCCAGAACAACGCAGAGCTTTATATTCCACATTATGTTTAGCAAAATTTTCGACAAAAGGCTTGTATGCTGGGTCGAAATCACCAAGTGGCTCAGCATTAGAATGGATATACAATCCGCCTTCCATCAACTGATCAAAGTCAGCAACAGCTTGCCAAAGGAATTCGTGATCATCGTTAAGAAGATCTTGATAAGAAACTTCCGGTTCTGGATTCAGATCAGCGAACTTCGGCTCCTCTGGCAAGTAATAGTACGGAAATTCTTTGCCCAGACTCTTATGCAACAAATGAGCCCGTTTTGCATGCAAAACAACTTTCCGTGGTGAATCAGAAATGATTCTAAGCAATCTTTCAACATTGGTTGGGTAGGTGTTAAAAGTAATTTGCCGTTTTGGATTAGCTTTTTGAAGACGAACAACTTCTTGTGTCAATTCATCTTCATTGTTAATCCCGGTAAATTCCTCACTTTGCTTTTCATTCTTTCTTTCAGGCCATGAACTGCCAGTTGCTTCAGTAATGAAAAGATCTGCACCCTTTGAAGCAGCTAAGAATTCATGTACCCAATCCGGATGATAGCCATGCAAACGAATATCACCAGTGAATGAAATTTTTTTATCCGGGGTTTTAACAATTAGACCGGTAGCACCATATGCATCGTGATCGCTTGGCCAAATTTCCATTGTGATCTCGCCAACCTTAATCGGCTTTTTATATTCAGCAGCGATGATTGGACGAGTGTAGCCTTTTTCATGACCGGCTGCTGGCAAAAGAAAATCGCCTTTTTCATTTAATGCCGGCAGCAAGTGAGCCGTAATTGGGCCGGCATACAATGGAATCGTTGGTGAAAGCAGATTTAAAGCCTTGCTATGATCCAGATGCAGGTGAGAAATATAAGCTGCACTATGTTTCCAACGCTTGGTATCAATTGCTTTACCCGTGATTTTTTCATCATAAAAATCAGGAGCTTCACCAATCAATTGGTACTTAATCAAAGTCTGATAATCTTCATCGTCCATACTCAAACCGAGTTCAGGACGATATACCTCGCCTAAATCAAACAAAACATGTGAATCATTATAGGCGACTTCAATCATTGGCCCGCCAATTGTGGTCAAGCCATTATAAAAAGTAACGGTTGTTTTATCCCTTAAGGTCATTACGAACTACTCCGCAAATAATTTGTTTTCTAAAAATGAAGTAAAGAACTAAAATTGGCAAAACTGTCAAAGTAGCAGCAGCTAATTGCAATTGGGTTTCACTACCGGCATCAGAAGCGAAATTAGTTAATCCGTTGTTAAGAAGCCGCATACTGTCTTCATTAGTTACCAACAATGGCCATAGGAATGAATTCCAGCCAGAAATAAAGCTTAACAAACCAACAGTGAATAAACCACCCCGTGACATTGGGACTAAAATTTTCCAAATATATTCCCAGTCAGATGCACCGTCAATTTTGGCAGCCTTATAAATTGTTCTTGAAATAGCGCCAAAATAGCTCTGCAAGTAGTACATGTAGAAAATTGAAGTAAGGAATGGCAATACCAAACCGAGGTAAGTGTTAAGAAGGCCCATCTTTGCAACAGTATTGTAGTTGGTGAAAATTATTGCTTCACCAGGAACCATCAGCAATGACAGCAAAACGATTTGAACGAAGTTCTTGCCTTTAAAACGAAGGTTAACCATTGCAAAGGCACCTAATATCGCGTTGAACAAACTAACAATTGTCGTTACACTCGCAGTAATGAAGGTGTTTAAGAAATAGCGTGCAAATGGAGCCTGCGCAAAAACCTTAGCATAGTTGCCCCATTGTGGATTTTTTGGAATGATTGTTGGCGGAATCGTTGTTGTTTCTTGGAAACTCATTAATCCACCCAAAATCATATAAATGAAAG
The DNA here is from genome assembly GCF_003999355.1 of Lactobacillus amylolyticus. Taxonomy (NCBI): domain Bacteria; kingdom Bacillati; phylum Bacillota; class Bacilli; order Lactobacillales; family Lactobacillaceae; genus Lactobacillus; species Lactobacillus amylolyticus. Next base: position 1,169,775 of record NZ_CP031835.1, read on the forward strand.
GAAAGACAGTAATAATTGCAAAGAAAGTCAAAATCAAGTAGGCAAATAATCTGCCCCAGCGAATCTTTTTCATCTTTTACTGCTCTCCAATCTTTTTCATCATCTTGCGCTGCAAGAAAGTAATAAACAAAATGGTCAAGAATAACACAACAGTGGCAGCCATCGCTACACCTGGCGTACCAACAATCTGGAATTTGTTATAGATGTAGAACACTGCAGTCGTCGCAGAGTTGCCGACGCCGGCTTGCCCATTGAACAAGGCATATACTGAAGTATAAACTTTGAAGGCTGCGATAATATTCATCGTTAATAAGAAAGCGATCGTTGGAATCAACTGCGGCATAGTAATCCGCCAAAACTTTTCGGTACCGCTTGCCCCATACATATCAGCAATCGTGTAATAATTAGGATCAATATTTCTCAAGGCACCCATCAAGATAACAATGTTAAAAGCCAAGCTTGTCCAAACACCAAAAATAATGATCGTCGTTAATGACATTGAAGGATCATCAATCCAGTTAGGTGCAGGCAAATGCAATGCTTTCAAAACGAAGTTGAGCAAACCATAGTCACCATTGAAAATATAGCGAAAGACAATACCGATCGCAATCGTACTTGTAACATATGGCATGAAGAAAGTAGTTTCAAAGAAAGACTTTCTCTTCACCTTGCTGAAAATCAACCAAGCCAGCATAATCGAGATCGCTAAAGCTACTGGTACAGAAACCAAAGCATAAATAATAGTGTTCTTGATTGCCGTCCAGAACTCGGGATCTTTGAAAATATACTGATAATTGCTAAAGCCCGTCCAATCCAAGGCAATTAACGGTCCACCTTGAAAACTCATAACAAAGGCTCGCAAAATTGGAAAAATACTAAAGCCCGTTACAAAAATAATGGTTGGAGCCAGAAAGAGCCAAGCCCGCTTTTGATTTTGCTTCATTAGTAAACACGCTCCCCTTCTGGGGTAAAGATGAAGATGCGATCAAGTCGCATTTTAAGGTTGATATTGTCTCCTGCCTTAATTGGAGTTTCCAAATCAACCAAAGAACGAGCTTGAATGCCATCATGATTGAATTTCAAAATACGTTCACGACCTATCAATTCAATATCTTGAATTGTGACCTTAACGTTTCCACTTTCATCTGGCAAAATATTTTCAGGTCTAACTGACAAAACATATTTGCCATCTTTTAATTCATGCTTAAAACGGTCTTGTTTCAAATCACTGACTGCAATTTCAAAATCTGAGCCAGTAACTTTACCATCTTTGACTTCAACCGAGAAGTTGTCAATTACTGGATTGCCAACAAAGTTAGCAACAAAGTAATTATTTGGTTCCAAGTAGAAGTTTTGAACCAAATCATCTTGTTGAATCACGCCGTCATTGAACAGAATGATCTTATCACCGATCGACAAAGCTTCTTCTTGATCATGTGTAACAAATAAAGTCGTAATGCCAACTTTTTTGACTAATGAACGAATTTCTTCACGAATCTTTAACCGCAAACGAGCATCCAAATTGCTCAATGGTTCATCCATAAGCAAGATCTTAGGTTCTTGCACCAAGGCACGGGCAATCGCTACACGCTGCTGTTGACCACCGGAAAGCTGACCAGGTTTTTGATCCGCAAATTCATCAATCTGCGTTAAATTCATGTACTTTCTAGCAACCTTTTCAGCTTCAGCCTTAGGACGCTTATTCTTGCCGACCGTTAATGGAAACATAACGTTTTGCAAAACAGTCATATGCGGATATAGGGCATAGTTCTGGAAAACATAACCGATTTGCCGATCCTTAGGCGCGGTTTTAACTACCGACTTGCCATCAAATAAAATGTCACCGCTAGTTGGTGTAAGAAGACCAGCCAGCATATTCAAAATGGTCGTCTTTCCACAGCCGGAAGGGCCTAATAAGCAGACCAGATCGCCTTTTTTAACGGAAAAACTAACGTCTTTGATTGCTTCATGGCCGTTTTCATAAACCTTGCGTAGGTTCTTTACTTGAACAAAATTTTCATCATTCATTAGTTACACACCACAATATCTTGATAATTTTCTATAAATTCTTAATTAATTCTATTATATTCCGATCAAAATCACAAATTTATTTTCATAATGATTCGTACTTTACAGAAGTTTCTTTCTGTTTGTTTGTGAAATGTTCTGCTTTTTTAGGCTATATATTAACTATTTAGCAAAGCTGCAAGTTATTATTTGCTTTTACAAGATATTGTGTCTTATTTATCGTTAAGCACAAAAAAAGATCATTGCTTTTACAATGGTCTTTTTACTTAATTTCAAAATAAATCAAAATATTTTTTCCGAACGATCAATTTAACAATCTTAAATAAGATTCTTTTATAAATTATCGCCACGTTCAAATTGGTACTTGGAAGAATTCAAAGCCTGACGAACCAAGGCGCTCATTAACTTTTTGGTCTTTTCCGTAATTTCAGCGGCTGTCTTTTCATTGGCGGCAGTTAAAAACTTAGTCAATTCTTCACCCTTGAGTTCTTTAGCCTTAGGGTCAGTCTCATCAATATGAGCTAAAGCACAAGCTTGGCAATCATCACGGTAGGCATTTACTTGATAAATATATTGATGGTAGCGTGGCTCAACTAATACTTGCAAAGTCTTGTACATCCAGTAAGCACTCTTATCAGGATCAACCATATGATCAGCAACCTTGTAATTGGCTGGCGTGTCGTTGATGTTGGCATAGAAAGGTACGTAAGGTGAGTAGCAGTAAAAGCCCATATTTACCCATTGAATGGCAGCCATTTCTTTTGGAACATCATTTCTGATTTGCAAGATGCTGGATTCTTGATTACGGTCCAAGGCAATTGAGCGGAACATCTTTTGCTGCTTTTCATCCCCGGATGAGAAAGTATCCATTGGATCATAAGGGGTACCGTTGTAGTGGCTGGTCAAGAACTTTTGCACGTCTTCTACGCCAATTTTCTTTTCAGGAACGCGAGTAAATGGCATTTCTTGACTGGTTGGATCTTGCTCAATGCTTGGGTTGAACAATTTTTGACCATACCAAGTACGTGGAGTGTTGTAGAAAGCATCAGCTTCGTCTTTTGTGCCAAAAATATCACGGAAGTTAAAGCCGCCATCTTGAGCAGGATTCAAATGATGCTTTTCAACAAAATCACGAATCGTTGAAGCATACATAAAGTTATCTGGATCATCAAAATCAACGTTTTGAATCACCATAATATTAGGACAAATTGCGTATGAATCATCAGGTACGCGAGCAGCCACCCATTGGTGACCTGCAGCTGTTTCAAGGTACCAAACTTCATCATGATCAGAAAAAGCGATGCCGTTGGTTTCACCAGTACCATACTTTTCGATCAATTGACCCAAACGCTTTACCCCTTCACGAGCCGTCTTAACAAATGGCAAAACCAGATAAAGCATTGAATCTTCATCAATCCCGTTTTCAACAAGAGGATCATGGCCAAGGCAGCGAGCATTGGTTGCTTCAGTTTCAGTTGAAGACATAGCAACATTATATTCATTAATGCCTTGTTCATCCCAGCGGCCTTCTGAATCATCGGCAGTTGGCGCTGCAGTATAGCGACAGCCATCGCCAATCAAATGCATCTTAAAGCCATTGTATTTGGAAACATAGTCTTCATCATAATGACGGGCCTTGTTTACAACAAAAAGCTTTTCATTAATGCCACCGTAACCGTCCTCGTCACGAGCAATCATGGTTGACCCATCGATTGAAGCATCCTTACCGACTAACATTGCCGTACAATTATCTTTTTTCATAAAACTTCCTCTTTTTTTATAAATCTTTATGTCTATTTTACTCTACTATTCCTTTACCTGCATCGACCGATCAACTTTGGCACGGCCATTTGCATAATTGAAAACATAATCCGGCTGAACGTTGTACAGATAAACATTAAAATCTAGACTGCCATCTGTTGAAATAGCCTGTAAGTTAATGCCGCGAGCCATTAATTCATTGCCTCTGAAAATTGGCGTTGCTTGATAGATCACCTTTTTGTTTTCACGCAAAGCTTTCCTGACCTTGCTTTCAAAAATTGTCTGAATCTTTTGGTTGGAAAAGGCCGTTTGAGTAAACAAATTCTTTGGATTGTTCTGATCACCGGATTGATTATTTGGATTATAGTTACCGTTTTGATCGATTCCAGCAGAGACAGAATAGGCAATCAGGTGACCTCGATTGTATATTTGTGTGCCATTGCGACTGTTGTAGTGCCAGCCCGTAGGATCAATGTACTGCCGCACGCGCAAAGAATCATTGGCAACGTTTCTTTTTTCCAGAAAACCCGTATTTGAATGCGATGTTCGATTAAGCGAATCCAAATTAGCATAAATAACCCTGTTAACTTTCCAGGCATTTTTAATCAAAGTCGAATGATCATTGTTGACCGTAATATAGGCCTTCGAACCGCTTTTAAAATTCAATTTAGCCAATTTCTGATAATCCGTCTTCGATAAACCGCCATAAGAGGTTTGAGCCTTTTGTGCATTGTTGATTTTATTGCTGGTTTTTGAACTCGTGCTCGAAGTAGTTGAAGTTAAATTAACGCCATTGGGAACACTGCCGCCCTTGGTATAAATGCCCCATATTGCAGCAACAATTACGATCAAAGCAGTGAGCAGCGAACTGTTCTTGCGTCTTCTCTTTCTGCGTCGTGCCATTTTTTGCTCCTAACTTCTTGCCCAATTATCAAGCATATTTAAGAAAAAGCTTTCTGATAAGTGCTTAATATCCGCACCTTCGTGATTCAATTCTTGAGCCTTATTCAAATCATTATTATCACGACTAAAGAAGTCATGATCGCCTAAAATCAGGTAATTGGTTTCCATTGCTAGCCGTCCTTGAGCTTGTCCGCCCAAGTTATCAATCATCTTATTGGCATCTTCCAAATTCATCTTTAAATGATCAGTTAAAACGATCTTTTTGTTATTAACCGGATTGCGAAAACCAATCTGCCACGGAGATAGTTTTTCATCAGTTAAAGAAAAGTTTTTGATTTTCTTTTGTGCCTGTACAAGCAAATTTGGCGTGAAATGAGCGTGAAAATCATCATAGACTTTTTTCGTATCAATTGAATCATCTAATCCACGGTGCTGCTCTACCTGTGCAATTCCGGCCCGCTGCATGCAATCAATCAAGCGATTATGCCGCTCTTTAGGATAATATGCTCGCGCTAAACGCAAGACATCTACATAATTATTATTTAACTCTGGCAAGTGATATTTTTTGGCCAAATCATAAATAAAGTTCAAATCAAAATTTACGTTGTAGCCAATAATGACATCATCGCCAATAAATTGCCGAAAATCATGAATCGCTTCAGCTACTGGAATGCCTTCATTAATGATTTTCTCTTCAGTAATGCCATTTAATTTGGTAATAAATGCTGGTACGCAGTTTGATTTGTCATAAGCAACCAAATGGCTGTATTCATCGACAATTTCACCATTTCTAACTTTGATCGCACCTAATTCAGTAACGCGATCGCGGTATGGACTCAAACCGGTTGTTTCAATATCGAGCAAGGTATAGTCCTGCAAGAAGGCGGGCGTTTCCATCCCCTTTTGGCGGAGTTTATCTTCTGCACCAGGAATATGCAAAACCCCATTTTTTACTTCAATACTCATAAAATCCTACTTTGCTAAATTCATTAATAAATCATGGCTGTTGCTATCAAAGGCAAGACTTCGCTTTTGCAAATCGTCCGGCAAATCATCTTGTCTTAAATCAGCAGCAAGATAATGCCAATCACCGAATTGCTCAACCAATTTGACCATTGGATCCAGCAATTGCGGACTGGTTTCATCTACGCCTAATTCCAAAATTGCGACTTTTTTATCTTCATTGCCAGTTAAGAACCAACGCATACGCGCATTCGCATCAGTATCTGGGTAAAAATGCGCATTTAGTGGCATGTGCAATTCCATCTCGCTGTTGCAGACCTCACATTTTGGTACCAAATCTTCTGTCGCATTTTTTCCGGCAGCGATAAACTGTCTAACTACTTCGCGATCATCCTTCAATCCATGATTAATGCCGCTTGAGCATTGCATTTTTGTCCAATCACCAAAAGCATTGAAGATGCGATTTTCATTAAATCCCGCATTTTCAAAAAAGTGTGCGAAAGTACTGGTGGCAATAAAATATTCCTTACCCTTAAGTAGCTTCTTTAATGCCAGCATGCTTTCACTCGGCTCATAATTCAAAGAGTAATTATTAATCAATTGACTCCAAAAAGTCCATTGCTCTGTCCAAGAAGCAAATTTTTTATCAAGTGCATCCCCAATCGTATGGACATCATACTTTTCAGCAACATCACCGTATAAGTCATCGAAGTTTTCCTCGCTTAAAATATCGAGTCCTTCTTCACGAGCCATGCCATTACCGGCAGTGACAATTACCGCATCGGCATCATTGAGCCACTTTTTTGCTTTAGTAAAATCCGTCATTATTTGCTCCCTTTCTGATGGTTAGAATAGCCAGTCAAACGAAGTTGACCACTAATATACTCGCCTAAAAAGATATCACTCACATTATTATAACCCGCCTGTTTAACTTCTTGCGTTAACCAAGATTCATCTTTATGGATTAGTTCCAAAACATCCTGATTAATCTGCCCATCGCTAATTAAAGGGAATGATCTGCGTCGCTTGCGATTTTTGAGTATTGATTTGAACGTATTTTTCATATTGCGCAGCGGCAAACAAGAGCAAAAAGAGCAAAGCGATAATTCCGAGATCGCGAACATATAAAATAGTAAAAATAATCATTGCTGCGGCCGCAACCAGCATCAAAATATACAAAATAGTTTGATTGTTGTTTTGATTATTTTCAATGTATTTTAAAGTATAAAAAGTCATTTTTACCTCTTAAGTGGCGTTTCATCACGATTGCCGTCCATTTCTAGATGCGTAGTTGCAATCGCTGTTAGCGTTTTTGCCAATAAAAGCATGTTCTCAACCGTGACATATTCATAGCGCCCGTGGAAATTAGCTCCGCCATTAAACAAATTTGGCGTAGGGATGCCTTTTTCACTGATAAAATCGCCATCTGTTCCACCACGGAAAGGAATGTGATGAACAGGCAGCCCCATCTTGGCATAGGCATGATGAACCAAATTGACCACATATGGATTATTTTTAATCAAATCGCCAGGTGAACAATATTGATCATGCATTTCGAGGTTTACACGATTTGCGCCATATTTTTCATTCAATTTCCCTGTTAAATCTTTAACCAACTTTTTCATCTTGAGATAGTGATCCGTATCGAAGTCGCGGATGATTAAATTGATCTCTGCATGATCAACATTGCCATTATTATTTAAGACTAGGATGTAGCCTTGATAGTCCTTGCTTTTTTCTGGGACAAAATCTTGCGGCAAACCATCCATAAATTCATTTGCCATCAAGGCCGCATTAACCATTAAACCGTATGCTTCTCCAGGATGAACAACGGTACCTCTGAAAGTAATTTTGGCAGCGGCTGCGTTAAAAGTTTCATAGGCAATATCGCCAGGATTGCCGTTATCAAGGGTATAAGCAAATTCAACTGGAAAACGACTTACGTCAAAGCGGGCCGCACCCATGCCGATTTCTTCATCAGGACCAAAGGCAAGCCAAATATCGCCATGCTTAACTGCAGGATTTTCATGCAAGTATTTTGCCATGCCAAGAAGGCCAGCGATTCCAGCCTTGTCATCAGCACCCAGAAGGGTATCACCGGAAGCCGTGATCAGAGTTTGCCCGATCACTTTCTTTAATGATGGAAATTCTTTGGCCGACAGAGTTACGACGTGACCCAAATCGATGTCTTTTCCGTCATAGTTTTCATGAATCTGTGGCTGAATATTTTCGGCATTAAAGTCGGCAGTATCTACGTGAGCGACGAAGCCAATTGCGGCAACTTTTTTATCGCTGTTTGCGGGAATTTTGCCGACTACATACGCATCTTTGTCTGAATAAGAAACATCTGTAAGCCCTAATTTTTTAATTTCATTTGCGAGTTCTTTAAGCAAAACCACCTGGCCAGGGGTTGTAGGTACGGCCTTGCTGTTTTCATTTGAGCGCGTGTTCATTTTGGCATATTGAATAAACTTTTCTTCAATATATTTTGCATCGTAATCTGACATTTTGTTGCCACCTTTCATTTTTAATCTTATTTTAACATACAAAAAAGCCACCAGCTTTTGTGCTAGTGACCTTCTTGATTAGATAAATCTAACTTATTTTTTCTTGTGCTTTTGGCGTTACCGTTTCACTATTGTCATTTGAATCTGTTTGTTCTGGCAGAGGCATAGTTGGCACTTTCCCAGTCCCACAATTCATTTTCATAATTATCGCCAATTGCCAAGTGAGTGAGACTTTGCAGTTGATCAGTCAATTCAAAACCATGGTCTGGATTAAAGTCTGTCACGCCATTTTTAGCTTCTTCATGAACGTCGAAGTAGTGAACATGAACGTTGGAATTCTTATTCAATACCAATTCACCTGGCTGCCAAGTAATCGTAATCCCTTCTGGCTTAGTAGTCTCAACCGACTTTTCACCTTCGAAGGTCAACTTAGGAACAGTTGTTGAAAATGTTTCCCAAGCTGAGCCCAATTCATTGCTAAAGCGAATCTTATCGCCCCAAAGGCTGATTACTAATTGTTTTTCAACATCATTTTCAAATTTACCATCATAAAGCAATTCGTTGTCCTTATCGGCATAAAGAATATCACCATTAAAATTGCCATTCTTGTCGTACATCTTTAACTCTTTGATCATCTGAATTATACAGTGCTTTGGCTTTCAACCAAAACAATTTCAGATTAATTCTTTTTTGTTTTTGAAGATTTTACAGGACGACTGTTTGAACCCATAAAAGTCAAACCAATCAAAACGGAGGCCGCACCCATTGCGAATTTGCGAATTGAATGATGTTCATTTTTTTCTTCAATTTTGCGGATTTTTTCTAACAAATTTTTCTTGAAACCATAAAATTATACCTCATTTTCTGTTAAAAACATTTATTAACATGGAGTGTGACATTATGTCACTTATTAGCACTTATAGTATATAATATTCATTTAATATATGTTATCTCTTTGAACCCGCTTTTAAATATTCTTAATATATTATTTTCCATTAATTTATCCATTAATATTTTTACAGCTATCAAAAAAGCAAATGAGAACAAATCCCATTTGCTTCAATGATCGAATAAATATTACTATCGTTAACTATTTATTTAATCCGTTTTTATTTTAAAAATTATTTTTTGATTTCTTTCAATCCTTCACGACGTCGACCCATATTGAACCACGGCGAAACTGTAAAGGCTAAAATATCGTTAATTACATAAATCAATGAGTTAACAGCCATGGCTAAAGTTGAATCGCCTTGAGCAAAGGTTACGCTCCAAAGAATCAATTGGAAAATGCCGCTGGCTGTCCACCAGAAGTATTGGTTGTTATAACGCATAAAGCACATAATGCCAGCAGTAAGAGAAATTGCAAAACTGATTGCATCAATCCAGGGACGAGGATCATTGGTAAATTTGCCAATCAAGAAACCAGAAACCAAGTAAACGGCAAGCGTACCAACGATGGCAATTACCCATTCCTTAGCGCCAAATTTCCGCAAGTGGTTCTTGGTATCATTATTCCAGGACTTAACAGCCAAGATAACTGGCAAGTCCAAGGTAGCAATATAAGCAATTTGCTCAAAAATTGATAAGTAGTTCTTAGCTGACCAACCTGCATAAATAAAGCAGGCAGCTGAGATCAAACCTAACCAGCCGTTAATTGCCTTGGTAGCATTAATTGCCAAAACACAAAGAGTACCTAATAAAGTACCGATAAAAGTAATCACAGTAACACTGGTCATCTTAGTTTGCAATAAAATTGCCAATTGGAAACCAAAAGCAAAGAACCACAAGCAGTAGTTCTGAATTGGCCAACCCTTAAGCTGGTTCCATAGCCAGACAAAATAATTCTCATTCTTATTAGTTTGCATAAAATCTCTCCTCAATACTTTAGGTTCACAAGGTGTGAACTAATATACAACATCTTGTGCCTTTTCCGCTTTTTTCCAGAAAAAGCCTCGACATCTAGTTTAGTATTGTGTGAAATAAAAATAAAGACTTGTATTCTGATGACATTTTTGCTACCCTTGGCAGCAGTTTTATTTTTTGACAGGAGATCCAAATATCATATAATGTTAGTTAAAAGTGACACGATGTCATATTTCACAGAAAGGTTTGCTTATGAAAAAAGAACATCCCCTGCAAATCAACCTTATTTACTATGATCTCTACGGCAATCATGTCGGCAAATATTCAACGAGAATCAAAAACAAATGCAATTTGCCAACTCACCACTTAAAAAGACTGATCCATTATCACATGCCATATGGCTATCAAGCGATCCACAATTCCGTTTATCCCCAACTATCTAATTTTAGAAATGATCAAATGGCTGATCTTTACATTGCAGTGCAAGAGCAGCCAATCTATAACTAAAAAAGGCAGCCTCATAAGAGACTGCCTTTTTCAATTATTCATGTTGGGAAGCTCCAGTTGAAGTATCTGGCTTTTCCTCAGTTTTCTTTTCAGTTTCTTTGCTTGATGCGCCACTGACTGCATCAGTATCTGAATTCCTACGATAAGTTGCACCGGTGGTTGCATCCGGATCGATCACTAATTTTTGACCGGTCGTTTCGCAGAAGTATTTTACTAATGGATAAATATCTTGAACCCATTCATAAGTACCAGCGTAATTGCCTTCGTCATCTTCAACTCGCTTGTAGCGGTGGTAAATCAATTTTTTCAGATTGCCGTTAGGCACTGGCATTTCAACCTCATCGTGACCATCTGGCTGCGTTCTCAAAGCATGCGTAACTTTCTTAGCAGTTGCAGTTGCTTGCTTTGGATGACACTTACCGATTCCGTTGCCGATATCAGATGGCTTTCTGCTTGCCAGCATCTTATAGTTGGGATCAATTGGACGATTGTACCAAAGAAGCTGGTTATTATCGTCAACAAACGTCATTTCACCAATCGTATTTCTAAGCATCCAATTCAATTGGTTAACTGTCATCAGACCAGCATCTAATTTTACATAGTCATTGCCTTCTGCGGCATTAACCTTCTTGGCAGCCTTATCTAACCAATCAGGATCATCTTTATCAATGCCATGAATGGTCGTGCCTGCTTTAGCCTCGCCGTTTGCTTCATAGTCTTCTTTTAAATATTCATCAGGATTCATATCCTTCAACCATTTAGGTTCTGCCATTTTAAATATCTCCCTTAAAAAACTAATCTTTACACCTATAATTTACTACATTTTTATCTTAATGTCTCAATGCTGCGTTTATCTAAATGAACGATTTTATCAAACATCGCTTTTTCTTCTGGAGAAATTTTATGCGCTACTTCAATCACGGCTACTCGCGGATTCTTCAATAAAGTCTTATGAATTGCCAAAGACAAGTTAGGATCAAGCGCACTCGTGGCTTCATCTGCTAATAGAATTGGTCGAGCTGATAAAAGCACACGTGCAATTTCAACTCGCTGAATCTGACCACCAGATAAATTATTGCCGTCTTCACCGACCAAGCCATCTAAGCCGTGTTCTTTAACCAGTTGATCAAGCCCTGCTTCATGAATTTCCAATTGCCGCTAACATTTTTGTGGTTCAAAATGATTTGTCCTTCTTTCGGCTTTTTAAGTCCAAGCATTAGCCGCAACAAAGTAGTTTTGCCTCAACCGCTCGGTGCCATCAGAAAAACCTTTTCACCTGGTTTTACTTCTAAAGACACATCATTAAAAATCTCTTTGTGATCCGAACTAGTCACATAGGCCAGCTGCTTAATCTGCATCCCGTCAAAAGGGCTAAACGAACTAAATGCCAGTAATCATGTGACCCAGAAGAAGCCGCATTCAGCATGATCTGAATCATATAAGCAACGAATACAATATTGCAGGCCTTAATTGCTGCTAAAAGCGTGAAGCAGATAACCTGACTTTTTTGGCATATTTTAAACTCATAGATTCCTCCTTAAGCCGCTGTCTATTGTCATCATTATACACGCAAATAGTGTCTTTTCTCAAACTGTTCCTATATAATAGATACAATTTATAAAATCGTGGGAGGTTAACATGGCACTTAAACTTGTTGAAATATATCAGCACTCTGAAGACGAAAATTCATTTTTATTGGGCTATATCTTAAACAAAACCGAAAACTGGCTGACCTTCCTTGCACTTGATCCAGCCGGCAATCAGGACGGTGTGCGTTTCTTAAAAATCGACGATATCGCTGAAATAAATGAAGACAGCGACTACTTGCGCCTCTTCTCCTTTTTGCTGGCAAACGGTGAAATCAATGATCCCTACCAGTTAACCCAAGCCAACCATGACCTGCTGGCTCAACATTTTAAGAATCTGGATAAAATTTTGGATTTTGCTTGCAGCAAGCAGATCTTAATCAAACTTGGGCTTAAAAATGGCGGTAGCATTGGTGGCTTCATCGTTGGACTAGACAAGGAAGAAGTACAGCTGACTACTTATGAGGAAAAAAGCAAAACTTTTGATGATGTAATTCGCAGCGCAGTCGATATTGATGATATCGTTGAAGTCGTCATCAATGACGTGGGGCTTAAGCTGCTGGAAAAATACATCAACTTTTTAAACGATGGCGGCGATGTCAATAATGACCTTGATCTGGCTCAAATCTATTTCAGCTATGATAGTCCCATCCGTTTTCAACATGACTTCGTTCGCGGCTGGCTTGTCAATGAAAGCCCGCACTATTTTTTGATCGATCGACTGGACAATGCCGGTCAAGTTGCAGCCGTATCCCTGCTTAATAAAGACCTGATTGCCAACATTACAACTCAATCCAGCTATTTGAATTATCTAAATTACGCGGCAATGTATAATCAGCAGCATAATATTTTTGACAGCTATCATCTCAGCGATTTCGCCAGCAAATTTGACCAGCTGCCTACTTTTGCGCAAATTGCCCAGACTGCCAAAAGCGATCACTTATTGACAGTTGACAGCTTTGAATACGATGGCATCAATATCGGCAAGGTCGCTAACGCCAGCCAGGAAGAAATGACCTTGCAGCTGCTGGACGGAACGCATTTTTCCGGCACCGAAACCTTCGGATATGAAAATCTATGCATGATCGATTTGATCAGCTACGACAGCATTCATTTGCAACACTATCTGCAAACAATTAATCAGCGATAACGTGGTAAAATTGATTTAACACTATTTAACAAAGGAGAATTCTATGAAAACTGGTACTAAAATCATCACTTTAGACAACGGCTATCACCTTTGGACCAACACTCAAGGTCACGGCGATATCCACTTGTTGGCACTTCACGGCGGCCCTGGCGGCAACCACGAATATTGGGAAGACACTGCTGAGCAATTGAAAAAGCAAGGCTTGGACGTTCAAGTTACAATGTACGATCAATTGGGTTCCCTTTACTCAGATCAACCTGATTACTCTGATCCTGAAATTGCTAAAAAATATTTGACTTACGAATACTTCTTGGATGAAGTTGATGAAGTTCGTGAAAAATTGGGCTTGGACAACTTCTATCTTATTGGTCAAAGCTGGGGCGGTCTTTTAGTCCAAGAATACGCCGTTAAATATGGTCAACACTTAAAGGGCGCCATTATTTCTTCAATGGTTGATGAAATTGACGAATACGTTGCTTCAGTTAACCGTCGCCGGCAAGAAGTTCTTCCACAAACCGAAATCGACTTCATGCACGAATGCGAAAAGAATAATGACTACGACAACCAACGCTACCAAGACGACGTTCAAATTTTGAACATCAACTTCGTTGACCGCAAGCAGCCTTCTAAGCTTTACCACTTGAAGGATATCGGTGGCACCGCTGTTTACAACGCCTTCCAGGGCGACAATGAATTCGTCATCACTGGTAAATTGAAGGATTGGCACTTCCGTGATCAACTTCATAAGATCAAGGTACCTACTTTGCTTACTTTTGGTGAAATTGAAACAATGCCAATTGCTACTGCTAAAATTATGCAAAAGAAGATTCCTAATTCACGTTTGGTAACTACCCCTAACGGTGGTCACCACCACATGGTCGATAATCCAGACGTTTACTACAAGCATTTGGCTGACTTCATTCGTGACGTTGAAAACGGCACTTTTAAGAATCAAGAATAATTAAAACAATTGAAGTGGCTGGAAACTTTTTCCAACCACTTTTTTATGGAATAAAAAGAGACTGAAAATAAGGAAAAATCTGTATGGCTGATGAAAAAGTAAAAATTCTCCTAGTTGAAGATGAGGAAAGTGTTGCTAGTTTTGTCAAAACCGAATTGGAATTTGAAGGCTATTAAGTTGTCTGGGCTCAAGATGGCAAAGAAGCACTCGAGCAATTTGAACAAGAAAAGCCAACTCTGATTCTGCTTGACTGGATGCTGCCGATTTATGATGGGATCACGGTTTTAAGAAGAATTCGCAAACAAAGCGATGTGCCAATCATTATGCTAACGGCAAAGAATTCTACATCCGATATCAGTTCGGCACTTGATCAAGGTCTTGACGACTACATTACCAAGCCTTTTGACATCGAAGTTTTATTTGCTAGAATCCGCTAAACTCTATCTAATTTTAGTTTTTAAATAGCATTTTCTCGATAAAATTATGTTCGTAGACGCCCAGCCACATATAATCATAGTTCCACTTCAAAAGCATTGGGTTTGACCTGTTCTGTTTGCGCATCCCCTACATTTACTTTTAAGTAGCCCGCCGCTTCGCCAGCCACCATTAAGAAAAAGAAGTGACTGTTCGGATTGTTGATCTCCGCCAGTAATTTATCGGTTTCGTAATTTTCTTGCAAAAACTTAGCCATGTCATCAGTCGCAGTGTACTCATCAAAAGTAGTTTTAAAGGTCTCACGCGACGGCATGAATATATCGGCCAAGAAATCGATGCTCTTAATTTGAAAAAAACTATTTCACGTTCTGCTGCCAGTCAAACCGCAGTTAAGCACATTGGAACGGGAAAAGCCATCAGCTGGTCTATCGCCCAAACTTCCAAATACGATTTTCCTGTCTGGACCGTGATGGTTTCGACAGGGACAGAAATTCACGAAGTAAAAGTTGATGCCGAAAAGAACGAAGTTATTGACTAAAAAAGCGCTACTCGATTGAGTAACGTTTTTTCTTTTAAAATTAAATCAATTAGTTAAACTTGGCGTTGTTATCGGCACGGCCCTTGTAATCCCCTTCTTCGGTTCCGATGACCAATTTTTCACCTTCATTGATGAAGTCAGGAACAGTAACGACCAAGCCGGTTTCCATTGTTGCTGGCTTGCCACCGCCGGCAACAGTTGCGCCCTTGATGCCTGGTTGCGTTTCTTTGACAGTTAAAACAACCGTTGATGGCAATTCGATCCCGATTAATTTGCCTTCATCAGTGAATTCCAAAGAAACTTCGATGTTAGGAATCAAATATTGCACGTCATCACCCAATTGATCCTTGGAAATTTCGTATTGATCATAGGTTTCGGTGTCCATAAAAGTGTAGACGCCATCTTCGCCGTACAAATATTGTGCGTTTTTCTTGGTTAATTCAACCAAATCGATCTTTTCAGTAGGACGCATTGTCTTGTGGACAACTGCACCACTCTTTACATCGCGCAAATCCATTTGCATAACGGTGTTGCCCTTGCCCGGCTTGTGGTGGTTTGCCTTCAAAACTCTAATCAACTTGCCTTCTTGCTTGAAGACCATACCCTTTTTTAAACTAATTGCTTGCATCTCTTATTTCCTCCTGTGTAAAACTTTCTTCTATTGCTTACTCAACTAACACGCTGGAGGTAATGCAAATTTTTTAATTAATAAAATATAGATCGTATTCATACCTTCTAGTATACCAAATTAGAAGCGGCGCAGTAATATTTGATCGATCACATGACCCGTCGTTTTGTGCAGAATCAAGCTTGCTCTGGTCTTAGTTGGAGCAATGTACTCGCGCAAGTTAACCAGGTTGACCATCTGCCAGGTTTCTTCAGCCAGCTGCAATGCCGCTGTTCTCGGACCGTTAGCCAATTCATAGTAAAAATTATCCGGCTTATTTTTATTCATTTCCATAATCTTGGTAAAACGCTGCATATACCAGCTTTCGATCAAATCCTCTTTCGCATCGATATAAATTGAAAAATCGAAAAAGTCGCTGGTCACCATTTGCCCGCTTTCCGGCAGCTGCAAAGTATTGATCCCTTCCATGATCAAAATATCGGGACGCTTGACATGACCGTATTTACCCGGCACAATATCACTTAATTCCTGAGAATAAAGTGGATAAACAATATCTTCCTTGCCTGCCAAAACATCGGACAGGAAATCACTCAGCAGCTGCATATTGTAGCTTTCGGGAAAGCCTTTGCGGGGCATAAGATTGCGCTGGGCTAGTTCGGCATTATTGTACAAAAAACCGTCCGTGGTCATTAAGTGAATTTTCAAATCCGGATAGGTCCGGCTCAGCAGCAATTGCAATAGCCGGGCTGTTGTCGACTTGCCGACGGCCACTGATCCGGAAATGCCAATGATGAACGGCGCTGTTTTTATAGTTTTATGCAAAAAACGCATCGAATCTGCCTGGGCGTGGCGCTTATTTTCAAACATCAGATGCAAATAGCCTACCAATGTCGTGTAAATTTCATGCACGTCGGTCAGGTCAATTACATCCCCCAACGACTTGACCTTGGCTAGTTCTTCTTTACTAACCTGAACTCGATTGGCCGGAGCCAAAGCTGCCCACTCATTTCGATTAAAAGAAAGATAGTTTTTCATCTGCAACTCTCCTCAAATTGATACCATTATATTATAAGGGAAGGATGTAAAAATATGAAAAAGATTGTACTTTTTGGCGATTCACTTTTCAACGGTTTTCGCCACCATCGCGATACCGACTTGATCACTACTGCTTTACAAGAAAAATTAGGCAAAAATGCACAGGTGAAAAACTTTTCCAAAAGTGGTGCAACAACGGTCGAAGGCCTAGACTTCTTAACGCAAATTCCACAGGACACTGACCTGGTTTTAATCGAATACGGCACCAACGATTCTTCCATTGTCGGCATTTCTTCGCAAAATTATGAAAAAAATCTGGAGCAAATGATCAGATTTTGCGCTCCTAGCAAGGTTATTCTAGTTGGACCCTGGCAAGATAAAAATGGCAATGAATATACTATTCCTGACCATTTAGCACAAAATCGCAAGATTGTTGACAAGCTTGCGCATAAGTATCATTTGCCACAAATTGATTTGTTGACAATGCGCACAGGGGAAAAGAATGTGGATAAATTATATCAAGCCGATAATTTGCACCTAACTGATTACGGCAATCAAAAACTGGTCGAGCTGCTTTATCATGCAATCAAAAAAGAACTGGAAATCTAATCCAGTTCTTTTTTCATCATGATATGTTTTACGCCACCTTCATCAAAAGGCGCACCAAATTCTTGGTAGCCCAATGACTGATAAAATGCTTCTGCACTTATTTGCGCGTGGCAAACTACTGCTTTTGCACCTTTTTCTCGCAAAAAATTATGCACAGCCTGCATCATCTTCGTTCCCAAGTGCTGTCCGCGCATCTCTTTATCCACAGCTACCCGGCCGAACATCCAGCCAAGATTTTCATCTTTAAAAACGCGGCAGGTAGCTAAGGCGTTATTCCGCGCATCATTTAACAAAAAGACTTGGGTCGCCGTCAGATCAGTATCATCAAGTTCAGGCAAGGTGATTTTTTGCTCGGTTACGAATGTATTAGTGCGCAGTCTTTCCACGCAATACATTTCTCTGCCTGACATCTCATCAACTTTTTTAAAAAGAAACTTTTCTGCCATCTTATTTTCCTAAATAATTGCTCTTTCTGCCAAAACATTTTTCATTTAACTGTTCAAGTTTGCCATTTTTCTGCAATTTTTTCAATCCGGCATTAATCTTCTGGCGCAAAGTTTTATCTTCTTTGCGCATACCAACGGCAAATAAGTCGGCGGGCACCTTATGATTTTCGATAATGCGATACTCATTCTTATTGGCCATGTGAGCAACATAGTAGTTAGCATAGACTTCATCAAGCAATATGCCTTGAATGCGGCGTCCCCCGCATAATCCAAACGTAAAATTCCACCAGCCACTTTAGCGGCTTGATCTTGCTCATTTATCCTAAAGCTACCAAAATACCGAGGGGCAATGAAATCAATAATGTCCAAAAGAAAATTCTCAATGTCAGCCATGTTCCTGCCATCAAAGCTGGCATGATTTGTCTTACGTAATGCATGTAGTTCACCTGCTTAGTAATAAAAAAGTCCTCTTGAGCAAATGCCCAAGAGGACGAATCAACGTGTTTCCACCTCAACTTCGCAGTTGTTTCCTCAGCAGTTTTATTATCAACTTAATTTTTGCTAACAAAAAAAGCCCACCTAGATCTGATTGATCTAAGAGGGCGAATTTTAAGTCCGCGGTTCCACCTCATGTTCGCAGCTAACTCACACTAGCTACCTCACTAAGTTTGATAATAAACCTTTAGCTGTAATGGGCTAACCCGGACTTCTCTACTAGTTTCAATTTCAAGGAATCGACTCACAGATGTGAATTCATCTAAGCGGCTATCTCCTTTTCACCAACGGAGACTCTCTAATAACCACTCTTAGATTACTGTTTCTGTTCTTTGTCTTTAAACTGTTATTGAATATTAAACGATTCTTAATCTTTTGTCAATAATTTTACTTGACAAGATAAGTATCAGCTTTCACATCCAAGAGTGGGCTCTTTTCACCTGTATAAATGAGATCCAGCTTGTACATTGCCCGTGACGTAATCGTATAAACCAATTGGGTTT
This sequence comes from Lactobacillus amylolyticus, assembly GCF_003999355.1. Lineage (NCBI taxonomy): Bacteria > Bacillati > Bacillota > Bacilli > Lactobacillales > Lactobacillaceae > Lactobacillus > Lactobacillus amylolyticus. The sequence goes on from NZ_CP031835.1 coordinate 1,188,693, forward strand.
CATCGAGTTCATGGTATGCCTTTTTGGAAGCATCCCACATCACAACAGCATCAAATTCCAATCCTTTAGCCAAATATGATGGCAGAATCAAGTTGCCGGAAACCAGCCGCTGGTTGGCTGTCGCAATCAAGGTTGTCTTTTTGCCTTCTGCTTGCAACTGCTTATGAAGGTGCTCAGCGCTGGCCAGATCCTTGGTAATGATTGCCGTAGTGAACTTTTGCTGATCATTTTCTCGCAAAAGCTTTGTTAAAACAGCAACAGCTTCTTTCTCTGTCTTGCGACCGTAAATCGCTGGAACAGGGCCTTGTCGGTTGAAGGCTTCGATCTTTTCACCCTGACGCAAGATCTGCTTGGTAAAGTCGGTAATCTGTTTGGTTGACCGATATGATTTGGTCAGTTGCACGACATCGGTTTTCTTCGGATCAAACAATCCTGAGATTTGTTTGAGCAAGCTTCTACTTTCGTCTTTAGTGAAAATAGCCTGATTCAAATCACCCAACATCGTAAATTTGGCTCGTGGGAAATTGTACTTTAGATAAGCCAACTGGAATGGCGTATAATCCTGAATTTCATCAATAAAGGCATAGCGCATTTCATAATCAGTCTGCCGACCAGTGATCAAGTCGTACAAATAAAGGTAGGCTGAAACATCATTCATGTGAATGGTGTGCTTTCTAAAACCATCCTTCACTTCTTCAACGTGTTCAGTCCAATCATCAACACTGATGTTCCACTTGGAAAGATCAACCATCTTAGGAACAGCCCGCAAAAAGCTTAAATACTGAGCCCGCATATTGATGAAGTTGTTGTGGCGAATCCGCTGGAAGACAGGCTGCAAAGCCTTAACCACGATCTTGCGTCCCAAAAACTTCTCTTCTTCAGCTTCAGAACTGAATTCCTGATCAGGACGATCATACAAATTATTCAGCTCTTCTTTGCTTAAGCTTTCAATCGTCTTGCTTACCCAAGCTTTGCGTACTTCCGGAGCGATCTTGCGGTTCAGCATCTTGATTAATTCTTCGCGCGTTGCATCGATTCGGTTGGCCAAATTGTAGTTTTGATTGAAGGAGTAGTAGATTTCCTTGATTTTTTCTTTAGCAAAATATGGCTTCTGTGGATCGCGAAAGTTGATGTTCTTAAAAATAACTCCGCGCTCATTCAGCTTCTTAGCATAACGCGTCAGCAAATTAAAGAAGTGGACTGAATCTTTAAAGTTGCCGATGGCTGTGTTTGCACTTTGATCCTCAAACTGATCAAACAGATTTTCAACCTGCATCCCCGGCAAACGCCGCGCAACAAACTGCCAGTAAGTCATTTGCACCATGTTTTGCTCGCCCATTTCTGGCAAAACATTCTTGATGTAGTCGTTGAACAGTTGGTTCGGACTAAACATGATAACATCGCTGGAAGTCAAATTACCCCGGTAACGATAGAGCAAATATGCAATTCTCTGCAAAATTGCACTGGTCTTGCCAGAACCGGCAGCCCCTTGCACAAAGAGCAGATCAGCGCTGGTGTTACGAATAATCTTATTCTGCTCGCGTTGAATCGTCGTTACGATTGACTTCATTTGCGTGCTGGACTTTTCTGACAAAACAGACAGCAGCATTTGGTCACCAATTGATTCATTGGTATCAAACATATTGACGATCTTGCCATCTTTAATTTGGAATTGCCGCTTCTTGGTCATGTCAACGGTAATTTCACCTTCTGGTGAGTTGTAGGAAACCTGCCCTAATTTTCCATCATAGTAAATTGAAGAAATTGGTGCCCGCCAGTCGTAAACCAAAAAATGATCATTATCATCGGCAAAAGAACCCAAACCAATATAAATGGTTTCTGTTTCATCGGAATCTTTTTCCTTAAAATCTACTCGCGCAAAATATGGGCTCTTCTCTAACCGTTTCACTGTCGCTAACTGCTTAGCTGAATGCTGCCAATCATGTTCACGTTCAGCGAGCAGTTGCTGCTGCTGGTGAATTGACAGAGCCGTTTCCATTGAAGTCGAGTAGCCATCGTAATCCAATTTAACATCATCGAAGAAGTGCGAATTAAGATCTCTGGCTTCGCCTTCAACAGTCTTAATTGACTTGCGTAGCTCTTTTTCTTTAGCCTTGATCAATCCTAAGACATGATCAAGATGCTGTTGTTCGACTTGTTTTTCGTTGCTTACTTCAGTCACATTTATCACCTATCTCTTAAAAAACTGTATTCTATTTTATCATGAATGACGCACAGGTTATACTTTATCGATCTCGCAATAAAAACATAAACAAATTTCACCAAAATTAAATAAACTGAGTATATAATACTTAAGCAAACGGAGTTGATGAAAAATGCGTGGATTTTTTCGATTTTTACGTAATTTAGTTTTTCTCGGAATCCTGGCATTCGGTGTTTGGACTTATCAAAACAACAGTCAAATCCGAACAGCAACCAATGATTCGCTGTTTACCTTAAAGCAACGCGTAACTCAGCTGATTGCTACTGGCAATTTTGCTCCACCTACGCTAAGTGATTCTGGCAATAATACTCAGATCTCTTCGACGACTAAAACCAGTACGTCCAAAAGCAAGAGCAGCAATCCCATCTGGCCTAAGAATACCGCAACGGTTTATATCGATATTCCTAATGATGCCCAATTGCGCAGTGCTACTCTTGATGCAATGAGCGCTTGGAACAGAACTGGTGCCTTTTTATTTAAGCAGACTTCGAATAAAGCTAAGGCCAATATCGTGGTCAGCACCGTTAGCAACAGTGATACCGAGGCTGCAGGTCAAACGTCAATCAGCTATAATCCACTGACTAATCATTTGACCAAAGCCAAAGTTGAACTGAATCGCTACTACTTGCAAAATGCATGGTATGGCTACAGCAATAGCCGAATCGTTAACACCGCCGAACATGAATTAGGTCATGCCATCGGACTGAAACATTGCAAAACCGTTTCCGTCATGTATCCAGCAGGATCCTACTATACCATCCAGCCACGTGATATTGCGGCAGTTAAAAAATTATATAGCGCAAGATAAAGACAGTTAAAAAATCATCCTTTTTTGTTTAAAATAAAGGTGATTGTTTTTTAGTTAGGGAGAAAAAGGATGAAAAGAATTTATATTGTGCGTCACGGTCAAACTTATATCAACCGTTACAACAAGATGCAGGGCTGGTGCGATACCCCGCTAACTAAGGCCGGCATTGCCGGAGCTGATGAAGCTGGAGAAGCATTAAAGGATGTACCTTTTGATATTGCCTTGTCCAGTGATTTAAAGCGGGCCAGCGACACCTGCGATATTATTATCAAGCACAACGTCAATCGCGATGAATTGCAGCACATTGCCAGTCCATTTTTCCGTGAGCAATTTTATGGCTTCTTCGAAGGGATGGATTCTGAAATGGCTTGGCGCATGATCGGCGGTGCTCATGGCTATGCCACTAGACAGGAAATGTTCCAGCACGAAAGAATTGACACGATCAAAGATTGGATCAAGCAAGCAGATCCTTACCACGATGCTGAAAATTCTGAGGAATATTGGAAGCGACTTGATAAAGGTTTTAAATTGATCAGAGAATTGGATGGAGCTGAGAATATTCTGCTGGTAACTCATGGCTTTACCATTCGGAGCTTGTGGTACCGTTATGGTGATGACATTCCATTGGTTCCAGGTCCAAAGAATGCTTCAATTACGACAATGACGATGAGCGACAAGGGTGAAATTAAAATTCCATCTTGGAATAAAATGCATTTATAATGCATTTATAAATAGAAAAACTTCTCCAAATGGAGAAGTTTTTCTTATTTATTCTTCAAAACGATTCCTTCATAGAGCTTAACCGTAATCAAGTAATAAATTACTAAGAAAATCGTAAACGGAATCCAAATCTTGTCATACGGATTCTGTAGCATTGATTTAAAGAACTGCAGACCAAACAATACATCAACGATGCCCAGCACAGCCGGCAATGCAAACAAAGTCCCAATCTTGCTTCTAATTGATGACTTTAATAATTTTTCTTGGGCACCAATCTTCCACAGCATCTTGTACCGCGGACGGTCACTATTGGCGCCTGACAAAACCTTAAACATCAATGTTGAAGCCAGCATTGCCGGCACGTAGAAGCCAAAGAAACGATGAATCTGCAGGCCTAATTGTGAAAACAATAATTCTGAAACTACTTGCGTTAACCCAGTCCCAACAATGATTCCTAAAACAGCAGCCAAGAGACCAACTACAATCGTTTCAGTAAAAATCAGTCTGCCGATTTTGCTATTACGTGCACCTAACATCATGTAAGTTCCATAGTCTTTTTTTCGCATGCTGAATAAAAAACTATTGGCATAAACGATATAAACCAGCGTGATCGTCATAAACATATAAAAGATGGCACTAGCCAAAGTCAAACCAGAAAATATAACCAATCTCCTTGCCGCGAAAGTCGGCCATCTCATTTTTGCGCAGCTTGGTAATGTCTTGACCATTAACGTAAACACTGCCCGTGGTCGGCTTATCCAATGTGGATAAAATGTTGAGCATAGTGGTTTTTCCTGAGCCAGACGCACCCATGATGCCCACAAATTCGCCTTTTTCCACAGAAAAATCAACGCCCTTTAATGCCTGGATTTTGTCAACGGTATTTCGTAAAAAAGTTTATAATCAGTAATAAGAAAAGTGAGGGAAAAGCCTATGGTAGAAGCAAATTTTGCTTATTTAAAAAATAGCAAACTCTTAAAAAAAGAATTCTCTACAGCCGACAAAATTCGCAAGCTGTACGAGATTGATGATTACCGCGACGTCATGATCAACGCCCGGAGATTGCTCGAAAGCGTAACGCGTAAGATTATCGACTGGGAAAATTTGAACCCATATTATCCGATCCCTTCCGGTCAGCAGCGAAATCTGCGCAGCAACATCCAATATTTGCGAGAAAATCTGACTTATCCACTGAGTATCTACAACTTGTTCGACGAAGTGCGACGTATCGGCAATGAAGCCGTTCATGCCAGCAATTTTAAGACCAGCAAAGACCAGGCCTGGCACGTAATTTGCGACATCAACGATATTCTGGTCTTTCTTCTGAATTCCTATGAAGAAGAAAGGCTCAGCTACATGCGACCCGATATCATGCTGGAAGCAATTGATCATCCCGAAAAATTCAAGCCGCGCAAAGTTATCAACAACTTCACCCAGCAGCCTGTTAAAAACGAAAACGTTGTTCAAGCACAAGAATTTTTAAAAACAAAAAAGAAAAAACGCCGCCGTTTTGGTCGGCTGCGTCATTTTCTCAAACACTAAAAAACAAGACCTGAAGGTCTTGTTTTTATTTTGTCTGTTTTCCGAGGGATTTAATTACCTGCGTTTGTGAACTGTTGTGGAAAATTGCACCCTCATAGTTGATAACTTTCTTGTGTTTTTTGCCTTTTTCACGATACGTATACACAAGTTGATAAGAGACATCGCTGTAATTGCTACCAGCAGGCATAATCTTAGTGATCGTTACTGTTAGCTTAAGGTTCTTCTTGCCCTTCTTAAAGACCTTCACCTGCTTCTTCAAATCTTTGTAAGCTTGATTGTCCTTGCCATTCTCAAAAGTAGTCTCATCAGGCTTAGTGTAGTTATTGTAGAGCAGCTGTCCAGCCTCGGTTTGATCAATCAACCCCGGCCAGATTGGATTAACAATGTAGTCGCCTTCTACATCCTGATAAACGTCCTGCTTTTGATTACCAGCGTAATTGCTTGGCGTACCATAGTCTTCATCATCGTCGTCACTATTAGAAAATTCAGTCTCAATCGATGAAGACAAGTCTTTTACCTTTTCGGACTTAATGGTTTTGCCATTATAGGTTGATTTGATGTAAAGCTCCATGTTTTTGGCCAACGGATAATTCTTGAAGGTGGCCCGCCCATATTTGTCAAGCGTCTTTACCTTGCGATCGTTAATATAGACGACGCCGTATGGAACGCTACGGATTTGGAAAGTTCCTGTCTTAATAATCATGTTGATCGTCTTATTTGACCAAATGTTGACGATCGCATCGGCCTTGAGCTTGCGGCCAGAAACCTTGGTTTTAACTAGCAAGTGATAGCGCCCTGGGAAAATCAGCCCCAAATCAGAGTAGAAGTTCTGATCGGCACCTTCCATTTTGCCAAAACTTTCTTTATCCACAATTAAAGTAGAGCCTGCATGGTTGGTTTCCACTTGCGGGTGGTAAACTTGGATACGCAGACTATATTTTGGAAACAGGAAGAAATACGTCCCGGATTCGATCAGCTTAATCTGATCGCTGTATTTGCCCTTGCGCAAGTTAGCGCTAAGCTGTTTGGCTGCTTGTTTATTTTCCTTAAAATACTGCTGCAGCGGCTTCAATTTAGCGTCAGTTACTGTAATATCAGGATCTGAAGCCACGACATATTTAGCCATTTTCTTGCTAGGATCGTTGATGCAGCTGACGATGCGATCAATTTGTCTGCCCTTTTGGTAATAAATTGAACCCCAGCCGTAAAAGACACCGAAAGCAATCAGTAGGATAATGAAGGCCACCAATTTTGGATGTCGTTTATGCAGCTTTTTCTTATTTTTTGTCATGTTTCTCACCTATAACCCTCATGTATTTAGCCTATCAATTTTAAAATAAATAGCAAAGATTTTTTTCTTAAATAAATTGGTCCTCAAATACTAAAAGATAAAAATCAGGAAAAACAAAGCCAAATACCTTATGGTACTTGACTTTACGTAGAAAAAATGCTGGTATTAAATCCAACATTCGATCTTTTCTTTAGGTACGATAATGCACCAGATTAATGTGATTAAGCTGACAACAATAATTAAAACAGAAACAAAGTCCAAGATCCGCTCAATGGCAGCGGTACTACGGTAAGCCATCTCATCGCGGCTCGAATATTTTTGCGTTAGTAAGGCAATGTACTGTGACATGTTGTAGCCGTAATGGTCAAAATTATCAGTATTCTTCGCCGTGATGCCTACTTGCTTAAGCGAAAGCTTGCTGTTCTGCAGCTGCTGCACGACATATTTTGCACTGCTGTCCATGCTGCTGGCAAAATCACGTGCGTTATCGGCTGGCGTGATCACAAGACGCAAATAGCGCTTATCCGATTGTGACCAACTCTTCTTATCAGTCGGTGCGATTTGAATTACCGTTTTATTGCCACGATATTTTTTTAAATCTTCATTCGTAAAGCTTGCTTGAATTTGCGGCTGGCTATTGCTGCTTAAGTGGCTGCTATTGATGTAAGTATTGATGTTGGGGATAATTTCGAAGTTAACCAGAGCCACAACTAAAATCAGTAGCATGTTGATGAAGAGCCGCAGTCGATCATTCGCAAGCCTTTTCTTTCTTAAAAGTCTATTTTGCATCTCATCCTTCTCTTTTGCTTTGGGATAAATTCCATAATAAGTATAGTACAAGGGATTCAGTTTGAAGGCAAATAAGGTTATTCTTATTTAAATGTTTGGAATTTGTTTTTACAAAAAATGAGAACACACCGTATTAGATGCGTTCTCATTTTTTATATCTAAATTATTTACTCAACTTCTTACCCAGCTCAATGATGTACTTCTTCAGAGCATCGCGAGTTTCAGGGTGGCGCAAACCATATTGGATAGAGGTTTCAAGGTAGCCTTCCTTGTTGCCAACATCGAAGCGTTGACCCTTGAAGACATGAGCAAAGACGCGTTGAGTCTTGTTCATAGTATCGATGGCGTCAGTCAACTGAACTTCGCCACCGCGTCCTGGCTTGGTGTGTTCCAAAATGTCGAAAATTTCTGGCGTTAACAAGTAACGGCCAATAATTGCGTAATCACTTGGCGCATCTTCAACCGCCGGCTTTTCCACAAAACTTTTGACATTAATCAAACCAGGCTCAATCTCATCTTCAGGTGCGATCACACCATACTTGGAAACTTCTTCATGTGGCACCTTCATCACGGCAATGGTTGAGGCGTGAGTCTTGTCATAATCGTTCATCAACTGCTTGGTTAGCGGCACCTTGTCGCGCATCAAATCATCGCCCAGCATAACAACGAATGGTTCATTGCCGACGAAACTGCGAGCGCGGTAAATTGCATCGCCAAGGCCAGCTGGATATGGCTGACGAGTGTAGTACAAGTTGACACCCAAATCCGTAACTTCTTGGGTCAAATTCAGCAGTTCAATCTTGCCAGTACTCTTCAAATCTTGCTCCAATTCAGGGTTTGAATCGAAGTGGTTTTCGATTGACCGCTTGTTTTTGCCATTAACGATTAAAATATCTTCGATGCCGGCCTTCTTTGCTTCTTCAACGATGAATTGAATGGTTGGCTTATCAACAATCGGCAGCATTTCCTTAGGCATGGCCTTGGTAGCTGGTAAAAAGCGGGTCCCCAGTCCCGCAGCGGGAATAACAGCTTTTCTTACTTTCATAATTTACTCCTTCGAAAAAGTAAATACACTTTTAATTGTAGCAAAAATTCGCACGTTTTTGTTTAAAGGTCGATTAGATCTTAGCTGAATTCGTGCAAATTTGCAATAAAAGAAAAAGACCACATCAAATTTATGATGTGATCGTTCGTAGTAAGCCTATTTTTCAGATTTTAATTACACCAAAACAAGCTTGATTTGCCGATGAGCGGCTTCAGCAATATCTGATAATAAGCCAACAGATACATTCATCGATCCTGATTCGATTCTTGCTATCGTAGATTGATCTAAACCTTATTGATCTAACAATCATCTAAAACTGTGAGCCTTTTCAATATCGTATTGATGGGGATCTAAACCTTATTGATCTAACAATCATCTAAAACTGATTACTCTACTAAATACAATAATTTATCGATCTAAACCTTATTGATCTAACAATCATCTAAAACGATTCAGGCTTAACTTCTTTATGAGTCGCCGATCTAAACCTTATTGATCTAACAATCATCTAAAACCGGCAAAATTGGCTTGCTCTTTGCCTATTTGATCTAAACCTTATTGATCTAACAATCATCTAAAACCCTCTTCGGGTTTCGCTGGCAAGACAATCAGATCTAAACCTTATTGATCTAACAATCATCTAAAACCTATTTAGAGAAGTTTGGAAGGTTGATGATGATCTAAACCTTATTGATCTAACAATCATCTAAAACCTATTTAGAGAAGTTTGGAAGGTTGATGATGATCTAAACCTTATTGATCTAACAATCATCTAAAACGTCTTGGGACGCTGGTTGGGAACAAATCCGGATCTAAACCTTATTGATCTAACAATCATCTAAAACTCTATTTTGCGTAAATTGCTATATTAGTGTGATCTAAACCTTATTGATCTAACAATCATCTAAAACTACCTCGATAGCATTCTTAACTTCATCTGTGATCTAAACCTTATTGATCTAACAATCATCTAAAACCAGTCATTGAGTTAGCTTCTTCTGCATTCTGATCTAAACCTTATTGATCTAACAATCATCTAAAACTACTCCAAGAACCAATTTTCCACCTAGCTCGATCTAAACCTTATTGATCTAACAATCATCTAAAACTTTTAACTCTTGAAGTAATTCAAGCTCTTCGATCTAAACCTTATTGATCTAACAATCATCTAAAACCTTGCTTAAGACCATGTATCCAACTCCGCAGATCTAAACCTTATTGATCTAACAATCATCTAAAACGATTAAAGCAAGTTGGCGGCTTGGCTGCAAGATCTAAACCTTATTGATCTAACAATCATCTAAAACAAAAGAAATTATTGGTTAAGCCGCTTTTTCGATCTAAACCTTATTGATCTAACAATCATCTAAAACCCGCGTATATTAGGTTTGGATTTTTGATCTGATCTAAACCTTATTGATCTAACAATCATCTAAAACGAGCATGTTGCCATAAACCAGCTACGGTTAGATCTAAACCTTATTGATCTAACAATCATCTAAAACGATTCAGGCTTAACTTCTTTATGAGTCGCCGATCTAAACCTTATTGATCTAACAATCATCTAAAACCTGGAATCAGAGTGGCAAATATGGCAAAGGGATCTAAACCTTATTGATCTAACAATCATCTAAAACGTTCTGGCAGGTTTCAGCTTCTTTGATAGAGATCTAAACCTTATTGATCTAACAATCATCTAAAACCTAAGTGGAGGTATTTATTATGAATTGGATGATCTAAACCTTATTGATCTAACAATCATCTAAAACTGTGCAATCAATAAGCGGTAATCATCCTTCGATCTAAACCTTATTGATCTAACAATCATCTAAAACCTCATACGAGCCAGCACCGCGTTCTCTGTCGATCTAAACCTTATTGATCTAACAATCATCTAAAACCAGTTCCGTGAACAGTAACGGTGTGAATTGGATCTAAACCTTATTGATCTAACAATCATCTAAAACAAGCAAATACGTTTGGTATTTCATGTCTTTGATCTAAACCTTATTGATCTAACAATCATCTAAAACATTGCCTACATCAATTTGAGGAGGAACAGTGATCTAAACCTTATTGATCTAACAATCATCTAAAACCAAGCGTTCTAATAATTCTGTTCTTGCTAAGATCTAAACCTTATTGATCTAACAATCATCTAAAACTGAACTATTTAATAGCATGTTTAATAGTGAGATCTAAACCTTATTGATCTAACAATCATCTAAAACATTTGGCCACTAATTGTTCAGCTTCCCATTGATCTAAACCTTATTGATCTAACAATCATCTAAAACTTTGCTTGTTTAATGAACTTTTCGTCAGTCGATCTAAACCTTATTGATCTAACAATCATCTAAAACTGTAGTGTTTGTTCGTCCGTGCATCTTTGAGATCTAAACCTTATTGATCTAACAATCATCTAAAACCTTCATTTTGAGCTTTTTCAATGAAGTGCAGATCTAAACCTTATTGATCTAACAATCATCTAAAACTTGGTTCACGCTTATCGGTAGCAAATATTTGATCTAAACCTTATTGATCTAACAATCATCTAAAACTTAATTCTGTCATATTATTTTTCTTTCTAAGATCTAAACCTTATTGATCTAACAATCATCTAAAACTAGTTCTTTGATCAATTTTCTTCTGTAGTAGATCTAAACCTTATTGATCTAACAATCATCTAAAACAACCTCTCTTGTTTAATACTTCTTATCTCTGATCTAAACCTTATTGATCTAACAATCATCTAAAACGGGTCTATGTATGGGAGCTCTCTCAGAATGGATCTAAACCTTATTGATCTAACAATCATCTAAAACATCCCTCATACTCTCCATAATCGGTTTCAGGGATCTAAACCTTATTGATCTAACAATCATCTAAAACAAGCAATCATGTAGTTACCGACCTTTTCATGATCTAAACCTTATTGATCTAACAATCATCTAAAACGCAATGAAGGTGGGAATAAATATCCTGCTGGATCTAAACCTTATTGATCTAACAATCATCTAAAACGTGCTTAACTGATACCATGGTAGCCAATTGGATCTAAACCTTATTGATCTAACAATCATCTAAAACGATACTGTTAATGGTACTGTTGATACTAGTGATCTAAACCTTATTGATCTAACAATCATCTAAAACAGAGGTGCACGGTCAGCCATGCTATGAGCAGATCTAAACCTTATTGATCTAACAATCATCTAAAACAAAGGAACAATGCATTGATTGGAAGTCTTTGATCTAAACCTTATTGATCTAACAATCATCTAAAACGAAATTTTTATGTGACTTATAAGCCAACGGGATCTAAACCTTATTGATCTAACAATCATCTAAAACATGTTAAGTATGATAAATACAATCTATCTGGATCTAAACCTTATTGATCTAACAATCATCTAAAACGCTCAAAACGTTGGGGACGGCTACGAAGATGATCTAAACCTTATTGATCTAACAATCATCTAAAACCGATTTTTTATAATCTAGTTTTCATTCAAAGATTAATACCAATCAACAAGGTCCTCATCAATATAGTAGAATTCAGCATTCTTAGGAACAATCAGAAAATCCTTATCTGTGAATTCTATTAAAAGCAATTTCATATTAAGCTGATTCACCAATTCAGATAACTCATCAAGTTGCTGTGAATTTAAGTAATTAGCGACGTTACAGATCACAGGAATCGAACCCAGCTTACATAACTGATGAATCTTTAAGATCGATTCAATTATAGCATATGGTTCCTCCATCAGTTTTGAATCTAAGTGTAGATTCTCTAATTTCAGCAACTTTTCCAAATCTTCATTAAAATCGATTTCTAACGGAAGATCCTCTAATAACAATGAATCCTGTAATAGTGCTTCTAATTTATGATAAGCTACCATAATTTTGTTACGATTCTCTTCATCTAAATTTTCAATAAAACTCTTAAAAATATGAGATGAATATTTATTAATAACATCTTTTGTTAATAAAACATCCCCAACAAAATCAAAAGCTTTTCCAATTTCTAGCTCATTATAATGATCATCACTACAAATAATTGTCGGTCTTACTTGTTGAAAACCTTGAACCAAATCACGATAAGCAATTGAACTCTTTGTTGCAATAATTTTTAAACCCGGATCTTCAAGTTTAACTTGCTTATGTGTCAAATAAGAAAGAATCACAAAATCACCGTCCTATCAGAAGTATTTCTGACATCCTCTACTGGTTTACCAACTAAAAAGTGCATATCATTATATTGCTTTTCCGTCACCATTAATGATTGGACCACGCCACCACTTGGTAAAAATTTTCGTACTCGATTTTCTAAGAAAGTAGCTGTTTTTCTTGTAACACATACTCTTTCATAAACAGAAAATTGAATCATCAAGAATCCCTCATTGATTAATTTTCGTCTAAACTGACGATATTCTTTTCTTTCTGTCGCTGTCTCCATTGGCAAATCAAACATTATCATTAAGCGCATTGTTCGGTACCTCATTTGTTAGTTTCATCTCAATCCCAATATCAGCAATTTCTCCACTTAAATATTTCAAACAATTTCGCACATAATCTGCGATTGCGTTAGCAAGTAATGTTTTCTTTCCATTAAAAATAATTTCTAAACTTAATAATTCTACAAGTCCGTATTTGATATCCGGTGTAAAATTTTGAATCTTTTCATGAGCCTTAACCCAATAATCAACAAAAGGTCTAAATGGCTCCATTAGATCACTTCCAAGATTAAATTGATTTTCTGTTGAATGATGGTGAATTCCTAAGTATGTCAAATAACCATTAACAGCAATCTCTCGATCAAAACTCGAAAGTAAAATAGCATAGCCATAATCTAAAGCAGCATTGATCACACCAGAATTTCTTCTCACAAAGTCTTTACCAAACATATCCATAAAGTATTTTCTAGCAGCCGCTGCTTCTCGATTCGTTGGATCATTTATCTCTAATTGATCTAATTCATTTTGTAAATCTGCAGCGTTAATTTGATAATTACGCAAAACTTGAATTTGATTCTGTATCTTTGCCGTCACAATTTTAGTCCACAGTAATGATTGTCGTCTTTCATCCCAGTTAAATTGCTTATCTAATTTTTTAATATTCCTACTCCCAGGATAATAATCAACAGTTTCAGTTACTGGTTGATATTTTTCATCAACAAAAATTACCTTTGTCTGATTTTCAGCTAATTTACTAATTAAAGCACTCGTTATTACTGCTTGTGATGTAGAAACTAACAATAAATTAATATCACTAATCGGTATTTGATTAATACCGTCACGAGTTTGGACAATCATCATTTGCATTGAATACGTTAATTTAGCATGTTGTGTAATTACAACAGATCTCCATCCCATTCTCACTTTCTCCTTGTCTAATTATTTAGTAAATGATATTATTATCTTGTCGGGTAGCTCCCGACGCTAAACCTTATTGATCTAACAATCAGAGTTAAAATCAAGCAATGCATCGTTAGATGCAAAGTTTCAACACTTGTCCCGAGCTATCGAGGGACTTTTTTTATGCACAAAAATAGGGAACCACAAAGGTGGTTCCTATTTTCATTTATAGATCAGCTATTTTTACTCGTTTTTCAAATAAACCAGTTGGAGATTGATAAATTAAAACCGCATTTGAAGACAAAGTAATACCTGATGGCATCTGTAGTTGACCAAGAGGTGTTGTGAAACCTATATTTTTAAGGTTTCCCATAACCGGATTATCATGCAAACCATTCAAAATCTGAAGCAGAGTTTCTCTTTGTTCATCAACAGTTAATTGAACAAACTTATCTCTTCCTTGATGGAGCTTTTCTCTGAACTTATTAATATCAAACAAAGGCAAATACTTATCCACTTTTTCAAGAATTTCATCATAAGTAGAAATTTGGGCTTGCCTAATCTCATCCTCAGTATGTGTTTTAGAATTTAAATTACCAGTAACGACCTTCATCGCATCCCAACTTAAGGTTAATTGCTTAGCATTATAAGCATAAGTAGAACTACCTAACATAAATTTCTTGTCACCATCAAGAATTACCTGTTTATAAGGAATCTTGTCCTTAACAATTTCAAATGATAAAATGGCAGATTTTCTCTTACCTTTTTTATTAAATAAGATATTAGGTTCAAGAATTTGCTTTAAATTTTCATCAGCATTTTTAGCGCTTTTAAGTTCAACTAAAGCTCGCATTGGGACCCCAACTACACGATATTCCGAACCCTTCTTTTTATTAATCTTGACGATTGCCATATATGCATCAGCATTATTACTGTAGCCACCGTAGATTTCTGTTGATAATCCTTTAGCTTTAGGAATCAAATTACGAGACTTGGCTGTATCACGACCACTTCTAGGGTAGAGCGTCATTTTGAACATCTCTTGATCATGAGTCGAAGTATCTCTAGAAACAAGCATATATTTAAAGTTATACGCTTGCTGAAGCTGTTGCTTGATTCTATCTCGGTCTAAAACTACAGGACCATTTTTACCAGCACGAATCTCATTTTCATCCCGTTCGAATAATCTAGAAATAAAGTCAAATCGACGAGTATGTTGTAAAATCATATCTTCTTTTTCTGGATCTGAACTAAACTTCTTATATTGCCCATATACAAAAAATGGCCGCAAGTTAGGATATGCTTGATAAAGTACATTTCCACAAACTGTTGATAAGTAGGCATCAATGGCATGATGGTAGTCATTGACTTCTCTACTCTTATACAAGTTAAGATGTTCACGTAAATAATGATTTGAACTTGCTTTGACAACAATAATCTCAGATTCAGGATATTGCGCTTGTAAAATAGTCGAAACCAATTTAATAATTTGACTTGTTTCAACTAATTGCCGTTGAATAAATCCAGAAGCTTGATATTTATTAATACTCTTAGGATCTAATTTAAGATTCTTATACTTTCTCTCACTAATAAGTCCTAAATCAAGCCACTTTTTCCACATTGCGGAGATTGTTATACCTAAGTTAGCAGCTTGGCGATTTCCAAACATTTTGACTGGTACATTATCAGACTTGCCATTATTAACTGGACTAGCTACTAAGACACGGTTATCAAGCGAATCGTCTTTAATAAAGCTTTGTGGCAAAATATGGTCTATTTGATATCCAGTGGTAATTTCATCAATTGGGATTGGTTTACCAGTATATGCATCTCGACCGGCTTGCATAAAGTAAAGATAAAACTTATCATAAACAAATTTATTGTCTTTTCTTGCCTTACGAAGATTTTCTCGTAAAATAGTAGAAATTAATTCATCAGCAATATTCTCATAAATGCTTTGCAAACGTGCTCCTCTAGCTCTTGTTCTTTCACGTTTATCAGCATCCCTAGCAAATTCAATGGCAATCTGTTTAGGTGCTTTACCTGAAGCAGCTTTAACAATATCGTTAACTACCTTCATAACCTGGCGAATTGCCTTTTTATTTGCAGGAGAAGTATAAGCATCTGCTAAAATCTCTTCGGTTGAAGTTGCTTTGACAATTTTTTGATTTTCCTTAGTAATAGCCGCTTTAAAATCAGGTTCATTGACAATCTGCATGAAGTTCTTCTGACTATCCCACAATTGTTCCATAATTGTTTGACCATTACTATCATGTAAACCAGTAAGGATTTTTTGAGATAAACGTCCCCAACCTTGAAATCTAAGATTAGTTAAAGCCTGAATTTGTTTTTGATTAAGCCAGTCCAAACTTTGTAATTTTTTTCGATAAATTGACTTATCTTCAAAGATGGTAGACCACTCAATAATTTTTTCAAAATCATTGCGATATGCAGGATCATCAATTACTTCATCAAAAAGATGTTTATTTTTTAACTTGTTATAAGTAGCCAAGCCAGAATTAAATTTCTTAGGATCTGCTAAGCCTTTAATTTCAACGGACGGTAAACGATATTTTTCTTTTAAATGTGTAATTAATTTGTGGCTGCTAACAGTGGTATTATGCTTAAATAATTGCTCATAAACTTCTTGCTTAGTTTCAACCGAGATGCGATGACCATTGATACGAATATTATTTAACTCATTCAATACCGTAAATTTCTGGTACAGCAAAGAATTTGCTGGCAGAACGTCTTCGCCTAACAAATAAGTATCCTTAGTAGTCATTCGTTTAATAAAGCGGTTAGCTGATTCCATTCGATCAACTTTTTGATCAAAGTTCCAAGGCGTGATTCGCCCAGATCCTTTTCGAACCATCCAAGCAAAGTTTTGGTTTTGTTGTGTTTGCTTATCCTTAGCTTTTTCATTCGGCTGAATCATTGGACCAACATAATAAGGCACTCTGAACCGAACCAATTCATCCAATTTATATGGTGCTTGCGAGCGATGGGCCTCAATTGGATTTTCTTCTCCTAAAAATGGATAATATTTGCTTTGGTTGGCAATGATTTTATCCAATTCGATTTGATGAAGCTGAAACGGAATTACCCCATTTTCATCAGTTCTTTGTTTTGGCATAAATGAATCTAAAGCTATTTCATCGAGAATCTTTTTGACTGCAGCTGAGGCGTCAAGGTTTTTCTTGATTTCAGCGTAGAAATCTTGCTTTGATAAGACTCCATTCTTTTTCAAACCTTTCTTAGCTTCTAGCAAATGTCCATGTCGATTATTAACGTAAAGATCATAGGCCAAAGCCAATTTCTTAGCCTTTTCCTTATCCGCGTGATTATCAATTACTTTCTTTAGCAATTTAAGATCGTTTCGATGATCCTCATATTTGCGTATCATTGACTCAGACAAAGTCTTGCCTTCATCTACAATACCGCTAAGAGTAATTGCACTAAACAATTTACGAACTTCAGCTAAGATAGTTTGCTTATTTTCATCTAGGGTGGCAATTATCTGCTCTAATTTTTCATCAGCATCAGCATCGTTTAATTTAAACTCCCAATTTGACTTCTCATCTTTGTCGACTTCTGTCATCAAAATGGTTTCTAGCTTGGCTTTATATCCTAAAATTACATTTGCTATTTGCTTGGCAACATCCTTGCGTAATTCACTTTCATCTTTATTTTCCGAAGGAACAAACAATAACTTACTAATCTGTTTGGACTTGTCCAATTTAAAAATTGTCTTGTCTCTAAGAATATCTTCAATTTGATGAGCATTCTCAGTCGCAAATTCAATGCTGTATTCTTCCGTGAGTTTCGAATATGCTTCATTTAGATTTTCTAAAGTTGTCTGCACATCAATTTTGGAAGCATTAAAGTCCTTCACAGGCGTATCTTGTAGAAAGTTTCCTCGATATTTCACTATATGATGAATTGCAATGAAAATTTCTCGTAAATCAAATTTGCGGTCTTTCGTCATTAAAGCATTACGCAAATGATAAATGGTTGGATACTTATCATAAAATTCTTTGTCTTCCTTTGCACTAGGAAAAACGATCGAAGATGTTTTCTTTCGGCTATCCTTTGGCGAAAGTCCTGATTCTTTTAATCGGGCAAAAAAGTATGGATCTATTTTTGCCATTTCAGAATCAAAAATTTCTTCTAGTAATCTCAGCCGCCATTTTCTTCTCTTAATCCGGCGTCTGGTTGTACGAAAACCACGCCGGTCAGCTGCTGGTATGCCTTCTTCAAATAAATGCGAACCAATTGCACGTTTCCCATGCATTTTCAAAATATTATTTTGAAAGTCGGTAGCTACCCACCCACATGAATCTGTACCTATATCAAGACCAATCATATAATCTTCTTTAATTTTAGTCATAACTTTCTGCCTTCTTTTTTTAGAACGTTCCTTACTAATTCTAAGCCTTATTGATCTAACAATCATCTAAAACTACAGACTAAAAGTAGTGTAATACTTCATCAAATATTATCTACTTAGCACTATTATTTTTAAATTACAAAAAAATAAACTCCTCTTTTTTCTTTTCGCATTATATTAATTTGACAACATTTTCTTATTATTCTAGAAGCATACGAAGACTTTATATTAAATGAATTAGCAACTGCCTCACGATTAAATGAATATTGCGTTCCATATTTTTTATAAAAATCCATTATTTTAGAAATTGTTTTTTCTTGAAAAATTTTGTTTATCCCTTTGTTATCCCACGCTTCTAAAATTAAATGATAATCTATTTCATTAGAGAGTCGTATTTTATTATATTGAAGTGTACTATTTTGAACTTGAAGTGTACTATTTTGAACTTGAAGTGTACTATCTTTGCTCTGAAGTGTACTATCTTTGCTCTGAAGTGTACTATTTTGTTCATTCAACTCTTTATTTTCTACTAAAGTAGCTACACTACGATTAGGTAAAGTAACTAAAAACACAGTACTATCTGAATAAAAATCTGGTTGTTCAATAAGTCCTTTATAAGAATTTAGAATTCTTTGAATTCCACTGCCTCTGCGGTCCATATAATGTAAACGTCCAAAAATATCTGAAATAATTTCATTTCGTCTCATAGAAGGGACATGTTGCAAATTAAGATCTTGAATTCGACTTCCATTCATCATGCCACCTGGAGAAACTATTTCCATTCGATCATCAAACATATCGATATGAACTTCTGAACCTTGTATTTGATAATCACGGTGGATTAAAGCGT
This sequence comes from Lactobacillus amylolyticus, assembly GCF_003999355.1. Classification (NCBI taxonomy): domain Bacteria; kingdom Bacillati; phylum Bacillota; class Bacilli; order Lactobacillales; family Lactobacillaceae; genus Lactobacillus; species Lactobacillus amylolyticus. The sequence continues at coordinate 1,207,709 of NZ_CP031835.1, forward strand.
TAACTAAAACTTCACGAACAGCTTTAAATGGATAATCACTATTTTCTTCTCGACGCATTCCACGAATAGTCCAAGGATTTTTTGAATTAGTTCTAATAAAGGCTTCTGCATTAGATAATAAAGTAATTAAGCTAGCATCTTCAAATTCTTCATCATCTAAAGCATCGCCTTCAATACTCCCTTTTTCTATTCCTTTCCATCTAGTACATACTATTTTAGACTGTGGTAAATATCCCTGATCACACAATAGTAAACCAGCATTTGTTACAATATTTTTTTCTGTAATAAAACCCATAGATATTAAATCACGTGAAAGATCAAAGTCATCACCAGTTTCTTTCTTAAAAGTAGCTGCTAATAAAGTAAAACTAACATCTGACAACTTGTAACTTGTAGGTAGCGCATCAAAAGTTTTATTTACTTCAAGTAAATTAATAAATAAAACGAAACTGTCAAATAGTTTGTGTAAGGATGAATGATTCCTTAAATTAATTTCTGAAAACATTAGAAAAAGGAGTTCCTTTCTCGTATGATTGGATTGAACAAAAAAACAACATACAGAAAGAAGAACTCCTTCATGAATGATTTTACCAAAAATATGGCTCAAGCACTCCAATAATCAAGACAAAGTTAATGATTTTTTGCGCAAGGAAATTCAAACTGCAGTTAATCAATTGCTTGAAGCTGAATTAACTGCCTTTTTAGGCTATGATCCTTATGCAAAAAGCGGATGGAACTCTGGCAACTCCAGAAACGGCATCTATTATCGCAAGGTTGATACACGGTTTGGCCAGATCGAAATTCAGGTTCCCAGAGACAGAAACGGCGAACTTCATCAGCACACTCTGCCTGACTACAAGCAGCATGCAGATGTGTTGGAAAACATGATCATCAAGCTTTACTCTAAAGGCGTAACTACCAGAGAGATAGCTGACTTGATTGAAAAAATGTATGGCAGCCATTACAGTCCGGCTCAGGTATCAAATATTTCCAAGCAAATGATTCCAAAGGTTGAAGCCTATCACAAACGCAAGCTTAGCGACAGGTTCTTTTGCGTTTATCTTGACGCAACGTATCTTCCGCTGTGCCGAGAAACGTTTGAGCGTGAAGCCGTCTATATTGCCATCGGCATCAGGCCCAATGGCCATAAAGAAGTAATCGACTACTGCATAGCACCCAGCGAAAACGTCGAAGTTTGGACTGAAATGCTTCAAAACATGAGATCGCGGGGGTTGAAGCAAGTCGAGCTTTTCTTGTCCGACGGTGTAACAGCTCTGGCAAAGACTTATCCCAAAGCACATTTTCAGCGCTGCCTGGTTCATGTCATGCGCAATATTTGCAATAAAGTGCGTGTTGACGATCATGAGACAATCATGAACGATTTCAAGCAGATTCATAAGCAGCCTAACAAGACAGCCGCCGTACAAACTCTTCATGCATTCTATGACAAATGGAACAAGGCATACAATCATGTCATTAGAAATCTAAAAGACATTGAGCCTGATCTATTGGTCTTTTACAACTATCCCAAACAGATCAGACCCTCAATCTATTCCACCAACATGATTGAATCCTTTAACAATGTCGTTAAACGCAAGGCAAAGCCCAAAGCAGAGTTTCCAAGCGAGCAGTCGCTTGATACTTTCATTGGCATTCAGGCAATGAGCTACAATGATCGCTACTTCGACCGAATCCATAAGGGCTTTGGCCAAGTGCAGGATACATTGGAATCCTATTTTGAATAAAAGATAAATTAAAAAATCTATTTACGAGAAAGATTTATTTACACAAACTATTTGACAGTTTCCAATTTCCATATAAAGAAAAATGCGAGCTAATAATCATAACCATCGAAATTATTCTTAATAGCTCAAATTTTGAATCTCTTCTTCTCATTCTACTCCTCTATTAAAATTTACTCTTAACAATCATCCTTACTCGCTTCAACATATTCATAGCAATTTCATTACGCAACAGTACAAGAATTGCTCCATACACAATAACTGAAAAAATTACTGAAAAGACCATTCTCAAAACTAAAGCTTCCCAGCTCCATGCACACAATAAACAAACTGCAACAATACCGATGCAACCTATAATAGATGAAATTATATTCTTAAAATTATTCTTAGAAAGAATAACCGGTTTAATGATATCCCAACAAGCCCAGCCATTCATAACCATAACCATAAATTCAGCAATAACAGTACTAAGTGAAGTACCATCATATGACATAAACGGAATCAAAATAAAATTCAATGCAACATTAGTTATTCCTGTTATAATAGTGTTTCTTAATACTTTAGATTCACGTTTAGCAGGAATCAATACACAGTCTGAGAAAATCCAAGCAAAAATCGAGAAAATTATTGCCCAAGTAATAATTCTAAGTGAATTTACAGAAGGTAGGTATTTATGACCAGCAATAATTAAAACCACATCTTCGCTAAGCATTATTAAGCCAATCGATGCTGGTAAAACCAATATATTCAGTGTTTCAATCACACCAGAAAGAACTTGATTATATTCTTTAAGTCTTCTTTGTCCTAACAACATCGCCAATCGTGGAATAGCAACTGTTAATAATGCTGATAATACTCCCTCTGCCATTTGATAAATTTTTACAGAAACACCATAAATACCAACAGCATAATCATTTTTCAATAGTCCCAAAATTGTAGTATCAGATGATACATACAATGTAACAGCTACTGAAGAAGCAAAAATTATCAATATTGGTTTTAAATGATATTGCCAATTTACATCTTTTACTAATCTAATATCACAAAAACTCTTAGCATGAATATAATTTAAAATATTAGATCCAACACTAGCAAATACAGTTATAGCTGCATACCAAAGATAATCTTCAGGTTTTCTAACTAGAATAAAAAGTAAAATTATTGAAAATATTTTGAAGACAATACTTCTTATAGTGATGTAGCTATAATCTTCATAAATAGTGTATATCCATTCTGTTCCTATGGTTGTAAAGATTATTTGCAATCCAAATATTAGAGTACAAGATATATAATTATTAAGATTTTTAAATACTAATAAACTTCCTAATAACAAAACATAAGCAACAACTGTTGAGTAAATATTAATAGTAAAAACTTGACTCGCAAACTCACTTATTTTCTTTTTATTATCTCTATATTTCGCGCCTTCACGAACTGCATAAGTTGCCACACCTAAGCCAGCAATAAGAAGAAAGTAATTTACATATATATTAGAGAAATTATAAATTCCCATTCCATTTACGGATAAAACTCTAGATACGTATGGAAATGTTATTAACGGGAATATAAGATTTAATATACTTCTTATACTATTTAAAAAGGCATTTAATCCTAACGATTTTTTTTTCATTATTTATTAAAAAATTCTACTTAACTTTATTTTTTAATGACCGTACTAATCTATCGATTATTAATAGGCAAGTATATTTTCTATATTTTATTACTTTTAAATTGTATTCTTCCTTTATGCTATTCGGTGTATAATTCAAAATATTTATATCTTTAAGAGAAAACACTTTATCTATCAATTTCTTTTTTTCAACTATAGACAACGAACTACTCAAAATATATTGAGCCGTTCTATATCCTAGCCAATTTTTAAAAGAAATAAAATTTAAATCTTCTTTCTTTTGCCATACATTATTAATTATATCCACTATTATTTTATCTTCCTCAATTTGATAATTTATATTTTTTCTCCATGAAGCATGCATAGCAGAATTAGGTCTATCAATCAAATAGTGATAATAACTTTTAGGATTGCAATATACTTTAGATAACTTTTTACTATAATTTAAGTTGAATCTAAGATCTTCACCTATATCAACATTTTCAAACTTTAAATTAGATAATGAATCTTTTAAATAAAACTTATTCCAAACATAACTTATAAATCCATTCTCACATAATTGTGGAAATTTTTTTTGAAATTGATGATTTGATTCTAAAAATTCCTTTTTAGGTACATTAATATTTATCATATTACGGTGCATATCATAACTATCATAACCAAAAATAACCACATTAGCTTTATATTTTTCGGCTATTTCATAATTTTCTTCCAATAAATTAGAATTAAGAATATCATCTGGATCACAAAAATATATATATTTTCCCCGTGCCCGTTCTAATCCTATATTTCTCGCACTACTTACACCAGAATTTTTTTTATTTATCAATATTACATTTTGATGTTTATTTTTATAATCTAAACAATATGAATAAGAATTATCCGTTGACCCGTCATTTATTAAAATCAATTCATAATCTTTAAAATTTTGTGATTCAACTGATTTAAAAAATGCAGATAAATATTTTCCCACATTATATATTGGTACAATAATAGATATTTTCACCATATCATCTTTTTTCATCTACTGCCTTTAATGCAGCTTCAATAACTTGATCCATATTGTAGTACTTGTATTGACCAAGACGTCCACCAAAGATAACTTTATCTTGATCCTTAGCTAATTCAGCATATTTAGCATACAAGTCATTATTACGCTTATTATTTACTGGGTAATAAGGTTCATCCCCACGATGCCAATCAGCCGGGTATTCACGCGTAATGATTGTCTTATTTGGATCACCTTTACCAAACTCGAAATGCTTATGTTCAATGATGCGAGTGTAAGGAATTTCAGCTTCAGTGTAGTTGATTACAGCGTTGCCTTGGTAATTGCCAACATCCTTTTCTTCAGTTTCAAAACGAAGTGAACGATATTCTAGTTCGCCCAATTGATAGTCAAAGAAACGATCAATCATGCCTGTGTAAACTACCTTATCATAGTTCTTAAGGTGTTCATCCTTTTTATCAAAGAAATCAGTATTTAACTTAACAGTAATGTTAGGATCATCCAACATCTTCTCTACCATCTTAGTGTAACCGCCAATTGGAATCCCTTGATAGTTATCATTGAAATAGTTATTATCATAAATTAATCGAACTGGAAGACGTTTAATAATGAAAGTAGGAAGTTCGGTACATGGTCGACCCCATTGCTTCTCAGTATAGCCTTTGATCAACTTCTCATAGATATCTCTACCAATCAGAGAAATGGCCTGTTCTTCCAAGTTTTTCGGCTCTTTGCCAGCCATCTCTTGACGTTGTTCATTGATCTTATCCATAGCTTCCTGAGGAGTTCTAACTCCCCACATTTCGCTAAAAGTATTCATATTGAACGGCAAGTTATACATATGTCCTTTGTAATTAGCTACAGGGCTGTTGGTATAACGATTGAAGTCAGCAAATTGATGAACATAATCCCACACTTTCTTATTAGAGGTATGGAAAATATGAGCACCATATTCATGAACTTGAATACCATCTACTTCTTTAGTATAGATATTACCAGCAATATGTTTTCTTTTTTCAATAACTGTAACTTTATTGCCTCGTTTTGCAGCTTCATGGGCAAATACTGCACCAAAAAGGCCTGCACCTACTATTAAATAATTCATAAACAGACTTCCTTATCTAAATTTCCTTTAACCCAATATCACTTTGCTTTTACATATAATTTTGAAAATGACTTATAAAGTAAGGGATTCATCATTCCTTTGAAAAAAATTTGCTTTAAAAATGTGTTTTCAAAATCAGGTATTGACATATTATTTTTTTCAATTTGAATAGTCCTAATGGCTTTTAGTAATTCTAGCCAATATTTGTCTTTAAATTTTATTTCATTTACTCTTCCATACTCAGATAAAATAAGTCTTAATTGAACATAAAGCCTATACATCAAAATATTATTGTGAGTATCTTTAATTTGATTAAGTGTAGATAACCATACAACCAAATAATCATTAATAATCGATTTTCTAACATCAGTAGCAGTATTACCAGGACGATCACGCAGATAATATGCTAATGGTTTATCATAGTACATAATTCTTTTAGTTTTTGATAAAGCTAAAATATAAAGTAAAAAATCAGTGTAACTAACGTGTTGAGGAAAATTTACTTCTTTTAATAAACTTGTTTTATATAATTTGGCATGTGGAGAAACTTCAAAAAAGGAAAATTCTTGAATTTCTTTTCTAGTTGTATAAACTTGTTCCGGTTTAATTTGTTTTAATGATGATGGTTTAACATTTCTACTTATGGCTTCAGAATTGTCTGAATAAACATCATATCTATCAGCAACTGTAACGTCCAAATTATTTTTCTGTGCTAATTTATGCAAAACCTCTAGGCAGTCTTCCCGAAGCCAATCATCAGGATCACAAATTATAAAATAATCAGAATCAATTAATTTTATTGCATATTCTAGAACTGAGCCATAACCGCCATTGGGTTTACTAATCACTCTAATTCTTTTATCTTTTTTTTCAAACTCCTTTGCTATTTCGACAGAATTATCTGGTGAACCATCATTTATTGCTAGAACTTCAAAGTTTTTAAAAGTTTGTTTCTGTAATTTGCTCAAACAATTAGTGACATATTTTTCTACTTTATACATTGGAACTATTACACTAATATCTGGTTTCATTTTATCCCTTCAAATAAATATCTCGTAAATATATAGCAGTTTCTTTAATATCGTAACCTCTTTGCGTTATACAAGTATTCTGCTCTTTCCTATCTATTTCTTTACATTCTTCTTTTTGAATTCTATCTTTCCATTTTTTTAATGGTGCACCTAGGTCAAGAAAATAAACTTCATTTGTTAACTTAATATCTCTAGGAACAGTAGAAGATGCTAGGACTGGTAGCCCAGCAGCCTGCGCTTCAATACTTGCTATCCCTAATCCCTCATATTTGGAAGGAAACATAAAAATATCCATTGCTTGTAAATAGTCTTCAACATTCATCACATTTCCTATAAATTTAACATTGTCTAATAATGAATATTTTTCAACTAAGTCGATCAAATTCTTCCTTTCGGAACCATCCCCAATGAGTAATAATTTATATTTCTTATTTTTATTAACCAAATACTTCATTAATTTAATCAAAAATGCTTGATTTTTTTCTGGTGCTAATCTGCCAACTGTTCCCAATACCATATCATCAGAGGAATATTTCAATTTTTTTCGATATTTTTCTCTTATTTTGTCATTAAAAATATACTTACTTGTTTTAATACCATTTTTTATAATTTTTCCTTTTTTAGAAAAAATATTGTTAGAAAATTGCCATTCAGCAGCTTCATAAGAAGGCGCTAGCAAAACATCTGCATAATTACTAAAAATAAAAGAATATATTTTTTTAATAATTTCATGTTTTATATTCTTTTTTCCACCTGACATATGTGAATGAACTATAACTTTGTTTACATGGTTTACTTTAGCAAGCAGAGCAAAAATGGCTAAAATAGATATACTTCCACTATTTATGTGAACTACATCATACTTATTTTCCTTTAACAACTTGTTATACTTTTTAATTACATTAAATCTATTTTTTCCAATTTTAAATGGTAAATTAAATACATATAATTTTGAATTTAACGAATCAATGAAATTTTTATAATAAGAATTATTTATAAAGTATGGCGTTAAGAAATCAAAACATAGTCCTTTTTGATTCATATTTTGTAATGTTTTAAATACAAACGATTCTTGTCCGCCATATGAAATTGGCTCTCCGAAGGCTATTAATATTTTAGTCATTTATTATCTCTTTCTTCTTGCATGCATCCCAAAAATAATCATCCAAAAGCAATGCCCAAATAAAGAAATTTATATAGCTAGTGTAAAACAGAACTAATATAAGCAATAAAAAATAAATTAAACTAAATTCTACTTGCATGTGATTTCTTTTTTTTCGCCATAAAGCATGAAAGATAGGAAATAAGTATAATGAACCGAAAAGTAAACCGCCACTATTTAATATTGCAAATATTGAATTTGAAAATCCTGCATTAGCTGCATTTTCTCTAAAGGAATTAATAACTGAAAGATTGTTATACCCCCATCCCAAAATTGGACTCCTGATCCAAGCTTGTAATCCGGCTATATAGTCATCATATCTTATTCCAAAAGATGAAGTTGAACTAAAACTACCCGCTTTTGTAGAAATAATCTCAATTAACAAAAATACAATAATAATCATTATGGGGAGAATTATAATATTTTTTGATTTTTTAGCGAAACTTGTATCTCTAAACATAAAGAAAGTTAATATTATTCCTATTATAATAGCCGTAGTAGAATTACTGGTTATTATCCCTATCATCAAAATGGAAAAAGCTGTTTTAAAAAACTTAAAATCATTTTTCAAAATATATAAAAAGAACAAAGCTAAATCTAAAACGGCTGCATACATAGGTCCTTCTACAAAAATGGCAGTATTTCTATATAAACCCACATTTAATATGCCACCATCAGCATACTGTACCCCTCCAAAATATAAATTGTAATACGATTGAGCATTAAGTATGTTTCCCCAGTCATACCGAAAAGTTCCTGTAGGAGATATTAAATTTAAATTTGTACCTAAAATAAAGAAAAACAAAGATACTAATGTAATCAAAACTGTCCAAAAAACAAAATACCGCATTAATCGCACTTTATTTTTTAAATTATTCATTGGTAAAAAATAAAATAAAATAATTGGTGCGATTAAGAATCTAGCTGAATAACTTAGCCAATCAGAGGTAGACACATCAACGATTAAAATAAAAACCGCAATAAAAAAATAAATCAAACTATACATTGCAGTATGATTTGCTTTTTCTTTAGAAATCAAAGGATTTTGTATTCCATGAAATAACATTGATATTAAAATTAATATCAATGTTATTTCATATATATGATAATTACTGGTAGCACTGTTTTGATACAATGATTGACAATTTAAAATCAAAAATAAGGCCAATAATATATCAATTACTTTTGAAATGTTACATACAACACTAGATTTGTGCATTCTACTTTCCTACATATTCAATATTCGGATAAAAACTTTTTCCTTTTTTAAAGCCGTAAACATAACATCAAATTTTTGTTTTTTATTTTTGGCTTTAAATAGAATTTTAAGAATATACTTAGCAGTTCTAAGATCCAAATAAACCTTTCCTTCTAATCCATCTAATCGATACAAAACTACATCATTTCTAAATAAGTAACTAAATCTATTTATACGTTCAACCGGAGCATCCACTATATCTGCACCGACATTTGAACTACTAAAATGATTTACAACGCTAGTTGGTACATACTTACATTGGTATTGTTTAGAAATTCTTCTAGAATATTCCCAATCATCAGACCAAATGAAAAATTCTTTGTAAGGTAATCCGACTTTCTTTACTACCTTTGTTGGAATAAAAAATGATACAAAAGAGGCATATTGAATATTTTGAATGTTTTCAAAATTATGCAATCTCCTCCATTTAGATTTTTTCTGTATATTCATTTTGCAAATACTATTATCTTTCCACAACACTTTGCTGGAAAGGAAACCGTAATTACCATTTAATTTTTTATCTTCTTTAATTAAAGCTTCAAGAGCTGTTGGAGTAGGAATAGTGTCATCGTCCATTATCCACATATATTTATAATCAAGTTCTGCTGCTTTACGCATTCCAAAATTAAAGCCTCCAGCACCTCCTAAGTTTCTGCCTGTATTGATATATATGATATCTTTATTATTTATATATTGTTGTATTGATTCTTTAGTAGAATCTGTACTTGCATTATCAATAACTAAAATATCCAAAATATTCTTGTAAGTTTGTGCAAGTAAGGCCTTTATATTTTTTCGCAATAGTTTCTTTCTATTATAAGTTACAACCACAACTGCTACTTTATTATTCATTCCAAATTCTCTTTTCGTCTAGAAATGTGTTTTCGTTTTAATCCCTATTTTTCTTTCAATAAGTGAAACAGCTTTTTGAAAATTTTTCTTTCCACCAAGCTGTTCCCACTTAACTTCAGTGGCTTTAAAATTGTTTGTTTCAAGCCATACATCCATTAAAAGTTCAGATATATAACCGAATACTCTTGCCTCTTGAACTGAATAATCAGAGATATCTATTTTATCTTCTAATCTTTTCAATACACTAAAAACAAACTGACAATATGAATCAAAAGCTTCCTTATTCATAATAAACATGTTAAACATGTGTGCTTTCGTTCTATGCATTACTTTGTCATAATTTGAAAGATATCTTCTATAATATTGCGCAATTATCTCTCTAGTTTTATCTAATGGCTCTTTATGATGAGCATGGACATAATGCGAATAATTAGTTTCAATATAATAGTTTCTCTTTTTAGGAAGAATAACATCATACTTTGAAAGTAGTTTTTCTATTTTTGGTTTACTTAAAACATTGTTTAATGAATAAGGCTTAGTATCAAAAAAGAGCCGACGATAGTGAACAAGACCAATTGCGTCTACATCCCTCAAATTTTTCCAAGCCCAATAAACTGCCGTCAATTCATTATAGTTTGGATTTTTAGAAGAAATATTTTTCCCTTCGTCGTCTCTTTGATATTTAATGCCGGGCTTATAATTTTTAGCCGCACCTACTAAAACTGGTAAATATCCCTCTGCGTGTGGCATAGGAAACTTCTTATGAGCAGCAACCATAATTACAGTTTTAATTTTAAACACGCAACCTTTCTTATTTTAAAAAGCTCCATCTTTCTTTAAAATACTTATACAACAAGCACAGAAAATTTTTATATCGTACCAATACGAAGCATTTTCAACATATTGCAACTCAACATCACAACGCTCAGGATAACCAATATTTGATCTACCAGTAGCTTGCCATAAACCTAGAGCACCTGGTTTTACTGATAAGAATTCTTCTAACCGATCACCATATTCCACCAATTCTTTTTTTACTATTGGTCGTGGTCCTACCAAGCTCATTTCACCAATTAAAATATTCAAAAACTGTGGAATTTCATCCAAAGAAGTTTTTCTTAAGAAGGCCCCAATCTTAGTAATTCTAGGATCTTCACCTTCTGGAAGTTTAAATCCATTATCAACGTATTTTTTGTATAATTTAGGATCTTTTTCTAAAATTTTATCTGCATTGTAGATCATTGAGCGAAATTTATACATTCTGAATGGTTTACCATGCAGCCCAATTCTAACTTGTCGATAAAACGGACTATGCCCATCTTGTGCAAAAACGATAATTGCTAAAATTAAGATTAACGGAGATAGCACTATCAAAGCAATTGCACTTATCACTATATCTGTCACTCTCTTGAAAAAATGATAAACATGATGGTTAGCAATTTCTTTTGCATTTTCTTCTGTTTCATTCATTCTACTCTCCATCATAAGAATAATGCTTCTACTCAAATCTATATCAGTTTAAAACAACCAAAACTTTCTCTTTTTCTTCAATGGTCGCCAGTCGAGCTGCACGTCATCGCCATTGACAATCGCTTGCGCGTTATCACGAAATTCTTGAGCTTTTTCACTCCCAAATTCGTTGCTCAATTTTTCCAGTGCTTCGCTATATTCATATTGTCTCTTTGGCAAATCATGTGCATCCGAAGCAAAACAAGCACATTGTCCTGCTTCAATGAATTTTCGACTCATTTCTTCTATATCTTTACCAAAGGTTCCAACATAAGAACTTGCAGTGATCTGAACTAAGCATCCCTGCTTAATTAAATTCTGCAAGATCGTCGGTCTCTTCAAGATCCGATTATTTCTTTCCGGGTGAACAATAATCGGCGTAATCCCTCTTTGCATCACCTTGAAGATCATATCTTGCGAATAAGCCGGAACATCATCACTTGGAAATTCCAATAACATGTATCTGCCATCTTCATCTAAGAAGAGGATATCATCATCTTCTAGAGCTTGGGGCAAATCACCAGAAATTCTAACTTCTTGTCCCGGAAAGACGGTTAACGGAATTCTCGCTTCCTTAAGTCGCTGCTGATATTCGTCAGTTAACTTAATGACATCTTCTTTGTGATTTAAATATCTACCATTTAAGGTATGTGGCGTACATACCGCGTGGGTGACGCCATCTTTAACTGCATCCCTTGCCAACTTCAATGAGGTCTTCCAATCTTTGGAACCATCATCAATTCCTGGCAAGATATGACAGTGAATATCAACTAAAGTCATTATGATCTGAATCTATCCCAGAAACTCTTCTTTTTTTCTTCACCGTAACCATAGCCATAGCCGTAGCCGTAACCATAGCCATAACCAGCGTTGGACGAAGAAATATCATTCATCACATAGCCTAAAATACGTACCTTGGCAAACTTAAGCATTTCAACAGAACGTTTAATAGCTGCTTTTTTAGTGACACCTTGGCGAACAACCAAGACAACGCCATCAAGGTGACTAGCAAGTTCTTGTGTATCGGAAACTGCCAATACCGGAGACAAGTCAATGATGACAACATCATAGTGATCACGGACCAATTCAATGAAGGTTTGCATCCGCTTGGACCCAATTAATTCAGCTGGGTTAGGTGGAATCGGACCTGAAGTAAGAATTGACAGGTTATCAACGCCGCTGTCTTGAATCACATCATCCAGATCAATTTCTTTGGCATCAGAAGTCAAAACTGAAGTCAAACCACGTTGATTGCTCATATTAAAAGTTGAGTGCAAAGTTGGCCGACGAAGGTCTCCATCGATTAACAAGGTTTTGCGTCCAGCTTGAGCATAAGTAACAGCAACATTAGCAGTTACCGTTGACTTACCTTCGCTGATGTTGGCTGAAGTAAAAGCCATTGTTTTAATATCATGGTCAACCGCCATGAAGTTGATGTTAGTTCTAACGATTCTAAATTGTTCTGACACCGGACTCTTAGGATCCGCGACAGTGATCAATTGAGCACCTTTTTTCATGGTCTCATTAGTACCACGTTTTTTTCTAAATAAAGCCATTTGCGTTTCCTTTCATTAAACCCGACGTCTCTTATTGCTCTTTCTGCCGCTGTTAATCTTGAATGATGAAGCAACGTGGAAGTGGGCAATTTGACCTAAGTTAGTTAAGCCTAATGTCTCAGTTAAGTAGTCATCATCCCGAACAGTGGTATTAGACATTTCCTTGATCAAGACAATGGCAAAACTCAAAATTAATCCAATAACAAAGCCAGCTAAGGTAAAGAGTTTAACGTTAGGTGAAGTTTGTTCACCATTAGTAGCTGGGGCAACAATCGTAACATTATTGACGTTCATAATCTTAGGAATTTGTGCCTTGAAAGCCTCAGCTACCGCGTTAGCTTCTACCTTTGCCTTTTCAGGCGTATTAGCGGTTGCATTAATAGCAAAGACCTGTGATTGTTGTTGGGTTGTTACAGAAATACTGCCGGCCAATTCACCAGCTGAAATGCTGTAAGACTTGCCTGATCTTTCGATGACAGCCGGTTGGGCCTTCTTAACTAAAACTCTTGTGCCATTTGCTTTAGTTTTATATTTAGCTGGTTGCGCTTTTTTAACAACCTTGACTGGGTTGGCCAAGCGTTTTGACGCATCAGTCAAGACAACAGGACTCGTAGCAATATCCTTATAGGTAGTAACTAATTGCATGTTTGCCTGCTGGGTCACATAAGCGGTATTGGGATCTGTTTTATTTTTTTGGTTAACCAGCAGCTGAGCACTAGCTGAATACTTAGGTGAAATAATAAAGCTAGAAACGGCCCAGCCCAAGAAGGCCAAACCAACGCTCCAAAGAATCAAAGCCCAAATATGCTTGCGGCAAATTTGAAGCAAATGCGTTAAATCAATTGTTTGTGAATCTGTATTTTTGTTTTGATTGTCCATCCATCTAATCCTTAATTATTTCTCATTACATAGCTTGCGCTGTTCTTCTTAACAGTTACGGTTGGCAAGCCAAGCGCCTTTCTCAACTTATTAGATACGCGTTGGCGTTCGGCTCGACTGATAACCTCAATTTCCATTGGACCAAATTTCGGATTATTAGTCATCTTGCTTGTACCTTGTGCGTGATCTTGAACCAAATTATCGGTAGCCTTACGGTAATCCCTCCCGATCTTGTACATTTGGCTCATCGTCAAGTCAGTTTGCATTTCACTTGAAATTGAATTCAAGAACTTCGTATTAAGCAAAGTTGAAGGGGAAATTGACTTCTTAAGAAGGGCCATCACTACCAACCGGTCACGTTGCTGACGACCATAGTCTTGGTTAGGGTCACCATGACGCAACTGACAAAAGGCTAATGCCTTCTTACCATTCATATGGTAAGTCTTACCCTTAACGAAGGAATAGCCCATATTGTTGAATGTTAGTGGTGAAGTAACATCAATACCGCCAATTTGATCAATGGCCTTCACCAAGCCACCCATGTTAATCATGATATAGCCATCAATTGGCACGCTGTAGTATTTGTCTAGCGTCTTGATAGTTTCGCTAACGCCGCCAAGCGTGTAAGCGGAGTTGATCTTGGTTACGCCATATTGTGGGTAATCAGGGAAGATCGCGTTGGAGTCACGCGGAATACTCATAATCGTGGTTGATTCAGTCTTAGGATTAATGGCCATCATCATAATGGTATCGGTCCGACCTTTCCACTTACGTCCCATCGCACCGGTATCGGTACCCAAGAGCAAAATATTAATTGGCTGCTTCTTGGCAAGCAGATTGTCCAAAGTTCTACCCTTGTTGCTTGCCGTGTTCTTATCGACCGGCGTATACATGTTGTTAGTCGCGTCACGAACATTTTTGTATGCCATTCCGGCAACAAAAAGTCCAACAACGACCACAAGGCCGATCACGATCCAGAACACGCGCCAAAACTTGCGGTGGTGATGTCTGTGATGGTGGTAATGATACTTATGCTGTTGTTGGATATCTTCTCGTTTTTTCTCTTCTGCCATATTTATTCTATTATCCCTTTTATAAAACTTTGTTTTTCAATTTTCTTAATTATATAACAATCCCTGTCAATTGACCATCTATTGAAGCCCTTTCACAGGATTTTTAATAAAAAAAGAAGTCTTTTTCTTCTTATTATATAGCCTATGTAATAGAATATAATTACAATTTAGATAAAAAGGGTGGGTGACTAAATGATTGATAATCAACCCAAAAAGACAAAAGCATTTATCGCTGGGGTAAACCTCAATGACCCTAACTTCGAGTATTACATGACGGAATTGGCCAACCTAACGGAAGCCAACAATATGGAAGTCGTGGGGCAAGCAAGACAAAACGCGGAGAACATCGTCGCCGGAACTTACTTCGGTCTCGGCAAGATCAATGAGATTAAGGCAATGGCACACGGCTTGAAAGCCAAAGTGCTGGTCTTAAACGACGAGCTCACGCCCGTCCAGATCCGGAATCTGGAGAAGCTCACAAAGCTGCGTGTGGTCGACCGAACAGAACTTATTCTTGAGATCTTCTCAAACCGTGCCCGCACCAAGCAAGCTAAATTGCAGGTGCAACTTGCACGCTTGCAATATGAATTGCCGCGCTTGCACCCTTCAGAGAACAACTTGGACCAGCAGCGTGGCGGTGGCTTCGCCAACCGTGGTGCCGGTGAATCAAAACTTGAAATGAATCGCCGGACAATCGGCCAACAAATTTCCGCAATCAAGAAGGAACTAAAGGCGGTCGCTAGTCAAGAAGAGATCAAAGCTGCGCGCCGCAACCAGAGCCGCATCCCTAAAGTAGCCTTAGTCGGCTACACCAACGCCGGCAAATCCACCACGATGAACGGACTGCTGAAGGCGTTCAGCGACGAAGGTGCCAACAAGCAGGTTTTCGTAAAGAATATGCTCTTTGCGACGCTTGACACCAGCGTGCGCCGGATCGACATGAAGGATAATTTCAGTTTTATTCTGTCGGACACGGTTGGCTTTATTTCGAAATTGCCGCATAACTTAGTCGAATCATTCAAGGCAACCTTGCAAGAAGCTAAAGACGCCGACCTGTTGGTCAATGTGGTTGATGCATCCGACCCGAACATAATTCAAATGGTGCGGACAACGCAACAAGTTTTAGGGGAAATAGGCGTTAAAGATATTCCAACCATCACCGCCTACAACAAAGCTGATAAGACGGACCACAATTATCCGCAAATCGAAGGCGATGACATTCTTTATTCCGCAATTGATGAACGCTCAATCAAACTATTGGCAAATCTAATCGTCAAGCGCGTCTTCAGCAATTACGATAAATTTAATTTAAAGTTGCCGCTCGCAGATGGCAAGCTTC
Source organism: Lactobacillus amylolyticus (assembly GCF_003999355.1). Taxonomy (NCBI): domain Bacteria; kingdom Bacillati; phylum Bacillota; class Bacilli; order Lactobacillales; family Lactobacillaceae; genus Lactobacillus; species Lactobacillus amylolyticus. The sequence goes on from NZ_CP031835.1 coordinate 1,223,854, forward strand.
TTGCGTATTTGCATGAGCATGCGCAGGTGCAAGATGAAGATTATCGCGACGATGGTGTGTATGTGACGGCGAATATTGCTCCGGCGGATCAGAATCGCTTTAAGAAATTTTTAGTTTAATAAATCAAAGCTTTCCAAACTGCCTACCATCAGCTGGACACCACCAACTATACGCACACCTGTGAAAAACACGGTGACTTATCCAAGCAGCACCGTCTTTCCGTACGAGTTATTAACAAGCGACACCCCATGGAGTGCATATTTCGCCAACGAGCGAATTTCCCGCACGCCAAAAGTCTACATCACTGATTTGACCACCGGCAAAAAGTACAAAGCTACAAGCGTCCGCAACTATGGGACCGACTACTATGGTGCCGGCTACAGCGCCACAATTACCTTCAAGCCGAGTGCGTCCATGAAGATCGTCAACACGCATAAGTACAAAGTACAAATCGGCAGCATTTACACTTACAGCTTCAGATTGTTCAGAGAAAAGAGCACGCTGACGACGACTTCAAAGAAGTCCACGAAGAAAACCAGCAAAAAGGTGACTAAAAAGACGAAGAAAGCTGCAAGCAAGAAAAAATAAACGCAAAAAAATAATCCACAAGCTAATGCCTGTGGATTTATTTTTATCTCTACAATACCCGCTTAGCAATCGATGGGTAATAGTATGAACTAAGCGTCTGCAGCACTACCCCTTGATCTGGCGTAGCCGCATCAACGTATTGGTTATTGCCAATATAAATAGCGACGTGGTATGGAGCTGTTGTTGAACCCCAGAAGATCAAGTCGCCGGCCTGCAAATTGCTCATTGAAACCGTTGTTCCCACTTTGACCTGATCATAAGTCGTTCTCGGCAAGTTCACGCCAGCTTTCGCATAAACATATTGGACAAGGCCGGAACAGTCAAAGCTGTCAGGACCAACTCCGCCCCAAACATAAGCCTTGCCAACTTCTTGATTAGCCAAACTGACAATTGTCGAAGCAGCGCTGGTTGGTACCTGGCTGCTGGCTTTTGCAGTTTTTGTAGTCTTAGTCGTTTTGCTAGTCTTCTTTGCAGTCTTAGAAACAATCGCCGCTGCCTTCTTAACAGAAGCGGCCTTATTTCTGCTCTTTTTCGTCGTCTTCTTGCTGGTCGTAGTGGTGCTATCCACGTCGACTGTGTAACGAGCCTGGATCCATTCGTCATCGCCCACCATATACCAAAGATTGCCCTTCTTATCAACGGCAGTCTTAACAACATTCCATTCAGTACCGTCCTTAGCTTGGTAGCCTAAGAAGCAGCCTGAATTGTAGGAGGTCCAGATCTTAACGCCTTTACCCGGTAAATAAGAGATCTTGACCCGCTTAATCGCTGTTTTGAAAGTAGAAGCAGCGACCGGTTTCAATGAGGAAAATGTCCCAAGACCAGTAACAGAAATTGCTGTTGCTGCTCCCAGCTTTAATAATCTATGCTTCATTTTTTGTCCCCTTTGGTAGCGAAAAATGACATCACTGCCATTTTATATATGGATACAATACCAATTGTAGCTACTTCGACCTTTTATTTCAAATGCAAAAAAAGAACTTGAGAAATTATCTCAAGCTCTTTTCCTTTATATTTCTGTTGATTAATTAAGGATACGTCTAGTGGTTGATGGGTAGTACGGGTAATGTTGATGCCTGCTGCTTTTTCATAAACGTATTGGGTTAAACCAGAACAATCAAAGCTGTTAGAACCAGTTGCGCCCCAAACGTAGCTCTTGCCTGCTTCAGAATTGGCCAAAGCAATAACAGCTGCGGCATTGCCAGTAACTTGAGATAACTTCTTAGTAGTCTTCTTCTTGGCAGTTACGGTAGCAGTCTTAGTTGATGAAGCACTGCTTGCTTTAACAGTGTACTTAGCTAGCCAAAATCCATTGACCTTGAGTCTCCCTTTTTATCCTCTGTATGTGGTTTATTCAATACGTAAAAAATGTTTCAAAAGTGATACCGGAGCGTAAAAAAAGAGCCCTGAAGCCTATTGCTTCATGGTTCTTTTTTACATGATGAGATAATTAATTTTTTAACATTATTATTTCAAAACACGCTTTGCAGCTGATGGGTAGAAGTATGGACTCAAGGTAGCCTTGATAACGCCTTGACCTGGAGCTGCTGCGTGAATATATTGACCGTTACCGATGTAAATACCTACGTGGTAAGGTGCTGAAGCTGAGCCCCAGAATAACAAGTCGCCTGGTTCAAGGTTGCTCAAAGATACGCGAGTACCCTTGGTTACTTGACCGTAAGTAGTTCTTGGTAAAGTTACATTAACAGCATTCTTGTAAACGTATAATGCCAAACCTGAGCAGTCAAAGCTGTAAGGACCGGTTGCACCGTAAACGTAAGCTTTGCCGACTTGCTTCTTAGCAAGAGAAACAACTGCCTTACGCTCTTGGGTAACAGTAGCGGCTTGAACTTCTTGAGCGTGGCTAACTGATGGGACATTGATGAATGAGGTACCCGCGAAAAATACTGATAAAACTGCTGCGAACTTTACTAAACTACGTTTCAAAATTAATTTTCTCCTTAACGAATTGATAAATTTGATCTTTTTAGATCTTAATTACTCGACGGTTTATATATTACATGGTGAATGTTACATGAATATGTCAAAAAAAATACCAACGCGTTAAGAAAAAATTTAAATGCTTTTATTTTGTGTAATGTTTTGTAACTAAGAATGCATAAAGCTTGCTATTAAGCCATCGAGCTGCTCTGCTGTTTTGGCCCAAGTATCGTTTATTAAGATGTGGGCATATGGTTTTAAATCATCCGGCAATTCATTCAACTCTTCGCCGCTCAAGCGCTCTTTAACGCTCTCAAGGCTGTCGCCGCGCCGAATGAGCCGCTCTTTCAACTCATCTTTTGACGAGGTTGTAACATATAAGAAATAAACATGATTTTTCAGCTGCGTAACATAAGACTTGACGCCATTTATTTCAACGATTAAAGACACCAAATCATTGCTCTGCCAAGCTTTGTGCAATGCTTCTTTGCTTGAGCCATACTGATATTTGCCATATTTTACATGTTCAAAAAAGTGCAACTGGGCAAAGCTGGCATCATCTTCAAAGTAATAATCCACCTTATTTTCTTCGCCTGGACGCTTGGGCCGGGTGGTATGGGTGACAACGCGAGGAATGCCAAATTTTCGCTTCAGATAGTTGGAAATCGTGGTCTTGCCCGCGCCGGACGGACCCGCAATTAAAATAATTTTCTTCATTTGTTTCTTTTCCTTGTAAACTTTGTCTTTTTATAATAACATTCTACTATTGTAAAAAAGAAGAGTATTATTCTTATGTAAGAATATGTATAGGAAGGAAGTCTCTTAAATGAAAAAAGCCAATGTGAAGATTGGAGCTATCGTTACTGGCAAGTCCGAAGAAGAACTTAAGAAGCCTTTCCAAGGTAAGGTTGAAAAGATTTACGAAAATTCCGCTCTTTTAGCTATCACTTCTTATGATCCCATTGATGAAACTGCAGTCAGCGATTTGAACAATAAGATCGTCGTTAACTTTAAGAACTTAAAAGCTGCTCGTGCTGTTAAGAACAGCAAAACTGCTTTAATTAATGAAGTCAAGGTTGAAAAAGTAGCCAAGAAGGATACTAAGAAGCCTGCTTCAAAGGACAAAAAATAATTATTAGCAAAAACAGTGGCAGGGGTCTTGCATCCCTGTTCTTTTTTTGCCTAAAATGAGCCTAGTATTTTTACGAGGAGTTCATTAATGAAAGAAAAAACGAAAAAAATTATCTTCTACTTCATCCTGATCCAGCCGTTTTTGGATCTGTACTGGTTCTACCACGGCAAGCTGGCCGACCTTCTGCCCTTCACCTTGCCGACGATCATCAGAATCCTGGCCGTTTTCGCCATCTTCTGCATGTTTTTCAGTCAAAAGCAAAACTGGCAAAAATTGGGCCGCGATAAATGGCTGATCGCCTACCTGGTGCTGCTGATTATCTATTCCGTGCTGCATCTGTGGCACGTGCGCACTTTTACCAGCGTCAACCCAAATGACTACGGCTACTCCATGTTCGGCGAAATCTTCTATTTAATCAGAATGATCTTGCCCCTAATGATCATTTACTTCACGCGGCAGGTTGAATTCGACAAGCACGACCTGTGCCTGGTCATTGAATGGCTGTCCGGGCTTTTTTCCGGCACGATCGTGATCAGCAACCTGTTCGTAATCTCGCTGCGGTCATATGAGACGGGCTTCATCTCCGCCAACATTTTTGAATGGTTCGTCAACCCCAACATCGGCTACTCCCACATGGCCTCAAAGGGTTTCTTCAACTTCACCAACATGGTTGCTGCAGTCTTGTTCATGCTTCTGCCGCTGATGCTCTACTACCTTTTCAGCAATTTCAATTGGAAAACGGCGGGCTTGACCAGTGTCCAAGCCTTGGCCATGATCGAACTCGGGGCCAAGGTCGCAGCCATCGGGCTTTTATGCGGAATCGGCATTGGAATTCTGCTTTATCTGCTTCACCGCTATGCTTTTAAAAATATCAAGTCCAGCGGCAAGGCTTTGATCACCGCGATTCTGATCGAAATCGTCTCCCTGGTCATTCTGCCTTTTGGCCCAGCGATCCAGCGCTACAATTATGAAATCCAATTAGCGCAGCAGTCCGACCATGATTTAACTCAAGAAAAGGCCGAATTAAAGGCGGGCTTGGCAAAATACCCAACCGGTGCCAAACGCGAGGCCTTCCTGCGTAGTTTCATCAAAAAGAATTACAAAGCCTATGCCCTAAACAAAAAGTTCGTCTTCAAGAGCTATCCTTATCAATATGATCCGGAATTCTGGCTCGGCATTATGCGCGAAAACGGCGAATTGCGGATGCAGAACCGACACCTGGAACAGATGATGCTCAACCAGGTTGTTAAAACCAACAACAACCGGCTAGACAAAGTCTTCGGCATCTCCTACATGCGGCAAAACAACATCTTCAACCTAGAGCGGGACTTCATCTCCCAAGTTTATTCACTAGGTTGGGCCGGCATGCTGCTGTTTGTGGGACCATACGTCGTTATCCTGCTCTATGGCGCCTTCAAATGGCTGACGGATAAGCGCGTGCGCAGCTACCTGATTTCTTCATTATTAGCTGCCATTGTCTTCATGCTGGCGGCTGCATATTCATCCGGCAACGTGATGGACTTCTTAACAGCGAGCCTGATTCTAGGCTTTGTTGAAGGAAATTTATTGGTTCAAATCAAAAAAGGCGAGGAATAATCCTTGCTTTTTTGTGCTAATTTATTTTTGCTTGATAAAACTCGCATCCGGAATTCTGACCAAATAATATTGCGTAGCAATCCTGCCGGCATGGAGGCCAATTCCGTTCTGCCAGTTTTTCTTGTAACGGGCCGTGTAGATGGCAACGTAAGCACGCTGATACTTTTTGTCCATCTCAGACAATTCCTTCTTCACATATGGAATTCGCTCCGAGCTAACTCTGACTGGCTGCTTGCCGTAAGAGACGGAGGCGTAGTCGCTTGAGACCGTCGTCTTCGTGCCTGACCGGTAAAAAGTATAAGTTTGCGAACCAACTTTTTTCTTAGCCGAATTAATCGTAACATAGCTGGAATTTCCGGTTCCGCCCGTACTCATAATCAGCGGTTCATACTTCACCGTGCTGGTGATCCGGCTCTTGTCTTCCAAATTCGGATTATCAAAAAAGCACTCACTGAGTATCCAGGTACCGGCGGCCAGGAAAATGATGATTTCAACTGCGTCCAGCAAGATGTTCGGCCAGCTGAAGCGCTTATGCTCTTTAATAATCATCTTGATGCGGCGCTGCCTGATGTTTTGAATAATGAAAACCAAATATAAAATGATGATGACCCAAATAAGGATTCCAAGTAAGTTCCAGCTAATCATTAATAGTTCCTCCTAGTTAAGACTATTATATTGTAAAAAAATTTTTTTGAATAGGGTTACATATTTGAAAGTACTTAACGATTATACCAAAATAGTGATGAAATATAGGAATAATTAAGGAAAACCATGGTAGCAATAGCATTTTATTCAATAACCGACCAAATGAAAAAATTTGTCGTCAAGACAGGCTTGGTCGCACATGAAATCAGCGACGTTTTCCGCAACATGAAATGAAAGAGAAGTATATTTTGATTACTCCTTCTTACCAAGATTTAAAGATTTCGCTTTCCTTCATGGAAATGGCGATTTACCACTCTGGCTTCTATGCTCCGCTGCATTTGTTCGGCGAAGGCAAGCTGGTCAGAACGACCGAATTAACCAAGCTGGCAATCCGGGCTACTTCTTTCAACGCAATGTATCCTGGGCTTCCCTACGCCATATCCAGAAGACGAGGACAGCATCAGCAGCATCATGCAGCAAGGCTTGATCAAGAGTGCCGACTTTGAAGACTTCTTCTACTACGCCGACCGCAACGCTTTAACTAAATACAATGACCTTCCACCCATCAATAGATGGGTGGTCTCTTTACACAAGAGATTCTGCGAACAGCTATGACTTGCTTTCTCCGTTTCTAAAAACGTGGGCAACTTGGTTGCACGACAACAGTTTTTCAATGCCTGCACGAAAGTAGCGGTCTGCCTATTTTAGCAAGGTACGGTCCATACCTGTATTTTATTTTTATGCTAGGGCACGTTTGAGAATGTTTCTTGAAGCGTTAACGTCTCTGTCATGCTGTGCGTGACAAAACGGACACTCCCACTGGCGCACTGCCAGCCAGTCCCTTGTTTTAATATGATTGAACGCTGGATTCTTTTTACCTCATTCACAGCAGATACGGCTGGTATACTGCGGTGCTACGACAATCAGCTTTTTACCGTACCACTCACACTTGTATTCAAGCATCTGTCTGAACATTCTCCAGCCTGCATTGGCTATGTTGTGAGCAAGCTTGTGATTGCGCATGAGGTTCTTGGTTTTCAAATCCTCAATGGCAATGACATCGTAATGCTTAACCAGCCAAGTAGTAACTTTTTGCAGGTAATCATAGCGTTTATTGGCTATTTTTAGCTGATACTTGCTCTTAGTCTTGCGGAGCTTCTGCCAATTCTGAAAATCATACTTTTCAATCTTGGTTTCTTTATGCTCATGGTTGAAACGTGCTACTCGTTTTTCAATCGCACTGCGGTTGCGGTCAAAGTGGCTCTGTACCTTGTTCTTTTGTCTCTCAAGAGCAAAAGTATCGGGCACGCTCCAACAGTGCTTATCGCTGGTGACCAGCCATTCCTTGCCTAAGCCCACATCAATGCCGACCGCCTTGCCGGTTTTCTTTATCTTTTCCGCATACTTAGGCAGGTCTTTTTTCTGCTTAACCACGGTAAAGCTTAAATAGAAACGGTCTAAGTCTTGGCGATACTTAATCATCATCCGCTTAATCGTACAGCCCTTTAAGCATTTCAAAGAGCTGGTATGCAGCGAAAGCTTCTTGCCAACCTGCAAAGTGTGCGGATCAACTACATGAATCTGATCGCCTTCGTGCAACGTATTATCCTTCTTAAGCTTATAGCGGTAATGCACGTTTTTAATCGTAGCGCTTTGCATGTAATAGTGACGTGATTTGAATTTAGGCGGTTTCCTGCCTTTAGGCTTCTGCTTAAAGAAGGCTTCCTGCGCATTGCAGTAGTATTCTGCCGTAGCCTGCAAAGAAGTCGAGTCGATTTCTTTGAGCCATTCCTGTTCCTGCTTTAGACGGGGCAAGAGGCGCTTTAATGAAGAAACGGAAGGAAAAGAAAGCTGGGGATTATTTTTATAGCGCTTATCCGTCATGTCTTTAATCTGATTCCAGAACCAGCGGTTAGCACCAAAAAGATTGATAAAATAGACCTTCTGCTCATCCGTAGGATAAACACGGACACTGTTAATGCCAAATTTGACTTCATTTTCCTTCTGCTGGCTTTGCTGGCGCATTGCTTTCACTTCCTTTGCCTTAGCTACTTATACGGACGCTCCCATTGCGTTTCTACGTAGTGCTTGATTGTTTCTTCCGAACAGTTGCCTACGGTGCGTGCAAAATAGGATGGCGACCATAGGTGATGATGATAGAACTGCTCTCTTAGCTCCGGATTTTGCTTGAACAGCCAGCGAGCGGTCGTTCCTTTCAGCTTTTTGATTAAAACTGTAACCGACATCCACGGTGGCATGGCCACTTCCAAATGAACGTGATTTGGCATGACCGTTAAGGCTTCCGCCTTGCAGGAGTTTTCTTCAAGTATTTCTCTGATCTTCCGATCCAGCATTCGTCTGGTTTCGTGATCTAAGGCTTTATTGCGGTATTTGGTTACCCAAACCAAGTGATAGATCAAGATAGAAACGCTGGAAGAAGTATGATATTCTTTAACCATTGATTATCGTCCCAACTGTTGATATATTTGTCTGTATCGACATTTATACCATTAAATTGAAGAAATAAAAAAGAAGGAGCAAGACCGAACGCATCCCCTCATCAATAGATGGGGAGGTATTGTTCGTTCTTTCTCCTTGCTTTTTGTTCATTTTGCATAAAAAGCAAGATTAGTTAATTTTGCCAAACAAAAAGGGCTGACCAAATGATCAGCCCTTTTTGTATCGTCTATTTGCTGCTCTTTTTCTTCTTAGTCGTGGTCTTAGCCGTGCTCTTTTTAACTGGAGCCGGCTTTTCGTATTCGCGTACTTGCTTTAGTTTTTCTGTCATGGCATCAACCAATTTTGCAATCACGGCATCCGCATCCCCGTTAATCTCCTCTTCTGTAGCCAATTGGTCGATTCTGAAGCCGGAAACGTTGATGTATTCCGAACGGGTTTCGAAGTAAACATAGAGCGGATATTCTTGATCTTCTTCAAAGAAGCTGGAAATCTTCTTGTAATTGCTGTAAGGCAAGTTGATGATGTTAGTTTCCAAAGCAAAAGTAACTGGCCGCTGACCATCGATGGCCAGCTGCGTTTGCACCAAAGAATTATGCTTTAATGCGGCAGCAACTTCTTTCACCATCTTAGTGGCATATTCTGTCAGCTTTTTCTTGGATTTGCTTACTTGGGCGTATTTTACGGTTTCAAAATCTTGAATATAGTCTTGATTTTCGATTTTTTCAGTTAAGTCTTTTAAATTGATTTTCAAAACAAATTTTCCTTCGCTTTAAAATTTATCGTTCTCTCTGTTTATTACAATACATAAAAATTGGCGCAAATACAATTGCTATTATATGATCTTAAAATAATGAATTAATTTTCTGGTTTATCTTGAGCGTCCATGTTTAAATATGTGGCATAACACAAAAAAGCGAACCCTTTCGGGTTCGCTTTTTTCACTCAAGGCCCATAGCTAAAACGCTATGTGTGGGACGTTCCGTTCACATCAGAAGTTGCCCAACATCAGCACTTCCCGTGCCTCGATATTCAAATCAGATGTCCTCTATCTCAAAATATACGCATCTCGCGTTGTTTTATCGACTCGTCACAAGTATTATAGCTTATTCTGCTTTTGTTTGTAAAATCTTTTTGTTCGATAAAACATTTCGGTAATCATCGTCGACAGCAAAATCCCTAGCGCGATGGCACAGGTAACGATAGCGACGCGCAAAATGGCCGTCTCCGCTTTGAAAGTCTGACCATCGACAAGTGAACGGACAGCTTGGTAAGCCGGCACACCGGGCACAAGAGGCACCAATGCGGGAATGTTGAAGACGGTGACGGGGCACTTTTTAACCCGGGCAAAAAACAGACCCAAAATGCCAATGATAAAGGCCCCGGCCAAGTTGGACAGCATGCGGCCCATCCCGACCCGATTAGAGAACCAATAGACCATCCAGCCCACAACGCCGCTAATGCCGGACAAGTTAAGCGCTCGGTGCGGCACGTTGATCGTCAAGGCGAAGCCGACCGAAGCAATATATGAAAAAGCGATATTAATAATAATTTCTAACCAAAAAGGCATCTTTATGCTCCTAAAAACTTAATCACAATTGCCACGCCCCCGCCTAATGCGACCGCGGTTAAGGCCGCTTCAAACAGGCGCACGATGCCGGAAAGCAGGTCGCCCATGAAGAGGTCCCGCAAGGCGTTGGTCAGAGCAAGTCCCGGCACCAATGTCATCAAGGCACCAACCAGAATGCTGTCCGTAATCATTTTTGGAAAAAGATGAGTAATTCCCACCGTAATCACGCCCATGACCATCGCCGCGATCAGTTCAGACAGAAAGCGCACCTTCGTGAAGCGCTTGAAATAGACGTAAGCCAAATAGCCGATCGCGCCAACAACGGCAGCAGCCGGGAAATCAACCCAGTCATAGTCATCCATGAATAAGACCATTAAGGTCGCACTCAAGGCAGCGGCACCAACAACTTGTAGCCACAATGGAAAAGTTGGCGTTGAACTGGCAGTTGCCAAAATCTTCCGCCGCAGTTCAGACAGCGTAATTTTTTTCACGGCAAATTCTCGCGACAGCTCATTCACGCGGTCCACTAATTCAAGGTTGATATTCCGATCGCGAATCTGCTTCATCTGCGACATATCGCCGCCAGCCAGGCTCATAAAGACACAAGTGGGCGTGGCAAAAACCCGCGGGTCGGCCACTCCGGCATTGCGGGCAATCCGCATCATCGTGTCTTCAACGCGGTACATTTCGCTTCCGCCTTCAATCATCAAGCAGCCAGCCGTCAAACAAACGTCTAATATTTCTTGATAAAATTTGGAATTTTGCTCATCAGACATCGTATTTTCCTACATTTTTTCTAGGTCGACAACCTTGTCGATCCAATCACCCCGGAAGAAATCTCGTTCGTGGGAGACCACGATTACTCCACCTGGGAAATTGATGATCGCTTTTCGAAGCGAATCTTTTGTTTCATTATCCAAGTGGTTGGTTGGTTCATCGAGGAAAAGCAGGTTGGCTGGTTCAAACTGCATCTTAGCCAGCTTTACCTTTTCTTGCTCGCCACCGGATAATTCTTTAAGCGGGCTCATCGCCTGCTGCGCGGTTAAGCCCATCCGCGCTAATGCCTGCCGCAATTCACGCGGCTTTTTGCGTTCAAATTCTTCCTGCAAATACTGCAGCGGCGTCATATTGTTGTTGGGCCAAGCCAGATCCTGCTTAAAGTAAGCGAGTTTGGCAGTGACTGACAATTCGTATGAACCATAGATGGGCTTAATTTGTCCCAGCAAAGTCTTCAGCAAAGTAGTCTTACCGATTCCGTTGAAACCGGTGATGGCCACTTTTTCATCCCTGCCAACTGAAAAGTTGAACGCACTCTTCACCAAGGCATGATCATAGCCGATGACCAAGTCCTGCGTTTGCAGCAGCAAGTTCGACGCTGTCGCTACGTAAGGAAAGTCGAATTTGGCCTTGCGGTTGCCCTTAGGTGGCGTCAAAACATCCATCTTCGCCAATTGCTTTTCCCGTGACTTAGCACTCTTGGCACGCGTACCTGCCTTATTTTTGCGAATATATGCCTGAGTCTTGGCAATCTTGCGCTGCTGGTTGGCATAAGCCTTCAAATAAGTCTCGCGGTTAGCTTCTTTTTGCCGCATTGCCTGCTTTAAAGTCCCAGTGTAGCGCGTGATGGTGCCAAAATCGATGTCGATCACGCAGTTGGTAATTCGACCCAAAAAGTCATAGTCGTGGCTGACAACGATAAAGGCCCCTTTGAAGTTGTTCAGATAATCAACCAGCCAGTCGATGTGCGACACATCCAGGTAGTTGGTCGGTTCGTCCAAAACCAGGACGTCCGGGTTTTGCAGCAACAGTTTGGCTAAAATAATTTTTGACCGCTGACCACCAGATAATTTTGACACATCATGATCATAGCCCAGTTCTGCCAGACCCAAACCGGAGGCAACGCGCTCAATTTCGGTATCGATATCGTAAAAATTGTTCTCTTCCAAACATGTCTGCACTCTGCCGGCTTTCTCCAGCAAAGTATCGTCGCCGTTTTCCGCATATTTGGCATACAAGTCATTTAATTCTTTTTCTTTTTTAAACAGATGATCGTAAGCCGTCTTTAAAAAGCCCTTGATCGTCACGCCTGGCGCTAATTTGGCATACTGATCCAAATAGCCGACGTCAATCTTGTTCTGCCACTTGACCTGACCTGAATCGGGAATGATTTCACCGGTCAAGATCTTGATCAGCGTTGACTTGCCGACCCCATTTTGCCCGGTAACGCCCATGTGGTCTTCTTTGTTTAAAACAAAGCTGGCATCTTCATACAAGGTTTTATCAATAAAGCTTTGACTTAAATCTTCGACTGTTAATAAACTCAATTAGTTCAGATCCTCGTGTTCTTGTTCGTACTTCTGCAATGCATCTAAAATCCGAGGCCAATAACGCTTTGGCAAAATCAATTGCAGCTGGTCGTGATAAATAGGAAAATCGCTTGCCTTCAACCCCGTGATTTGCGCAAGTTCCTGGTCAGTCAATTGATATTTGTAAACAATCCGCTTGATTTCCATGCTGGCATGACCTCTAAAGTAAGAAATGACGTAGAAAAAGAGCGCAAAGACGCCCGCTAGAGCAATTGACAGCTGCAGGTTCAAACGGAAGCTGCGCATGCAAATAAAGAAGACAGCAATGAAAGAAATGATTGCTGAAATGACGCCGTAAGCAACAGGAAAAATTTTGCCTTTGTTCATAATGATTTTTTCCTTTCTGTCGAAAAATACTTACCTTATATCATAAAACAAAAATGACAAAAAATAAGTGATGAAATTCGCATTCACCACTTATTTTTATCGTTTTTATATTTTAACCGAAGAAGTCAAAGCGGCCAACAGATAATGTCTCTTTGATTCCGCCGGTTTCCATAATTGACTTGTCAATAATCATTCGCTTCATCGCACGGGCAACCCAGCCGTTGATCTTGACGCCCATAGCAATGCCGACAGCGGACTTGCCTAAGTCGACAACGACGCCCAAGTCATGGAAGGCACTTTCAGTAATGTTATCTTATTTAATCTTAATTTTTTGATTTTGGCCCTAATAAATAACGGGTGTTGCTCTTTGCTGCAAAAAAATAGCCGCGAAATGCGACTAAAAATTTTTAAAATATTTTTTGATGTTATTTGTAATTACTGTTTTTTAAAAAATGCCGGTTAAATCATGAATGATAAAAAAGACGATCGGAATCATCAAGGATGGCAAAAAGTTCAGCGCCTTCAAATCCTTGATCTTTAACAAAGCCAAGCCAGTGGATGCGATCAAGAAGCCGCCGACAATTGAAATTTCGGTAATGAGCGGACCACTGAAGAAGCTGGCGGACAAAAATTTAGCAATGACGTAGATCATCCCCTGCCAGCAAAATAAAACCGGTGCAACTAGCAGCATGATCCAGCCAAAGCTGGCACCAAAGACCATTGAAGTAACAAAATCTAATGTAGCATTGGTATAAAGCATGGTGTAATCGCCTTTAACAGCGGCCATCACCGGCCCGACAATCGATAAAGCTCCAATGCAGCAAAGCAGAATTTCAGTTGCCAACCCCTTGCCGATTTCAGACTGACCAAATTTGCAGACCAATTGGTTGAAATGACCGTCAATATCCAGCCAAGTTCCAATGATTACGCCTAAAGCTAAACTGACAATGAACAAAACCGGATACTTGCTCTTCGGCATATTGCTAATCACGTTTTCAAGACCAATTCCTAGCGCTGACAGGCCCATCGCCAAGTACAGCATTTCAGTATATTTGTCTTTGATTCCTTTTTTCAGCAGGCAGCCAATGCTGGTTCCTACTAGCAAAGCACAGGTATTAACAATTGTTCCGATCATTTTTCCACTTTTTATTTTCTATTTAAAAATCTTGCTAAACCAATTATCGCTTGAGCTTAAAGACGAAGATGACTGCGTTGAGCTCGAAGTTTAAGACGAGCCATTGCTTGAGCCGCTTTCTGGCGTATCAGAGTTCTGGTCAAAGATCTGATAGTTGGTAAAGGCATTTGGATCCTTCCACTTCACCTTGTTAATCGTCGTATTCAAACGATTCTGTCTGGTTTCTTCATTATTCAAAGTTTCGGTTGGCAAGTTAAGGTTCTTGCGGATCAAGTTAGACTTGCTTTGCAATTCAGCCGTTGAAGCAACCTGAATTGATGAGCCATTGATCCAAGCATCATGACCTTGGATGTAGTTGCTCTTAAAATTCTTCATGCAGCCGCGGTAGTTCAAAGCCAAGGCCAACATGTCGTTGAAGGTTAAGTTGGTCCTGATGTATTTGTTGAAAATTGTGACCAATTTACGGTAGTTGGTAATCGTGTTCACTGACATTGCCTTTTTGGCAATAGCTTGGATAACCTGACGCTGACGCAACTGACGGCCATAGTCGCCTCGTGGATCTTCTTTTCTCATTCTGACATAAGCAACCGCGTGCCGGCCGTTAAGGTGTTGTTTGCCTTTATGGAAATCACACCAGTCATAGCTGAAGCTAAACGGCACGTTGACGTCAACCCCGCCAACAGCGTCTACCAAGCTCTTCAATCCCTTCATATTAACTTCAATATAGTAGTTGATTGGCACGTTGAGCAGGCTGGAAACGGTCTTCACAGCGGCTTTATTGCCGCCAACTTCATAAGCAGAGTTAATTCTAAACATGAAATATTTGTTGCCGGGATCACCTTTAATGTCAGCCAAGGTATCACGTGGAATTGAAGTCATCGTGGCCGTTTGCTTGCTTGGATTGGCCGTTGCCAAAATCAAAGTATCAGAATTTCCTTGATCATGTCGCCCTTCAATCCCCTGATCGACCCCAAGAATCAAAATCGAGATCGGCTTCTTGCTAGCAATCTTGGTTGAGGTTGCGGAATTGCCGCCGCTGGCGGTATTAACTGCGCTGTGGAAAGTAAAGTACATATGTGCAAAATAAGCAACGCCAAAACTAATTGCCAGCACAAAAACCATGCCCACAATCTTTTTCAATAAACTCGCATTTTTCATTGGCTGATCAGGCGCAGCAAAAGCTTCATTGCGTGATAAATTTAATGAAGATCGCTTTGCACGATAATCTTCTCTTCTTCTATTAGAGTTTGGATCCATGCTTCTATTTCTCGTTTCCCTTCGCATAAATATTCATAGATATTTGTATCACTTTTTTTAGATCAAAAAAAGAATGCAGCTAAATTTTAATAATAACTTAGTTTTTGTTTTTTGGGTAGTTATCCTTTATTATAAAGTTAAAAAAACAAAAAGGAGAAATATTAATGGCAATTCCAACAAGAAGCGAAATCCCTGAAGAATTAACCTGGGATTTGACCCGTGTATTCAAAAGCGACGCGGATTGGGAAAAAGAATATCAAGCTGTTAAAGATGAAACAGCGAAGTTAAGCCAGTATAAAGGTACTTTTACCTCTGGCAAAAATTTGTATCAGGCCTTAACCCAAATTTTTGCAGTTAAGCGCCGGCTGGAAAACGTTTATGTCTACGCTACGATGTCCAGCGATGTTGATACTGCCAACAGCCACTACTTAAGCTATTCTGCTCAGGCTCAAAGTTTAGCCAGTCAGTTCGAAGCCGTTACTTCATTTATCAATCCTGAAATTTTGAGCATCCCCGAAGCTGATTTAGCCAAATACAAGCAAGAAGAGCCTCGGCTGCATGATTACGATCATTGGCTTGATCAAGTAACCAGCAAAAGACCGCATACTTTGCCAGCTGAACAAGAACGACTGGTGGCAGATGCTGGCGATGCCCTGAGTACTTCCGAAAATACTTTTAACGTTTTAACCAATTCAGACATGGAATATGGCTACGTCCAGGACGAAAATGGCGAAATGGTGCAATTATCCGACGGCTTGTACTCAATTTTGATTCAATCACAAGACCGCAATGTCCGTAAAAATGCCTTTGACGTTTTATACGCCAGCTATGGTCAATTTGAAAACTCCCTGGCTTCCACCCTGTCAGGCGTGGTCAAGGCGCACAACTACAACGCACGCGTCCACAAGTATCACTCTGCTCGTGAAGCTGCATTAGCTGAAAACAACGTGCCAACCTCTGTTTATGATACTTTGATCAAAGAAGTCGACAGCCATCTTGACCTTTTGCACCGCTATGTTGCTTTGCGTAAAAAGATTCTGGGTCTTGATGACCTGCAAATGTGGGACATGTATGTGCCTCTTACAGGCAAGCCTGCGCTTAGCTATAATTTTGAACAAGCAAAAGAAGAAGCCAAGAAGGCTTTGGCACCATTGGGCAGCGATTACTTAAGCCACGTTGATTATATTTTTAACAACCGTGTCATTGACGTTGTAGAAAATAAAAACAAGGTTACTGGGGCCTACTCCGGTGGAGCTTACGACACTGATCCATATGAATTATTGAACTGGGAAGACAACGTTGATTCGCTCTATACTTTGGTTCATGAAACAGGCCACTCGGTTCACTCATGGTATACCCGCCACAATCAGCCTTACGTTTATGGCGATTACCCAATTTTTGTCGCTGAAATTGCTTCAACCACTAATGAAAATATTTTAACAGAATATTTCTTGGACCACATCACTGATCCTAAGACCCGTGCTTTCATCCTCAACTACTACCTTGACTCCTTCAAGGGAACATTATTCAGACAGACTCAATTCGCAGAATTTGAACAATTTATTCATGAAGCTGACGCTAAGGGCGAACCACTTACTGCTGATACTTTAGACGATGTTTATGCTCAGTTAAACCAGCGCTACTACGGCGACAGCGTTGAACCTGGCGGCGATATTGCCAAAGAATGGTCACGCATTCCGCATTTCTATTACAACTTCTATGTTTACCAATATGCAACCGGCTTTGCAGCAGCAACTGCTCTTGCCAATAAAGTAGTGCAGGGAACCCAGCAGAACCGCGATGCCTACATCGGTTATCTCAAGTCTGGTTCCAGCGCATATCCAATCGATATTATGAAGGGTGCCGGCGTTGATATGACTAAGCCAGACTATTTGGAAGATGCCTTTAAGACCTTTGCTCGTCGCCTTGATGAATTCGAAAGTTTAATTGGGCAATTTTAAAAATTTAGTTTGACTTAATCAGCAAGTAAATATATAACATTAAAGGAAAGTAAATTTCTCACATCATACAAGAGTTCAGGAGATCCCTGAACTCTTTTTGTCTTCCCTTTAGGCACTATTCATGCTTTAATGAAAGCAAGAGGGCAAATATTGGAGGGATAGAATGATGAATAAAAAATTTTTGTCTTTGCCCGGCATCTTAGTTGCCGCTTTTAGTCTTGCCGTATTCGGCAGCCAGCCTGTCAAGGCTGCTTCTTATGGCCGAATCGGTGAGGTCACACCGCCATTAAGGATGCGCGGCAAATGGTACTACAAGGGCTCAAAAGCATTGGGACAGGATCCTAACAAGCTGTATAAGATTAAAATCGGCAAACACCACATCAATGGCGTTAAACTTTATCAAGCCGATCCACGCAAAACAGAAAAGTACGCATTGCACTTTAAGAAATACCGCTTCATTGTTAACCAGACAATGAATTGGGGCAAAACCTCAATTTACAACATCGACAATGTTCAATGGCTGAACGTTACTGGATGGACTGCTGGTGGCGGCGACGGAACTTCATACAGTTTAACAACGCAAAAATTGCATCACAAGCTTCTTCCGGCTTTGGCAATTGGCGTTGGCTATAAGCCATTTATCGCGGCCTATGCCTATCGGATTTCTGGTCACCATCAATTGACCCATGAACAAAAGCAGGCCATTAAGCGTGAAATTTTGAATAATTAAGAGCAAAGAAAAAGAGCTAGCAATTGCTAGCTCTATTTTTTATAAGCGATGGCGAATAACGTGGACAAAGTATGCCGTTAAGTAAATAACCACTTCAATTACTGAGATGAAGAAGGTTACCGGCCAATCTGTGATAAAGCCAAGATACAAACCAGCCCACACGCCAATCAGCGCGATGCTGATTGACCAGGCAATCATTGAAGAAATCGTTTTTCCTAAATACCGGGCGGTGGAAGATGGCAACGTCAGCAAAATGAAGACCAAAAGCGAACCAACAATTTGCGAACCGATTGAAACAGCCATTGCTAAAGCGATTAAAAAGATAACGCCGATCAAACCGGTTTTAATGCCATGAGCCAAAGCCCCAATGTGGTCAAAGGAGTCAAAGTTCAATTGTCGCTGCACGATAAAAATCAAAAGCAGGACGATGATCGACAAGATCACTAATTGAATGACGCCTTCCTCGTCAACACCGATGATGCTGCCAAACAAAATGTTGGTCGCATAACGGCTGTTTGATCCCGAAATCGCCAAAAACAGGACACCTAAACCGATAAACAATGCCGAAATCGCACTAATTGAGCCTTCTTTTTGATCACTGTGCATCGACAATTCACCAACGCTAATTGAACCCAGCAGCGTAAAAAGCAACATCCCCCAAAGCGGTGCAATTCCAATGAAGACAGCAAAGGCTGCTCCGGCAAAGCCGATTTCTGACAATGTGTGAGCCAAAAAGCTAAAGCTGCGCGCCACAACGTAGACGCCAACTACCCCACAGGTAATTGCAATGAAAGTACTTGCTAAGAAGGCATAACCCATAAATTGATATTGAAACATTATTCGTAATCCCCGTCAAATTCACTCATTTTTCCTTGCTTTATTGTTCCATGATTCAAGTACAAATATTCATCCATATATTTGCGAGCCAGTGGCACATCATGAGTTACAAACAGTACAGTCATGCCATGTTTTTGGTTCAAATGTTTAATTAATTTCATCAATTCTTCTTTAGCTACCGGATCCAGGCTGGCTGTTGCTTCATCCAAAATGATCATATTAGGCTGATCAAGCAAAGCCTGAGCCAAATATGCCCGCTGCTTTTGTCCACCGGAAGCCTCGCCCATGCGCGTATTTTGAATACTGGTTAAATGAGTTTCTTCCAGTTCATGCTGGATCTGCTGCTTCACTTTGCCTTTTTTAATCAAAGGAGCATTGAGTCCAACGAAAGCTTTAATCGATAACGGATACTCCGCATCGATATTTCTAAATTGCGGAACATAGCCCAACTTCACGTTATTTTTAAACTGAAAACTGCCGCTAGTTGGTGACAAAAGTTTCATTAAAATATTGATCAGCGTCGTCTTACCGGTTCCGTTTGGTCCCAATAAGGCGGTCATTGATCCTTCTTTAAGGTCAAAGTTTAAATCTTCAAAAACAGTTTTTGTGTCAAACTTCATCGTCAAATTTTTAACTGTTAAGATCAATTTGACACCTCCCTAATCATTTTTGACAGTTACTTACTTATTATTCTTTAGTCAATTGTACCAGATTTAAAAAAAGGCACAAAAAAACGTCACCTTTCGGTGACGCAAAACATAACAGAGTATCTTGATTTAAGTAGAGATCATCAAGATGATTTTATAATAATGCAATTATGCTGGCTTGTAAAGAGCTTTTGGATAATGACAATGATTATTTAATTTTTCTCTGTTGTTTTAAAATCTTGCTTATTTATCTTCTTCAATTGGTTCATCATCTTTAACTGGTTTCTTCCAGAAGCCTAAGATAAGACCGGCAGTGATTGAACCGATAATTGTTGCTAAGAAGTAAAGCAAAATGTGGTTAGCAAGTGGTGATACCCAAAGACCACCGTGAGGAGCTGGAACTTGAATATGCCATAAACCAACAAGCAAACCACCAACTGCAGAACCGATCACACATGAAGGAATAACGTGACCTGGGTCAGATGCAGCAAATGGAATGGCACCTTCAGTGATAAATGAGAAGCCAAGGATCCAGTTAGAAATACCGGCACGACGTTCACCAGCAGTGAACTTGTTCTTGAAGAATGCAGTACCAATAGCAGTAGCAAATGGTGGAACCATACCACCAACCATAACTGCGGCCATCATAACAGCAGCAGTAGCTGACTTAGGATCGTTAGCAAAGGCACCTGAAGCAAAGACGTAAGCAGCCTTGTTGAAAGGACCACCCATATCGATAGCCATCATTCCGGCTAAGATAGCAGTTAAGACTACTAAGTTGCCTGTACCCATACCGTTCAAGAAGTGAGTAATTGCGAAATTGATTGAACTGAAGATTGGGTTGATGATGTAGTACATGATCAAAGCAATGAACAGCAAACCTAAGATTGGGTACAAAAGCATTGGTTTCATACCTTCAACTGACTTAGGCAATTTAGCAAAGAGTTTCTTTAAACCGACAATTAAGTAACCGGCAATGAAGCCAGCAGCGATACCACCTAAGAAGCCGGCTGGAGAAGTAGCATGAGCTTGGACGTTAACTTGTAAACCATTGGTTCCGTTGACGATTGCGGCCATATAACCACCAACCAAACCTGGCATTAAGGCTGGCAAATCACCGATTGATTCAGCGATGTAAGCTGACAAAATTGGAACCATGAAGGCGAAGGCCAAGTTACCAGCTGAGTTCAAGAAGATGAAGGCTGGGCTCTTAGCACCACCAGCATAGTTTTCAACGATGAAGGAAATGGCCATCAAGATACCACCACCGATAACGAATGGAAGCATGTGGCTGACACCGTTCATCAAGTTACGGTAAATTGAGCTCCAAACGCCGCCGCTTGATTTTTCTGATTTAGCTTCTGACTTATCAGCTGCACTTGCGTGGTAAACTTCAGCTTTGCCATTCATAATGTCATCGATTAATTCGTCTGGCTTGTTGATACCATCAACAACTGGGCGGTTAACCAACTTCTTGCCATCGAAACGTAGCATGTCAACTTTCTTATCGGATGCGATAATAACACCCTTGGCACGCTTAATTTCGTCAGGAGTCAATTGATCCTTAACACCTTCAGAACCGTTAGTTTCAATTCTAACTTCGATTCCGCGCTTCTTACCGGCTTTGATTAAAGCTTCTTGAGCCATGTAAGTGTGGGCAATACCGTTGATGCATGCAGTAACACCGACGATTAATGGCTTGTTAGCATCAGCTGTCTTTGCAGCTTCTGCCTTCTTCTTTTCAGCAGCAGCTTTATCCTCTGCATCTTTCTTAGCTTCAGCCTTTTCAAATAAGTCGATAACTTCTTCTGGCTTTTCTGCCTTCTTCAAAGCTTCAACTAAGTCTGGGTTGATCAATAAACCAGAAAGTTTTGCCAAAGCTTGAAGGTGGGTGTTATCAGCACCTGCTGGAGCAGTAATCATGAAGAATAAGTGAACAGGTTGACCATCTAATGAGTTGTAGTCAATCCCTTTCTTACTCTTGGCAAACAAAACGCGTGCCTTGTTGATGTACTTGTTACGTGCGTGAGGCATCGCAATTCCGCCACCGATACCAGTGGTTGATTCATTTTCACGAGCCCAAATAGACTTGATGAATTCGTCTTCGTTGTTGACGATACCAGTCTTAACTTCAAGGTCGGCCATTTCTTTAATGGCGTCTTCTTTATTAGTAGCCTTGAGGTCCATAATCATGGACTCAGTACTTAAAATATCCTTGATTCTCATGGATCGATTCCTTTCTAGCTATTAGGAGATTTGTTCTACTTTGATTTGTGGAAGAACAGCATCAATTTGGCTCTTAACAGCAATATCCATAGTAAAGGCAGTTGCAGCACCACAAGCCATTCCGATTCTAAAGCTTTCAGCTGCGTCACCAGTTTCAAAGTAAGTGCCAACAAACCCTGCAATCATTGAGTCACCAGCACCAACTGAGTTAACAGCAGTACCAACAGCACCATTAGCATGGTAAACATGGTCCTTAGTTAAGAGGTAGCCACCATCGCCAGCCATTGAAACCATTACGTTTTGTGCACCCTTTTGCAAAAGCTTTTGTGCATATTCAAGCATTACATCGCTTGAGTCAAAAGTAGTGTTGAACAAGTCTGCTAATTCGTGGTGATTTGGCTTGATTACCAATGGCTTGTATTCCAAAGTATCAAGCAATGCTTGACCAGTAGTATCAACAACAAATTCAGCACCAGCTTCTTTAATAGTTGGAAGAAGTTGTTGATAGAAGTCTGCACCGAGGCTTGGAGTAAGTGAACCGCTCATTACAACGATATCGCCTTTCTTCAAGTCGTTTAAACGATATTTAAATGCAGCAATTTCTTGACTGTCGATTTCTGGACCAGCAGCATTAATTTCGGTTTCCTTTTCGCCGTGGATCTTAACGTTTACACGAGTATTACCAGAAATAGTAACAAAATCACTGACGATTCTCTTTTGGTTAAGTTGACGAATCAATTCCTTACCAGTAAAGCCGCCAACAAAGCCCCAAGCAGTGTTGTCAACATTTAATTGGTTAAGAATTTGGGAAACATTAATTCCCTTGCCTCCAGCTAAAAATGAACAATTACTGGTTCTGTTAACTTCACCAGCATTGACTTTGTCTAATTGCAAAACGTAGTCCAAAGCTGGATTAACAGTAACGGTATAAATCAATTATTTTGCCTCCTCTAGGTTTATTTTGGCAGGTAGTGCCTTTTTTGACTTGATTTAAGTAAATTAGTAACCACAGTTACATCTTTTGCATTAGCAAACACTGCAAAGCTTCGCTTGCCGATTTTTGAAGCATCTGCGAGAACAAAAACTTTTTGTGCTTGCTTCATTTCAGCCATTTTGACTGCTGCTTCTTCGGGATCTGGCGTAGTTAAATTGCCATTTTTTTCAATTCCGTTGGCACCAACAAAACTAGCTGAAAAGTTCATTGCTTTAATCTGCGTTAAAGCTGTTTGCCCTATAGCAGCATGGGTGTCATCCTTCACTCTGCCACCGATCATGATCGTATTAATGCCATGATTCAGGCTGCACAGTGCAGTTTCAACACCGTTGGTAACGATCTTAACATCAGGAATATCAGCAAGAAATGGAACCATTTCATAAGTTGTCGTTCCCGCATCAATGAAAATATTGTCACCTGAATGAACAAAATGCTTCACTGCGTATCTGGCAATTTCAGTCTTAACATCGTGATTAAGATTGAAGCGGATGTTCTGTGAAATGTCACGAGAGAAATTTTTAACTGATTGAGCGCCACCATGAACTCGCTTAAGGAGCCCATCCTTCTCCATTTGAATCAAATCTCGACGAATAGTTGATTCTGAAGCAGCGGTCAATTTACATAGCTCGGCAACACGGCATAATTCGTACTGGTTGACGTAGTTTTCAATTAAACTTTGGCGTTCTTGCGTCAGCATCTTTTTTCACCTCGGCCATTATTGTATACGCTTTCTCATTCAAAAGCAATCATTTTTAGTCAATATAATTCATTATTATTAATAAGTAATCAAAATAATTCATCTTAGGGCATCAAAAAAGCTGATCTTCTCGATCAGCTTTTTACTTTTTATTAATCTTCAGTGTACCAACTAAGCAGATAATTCATCATCGAGCATCTTAGCAATTTCAGCAACAGGCTCACCTGCATTTGCTCTAAACAATGCTAATTCTAAGGACTTCATAATCGTTAGCTTAGCCACAACTTCAGGATTTGCATCAATTAGGCTTCTAATTCCGATGACAAAATTATTGTTTTTGGGAGCTAAATCATTCAGCGCACCAACGCCTAACATTGGCTTGCCTTTTGGAAATTTCTTTTTTCTAACCATTTTTGTCCTTATTTATACATATATTTTGCACATGCTTCTTTAGGATCCATTCCATTGCGGATCTTCAAAGCAAGTTCAATTGAGACATCGGCAATAATCGATTGCGGATCAATCACGTTATAAGGATGATCAGGTGCCTTCTCTTGTGCCAAAGACAATTCAGTACAGCCTAACAAAATTACATTGCAGCCGTAGTCATCATGCATCTTTTGAAGGATTTGATGATAAAGCTTGCCGTCGACAATGCCCTTTTCCTTAATATCACGATAGATCAATTTGGTAACCATCGGCTGAATTTCCGGGCCACCAAATTCTACTTCACGACGAACACGATGAATTTCATCTTCATACAAGTGATCATAAATTGAGCCTTCAGTTGCAATCAGGCCAATTTTGCTTTCTTTAGGATATTCTTCAATAAATTTATGAACGGCAATCCGCATCATATGCAAAAACGGAATATCGGTTAAAGCAGCCAAATCATTGTAGAAATAGTGCGCGGTATTGCATGGCATTACAAAGAAATCAGGATTAAGTTTTGCTTGCCCTAAAACATCATCTTTTAAATCAGGGAAGAAATTAGTCTTGCTATGATCCTTAATATAAGCAGTTCGATCGGGAATTTGCGCATCGTTGACCAAAATATAATTTAAATAGTCCTGGTCACGGGCTATCTTTACTCGATGGTTAATCAGCCGAACGTAGCTTTCTGTCGCAATCGTTCCCATTCCGCCGATTATGCTAAAAAAATGTTTCATTAATAATTCACCTTAATTAAGCTCTAAAGTGTTCCTTATCGCCTTCGAGCTCATTGATAACGTTTTGTGCAACAACAATATCAGATGGATATGGCGTATCTACACCGCGAATCTTTTGGAAGGCATCTGCACCTTTACCACAGATCAAGACAACGTCGTCTTTGCCGGCCATTGCAATCGCATCGTGGATTGCCTTTTTACGGTCAAGCTCAATTGTTACATCACACTTAGAGTGGTCGATGCCAGAATCAATTTCTTCAGCGATTGACTTAGGATCTTCAAAGCCTGGGTCATCAGTTGTCAAAAAGGCCTTATCAGCATAAGCCGTCAAACTTTCACTGAATCCTGGACGACGAGAAACGCCCTTGTCACCAGGAGCACCAACAACCACGATAATCTTTGGATTGTTGAACTCTCTTTTCACGAAGCTCATTAAAGCCATCATTGAAGCCTTATTGTGGGCATAGTCAACAATAACCATTCCATGATCCTTGGTCATTTCAGTTTGCATTCTGCCTGGAATAGTAACGTGGCGAATTCCCTTAGCACAAGCATCATGACTCATACCTGCAAGACCTGCCCCAATAATTGCGGCAGTAGCGTTGGATTCATTAAAGTCACCGATCATTTGCAAAGTGTATTCGCCATTGATTGGCAATTGCTTAGCCTTGTCGCTAACGCAGAACAATTTGAAGCGAGTTTCCCGCATATCAGTTTCTTGAGAAGCATATCTAAAGTCAATTGGAACGTTCAACTTTGGATTTTCGAAGTTTTCACTGGCAAATAAGTAAATGCTGTCTGGATTAGTAGTCGTTGTTGCTGCAGCATAAATTTCGTCAAAGTGATCACTTTCTGCATTGATGATACATTTACGTGAGTTCACCATTAATTGCAACTTGCAGTGCAGATAATCCGCAAAGTTAGGGTGTTCATTTGGTCCAATATGGTCTGGGGTAATGTTTAAGAAAAAGCCCAGGTCATAAGTCAAACCGAATACACGATTCTTCTTGTAAGCTTGACTGGAAACTTCCATTACCAAGTGGGTCATGCCATTATCAACAGCACGGCGCATATCGCGGAACAAGTCCAAACTTTCTGGCGTGGTCAAACTTGACTTAAAGCTGTCTTCTGGTCTTCTGCCGACAATATCGTTAACTGAAGAAATAAGAGCGGTGCGGCCACCATTCATTTGGTCAAGCATCCCTTTTAAGAAGTAAGCAGAAGTTGTTTTACCCTTAGTTCCAGTAAAGGCAACAACATACAAATCATCTTGTGGGAAACGGAAGAAAGCAGCTGACAAAAGTGCCATTGCCTTGGAAACATCACGCACAATTAAGGCATGCATGCCTTTTCCTTCTGGATATGGTTGTTCAGCAACGTAGCAAATAGCACCGTTGTCTTTAGCCATTGATAAATACGTTGGTCTGAAACCAGCACCTTTACAGAAAAATAAAGTGTTAGTTTGAATGTCGCGAGAATCGTATGATACGTATTCCATTTTAGTTACGACTGCATCTTGAACTGCACTTGATTTTAAAAGGTGGTGTTCCTTCAAAATCAAAATACAGGTGTTTAGAGAAATACTCATTTCTTTATCTCCTCGAATAGATCTTATTGTTTCAGTCAAAATTATAACACAGCTAGTGCTTACTTTTTGCTTTCTCTGGATCAAGCGGCAAACGAATAATAAAACTGGTCCAATTATCATCGGATACACATCTGATGGTTCCGCGGTGCAGATCAACTACACTTTTAGTAATTGAAAGCCCCAGACCGGTTCCGCCTGTTTTGGTATTACGCGAGGTCTCTACACGGTAAAAACGCTCAAAAATTTTCTTAAGCGAAGCCTTCGGAATCTTGGCTCCATTATTTTCAACTCGCAATTCAACGGTCTGCTTGTTGATCAAATTAGCGATCAGCTTGATTTTGGTAGCACCGGTTCCATATTTAAAAGCATTGTTAATTAAATTGTTGTACACCCGGACCAGTTTTTCCGGATCAGCCTTAATGGTTAAATCCTTGGGCCGAGATGCAATTTCAAAAGTGATTCCTTTTTTCTCGGCTTCTAGTTCAAAACCCGCTTCAACTTGCTCAAGCATTGAATAAATCGGCAATGAAACCAAATTAAGTTTCGTATTGTTGGACTTCAAAGTCGTATATTCAAGCAGATCATTAGCCAAAGACTTCATTTGTTCAGCCTTGGTAAAAGCAATATTGATGTATTTTTGCTGGTCTTCCTGACTAACATTGCCGCTTTTAAGCAAACCCAAGTATCCAATAATTGAAGTCAATGGCGTCCGAATATCATGCGAAACGTTAGTAATCAATTCATCTTTAGATTGTTCAATCGCTTTTTCTTCATTAATCGAATTGACGGTACTGTCAACCAAAGAGTTAATCGAGTCAATTACTCGCTGCAAGTCGGTTCTAACTGCAAAAGGGATCCGATGATCGAAATGACCATCCGCAATATAATGCAGTTCTAAAATGACATGCCGCAGCTGCATTTGGTGATAGCGTCGGATTAAGCGCCAGTACAAAACGATTAAATCAGCAATCCCCATTAAAATAATGAAAAGTCGCTGCCAGGACCAAAGATGATAATTTCCGGCAAAAGTCATAGTTTTCTTCAGAAAATAAATGCCGTTGACTAAATTTTCATCTTGCAAAATTGCCAAATGAATCAAAATGATGATTGATAGATTCAGCAGCAGCAACAAAACAATAGTAACTACCCCTTCGGCGAAAAGCTCGCTTTTTTCAGCAGCAGTAAGCTTTACACGCTCTTTTTTCATTAACTAGGCCTCTACTTTGTAACCTACACCCCAAACAGTTTGAATAACGTCTTCGCCGCCTGTTGCTTTTTGAATCTTGTCACGCAAGTGGGAAACGTGGACCATAACGGTTTTAGCAGAAACAATTGATTCTTGTTGCCAAACACGTTCGAAAATTTCATCAGCTGAAAATACGCGGTTAGGATGGCTGGCAAGCAAATATAAAATGCCGAATTCCAAAGCAGTCAATTGAATTGCCTTGCCATCAATCGTTTTAACTTCGTGTGAATCGCGGTTGATAACTAGTGGTCCAACTTCAAGCACATCCGGTTTTTCATCTTTAACTTGCTTTTGACTTCTGCGCAGCAATGAACGAACACGCGCCATAACTTCCAGCGGATTGAATGGCTTTGAAACATAATCGTCGGCCCCAGTGATCAAGCCTTGAATCTTGTCCATGTCGCTTGTCTTAGCAGAAACGACAATAATTGGAATATCGGAATCTTTTCTAACTTCCTTGATAACTTCAATTCCTGACATATTTGGCATCATAATATCCAAAATCATCAAAGCAATATCAGGGGTTGTGGTCAACTTAGTAATTGCTTCTTTGCCACTATAAGCTGCAATTGGCTCATAGCCTTCGTTTTTTAAATAAATACTCAATAATTCAACGATTTCCTTATCGTCATCTACAACTAAGATTTTCACAAAGAAAACCCCTCTCTTTTTAAACTTAGTTTGTTCTTAAAAAATAATAAAAATAATCCATGTATAGTTTAGCAGACTTGCTTTATTATATTTTACCTATTTTCTAAATAACTAGTTAAACAACAGCTTAGTTTTAAAGAAAAATAAAAAGAATCCTCATGGATTCTTCTTAAATCTCTATTTAATTTCTTTCTTGCCAGTGTAGAGCTCGTAGTAGTAACCCTTTTGCTTAAGAAGCTGTTCATGGTTGCCGGATTCAATGATATGACCGTGATCAAGAACCAAAATCAAATCAGAGTTAACAATTGTCGACAATCTGTGGGCAATAACGAAACTGGTTCTGCCGGCAAGCAAGTTATCCATCCCGGCTTGAACCATCTTTTCTGTTCGCGTATCAATGCTTGACGTTGCTTCATCAAGGATCATTACTGGATCATCAGCGATCATCGCTCTAGCAATACTTAACAGCTGCATCTGTCCTTGTGACAAGTCACCGCCGTTACCGTCAATGACCGTTTCATAACCATCATCAAGTTCATGAATAAATTCATCGGCGTGCGACAAACGTGCTGCTTGGTAAACTTCATCATCACTGGCATCAGGATTGCCGAAGCGGATATTATCCATAATCGTACCAGTAAACATGTGCGTTTCCTGCAAAACGACTGAAAGTGATTGACGCAAGTCATCCTTTTTAATTTTCTTAATTGGAATCCCGTCATAAGTAATCTTGCCGGAATCAATTTCGTAGAAACGATTAAGTATGTTGGAAATCGTAGTCTTGCCGGCCCCGGTTTCACCAACTAAAGCAACTTTCATCCCTGGCTTGGCATCGATATTGATATCATGCAAAATCTGCTTTTCAGGTACATATGAGAAGTTCACATGATCAAAGACAATGTGACCGCGAACTGGCACTTTCTTCGTTGTGCCATCTGCTTGTGGAACATTCCAATTCCAGGCGCCTTCAACGTTATCATCTTTAGAAATAGTAACAACGCCATCGTCTTCTTCAACCGGTTCATCTTCCAACTGGAAAATTCTTCTGGCACCGGCCAAAGCCATGACGATTGAGTTCAACTGCTGTGAAATCTGCGCAATTGGCTGAGTAAATTGTCTTGATAATTGCAAGAAGGAAGCAATTGCACCCAGTGTTAATGGAGCCCAATTGTTAATAGCAGCTGCCCCACCAAAGATTGCGATTAAAACATAGAGCAAGTTACCCATGTTACCCATGATTGGGAACAAAACTGTGGCATAGGTGTTAGCCTTGCCTGAAGCCTGACGCAATTCTTCGTTATAAACGTCAAAGCCTTCCCTGGTTTCTGGCTCATGAGAAAAGACCTTGATAACCTTTAACCCATTAAGCATTTCTTCGCTATAACCATTGATTTGACCCAACTTGTTCTGCTGTACTTGGAAGTAGTGGCTGGATTTTTTAGTTAAGAAACGAACGATTCCGATAGAGAGGGCGAAGATGATCATTGAGAAGATGGTCAATTGCCAACTCAAACTAAACATGGCTGCGATAACGAAGATTAAAATCAAAATCGAATTGGTAAATTGCGGAATTGACTGTGAAATCATCTGCATCAAGGTATCAATATCGTTGGTGTAACGAGACATGATATCGCCGTAATCATTTTGGTCGAAATAAGAAATCGGCAAATGCTCCATGTGAGTGAACATGTTGTTACGAACCCGGAATTGAACCTTCTGCCCTAAAATCCCCATCAAAACGGTAAAGAGATAGTTTGAAATAAAACCAATTGCATAAATTCCAAACATTACCGCGATCGCATATGCAAGGGGACCATAATTAGGAGCTTGATCCTGCTGCACTTTTTTTAATAAAGGCGTGATGTAGTCGTTAATCAAACGCTCAATAAAAAGCGTCCCGATAACATTGGCTCCGGCCGCCAAAATAATTGTGACCAGCGCGGTGAAGAACATCCATGGACTAGTAGTAACGACTAATTTAAGCAAACGGGCTAAAGTCTTGGAACGATATCCCTTCATTTCATTTTTGCTGATAGTTTGATCCAAAATTAGTCACCCCTACTTTCCAGTTTCTTCTTGGAACTTGGCAATTGAACTGTACAATTGGTTGCGTTTGAGCAATTCCTCGTGAGTTCCGATATCTTCAATCTTACCGTGATTCATAACGATGATTCTGTCAGCATCCTTAATTGAAACAATTCTTTGAGAAATGATAATCTTAGTCGTTTCTGGCATATCTTTAGCTAATGACTCTCTGATTTCACGTTCAGTATTTGTATCAACAGCTGAAGTTGAATCATCCAAGATCAAAATCTTTGGTTTCTTCAAAAGCGCACGAGCAATGGTAATTCTTTGCTTCTGACCACCAGAAACGTTGTTACCGCCCTGTTCAACCATTGTGTCATAACCGTCAGGCATTTCACGAATGAAGCCATCAGCATGCGCAATCTTTGCGGCTGCAACTACTTCTTCATCAGTTGCGTTTTCGTTACCCCACTTCAGGTTTTCCTTTACCGTGCCAGAGAACAAAACATTGTTTTGCAAAACCATCGCAACATTGTCACGCAAAGCTTTCAAATCATAGGACTTAACATTATGACCTGCAACTCTAACGGCACCTGAAGTTACATCATACAATCTTGGAATCATTGAAACCAAGGTTGATTTTGATGAACCAGTTTCACCAATAATTCCGATCGTTTCACCAGGACTAATTCGTAAATTGATATCATTTAATGCTAAGGCCTTATCATCAGGATTATATTTGAAGTTTACATGATCAAAAACAATTTCGCCGTTAGTTACGTTCTCAACTGGTTTTCTTGGATTTTCAATTGCTGGTTTTTCTTCAATTACGTTAGCAATTCTGCGACCACTAGCTCCAGAAATAATCAACTGGGTAGCAATCATGGCTAAGATATTCAAACTGAACAAAACTGAATTTGAGTAAGAGAACATTGAAACCAATTGACCGGTTTGCAAAGTTCCACCAACAATTTCCTTAGCGCCAAACCAACAAATGGCTAATGTAGCAATGTTTAAGACCGCTGCAACGACCAAGGAGTTTAATGAAATAATTTTTTGTGCAGTTGAGAATAGCTTGTAAATGAAGCCGGAAGACTTTTCAAATTTCGCAATTTGTGATTCTTCTTGAACATAGGTCTTAACTTCACGAATACCACGAACATTTTCACGAACAACTTGGTTCATCTTGTCGTAACCCTTGAAGATCCGTGGGAAGTATGGGTATGCACCACGAATAATTAAGGCCAAAATAATGACGAAGATTGGCGCAATTACTAAGAAAATTAACGACAATCTCGGACTGATGATGACTGACATGACTACTGAAACAATAAGCATCATTGGTGCTCTAACGGCAATTCTGATAATAATCTGATATGCCAGCTGCACGTTGTTAACGTCAGTCGTCAAACGGGTTACCAAACTTGAACTTGAAAATTTGTCAATATTTTCAAAAGCGTAATCTAGTATGTGATAAAACATGTCTTTACGCAAATTAGCAGCAAAACCAGCAGCAGCATGTGCTGCAACATAACTGGCACTTGCCCCGAGAAACAAGGAAACAATTGTAATACCTAATAAGATCAACCCCCACTTAGTGATATAAGGCATGTTTCCTTTCATAATTCCTTTATCAATCAAAATCCCTACCAAATATGGAATCAGCATTTCAATGATAACTTCACCGATAACACATAACGGTGACAGCAAGGAAAGTTTTTTATACTGCCGAATCGATTTACTCAGCGTTTTAATCAATTAAAGCCCTCCTTTACGTGAAAACGATCGCAAATACAACTTTAAAAAAGGATAAATGAGGAAACTCATTTATCCTTTTTTAAAAGACATATGTTTAGTTTATACCTATTTTTAATAAATTTCACATTATTTGCTTTTACCACTTTGTGGATTTGGCATAAAAACAGAACCTGTAATGTGATAGTACTTTCTAAAGTAGCAACGGCCAGCGAAGGCAATTACGGCAATAATCAAGTATGCAATTCCTGGCAAGACCGGATTAATTACTTTAAAGATTGGCAACATGAAGATGCCCATCAGAACGAATAAACCAACAACAAAGAGTGCGGAAATACCCAATAATTTTGGCCAGGACATCTTTGGACGGCGGTTGTCCTTAGATTTTGGCATCGTCCATTCATTGTATTTAGCCCAGAATACACCAAGCAAAATACAAAATACCAAAATAGTTAAGACACCATTTTGCGTACTTTGAATCTTGGTATTAAAAATTCCCATCAAACCATAAAAGGCAGTGAAAGTTCCTAACCAAAGCAAAGTAGAGTCTGTTGCTCTTTGCCAAAATGGAATATCCATCAATGTTTTTGGCTTTTTTTCAGGGTGAAGAATTTGTTCAGCCTTAATAGATGGTGAAGCCATATAAAGGTCATTAGCTGGCTGACCGCGACGCTGAGCAATAATGATTTCTGGCAATAATTGGTCAACGCGTGCGGCAGCATCGTCAGCATTCATATTGCCTTGTTTTTCCAACTCTTTTTGCAAACGGAAAACGTAATCTGAATTTTTATTGCTGAGCTTGGTTCTTAATTCTGCAGATGACATGTTCTTGATTTCGTCAGCCTCAGTTTTTGCCTTTAATTTTGCTTGTTTTTCTTGATCGATTCTTGCAGTATTTTCTTTTTTCTCTTCTGCCATTTTATCTCCTAGACATTGAATCTAAATTCAATAATGTCACCGTCTTGAACCACGTAATCCTTACCTTCAAGACGAAGCTTACCTGCTTCCTTAACCTTTTGCATTGTTTCAAGCTTATCTAAGTCATCGAATGAAACAACTTCGGCACGAATAAATCCACGTTCAAAGTCAGAGTGAATAATTCCGGCAACTTGTGGTGCCTTCATTCCTTGATGGAAAGTCCAAGCACGGGTTTCTGGACCACCAGCAGTAAAGAATGTTCTAAGGCCTAAAATATGGTAAGCAGCACGAATCAAACGGTTCAAGCCTGGTTCTTTAACGCCTTCCATTTCAAGCATTTCTTGCTTTTCATCACCATCAAGACCAGCGATTTGTTCTTCAGCAGATGCGGAAATACCTAAAGCTTCAGCACCTTCACTTTCAGCATGCTTCTTAACGATTTGGAAGTATTTGTCGCTTTCTGGATCAGCCATTGAACTTTCAGCAATATTTGCAACATAGATAACTGGCTTAGCAGTAAGCAAGAACAAGCCTTTAACAATCTTTTGTTCATCCTTGTTGAAGTCGATTGAACGAGCAGCCTTGCCTTCTTCCAAAACTGGCTTTAATTTTTCAAGCACAGCCATTTCAGCCTTAGCTTCCCTATCGCCTTGTTGAGCAATTTTCTTAACCTTGCCGATTCTGCGGTTAACAGCATCAAGGTCGGCAATTGCTAATTCCAAGTTAATGGTATTGATATCTTCCTCTGGATCAACCTTGCCAGTTACAGAAGTGATGTTGTCATCGTCAAAGGCACGAACAACGTGAATAATCGCATCTGTTTGACGAATGTTTTCAAGGAACTTGTTACCAAGACCTTCACCCTTTGAAGCGCCTTTTACCAAACCAGCAATATCAGTAAATTCAAAAGTAGTGTGTACGATCTTCTTAGCAGGAATCAATTCTTGAATTCTAGCTAAACGTTCATCAGGAACTTCAACCATCCCAACATTTGGCTCAATAGTAGCGAATGGATAGTTGGCCATTTCAGCTCCAGCTTTAGTGATTGCGTTAAACAAAGTTGACTTACCAACGTTTGGCAAACCAACAATACCAGCAGTTAATGCCATTTTTATCCTCGTTTTCTTTATCTAAAATTTTCTTATATCTATACTTTATAACAATTATTGCCTTTTTGTCTTAAAAGTTTGGCCGACGCAGGTTTTCTTTTGGCAAATAAAATTCTTTCTTTTTATTCACCGGATCATTTGCCTTTGTCAAAACTTTTTTAAGCTTGTGGTTAAACTCTGCGCGTGGCATCATAATCGTCCGTCCACAGCCTAAACATTTGAGCCGGATATCTGCACCTAAACGCATGATTTCCCAATTATTTTTTTGACAAGCATGTGGCTTTTTCATTTGAACCGTGTCAGCCAAAGCATATTCTTCATTTTTAATCATCGAGATCAACGCCTAAAATATCCAAAATCCGATTCAATTCATCAGTTGAGGCAAAGTCGATTGATAAATGACCTTTACCTTTTTTGGACTCAGAAATATTTACATTTAAGCCAAATTTATTAGCCAATTGACTTTCGCTTGCCCGAATAAAAGCAGATTTGCGAACTGTTTTCTTTCTTGGCTTCTTGGAATTGATTTGGGCAACCAATGCTTCAACCTTCCGCACTGGCATCCCTTGTTTGACAACTCTTTTGGCTACTTCATCAATCTTGTCTTTATCCTTCAAGCCAAGCAAAGTTCTTGCTTGACCCATTGATAACTCGCCATGTTGCAGCAAACGCTTGGTTTTGCTAGGCAAAGTAAGCAAACGCAAATAATTGGCAATATATGGACGAGATTTGCCCATGCGCTTGGAAACTTCTTCTTGAGTCAGACCCAGGTTCTTTTGCAGCATTTCATAAGCCTGTGCTTCTTCAAGTGGCGTCAAGTCTTCACGCTGCAGATTTTCCAACACGGCAACTTCCATCATTTGGCTTTCGTCAAAATTGCGGATAATTGCTGGGATAGTCTTCTTCTTGGCTAATTTAGAAGCACGGCAGCGTCTTTCACCAGCGATAATTTCATAACCATTAATTGACTTGCGAACGATAATTGGCTGAAAAACGCCGTTTTCTTTAATTGAATCAGCAAGTTCCTTTAAACTCTTATTGTCAAAGTTTTTTCTTGGTTGGTAAGGGTTGGGACGAATCTCATCTAAAGAAAGATCTTGTACTTCTTCGGTCGTATCGATTTGCGGTTCATCTTCAAAAAGAGCTTCAATTCCGCGACCTAAACCGCCCTTTTTTCTATGTTCTTTACTTTTTGAGTCTCTTGCCATGAGCTTTTAGCACCTCTCTTGCTAAATCATCATAAACCTTAGCTCCACGAGAACGTGGTGCATATTCCGTAATCGGTTGACCGTAACTTGGAGCTTCCGCCAATTTCGTGATTCTCGGAATGATTGTCTTATAAACTTTTTTATTAAAGTAGGATTGAACTTCCTTAACGACTTCCCCACCCAGATTAGTACGTGCATCAAGCATTGTCAGCAAAACGCCTTCCACGCCAAGATCCTTATTGAAATGCTTTTGAACCAAACGAATGGTATTCAGCAATTGGCTCAAACCTTCCATAGCGTAATATTCACTCTGCACTGGGATCAAGATTGAGTCGGATGCAGTGAAGGCATTGATTGAAAGCTGACCTAGAGATGGCGGACAATCGATGAAGACAAAATCATAGTCATCATCTACAGCATCAAGGGCTGACTTTAGCCGCGTTTCACGGGCCATCATGCTAATCAATTCTGTTTCAGCCCCTGACAGATTAATCGTTGCTGGCACGATATCCAGTCTCTTGGTAGAAGTATGGTGAATCGTTTCTTTTAAAGGAATTTCATCAATCAAAACATTGTAGATATCTTGATCAATTGATGATTTTTCAATTCCTAAACCAGAAGTAGCATTTCCCTGAGGATCGATATCAACAATCAAAACTCGATATCCACGTTCCGCAATTGAGGCTGCTAAATTGATGGTAGTAGTGGTTTTGCCAACTCCACCTTTTTGATTGGCAACCGAAATTACGCTTACCATATGTTCATGCCCCCTACTTTCTCTTTAATTCAATAGTAATGCGATAATCGTCAGGATCATTGTTTTCTTGGACTTTAACCTTGATTCCTGAATCCTTGGCCAATTTAACCGCCTGCTTAATCGTGTTGATTTGAACCTTTAAATCTTTTGGCATCCGGCGTGCAACCCGCGTTCTCTTCTCAGACTTGACCTGATCCTTCTTCTTAAAGTAGCCATCGACGTCTTTGGCAATTTCTTCGGTTTCTTTAACATTCAGATTATTATCCAAAATTTCGTCAACCATTCGGCTCTGATCTCTTTCGCTTAAGCCAACCAATACTCGACCATGACGGGCAGAAATCTCACCGCTGGCTAAATAGCTCTGCACCTTTGGCGTTAATTTCAAAAGACGCAATTTATTTGCCACATAAGATTGGGACTTGCCCATATTCTTAGCAAGCTGCGTTTGGGTCAAATTGTTGAGCTTCATCAAATTTTTATAAGCCTTAGCTTCATCGATTGGATTTAAATTTTCCCGTTGCAGGTTTTCGATCAAAGCTAGCGATGCTGCTTGATCATCATTCATGTTATTGACGATTGCAGGGATCTTTTCCCAGCCTAAGCTTTGGGCAGCCCGGAAACGTCGCTCACCAGCAATAATTTCGTAGCCGTATTCATTTTCACGAACAACGATTGGCTGAAGCAGTCCCTCTTTATCAAGAGTTTGAGCCAATTCTTTAATTGATTCTTCTGAGAATTGACGCCGTGGTTGAAACTTATTAGGCGTGATTTTGCTTAATTCAATATCCTGAATTTGTTTGTTTTTTGGAATTTCATCACGGTGTTTGTTAAAAGAAAAAAGTGACATGCTACTTCCTCCATTACTTTATTGGTTTGCGCCGTGGAGTCCCTGCCTGGCGTGGGTATTTTTTCGGCGTTTGTTTAATCTTTTTAATTAAAATCAGGGTCCGTTCCTCGTCACTATTTGGCAAAGTTAATTCGGTTTCGCTAACTTTTTCTCCGCCTAAAACTTGGATCGCCTTGCTGCTTTCCTCCAGTTCGCCTTCAACCTTTGGACCCTTCAAGGCTACAAAATAGCCGCCTTTTTTAACTAAGGGCAAGCAATATTCGCTTAAAACCGTCATGTTGGCAACGGCTCTTGCAGTCACAAGATCAAAATGCTCGCGGTAAAGCTTATTCTGACCAACATCTTCGGCCCGGCCGTGAACCAATTCGACTTCACTTAAGCCTAGTTTGGCAATTAATTCTTTTAAGAAAGTCAGTCTTTTGGCAAGTGAGTCAACGATTGTAATCTTTAAATCTGGCAGCAAAATTTTTAACGGAATTGATGGAAAACCTGCACCAGCACCAACATCACAGAGATTTGCCCCTTTAGTAAAGACATCCTTAAAAGTAAAAAGTGGCGTAATGCTATCAAAGAAGTGTTTTAAATAAACATCTTCTTTGTCAGTGATTCTGGTCAAATTAACATGTTCGTTAGTTTCTACCAAATCTTTAAAATATTGTTCAAATTGTGTTTTTTGCTTGTCTGTTAAATCAAAATTATGTTTTGCTAGTTCTTGGACAAATTGCTCAGGATTCATATTTCACCCGTGAAACCGTGTTTCACACTCTATCAATTTAACGCCAAAAATGGCGATTAGTAAAGCTAAATCATCCTTACAATTATGAAGTATTTTAGCCTAATCGTCAAAGTCTATCCTCTAGTAATAGGTTATAATATACGGCAAAGGAGAAAATAACGATATGATTGTCACATTAATTGTTTTAGCTTATCTGGCTTGGCAAGCTTATAAAGGCTATAAAACTGGCTTCATGCACTATATCATCAGTTTGATTTTTGGGGCCATCGTCTTTATGATTGCGATTTTCCTTCAAAATCCATTTGGAAATTGGCTGTACACTCAATTTAGCGGACACCAAATTGCGACGAACACGACGACGGAAATTAATTTGATGATTGCCCGTTTTGCAGCTTTCTTTATCATCCTCTTCGTTGGACGGATGGTAGTTAAGCTGTTCAAGAGTTGGATTCCAAGCAAAAATCCGCATGCAACCAACTTAGGAAGCTTATTAGACAGCGTCTTAGGAGCCCTTTCTTCATTAATCGCAGGCTACTTCTTCGTTTATGTTGGTTTATCAATGTTAAACGCCGTACAACTGCCATGGTTTACGCAACAAACCATTGATTCCAGCTTCCTGCGTTTCATTATTTACAACACGCCGGGACTTTCAAATGGCGTCTTCAACAGCGTCTTCAGTATCGGAAAAGCAGTCGGATAAATTAGAAGATAAAAATAAACCCTCGGATTGGATCATGAGTTCAATTCGGGGGTTATTTTTTATCAAAAATTATCGTAAACGACACGCTCATCGTTATAAACAAATACCGCGCCAAGTCGATCTGGATTATCGTGCCAGCCTGCAATTGGTTTTCCGGCAAAGAAAAGTCGCTTGCATTCGATTTCAGCTTCGACAGAATCTCTCGTAAAGGTCGTTACTCCAGCCAAATCGGTCTTAACCGGATAGCCAGTCCGCGGATCAATTATGTGGTGGTATTTTTTGCCATTAACAACCAAATAGCGTTCGTAGGTACCACTGGTTACTGCCGAACATTCTGGCACCATCACGGAAGCAATATTTTCGCCGCGCGGTTCTTTAGGATCTTGCACGCCAATCGTCCATTGACCATTTGGTCTCTTCGGCGAAGCGCCAACTAATAAAATATTGCCGCCTAAGTTAATAATGCCGCATGCTCCATATGCACGCCACAAATCGCGGATTCGGTCAGCTATCCAGCCCTTTGCAATGCCGCCTAAATCCAGTTCCATTCCTGCTTTGGTCAAAAAGACGGTCTGATCCTCGTCGTTTAATTCAACATTGAATGAATCCGTCAGCTTCATTCTTTCTTTAATTTGAGCATCGGTTGGCACATGTGCGCCTTTAAAGCCAATATGCCACAGTTTAACCACCGGTCCGATTAAAGCATTAAAGCCAAAATTTTGCCGGCTCTCTTTTACAGCCAATTTAATTAAAGAATAAGTACCGCTTGAAACTTGAACTCGCTCTTTTCCCGCAGCATGATTGACATCCATTACTTCGGAAACATCCCGATTTACCGTCAACAGATCTTCATAATGATCAATCAGGTCAAAAGACTTTTGCAATAAATCATCAAAATCATGATCTCTGCCGAAAATCTGCAAAGTGATGGAGGTGCCTAAAGCATGATGATGACCAACAACTTGTTTTTTAGCTAAATTTTCAACAATTTCTTTTTCCATAACTCTGCCTTACTTTTCTAAATAAAGCTCACGCAAAGCATCACGCATCTCGGGCGTTACTCCGATTTGATTTTGCAAAAAGCTATCTAGACCGCCATACTCTTTTTCAATCGTAATTAATGACGTATCTAAAAAAGCATCACTCACGGAACCTAAAATTCTCATATTTGCACGGAATTCCAAGTTTTCGCCCTTTTGTTTAAAAATTTTGTCTCGTTTTGCCCGGTAATGGTTAAGCATGTAATTTGAGTACAGGTAATCCTGCCGAATTGTTTCTAAATCAACGCCCAATAAGTATAAGATAATTACCGCGATGATTCCCGTCCGGTCCTTTCCTTCAGAGCAGTGGAACAAAACCGCGCCATCAGGCGTATTGACGAGCAACTCCAAAATTTGACGAATCGTATTCTGCGCATGCTTTTTTGAAACATAACCATGATAATGATCGCACATCATTCTAAAACCAGCATATTGATCATGACGGTATTCTTCAAATACTTTCGCAATGTCCTTCTCACCACCATTAGTATTGTCTTCATCCGACAGTGGCATGGCAAAATGCTGAACGCCAGGAATTGGACGGTCTGGACATTTTTTATATTCTAAAGGCGAGCGCAAATCGATAATTTTGCTTAAGCCATATTCCTGCAAAAATTTTTCATCTTTAGCCGAAATCTTGTTGATTTTTCCAGTCCTTAGCAAGCGATGACTCTTCACTTTGCGTCCTTCAAAGCCAATATAGCCGCCTAAATCACGCGGATTACAGATTGAACTTACTGGCAATACATTTGGCTTCACTGCGTGCACTCCTCTCTTAGTCCCATAAGTAAAAAGTGTCTGGGAAGAAACTCGATTTTTAGCCCGGATATAAAAACACAGAAATTCATTATTTTTAGTGAATTCCTGTGTTTTTTGTTTTTGAAATGAAAATTCGAAGGCTTTACCTTCTTCTTGGCTCCATATTTTTTCAGATTCATCGTCATGAACATGATACCGACATCCGTTTCGACTTTCTTTTTGCCTCTTAAATGCGTTCTGCGCATACCAAATACACTCTTCATGTGCCCAAAAATTGGCTCCACATCTGACTTGCGACAGCCATAGATGCGTTTGCCTTCTTCGCTTTGAAGAGTCTCTTTTGCTTTTTCTTTTAAATACTGCCAGTTAGGATTGTAGTGAATCTGTCTTTGCCGGCCTGTTTTGGTTTTAGCCAATTGGGTCAGTTCTTCAGTTAGCTGGAACTCATCAGCTTCATAAATTTTGAAGTTTCTGACCATGCCAGTAGATCGATCTTTTCTTTGACTATAATATTTGAAGTTGAAGCGGACGCCTGATTTATCTACGTAATAGTCTTCTTCTTCGTTATAGTACCAGTTGTCGACCTTTGATGGATCTTTCTTATATTTTCGCGTTTGTTCTTTTTCGTATTGGGTATACGGAATCTGATAGTTCTTATCTGAATAATTCTCTTCCAGAATCGAGTAATTGTATTCACTGCCATAGCCCGCATCGGCCACAATATTTTGAAACTTATCGAGAATTCCTCTGGACTTCATCTGGTCTAGAAATGGTTCGAATGTTCTAAAGTCAGTCGGATTAGGAAACAGGGCAAAATCAACTACATATTGATTAGTAGTCGCTGCCTGAATATTGTAGCCTGGCTTTAGCTGCCCGTTTTTCATATGATCTTCTTTCATATGCATGAAGGTGGCATCATGATCTGTTTTAGAGTAGCTGTTACGGCCAGCAAAGATCTCTTCAGCTTCTTCGTACTTTTTAGCACGCGGAATAAAATCTTTTCTGAGTTTATGTGCGATCTTCTTTAATTCACGGCGCTTGGCCTTATTTTTTGATCCGCCTGGAATGGCTTTAGGTTCTCGATCAATTTTCTCGGTCAGTTTCTCAACTTCTTTTTCCGTTTCTTGAGCCAGAATCTCTAAGCCTTGACTAGTTTGGGCTTCTTCTTCGGCCATGGCTTTGACTACTTCTTTATTGATCAGTTCTTCATATAAAGCAGACACGTCTTCCTTTAACTTGGCATGATACTTCTCAATAGCTTTTCGCCAGACAAAAGTGTACCTGTTGGCGTCTGCTTCAATCTTAGTGCCATCGATAAAAACTGCATTTTCACGGATTAATCCCTCATCTTCTAATAATGAAGTAAAGTAGACAAAGCACTGCTTAATTACCTTATTGGCATGGTCGCTTGATCTGAAATTATTGATCGTGTGATAAGAAATCTTTCTATTGTCAGCCAAAATCATCATGGGCAGATTCTCTTCTAGCATTCTTTCAATTTTTCTGCCTGAAAAAACTCTTCTAGAATAAGCAAAGAGTAAAATCTTAAGCATCATTGCCGGGTGATATGCAGGTCTGCCTGTATTAGAAGCGGTTTCTAAGATAACTTCGTTAGGAATAGAATCAACGAATTCACTGATAACACTGGCAATGTGATTTGCAGGGATAGAAAAATCTAAATTTAATGATAAAGTAGTTTGTCCTGTGATATAATTTTGGTACATGTTTAAGCCCACTTTCTATTGTTTTTTGTGGTGATTAAATAATATCAAGGAATGGGTTTAAAGTATACAAAAAGAGCGATGACTTCTTATGAAGTTCATCGCTTTTTTCATGGCCTGGAAATTAGTTTTTTCCCAGACACTTAATTTTACAACTAGACCAGATTTTCTGGCAAAATTATTTGTTTGCTTGTTCAACGAACTTAATGAAGTTAGCCATCATGCTATCCAATTGCTTAATATAAGTTTCGTTGGTTAAGTCGCCGGTTTCTTTATCAAAATTATTGGCAGCTCTGCCGATCAAAACTTCATTGCCTGGCAAAACATTTGCGCTCATATCTGGTGAATGCAAAATTTCACGTGCATCTTCTTGAGCACGGCTAGCACCTTGAGCACCATAAGAGGTACCCACAACTGCAGCAGGCTTCATCTTCATCGCATTTGAACCAGCATGTGCACCTAACCATTCCATTGCACTCTTCAGTGAAGAGGGAATAGCGTGGTCGTATTCAGGAGTAGT
Source organism: Lactobacillus amylolyticus (assembly GCF_003999355.1). NCBI lineage: Bacteria > Bacillati > Bacillota > Bacilli > Lactobacillales > Lactobacillaceae > Lactobacillus > Lactobacillus amylolyticus. Next base: position 1,265,709 of record NZ_CP031835.1, read on the forward strand.
GAAAATTACACCATCAGCGTTTTTAACATCTTCAATCCATTGCTTGGTTACAGCATCTGGTTCATCAGTTCTACAAAATGGTTTAAGTTGATCAATTTCTTTAACTTCAATGTCGGCTTGATCGCTATAACGTTTGGCAATAAAGTTTGCTAAAAAGCGGTTATATGAAAAAGGAGCATTCGTACCAACAATTGCTAATAATTTCATTTCACAGCCTCCTACTTAGTAATTTGAGCATACCAACTGTCAATTTCATCGAAGAAGTGGTTCAAGAACTTGATTGTACCTTCATCGACCAAGTTGCCATTTTCATCAAATTGTTTTGGTGTAAGGCCCATCATGAATTCATCACCATTAAAGACTTGAGCGCCAAATCCCGGTGAAAGCAAAATTGTCTTTAACCGAAGTTGTGAACGGGCAGCACCTTGGGCAAATGGTGAAGTTGAAACAACTACAACTGGCTTGCCACTAAATGGGTGAACTGCACTTGATAACCATTCCAAGGCACTCTTTAATGCACTCGTTACTGAGTGTTGTTGTTCAGGTGATGCGATCAAGACCATATCTGCCTCTTCGATTTTTTTGCCTAAATCTAAAATAGCAGCTGGAGCATCAACGCCTTCTTTGAATAAAGGCAAACCTTTCACTGAAGCCACTTCAAAATCATATTTGTCTGCGAAATGCTTAGCGATAAATTTTAACAAAGCTAAGTTGTATGATCCATCAGCATTTGAACCAGATAATGCTAGAATTTTCATAAAAACCACCTTTCAATTTTTCTTAATCTATGCTCTTATTACAACTTACAGTTTAGAAGAAATGTAAGCCTTATCCTTTTAACAACAAGGGCTCGAAAAAAATAAAAAGGATATTTTATGCACCTTTATTGGATAGAATTAGGCCAAGTTGTCTTTCAAAGAAGCATCTTCGTCGGCAACAAACAATTGATTCTCTTGAGCACTGATATCAAGCCGATCGTTAAGCATAGCGTCGTGAATTTGAGCGTTCAAAACATTGATAATTTGGTTTTGATTGAAGGTTGCAATCTTGTTAATAACCAAGGCTGTAATACCTATAGTTGAGATCCAGTTTGCAATAACAATGTCAGAAATTTTTTCATCACTGTAGTGTGTATCTGGATATTGCTCTTTAAATTTTTCAATTCCAAGATCCATTAATGCGTCAGAAATGATCTTGCTGCCAAATTTCCCATCAACAAACATTGCACGGAAAAGCTTTACATGATTTTTTGAGAATTTGATGTAGGCTAAATCCAAGTCGATCAATGGATCACCAGTAAAGTTTTGTTGCAAGATATTGCTTCTCAACTTGTCAGAAATTCGTTCCAAAACTAAAGAACGAATTTCGTCCATATTACTAAATTCTAAATATAAAGGTTGCGTAGAAAAATGTCCTTTCTTAGCAATTGCACGTGCAGTTAAGCTGTCAAGGCCATTTGAAACTGCCATTTTGTACGCAACATCGAGAATTTTATCTCTACTAATTTCTTTTTTTCTTGCCATTTTCATTTACCTCAATAACGTAAATCAGTGCACCCTTTTTAAAACGCTTGTTATTTTTAGCTCATATCTATAATATAACCATTAAATAACAATTGCAAGTGGCAAGATAACATTAATTGAAGTTTTTTATAATCTCTTAAATAGCGATGAGCCGTCGTTTGAAGTGAATTTATCGTAGTTTGAATTAACCATTTCAATAACTTCTTGTTTATCTAATCCTTGAGAAGCAGCAAAAGAGAAAAAGGCTGCAGATAAGATGTAGCCACGTTCACGATCGTCGGTTAAGTTATCTGTAAATTCCATATTAATAGCGTGGTCAGCGTAGTCAGTACTGATCTTGATTGATTTGTTTTCCATAATATTACCTCGTCTTAATAAAAATTAATTTCGTTTTAAGTTACAATTATTTTATACCTAACTATAGAAAGAGTGAAACTGAATGACAACAAAAATCGAACGTTCTTCATGTACTTCCATCTTAATCGGTAAAAATGCATCCCTATCTGGCAGCGTTATTATTGGACGCAACGAAGATGCTAAAACTGCTTGGCCTAAGCACTTGGCTTTTAATCAGCACGAAACAGGATTAAAAAACAATATCTTCAAATCTAAGGATAACAAATTCGAAATTAAATTACCTAATGAAAAATACTCATATTCATCAACGCCTGAATGGACAGACAAATATGGCGTTTTTGAAGAAGATGGCATCAACGAATACCATGTGGCAATGAGTGCAACCGAAAGTGCTTATGCCAATAGCCGCGTTTTAGCCGTTGATCCTTTTGATGAAGAAAAAGGAATTTTGGAAGAAGCAATGGTTACCGTTGTCTTGCCATATATCAAAAGCGCACGTGAAGGCGTAAAGCGTCTGGGCGAAATCGTTGAAAAACATGGCGCCGCCGAAGCTGACGGAATTTTATTCGGCGATCGCGATGAGGCCTGGTACATGGAAATCGGTTCCGGCCACCATTGGGTTGCTCAAAGAATTCCCGATGATTCTTACACGGTTGTCGCCAACCAGTTGGCAATTCAGGAGATCAATTTCTTCAGTGACGACTTTATGTATTCCAAAAATATTAAGAAATTTGTTGCTGAAAATCACTTGTGGCCAGAAGATGTTCCTTTCAATTTTAGAGAAATTTTTGGAACCCACGACGACAGCGACTTACATTACAACACGCCAAGAGTATGGATTGGTCAAAAGCTTTTGACCCCATCGGTTAAGCAAGAGCCGCAAAATTTTGACTTGCCTTTTATCAGAAAACCGGACAAGCCAATTTCTATTCAAGACGCACAAGCTGTTTTAAGCAATCATTATCAAAACACGCCTTATGATTTGACCAATCCTAAGAACAAAGACAACGCTACTTTCCGTCCTATATCAGTTGCTACAACGCAAGAGTCGCATTTGCTGGAATTAAACGGCGATAAAATGGTGCACTGGCTTGCCATGGGTGTAGCTGCACAAAGCGTTTACGTTCCATTCTACCCGCAAGGCACCAAGGTTCCTAGTTCATATAAATATGGCAAAGAAACCTACACGACGAATTCTGCCTATTGGGTCTTTAAGCTTGCCAGCACCTTGGTTGACCGCGACTGGAGCAAGTATGGAACGGCATTGGGCAACGCGCAGACTGAGGCACGTGATCAAGTAATGCGAATTCGCGCGCAATATGATCAAAAACTAGCAAAGGAAAAAGCTCAGGATAAACGTATCAACTTAATTAATAAAGCTAACGAAAAGATGGCCAAAACGGCAACAGACATCTTCAGAAAATTATCAGCCAAATTGATTACTGAACAAACTGGCGATTCACCACTGCGCTTTAAAATGGATCCTAACTTATAAGCAGTGATGGATTTGGCTGAGGACGAACAACAGCTTATTTCCAAGTTGTTAACTAATGTTGGAAAAAAGAATAATAATATTATTACTGATCCTGTTAGATTTTTAATTCAAATCCATCTTGATCATATTAATAATAAAGCTCAGGAATTAAACATCATTGAAGATAGGCATACTTTGTTTGTAATGCACAATAAGGCCAATTCTGATTATGATAGTTTGCTTTTCTTACTACTGATTTAAGCACGAAGGCATGGAAATCAGTGGCCTTGAATAATACTGATAAATTTGTCCAGTCCGCAAACAGTGAATCTTATAAGCTATTTTTGTCGTTTGTTAATGCGAAAAATAATGACGTACTGAAGAACATCTCTTTTGGTCAGATGATAAGTTGAAAAGAATATCAATGAGTAACGGTGAAGTTGAAACTAATGAGTTAGAATTTGATAATTCTGGAAGTAAAATTGACGAAAAAGAAATGCTATTGGAATCAATATCAAATAAACTTGATAACTTAACTCAAAAGCTTGAAATTGAAGAAAATACAAGTGAAGACGATGATGATAATGATTTAAGCTTTTGGCGTGGTACAGGTGATTTGGACTCACAAACATATAGAGATAGCATGATCTCTGAACTTGAAAATGCAAAAAATTAATAATAACCTAATCAAATTTTTTAGATTGTTAAATTAAAAAGGTTGATAACCAACATTTTTTAGATGCTGATAAATCAACCTTTTTCTTTTTGAAATATAAAAACGATTAAAATAAATCCGGTTTTTCATATGCACAAATACAGATTAACATACAAATTGTTAGCGGTAACATACACATTCGCTATTGTTTATGAAAGCGCTTTAATATACACTTATTCCGGAATATTCAAACAGGAGGAAACTATAATGAATAAAAATAAAAACCGTTACAGTGGAAGTAAATGCGTATTTGTTTGTGCATCAGCCATTTTGAGCCTTTGGCTTGGTGCAACTTGGACTAACAATGTTAAAGCCGCTGAAGTTGACGCAAATCAAGCAGCAAACAAAACCGAACAAACACAGCAAATACAACATCCTGCAACGGCTAATAACCAAGATAAAACAAAAGATGCAGGTAATCAAGCTACACCTACTGCAGCTGAGCAAAATAATGCGCAACCAGCAGCAAATGCAGAAAGTAGTGCTTCAGCTCCTGCAACACCTCAATCTGATACAGAAACGGTAAAGGACACAACTAAAGTTGTTATTCACTATAAAGGTGATGGTACTAAATGGGTACCTTATGTATGGGGCAAGAATCCAAGCAGTACTGGTGTTCAATATAAGTGGGACGGCAAGGATGATTATGGTTATTATGCCAACATTACACTCGATAATGATGAACAAGAAGTAGGAGTTTTGATTAAAGGTACAGACTCCTGGGATAAAGATGGTACAGGTGCCGACCGTTCATTGACTGTTGACGATAATGGTAAGGCTGAAGTTTGGTACAAAGCAGGTTTTGATGCTAGTCAGGATGTAACTCCAAGCTATAATTCAGCTAAAATAAAAGTTCATTATCATGGTAATCCTGATGCAACAAGTCTTAATTACTGGACTGATACTGATCAAAGTAAAAAGACGGTCTCATTATCGAAGGAAGACGATGATGATGAAATTGGTAGCTTTGACTTGTCAGGCCAAACATTTAGCAAGATTTATGTTTCACCAATTGGTAGTGACAATGAGACTAGAAAATTTACTCCGCTTCCAGGCGATGGAACTACTGATATTTATTTAGTAAATAAAGATACAACGGCTTACTACACACCAAGCTTTGCTTTAGCACCAGAAAGCTTAGCTTCAGCTTCAATGGAATCAAGCAATATAGTAGATATAAAGACTGCTAAAAAGATGACTGCAAATGAAGCTAAAGCTATCTTAAAAATGAACAATAACGAAGTTGTTGATGTATCCGCAGTTGACGCTGATCAAGATGGCAAGAGTAAAGAATTTAAGATTACCACAGCCAAAGATCTTAATATTTTAGATAATAATCAAATTGGAATTTACAACAACCTTAAGTATATCGATATTGGCAAATACGTCAGATCCGATGCATTCGATGCCAAATATTACTATGACGGCGATGATTTAGGTGCAACTTACACTCAAAAACAAACCCAAATTAAACTTTGGGCACCAACAGCTAAGACTGTTGTTTTGAACTTATATAATTCATTGGATAATGCCTCACCTGCAACTAAGACATTGGCCATGAAACGCGGTGATAAGGGTGTTTGGTCAGCAACTGTTACAGGTGATTACAAGAATTGGGCATATGATTACAGCTTAACCTTCGGTGATGGTAGCAAGACTGAAAGTAATGATCCATACTCAAAGGCAGTAACCATCAATGGTGTTCGTTCAGTTATTGAAGATTATGATGCAATTAAACCAGATGACTTTAATAGAATGCCTTCATTCTCAAGCCCAACTGATGCAATTATCTATGAAACCAGCATTCGTGACTTTACGAGTGATCCAAACTCAGGTATTAAAGATAGAGGTAAATATTTAGGCATGATTGAATCAGGCGTAACTCCTGATGGCCAGGTCACTGGTTTGGATTACTTGAAGTCATTAGGCATTACTCATGTTCAAATTATGCCAATGTTTGACTTCGCAAGTATTGATGAAACTAAAAATGAGGGAACTTATAATTGGGGCTATGATCCTAAGAACTATGATGTTCCAGAAGGAAGTTATTCAAGCAACGCAGCTGATCCAACCACAAGAATCATGGAAATGAAAGAAATGATCAACGGTTTGCACAAGGCCGGTATTAGAGTAATCATGGATGTTGTTTACAACCACGTATATTCACCAAATGACCAAGCCTTGCAAAAGACAGTTCCAGGTTATTACTTCGAATACGATGATGATAACAATATGGTAACTGATAGTGGTTGTGGTAATGATACTGCCAGTGAACGCCTGATGATGAGAAAGTATATCTTGGATTCAGTTAAATACTGGGCTGAAAACTACAACATTGACGGCTTCCGCTTTGATATTATGTCATTGCTTGATACTACTACCATGAATGATATTCGGACTGAATTAAATCAGATTGATCCTGGTATGCTTCTTTATGGTGAAGGCTGGGATATGAGAACCACCAAGCGTGATATCGGTGCTGGTCAATACAACGCAGATAAAATTCCTTCAATTGGCTTCTTCAGTGATGATATTAGAAACTCAGTAAGATCTAATGAACCAACTTACGCTCCAGGTTTGGTTATCGGTGATGGAAAAGAACAAACGTATGAAGCTGATGCTAAGAAGTTTATTGCCAGCTACTTGGGTGGTAAGGACTTAGCAACTCCTGGTGTTAGTTGGCAGATTCACCCATATCAATCACCAAGTCAAACTATCAACTATGTTGAATGTCACGATGGTCGTACTTTGTATGACTTATTGAAGTCGGCTTTACCAGATGAATCTGAAGCTAATATTATTAAGCGTGATAAATTAGCAACGTCAATGATCATGTTGGCCGAAGGTGTGCCATTCGTTGATAGTGGCCAAGAAGCTTTAAGAACTAAAGACGGTAACAGTAATAGTTTCAATGCTCCAATTTCAGTCAACGAAATTAATTGGGAACGTGTCAAAGAAAATCAAGATCTTGTTAACTACTTCAAAGAATTGGTTAATGTACGTAAGAGTCAACCTGCCTTAGGATTGAACAATTATGATGAAATCGCTAAGACAGTAAAGACAGTCAATGCTGGTGAAGGTGGTATCTTTACTTTCGCTTACAAAGAAGATGGCAAGACACTTTATGTAGTATTTAATGTTAACGATAGTAATGCCGAATTGAATGATGTTGATTTGTCTAAAGCTGATAAGTTGCTAGACAGCGATGGAAATGTTGTCTTAGGCAAGACTACAACATTGATGCCACTTAGCACTTTGATTGCTGTAGTTCCAGATGAAACTCCAGTAACCCCTATTGATACTGGTAATACTGGCTCCATCACTAATACTGGTTCAGCTGATTCATCACAAATTCAAAGCAATGGTGATACTGATAAGCTTTTACCAGCTCTTGATATTGTCTTAACTCATAATGCTTATATCTATCAAAATGATGGAATTACTACTCTTAAAGAAAATGGTAAGAACATTGTCCTTAAATTGGGTAAAACTATTCATGCTATGAACAATGGTCAAATCTTTACCTTCAACGGTAAGAAATTCTACCAAATTGGAGAAAATAAATACGTCAAAGTTAACAATACTTTGAAACGCAAAGTCTTGATCCATAACGCTTTTGTTTACACAAAGAGTGGTAAGGCCATTAAGAAAGGCTACAAGCATATTATTCTGAAGAAGGGCACAATCTTGACACTGGATAATGATAAGATTGTTACTATCAAAGGTAAAAAGTTCTATCGCATTGGTAACAATAAATATGTCAAAGTTGCTAATGTTAAAAAGGATTAATTGCTATTCATAATCTTTTCTCCACATAATTACAAAGCTCTGAATCTAATTAACCATTTACTTAATGCCTAAAATTATTTTGGAACAAAAAGTGTCTGGAAAAACTAACTGATTTCCGGGCATATTCAAAAAATCGAAATTGCTTTTTAGCAGTTTCGATTTTTTCTTTTCTTTATTTTTATCCGATTATTAAAAAAGCCCATTTATTGAGCTCTTCTTTGCCAATATTTGCTTAAGTTCATGGTCATAAACATCAACCCCTACATCTGTTACCGCTTTATTTTTGCCTCACAGATGAGTTCGGCGTATGCCAAAACAGTTCTTCATGTGCCTGAAGATTGGCTCTACGTCTGTCTTTCTGCAGCCGTAGATTCGTCTGCCTTCTTCGCTTTGAAGAGCTTTCTTTGCTTTTTCTTTTAAATACTTCTTGCCAGTCAGTGTAGCAGTCATCGCATTGAATAATTATACTCGCTGCCTGAATATTGTAGTCCGGCTTGAGCTGGCCGTTTTTCATGTGATCTTCTTTCATATGCATAAAGATAGCGTCATGATCGGTTTTGGAATAACTGTTGCGGCCATCAAAAATCTGCTTGGCTTGTTCATACTTTTGTGCACGAGGAATATAATCCTTGCGCAGACGATGCAGGCTCTTTCTCAATTTCATCGCTAAGTCTTGCAATTTCTTGCTCGGTTTCTTCTGCCAATATCTCCATGCCGGTACTGGTTTGAATTTCTTCTTCCCGCATTGCCCGGGCCATATTCTTGGCAATTAATTCATCGTAAAAAGCCATTGCCTAAGTTTTGAGCTTGATTCCGTCAATAAAAATTGCCTCTTCGCGGATTAATTCTTCTTCTTGAAGCATATTAACGAAGTAAACAAAGCTTTTTTTAATCAACCGATTGGCATGCTCGCTTGAACGGAAGTTGTTAATTGTGTGGTAGGAAATGCTTCTTTGTTCGGCTAAAGCCATCAGCTGGAATCGAATCAACGAAATCATTAATGACGTTGACGAGATGATTTTTAGGAATGGAAAAATCCAAGTTGAGTGTTAAAGCAGTCAGGCCTGTGATATAATTTTGATACATGATTAAGTCCACTTTTTTGTTTTTATTTTGTGGTGATTTAATAATATCAAGGCTTGGACTGAAAGTACACAAAAAATGCGCTAAGAGAGAAATCTCTTAGCGCATTTTTGTTTAGGTCAGGGAATTAGTTTTTCCCAGACACTTTTTATATTCAACTACTTTTTCTTGGTCATTTGTCCGTCCATCATCTCATAAATATGATCCGCATATTTTTCAAGACGAGGATCGTGCGTAACTAACATGATTGCTTTGTTGCGTTCTTTGGCCAGTTTTTTGAACAGCTTGCCAACTTCTTCTACATTTTGCGTATCCAATGAAGCTGTAGGCTCATCTGCCAAAAGAATTTCAGGATTGGCATATAGTGCCCGCGCAATTGCTACTCTTTGCTGCTGACCACCGGATAATTCATTAGGATATTTTTTTACCAATTTTTCAATTCCTAAATCCTTAAGTAATTTTGCCAGATCATCCTTAGACAGATTGTTTTGCTTTTTGACCTTATCAACCAAAATAAATTGTTCGGCCACGCTCAAATATGGTACCAAGTTGTAGGCTTGCAAAACAAAGCCGATTTTGTTCAAGCGCAATTTATTGCTTTCCTTGGCTGAAAACTTGGTAATATCTTCGTTATTAATTAACACTTGGCCAGAAGTTGGCTTTTGAAGAGAACCAGCAATGGTTAAAAACGTACTTTTACCAGCGCCGGATGGTCCCATAATTAAGACCACTTCTCCTTTATCAGCTTCAAAGTTGACATCCTTCAAGGCTTCAACTTGAGCGTCGCCTTTACCATAGACTTTTTTTACATCTTTTAATTCAATTACTGCCATTTTTATGCTCCAATCGCTTGTGCCGGATCAACTTTCAAAATTGATCTTACTGGAATCAAACTGCCGATAATGCCCATCAAAAGCATGCCGACCGTACCAACAACCATGATTGCCGGACTAAAGTTCATTGGAACAGTAGCTGGCAATAAGACTGCCGTCAGCCACATTGCAAGAAGAGCAATGATTACGCCGCTAGCCATCAAAATAATTGATTGACTGATTGTAGCATTAACCAAAGTCTTTGATGGAATACCTTGTGCACGCATAACTGCGAAGTTGTGCAATTTTTGCATCGTCAAAATGTACAAGAAGACTGCTACGATGATTAATGAAATAACGAATAAGAAACCAATCATCAATTCAAAAGTCATGTTTTGAGCTGAATAGCCTGGCAACTTGTTAATGACAGTCTTAATGTCATATGTCTTCGCATTCTTGTGATTGAACTTATAATTGCTGTTTTGTGAGATGATTGCTGAAGTTTTGACATTAGGCATGGTTACCTTTAATTTCTTCCAGGTAGCCATTGAACCATAAACAATTGGGCTAATGTTGATCTTGGCATTTTTAAGAAAGCCAACGATCTTGTATTTCTTCTTCGAATCATTCAAAGAAATTTTGTCGCCTAATTTATAGCCCTTTTGTTCGAAGGCCTGGTCAACCGTAACTCCATTATTTTTCTTAGCCTTGCGACCAGAAACTACTTCTTGGTCTTTATAAATGAACTGATCCTTATCGATCCCCAAGAATTGTGCAGACATTGACGGACGATTCTTGGCCTTAGCTACAAAAGGCGTTAAGCCAACGTATGCCTCTTTTTTGCCTACTTTAGCATTTTTAAGATCAGTCTTGGTTAATACCGACTGACTCATGCTAATATTGGAATTTTTATTCAAAACAACTTTTTGTGCTTTCCAAGATTCAATCGCCTGGGTATTTTCATCAGCCAATCCTAGAGCCAATGAAGAAAGCATGAAAATTAAGTAGCTGATCAAAAAAATCACCAAAATAATCAAGCCGTAACGCATTTTTTCACGCTTTATTTCCTTAAAAGCTAAAAACATTACCTTTTACTCCCTCTATCTATCAAATACAGACTTTCTTTGAATCGTTTCAGATTCTTTTCTCTATTTTCGGGATCAGCGAAAACAGAATTGATAACTTCATGACTCAGAACCATTGCGCTCCACATTTCAGGGCTCATTTTCAGCAGCTGCTCAGAGTTGGTCTTCATCGCACCGGGAAGAGCAGCCTCATTGCGCAGCATATGCAGCTTCATCATTGCCTCATACTTGCTGTGCTGCGTTTTTGAAATAAACTCACAGACTCGATCATAGAAAAATGCTGGGTCAAATTTTTCCAATGGCTGCATATTCATATGAATCTCTTGAATTGCGATTCTGTACAAATAAGTATATGCATCGGTCAAATCATCGAAGTATTTATAAAACGCGCCTCTGGCAATATTGGCATCCTTAACAATTCTAGCTACCTGTGCATCATTTAAAGCATGATTGTTAAATTCATGCAGCAAAGCCGCAGTTATACGCTTTTTCTTCTCATCCGGCAAATTTAAAAAAGTTTGCTTAACCATCAAACAAGCCTCCCTTAAATGACACTCCGTCATCAACTATCATTATGATAGGAATAAGATGACACGATGTCAATATTTAATTACAAAAAAGCCGGAAAATTCCAGCTTAAGCGAGTAACCGATTGTAGTAAAATAATCTGGCAATACCATCGCGCACTTCAAACTTAGTTAATCCACAGTTATCCATCGTATCGATTTTGTCCATGTCACCATTAGTCAAATAATGAGCAGCCATCATTCTAATTAATCTGCCGTGGGCAACTACTAAAACATTTTTATCAGAATACTTACGATACATTTCGTCTAAAAATTCGCTGCAGCGCTTGTCAAATTCTTCGTAAGTTTCGCCATTTTTAGCGTATTTAACGTAATCGCGGTTAACCTTGCCCCAAGGATCGACAACATCGGGATATTTGTCTCCGATCTCTTCCATCTTCATGCCATCCCAGTCGCCAAAGTCAAACTCAAGCAGGCGCTTATCAAGTTTAATTTCTTTACGGCCTTTAGTAAAAATCTTGGCAGTTTCTACAGCGCGCTTCATTGGACTTGAATAAACCACGTCGAATTCATTTTCATCAAAGTTAGCGGCAGCCTTTTTGGCATAATTGCGTCCGTCAGTCTCATTAAGTTCCGCATCAACAAGGGATCCTTGCAAGCGGTTGTCTTTATTAACATCAGTTTGACCGTGTCTGATAAATACTATTTCCATCTTTTCAACTCCCGTTCTTAACTAGAATTATCTTACTATCTTGTGTACTTTCTTTCCATTTTTTTAACTATTTTAAATATAAAATTTGCTTATTTAACATTTAAAAAGTATACAATACTATTAGAAAGATAAATGTTAAAGGAGCTGATGACAATGGGACGCATTACAATTCAACGCGATGGTTTAACCTTGGTAGGCGATCGTGAAGAACCATTTGGCGAAATCTATGATATGGCAATTTTGATGCATGGCTTTACTTCCAGCCGCAATACTGACTTGCTTAAGCAAATTGCCGATAATTTGCGCAATGAAAATGTTGCCAGTGTCCGCTTTGATTTCAACGGTCACGGCGAAAGCGATGGCAAGTTCGAAGATATGACCGTGGTAAATGAAATTGAAGATGGCAAAGCTATTTTGGATTACGTCCGAACTGATCCGCATGTTCGCAACATTTTTTTGATCGGCCATTCTCAAGGCGGAGTAGTTGCTTCAATGCTTGCTGGTCTTTACCCTGATGTAATTAAAAAAGTCGTCTTATTAGCACCTGCGGCTCAATTAAAAGATGATGCATTAAAAGGCAGCACTCGCGGGGCTACCTACAACCCTGATCGCATCCCTGCCAACGTACCTTTTGGCAATAAAAAATTGGGCGGCTTCTACTTAAGAACTGCTCAAGTATTGCCAATTTATGAAATTGCTCAGCGTTATACCGGCCCTGCTTCAATTATTGTTGGTTCCAAGGATGAAGTAGTTGATCCTAAATACAGCAAGAAGTACGACGAAGTTTACGCTAACAGTGAATTGCATCTAATTGAAAATGCTGATCACAGCTTTACTAATGAATACAAAGATCAAGCTGCTCAACTAGCCGCTGACTTTGTCAAACCATTATTTTAATGCCGCTTAAAGTCAAAATTGGTACGAAAGACAAAATGATCCTTTGTACTGTTTTCCGGTGAAAATTGAAAATCGAAATCATGAAACTCCTGCAAGTGCGCGGGAGTTTTTATTTGCTCTTCGGCAATAAAGCGCACCATTTCCCCACGCGCCATCTTAGCGTGAGTAGCAATCGTCCGCCAGCTATCGTTTTTCTTTTCTTGAAAATCAATGCTGATCATCCTTCTGGTATCGTTTAAATAAGACGAAACCATACGTGAATATTCTTTTGAAGCAAGATTAATTACCAGATCATCATCCTTAAACAAGGAATCAGCAATCTGATGATTCCAAAAGTGGTACAAACTGTAATCCTTGAACCCCACCATCTTGGTTTTCATCTCCAAGCGATATGGACAAACTCCGTCAAACGGCCGCAAGCTGCCGTAAAAACCGGAAAGGATTCGCAGATTTTTTTGAATATAATCAAGTGCTGGCTGCGTGAACAAATCAGGTGCCATATATTGATACTGAATACCTGAAAAGGCAACGATTGCCGGCGTTAACCGCTCATTCAAATTCATTTCCGCTAACTGCCTTTCGGCCTGCTGAACCACACGGTCGCTAGCCTGCCATAGCTCTTTTAGTTGCGCAGCGGATCTTGTTTTTAAAAAAGCAGCCAGCGTCTGCGCTTGCGCAAGAAATTCCGGCTCAGTTTGAACGGGAAAGGCGTCCAAATCACGTCTCATCTTTTTAGCAGGAGCAATAATAATTTTCATCTTTTCCTTTCCTCGCTTTTTAAGTTAAAATAGCTAAGTATTAAATAAAGGAGTATTTTTCATGAATCCTGATTTTGCAATTGTCTTAAATTTCAAATTAGAGTCTGAACAAAACGCTGATGCGGATTTTTTAGTCAAAACCGCACGCAATGTCGGTGCACGAGCAGTTAGTGGTGGCGATTTTCTAAAAGAAGCCTGCGCTAAATATACTATTTTTTTAGCTGATGAACAAAATGGCGTCGAACTTACTAAGGACAATGTCATTGATACCTTAGTTCAAAACCGCAAAAACGGAAAAACGACTGTCATTAATCTTACAGTTAATGCTGATGGCAAGTTTAATGCAAATGATCAAGCTGTTTTAGACCAAATCAACAAATGGATGCACATGTTTGGTCATGCTTTCAACGAAGGCAAGCTCTCGGACTTAACTGTTGATCAAGATGGCCTTGTATTAGAAAATCGCCATGCAAATTACCAAAAATACGTCTTTTTAAAGAGCCCTTTGCCTGAAAAGATCGTTGTTTCAGGCCTTGAAAAGGCACCTAATCGCGTAGAATGGATTGAAAATCGAATTGATCTTGATTTCTCTTTTGCACAAAACAAATTGAGCATTAATTTGGTGAAACCCGATGATGAATTTGAATGGCAAGTTTTACGAATTCAAGCCCATCGACCAGAAGATGATCTTGCCGAAACTAAATTTTAAAGCAAAAAGCCTAGGATTTTTTCCTAGGCTTTTATTATTGAACCATGATCAAAAAATTGTTTAAACCGTTTCGCTTCATTATCAAGCGTAACTTCATCATTAACTTGCGATAATTTATAACCGACGAAGTAAGGCGGCGCATCGAAGCGAGTAATTAATTTGGCACACACTCCGCCGTCTTCGCGCGGATAAAAGAAGAGGTTATAAGAATCGCAGCGGCCGTTGTACATAATATTAAGCATGTATTTGACGCCGCTTTGAATCCAGTCGGCCCATAAGGCCAGATCTTTTTTAGTTAAAGAATTAATATTTAGTTCTGTATAGCCTTGAACGGGATGCTGGGCAATATTGACTTCCACATCTTGATTTTTAAACAAGCTTTCTCCCTCAAAGTTGTTAGGACGAATATACTTGTAGCCATTTTCGTGCTCTAGACCAACTATTTGCATATGCGGATGAATTAGAGAACCGCCAGAATGCGGGCCATAATTTTTGTACCATAGAACAGATTCATATTTGTCGCTATTTTGCATCTCCTCTGCACAGCTCAAAGCAAATTTGATCATCTTCCGATTGTGCTCCTTAGAGTAAGTAGCAATATCGCCATTATGGTCGTGGCTTTCAATCAACACGGTTTGCATCGTATCACGCAAAGTAGGAAATTTATTATGCAGCCAAATCAAGTCGCCATTACGCTTATAAATATCAGTTAAGTGAGCAACATCGCAAAACGGACATTGTTTTTGCTTGAACGTAGTTTTTTTCCGGTAAGATTGCGGCTTGTTTTTAGCGATTCCCATTTGAAAAACAAGTGGATCATTCGTCATTTTTAACCCTCTTCGTTTAAATTGCCTTTCTTTAATATTATAATAAAAACGTTAATTTAATTGTACTTTCTTTACTAACCGCTTGGTAGATGATACACTGTTGGCTAGCAAACGTTCATTCGATGTTTGAAAAGAAATAAGTTGGGTAATTATGCAATCTAGAAAAGATCTAAGAAAACGTAACAATCGCAATAATATCATTCTGATTATTGGCGCGATAATTATCGTGCTCGCGATTATCTTTGGGGTCGTTATACACAATAATCGGGTTGCAAGCGAAGCACGTGAGAGAAAATTCGCTACAACTCATTTTAACCCAAACGTTACTATTTACGGCGTGAAGGTTGGAAACTTAACGGTAGCAAAAGCAACTGCCAAGATTAACCAAAAGGCCAAGAATGTTGTTGAGCTGAAGAACCATAAAGTAATCTTGAGCCGTGATAGCTCAATTAAGACGATTACTAAAGCAAAAGTGCAAAAATACTTTACGAAGCAGCATACCGACGTACCAAGCAATACCAATTACAATTACAGTTCAAGTGAAATGGCTACTGCTAAAAAGAAGCTGAACCAAATGAATAAAGCCGTTGTTTCTTATAAAATTGCTGGCAAAACTTACCAACTTAAAGCAACAGACTTGATTGATGATGTTACTTACAGCAATGGCAAATATGATTTTAAAGATGTCAGCAAGCTAACTGCCAAGTTAACGCAAATGAACAAGGACGTCGGTACTCTGAAGAAGAGCTACAAGTTCACCGTTCCTTCTGGCTCTAGCGTTAAAGGCAAAACCATTACCGTTACAAATAAGAGCTATGGCTGGGGCATTTATGAGCAAAAGGCTCAAGCAGCAATCGAAAAAGCCTTTATGAATGGTACCAAGACAATCAATGGTGCTGATTATATCTATGGCTTAGGTTACAGTACTTATGCTCATGGCTACGGCAAGAGCAATCATGGAATCGGCAATAACTACGTTGTTGTTTCTATCAAGAAACAGGAATTATGGGTTGTCAGAAAAGGCAAAGTTGCTGTTCACTTAACCGATGTCGTTACTGGTACTTACACTGGTAAGGGCAACCGGACTCCTACTGGTGTTTGGTATATTCAATACAAGGAATCACCAAGTACCCTTCGCGGCTACAACGATGATGGAACTAAATATGCTTCCAAGGTTAAATACTGGATGCCATTTACTTTAACTGGCTGTGGTTTGCATGATGCTAGTTGGAGAACCGATTGGAGCAAGACAGCCTACCTTAAGGGTGGTTCACACGGATGTGTTAACATTCGTCCATCTGAGATCCACAGGGTTTGGAAAAACGTCATCAAGGATGAAGCTGTAATTGTTTACAACTAAACAAAATAAAAAATAGAGCTCGTTGGAGCTCTATTTTTTACGCTTTTTTTATCTAACGCCTTCCATGAAGCCATTAATTCGCTTAACCATGAAGAACATCAAGACACCGAAAATGACGCTTACCAAGCCAACGGCCCAGAAATAGGCCACTTCAGTATTTGTTGAATATAATTTAACAATCTGCGCGTTAACGGCCTGTCCAGTGGCATCTGCTAGGAACCACAAACTCATCATCTGTGACCGGTAAGCATTAGGCGCAAGCTTAGTAGTAATTGAAAGACCAATTGGTGAAATCAGCATTTCCGCGATTTCAACAATAAACCAGGAACCGACTAACCATAATGGAGAAACTCTTCCCTGTGTACCAAAGAGCATTCCAGGAATGGCCATCCAAATATATGAAAAACCTGCAAAAATCAGACCACTGGCAAACTTTCCTGGTGCACTTGGTTGATTTTTCCAGTGTTCCCAAAGCCAAACGAAGAATGGCGTGAGAATCATAATAAAAATTGGATTCAGCGTTTGGAAGTTGGCTGCTGAGAAATGCCAGCTGCCAATATGCAAAATAGTTCTTTGTTCAGCAAACAGAGCCAAAACAACTGAACCTGATTCTTCAATTCCCCAGAAAATAGCAGCAGCGATGAACAATGGGATATATGCTTTAACCCGTGAATGTTCAATTTCATTAACTTTCGGACTGCGCAGCATTGCAACGAAATAGTAAACCGGCAAGGCAATCGCAACAATTGTCAACAAAGTAATAACATTATCGACATTCAATTGACCCATTGAAGCCATAACGCCTAGAATTGCAGCAATAATGGCAATGCAAATTACGATCCATTTTACAATCCGCAATAAATCGGCTTTATCAATTGGATCATTAGGTAATAAGCCGTCAGTTGATAGATACTTTTTCCCGCCAAAGTAATATTGCACTAGACCAAAGAACATCCCTATCGCTGCCAACGAAAAACCAGCATGAAAGTTGGTCTCATTACCAAATAAGTGAAAGCCAAAACCGTTAGCGGCCCAAGGAACCAAAATAGGTGCAATGGCACTGCCCAAGTTGATTCCGAAAACAAACATACTAAAGCCGGCATCCCGTCTTCGATCTTCTTCTGAATACAGGCCACCAACCATATTAGATACATTTGGTTTAAGCAAGCCAGTCCCAACTACAATTAAAGCAATTGAAATATAAAGCGCAGCTGTACCTGCTGGCAATGCTAGTACAATATGACCCAGCATAATGAAGACACCGCCAATAAACAAAGTTCGGCGTGATCCCCAAAGATGATCTGACAACCAGCCTCCGGCAACAGTAGCTAGATAAACTAATGAGCCGTAGATTGACATGATCGATGCCGCTGTCGTTTGGTTCATACCTAATCCGCCTTGAGTCACGGCATAGTACATGTAGAACAGGAGAATTGCTCGCATGCCGTAATAGCTAAATCGTTCCCACATTTCTGTAAAGAACAAAGTAGATAAGCCTCGAGGTTGACCAAAAAAGGCAGTATCCATATTCTTGTTATTCATTTGATTACAATAAAACTCCTTTAATCAAAGTTTACACAAGTCATTATTATACAGGCTAAATTCTTTATTCGTCAAAAAAAAGCCCTATCCTAACGGATAGAGCTTTTATCATAATGCTTTTTAATTCAAATTAGTTCAAAGCCTTAGCAACAGCGTCGTTAACAGCTTTTCCTTCAGCTTGAATCAAATCTACTCTGGTTTCAATAACCTTAGTATCCATTTGAATTTCACGCTTCAACAATTGAACGTTAAGCTTTGGTTCAAAGAATTCTTTGAACTCCTTCAATCTTGCAGGAGTTCTGAAGACTCTTGAGATAACTTGAACGAAGGTAGCAAATTCCATGTCGCCACCAACAGTCTTATCAAGCCAATCCCAATCTTTTCTAATCCAATCCCAAGCAGCTTGTTCACCCTTGTGATTGGAAAGTACGCCAGCAAACCAGCCACGCAAGTCTTGTGGCTTAATCACATCAGCGTCTTCGAAGTATTCAATCAACTTATTAATTTCAGCTGGATCAGTTGTATTAGTAGCAGCGTTACGCAAGTCAGCTTTATATGAAGCATCAGCAGTTCTTTGATATTCCTTGATCAATTTAGCCATCAAGTTGTGACTGCCAAAGTTCTTAACTTCATTAATTAAAACGTATGGACGAACATCAGCATTCAAAGCTTCCAGGTTGTCTTCATTTTCTTCAAACAACTTATGTGCAGCCTTGATTGAATCACTGTTGCCAGCGTAAATGCTTGCACTTAATTCATATGGACGAATTTGAATATCGTCATCGCTTTCGCCCTTCTTTGGCATCCAACCTAAGCGAGCAACTTGCTCTTTAGATAATTTGTCATAAAGCTTCTTCAAGTTCTTTTCTTCATCAGAATCAGGATCTACAAATTGACGAAGCTTAGCAGCAGTTGTGTACAAAGCGTTGATGACTAAACCAGACTTAGAGTCAGCGAATTTTGTCAAAAGTGGCACAATTTCAGCATAAGAAATTTGCTTGCCTTCTGCCAAAAGACGAAGATCTTGCAATAATTGCAACTTAGCAATTGGATCCAAATCATCAAGGTCTGACATAATATCCTTCATCAAAGTATCGTCATACTTAACGATGAAGTGGGAATTGTTGCCAACATTGACACGTAATGGATGACCAGCTTTTTCACGCAAAGTCTTGTAATCGCCGAGATCAAGTTCTTTTTCAGACATAATCTTAGGTGCGTCAAAGTTTGCATTCAAAGGAATTTGCCAAGTTCTGTCGACATCTTTTCCTTCGCCGATAAAGAATTGCTTTTGACTTAAAACAAGGTGACCATTTTCAGCAACTTTAGCTGTTACAACTGGATAACCAGGTTGTTCAAGCCATGATTGCATGATTTTACCAATATCCAAATCAGTTGCAGTTGAAAGTGCATCCCAAAGGTCATCACCAGTTGCATTGCCATACTTGTGGTGATCGAAGTAGTACTTAAGTCCCTTGCGCAAAGCATCGTCGCCAAGAAGTGCTCGAACCATTACAAGCATTCTTGATCCCTTGGCATAAACAATCGCTGCATCAAAGGCAGAGTCGATATCAGCCGGATCATTAATCTTCATTTGAATTGGTTGAACACCATCAGTAGCATCCCGACCAAGAGCAGCAGGTGCTTCGCTGGCTTGGAACATTTCCCAGATGTGCCATTCTGGCTTCAAAGCATCAACGGACAAATATTCCATCATGTTAGCAAAACTTTCGTTCAACCATAAGTTGTCCCACCATTTCATCGTTACTAAGTCACCGAACCATTGGTGAGCCAACTCGTGCGTAATAACGGTAGCAACCAATTTCTTCATTTCAAGTGAAGTATTGTCAGGATCAAGAAGAAGATATGCTTCACGGTATGTTACAAGACCCCAGTTTTCCATCGCACCAGCACTAAAGTCTGGCAAAGCCAATTGCCATGAATTTGGAAGTGGGTACTTAGTTTGATAAAAGTCTTCATAAAATTCAATTGCTTCTTTAGCAATTTCAAGAGCAAAGTCTAATTCCTTAGCCTTGTGTGCCTTAGTTGCAAAGACACCGATCTTAACGCCATCTTTGGTTTCAGTTATCTTAGATTGCAAATCACCAAAGGCAAATGCAACCAAGTAGCTAGACATGCGAACTGTTTCTTTAAAGTAGTGAACTCCATCTTCCACTTTTTCTTCAGGCATGTTAGCAAGAGCAATTTCGCCAGGTTGTTCATCCCACTTAAGTGCCAAACTAAAAGTTGCTTTAGCTTCTGGTTCGTCAACACATGGAAAGGCTTGACGTGCAAATGTTGTTTCAAATTGGGTACCGATAATTTGCTTCTTTTCACCATTTAGTTCGTAATATGATGGATAAATGCCCATCATTGTATCAGTCAATGGTGCGGTATAAGCGATTGCAATCGTAGTCTTACCGGTTTTGCCTAATTCAATTTTAATTGCTTCATCTTCATCGCTAACTGTGAATGGTACATCTTGACCATCAGCCTTAACTGATGAGACTTTCATAAACTTTTGACTAATTAAAACAGTCTTTTCTTGAGCATCCCCAGTTACAGTTGAAGTACCTGAAATCTTCTTATTTTTACGGTTAACGTCAATAAAAAGATTGTAATGTTCAGGATGAAAAGTTTCATAAACACGTTTAACTGCCATATTTTTCCTCCTAAAATATCATTTGTCTCCTTAAATTCTACCAAAAAAGCGTCTCTAACCGTTAAAAAATGTGATTATTTATCGATTGTAAGAGCTCCGTCTTCGTTTTGTAACATTGCTGTCACATTATGCTTGTAGTATATAAAGCGTAGTCATTAAGAAAACGTTAAGTTTTAAATTTTTAGGGAATGAACTATGAATAATAACGTAAAATCAAACTTCAAATCAAATTTATTTAAATTATTCGCAGCTTTAGTACTTGCCTTCACAGCAATCGTAGCTGTACAAACTTTTACTACTAATACTTCTACTAACCAAACCGTTCAAGCTGCTACTCTTTCCAGAAGGGAAAGGGCAGCTAAGAAGTGGATTGCAATGCACGAATCAGGCGGTAGCTACACCGCTAGAAACGGTGTTTGTTACGGTAAGTACCAATTAAACATTGCTTACTTACACGGCAATTTATCAGCTAGGAACCAAGAAAGGGTTGCTGATCAATATGTTTACCGCCGTTACGGTTCATGGGTTAATGCTAAGAGGTTTTGGTTAGCTCACCACTGGTACTAATTAAAAGCTCTCAGTTAATTAATTTCGCTAAAAATTCAGAATAAAAGACAGGTTAGAAACAATTTTTCTAGCCTGTCTTTTTTTACTTAAAATTATCTTTTTTGATCGAACGATAACACGCGATCAGCATTACTCCAATCGAACATGCCATTGCAATATAAGCCATCGGACCAATTGTCACAGCATTAGAAGCCGCTGTTTGCGACATTTGATTTTCCATTGCATAAGCAACAATCCAGCGCCGCATCAAAGATGGCGTCAAGATAAAACTGATCATTGCAATAATTGAAGTAATCAAAGTAACATTTCTAGCGTATGGCTCCTTAAAGAATTGTGCCAAAACGCAGAGAGCTGGAGCAATCATCAACAGCAAGATCCACATTACGATCATTCGACCGGAACTGGAACTCATCATCTGCGCACTATTTATCGCATAACGATAAGAACTCCACAGCTGCCCGCCAGTGAACGTATTCAACAGATTAAGGAAGTACGTTCCCTGTTGACCATAGGCGCCACCTTGATTTGATAAAAAGCCTTCGACAATATTCAAACTATCCGTTGACCCGGCCGAAGTAAAGTTTACGGTGACAACCTGCTTCATATACGTCGCAAGAAACATTGTTACAGAACCACCCAATTGCAGGGCTCGCAGCATGCTGAGTTTTCTTGAAGCCTTCATCTTAAATTCAAGGCTAAGCACTCGATTAGGATGATGCGACCGTGCAATAAAGTAGATGCCAATTACTGTTAAAATCAGCAGAACAACCAAGCCCCACCAGATTTTTGCCATGATTAGGAACAGAGCAATTACAATCAGCAAAACTGAAACATAAGGCCGATCAGAAAATATTTCCCAAAAATTCAACCTAACATGGGTATATTCTTTCCGCGTGCTGTTGACATTGAAATTAGGAATCGTACTTTTACGTGGTTTTACATTCTCGCGATATACGCGCCGATCATTGGCTCTGGATCTGGCGTATTGACTTTTTGCCTTAGTGGCATGTGCCTCCTGATTTTCGTTCTTCATGCGATACTCTCTTCGCGACATATGCGCCATCAAGATCTCTCCCTTCCGAAAAACCAATCTTAGCACAATTTCAATAATTCAAACTTATTTTTTTGAATTATTTTGAAAAAATATTAACGTTTGCAATAGATGTTAAAATAATCATTATTGATTAACGAAAGAGATGAACCTTTTTGAATTCTGAAAAACTACCTGCTGATTGGCATAAAGCCTTATATACACTATGGCTCGGCTGTTTTATTACGGGGATGGGCTATTCGATGACGATGCCGTTTATTTCCCTCTTTATTTCTGATTTGGGCAATTACAGCAAACTGCAAATCAACTTATATTCCGGTTTAGCCTTTGCCATGACCTTTATCGCTCAAGCGATTGTCTCGCCATATTGGGGAAGCCTAGCCGACAGAAAAGGTCGTAAATTAATGTGCATGCGCGCTTCAGGCGTAATGGCACTAACAATTACCTTAACGGGATTGGCTCCTAATGCAATCTACATTGTTGTCATGCGTTTTATTCAGGGATCATTCTCTGGCTATATTAACAACGCAACTGCCTTAATGGCCGGGGAAACTCCACATAAACGCAGCGGTTGGGTTATGAGTCAAATGATGACGGCTGGTACTGCCGGCAACTTGGTTGGACCACTTCTCGGTGGTGCCCTTTCAAGCTTTTTTGGTAATTGGCTTGGTGGCGCCTGGGGCTATCGGATTCCATTCTTTATTACCGGTGTATTGATGTTTCTTGTATTTTTAGGCACAAGCTTTTTAGTTCATGAAGACTTCACACCGGTTTCTCGTGAAAAGATGAAGCCAATGAATGAAATCATGAAGAGCCTGCCTAGCATTAAACTAATCGTTGTCATGTTCATCACAACCATGCTGGTTCAGTCCTCAACAATGTCTATTGATCCAATCGTTTCACTGTATGTTAAATCAATGATGCATGGCGGCGATGTTGCATTTGTAGCCGGCGTAGTCGCAGCAACGCCAGGTCTGGGAACGTTAATCGCTGCCTCTAAAATTGGACACAAAATGGATGAAATCGGGCCTTTACGTGTCTTAAGAGTTGGACTGATTATTGGCGCCGTCTTGTTCATTCCGATGGCGCTAACCAATAGTCCTTGGGTACTGGCTGTTTTAAGATTCTTCCTGGGAATTGCCAGTGCTGCCATGTTACCAGCTGCTCAAACCGTTTTAACCCTGAATACCCCACCTGAAAGTTTCGGTCGAATATTCTCATACAATCAGTCCTTCCAGGCAGTTGGTGCCGTTCTGGGTTCAATGATGGGGTCAACTATTTCCGGACTTTCCAATTATGCTACAGTCTTTTGGGTAACGGGCTTCACGCTTTTGCTCAATTTCTTATTAGTTTTAATCTTTGCCTGGGGAATTTCTTACCGCAATAAATAAAAAATCCATGACCTTTTACAGTCATGGATTTTTTATGAATTCATTTCTTTTTTAAAAATATCTGCCATCCTTTGATCAAATGCACACATGGAAATTTTCATTTCATAATCAGGATGATCAGCCAGCCAGTTTTTCGCGGTGGCAAAAGCAATCTTGGCAGCATCTTCAGCAGGATAGCCATAGACGCCAGTTGAAATAGAAGAAAAGATAATACTATGCAAATTATTTTTCTTAGCTAAATCAAGACTGTTTTGATAGCAGGCTGCCAAAAGTTTTGCATCTTCTTCCGGACTATGAAAACGGTAAATAGGACCGACCGTATGAATTACATGTTTAGCAGGCAAATTATAACCCTTGGTAATTTTGGCTTCACCGGTGTCACAACCATGCAAAGTACGACATTCGGCTAAAAGCTGTGGACCAGCTGCGGCATGAATTGCACCATCAACGCCGCCTCCACCAAGAAGAGATTTATTGGCCGCATTGACGATTGCATCGGCCTTCATTTTGGTAATATCGCCCTGAACGATTTCTATTTCTGACATTTTATTGCACTTCCTAAAGTTGAAATTAGCTCAGTTACAATTACTTTTTACCATAAAACAGCGGATATTTGCTATTAAAACTCATCATCCGCGGCGCGTAATTTTTCTGAGGATCAAAAAGAAATTCGCTAAACGCCACATTGTTGACGTTCATCACTTTATCCATATCCACATTAAGGATAACAGAAATTAATGCTCTAATTGCAATTCCGTGACTTGCGACCAAAATCGTTTTATCCATCTTTTCACTTGCCCATTCTAAGCTCGACGATTCTAGAATCGCGATGAATTTTCTTTTTATTCTTGGTCAGAATTTTGACAGTTTTTATTGCCCTAGTTAAAGTACTGGCATAAACATAATCAAATTGCTTCTCATCAATATATGGTGCAATTTTTTCTACGCCTTTTATGCCTTCTGCGCTTAGATCAGGATCATTATCGCCGTCAACAACTCGATCTCAAGTATCTGCACTAATGCCATGTCTAACAATTACTAATTTCATGCTGCTACTCCTTTTCTAAATAAGCGGCAATCACTTGCAAAACGCCTTGTTTATCATTGCTTGGTGCGATAAATTTAGCAGCTTTTTTGGCACAGTCCAGTCCATTTGCCATCACATAGCTCAGGCCAGCAAGCTGCAGCATTTCAATATCATTGCCGCCATCACCAAAGGCCATTAGTTGTGACCGCGGAATGTTCAAATATTAAAATTAGGATCTGCATCTTTTAAAATATACGACTGCGTTTCAATTCGTTACCGCTGGCCACGATAAAATGAATATTGTTTTGTTTTAATTTTTTCAGAATCCGAGCAAATTTTACCCTATTAAAATCACTTTTGCTGTTAAGAAAAGTGCCGTCCATATCAACAGCAATTGCTTTAAATGGTAATTTTGTCATTATTCTCTCCAAACAAAAACGCCTTATCCCAAAAGATAAGACGTTTTTTAGCATAAGCAAATTCTTGATTAACCTTTATCAGCACCAGCAGCAATTCCGTTAACGTAGAACTTCTGCATTAAGACAAACAAGATAGTAATTGGGATAGCGATAATTACACATCCTGCAACAAATTGAGCAAAGTATGCAGTTGCATTACCTTTTGATGTATGGACCATGTTGTAAAGCCCATAAGCAATAGTGTAATCCTTGGCATTTCCTGAAGTTGAAAGGATAATACCGGAGAAGATGAAGTCTGTCCATGGTGCGATGAATGCTGTTAAAGCAGTATAAACGATCATTGGCTTTGAAAGTGGCAAACCAATGTGGGTAAATACTTGCCATCTAGTAGCACCATCAATTTCAGCAGCTTCGTCGATTGACCGTGGAATAGTATCAAAGAATCCTTTAGCAACGTAGAATCCTAATCCGGCACCACCTACATATACAAGGAACAAACCGAAGAGGTTCAACATGTTAAGACCCTTCAAAATGTAGTACAAAGCGATCATTGACATGAAGCCTGGGAACATTCCTAAAACTAAGGCAATTTGTAAGAATGGTTTTCTAAATGCGAAGCGAAGTCTCGATAATACGTAAGCTACAGAGATTGTTAAGAAAGTGGAGACAATCATTGAAGCAATTGAAACTACCAACGTATTAATAATCCAGTTTGCATACGGATATTGTGGGTTCGTGAAAATCCCAATATAGTTTTGCAATGTGAATTGATCAGGCCAGAAGGTCGAAACAAATCCAGTATCATTGTATGAAAAACTAGCTAAGATGATCCAAACAATTGGTAAAATCCAAATAATCGCTAAGATGGTTAAAAGGATATACCGCAAGACCAATGAGAGCTGTCTCTGGTGTGTATAAGACTTCATGTTTATTAGCCCTCCTTATAAGCATTAGTGTGTCTGTAGGCAATTAAGGATACGGTTGCACTAAGAATAAAGATCAAGATACCCAATACGGCTGAAGCGTTGTAACGTTGCTCCTGACCGAAGGTCAAGTTATATAGCCACGTTACCAGCAAGTCGGTGGATCCGGCACCGTTGTATTTACTGTTCATTGGGGCACCACCAGTTAACAGGAAGATAACGTTGAAGTTATTGATATTTCCGATAAATTGTTGAATCAGTGATGGAGCCATGACAAACAAGATTTGTGGGAAAGTAATATATCTAAAAATTTGAACAACATTAGCACCATCGATCTTGGCAGCTTCAATTTGATCTTGCGGCAAGTTTTGAATAATCGCGGTTGAAATCAGCATTGAAACTGGGATACCAACCCACATGTTAACGATAATAACCGTAATTCTAGCTATAATTGGTGAAGCCTGGTTGTCAATAAAGTGAATTGGGGAACTAATCAAGTGCAAGTTCATTAAAATGTTGTTTAAAGCACCCTGGTAGTCCAAGAATTGAGCCATCATCAACAGTGAAACGAATTGAGGAACAGCCCAAACAATTACGAAGATCGTTCTCCAGAAGCCTTTATGTTTAATACCTTTTGATTCAATCAATAAGGCAAGCAAAACGCCAAAGAAGAAAGTCGTAACTGTTGCTAAAACGGCCCAAATTAAGGTCCAACCCAATACTGGGAAGAAAGTACCAGCTAAATCACCGTTAAGCACACTGCCAAATGCTTGAAAACCAGTCCAAGAGAAGGCAATTGGGTGCTCACGGTCATAGTTAGTAAAGGCCATTGAAATCATGAAGACCGTTGGCAAAATAGTAAAGAACAAAATTCCAAGTAATGGAAGAGTCATCAATGTTGCGTGTAAACGTACGTCAAGTAAACTCTTCAATTCTTCAATATTAGTTGGAATATGTCTGCCATCACGCTTCAAAATATAATTGTGTTTAGTAGATCTTAAGTTTACGCAGTAAAGGTAAATCATTACGATACATAAGATAATTGCCAAAACACCAAACAACAGAATCAAAACTGAGTTCGAAGGCTGTTTAGTAATATAAACTCCTTGTGAAGCATCATAAACAACCTTTTTGGTTTTATCGGAACCTAATGTAACCAGCATGCTTAATGCTGAGATACCGCTAAAAATAAACCAAACAACAAAGATTACTTCTGATAACAGGAAAGCTAAACCTTTTACCCATTGCTTATTAGCAAGAGCATTGCTACCCATTATGAAGAAAGATAATTTGGTAGCTATATCCCCTTTAGTCCATACCTCTCGATAAGTTGCTTCAGGAGCTACATGCTTTTTTCTCTTAAACATAACTTCTCCTCTTCTCAAGCAAAAAGGTTGGACTATTTAGTCGACCAACCTTTGCTTATGCTTTAAAAGTTAATTACTTCTTTTCAATTTCCTTAGCAAGTTTAGCAAGTTGTGCCTTGTATTGTGATGGCTTGATCTTGCCGTCGTAAGTACCACTGATTAATGGAGCTGAATCGTTCCAGAAAATAGCCATTTGTGGAAGCATTGGTTGCAATACTGAGTAACCTGGCTTAGCCATTTGCATTACGGCCTTAGCAACTGGATCGTTTTGAACAGCGCTTGAGTTTACAGCAGACTTCAATACAGGAATTTGACCAGCTTCCTTGTGAGCAATTAATTGTGCCTTCTTGTTAGTGATGTAAGCAGCTAATTCTGAAGCAGCCTTAGCGTTCTTGGTGTGTGAGTTAATAGCAAAGCCTTCAATACCAAGGAATGCTTCCATTTGTACAGTCTTGCCGCCAACTTCAATCTTAGGATATGGAGCAACTGCGAAGTTCTTACCCAAGATATTCTTGATGTTAGCAGCGTCCCAAGGACCGTCCAAGATAGCTTGAGCATTGCCCTTCTTTAATTGGTTCAAAGCGTTTGAAGTTTGCATTACGCCTTTGTTGTTCTTTTGAGCTGCGTACCACTTCAAAGCGTTAACACCTTGTTGTGAGTTAAAGGTTGAACCCTTAAGGTCTTGTCCGTTGTCACCAAACAACTTAGTGCCTGCTGAGAACATTACTGGCCACATTACGTATGCGTTAGTAAAGTCAGTAGCAACTACACCCTTAGAGGTTAAAGTCTTCCAGTCCTTAACATCGCTAGCTGAAAGCTTTGACTTGTTGTAGTAAAGGGTTTGAGCTTGTTCTGCGTATGGGAATGCGTAAAGCTTGCCCTTCCAAGTTACACCCTTTGAAGCTACGCTTACGTAGTTGGCTTTAATATCTTTAGTAGCTGATGGTGAAAGTGGGTTAATGTAACCAGCTTCAGCCATTTGACCTAATTGATCGTTTGGAGCTTCAAATACGTCGGCAGCCTTTGATGGGTCCTTACCAACATCAGTCTTAGCGTTAGCTGAACCGTTTGGACTTTGAACAACACGAACCTTAATGTTCTTGTACTTCTTAGTAAAGTCCTTAGCAATCTTCTTGTAGTAAGGAACTTGTTGGGTATCAACCCAGAGAGTCAAGCTAGCGCTCTTGTTACTGCTGCTTGATGATGAACTATTTGAAGAGCCTTTTGAGCAAGCTGCAAGTGACATTGCAGCTAAAACAGCTGTACTACCTAATGCCAATTTCTTCCAAAACTTCATGACTTTATCCTCCTAAATAAAACAAAATAATATATGCAATATCTCAACAAAAGCAGTTCAGTCTGCAAATTGTAAACATTAATTAAATTAATTTTTACTAAAACTAGTTAACGATAGCCTTAGTAGTGTCCTTGTCAAAGAAGTGAGCCTTGTTAACATCGAAGCCCATTCTTACCACATCTCCCGGCTTATGATAGTCACGAGCGTTAACGATGGCTACAAATTCAGTGCCGTCAACTTTTTGGTAAAGCTGAATTGTTGAACCTAAAAGCTCAGAAACAACAACTTGTGATTTCACAACGTCATTCGGCCAAGTTTCCAAGAAGGCTTCTTCTGAGTGGATGTCCTCTGGACGAATGCCAAAGACAACATCCTTGTCCGCATAGCCCTTTTCTTCAAGCATCTTTGCCTTGCCTTCTGGAACCTCGATGTCAAGACCCTTGCCATCTGAAATTCTTTGGTCCTTGTAGTGAACGTTGAAGAAGTTCATTTGCGGTGAACCAATGAATCCGGCTACGAATTGGTTGACTGGGTGGTTGTATACCTCCAGCGGCGTGCCGATCTGTTCTACCTTGCCGACTGACATAACGACAACTCTGTCGGCCAAAGTCATGGCTTCAGTCTGGTCGTGCGTTACGTAGATGGTGGTAGTGCCAAGTCTTTGGTGCAGCTTGGCAATTTCAGCACGCATGGACACACGAAGCTTGGCATCCAGGTTTGACAGTGGCTCGTCCATCAGGAAGATCGGCGCATCACGCACGATCGCACGTCCTAAGGCTACACGCTGACGCTGACCACCTGAAAGGGCTGACGGCTTCTTGTCAAGATAGTCGTTCAAGCCCAGGATGTCGGCTGCGTGGTGAACACGCTTGTCGATGTCTTCCTTCTTGTAGTGGCGCAGCTTCAAGCTGAAGGCCATGTTGTCGTAAATGCTCATGTGCGGGTACAAAGCGTAGTTCTGGAAAACCATGGCAATGCGACGGTCCTTTGGGGCAACGTCATTCATTACCTTGTGGTCAATTTCCAAAGTACCCTTTGAAATGTCTTCCAAGCCGGCAATCATTCTCAAAGTAGTGGACTTACCACAACCTGATGGACCTACGAAAACGATGAATTCCTTATCTTTGATATGTAAATCAAAGTCGTTTACTGAATAGAAATCATTGCCTTCATATTTTTTATAAATATGGTTTAAATCAACCTCAACCATACTTTCCTCCTACTTCCCTTGTTTTTCCTCAAATACTTTCTCAATTTCGCTTAACTTCAAATCTGCAGTTGAAGGAACAATGTAATCAGCTTCTTTAAGAAGTTCCTTGTCACCGATTCCAACTGCAAATTGACCTGCAGCTTTGATTGATTCAACACCGGCCTTTGCATCTTCAAAACTGATAACTTCATCAGCCTTGAAACCAGTAAGTTCTTGAGCCTTTTCATAAATTTCTGGGTCTGGTTTGCCGTGATGCAAGGTTGCTGGATCAACAATGCCATCAAATTCATCCATAATGCCTAAACGATTTAAAATCTTTGGTGCATTTTTGGAAGCTGAAGCAATTACCATCTTCAGGTTTTGTGCCTTAGCATCTTTAAGCAATTGTGGGATACCAGGCAAAATATCCTTTGGTGTTATTGTTTCAACTTGTTCAACAAACTTAGCATTCTTTTCAGCAGCAAATTTTTCTTTTTCTGCTTCTGAATATTTATTTTCTTGGCCACCATATTTCAAAATGAGTTCTAATGAATCCATTCTTGAAATACCACGTAGAGAATCAAGTTGATCTTGATTTAAAGAGATTCCTAATTCTTTAGCGAGGTTGTTCCAAGCACTTAAGTGGTAGCGAGCTGTGTCAGTTAAAACGCCATCTAAGTCAAAAATTAATCCTTTAAGCATTCGGTTTTACCTTCTTTAAGTACTACTTTCTTACCTTTTACTAATACTTCTAGGTCTTCGCCTTTAAGTAAAGTAATCTTTGTTTCTTCATGATCAACATAAACTTCAATCAAACGATCACGGTAGTTGATCTTGAAGCTGTAGTGATCCCAATCATCCGGAACAAATGGGTTGAACTTCAATTGGTTGTGATCGTAACGCATACCTGCGAAACCTTGAACAATTGCAAGCCATGAACCACTCATTGAAGTGATGTGCAAACCATCAACCGTATCGTTGTTGTAGTTATCAAGGTCAAGACGAGCAGTTCTTTCATAAAGCTCAACAGCCTTCTTTTGCTTGCCAAGTTCAGCAGCCAAAATAGAGTGAATACATGGAGAAAGTGAACTTTCATGAACTGTTAATGGTTCATAGAAGTCAAAGTTCTTTTCTTTTTGCTCCATAGTATATTCGTCGTTTAAGAAGTAGATTCCTTGTAAAACATCAGCTTGTTTGATAAATGGTGATCTTAAGATCTTGTCCCATGACCAGTGTTGGTTAATTGGACGTTGATCTTCGATTTCACTAACTGGACGAATATCTTTGTCTAAGAAGTCATCTTGTTGTAAGAAGATGCCGCGTTCTTTATCTTCTGGTAAATAAATCTTGTCTACGATGTCCTGCCATTTAGCTTTTTCTTCTTCAGTTACGTGAACTCTTTCTTGAGCTTCCTTTGTAGCAAGTGGCAAACGTTGCAAGGTGTACTTGAGTAGCCATCTTGCCATAGTATTGGTAAACCAGTTGTTGTTAACGTTGTTTTCGTATTCGTTAGGACCTGTTACACCGTGTATTACATACTTGTTACGCCACTTAGACCAGTGAACTCTAGCTGCCCAGAATCTTGCGGTACCAACTAAAACATCCATACCTTCGTTCTTAACGTAGCTATCATCGCCAGTGTAATCAGTGTACATAGCGATTGCGTGAGGAATATCCGCATTTCTGTGGATTTCTTCAAAAGTGATTTCCCATTCGTTGTGGCATTCAATACCATTGAAGGTAACCATTGGGAATAATGCACCTGGAAGGCCTTGTTCCTTAGCGTTATGGTAAGCACCTGGCAATTGATCGTGACGATATTGAAGAAGTGCTCTTGTAACGCTTGGCTTAGTTACGGCTAAGTACATTGGAACGATGTAAGCTTCAGTGTCCCAGTAAGTAGCACCACCGTATTTTTCTCCGGTGAAACCTTTAGGTCCAACATTCAAGCGCTTGTCTTCACCATAGTAAGTCATGAACAATTGACAAATATTAAAACGAATACCTTGTTGAGCTGCGTCATTGCCAGCGATTTCAACATCACTTGTTTCCCAGCGCTTCTTCCAAGCTTCTGTATGATCTGCTAAGTTATCTTCAAAACTCTTTTCTTGAAGCTTGGTCATTAAGTTGTTAGCAACAGCTTTTTGATCTTTGTCTTCAACGTCACGGCTAGTTACAACAATGACATCTTTTTCAAGTTCATAGCTTTCGTTTTCGTTTAAGTCTACTGAGAATTTTTCGCTTAATTTTGCATCTTCAGTAGTAACTTCGCCGTTAACTGCTTCACCGTTATGACGCAAGCTTTCTTTAAGCAAAACAGTGAATTGTGGAACACCATAAGGATTTGACTTAGTTTTTACTTGAATAGTCTTAGCTTCTTTATCTTCGCCAAGTGGAATCCAGAAACGGGTGCCATAGTTACTATCCTCGTTAACTACAGTTCCATCTAAAGTTGAGTCAAAGTAAATCTTTGCATGACCTTCAAGTACAGTTGCCTTAACTTTAATTAGAGCAGCTTCTTTTTGAATAATATGAAGGAAACGTTCAAATTCAAATTTTACTTTGACGTCCTTGCCTTCATAAATAAAGCTTCTTGTAAGAAGACCTTGGTGCATATCGAGTGCTAATTCAAAATCATCAAATTTTACTTTAGCTAAGTCGATCTTTTCACCATTTACTGTAATTCCGATTCCGATAAAGCTGGGCGCGTTAGGAGTTTTACCAAAGTATTTTGGATAACCATTTTTCCACCAACCTACTACAGTTTTGTCTGGAAACCAAACCCCAGCCAAGTAGGTACCTTGAAGACTGTCACCTGAATAGCCTTCTTCAAAGTTTCCTCTCATACCCATGTAATCATTACCAATTGCAGTCATACTTTCTTGCAATCTTTTATCTTCAGGATTAAAAGTATGAGTTACAACTTTCCAAGGATCGATTTCAAAAATTCGTTTCATAATCATTCTCCCTAAAGTGCTTTTTTGTTTACGTTTACATTATTACGGATATGAAAGCGGTTTACAATATCAAAATCGATGTTAACGGTATCAGAATTAAGATAAAAAATAAAAGACTAGTGATGCACTAGCCTTTTATTCATCATTTTTTATGCTTTAATAACTACAAATCCCTTTGGAGCAAGCTTTCCGCCATCATAGTTTTGTTTCAGCAATTCATTGTCAGCGGCAAGTCGAATATCATGATCGGTTGTATTGAAGTAAGCAATTATGTGTTCCTCACCTGTTCGATCGACCTTGATTAAGCCATCTTCAGTTACAGATAACAAAACTTTTCCTTTACCAAAGGTTTGTGCATGCTTTAAGCGCATTTCAACTAAAGCATGAACTCTCTTCCAGATTGGGCTGTCTTCTTTGTTCCAATTCATTGGCTTACGAGAATCGGGATCATTGTCGCCCTCCATTCCCATTTCATCACCGTAGTAAATACATGGGCTTCCAGTTTGCGTAAAGATAAAGGCCATTGCCTGCAATGCGAGATCTTCATCCCCGTTAGCCACGGTTCTAATTCTTGCAGTATCATGACTGTCCAAAGTATTAAGCATTGCCTGGTTGGTGCTGTCACGATACAACATCATTTGATCGTTCAAGTGCTCAACCATAGCTTTAGCTGACATTGCATGGTGGAAGAAGTGATCTTCAACCTGCAAAGTGAATGGATAGTTCATAACGCCTGAGAATTCATCACCATTGAGCCATGGACGAGCTGAGTGCCAAATTTCACCAACGATATAAAAATCAGGTTTAATTGCAACCAAAGCTTGGTGGAATCTCTTCCAGAAGTGGTGATCAACTTCATTGGCAACGTCCAAACGCCAAGCATCAATATCAAAGTATTTAACCCAGTAAGTAGCAATTTCAAGCAAATAATCTTGAACTTCAGGGTTGGCAGTATTCAGCTTAGGCATTGTTGGTTCAAAGGCAAAAGTTTCATATGGTGGTTGGCCTTCACCCTTAGCTGGATTGCGATATGGTTCAACTGGGAAGGAGTTAATGTGGAACCAATCGGCAAAGCGTGATTTTGCACCATTTTCAACTACATCTTGCCATTGCATTGAGTCCTTGCCGATATGGTTGAATACGGCATCAAGCATAACTTTCATGCCACGTTTATGAGCTTCATTAACAACCTTTGCAAACAAGTCCTTATCACCAAAAGCAGGATCGATTTCAAAATAGTCGACAGTATCGTACTTGTGGTTGGAGCTTGCTTTAAAGATAGGGCAGAAGTAAAGGCCATTAACGCCTAGCTTTTGCAAATAATCCAAGTGGTCAAGTACACCTTGCAGGTCACCACCATAGAAGTCTTCGCGGCCAGGGTGATCGTCTGGATTCCAAGGTTTAGTACCTTTAGGATCATTTGACTTATCGCCATTAGCAAAACGTTCCGGGAAAATTTGGTACCAAACTGTATGTTTTACCCAATCTGGCGTTTTATCCATATCAATTTCATGTAAATATGGAACTCTAAAGTAGGAACCATCGGCTAGTAAGCTTTTCTTACTGTAGTCATAAATGCCACGGTCCCCAAAAATCTTGCGATCGCCATCTTTGCCAGTTACTTCAAAAGTATACTTGATTCGGTGGTATGGCACTTCAAGTGTAGCTCCCCAATGATCTTCTACCTCACCTGAACCAATTTTTTCCATTTCAACTTGTTTAGCAGATAAAGGTGGCATGTAATTGTCAACATAGTGCACAATAATTTTTTCAACATCATTTTTTGCAGTGTGAAAACGAACGCGTACACGGTTGCGATCAAGAACAAAACAATCTTCGCTTTCTGATCTATGACGTAATGCAGCTACTTGCATCTTTTAATTCTCCTTTTTTCTCATCAAAACAACGCCAGCATATGGCATCAAGGTTAATTTTTGCTTATTTAATTGATACTGACCTGCACTTAATACTTCAGTTTCATATTCGGCTGGAATTTCCACAGTCGTTTTTTCCGGACTAAGTGAAACCGCAACAATGGCACTTTCATCTCCGAGATCACGCTCATAAACATAAGAGTTTTTATCCGTTGACAATAGATAGTAGCTACCATCTTGGAAAAGATCTGTTTGTTTCAGAGCTAGCATCTTTTTATAAAAACTAAGAATTGAAGTATCATCATCAACTTCATCTGCTACACTGGCAGCATCAACTTTTTCTCCGTCAATCCATGGCTTTACTTTTGAAAAGCCGTTAAACTTATCATTATTCCATGGCATTGGGCCACGTGCAGGCAGCTTATGCGTTGCACTAACCATTGCTATGGCTTCTTCTTCACTCTTGCCTGCTTTTTCAGCGGATTCAATAAATGGCTTAACCGTCATATCTTCAAACTGTTCGGCATGATCAAATTTCAAATTTTGCAAGCCTAATTCTTCACCGTAATAAATCACAGGAATTCCGTGTTGCAAATACATTAGCATTGCCAAACTGCGTGCTTCAGTGTCATTGTTGGCAACCCGCGTTCTAAGACGAGCCATATCATGGTTGCCCCAATACAAAGTTGGTTCTGAAATGCCATTCAAGGTCTGCTGCCAAACTGCTTGATTTTGCTTAAAAGCAGTCATATCAAGCGGTTTAGGCTGATATTGAGCTGAGAAGCTTGGATCAACGTGACTATCATCTTCACTGAAATAACGGAAGGTAATTACGCTATCCATCAAGTGATTGCGCTTGCTAGTGTAGTCAACTGCTAAGTTAACGCTGGCACTAGCTGCTTCACCTAATAATAGAGTTTCTGGATAGTCCTGCTTAATCTTTTCGCAGAATGGCCGCATCCACTCTTGCACTTGTGGCAAGTTAGCGAAAAACGGTTCTGCAACAACCGGCTTGTCACTATTATCAACAGTTGGAAAACTCTGACGCAAATCAGCTTTGCCAATATGAATAAAGGCATCCAATCTTAAACCATCGATCCCCTTATCCAGCCAATATTCCGCAATTTCCAGCATCGCATGTCGTACTTCAGGATTTTTCCAATTCAAATCAGGCATTCGCTTGTCGAACAAGTGGAAGTAAAATTCACCGGTTCCAGCTGGGTCGGGCTCCCAAACACTGCCGCCAAAGAAGCTGCCCCAATTGTTGGGACGCTTATTATTTTCGCCGGCAAAAATATAATAATCACGGTAAATGCTATTTGGATTCTTAATTGCATCTTGGAACCATGGATGCTGGTCCGAAGTATGATTTAAGACAAAGTCCATAATGACGTGAATCCCTGCTTCATGGAAAGCCTTAATCAAGTTTTCCATGTCCTCCATCGTCCCCATATGTGGATCAATGGCAAAATAATTTGAAACATCATAGCCATTGTCAACTTGTGGCGATACAAAAACAGGATTCAGCCAAACAGCGTTAATACCTAGGTTTTTTAAGTACGGAATTCTCTTTTTTATTCCATTAAGATCCCCAATTCCATCATCATTCGAGTCTTGGAAGGACTTGGGGTATATTTGATAAATAATTGCGTGATTATACCAATGTGCCATAATCTTTTCCTCCAAGTCACAGTCTAGTCGATTACCGTAATCGCTTTCAACTCAAAATATGATGTTATCGGTATCAAAAAAAGGAACGAGAAAAGGATCTCGTTCCCTTTATCTAGTTGATCCTCTTCGAATCAAAGTTGGTTTTATCATTACTTCTCCTTGCGGTGAACCCGACTGCTCAATCTTTTTCAGCAGCATGTTTGCCAGCATTTCACCCATTTCCATAATTGGCTGTTTAATCGTTGTTAATTTTGGATTAGCAACTTGATCCAAAAAGACGCCATCATAGCCAATTACGCCAAAGTCTTCTGGCACTTTGCCGTTTTCAATCAGCAGCTGTCGTTCAACGCCAATTGCAATTCGGTCGCTTGCGCAAATGAAGCAAGTATCCTTTTTGAATTCACTAAAATGTTCATGAATCAAATCCTGAGCAGAATGGCTGTGATTTGGCACACGATAAATTTGCGGAATAATTTGATTCTTTTGCAAAGTATTGATATAACCGGCCTCACGCGAATATTCAAACGGTTCTTTAATATCAATTCCGATAAAAATTATTTGCTTATAAAATCGATTCATTGCATATTCGGTCGCAATTTTTTCACCTAATTGATTATCGTTATCAACGAAGTCATAGCCACGGTGATTTTCACCGAATAAAACAAAAGGCTTATCTAATTGATCGAACAATTCATAATCTTTGTTGCGTGCTCCAGTAATCAAATAACCATCTGCACGTCCGGTTTCGATTTTCGTCGGATCGGCCACTAGCTGCATCAATGTCATTAAGTTAAGGCATTGACGAAAGTTTAGCTTTATGAACCGAATCATTTTGATTCGGTTCTTTTTCTTTTTAAAATAAAAAGTGAGCAGAGTTTATTCGCCCTTCTGCTCACTCTTTATCTCTTATTCGGTCTTTCATAGAAAGGTTGCGTCTCTCATGAAATCCCTTCACTCAAATATTTTAAAACTGATGGATAGTATTATCAATAAGATCGCTGCCAACATTCATGATTTTTCTGTTTCAGATCAGGCTTTTACCCGCTGTCGCAAGCTTAATCCGACTGATTTGATTAAGCTGATTCTCAACATGGGAGCGGGCAGCTTAAACTCGGAAATTTTTCATGCTTTTCCCGATGTGAATTCTAGAATGACAGTCTCAGCTTTCGAACAACAAAAGGCTAAATTAAAGCCCGAGTGTTTTAAAGAAATTATGGCTAAGCTTAGTCAGGCAAGCGATGCATTGCAATTACTGGATGACAAATACTTAGTTGTAGCGCTTGATGGTTCTGATTTTGATCAGCCCTTTAATCCTAAATCGGAAAATATTTTTCAAGGCAAAGATGGTCGAAGATATTGTCAGATTCACGTAAATGCTCTCTATGATGTTCTAAACAAGTTATATTTGGATTTAGTTTTTCAGCCGCGACAAAAAATGAATGAACGTGACGCGGCTCTTGCAATGTTAAAAAACTTAGCGCAACGAGAAAAAGATTTTATAGTTCTAATGGATCGTGGCTACAGCAGCTTTAATCTAATTGAAAACTGCAATCGGCTAAAGCATTGTCACTATGTGATCAGAACTAAAGCTGGATATGGCGCTATTAAAGAAATTGCTGGTATGTCAGAACAAGAATATGATATTGACCTGTCTTGCAGAGTAACCTCGTCACATCATTATTACGTTACTCATAAAGACAGGGAAAAATTTCTGCACCTGATTCTACACAAAAAACATCACTATAAAGCTATCCGTTCAAAAAATACCAAAGACTGGCGCTGGGATTTCGAAGGCCTATGCAATGTCAAGTTTCGGGTTTGCAAGTTTAGAATTAATCCGCCAGGTTCAGCTGATGAGTGGGAAGTTCTTATCACTAACTTGGACCGTGACGAATTTCCTTTAGCCAGAATGAAAGAGATCTATCATCTTCGCTGGGGAATAGAAACGTCTTTTAGAGAGCTTAAATATGATTTAAGCGGAGTGCAGTTTCATTCTAAAAAAGATCAGTTTGTTTACATGGAAATATACGCTCACTTTGCAATGTATAACGCCGTGAGTTTATCAGCTGCTTCTAGCTCAAAACCTTATTCTCAGGGAAAATATCAATATCGAATAGACTTTAAAATGGCCTGCTGTGTTTGGCGGCGGTATTTTGGTATAAGCGATAATTCAGATAAAGCCTTCACGCAATTATTGCTGGATATGGCATTTTATTTAACTCCGATCAGACCGGGAAGAAAGGATAAGCGAAATTTAAGAGCTAAATTAGTGATTGGCTTCCCTTATCGTTTAGCAGCTTAAACTAATTCGAAATGGCTATCTTGTGATGGCTTATTTGTGCTATCAAAAAAGACATTTACCGAATAAAACAATTCGATAAATGTCTTAAAAAGTATCATCAGCTTTGTCAATGTCTTAACTTAATGACATTGCTAGCTGCATCGCATATTGCTTTTCATTAAGACCGCGAGCAAAGCCGAACAACAAGTTAATATAATAAGGCTCAGTCGAATCAATGTCTTCCAAAGTAACAAACTTTACAACATTAGAACGATTATTAACTAATGCTTGCGCAATAGAATTCGGATGATAATCCAGCTTAGCAATTGCTTGTTCAACTAAATTCCTCAATTCTGGCGTAACTTGTTCAGGGTGGTTGATCACCCGTGAAACTGTCATCTTTGAAACATTAGCTTCTTTAGCTACATCTGATAAAGTTACCATAGTTTTATTTACCTATTCTAAATACATTTGTCTAAACTGGTTTAAGTCTGATTGGCTAAAGCCAAGTTCTTTTTTGAAAAATGAATCAAAATTGCCCCAACCTGCACGAATAGTATCGGTAATGCCA
This sequence comes from Lactobacillus amylolyticus, assembly GCF_003999355.1. Classification (NCBI taxonomy): domain Bacteria; kingdom Bacillati; phylum Bacillota; class Bacilli; order Lactobacillales; family Lactobacillaceae; genus Lactobacillus; species Lactobacillus amylolyticus. The sequence goes on from NZ_CP031835.1 coordinate 1,305,126, forward strand.
TGAATTGCTGTTCCTTCGCCTTTTGTAACGTTCATTTTAGCAATCATGCTCGAAATTTCATCAGTGCTTGGAAAGTTTTTAGCAAGTGCAAAATCATACAAGGTATTGGTTAGCAAATAATCACGGGCAATCGTGTCATCATCAACGCCGAGTGCCATCAAAATAAGCGCCGATATCATTCCTGTTCGGTCCTTTCCTGCACTGCAGTGATAAACAAGTGCCTCATCTTCTGGAAGTTCGAGCAGTTCGGCAAAAATTTTTGCAAACTCTTCTTGGCTGTGCGTGTTAAGAATCGCTCGCTGATAGATTTGTCCAATAAAATTGTCCTTCAAATCAGGTAAATGATGGAAAAATCTGAATAATTTATTATTAGCTTTATCCTCATTTAAATCATTTGAATATAGTGGTGCATCAACATATTTCACATGATCCCAAAGAACATCGGGAGCAGAATTTTTCTCATAATTTGAACGTAAATCGCAGTCGACAGTGATCCGCAATTTGGTCAACGTGATCTTATCTTTGTAAGATAAAGAACTGAGTGAATCAGAACGGTAGATTTTATTCCATTTCACGCTTTGCCCTTGATTATTTTTATAACCACCAATATCGCGGAAATTAAGCGGCCCATCAAGTGCGACAATTCTATCATGTGTCATTTGTTATCACCTCAATCATGTAATCATTTTCATTCTACTTTCGATTATAGAATTATAACGAAAGTTGCTATCTTTAAGCAATTATAACTCTAACTAATATATCTTAATCTCACCTAATACTCAATCAATCATTAGTTGTATATTAAAAAAGAGTTGGTTATAGCCAACTCAGATTTACCTATTTATTACTAAATGATGATTATCAATTGTCCATGATTCAAAGCCGTACTTCTTTGCCAGGTCAAAATTAATATGGTGTGCACTTTCAATAATCGTCTTATGAGTATTGTACAGAATCTCTCTAATATCATCCGAATTCTTTTCATCAAGTGCTGCAGTGATTTCATCCAGCAGAATAATTGGACGATCACGTAACAATGCTCTAGCAATAACTAAGCGCTGTCTTTGACCACCTGATAAGTCTTCTTGTTCAGGGTGAATTACTCGATTCAGCGGATCTTTACCTAATTCATCAGTTAAGCCTACTTCACTTAAAACTTTTAGTAGTTGCTGATCAGTAAACGATTCACCTAAACATAGATTATCTTTAATCGTCCCTTGGAATAACCATGGCGTTTGAGCAATATAAACAGATTGTGCAGGATTAGGATCTTCACCACCAATTTTTATCGTACCATGTGATGGTTTAAGCAGACCTGAAACCATATTAAGTAGCGTACTCTTGCCTGATCCGGATGGACCTTGCAACAATACCTTTTTGCCATAAGCTAAATCAAAGTTCAAATTCTGATAAATTGGATGATCCTTGTAAGTTAAGCCAACATCATCAAATTTGATATCTGGCTTTTCATTTTCCGTTTTAGCATCTTCAAAAATATCATTTTTAGCAAGTTTAAATTTTCTAATCTCAGTCGTGCTGGCAACTTGTGCCCAATATTGCATTAACCCACGGAAATTTTGTACAACGCTATTTGCTGATAAAGTTAACGAAAGCAGTGCACTAATCGTTACGCCAAATTGATGAGTAGTGATGAAGTAAAAACCAATTGCCCATGGTGCAATAATAGCTAAAACTGTGAATAACAAGTTAGCATATTGAATCCACCATTGTAGATTTTCTTGCTTTAATAAAGTATTTTCACTAGTTTCAACATCTTGGCTAACTCGCTTAAAGAACGGCTTTTGAGCTTGATATTGCAAAATATCGCGTAAACCTTTAAACCAGTCACTAGCCGAACGCATCATTTGGCTGTTTTCATTACTCCATTGCTCGCCCAGTTTTCCTAATTTATTCTTTCCAAACAACATTGGGATCAAACTTAAGCATGAGAAAGCAACGAAGATGATTCCCATGAGCAAATTTACTCTTAGAACATAAATTGTAGAAATGATCGCAGCTGTACCTGTTGATAGAATTCCGGCAATCACGGCGAAATATTGATCATCAATCTTAGTTGCATCATTACTAATATGGTTAAGACCGCTTGCTGCATCTTCCTTTAAAGCGAAGCTATTGATCAACATAGTTTTCTTTAACTTAACTCTCAGACGCTTACGAGCCATATTAAGAAAGATATTTTGTAAAACAATTGCAGTGTATGTAGCAACAAAAATTATCGTACTTTTAATCAAAAATAGAATTAAATCTGTACCACTTTTACCAACTAAGTTAGGAAATTCACCTAAGATTATACCGTTGATAACTCCTTCAAAACCACCAGCAATTAAAGTGATCACAATGAGTAAAAGGAGCCAGAACGGCAAATTTTTAACAATCCATTTGAAGTTTATGTTCATAGTTTTTACTACTTTTTTCGTTAAATATAAAAATATGTATTTTCTATTTCTTTTATAAAATCCAATAAACTAATATTAGATCTTTTCGCTCTTTTTTAAAGCCTCACCAATTGTCATATTTATTCACCGTGTGCAAAAACTTCTGTAGCTTTAACGGCTCGCTTCCAGCCATCATATAATTGCTGGCGCCCTTTTTCTTCTAATTGTGGAACAAAAGATTGTCCGATCTGAGCAATTTGTTTTAACTCGTCAGTGTCTTTCCAAAAGCCTACTGCCAACCCAGCTAAAAATGTGACACCCATGCCAGTTGTTTCCAAGATTTTTGCTCGCTCAATCTTGGTTCCTAAAATATCGGCTTGGAATTGCATTAAGTAGTTATTGTTCGATGCACCGCCATCAACGCGCAAGGTTGGGATTGCAATGCCAGAGTCCTTTTTCATCGTATCGACAACATCCCTTGTTTGATAAGCTATCGACTGCAGTGTAGCTTTAATCAAATCGTTGTTGCTCGTTCCTCTCGTCAGGCCAAAAATCGCACCGCGGGCTTCCGCATCCCAATATGGTGCACCTAAACCTGTAAAGGCAGGAACAACGTATATTTCATTATGCGTTTTTGACTTTAAAGCAGCCTCTTCAGATTCAGAAGCTGTTTTAATCATTTTCATAGAATCACGCAGCCATTGAATAGCTGAACCGGCGACGAAAACGGACCCCTCTAATGCATAATTTACCTTGCCATTAATGCCATAAGCAATTGTCGTTAACAAATTATTATTGGACTGCGTTGGCTTTTCACCGGTATTCATAACAATGAATGAACCCGTGCCATAAGTGTTTTTGACCATCCCTGGCTTTAAAGCCAGTTGACCAAATAAAGCAGCTTGTTGGTCACCGGCCATTCCGGCAATTGGAACTTTTCCACCAAAAAAGGCATAAGGAGCTGTATAACCATAAATTTCGGAATTGGAATGAACTTCCGGTAGCATCTTTTTAGGAATATTGAGCAATTTCAAAATATCGTCATCCCATTGAAGAGTATGGATATTGAACAGCATTGTTCTAGAAGCATTGGTGTAGTCGGTCATATGAATTTCGCCATCGGTTAATTTCCACAACAGCCAACTATCAATCGTACCAAATAATAGCTCGCCTTTTTCCGCCCGTTCTTGTGCACCAGGAACTTGATCAAGAATAAAGCGAATTTTGGTGGCACTAAAATAAGGGTCAATAATTAAACCAGTTTTCTTTCGAATTAATTCACTGTAGCCATCGTTTTTCAGCTTTTCAGCTAACGGCGTCGTCTGCCGTGATTGCCAAACTATCGCGTGATAGATCGAACGACCGGTTTCCTTATCCCAGATAACCGTCGTTTCACGCTGATTGGTAATCCCGATTCCAGCAATTTGATCAGGCCGAATACCAGAAGTAATGAAAGCTGTCGCAATCGTTGTTTGAACAGTTTGCCAAATTTCTTCTGCATTATGCTCAACCCAGCCTGGTTGCGGAAAATATTGCGGAAATTCACGCTGACTTGAGACAATTTCTTTGCCTTCATGGTTAATAATCATTGCTCTCGTCGAAGTGGTTCCCTCATCGATCGCCATAATATATTGTTCTGCGTTTTTTGCCATAATTTTTCTCCGTAACCGCTTTCTCATCTTAGTTTACTGTTTTCTTCCTTATTTAAAAAGCATTTTTTCTACAACTGCATTATTATTCAGTTATACTTTATATAAATAATGGAGATAAAACTGGAGGCTAAAATATGAAAAAAGAACCAATTGCTGTCACAATCGCTGGTAATGATAGTGACGGAAGTGCAGGCATGCCAGCTGATTTGCACTCTTTTTACGCACGCGGCGTTTATGGAATGGGCTTAATGACAGCGGCAGTTGCCGGCAACACAACCGGAATCTACGCGCAAGAAGTGATGCCGCTTGATTTTATTCAAAAACAATTCGATGTTTTGGCCGATGACTTCGACATTAATGCCGCAAAGACCGGAATGGTGGCCGATTCAAAAGTCATGAATGTTGTCGCTGATAATTTGGAAAAATATGATTTTGGCAAGATTGTCATCGATCCAGTCATCTCTACCAAACACGGCAATACTTTAATGGATGATAGGTCTTATGATACTTTTATCAAGCGCCTAGTTCCACTGGCCGACGTTATCACGCCTAACTATTATGAACAAAAGAAATTGACTGGTCTTGAATTGAACGATATTGATGAAGTTAAAAAAGGTGCCCATATTTTGCAGAAGATGGGTGCTAAAAATGTTCTAATGAAGGGGCGCCATGACGGCAGCGAAGATGAAGTTACCGATATTCTTTTAACCGAAAATGGCGAATTCCACACTTTTACCAAGCCATACTTTAAGACCAACCGGGTTAACGGAACTGGCGACACTTTATCCGCAGTCATTGCAGCTGAATTAGCCAAGGGAACCGACTTATTAAAGGCTGTCAAAATAGCCAAGGACTTTACCTACGATGCAATTTCACACCCGATTGAAGTTGGCTCAAAGTTTGGTCCAATCAATCATTTAGCAGCACAACAGGGTGAACATGAATAATATTCTTTTTTGCTCCAACAGCAACTTTTAGGCTATACTAAACAAGTAAAATTGGACAAATAAGGGACGATAATATGAGCGATAAATTAATTAAAATTGCATACTTGTATGAAGATCTGATGAACACTTACGGTGATTCGGGTGATGTCAAAATCCTGCGTTTTTTATTAAAACGGGAAGGCTATGACACACAAGTTGACAATATCTCTTTAGGTGATGATTTTAACGCTGAAGATTACGACTTTGTTTTCTTTGGTGGTGGACAGGACTTTGAACAAACTGTCGTTGCTAAGGACTTAACACGTCATAAAGAAACATTAGAAAAATACATTGGCGAAGGAAATCCGATGCTTTGCATTTGTGGCGGTTACCAATTGATGGGCAGCTACTACAAAACAAATTCAGGCGTAACCATTAAAGGGTTGGATATTCTGCCTTTGCACACAGTCTTCAAGGCAGATAAGAGAATGATCGGCGATACGCGTTATATGACTGAATGGGGCGAAGTTAAGGCATTTGAAAATCATTCGGGTCAAACCTACTTTGACAATACTGACAAGCTTCATCCATTGGGAGATATGATTGAAGGATATGGCAATAACCCGCAAGATAAAAAAGAAGGCGTGCGCTATCGCAATTTTATTGGTTCATATTCACATGGTCCATTGCTTAAAAATGTTAATGTCGCTAATGCAATTATGGAAATGATTATTGCTCGTCATGATCAACGTGTTGGTAAAAAAGAAGTTAATGAATAAAAAATAAAGCTTAACCGTTTTGGTTAAGCTTTATTTTTTTACTCGGTACAATATTTAACGCCATCACCGCTAATACTACTAAAATCGAACCGAACCGACCCAATCCATTCCAGCCATTGATAAGCCAAATACCAGAACAGAACCAATTGTCGCCGATAATGGTTCAAAAGCATCTAGCAGGCTGACAGTTGCTGGCTTAACATAGCGCAAGGCATTCGCCATCAATCGAAATGGAATAATCGTTCCAATAATAATTACTGCTGCCGTCCACATTTTTCCATGCGTAGATAATAAAAAAAGCCGCCAAACGCGAGAATAGCTGCAATTATATCCAATCTGCGCATAACTTGCTTATTGCGTTACAGTCAAATATCCAATGACAAAAAATGGACCAATAAATTGTAAAATCGTAGCCACTGAAGCATTGGCCTGTTGAACAACGATAAAATAAAACGATTGTACTGGCAGCAAGCCAAAGATCGCATAAGCAAAAATAATCCAAGCATCATGCTTATTTTTTAAAGTTTTAATCGGTTTCTGCTTAAATACTGCCGCAAAAACGAGCAGAACAATTCCTTAAACGATTAATCTAATTTGGGTCAGCCAAATTGGCGTAACCTCTGAACTGACATTAAACAAAGCCTTTGCGAATAAACTAGAAATGCCCCACATAACTGCTGACAAGGCGGCTAAAAAGGTCCAAAAGCGCCGCTGTTTTTGCGTTACCATTTTTATCCTCAATTATTGATGAATTTTATTTTTATCTTTTTTCTTAGGAGAAATATTAAGTGCCATCGCTGACAAAACAACTAAAATAGATCCTACCCAATCCATTGGCATCATGACCAAACCAAAGACTAAAACGGAACCTACAGTTGCGGAAAATGGCTCAAAAGCATCAAGCAAACTAGCAGTTGAGGCCTTAATAAAGCGCAATGAATTAGTCATTAATTGGAAAGGAATAATTGTTCCGATAATAATTACAGCCGCAGTATAAAACCAAACTCTAGGATCGCTTGAAATTTTCGGCATTTGCGGATGCACAATCATTAAGCAAATTCCAGCTGAAAGAAGGCCCCAGCCAGTAACTACCAAACTGGATACCCTCTTTAAAACACTGATTGGAATTAAGGTGTTGGTTGCAACTCCGACAGCTGAGAGAAGACCCCAAAACAGGACGTCCGGCGTAATTGCAAAATGATTAAAATTGCCGTGAGTTGCGAGCAAAACGACGCCGATAAAGGCACAAATTGCCGCAACCACATCTAATTTCCGCATGACCTGTTTATGAGTAATGGCTAAATATCCCATAACAAAAAATGGACCAACAAACTGTAAAATCGTAGCAATCGATGCATTAGCCTTTTGTACAACAATAAAATAAAACAGCTGTACCGGCAAGAGGCCAAAAATACCATAAGCAATTATCACCCAGGCATCATGCTTGTTTTTCATAGTCCCAAATGGTTTTTGACCAACTATTCCTGCCAAAATGATCAAAACTATTCCTGATGTAACCATCCGAATTTGCGATAGCCACATCGGCGTAATTTCCGGACTAATATTGAACAAGGCTTTAGCAAATAATCCTGAAATGCCCCACATCACACAAGCTAGAGCTGCTAAAAATGCCCAAAGACGACGCTGCTTTTGCGTTACCATACAATTCCTCCCCTGTTTTTCGACAATAATTATCATAACACAAGAAAAAGCATAGCCATGTTACTTTATCAACATGATTATGCTTTTCAAATATTTTTAATCTTACTTATTGTTTACTATTATGATCCAAAACAAATGGACTTAACAAACCGACCAGTAAGCCATAGATAAAGTACAAACGGTAAATATCAGCCTGTTCGGGATGGCGAATCCATAAGATTAATGCCATCATTGCTAGCACACCACCGAGATAAATTGTTGACGAAAAGTGTTGATTGGCAAAAAAGCTAAATGCTGTTCCCAAAGTTAACAAAAGCAAAATACCAAATACAACCACGATTACCGGACCTTGTGTTTGCACATCGAAATCCAACATGCGTGTTCCAGTAAACAATTGCCAAATCATAAAGCCGGCAAGTCCTAAACCTAAAAGTAAAATAATTATCCGGGTAATCAGGGAAATAGTTTTCTTCAAAAGTACTCTTCCTTTCAATCTAATTGCTAGGATAATTATAGTAAAGTTTTTGTTAGGGCTAAACATATTTGAATATTTCTAATTTAAATAAAATCTGATTTTAAATTTATGTCAGCAACTTTTTTAATAGGGTCCCTGCATCATTCAAATCAAAATAAAAAATCCCGGAATCCTCCGAGATTTTCCATTAGTCTAAACCACAATTCTTAAAGATTTCATCAACATGACGCAAATGATAATGATAATCAAAGGCATCATTCAAATCATCTTCAGACAAGTAATTCATAACTTCACTATTTTCAATTAATTTTCTAAATGACGTTTGGGTATCCCAAGACTCGTTGGCCAATTTTTGAACCATATCATAAGCCTTTTCACGTGAAAGTCCTGCTTCATCAATCAATTTAAGCAAAACTCTTTGTGAATAAATCAAGCCGTAAGTCCGGTCCATGTTCTTAAGCATAGTTTCTGGGAACACATCCAAGTTGCTCAAAATGCGGTTAAAGCGGTGAAGCATATAATCAATGCCAATTGTCGTATCTGGCAAAATCACTCTTTCGGCACTGGAGTGAGAAATATCACGTTCATGCCACAAGGCAACATCTTCATATGCAGTTACAACATTTCCACGTAAAACTCTTGCCATTCCGCACAAATTCTCTGAACCAATTGGATTATGCTTGTGAGGCATTGCAGAAGAACCTTTTTGTCCTTTACGGAAGTGTTCCTCAACTTCATGAATTTCACTACGCTGCAAACCGCGAATCTCAGTTGCCCAATTTTCAATACTCGTCGCAATAAGAGCAAGCATTGCAATGTATTCAGCGTGCAAATCACGTGGCAAAACTTGACTGGTGATTGGCTGCTGCGTTAAACCTAATTGCTTCATCACACTAGTTTCAACAGCAGGTGGAACATTAGCAAACGTACCAACCGCACCTGAAATTTTACCTGATTCAACGCCTTGAGCAGCATGTTCAAAACGATCGATATCACGGTTGATTTCTGCATACCAACGTGCAAGCTTTAAACCAAAAGTCGTAGGCTCGGCTTGAACACCATGGGTTCTGCCCATTTCAACGGTATACTTATATTTCTTTGCCTTCTCAGCAATCGTCTTCTTCAACTCATCCAAATCTTGGCGAATAATTTCATCAGCCTGCTTTAAAATGTAGCCTTGTGCCGTATCAACAACATCAGTTGAAGTTAAGCCAAAGTGAACCCATTTCTTTTCATCGCCCAGACTTTCAGAAACAGTTCGCGTGAAAGCAACAACATCGTGATGAGTAATTGCTTCAAGCTCGCCTACGCGTTCAACAGTAAAATAAGCATTCTTCGCAATTTTTTCAGCATCTTCTTTTGGCACTTCACCTAGTTCAGCCCAGGCATTAGTAGCAGCAATTTCTACCTTAAGCCAAGAAGCATACTTATTTTGTAAAGACCAAATTTTGCCCATTTCCGGGCGTGTGTAACGTTCAAGCATAAATTACATTTCCCATGGATTCTTCAAAACGATAGTTTGTTCACGATCAGGACCAACAGAAACTGTTACAAGTGGAACACCAACCAATTCTGAAACGCGGTTCAAGAACTTCTTAGCATTTTCTGGCAATTCATCCCAAGTCTTAACTTGAGTAATATCTTCATCCCATGCTGGAAGTTCTTCATAAACAGGTTTGCATCTGTACAATTCCTTCAAGCTTGCTGGGTAGTAATCGATCTTCTTGCCATCAAGTTCATAGGCAGTAGCAATTTTAATCTTGTCAAAACCAGAGAAGACATCAAGCAAGTTAAGACTCAAACCATTAATACCAGAAACACGCTTAGCATGACGAAGTGCAACTGAGTCAAACCAACCAACACGACGTGGACGACCAGTAACAGTACCATATTCATGAGCAGTATCACGAATCCGATCGCCGATTGCATCTGTTAATTCAGTTGGGAATGGGCCCTCACCTACACGAGTGGTATAAGCCTTGCAGACACCGATAACAGTGTTCAAACGGTTGGCACCCATACCGATGCCTGAGCAGATTCCGCCTGAAATAGTGTTGGATGAAGTTACGTATGGGTAAGTACCTTCATCAATATCAAGCATGGTACCTTGCGCACCTTCAAAAAGCACCTTTTCACCATTATCTAAGGCATCGTTAACTAAAACAGAAGTATCAGTAACGTACTTCTTCATCTTTTGACCGTATGCATAGTATTTTTCAAAAATATCTTCAAATTTAAGAGCAGGCTTGCCATAAATCTTAGTGAAAAGTTCATTCTTAATCTTTAAGTTCAAGCGTAATTTTTCTTCAAAAGTATCTTTTTCAAGCAAATCACATACACGAATACCAATTCTTGAAGCCTTATCCATGTAAGTTGGCCCAATTCCGTTCTTGGTAGTACCGATCTTCTTGTCACCTTTTGCTTCTTCTTGGTATTCATCTTGCTTAACGTCGTAAGGCATGATGATGTTGGCACGGTTAGAAATTCTAAGTTTGCTAATATCGATGCCGTTCTTTTCAAGATTATCAAGTTCGCCAAACATAACTTCTGGGTTGATAACTACACCGTTACCAATTACAGCACCCTTAGAAGCAGCGAAAATTCCTGATGGAATCAAACGCATCTTAAATTCCTTACCATTAATATCAATTGTGTGCCCAGCGTTGTTACCACCGTTAGAACGCACAGCCATGGTAGCTTCTTTACTTAAAAAGTCGGTAATTTTTCCTTTACCTTCATCGCCCCATTGACTACCTACAACTGCAACTGCTGTCATTATTTTCACCTCATAAAAATTTCTCTATCAATGTTACCGTCAGATATTCTAGCAATTAAGAAATTAATAGTCAATGCAAAACACGAATTATTTTAATTTTATCCAAAATAATAGTTCGATTTTTATCTTGACAACTTACTTTTATTAACTTATAGTAGTTTTCGTTTGATAAAACAAAGACCCAAAGAGGAGTAAATATAATGAGCAATTATTTTAGTATGGAAGCCTTTGATTATGATGACATTCAACTTGTTCCCAATAAAGGGATCATCAAAAGCCGCCGTGAAGCAGATACAAGTGTTAAGTTTGGAAACCGAACATTCAAAATACCAGTTGTACCTGCCAACATGGAAAGCGTAATCGATGATAAATTAGCCGTTTGGCTAGCTCAAAATGACTATTATTACGTTATGCATCGTTTCCAACCCGAAAAGAGAATTGATTTTATTAAAATGATGCATGAAAAAGGTCTATTTGCTTCTATTTCTGTAGGAATTAAAGACAGTGAATACAATTTCATTGACCAATTGGTTGCAGAAGACGTTAAGCCGGAATACATCACAATTGATGTTGCGCACGGTCACTCCGTTTACGTTATTAAAATGATTCATTATATTAAAGAAAAATTGCCAGATGCTTTTTTAACCGTTGGCAACGTTGCTACACCAGAAGCTGTTCGTGAATTGGAAAATGAAGGTGCAGATGCTACTAAAGTCGGCATCGGTCCTGGTCGAGCATGTATTACGAAGTTAAAAACTGGTTTTGGCACTGGTGGCTGGCAACTGGCTGCCTTAAGAATGTGCTCCAAAGTTGCCAGCAAACCTTTGATTGCTGATGGTGGTATTCGGCACAACGGCGATATTGCCAAATCTATTCGCTTCGGCGCAACAATGGTAATGATCGGTTCAATGCTTGCTGGTCACAAGGAATCTCCAGGTAATGTTATTAAAATCGACGGCAAGACTTACAAGCAATATTGGGGTTCTGCTTCTGAAGTGCAAAAAGGCGCTTACCGCAATGTTGAAGGCAAGCAAATGTTGGTACCATACCGTGGATCAATCAAGGATACGCTTGATGAAATGAAACAGGACCTACAGTCTTCTATTTCTTATGCCGGCGGTCGTGATTTGAATGCGATTAAGTTGGTCGATTACGTTATCGTAAAGAATACTATTATGGATGGCGATAAGTAGCAAAATACTAATTATGTTAAAATTTTATTTCATCTTAGTTATTTTCTAGTTAAAAACTCGCATTAAGGATAGTATCTCTAGGGATTTTTCGCTAAAATTAGAATGGACTTAGTGTTGTTGGGTAGTCAGCACTAAGTCTTTTTTTCAAAAAATTACTATTAACCTTTAGCTATTTTATGTTATACTATGAGAGTTGAGACGCGCCCTTAGCGCAACTGGATAGAGTGTCTGACTACGAATCAGAAGGTTGAAGGTTCAAATCCTTCAGGGCGCATGTTTGCGGGAAATGGCTCAGTTTGGTAGAGCACCTGGTTTGGGACCAGGGGGTCGCAGGTTCGAATCCTGTTTTCCCGATAATTTTTAAGCAAGTACAAAAAGTACTTGCTTTTTTTATAATCTGTATTTAGAATATAGAATAAATTAAAAAGCTATGAGAAAGACGAGTAAATTTGTCATGCCTAACAGTAAACTAGCGACAGTGTGAAGCTAGTGCCCTCTGACTTATTGAAAAACACTTTTGAGCATGCTCGCTGAAATAAAATATTAGAGTAAGTTGAGACGTTTCCGGTACGTTACCTCGCCGGTAGAATATGCTAGTATTCTATAGAGTCGGTCTATTTATTAGGCAATTTGGGTGGTACCGCGGAAAAAGCCTTTCGTCCCTTGCAACTGGGGAGCGAAGGGCTTTTTCTTTACTCTCAAATCTTTTATTTGAAGGAGAAACACTATGACTTTGATTTTACCTAAGGACTATCGCCCTACTTTAACTATTCGTGATACTGAAGCTGCAATTGTTTTTATCAGAGAAACTTTTCAAGATGAACTTGCTTCAATTATGGGTTTGCAAAGAATGTCAGCTCCAATGTTCGTCGAAAAAGCCAGTGGTTTAAACGACAACCTTAACGGTGTTGAACGCCCAGTTGCTTTTGACATGAAGGCAATGCCAGACAATACAATCGAAGTGGTCCATTCATTAGCGAAGTGGAAACGACTCGCACTTAAGAAGTACGGCTTTGGTATGCACGAAGGGCTCTATACCAACATGAACGCCATTCGCCGCGATGAGGACCTGGACAACTTCCACTCAATCTATGTTGATCAATGGGATTGGGAAAAAGTCATCGCTAAAGAGGAGAGAAATACCGACACTTTGGAAGTTACGGTAATGAAGATTTTTAAAGCAATTAAGGCAACCGAAAAATTGGTAGCGGCCCGCTATCCTGGCTCTACTTACCGTTTGGCCGATCACGTATCATTTATTACCACTCAAGAGCTTGAAGACCGTTGGCCTGAACTCACTCCTGAAGAACGAGAGAACAAAATTGCCAAAGAAGAAAAGGCCGTCTTTATTATGAAAATCGGTGATAAATTGAAGCGCAGCGGCAAGCCTCACGATGGTCGTGCTCCCGATTATGATGACTGGCAATTAAACGGCGATCTGGTCTTCTGGTATGAACCACTTAAACAAAAGATCGAACTTTCATCAATGGGAATTCGCGTTAGTGAAGAAAGTTTGCGCGAACAATTAAAGAAGGCTCATTGTGAAGACAGAGCCAAGCTACCATTCCACCAAATGCTGCTCAAAGGCGAATTGCCTTACACTATTGGCGGCGGAATCGGTCAGTCACGTCTTTGCATGATGCTTTTAGCCAAAGCGCATATTGGTGAAGTACAAGCCTCTATTTGGCCTAAAGAAATGGTTGAAAAATGTACCGCTGATCACATTGCATTATTGTAATCAACTTCTAAAACACAAAAAAGGATTCAGATACTTTCTGAATCCTTTTTTCTTCAAATGAATAATTAATTCTTACGTTCTAAGCGTGAAATCCATGACATAAGCAAAGGCAAAATAATGAAACCAAAGATCATCATTGCAATTGCATACCAATTAATGCCGACAAACTGACCTTGCGTATTGATGATTCCGAATTGAGTCTTCCAATCATATTCAATCAATAAGAAGACAACCAAAGCGATTGATAAAACCGGCATTACAATATCAGTCAATACATTCTTATCAGCATCCAAAATGTTTTCTTTATCAATGCCCTTGCCACGATAAAAGCGAATTACAGCTAATGGAACAACGATAAAGCCTAAGAAGCGAACCATCGCACTCAAAGTAATCAAATTAACCATGTTGTATTGGAATGCCATTGGAATCAAGATTGCCAAGACAACGGAAATAAAGAAAGTTCTAATTGGGAAATTGTTCTTGGTTCTCTTAGTAAGAGCCTTTGACATCTGATTTTCACGAGCCATTGCTTCCAAAATTCTTGGGGCATTGAAACTAGATGCTACGTTAATTCCGAACATGGAAACAAGTGCACCAACCAAGATGACGTCACGCAAAATTTCATTCTTAAAAATTGCGGCGACGGCAACTACTTGTTTAGTTGTCATTAAAGCCTTCGGATCAAGCACCATTGCAACGGCAACTACACCAATATATACCAAAGCGATGACTAAAATTGCTAATGGAATAGCACGAGGCAAATTCTTTTCTGGGTCTTTCATATCTTCTGAACCAGAAGCAACTGATTCAAAACCAGTAAAGGCATAAAAGGCTGAAACAATCGCCATTACAAAACTGGTGGTGGTTAAAGTAGGAACAATTTTTTGACCATTTTGAGTAATTTGATCAACTTCATTCAAATGACTTGAAGCACCAGTTGAAATCAGCAATACAACCCCAGCAACGATAATTAAAATCAAGGCTGCCAGCTTACCGATCGTGGCCAAATTCATGACCCACTTAACTACTCTTTGACCAAATAAATTAATAATTGTGATCAAAGCCATCAAGACAATGAAGCCGATCGTAACCGTGCCAAAATCTTCTGAGTTGCCACCAAAAATTGAAATCGTGGAACGAACAACCCCAACAGCCATAACGCCCCAAGCTACACTAGCTGAGAAGTAGCGCAATACTCCCATATAAAAACCGATTTTATCGCCAAAGGCTGCTTTTGAATACGCATAAGCCGCACCAGATTTGGTTACATACTTAGCAGCGGCGGCGAAAGTAACAGCTAAAATTGCGGCAAAAATCGCTGCAATAAAGTAAGCAATTAAAGCTTTAGAACCAGCCTGTTGAACAACACTACCAGGAGTTAGGAAGATTCCTGATCCAATAATCGCATTAATGGCCAAAAAGACGATTGACCAAAAACCTAATTTATCGCTTTCTCTATTATTCATTTAAGTTTTCTCCCTTATTTTGCATTATCAATAACCCATCTGAACAAGTTATTCATAAATGAAACTTTAGTGTTCCGGTGCAGCATTTCCGGATGCCATTGAACGCCAATTACAGTTCCAGCCTTGTTTTCAATTCCTTCCGGAACTCCATCGGGAGCAGTAGCTGATTCAATTAAGTCAGGAGCCACTTCTTTAATAATTTGATGGTGGAAAGAATTAACTTGGAACTCTGTTTTGCCTAAAATCTCAGCAAGCTTGCTGCCTTGTATCACTTTCATCCCATGTGTTGGCAAGGATGGCGTATGACCCTGCATGTGTTTCAAAGTCTTTTGCTTACGGTAAGAAAGATCTTGATATAAGCTTCCGCCATGGGCAACATTGATAATTTGCGCACCACGACAGATTCCCAAAACTGGTATACCTTTTTCTTCGGCAAATTTTAAGAGCAAACGATCAAAATGATCACGAGCTGGCCAAGTTGCACCAATCTTTTGCTCAGGTTCTTCACCATAACTATGAGGATCAACATCGTGTCCGCCTGATAAAATCAGTCCTTGGACATGTTCAAGTTGACTTTTGATCACTTCATCATTTTCAGTAAATGGAATAATGAAAGGAACTCCTCCGTTTTGAACAACGGAATCAACATAATCTTCATTCACATAGCTGCGGTGATAACCTGGAAAAATGCCGCCGTTATCAATAATTACTGAACCTGAAATTCCAATAATTGGCTTTGTCATAATTTATCTCTCCCTTACTTTTAATACGTGAACTTATTATACAAAAGTAAGTAAAGTCTGTACAATACAATGACTCATTGCTTGTAGATAAGTTTTAGTTATCAAAAAAGTGACTATTAAAATAGTCACTTTCACTTATTGTTTATCTTTGCGATGCTTTAATAAATAGGCAATGGTAGCTACGATTAAAACAAGAGCCCCAACAGAAACCGAAATTCGCGTTTCTGGATTAATAAACATAAAAATCACAATTAAGGTTAACATGAATAAGGCAAAATAGTTGGAGTATGGATAAAGCGGCAACTTAAACGGATGTTTTTCCATTAAATGAGGATTCTTTTTTCTAAAACGAAGCTCGGCTAATAAGATGACGAACCATGCGACCATCCCTGGCAAAACTGAAGAACTATACACAATGACAAAGATATTTGCCAAAGACTTATTAAAGAACTGAATGAAGACATTGATCATAAAACCAATGAAAATTCCGCCAGTAATTCCGATAATCGCATGACTTGGGACAATTCTCTTTGAAACGTAACCAAAAGTCTTGGGTGCTTCATCCTCATGAGCTAGTTTATACAGCATCCTGCTGGAAGAATAAATTCCCGAATTTGCTCCTGATAATGCGGCCGTCAAAACAACAAAGTTAATCACTGAGGCCGCTGCCGTAATACCGACTTTAGCGAAAGTATTAACAAAAGGTGAGCCAATGCTGCCTAATTTATTCCAAGGATAAATCGTGACAATGACAAAAATCGCGCCGACGTAGAAAATTAATATTCGCCATAGAACTGATCTAATGCTTTTTACAATCACTTCTTGCGGGTGAGCAACTTCTCCGGCAGAAATACCAATTAATTCAATTCCTTCATATGAACCAACGATAATCGCCATCGAGAACAAAAATCCTTTAAAGCCGCCGGTGAAGAAACCGCCATGTGCCCATAAATTAGAAAAGCCAATCGGCTGACCATGATTGCCGAAGCCAAATAAAATGACGCAGAAGCCCAAAATGATCATTGAAATAATCGTGACTACTTTGATCATGGCAAGCCAAAATTCCAATGTGGCATAAGCTCTAGCACTAGCCAAATTCGCCGCCAATAAAAAAATAATAATCACTATGCCGGCGATCCAATCTTCACTGCTAGGCCACCAGTAGTGAAGATACTCTGTTGTCGCTACGACTTCTGAGATACCAACAACGATATATTGAAAGACATTCGCCCATTCAGCCAAATAACCCGCGATTGGATGAACATGCACAGTAGCATAATCAGCAAAAGATCCTGTTCCGGGATCAATGTAGAGCATTTCGCCCAATGCCCGCATAACAATATATAAAATAAGGCCAACAAACATATAGGCGAGCAAAACAGATGGTCCAGTCCACTTAATTGTTGAGGCAGACCCCATAAACAGACCAACCCCGATCGCACCACCAAGCGAGATCATTTCCATCTGTCCTGCTGTCATTGATCTTTTTAATTTTGGAGCTTTTTTGCGTTCTTGCATCTTCAACTTCCCTTCCTATCGCGCAAGCAAATTACTGGCTATCCCTTTTTCTCTCCATTTTGCAATTTGGAATGTTTCAAGCCAAAAGTAAAGTATATTACTAATCCTACAACAATCCAAAGGGATACCATAATTTTTGTTTCTTTAGGAAGCATAATAATAAAGTAAACGCTAAGCAAACCCGCTAATATTGGTAAACATGGGTAAAGCGGCATCTTAAAGCCATGATTAGGGATATCCTTGCGGTGGCGCAGAGGAATAACCCCAAATGAAATTAAGGCAAATGCTAACAAAGTTCCCGCATTAATCAACGATGCCAACTGCATCAATGGAACCAGGCCGGCAAAAATTGCGGCTACAATTGTTGAAACGATAATCGCATGATCTGGGATCATCTTTTTAGCATCAACCTGACCCATTGTTTTAGGTAAAAGACCGTCTCTTCCCAAAGCGTAAAGCAGACGCGATCCACCTAAAAGCATTGTAATCATCGACGTAAAAATTCCGATCAAAGCTCCTAAAGTTATCAGTTTGTTCCAACTGTTTAACCCAACAAGCTTCAAAGCATATGCGGCAGGATCATCAACATTTAATAATTTATAGTTGACCATCCCAGTTAAAACTAAAGAAAAGCTGACGTATAAAACTACGGCTACCAGTACCGTTCCCAAAATTCCTTTAACTACGTTTTTGCCTGGATTAACAGTCTCGGCGGAGTTAGAGGCCAAGGCATCAAAGCCGATGAAGGCAAAAAAGACAGTAGCGGCAGCAGTGGAAATACCACCAAAGCCAGCTGGCGCGGTATGGAATTCTTTTGGATAGAAAGGTACGTAGTTTTCAGTTTTGATATAAACCAATCCCACCACAACGAAGAGAATAATAATGGCAACCTTGAGGATTACCATGATATCTTCAACTCGTTTAGACAAATTATCACCTTGATAAAGAATAAAGGCAACAATTAAAACGATCAAAACAGCGGACAGATTAACAATTCCACCCTCCATCGGTCCTGCTTGCAATGCCTTAGGCAGATGAAGTCCGATTGCTTCAAGAATATTATCGTTAAAGTAGGACGCAAAACCGGTTGCCTCTGCGGAAACCGCTAAGAAATATTCCAGTAAAAGTGCCCATCCAAGCACCCAACCAACTACTTCACCATAGATAACTGAACCAAACGAATATGCAGAACCAGCGACAGGCATTGCCGAAGAAAATTCAGCGTAAGCCATACCAACAATGCCGGAAACAATGGCTGCTAATAGGAATGCCACCGCAACTGCAGGCCCAGCATGCAAGGCTGCTTCATGTCCTGGAAGAATAAAAATTCCCGTTCCAATAACAGCACCGATCCCTAATGCAACTAAATCTTTGGCATGCAGACTGCGAACTAACCGAGAATCTGCCTGCAGGTAATTCGCGACTGGCACCTTTTTAAAAATATTTCTCATATGTCTCACCCTCTTAATGTTTAGGCTATTATACATGAAATGAGAAAAGATTTCATAATATTTTAAGAGAAAAGGTTAATAAAAAAGAGCATCTTGCTCGATGCTCTTTAATCTTTAATAGACTTGAATCTTATTAAGTGGCCAGTAGCGCAGCTTTACAACGCCGATAATATTCTTTTTGGCAATCGTTCCGATGTAGCGGCTGTCCTTTGAAACGCTACGGTGATCTCCCATAACGAAGTAGGTTCCTTTAGGAACGCGGTTGGTCTTCTGCATTTCCTTCAGTTGTGCACTTGTATAGTATTTCTTATAATTTGCCGTTTTTGCTAGCGAGGAAATAGTGAAATTCTGCGTTTGCGAATATTTTGTTCCTGTGAAGCCATCTTCATTGTCAGTCAATTTAAATCCTTTGGTCAACCAAGGCTGACTGATCTTTTTGCCATTGATATAAATCTGATTGTTCTTGCTGACAATCTTATCGCCCGGCATCCCAATTACACGCTTGATGTATTCAGCTCCTGGCTCATCCGGTGCATTAACAATCACCACATCGCCACGCTCAATCTTGGCGTGACGAACAGCGATTACACGCTCACCATTTTCAAAATTAGGCTGCATTGAAATACCTGAAACCGTATCATTGCTGAGCACAAATGTGAACAAAGCATAATAAATGCCCATTGCAATTAAAAATATAACGGCGATTTGCAAAAAGTCTTTTAATCCAAACTTATTGTTATCTTTTTCTGCCATGATAACTAAATTTCCTTTTCTAAAATCGTGTACGTTAACATTATACACTTTGAGCAAAAAAAGAAGCACCCTTTCGGATGCTTCTTAATAAAAGATATATTTTAAGCTTATTTAATTAACAACTTAGTCTTCTTTTGACTTAGTTTCACCATCTTTTTCTGCTTTTGGCTTGCTTAAGTCCAGAATGGACTTGCCATTCATGTACAAGTGCTTGTCGTCAGCAGTGAATTCAACCTTCTTTGTGTCAGGGTGGCTCATAACAAGCTTAGCAATTGGAGTTTCAAGGTTTTGTTCAACAACTCTTCTAAGTGGACGTGCACCGAAGTCTTTGTCGTATCCTTTTTCTGCCAAAACCTTCTTAGCTTCGTCAGATACAGTTACTTCAATATTTCTCTTCTTAAGAACGTGTGACATCCTCTTAAGGTAAATGTCGATAATCTTGCTCATGTCGTCTTGAGTTAATGAGTTGAATGGAACAATTGCGTCCAAACGGTTAAGGAATTCAGGTCTGAAGTAGTTTTCAAGAGCGTGGATTAACTTGTCTTGATCTACTTTGCCATCCTTAAGCAAGTTGTCTGAGTAGCCTGCGTTTGAAGTCATAATCAAGATTGTGTCCTTGAATGAAACAGTTCTGCCTTGAGAGTCAGTCAAACGACCATCATCCATGATTTGAAGCAAAGCGTTGAATATTTGTGGGTTAGCCTTTTCGATTTCGTCGAACAAAATCAAGCAGTAAGGTTGGTGACGAACTTTTTCAGTTAATTGACCACCTTCACCGTAGCCTACATAGCCTGGTGCTGAACCGATCAACTTGTTAACTGCCATTTCGTCTTGGTATTCAGACATGTCCAAACGAATGAAGTGATCCTTGCTGCCGAAGAGGTTAATAGCTAATTGCTTAGCAAGTTCCGTCTTACCAACACCAGTTGGTCCAGTAAGAAGGAATGAACCTGTTGGACGGTCGCTGTCTTTGAAGACTTGCTTACGAGCAATAGCGTCAGTAATAACATCAATTGCCTTGTCTTGGTCGATAACGACTGCCTTTAATTTCTTAGCTAAATCAAGGTTCTTCTTAGCTTCATCAGCGTGAAGTTCGCTCATTGGAATATTAGTCTTTTCTTCAATCAGCTTGTAGATGTCTTTTTCGCTAACTACTGGAGTTTTAGCCTTGTCAGCAGTCTTCAATTCTTCTTGAAGCTTTTCGATTTCAGTCTTTAATTCTCCAGCTTTCTTGTAGTCTTCAGCCTTAGCAGCTTCGTCTTTCTGAGCTTCTAAAGCGTGAATTCTATTCTTCAAGCTTTCTTCATCATGTGAGTCAACTGTCAAAGCCTTCTTGGCACCAGCTTCATCCATCAAGTCAATGGCTTTGTCTGGTAAGTAGCGTCCTTGAATGTATCTTTCTGATAATTCAACAGCTAACTTAAGAGCATCGTCATTGTATTTTACGTGGTGGAAGCTTTCGTATCTCTTCTTTAAACCTTCCAAGATCTTAATTGCAACATCAGTTGTTGGTTCTGGAACTTGAACAGGTTGGAATCTACGTGCTAAAGCTGGGTCCTTTTCAATTCTTTGGTATTCACTAGTAGTAGTGGCACCGATTAACTTCAAGTCACCGCTTGCAAGAGCTGGCTTCAAAATGTTAGCAGCGTCGCCGTTGTTAGTTTCTGAGTCAGTTGAACCTGCACCAACAATGTTGTGTAATTCGTCGATGAAAAGAACGATATTAGGGTTCTTCTTAGCTTGGTCGATAACTTCCTTTAATTTTTCTTCGAAGCTGCCACGTAAGCTTGAACCAGCAACCATATCATTAATGTTAATAGAAATGATGTGCATGTCCTTCATCTTAGATGGAACATTGCCTTCTGCGATTCTTTCAGCCAAGCCTTCAACAATTGCAGTCTTACCTACACCAGCAGGTCCAATCAATACAGGATTGTTCTTCTTGCGTCTTGATAAAATTTCAATTACTTCATTAATTTGCTCGTCGCGACCAATCACTGGGTCGTACTTGTTGTTCTTAGCTTGTTCAACTAAGTCGATCCCAATTGATTTTTCCTTCTTTTGTTGTGGGGCTTGAACCATTGCTTGTTGACTTGGGTTAGCATTTGAGCTCATGTTGCTGTAGTAAGCACTTAAGCCATTCGGTGTTCTGTTAAAGTCATCATTAAAGAATGAGCGGTTTAATTCGTTAAATAAGTTGTCAAAATCATTGTTAAAGTATGCCATTGCAAACACTCCCTTATATTTATGTCTTTTTATGAAATTAGCGCTTTCGCTTGTTGAGTGCTAACTGGTTACACTTATAAGTATATCAGGTTATCCACAGATTACAAGCAATTTCCAAAAGTTTTCCACAATTACGCTAATTTTATGCTTTTTTGCAAAAAATATGCTCACAAATGCCGGTATATGGCCATTCTTTGGCCACATAAAATGTTAAAGAAATTCTTAAGATCTAAGATTTTTTGCTTGGTTTTTTCGAAAAAGCAATAAAAGTTTTCCACAAAAAATAAAAAGAGAGCCTGAAATTTTATTCAGATTCTCAATCTTTATTTATTGTCTTTTTCTTTGTTTTCTTTCGTCCTGCGGCTAGTGTTCTTGGAATTGGTCTTACCCAATGGACTATTATTTTTCTTCTTATCTAACAAGTATTGTTTAATCGCTGCTACCACCTCTTTATTCTGTGGCAAATCGGAGTGCGTAGCGTCACTGCCAGTAATAGTTATCTCCGTAAATTGCTTTACTTGATTTTGAAAAATATATTTACCCGCGTGGACACTGTTCTCAGGAACGATTCCGTCTGAGTCGTAATTTTCACCACCGAGTAAAGAATAAACGATTAGATTCTTCGGCAAATTCTTGCGGTATTTGATGAGATCCGACAACATCTGCGTTTTGTGACTAACATTGCTTTCACTGAAGATAAATGGTGAGGCCAAGGTCATTAATTTTTTGATCTTAATATCAGACTTGTAGTAAGAATAGTAATGCTCCAGCCAATACGTCCAGATCAGGCCGCCATTGGAGTGACCGAAGGCCTTAAAATTATTGAATTTGTAGGTTTGTGAGACTTGATAAAAGGCTTCATCCAGCCAGGAAGCCTGTTTTTTGATATTGCTGTAGCCATCATGGTTGTTTTGAAAACCAACTACAATAATGGGCTCATTGTCACCGTGATCAATCGAACCAGAAAAATCAAGGCTGCCATTAGTACCAACTTTAATCTTCAATACGCTGTGAGGATGGGGATTGTTTTTGTTCAAAATCGCTATTAAAGAGTCAAAGCGGTTAATGCTGGCACCTGACCCCGGAATCATAATAAGTGGCGATACAAGCGATTTTCTTCTTTGAGCCCGGTCACGGTTAGTAGTCTTCATCCATGAAAAAGCTGGAATTGATAAGGCAAGTATTATCAGAAAAAGGATAACCAACCATTTAACATTTTTTCGATTAAATTTGAGCTTGGTCATATGCCCTCAACTCCTCACTAATTCTACGACCGATAATAACAAACGGAAGCAGCAATAAAATATCCAGAATAAACAGCAAAATAGTAAAGATAAAGGTAGCCCAGTTGCCGTTAGAGCCAAAGAACGAGATTAAAATTCCCGGTGTTCCCTCAAGAACTGGATAAACTGGTGGCATAATTAAATGAAGCGAGATTGCGCCAGCAGCAATTAATTCATTAATCGCTGGAATTAAAATTACTGGTAAAAGATAGAGCGGATTAAGAATAAGCGGAATTCCGATTGCTAATCCATTTTTTGCACCAAATGCGACCGGCAGGAGGTTGAGCTTGGCGATATCTTCAATTTCCTTATTATGGGTGTACAGCAGCAAGATAACCGTCAGAGCCAGTGCAATTGAAGCATCCCCCATCAGACCATAGCTTTGAACCATTGAACTGCCCAAGAATTTATAGGGCACATTAGCGGCACTGCCATGACGCAAAGCATAGTTCAAGTTAACCAGAGCGGCACCCGAATTATTGTCGTGGGCAAGGGATTGAACGGGATAACCGATTCCGCACCACCACAATAGCATTGACAGCATCGTTAGCAAGATGACTACTGCAAGATTGTTAGAGCTGCGCAGGTTGGTAACAATGCTTTTTACAGAGTAGGAATCAAGCAGTCGAATTTTGAAAAAGTACAGAATAAGGCCAAGAACAAGGCCAAACAAGATAGTGACTATTGCCGGTTTAAGCGATTGGCGCGCCCGCTTTTGAATTTCTTCAACATGCTCGACTTTGATATGCACATAATCTTGCCCAAGCCAGTGAAAAATCTGGCCTACAAAATAACCGATCAGCATAGCAATAAGCAAGCCATTAATACTCAGAAATCTTGAATAGAAAGTTACTTGGCTGTTGGCGGTTTGAGCATTGCCTGTCAAACAAGCACACAGCATAATTACCAGAACTGAGGTAATCCCTGCCATTGTCGCATCTTTGTGATAAAGCCGTGCGGTATAAACCGCTGAAAAGTAGGCCACATAGATGCCAAAAATACCGAAAGTAACTCGAATCATCCCTGAGGACAAAAAATAGCCCAGATTCCAAATTTGATCAGACATTGAATAATCAAAGTTAAACAAGTTATAGATCAAACTATCAGGTGAGAAAATGCAGTCACGAATTATTTTAAAATAAGCGCCGATTGTCGCTACTGGCATCAGCATAACGAAAGTTCTTTGAACAACTCTAAAAAAAGACCGCCTTCTAAGCCAAAACAGTCCCTGGGTAATATTATTGATCATTCTTGCTCGCTCCTAATTTTTATTATAGACATTATACCTAATTATTCTTGATAAAAAGGTGTCATGTTATAATTTAGGAAAGAAATAAAGGTGAAATTATGGCACGAAAAAAGATCGAATTAGACAAAGATATTGAAAATTTAGTTGCAAAATATATCGACACTACTGAAATTGATTGGAACAGATTAGTTAACAAGTCTTTGAAATACTATATTACTAATAAGTTGAATTCAAAAGAAGTTAAAAAGCTTATCAAGGATAGTGATGCGGAATCAGCAAAATACCTTGATGAATATGTTCGCAACAATATTGATAATCACTGGAATATGTAGTTTGTTGTTATTAGCAAAAAAAGCTTGATCTGTAGTGCCCCCCGAAATTCGGACACGGATTTCGGGGGGCACTACATTGATCTTTGCTTTTTTGTCATCATGCATAAAAAACCATCTTCCTATTTTAAATTATACGGGAGGTGGCTTCAATAAAATATTTTACTGCTCTAAAATAGCGATAATTTAGTTTTCCTTAAGGAATTGGTCACCAGCTAAATCACGGTAAAAGTTGACCATGGTTTGACGGTAATATGGAACAAGCCAGATAAAACCGATTCCCAAAGTAATGACGCTAAGAATAGCCCAACCGATGAAGCTTAACCACAAAACGAACAAATCAGTCTTATGACCATTCATCAAATGACGACTCTTTGTAATTGCTTCCGTCATCGTTGGCGTTTTGCCTGCATCATAAAGATCCTTCATGATGTATGGCGTCATTGCATATGAGAAAGCCTTAATAATCCCTGGAATAATGAACAGAAGCGTCCATAAAATAAGGAAGATCAATTCTACCAAATAAGTGATAAATGAACTCGTGAACTTGCCATCAGTATAAGCACTAAACATGCCTTTGAAGATATTTGGCTGATCGCCTTTGTCTCTGAATTGCAAAAGCGTGTAGTAAACGCCCCAGACGATTAAACCGAGCAGCACGCTAACGATTAAATTAATCACTGATGAAGTCGTGCTTTGATGATAAACAACGCCATTTGCCATTTCATCGATGCGAGTATAAACGATTTCGCGCTTATCAAAAATCAAAGACACAATATCTTCAGCACCATAAATAATCACATATGCAAATAATGACAGACAAACTGCCCAGCCCCAATGACCACGAAGTTGGTCCTTGGCTGCTTGTTTTAATTCTTTTCTGCTCATTTTTCTCCTCCAAAATGATTTCAATTACGTTTTCTTAACTGTTACAGTTTAGCCCACTTTGTATATGAAGTCTAATTTAGGTATAAAAAAAGCCTAATTCCACCAACATTGGAACTAGGCTCACACAGTGAAATACCACCACTTCTGACCACATATAGAAGATAACATTTTCGCTACCGGAGAAAATGACTACTTTCCTTAGTGGCGGTACATGAAAAGTTTAGCATTCAAAATGTTAAAAAACAACACTTCTACCTGCTTAATATAAAAATATTTTTGATCATTTTCGATCTAAGTCAAGCATCATTGTCATGATATGATCAATTCGTTTTTTCAAATATGAAAATTTCTTATGATCAACACGATTAGACTGAATAATGATCATATTCTTACCATCATTTGTAGTACGCAAGAAGGTAAAATATCCGTCTCCCGCACCATTGGCGCTCTTAAAGACTTTAGTATTATAAAAGCCACCATTATAATATTTTGGTGCTTTGCCATGATACAAGACAGAGCGACTGTTATTCGTTAGCAATTTGCCAACAAGCATTTCTCTGACAACTTTTGCCAAATCACTATCGGACATTGCCACCGAACCAGCACCTAATTCATTATGAGCATCAGCAACTACTTTCGAATATTTTACCCGGTGGTACTTGCCATCAAGGTAGTTATAACTATGAACCCAGCCACTTGCTTTAAGCACAGCCGGATCTGCCCATAAGAATACTGTATTCTTTAATTTCAATGGTTTAACAAATGTCTTTTCAAACATTTGCTCATATGTCTTTTTCTCAAGCTGAGCTAAAATACCGCACAAATAAACGTAATTGAGTGAAGTATAGTGCCACTTGCCAAATTGCTGCTTATTGAACACGGTCTTCCTCACATCGGCCTTAATGTTGTCCGCATCAGAGACAAAATGATCAGTTCCCAATGTCTGACCTGACTTGATATCCAGTCCCGAAGTCATATCCAGCAAGTTAGCAATAGTTATTCGATCAGCACCAGCTACAGTTGGATAAAACCTGCTCAATTTCGTCTTCAACGATAATTTTTTAGCCTCAATTTCACGCATGATCATGGCAGCTGTCATTGATTTTTGCACTGAATTGATTAAGTAGCTAGTGTCATCCTTATTGGCCGTTGAATATTTCAGCCAAGTCTTATTATTTTTGATAACAAGAACCGAGCCTTTAATTCCTAATTGGTCAATAGCATGTCGCACTATTTTTTTTTCTTTTGAACCATCAAGATGATTCTTAGTTAAGTTTAAACTCTTGACCTTAGTAGTATTTTGCCACTTCTTTGAGTAATAATAATTGCTCATTGAGTAGTCGTAGCGTTCATTAGGCAAACGCATGAACTTTTTTACTGCTTTATCAACAGCAATCCAACCATTCCAGCCCAAGTGAATCGTATCGGTCATGAAATACTTCTTGTTGCCATCTTTTGACAAGTCTTCAATATTTTCAAAACCTTGACTGGTCAACTGTTTTTCTATTTTAGCAACTGACTTTTGATACATCTTCATTGATAAGCCTGTGTACTTAGCCCACTTAGCATTAACAGGCGGAATGATGAACAAAACGTTGGTATGCTGCTTAGCAAATTGATTAAGCATCAACTCAAAGTCCCCATATTCAGGTGACTTGACGTAATCGAAATTGCGTTGACTGCCCTTTAACTTCTTAAGAACTTTCTTTGGCAAACGTGTCCGATAAAAAGTATTATCAATTCCAAAATTATTGGAGTTGGTATGCATTGCTGCTTGTTCATCCGCTACTTTCTTCAAAGCAGCTTCAGAATAAGTCTTAGGCAAAAGCTTTTCTTCCTTTTCGATCTTGTTGATTCTGTCTCGCAATTGGAAGGAGCTGAAGAATTTGTCTTCATTAGCCAGCATCCGTTCACGATCCTTCAATAAGAAACGATCCCAACTAGAAAGCTTTTTGCCTGCCGCTACTTTTTTCAAGCAAGATTTAATAATTCCTGCTTTTACAGTTGGCATAGATGCAATTCTAGCCGCAGCATAACGATCAGTTTTTGTGTTTTTGGCATGCAGCAAGAAAATGGCCGTCCCAAGTGGAGAATAATACAGATCAAAGGCAGCAGGGTCTTGACCCTTCTTGGTAAACCATTGTGGTGAAATAATCACAACAGCCTTTTTATTCTTCAATTGCTTGCTAGTTCCCTGCATCCCTACAAACTGAGCCAGGCTTTGACTGCCAGGGCCACCAAGCAAAAACGGCCGATAACTGCGGTGATACTTCGCAGCTAAGACACTTGGGTGAAGCGGATCAATACGTGATAATTCACTTGAACCATAGAAAGGCACATATCCACTATCAAATGCTTCCTGCTTCATCTTTATCCCTTTAAAGACCGTCTGCGTTTGCGAATTGGCAGCTTCATAGATTGAACTCTTAGAAAAAGTTCTTTCCCATGGCAATAAAAAGACAATGATCAACAGAACAATTGCACATAAAACCGGGCCAAAGATTTGCCAGAGCCGGCGTTTATTACTCATTTTCTAAGCTTTCCACCTTTGCAACGATCTTAGCTGGAGTATCCCATTCTGCACGGTTGAATTCTGATACAGGAACATCGATACCGAACTTTTCTTGCAAACTCAAAAGCATTTGAACGCTTGCCATTGAATCGAGCAAACCATTTTCAAAAATATTTTCATCCATTCGATCTGATA
This sequence comes from Lactobacillus amylolyticus, assembly GCF_003999355.1. Classification (NCBI taxonomy): domain Bacteria; kingdom Bacillati; phylum Bacillota; class Bacilli; order Lactobacillales; family Lactobacillaceae; genus Lactobacillus; species Lactobacillus amylolyticus. Next base: position 1,333,336 of record NZ_CP031835.1, read on the forward strand.
AATCTTCACCAGTCAAATCATTCAAAATGTCTAAAACTTCTTTTTTTGTGTCCATTATTAATACCCCTCAAATAATTAAAATTTCTATCTCCTATACTTAATGCCATCCAAACCATAATTGGCTAAGAAAACCGGAGAAGATCAGCATCCCAAAACAAATAACCTGGAAAGTAATAAAAATTGCAAACCATTTAGTAAATTTATTAGAAGGAATGGTCTTCTTATGTTTCCGCTTAAATCTCAGCCAATAATCATTAATGATAATGGCAATGGCTTGGTACAAACCATACGTGATGTAGTACCAAGTAAGGCCGTGCCAAAAGCCCATGATTAAGAACAAAAGCAAGTATGAAACTTGTGATAAACGAATCCGGTTTTTAATCAATTTCTTCTTCATAGCAAAGAAGGTAAACCGCATGTAAATATAATCACGGAACCAGAATGACAAGGTCATGTGCCAACGATTCCAGAAGTCTTTAATATTTTGGGAAATAAAAGGCTTATTGAAGTTCATTGGCGTGTGGATTCCCATAAAGTATGAAATGGAAACCGCAAATAATGAATAACCGGCAAAGTCAAAGAACAAATACATGGTGTAACAATACATGTATGCTAAAACCCACCATGATAACTTCAATCCGCCTGCAGCATTTCCGGCAATCAAAGCTGCTTGACTGATTTTTGGCAGCCAATAGGTCCCAAACAGCCAGCCTAAAATAAACTTATATAAGAATCCTTGGAATAAATACCGAACTGCATATTGCAAATCCGTAATATATTGATCCCTGGTTGGTGCTTTATCAAAATCCTTTTTAAAGCGCCGGTAACGGTCAATTGGCCCAGAGGAAATCGTTGGAAAGAAGAGCAAGAATCTAGCATATGTTCCAGGTTCAACCTTCTTAATTGCCCCATCGCGAATTTCCATAATTACTTGGACATTCTTAAAGGTAATATATGAAATTCCTAAGAAACCCACGACAAATGGAACTGTTCCCGCTGGCATTACAGTTAAGATCTTAACAGCAGTTAATGGCAAAATCGCCAAAATTACAGCTAAACAGAAAACCCAGGTTTTATTAGGACTATTCTTTTTAGTGCGATAGCGTTCATAGGCAAAGGTTAGCAAGAATTCAAAAACTAGGTAAAGAATTAAATTGACCCCTTGCTGCCAGTGACTAGCATCGAAGATCAAGAATAAGAAGACTAATGAAAAAATAGCTTCATATGTCTTAAATCTTTTACCATTATAAAGGCCGATAATCATTGGAATTAACGCAATCAGCAACCAAATAAAGTATTGCGGATTTGAGTAGGGTTGTAAGTTAATGAAATTAAAATTCACTACTTATTAACCTCCTTAATGACCGCCTTGATGTCAACTTTGCCATTTTGCGAAATTGGCAAAGAATCTCGATAAATGAAACGTTGTGGAATCATATATGGCATTACGTTTTTAGCCAAATCTTCACGAATCATTTTTGTTAAAGCAACATCAGAGTACTTGCGTCTTACGCCTTGCTTTAATTCAATTTCAGCAACAATCTGCTGAACAGCGTGGTCTTTATTGTATTTTGGAGCAGCTACGCCATAACGAACCAATTCATTTTTGCTCAAGTAAAAGTTAATTTCTTCAAGTTCGATTCTGTAGCCGTTAAATTTAATTTGGAAGTCAATCCGGCCACGATAAAATAACATATCGCCATCAAAGAAGCCGGTATCGCCAGAGCGATAGCTTTGATATTGATCATCATCATTCTTAAAGAATGCGGCTTCAGTCTTCTCCGGGTTATTCATATAACCTTTAGAAACGCTAGGGCCGCTGATGATAATTTCGCCTTCGCCTGGTTTTTCACCTTTAGCAGTATCGATTGTGATCTTGGTGTCTTCTTTAGCACGACCAATTGGCAACCGATCATATTTCTTTAAAATTTCATCAGTAATTTCAACTTGCGTTACCGCAACAGTTGTTTCCGTTGGACCGTAAGTATTGAAAATATGTGATCCTGGGAATTTTTTCTTCAGCATTTCTACTTCAGTATGCGGCAATTCTTCACCACAGAATAAGAAATGCGTCAAATCTGGGTGGTGTTGAGCATCAAATGTTTTGTCCAAGAAGCACATCTGTGCAAATGATGGCGTTGATACCCAAACGTTAAATTGCAATTTTGGCAAAGTGCTGAATAATTGTGCAAAGTTTTGCGTCAAATCATGTGGCAAAACAACCAACTTGCCCGCTGCAGTTAATGCAGGATACAAGCTCATGACTGACAAGTCAAATGAATATGGAGCTTGTGCCAAAAAGCTTGGATGTTCTGGCAAATTGAAATCGTTCAATTCCCAGTTAACGAAACTGAGCAAGTTCTTGTGACTAATTTGAACCCCTTTAGGCTTCCCAGTTGTTCCTGAAGTGAAGATAATGTAGTAATTATCATCGCCTTCGACGAATTTGCTTTCGTCAAGCGTGTAATTGCCGTTTTCAACTTCATCTGGCTTAATCACTTGTACGCCAGGCAATTCAATTTTTGGCAAATCATCAATTGCGAGCACGACTTTTGCTTTAGAAACGTCTTGAATCATTGTCAAACGTTCAGCGTTTGAATAGCTTGCAATTGGAATATAAGCATGTCCAGATTTGACACAGCCTAAGAAACTAGCAATCATTTCAAAGTTTTGACCGCCCCAGATCATAATTGGATCTTTATCAGGGATATCTAAGCTTGATAACTTATGTGCCCAAGCATCTGAACGCTTTTTCAAATCACCATAAGTATTAGTATGGCCGAGATAATCATAAACCTCGCGATCAGGTTCATTAATTGCAATCTCGTCTATCTTCTTGATTACATCTTTAATCATTGCTGATCCCACCTGCCTTAAAATTCATTGTAAATAAAGTGGACTGAATTTAAGCCACTATATTCATACAAATAAATTAGGGCCATGAGGATCGCAAAATATACTATTGTTTTCAAGACAAACATCCCTATTTGTTTGCCTCGAGATTCAACTTTTTTTGTTTTCTCCATTTTTCTCCCTCGTTATTCTTCAACAACGTTCAGGCCTTATCTTACTACAAATGAATGTAGTGAAAAGACACTCAGGTCATATTTTAACAAATTTAAATAAACTTAAACAATTGGGAAAAGAAATATTTTTTAATTTCCAAATAATGCATTTATATTAATTGATAAAATTCTATCCATAATCACCATATTTGGTTTGGCATATTGCTTTGAGCCTGACTCAAAAATACAAAGCAATTGGCCCTTATATGCAGTAATTTGTTCCAAATATGGCGGCATATCAATTACCAATTCCGCGTTTTTTTCATCTAAAGCATCAAGTGCGGTAGAAGGGAAAATATATAATTTTGAATCGCTGCTGCCATAGGATTGACTTAAGAAAATTTTATCGTCATAAATCGTAATTCCTTGAATCTGTTTGTTCATTGAAGTTACGCCACTTGGATCGGACCAATCAACCGTACCAGTAACGGATTTGATTTCATTATTGGTAATTGAGTTTTTATTTTTGCCACTGCGAGAAATCGTATAACTTGCTACTCTCCCGCGGCCATACATGTTAAAGAAGCCGACAAACAGCTGATTATCGTAGTAAGTAACAGTCGATGCTTTTTCAAGAGTTGGAATTGAAATTCGGTTGTTATAGCTAATTGGGGCATGGCGTTTTGTATCATAGCTAGCCACCTCTTTTAGAGGAAAGGACATTAACGCGGATGACTTGCCAATTGATCCAGTAATCCAGACATTTTTGCCCACAGGATCATACGCAATTCCGCCAAGGTGAGGTCGACCGGCTACTTGAATGGTTTTGATGTATTTTCCAGTCTTTTTATTAAGCACGTAAATAACGGACGCGTGCGTATGCTCACCGTCATAAGCCGTAAGCAACAGATACTTGCCGGCAACCGTAATTCCCTGGGGCGTCATTTCAGTTGCAGTGTCGTATTTTTTCTTCTTAAAGTCATAGCTTTTGGTCGCAACTAAGCCAGGAATGACAAAATCCTTGCCCACCCAGGTTCTTGGGGGAACATAATTGGATACTTTATTAATGAAAGGATATTTTGTTCGTAAATTTTTTTGATATGTGGACTCTTTTTGCCAAGCAGCATTCGTATTTGTACCATCTTTTGCCTTTACCAGCTTTGGTCGATTATTTAAGAATTCTTGTTCTTGATACCATTGATACCCAAAGTAGCCACCTGTGCCTAATGCACCAACTATCAAAAGAAATAAGACAAAGCTTTTAAGGATTCGTCCTAATTTTTTAACCACATTACCAATCTCCTCAAAAAATTTTCACGTTGACTGCATTTTATCAGTTTATATATTTTATAGGAAATAAAATCCTTGTATTAGCCAAAAGTAATCAATTTAAAATCAAAAATTCGTTTTATTTCAAGATAGAAATAATTTCGTCACACTTTTTTCACAATTAACGTTTATCATATAAATTGTAGCGAACGAACAAAATTAAAAGTTTCGGTCGAATACTATTCAACTTTTTTTGTTTTTCATTCATACTCCTCCAAGTAAATAATGAAAATTAAAAGTGATTGGCTAATCGCCAATTTCATATCTATCCCTTTCGGCTCACGTGCGTTGCGTGGGCCTTTCTTGGTCGTCTTAAACTAATCGCTTATATTTCTTTACCTTTTCATAAGAATTTAGACATTTTTAATTCACATTTTCCCCGTATTATATAAACCGTAGCAAGGAGAAAACAACTTGTTACATACTCCCACTTTTTTCATTCATTCTTACCCCTCCAAAGTAGATGAAACTAATGAGGCTCGTTTAACGGCGAGCCTTTTTCTTTTGCTCAATCTCTAGTAAGATAATGGTAAAAGAAAGAAAGGAAAGCGCTTACATGTTTTCGCCATCAATTAAACATTTAATCCAAGAAAAATCCGGTTCCTTTTTAATTCCTGCCAGCCGAATCGCATTTGTTCAAGATGACAATCCTCTTTATCATGCTTTTTTGATCCTAACCAAAGTTAAATATTCAAAAATACCGGTTTTGGACAAAGATCGTCATGTAGTAGGCCTGTTAAGTTTGGCAATGATTACGGATAAAATGCTGGAAACTGATGACATTTCGGTTGATCCGCTCAACAAGTTAAAGGTTCGTGATGTCATGCAGACCAAATTTGACAAGATCAACTTTGTCGAAACAACTTTGGAAACGCAGCTGCACCTGCTTATTAATAACGCCTTTCTGCCAGTCGTTGATGATCATGGAGTCTTTCAAGGATTGCTAACAAGACGTGAATGGATTAAGGCCTTTAACTATGTCGTTCATACTTTTGATAAAAAATACGAAGTAAAAGAACGCTAGCAAATTAATGTATTATAATGAAGAAGTATTTGAAAATTAGTCTTCCAAGGGTGGAGGACTTTTTTATTTTTGCTTTCTAATTTAGAATGATTATAATTTAGATATAGGCAAAAAATATTTGAGATTTTTCTGGGGGGAGAAAAGTATGCTTAAACGCCAATGGAAATTTTTGGTTGTAATAGCTGCTGGTATTGTCGGTGCTATTCTAGACTTTATTCTTCATATACAACCAATATTTACTAATTTTACCTTTATGGGCAAAACAGGAATAACTTACAGTGAAATTATTATTGATATTATCGGTATTTACACTGCTATTAACATGGCAATCGAAATGATCGGCGATATTCGGCGCGGTCGTTGGGGCGTCGATGTTTTAGCTATCATTGCCATTGTTTCAACGATGATCATTCGCGACTACTGGGCAGCTTGGATGATTTTGGTAATGTTCACCGGTGGTGAATCACTTGAAGACTACGCTACTAGCCAAGCCGACAAGGAATTAAGATCACTACTTAACAACACACCAAGAAAGGCCAACAAATTAGTTGATGGCAAAGTGACTGAAGTCAACGTTGACGACTTGCAAATCGGCGATATGGTTTTAGTAAAGCCGGGTGGTCAAGTTCCTGTTGACGGTAAAATTGTTAAGGGTACTTCAAGTTTTGACCAATCATCACTTACTGGTGAATCTGTTCCAATTAACAAAAAGCCAGGCGACGACTTAATGTCCGGTTCAATCAACGGTGACGCAGCTGTTGAAATGAAAGTAACCAAGTTGGCAAAGGATTCAGAATATCAGTCAATCGTTGCCTTGGTTAAGTCTTCTGAAGCTCAACCTGCCAAGTTCGTTAAGATGGCCGATCGTTACGCTGTCCCATTTACCATTATTTCTTTGATCATTGGTATTATTGCGATGGCTATGGGCGGCTGGAACTTCACAAGATTTGCGGAAGTTATGGTTGTTGCTTCTCCATGTCCATTGTTGATCGCTGCTCCTGTTGCTTTGGTATCAGGAATGAGCTCAATGTCTCGTCACCACATTATTGTTAAGTCAGGTCCAACACTTGAAAAATTATCACGTGCCAAGACTTTTGCTTTTGATAAAACTGGTACTTTAACTCAAAACAAGTTGGAAGTTAGCGAAGTTATTACTGCCGACGGCTTCGATAAAGATGAAGTTCAAAGCTTGGCTGCAAGTGTTGAGCAACAATCAAGCCATATTATTGCTGCTTCTTTGGTTGCTGATACCGACAAGAACAAGATTAAACCTGTTTCTAATTTAAGGGAAACTACCGCTCAAGGTGTTGAAGGCGATGTTGAAGGCAAAACCGTTAAGGTTGGTAAATTAAGCTTCGTTGCTCCAGAACATGAGAAAATTGATGCTGGTGCTACTGCTGTTTATGTTTCTATCAATGGTGAATTCGCAGGTTATATCACTTTCAAGGATGTGATCCGTCCTGAAACTCCAGAAACGATCGTTCGCCTGCGTCGTCAAGGTGCTAAGCAAATCATGATGTTGACCGGTGACCACAAGAATATCGCTGATCAAATCGCTCGTGCAGCTGGCATCAATAATGACGAAGTTAGAGCTGATTTACTTCCTAAGCAAAAAATTGAAGCAATTAAAAACGTGCCAAAAGATTTGCGTCCAGTTGTTATGATCGGTGATGGTGTCAACGATGCTCCAAGTTTAACTGCTGCTGATGTTGGTATTGCAATGGGTGCCAAAGGTGCTACTGCTGCTAGTGAAAGTGCTGATGCCGTTATTATGGTTAACGATATTAGCAAAGTTAACGATGCTGTTGCTATCGGCAAGCACACGATGAAAGTTGCTAACATTGATGTTTTGACAGCTATTTCCATTGTCATTATTTTGGAAATTATCGCTGCTACTGGTATTATTCCAGCCTTCTTAGGTGCGATTTTGCAGGAAGTTGTCGACTTAATTACGATTTGTTTGGCTTTGCTTGCAAAGACTGAGCCTAAGAATCCAGAGCAAACTGGAATTGAAAAATAAATAATAAAGATAGATAGATAAAAAGGCTTTGGGATATCCCAAAGCCTTTTGTTATACGCTAATTTCCAATACTGAAACGATCAGCAGTATCATCGTCATCCCAATGAATTTTAACTCCATGGTTTTTCATTTCTTTTAAAATATTCCGTTCAAGAACATAAATAAAGCCTAAAATAGCTAAAAAGCTCAGAGTCCAAATCCAATTAAACACAAAATAGAAAGCCAATAAAGAAACTGCAGTGAGTAACGTTCCTATAATCTGAATTACGTAATACTTTTTGCTTCCAAACTCTGCTCGTAAGATTATCAAGGCATATTCAATATTATGTTTGCCAAAATAAATCCCATATAAGAATGCTACTCCGACGACAAAGTCATAAAAGCTTATACTCCGTAAATAAGATAATAAAATCGCATAAACGATTGAAGCACCTAAAGCAAAATAAAACAGCTTTTTTACTCGATCTTCATTTTCATGGTTAACAGTATAATTTGGTCTAATCAACAAGCGTTCGGCCAGCCAATTATATTCGTCAATAAAGAAATAAAAACTAGCGACAAAACCAATCTCAGTAAAAAAGAGAACGAACCCACCAAAAATTGGTGAAAAAGTTAAAATCAAAATTCCCAAGATGCCTAACCATGGTAAAAGTGCGGCAATTCTCCGATTACGTAAAAATTTTTTAGTTTCTGAATGCAATGCTTTCGCCCTCTTTTAATATGAAAATTATATTAGTTTTCTATATTTTATAATTTTGTTCAAATATGTCAACCAATACTATTGCATCATCGTATCAAAACAATTAAAATAAAATTCAATTAAATACGTTGTAGTGGTTGGGTTTTTAAACAATAAAAACTTTCAAGATTTGCTTATTTGGGTCAATAAGCGACTTGAAAGTTTTTTTCTTTATTTAGCCTTTAGAAAGGATCCACATGCATTTCTTAGGAGAATTAATTTTAATTTTGTTGGCCACCGTGCTGCTCGGACAACTATTCGCTCGCTTCAATATGCCAGCCGTAATTGGTCAGCTGTTATCAGGGATTATTTTAGGACCTGCAATTCTAAACTTGGTCAAGCCAAATGACATTATTAGTCTCTTTTCTGAATTTGGCGTTATCCTGCTGATGTTCTTGGCTGGACTAGAAAGCAATCTTGATTTACTTAAAAAATACTTCAAATTAAGCTTCACTGTTGCCAGTATCGGTGTCATTCTGCCAGTTGTTTTCATGGGTTTAGCTTCGATGGCCTTTGGCATGAAATTCTTAGAAGCACTTTTTATCGGAATTGTGTTCGCTGCCACCAGCGTGTCCATTTCTGTTGTCGTTTTGCAAGAAGCCAACCAGCTGCACACTCGTGCTGGTACAGCGATCTTAGGCGCGGCCGTTGTTGATGATATTTTAGCCGTAGTTGTCCTCAGCCTATTCACAACATTCAGTCATGAAGGCGGAAAAAGCGGCTTAACCAATAATTTCTTTTTAAATCTCTTAATTGAGGCAGCCTACTTTGTCGCAGTTTGGTTCATTTACAAATGGGTAGCACCTTACTTTATGAAGGTGGCAGAAAAAATGGACGTCAACTATGTTGTCGTTATCGCCTCATTGATTTTATCCATTGCCATGGGTTGGGCTGCTGATTTCGTAGGACTTTCTGCAGTAGTTGGTGCTTTCTTCGGCGGTTTAGCAATACGGCAGACACCACAATATAAAGAAGTTAATTCCTCAGTTTCCGCAATTGGTTATGCGATTTTTATTCCGGTATTTTTTGCGGATATTGGCTTATCCATGACTTTTGCCAGTTTCTTCAGAGACATTTGGTTCATTATCGCGATGACAGTATTAGCAGTTTTATCAAAATTCTGGGCTGGCAAATACTCAAGTGAGCTTTTTGGCTTCAGCAAGAGCGAAGACAATATTGTTGGCGCAGGGATGGTGTCACGAGGCGAAGTCGCCTTGATCGTGGCGCAGATCGGAATCACGCACCATTTGTTCCCTGAAGATATTTATTCCAGTTTGATTTTGGTAATCATTGTGACGACTGTGGTTTCACCGTTTATTTTGAATTACTTTATTAAAAAGAAAAGCAAAGATTCTACTTTTGCATAAATAAAAGAGGCTAACAAACGTTAGTCTTTTTTTAAAGCAATTTTCCCAACGCAAAACCAGCAAATACCAGAATCAAACCGCCTAAATATGACGCAATTAAATAAGTCCAGAACATGCGATAACTTTTATCTTTCAACTTTCCTAACAATTCCACATTCATCGTTGAAAAAGTAGTATAACCGCCTAAAATCCCGGTACCAACAAAAGCATAAACGAAGACTGGCAAGCTCAAAGCAAAGATTAGTCCCAGTAAAAAGGCACCTGACAAGTTAATCAGCAAAGTGGCGTACGGAAAACTCTTCGGCCAATTTTTCTTACCATAACTAGTAATTGCATAACGAATCACTGCACCAAAAATAGCACCTAAACCTGCAGTTACAATTTCCATTACGCTTCACCTGCCAATCTTTTACCTAACTTAGTACCACCATACATCCCTAAAGCCGCAAAGATTAACCCAAAGATAATTGAAGAAAAGAAGTAAATCATTACTGGCATAGAATTAGCTGATTGCAATTGTTTTAGCGTATCCAAATTAAAACTTGAAAAAGTGGTAAAGGCACCGACAAAGCCAGTTGAAAGACCGGTAGCTAGCCAATCGCGTCCTTCTCTAAATTGCAAAAAGAAGTATGTCAAAAAGGCAAGCAGAAAACAACCACTGACATTGGCGACAAAAGTGCCAGTTTGTGACCAGATATTGGTTAAAAAGCAGCGCAGTGCTCCACCGAAAAAGGCAAAGAAACCAACGCTAAAATAATTAGCAAGTTTACTATTCATTAAAACCCTCCAGAAATAAAAAAGCGTCTACTATCCCATTTATTGTGAGGTAGTAGACGTCATCAGATTTTACTCAGTTAATGGCGAACGTCATCGCCTATTTGATTTACTTTTTTACTATAAACTTTTTACATGATTTTGCAAGAGCCTTTACCACTTGCTAGCAGCAATTTTTACTGCTTTATTAAAAACATTGTATAAAGAATTGCTATAAGATTTTTTATCTAATTCTTTACGATAAGCTAATCCATAAACAATTGGAATATCGCAATTTAAAGGAATATATCTTACTGATTTTTCATTTTTATCATAAAGAATTGAAGGGATAATTCCAATTCCTTTGTTAGTTAAAACATAATCGGTCAACGCTATAATGTCCGAAACTTTTTGATAAGTACAATTTAAATCACTAGCATCAATTTTGTTTAAAAGATACCGCACAGTTGGCAAGCTATTATGAGTATCCCAAATCAAAAGATGACGATTCTTTAACTCATTTAAATCCAACGTTTGTTTAGAAAAAAGCGGATCAGTGTTGCTTACTAAAACTGAAAAACTCTTTTTAAATAAAGGTTCGTAAATTGCAATAATAAATTGAACACTTATGCTGTTTGATAGATACGATCCAATTCCTTTTTAAAGATTTCATCTGGGGTATGATATGCTAAGATCTTTCTCGGCAGTGAATTGCACCAGGTTTCAATATTAATGATGTCTTGTAAAGAATAGTTAGCTATTGCTTCTCCTTTAGGAATGAATGGACTTTTTATTTTTTATCAAGTGTTCAATTTAATTTTACAATCAGCGAAAAATTAAAAATAGATTATTAGACAAAAATAGTTCTATTTTAGTTGGTGTATTAGTATATATATATATATATCACAGGATACGTAGTAAATTATTTAGTTTTTTCTGAAAATGAGCCTAGGAAAGTCTTACAGTTTTCTTTAGGCTTATTACTCTTTCAAGCAATTTTTGCGATCTTATTATATGTTGGTGCCGTTCGAATACAAAAAGAGGTACTAACAGAGCAACAGCAGAAACGTATGGAGGCTGAAAATCAGCAGTTAAAAGAATATTCCAACTATCTTGATAAAAATGAAGACGAATTACGTCATTTTAAGCATGATTATGAAAATCTTTTAAACAGCTTGAAAATTAGTGCGGAAAAAGGAGATAGTAAATCTGTTGTAAAACAGTTGGCTAAATATACTAATTCCCAATTTGATGAAAAAGCGCTTCGTAAATATAAAGGTGTTAATCATATTCATGTTGAAGAGTTAAAAAGCATTGCGATTACTAAATTAGCTAAACTCTATAATGAAAAAATCCCCTATAGTTTTGGGTGTGAAGTGGAAATTTATGATATTCCAAAGATAGTAAATATTTTTGATTTAGTACGAATTATTGGAGTAGCATTCGATAATGCAATTGAGGAGAGCCAAAATCTAATTAAACGGACGAGTGACAATAATAGCGCAAAAGTTGATGCTATGTATTATCAAGAAGATGGTAATTTTGAATTTAAGATTCGAAACCGAATAAGTAAAGGTACGACATTATCTCCTAATGTTTTGAGTCAGGAGGGATATTGCTACTAAGCAACATCATACTGGTATTGGATTAGCTAATGTTAAGCGAATAGAGTCAAAGTATGAAGAATTCATGCTTATTAACTATGAAATTAAGAATGGTTGGTTTACTTTTGAGTTAGAAATCATACCGAATAAAGAAAGCATGGAGGAAGATTAGAGTGAAATATTCACTATTTGTTTGTGATGATGATCAAATGCAAGTAAATGACATAGTTAAAATGATTGGAAAAGCAGAAGAAATTATTTCTGATGATCATGCAATTGCATTTGATGTAGCGTCTGCAACTAATTTCGTAGAAGCAAAGGAGTATTTAGAAGATAATGTCTATAATGGTGGAATCTATTTACTAGATATAGAGCTGGGACAAGAAGTTGATCAAAATAATGGTTTTGATTTGGCAGAATTTATCAAGAAGCAGGATAAAAGGGCGCAAATTGTCTTTATTACGACACATGCCGATCTGTCTTTAATTTCGTTTGAAAGGAGACTCGGTCCGGTTGATTATATTGTTAAGCCTAGAGATTCGGAAGATCATGATAGATTCAAACAACGGCTTGTAGCAACGTTAGAGGTTGCGATGTCAAATATTGAAAATTTTGATTATACGGAGAAGCTAACTTTTCATTATAAAGTTGGTAGACAAGTGAGAAATATAAATATTGATGATATTATTTATATTTCAACGACTCCAACACCACATAAGTTAGTTATGGTGAATGTAAGAGGAAAAAATCAATTCTTTGGTAGTATTAATCAATATGCTAAGGAATCTACAGATTTAATTAAAATTAGTCAGTCATGCTTAGCCAATCCTAAAAATATAAAATTAATTGATTTACCGAAATACAAAGTAACATTTGTAAATGGTGATACTGTTGATTTTTCACAATCTGCGTATAAAAGAATGCAACATTTATTTGATAAAATTCAGGCGTAAAAATTAATTAATACAAGAAGATTTAATCATTTTAACTCCTATTTGTATTGTTTTAATATCATATTTAAATTAATGAAACGAATTTGCGTTAGAATAAGCTACTTATGACAGAAAGTTCATATAGAATAGTACCATGCTATAATTACTTATGTAAGTTACGAAAAGGTAGTTGAGTAACTTATAGATATTAGAATAAGTTGATTTATGCGGGAAAAGAAAATGAAAATTCTCAATAAAAAGAACTTATTATCATCCGCAGTTGTTGCAGGTATGCTTTTTACTGTTAGTACTAAGACTGTTTATGCTGATTCAACAAATGGAAATCAAGGATCAACAAATACATTACAAGTAAACAAAGAAGTTTCAGTTCCTGACAAATCTTTGATTATGCCAGTAGCAAGTCGTGATAATCAAACTCTTCGTCAGGTCGCTCAAGCTAATAATACTTCTTTAAGTGTACTAGAAAAATTAAATGGCAACATTGATCCAGATACTGTTATTGCTAATGGTACTTGGTTGTATCTCCCACAAAACGAAGATCTTTCACTTTTGTTTACAGCTTTATATACTGCACATAGTGGCATTTCAAGTTCACAATATCGTAAGTACTATGGTAGATTATCAGCCAGTGAGCGTGCAGCAAAGTTGTGGATTGCTAAAAGAGAATCTGGCTATAATTATCATGCACGTAATGGTAAATACTACGGACGTTTCCAATTAGATTCATCATATTTGCATGGTAATTATAGTGTGGCAAACCAAGAACGTACAGCCGATAGATATGTAAAGGGACGTTACGGTTCTTGGGCTGCAGCTAAAAGATTTTGGTTAGCACATAACTGGTATTAAAAATATAAATTAAATAAAGAAAGTTGTGATAACAATGAAGTTTCAGAAATTAATAGCTGGAGCAATTTTGCTAACAGGAAGTTTAGCTGTACTTTCAGTAGTACCTCAATCGGTAAGTGCTACAAGTACTGAATCTACACCTGTGGCAGTAGTCAAAAACAAGGCTAGTTTTACCAAGGAAGGCTACATCATGCGCATTCTTAATGATAAAGATGCGTCAAAGATTTATGTTGGTAAGTCCAACTACAAGAAATTAGTTAAAAATATCACGCCTTCAAAGAAAGCAAAAACTATTAGTCCTAAAAAGGTTCAAAAAGTTAAGTTTAGAATAGAAAAAGTTCTTAACGTTAAGGGCCGTGGTGCTGGTGCACCAGTATATTTGGTTGCCTCTAAGGATAAGAAGTATTCTAGTTGGACTACTCAATCTGGTTTGCAATACTATTACTTAAATAGCAAAGCAATGAAGAATGTGAAAAATCCACTGATGAGAATTGCTAATAGATTGAATACTAGTCTTAAGAAAGCAAACAACAAACGTGACTTTAATGCTGCTATGAAGGCTGCTAAAAAGTTACATGGTAATCAAAGAAAGTTTGTTTTACGTTTTTTGAAGCAGTTAAAGAAAGATGGCTCAATGAACGTGGGTGGAACTAATCTGTTAATTTTTGGTTTGCAATAAAATAAATAAGCCCAGCATTTGCTGGGCTTTATTTTTTTGCATAATTTATCTTTTCACATTAATCCAGCGACCATGAACTTCAATTTTGCCATCTTTTTCTAGTTCTTTTAACTTACGGCTGAATGTCTCCGGCGTAATTCCTAAATAACTGGCTAAGTCCTTTTTCTTTAGTTCTAATTTTACTTCATTTTTGCCTTGCTCATTGGCAAGGTCATTCAAGTAAGCTAATATCCGTTCTTTGGCATCCAAGGTGTTTCTAAGCACCGAATTATGTTCAATTGCAACTAACTTTTTACCGAAATTATTTAAAAGCTTCAATGACAAATCTGGTGTTTTCTGCAAAAGTTTTTGAAAATCTGCGCGGTTAATTGAGCAAACCCAGGTGTCCTCCACAGCTTCAACAAAGTTTTCATTTTCGCTTTGTTTGAATAAATGTTGTTGTCCTTCAATGTCGCCTTTTTGGGGTATACCTAGCACAACTTCTTTGCCATCTTTACCATCATCAGGTTGTCTAATAATACTTCCTTTAGGAAATTTCTGTTGATGTGTAGAGACGGCTACTAATTTTTTCTTTAAATCTATGGGTAAATCTGTAAAAAGTGCTGCTTTGCTTAAACAAGCGACAGGTGAATGCTTTGTCATAAAAACCATCTTTCCTAATTTTCTTGATTTAAATCAATTTTATCATAATAACTTCTT
Organism: Lactobacillus amylolyticus; assembly: GCF_003999355.1. Classification (NCBI taxonomy): domain Bacteria; kingdom Bacillati; phylum Bacillota; class Bacilli; order Lactobacillales; family Lactobacillaceae; genus Lactobacillus; species Lactobacillus amylolyticus. Next base: position 1,348,357 of record NZ_CP031835.1, read on the forward strand.
GTTATAATTAACTGCGATAAGTGTTAAGACAACGGATTATTATTTGAAAGTTATATGATGATTTTGAAAACATCAGAGTATAGAAAGGATTTATCAAGATGAAAAAATATATTGCACACATTACTCCATTAAATGCAGATAAGATTGGTTGCGAAGCTCACGGCACCGCTGAATTTACTGAAGATGGCGACAAGCTTCATGTTAAAGTAGAGATGTTCGATACTCCTAAGAATATTGAACACTGGGAACACTTCCACGGCTTTCCTGATGGTAAGGAAGCCAATGTTCCAACTATGGCGCAAGATAAGAATCATGATGGCTTTATTGATTTGCCAGAAACTGAAGAAGTATCAGGTACAACTATGGTGCCATTAGATGATGCACCACAAGATATGAACATCCCTCACGATGGTTATCCTGTCGCAGACGAAAAAGGTCATTACGAATATGAAATCGATGTTCCGTTGAAAAAGTTGCAAGCTAAGTTCAAGGATGCTTTTGGCAGCGAAGATCTTCAACTAGATAAGCGTGTAGTTTACGTACACGGTGTACCAAAAGATCTTGAATTACCTGACACCGTTGGTGGCTGCGTAATGAGCTATGACGCACACACTACTTTGCCAATTGCTGCAGGTAAGATTGAAGAAGTTTAATAAATATAATCCTATTCATGAGTTACTGTAATTTCTGAATAGGATTTTTTCATGCATAAATTTGTATAAATTGAGCCGACCATCAAAGAAGTATAGAATTAGATGTATCTTAATGAAAGTATTAGAAAGTGAAGATATAGATATGAGCAAATACGATCAATTATGGCAGTACATTAAAGATAACAAAACTGGCGACTTTGAGCTCTCATTTGATGAGATTGAAAAAGCAGCAGGACTGCCAATTGACCATTCATTTTTGCGCTATAAGAAAGAGCTGCCTGACTATGGTTTTGAGGTAAAAAAGATTTCACTCAAGAACAAGACAGTTAAGTTTCATCAATTATAGAGGCAGGACATGGCATACGATTTTAAAAAAGAAGAAAAGCAGTTTTATCGTCCAGGCAAAAAGCCTGAATTAATTGATATTCCGCAGATGCAATATCTTGCTGTTCAAGGTCAGGGCGATCCAAATCAAGAGGGCGGAGAATACAAGCAGGATCTACAATTGTTGTATAGTTTAGCCTATACAATTAAAATGAGTAAAAAGGGCTCACATCAGATTAAAGATTATTTTGACTTCGTGGTTCCACCGCTTGAAGGATTTTGGTGGCAGGATAGCGTTGAAGGCATTGATTATGCTCATAAAGAAAGATTCAATTTTATTTCCTGCATTCGAATGTCTGAGTTTGTGACAGATGAAGTTTTGGCTTGGGCTAAAAAAGAATCTGCAATTAAAAAAGGCTTGGATTTTTCATCAGTCAAGTTAATTACTTTGACAGAAGGAAAATGCGTATAAATTATGCATCATGGTAGTTATGATGATGAGCCTGCTACTATCGCTAAGATGCACCAATTCATTGCTAAAAATGATTTGGAATTAGACTTTTCAGATCAGCATCGTCATCATGAGATCTATTTATCAAATCCTCAACGCACAAAGTTAGAAAATTTAAAAACGATTATTTGCTTGCCAGTTAAAGAAAAGAAGATGAAAAATGACTAAAAAAGTTACACCACGTTTGATGATAGCGATTTTATCGGCGGGGATGCTCTCATTTTTGGGAATCCTTGATGAAACGGCAACGACAGTTACTTTTCCAATCTTGACTAGAGACTTTGCGATTACTACCGATCAAGGTCAATGGGTTAATACCCTGGTGTTGCTAGTGATTGCAACGATTGTGCCAATTAGTTCACAGATTAGGTTGAGAATTCCTATCAAAAAACATTTATTCTAGGAGTTTCATTATTTATATTGGGCTTACTGATTGATATCGTTACTCCATGATTTGATCTCTTGTTAGTAGGTCGAGCCTTGCAAGGAATTGGTACCGGTATAGGCTTGCCGCTGATGTATAACGTTATCTTGGCTGAGGTGCCAAAAGAAAAGCTGGGCTTCATGATGGGAATCGTGACGATAATTACCGCTTGTGCCGTAGCCTTTGGTCCGGTGTTCGGTGGTATCGTGACTGATGCGCTTAATTGGCGCTGGTATTTGTACCGAAGCAAAGTAAATAATTGAATAGTTAAAAGGGGAAGTCTATGAATTTAAATAATGACAAAAATTTAAAATTTTTTTACAAGGCAAAAAAAGTAGAAATTCATGCCATTACTAAAATTGGTAGTTTAAAAGATCTAGATCAGTGGATAGATAGTTTATGATTTGTAAGTTCAGTGAAAGCTGAACTTTTTTATTTTGCTTTGTTTAATAATTAAAATCTTTGAAAAATTGATCAATACATTAAGCTAAATTATGGTAATTTTGATTAATATAGAAGGCATAAAGTAAAAGGCCCAACATAAGTTGAGTCTTTTAAATTTCTCTGAAAAATTGATACAAGTATTCCCGATAAGCGAAGGCCATGATGACGTTGCGCAGCATTTGTTTTTGACTGGTATTATTGTGACCGATCTTTTGCAGTTCTTTCTTTTGGTTGAAAACATATAATAAGACATTCTGCAATTCAGCAGCAAAGTAATTATAAGCTACTTCGGTTGAATAGGTCTTTTGCTGGATAGCAATCGCCTTGCGCAGGTCTTCTTGATCCATCACGTTTTTGGCAATGGTGATAAAAAGTAGGGTGGCGATTTGCTCACGGCTGTATAGGCGGCCTTCAGGGGATGCAATTAGATCATGTTTAACATAATTGCTGACCATTGAACTCGTAATCTTGATATTTCCTAAGGGCATTAAACATTGATTAATGTAGTTCACTACTTGCTTTAAATATAATCCCATCGCGGGAATTTCTTGGTATGAAGGAAATTTTAATTGTTCTACTGCTACTTCCTTTTTCATATTTTTCTCCTCATTTTAGTTAAATTAATTATTTTCTATTTTGAGAGTTCTGTTAATTAATATCTTACTATAAGTTTTTTAAAAACCGTTGACATAATATTTAAAAACGTATATTATCAAAGCCATAAGTGAGGTAACGAAAATGACGATAAAGATAATTACAGATTCCGGTGCTGATGCCTTTGTGTCTTCGATCGAAGGCGTAGCACATCAATCCGTTCCATTAACAATTAGAGCAGGTTCATCTTCTTGGATCGACGATGGCAAGCTTAATATTCCAGAGTTTGTCACTGCATTGAAGCAGACTAATGAACGGACGTCGACTGCTTGTCCCAGTGTTCACGACTGGTTAGATGCTTTTGCTGGCGCAGATGAAATTTTTGTATTAACGATTACTAGTGCATTGTCAGGAACATATAATTCTGCAGTGCAAGCAGCCAAGATCTTTACTGAAAAACATACTAATGTGAAGATTCATGTATTCGATACCTTGTCAGCAGGACCACAGATTCGGTTGCTTGCGGAAGATATTGCGACGATGATCAATGATGGATTGCATTTTGACCAAGTTGTTGAAACGATGAAGTATCGCATTCGTCAGACGGATTTGCTTTTTGTATTGGAGAACCTGGATAATCTAGCCAATAATGGTCGGATCAATCCTGCAATGGCGCGGATCGCACATGCACTTAAGTTGAATATTGTTGGTACAGCTAGCGATGCTGGTAAGTTTGAGATGCTCGGCAAGATTCGCGGTAGTAAGAAGATCTTTTCAAAAATGCTTAAGATCATGGAAAAATATGGTTATTGTGGCGGCAGAGTATTGATCGATTATGTTGGCTTTAGCGATAAGGCAGCTAAGATGAAGGAGACTATCCTATCTGTATATCCATCAGCTCAGGTTTCTTTGTCTGAATGTGGTGGGCTTTGTACTTATTATGCCGAAGATGGCGGCTTGATGATTGGTTACGAGAAAAATTAGTAATGTAAAAGCCCAAGGTGTGTAGTATACCTTGAGCTTTTTGGAAACTGTCAAATCTTTTGTGTAAATAGATCTTTCTCATAGATTGATTTTTTATTATTTATTTAATCAAAGTAAGATTCTAAGGTGTCCTGAACCTGACCAAAGCCTTTGTGAATTCGGTTGAAGTAGCGGTCATTGTAGCTCATTACCTGAATGCCAATGAAAGTATCAAGCGACTGTTCAGTCGGAAACTCTGCTTTGGGCTTAGCCTTGCGCTTAATGACGTTGTTAAAAGATTCAATCATGTTGGTAGAGTAAATTGAAGCTCTGATCTGCTTAGGATAATTATAGAAGACCAGCAGGTCCGGCTCGATGTCTTTCAGGTTTCTTATGACATGATTATAACTCTTGTCCCATTTGGCATAGAAGGCATGCAATACATCAACAGCAGCTGCTTTATTGGCTTGCTGGTGAATCTGTTTGAATTCGTTCATAATTGCCTCGCGATCCTCCACGCGTACTTTAGCGCAGATATTACGCATGACATGAACCAAGCAACGCTGGAAATGAGCTTGAGGATAGGTCTTTGCCAGTGCTGTCTTCATGCCCACAACGCCATCTGAAAGAAAAAGCTCTACTTGCTCTAAGCCGCGAGATTTCATGCTTTGGAGCAGCTCCGTCCAGACTTCAATGTTTTCATTGGGCGCAATGCAGTAGTCGATAACTTCCTTGTGGCCATTAGGTTTGATACCAATGGCAATATAGACAGCTTCACGTTCAAAAGTTTCTCGGTGCAGAGGAACGTAGGTAGCGTCTAGATAAACACAGAAGAACCTATCGCTAAGCTTACGCTTGTGATAAGCCTCTACCTTGGGGATCATCTGCTTAGAAATATTGGAATACTTGAGCGGGGCTGTAATGGCTGCCATACATTTTTTCAATCAAGTCAGCTATCTCTCTGGTAGTTACGCCTTTAGAGTAAAGCTTGATGATCATGTTTTCCAACACATCTGCATGCTGCTTGTAGTCAGGCAGCGTGTGCTGATGAAACAGGCCGTTGCGGTCTCGTGGCACCTGGATTTCAATTTTGCCAAACTGCGTATCCACCTTGCGAAAGTAGGCACCGTTCCTAGAATTGCCGGTATTCCAGCCGTCTCTTGCATAAGGATCATAACCTAGAAAGGCAGTTAATTCAGCTTCTAACAAGTCATTAACTGCCTGTTGTAGTTCTTTACGCAATAAATCATTTATTTTGTCTTGATTATTGGAGTGCTTGAGCAATATTTTTGGTAAAATCATTCATGAAGGAGTTCCTCTTTCTGTATGTGTTTTTTGTTCAAACCAATCATACGAGAAAGGAACTCCTTTTTCTAATATTTTAAGAAATTAATTTAAGGAATCATTCATCCTTACACAAACTATTTTACAGTCTCGCTTTTTGAATGAAATTAAAACTCAATTTTCATTTGCTTATTACTGAAGAAACTACCAATCATTATGATTTTTTGTTTTTCATCTACTCGATAAAAGATAGCATATTTTTTACCAATAGTAATACGATAGGTAGGGATCGGAAAATGATAAATTGAACTTACATCTTGGCTGATAAAAGGAAAATCACTGAGTAAGTGAATATTTTTAGAAATCAGTGAAATATAATTTTGAATTGTATCATCGGAAAATCCTAAATCCATTTGCCAATAAGTTATGGTTTGAGATAACGATGAAGCGAAGCTCTCACTATATTTAATTTGATACATTATCCCATCCATACTTTCCAAACTTTGCTTGCATGTCTTGTTCCGTCAATGATTTTTTATCAAATTCGGCAAAGCTTTTTTCTATTAGTTCACGATCATGTTTAACAGCAGTAGAATTTAAATCAATAATTACTTTATGATGTTGCTGATCGACCTTGTATTCCAATTTAGCACCATCTTCAACACCCCAATCTTTAGGGAAAATGCTTCCTAAAGAGTTACCAATTTTTCTAACTTTAAGTTCTTTCATGATAATCACCTCTCGTATTATTTATGTTAATTAGATTATAACATGTTATAACATGGAAAATTCCATTAATCCTTATCGATTATTCTTCCGATACTGACTCGGAGAAATCTTCATAATTTGATGAAAGCAACGTTCAAAATGATTAGGCGAACTATAGCAGGTCAAGTTGCTTATTTCTGCAATGCTATGATCAGTAAATTGCAGAAGTTGGCAGCTTTTTTTAATGCGATAATAATCGCAAATTGCAATAATAAATTGAACACTTTTAGTTAAGCTGCTTGATAGATTAGATCTAATTCTCTTTCAAAGATTTCATCTGGTGTATGATAGGCCATATCTTTCTTGGCAAAGAATTGCACCAGGTTTCAATATTAATGATGTCTTGTAAAGAATAGTTAGCTATTGCTTCTCCTTTAGGAATGAATCTGCGAATAAGGCCGTTATGTCTTTCAACAGTGCCTTTATCGCAAGAAGTGTAAGGATGGGCATAGTAAACCAGTGTATTGGATGCTTTTTCTAGGTTGGAAAGATCTGCAAACTCTGAGCCATTATCAGTGGTAATGGTTTTAAAAATATCATTCCAATGTTCGCTGTATTGCCTTTGGAGTTCTTTAAAGGCCTGCATGACACTGACAGAAGTCTTGTCAGGAATACAAAGAATTAAAAACTCACGACTCATACGCTCAGATAAGGTTAGCAGCACTTGATCATCTCTAGTCTTATGTCCTAAAACCAGGTCGCATTCCCAATGACCGAATTCATTACGTTTATTGATCTCTTTAGGACGTTCTTCAATGCTTCTGCCAAGTTTTTTCTTATTTTTGCGAATACGATGAAGCTTGGTATTGCGTTTAAGCTTCTCTGGCAAGTCGTAATTATGTATATCTAATAGACCTTGGTCGACATAATTGTAAAGAGTCTTAGTACAGACAACATCTCTGCTGCTAAATGCGCCAACAGCAGTGGCACGATTACTGCACACATCAAGCGACCAGCCGTCTTTAAAGAAATGCTTGTGGACATATAGCGCATGAATTGAGTTTTCCTGAGAAAGTCTGATTTGCGCCCACAATTTTTACGATGAGCTTGATATGCATCATGTCCTTGAGTACCCTTGAGTAGCCTTATATCTTTTGACTTTGCCATGATACAGTTCTACAGTACCGCGCTTAACCTCATAGCTGATAGTAAAAGGAGAACAGTTTAATTCACGGGCGATGGCACGCAAAGAATAGCCATCTTTCAAACGCAATTGAATAATAACTCTTTCCTCGAATGATAAATGCTTGCCTTTAATGTGCTGATTCATGGTAGAATGTAAAGCGTCCATTTTGACCTCGTTTCTAAATGTTGTGTGGTAACTACATTCTATCAAACAGGTCCGAATGGACTTTTTATTTTTTTATCAAGTGTTCAATTTAATTTTACAATCAGCGTATTTTTATCTTTAATATCAAGCGCAAATTTAATACAATTATTTAAAGAGGACATAGTACACACCTTTACTTATAAAATGTTTAGTGGAATAAAAAACCTGTTAACAGCTTATCATATTGATAAGCAATCAACAGGAAAAATTATAGAGCCAAAAAAACTAGCCATGTTGTTAAAACATGACTAGTTTTTATCTTTATAATTTATTTTTATTAACGATTAAATTAGAATCTTGCCATACCTAATGCATGTTGAGCAGCTAGGTTAAGCAAACTCCATTGACGGTCAAATCCTGGTTGGAAGAAGAAGTCTTGTTCAGCCAATTCTTCCAAGCGCATCTTATGACTAATTGCCAAAGCTAAAACATTGCCTTGAGCAGTAATATCATACTTAGAAAGGACAGCACCGCCTAAGATTTGGTGAGTATATGGATTAAAGGTTAAGCTGACATATACCTTAGGATTATCTGCTTCTGGAACATAAGCTGGACGCATATGATCTTCATAGAAGCTAGTTTGATAATCAAGCTTATTCTTAGCAGCTGAAAACTTATTTAATCCCGCAGTAGCGAAGTGATAGTCAAAGACGCTAAGAGCTGAAGCACCGATAACACCCTTGAAAGCGCGATCTGGCTTATCTTCAAAGATATGATCAACCACATATTGTGCTTCTCTTCTAGCAGTAGTAGCTAAAGCAATTGGCATTGGCTTACCTACTGGAATAGAAAGTGGCAAAATTGCATCTCCAATAGCGTAAACGTCTTTAACATTCGTTCTCAAGTATGGATCAGTCTTAATCCAGCCTCTTTGATCTAAATCAACGGTGCCCTTTAGCCAATCAGTATTAGGAGTTACCCCTGCTGAAACAACAACCAAGTCAGCTGGTACATCGCCTTGATCGGTCTTGACGCTTTCAACTTTTTCATTACCATTGAAGCCTTCAATTTTAACGCCCATCTTCAAGTCCATATTCTTCTTAAAGGTAGGTTCCAAAACATCAAGCAATTCAGGGTTCAAGTAAGTTCCTAATGGACGATCAATCATGTCCATTAAAGTTACATGCTTGCCAGCTTTAGCAAATACTTCACTAGCTTCAGTACCAATATAACCAGCACCAACAATAGCAACATTCTTAATTGCTGGATTGTTAACAGCACTCATTAACTTAGAAGCCCAATCACGTCCACGCATTAAATAGATATTCTTAAGATCATTGCCAGGTACTGGTAAAACCTTTGGCGTTACACCTGATGAAAGAATTAACTTATCATATTGAACTTCTTCTTCAGAATTATTGGTTAAATCCTTAACTGTTACTGTCTTATGTTCAGGATGAATCGCGGTTACTTCATGGTTGGCATAAACATGACCGCCCTTCTTTTCAACATCTTCAGGAGCAAAGTTTCTGACGTCATCTTCAGCCGTAACTTTATTTTCTAAGTATAATTGCATACCACAGGACATAAATGAAATAAAGTCGCCAGCTTCATAAACAGTTACATCTACATCATTATATTTATCCAACAGCTCAATTGCTGATTCATGACCACCATGTGAAGCACCAACAATTACAATTTTACGTTTATCCATAAAATCCTCCTAACACAATAGTTTCTTCATTACATTTTCAAGGGTAACACTTATTACTTAATGTCTATCATATTTTGCTCAATAAATTGATTAAAAATAAAAGTTTGGAGTTGACGCTCCAAACTTTTTTGCTATATCTTCTGCTCAACATCATGAATCTTCACAACTAATACAGCGCGAATCCAATCAAATTGGGCTTTCATTTGATCAAAATATGCGCCTTCATTAATGAATTGACCACTGCCATGAATATGATAACCGCGACCCATTCCAGCGGTTCCTGAATAATTATAAGAACCAATCGTAATGATCAGTTCATGTTTTGGATCTTTTTCAAAATCTTGTTCAATCGAGTGCATCCCCGCAGCTGGAATCAAAATTATATCATCAGAAACCACGTTAATATATTGTGACCAAGTATTAACTACGCTAGCTGGATTACCATTAATCGAGACAATCGTTGCCGGCTCTTTGTCTTGTAAAACATCTAAAAAATCTTCGTTCATTATTTTTGTCATGATTTTTACCTCCTATGTTCTGCTATTCAACTATATTCCTAAACACCGCCAAGTTATGACAGAATTTCAAAATTAATATTGCTGGATAATTCGTTGCAACTTTTCCAAATATTTTTCTTTTAATTCTCTTGACTTAATTATCTTTACTTCAGAACCAAGTGAAATCAAATAATCCACTAGATAATGCAATTCTTCTTTATTGTAACTGCCATTTAAGTAAATTCCTTGTCGGTTATGAATCACTTTCATAATTGGATATGAATTATATTTTACTTTCTGCTCGCCAGCCTTAGTTAATAAACACTGATATGGGATACAATAATGCTTTTGTTCATATTCTTGGTAGCTTTCACTTAATTCATTTTTACTCATTATTACTCGATCAGGTTTCAGTTGTTTGACCATCTTAAATTTATCCAGACGTAAAACAAACCAACGTTTCAAATCTAAATTATAAGCATGACAGAACCAATTCCCTGCTTGATAAAACAAATCAAGTAGTTGCAACTTTTGTTTTTCTTTAATAAACTGCTGATTTTCAGCCAATACCAAATCATTATTAATGCATGCCTTAAGTAGCAAATCAAAAAATGTCACTTTATTCAAACTAGGCTGACTAACATACTGAACAAATTCTTCCTGAAGATTTATTTGTTTCTGCAACCTAGTAGGCAAATTCTTTAATAACTTGACCTGAATTTTTTGATATGCATTACTATACGGTGTTTCACTAATATTTTTAATCGCCTGTAGGGCAAAGAAAATAGCATTAATTTCTGCTGTATTAAAACGAATTGGCAATAGCAGTTTACTATTAGTAATGTGATAACCACCACTACGACCAGTTTCACTATAAAAAGCTAATCCTAATTGTTCCAAATCCGCAATATCCCGTAAAGCAGTGCGTTCAGATATAGCAAAAGCTTCTTCTAATTCCTTTAAGTGAAATACTTTTTTATCGCTTAGATAGATCAATTCTTGGTTAAGTCGTTCAGATTTTTTCATTTTCTAGTATTTCCTGTCAAAACATGTCAGTCTTTAAGCTTATAATAAAACTAACAAGCTACTAGAGCAAGGAAGGTATTATTATGGTGGATATTTTAACTAATCAAACTACTAATCAAGAATTCTCAGACTTCGCTGTAGAGCAAATTCATAATGTAGATGTTGCCACTACTCATCATGGTGAACCAAGTACTCAAGTATGTGATCTGCTTTTAAACAAGAATGGAAAACTATATATCGCTACTTCAAGTCAAAATCCATTCTTCAAAGATTTAATCAAACAACCAAAGGTCATCGTTAATGACTACAAAGGTAATGGCACCATGGATTCATGTGGCTTTTCTATCCGCGGCACTATCCAAAATGTTGGACATGAATACATTGATGAAATATTTGGAAAAAACGATTACTTAAATGAAATATATGCTGATAACGTTGAAGCGGCTAAAGAAGATCTAAGAGTATTGGAAATCACTCCGTTAGAGGCTGGCTATCTTGATCATCGTACCCATCCAATCTTTATGCGAAAATTTAAGTTTTAGTTTTGCCCAGTTATTCACATTTTGACCAAATGAATCTCAAGCTTAAATAACTGCCGCATTAAAAAATAAGCTGGTCGGAAAGACTAGCTTATTTTTCTTTTCAATCTGATAGCCTTGCTTTTTAGTTTCTTCAACTAAGCCGGCATCAACTTCTTCTAGTGCTAATTTCATTAATTCTCTAATCAAATCAAAGAAGTAGCACATTAATGCCTTTTCACGAGCAATAACATTATTTTCAGACTTAATAATTTTGACGATTTCAGTTACAATTAATTCCATAAAAGACCAGCTTCTAATGTGTTTTTTTTGCTTAACATCATACTACTGGTCTTTTTGTTTCGGAGTCAAGTCCTGAAATGGATTTGACTCTTTTTAATTTATATTTAAACGTTATCGCAAACTATTTTACACTTAGCAATCATTGATGAGTGTAGCTATTTCTTTTTTCGCTTAATAAACATGCTGCCTAAGCCTAGATTTGATAAAAGTATGCTTAGCCATGAAAGTGATTCTTCTCCTGTTCGTTTGTTTCAACAGTTTCAGGTTGAACTGGCTTATCATTATCCAGTCTTTGTGGTTTTCTACCACATATCCTAAATCTTCATACCTTTTAGCCACTGCATTAAATCCAGCATCCGCTGCTTTTGAATCATAGCCTCTTAATTCAGCGCTTGCCTTCCCCTGAGCAATTGTATAAGTACCAACAATTCCTGGATCTTTGGATAAAGTGGGATTATCATTTCTCAACTTTTTAGCAGCTGAATCTGTTAATTTAGCATAATATGTACCAACATTTTTAGGATTTTCTACAATAGCATCACCATTTTTATCAACCCATTGAAAGCTACATTATTGATGCTGCTGGTATTTAGTTTTTTATCACCATCTGACAAACTAAACTTATTAACATCAATCTTATTAGTTTCTTTTCCGTCATATTCCTTAGTGTTTTGACTTCCAATTTGCCAAGTATCTGAATCAGTTGCCGGATTATTATGTCCGTTGCTGCTATTATCAGCAGTATTTATTCCGGTATCTGCACTCACCACTTGAGAACTAAAGCCGAAAAAAAGAAACTCCAATCAAAGCTGAGACAGCTCCAACTGATAGTTTCCTAATTGAATATTTATTTCTTTTATTATGTAAATTGCTTGCGTAAGTCATGAAGGCTAAGTAGAAAAGGATGTCGCCTGCACCAGATAAGAAACTGGCAACTGAAAATCTTCTGTAATCTGCGTTTTTAAGGAATACGTTCATAAGTCCTAACCTCTTTTTTCTTTATTTCGTTTCTTGTTGAAATTATAATAATGTGAAAAAGAGATTAATTTTTAAAAATGGCGTATACGACATTTTTAGGAGAAAAAGATGACAATTGGCGAATTATTGAAGCAAAAACGACTTGAGAATAATAAAACTCAAAAAGCCTGGGTTGGGGATATTGTCAGTCCTTCTTACTACGCTAAAGTTGAAAAAATCAGCATCGCATTTCTGCCGAAGATTTAATTGCTATTTTGAAACAGAATGACGTTGATGTCGCAGGCTTTTTCAAAGACTTACAAAATGAAGAAGATAATACTAAAAAGCTAGAAAATGAAATTGATCATATCATGATTCAAGCCGTCTATAATAAGGACACAAATCGACTTAAAGCTCTTATTCCTCTTATCGATAAATGTGATTGGTCTCAAAAAACAAAAGATGAATATCATCTAATTATCAAAGGAATGATTGAAAGCACAAAGTTAGATATTATCCCTAATTATGATCCTGATAAAAAAGTAATTCAGGATTTAAAGGACAGAATTTTTAGCATTCCTGATTTCAATCAATTCAAATTAGAAATGTTCGGTAATTTCATGATCTTTTACGATTGGCAAACAAATATTTTTATTACCAATCAGATTCTCAAACAATTTGATAATAAGAATGATAATAAAGAACTCTTGGCTATTTCGGCAATTCTAAGTAACCTAATTTCACAATTAGTTGAAGCAAAGCAATACGATAAAACAAAACCATTCTTTGATGCGGCAGAAAAAATTCCAGCCACCCCGGAATTATATTTTACAAGAACTGTACTTGACCTTCACAAATATGTGGTTGCTTATCACTACAATCACCAGCAAGGAGATCTTGATAAGGCAAAACTGATCGCTAAAACTTATCAAGTTACTGGTTTTAAGGAGTTCAGTAAGACTGTGCAGCATTTTATCAACCAAGAAATAGAACGTCTAAAAGAGGCTAAAAAATAGCATTGCAACCATTAATTGACAAAAATTATAGCCATGTTGGTAGAATGCAACCATCGTTCACGCTATGATTTTTAGTAAAATCAAACTAAGTGAGGTAACAAGCATGAATTTAAATCAAAAAATCACCCAATTAAGGAATGATAAAAAGTGGTCACAAGAAGATTTAGCAGAAAAAATAAATGTAAGCCGTCAATCCGTTTCTAAATGGGAAAGTGGACAAGCAAAACCAGATTTAGATAAAATTATTGTTTTATCTGAAATTTTCAATGTCTCAACTGATTATTTATTGAAAGATGATGAAAAAGAAATAAATAATGCATCAACTAATAAACATCGATTTAATTTTTCATATTCACATCTAAATTCTGCTATTTGGACAATAGCAGTAGCGATTTATATCATCTGCGGTTTTGCATTTGACAACTGGGATCTTAGTTTAATCATTATTCCAGTCGCAATGATTCTTTCTGTTCTGACTAGATTATTTATAAATTAAAAAGACGATTCCAATGAATCGTCTTTTTTAATGCGTATGTCCTTCAATCGCAACAATGTCGCCTTGACCATCTCGTTCAACAATCGCACCAATCGCTGCCGTCAAGCCTTTGACAATATTGTCCAATGACATCGATGGCATCGTCGGCCGCCTTACAACCTGTTCCGGCAAAAACGGAATATGAATAAAACCTGCCTTGAGCGTTGGAAATTCTTTTTCCCGCAAATATTGCACTTGATAAAAAATATGATTGCAAACATAAGTCCCTGCAGTATCCGACACCATAGCGGGAATTCCAGCATCTCTAATTGCCTTAACTTCAGCTTTAATTGGCAGCTGCGTGAAATACGCCGCAGCTCCATCTTCATGAATTGCTTCGCCCAATGGTTGATAGCCAGCATTATCTGGAATACTGCCATCATTAATGTTGATTGCTATTCTTTCCGGCGTTAAGCACGCGCGTCCGCCAGCTTGTCCAACATTCAACACATAATCAGGGTTTTCTTGTTCAATTGCCTTTTTAACAATCTGTGCGCATTTATTAAAAATCGTCGGTATTTCCAACTTAACAACTTCAGCATCGGCGATTTTATCTGGCAATCTTTTCACTGCCTCAATAGCCGGATTGATTTTTTCACCAGCAAATGGATCAAAGCCCGTAACTAAAATCTTCATTCTCTTCATCTTCTTAAAAGTTTCACGTGTAACCTACAGCAAAGTCATCATGTGAACAAAACCTAATGAGTTGTAGCACATATGCGTCAGTATTGAGTAGCGCAAATCTTTTGTCGACATATATACCCAGCCAAGAACGCAGCCTAAAACCCAATAAACATAGATAAACTTAGTGAAACCAGGATCATGCATATAAGCGAACAAAAAGCCTGAAACTAAGATACCAGCCCATTTATTAAATCTAGTTGCCTTAGTAAAAAATGTATTGAAAAACATCCCTCTAAAGATCACTTCTTCGCAGACTGGAGCAACGAAGCAAACCATGATTTCAAATAATTTCCCACTCTGCTTAGAAAGCTGGTCTAGATTCTGCTGGTTAGTTGAAACTGTTTTTCCTTGACTAACCAATTGCAGCATAATGCCACCCAAGACCGTGATCAAAATAAAGCCAGCAAGAAAAATCATTATCCGGCGTGCACTCCAGTGCGGTCGCTCATTGAAGCCCCAGTCATTTACCGATTGCAGCTGCTTTTTGTACATCCAAAAGATAAACCAAATTACAGCAACTGTTACTAGTGCCGTTGCAAACCCTTGAATTGATAATGGTAAATGATATCGTTGTTTGATTTGTTTAGGAAAGAAATAAAAATCTTGCAGTATGCCATATAAAAACAATGCAATTACTGCTTCAGCAATATTGCCACCATAATGAAAGATTTTTTTCATTCAATAACTCACCTTAATTTCTTAGGAATTTAACTAATGCTTTTATTATAATGGATATGTGTAAAAATACCTAAGGGATGGTTTATATGACTAATTTAATTCACTTTTTTGAACAAAATCGGGGCTTCAGCTATTTTTCAATTTTACTAACAATCGCCTTGCTTATTTTCTTAGTCTCATGGCTGATTGAACCTAGAAGATTGATTAATGGCATTTTCTTTACTTTTTTTCTGTTGATGTTCGCCGGCTGGCTAACTATTTTAGTTCTCGCCACTCAGTTAAGGACGCTCAGAATCGTATATGTCTGCCTTGTTTTGCTGTTTTTCCTGCTAATCTTCTTGATTACCGCCTTCTCTTGGCTATTTTGTCTGTGGAACGCTTATTTTGTGTGGAAATATGAAAGTCATACCCTGCCTAACTTATTAACCTTAATCTTGGGTATTGGCTTAATTGTTGTTTGGGTTATCACGCTTTTGGGGCCAGCAAAATACTTGCCTCGCTGGTTAAATGTGCTCTTGACAGCCGCACCAACGATCGCCTTTTACTTGGTCTTTTTAATGTACAATTATTTAGTCAACAGCATCCTTTACCAATTCGTACCGCGCCACTACAATCAAGATTATTTAATCGTGCTAGGGGCCGGTTTAATCAATGGTGAAAGGGTAACGCCCCTTTTAGCAGGCAGAATCAATCGCGCTATCCAGTTTGCGCAAAAACAAGTAGATAAAGGAAGAAAAATGCCTAAAATCATCATGTCTGGCGGCCGCGGAGGCAATGAAAAGATCTCTGAAGCTCAAGCAATGATGAATTATGCTATTAGCCGCGGAATAAAACGGGACGATCTTTTGCTTGAAGACAAATCCGAGAACACATATCAAAATATGCTCTATTCCAAGCGCGTTGCCACCAAAGATTTTGGCAGCGATAAATTCAAAGCAAAATTCTTCAGCAACAATTATCATATTTTCCGCGCTGCATTCTATGCAAAAAAGGTGGGATTACGTGCAAATGGCGTAGGTTCCTATACTCGCTTCTACTTCCTGCCTAATGCAATTATTCGTGAATTTGCTGGTGTTTTTGTCATGCACAAAAATCGCCATGCAGTTGTTATCTGTCTTATCGTTATTTTCTGCATTATTCAGGCAATCCTCGTCGCAACCGGCAGTGAAAAACTGCAAATGATGTAGGGCATTTATCTCACAGTTAATGAATGGTCGATGTTATACTACTTTTAACTAATAAATTGTTAGTTTGGGAAAGGTAAAAAGTATGCTTCAACTAAAAGATATTCGTAAATCTTACCACCTTGGAGACACCGTCACTCATGCTTTGGACGATGTCTCTATTTCTTTCCGTGATCAAGAATTCGTAGCCATCTTAGGTCCAAGTGGTTCTGGTAAAACTACGATACTAAATATTATCGGGGGACTTGATCATTATGATAGCGGTGACTTGATTATCAACGGAAAATCTACCAAGAATTTTAAGGAAACTGATTGGGATGCTTACCGCAACAACACGATCGGTTTTATTTTTCAAAACTACAACCTAATCTCTCACCTATCAATTATTGATAACGTAGAATTAGGAATGAATTTATCCGGGGTACCTGCTAAAGAGCGCCATGAAAAGGCTATTCAAGCATTGACCGAAGTTGGCTTAAAAGAGCACATGTACAAAAATCCAAACCAGTTATCCGGTGGTCAAATGCAGCGTGTTGCAATTGCCCGGGCAATCGCAAATGATCCCGACATCTTGCTATGTGATGAACCAACTGGGGCGCTAGATACTGTAACTTCCGTTCAGATCATGAAACTGATCAAGAAGCTATCCAAAAATCGCTTGGTAATTATGGTTACTCACAATCCAGAACTAGCTAAGGAATATGCCACTAGAATCGTTAATTTCCAAGATGGCAAAATTCTGCATGATTCTGACCCTTACCAAGTTAACGAAGTTAAAGACACTTTCAACCTTAAACGAACAAAGATGTCTTATTGGAACGCGATTAAACTTAGTTTTACCAACATTATGACTAAAAAAGGGCGAACTATTTTAACCGCTTTTGCTTCGAGTATCGGAATTATCTCTATTGCGGTCGTATTGTCGATTTCAAACGGTTTTCAAAAACAAATCGATACTACGATGAGCAAGGCTCTGGCAAAATATCCAGTGGCAATCACGGCAACTGCCACTGACATGACAGCCATGAAGAACCGTAAGGAATCCGATAAAAATGTCAAAAATCGCGGCTATGTCACGGCTAAGCCTGACGAGGCCGAACAGAGCACGCACATCAATAAAATCACGGAAGCTTATGTTGACTACGTTAAAAAAATCAATCCTAACTATGCCAACAATATTTCTTATCAACGAGCAATCAGCTTGCATCTATTAGGGCTAAAGAATGGCAAGGCTGAAAAAGTACAGTTTTCTACTACTGACCCTAATTCCAATCAATCGGTTTCTCAAATGCGCAGTCAAGCGCTGAGCTCGATGGGAATCGGATCCAGCGTATTCCCCACTACTTTGAATAAAAACAAAGGCAATTTTTTGAAACAGAATTATCAATTGCTTTCTGGTACTTGGCCAACTAAAGCGACAGATTTAGTTATTGTTGCCGACAACAAAAATACGGTTAATATCAATGCATTGAAGAATTTAGGTCTCAATGTGAAAAACAATTCTAAGATCAAATTAAGCAGCTTGATTGGTAAAGAATTCAGTGTTGTTGCTAACGATGACTACTACCAAAAATTGCCAATTGGCATGTTTATTCCGAAAAAAGCGACTAGCAGTATGTATAACAATGGTACCAAACTAAGAATTGTTGCAGTTATCCGACCAAAGAGTGAAGATTCAATGCAGCTTCTTTCAAGCGGTGTCGCTTACAGCGATAAGTTGACTCAAAAAATTATCAACGAGAACAAAAACTCAGCAATTGTTAAGGCACAAAAGAAGACCAACCGCAATGTGATGACTGGTCAAGTAATGACTGCAACCGAAAAGAAGCAAATGATGCAAACACTTGGCGGCAGCAGCATCCCTACTGGCATCATGATTTATCCAAATAATTTTGACGCTAAAGATAAGGTACTTGATTACTTAAATAAGTGGAACAAAGGCAAGAGTAAAAAGAATCAAATTGTCTATACCGATATGTCCAGCGCCGTAACCAAGATGACTGGTGGCCTGCTTAATGGTGTGACAACGATTTTAATCGCCTTTGCCGCTATTTCATTGATTACTTCAATGATTATGATCGGTATTTTGACCTACACCTCTGTTTTGGAAAGAACCAAAGAAATTGGAGTGCTTAAAGCATTAGGTGCCAGAAAACGCGACATTACACGCGTCTTTGATGCCGAAACCTTTATTCTAGGTGTCTTCGCCGGTGTACTTGGCGTTGGAATTGGATACTTGTTGACGTTTCCAATTAATACGGTTATCTATAACATAACTGACTTGGCAAACGTAGCTCAATTAAATCCGCTTCACGCGCTTTATCTGATCATCATCTCTACTGTTTTGACATTAATCGGTGGACACTTGCCAGCAAGAATGGCAGCCAAAAAGGATGCCGCAATCGCTCTTAGAAGCGAATAAAACAGCTCCATTAACTTTTATGTGAAAAAGTCATAAAATAAAGCTGAATATCTTTAAAGAAAAAGTCGCCTTTCCAATCTGGAAAGACGGCTTTTTCTTTATATCATATCGAGTGGCAGCTTGTGAGTCGGTTGTGGAAAATCAGAATTGATTAACCGCAATTCATCATCGTTAAGTTTAATTTCTTGTGCTGCAATATTTTCCTTCATATGACTAACCTTGCCTGATTTAGGAATTGATAAAATTTTCCCACTGCGCAGGGCCCAAGCAAGCATTATTTGGTGTGGCGTAGCATCATGATCACGCGCTACAGTCTTTAAATTATGCGTAATTCTGATCGTATTGCCTTTGCCTGAATTGAATGGCGAGTAGCCAATAAAGTTAACCTTATTTTCCTCTTGCCATGGCAATAGATCATATTCAACGCCGCGGTGATCCAAGTTATACAAGTCTTCATTGGCAAAGCATGCTCGACCACCTGGTACGGAAAAAAGTTCTTTCATATCAGGAGTATCAAAGTTTGAAACACCCCATTGCCGAATCAGACCTTCCTTTTTTAGATCTTCCAATCCACGAATCGTATCTGATAACCGGTGACTGCCCCGCCAATGAAGCAAGTATAAGTCTAAGTAGTCCGTTCCTAATCTCTTAAGACTAGCTTCAAGACTTTTGCGCTCAAGTTTAGGCGTTGCATGATAAGGGTAAAACTTAGAAATAAGATATATTTGGCTACGATCATAACCTTTAATTGCTTGACCAACCAAGGTTTCGCTTTTGCCTTCACCATACATCTCGGCAGTATCAATAATCTTAATGCCATTATCTAATCCATATCTAATTGCTGCAATTTCGTCTTTTTTCTTTTTAGGATCTTCACCTATATTCCAGGTACCTATCCCTAAGCCAGTTAAGTCCATCTTTTTCACCTCACTTAGATTTTACTACATTTTTCGATTGACAAAATGGCATAGACCACTTTATAATGGACTAGACCAGTAAATAAAGGAGGATTTATTCATGATAAAAGTTATTGTTACAGAAGACCAAATTGAAGGCGGAGCTAAAGCATTTGAAATTTTCGAAAAAGGGATTAAAGACGGAGCCAAGGTTTTAGGCCTTGCTACTGGTTCTACTCCAGAAACTCTTTACCAAAACTGGGTAAAAAGCGATCTTAACTGCTCTGGTCTTACTAGTATTAACCTGGATGAATACGTTGGTTTAAAGCCAGATAATCCTCAAAGTTATCATTACTTTATGCAAAAACATTTATTTGATAAAAAGCCATTCAAGAAGACTTATATTCCAGATGGAATGGCAAAAGATATTCCTGCTTTTTGTAAAAAATACGATCAAATCATTAAGGACAACCCAATCGACATTCAACTGTTAGGTATCGGTCGCAATGGTCACATTGCTTTTAACGAACCAGGTACTTCATTTGAAATCGGCACCCACGAAGTTAAGTTGACTGAAAATACAATCAAGGCCAACTCTCGCTTCTTTGACAATATTGATGAAGTGCCAAAGAGTGCTATCTGTATGGGTCCAGCCAACATTATGGCTTCTAAGAAGATCGTTTTGATGGCTTTTGGCGAAAAGAAAGCTCATGCCGTTAAAGAAATGATCGAAGGTCCAATCACTGAAGATGTTCCTGCATCAATTTTGCAAAAGCATGCTGACGTAACGGTAATCGTTGACAAGGCAGCTGCCAAAGAACTTGACGATAAGTATAAGAACTAAACAAAATTTATGATAAGAAATGCCAGTTAAGCAAAAATGCTTAGCTGGTATTTTTATTTCTATTCGATTTCTACTCAAAATACAAATCCAGAACTTGACTTTTTACCGTTTAACAGAATTAAAAAATTGCTTGTTAGACCCAATATATCGTATTAAACTATTTAATGTTCTACATATTGTGTTGAAGAAAGAGTGTGATTCAAGTTATTGTCTTAAGTGGGCCCATTGGAGCCGGAAAATCCAGTTTAACCAGTATTTTAGCCGAACATCTAGGTACGCAAGCATTTTATGAAGGCGTCGATAACAATCCCGTTCTTCCCCTATACTACAAGGATATGAAGCGTTATACCTTCTTGCTTAATACTTATCTGCTCAACCACCGCTTAGCTCAAATTAATCAAGCAGTTCAAGAAAAGAACAGCGTTTCTGACCGTTCAATTTATGAAGATGCACTTTTCTTCAAGATGAACGTGGATAGCAAGATTGCCGATCCAACTGAGTTCAAGATCTACGACGATTTGCTTGAAAACATGATGGAAGACACGCCTGGCAATCCAAGCAAAAAGCCAGATTTGCTTATCTACATCCATGTTTCTCTTGATACTATGCTTGCTAGAATCAAGAAGCGCGGCAGATCCTTTGAACAAATCAGCACTGATCCAGGTTTAAAGGACTACTATGCTCGCCTTTTGAAGTACTACGAACCATGGTATGAACACTATGACGCATCTCCTAAGATGATGATCGATGGTAATAAGCTTGATTTTGTCACCAACATGGGTGCTCAACGAGAAGTATTAAATGAAATTGATGATAAGTTGCACCAAATCGGTAACTTATAGTCTTAATGAATGAAATAAAAAAGAAGGAACGTGATGACAGTTATTGTTTTAAGCGGGCCAATTGGAGCCGGTAAATCCAGTTTAACCAGTATTTTAGCTAGATATTTAGGAACTAAGCCATTCTACGAAAGTGTTGACGACAACCCTGTTCTGCCACTCTTTTATGCTGATCCAAAAAAGTACGCATTCTTGCTTCAAGTATATTTTTTAAATACGCGTTTTCACAGTATCAAAGAAGCCTTAACCGCAGATAATAACGTACTTGACCGTTCAATTTATGAAGATGCCTTATTTTTCCAAATGAACGCAGATATTGGTCGTGCCACACAAGAAGAAGTAGATACCTACTATGAATTATTGAACAATATGATGGGCGAATTGAAGCGGATGCCGAAGAAGAACCCAGATTTGCTTGTTCACATTAATGTTTCATATGATACGATGATCAAACGAATTCAAAAACGTGGTCGTCCGTATGAACAGCTTAGTTACGATTCAACGCTAGAAGACTACTATAAGCGTTTATTAAGCTACTACAAGCCATGGTATGAAAAATATGATCATTCACCTAAGATGGAAATCGATGGTGACAAGTTTGATTTTATAGCTTCTGAGAAGGACCGTGAGATCGTCTTGGATCAAATCGTTGCTAAATTGAAATCTATCGGCAAATTGCCACTCAACTGGAATAAATCGACCGATATTCAAATCGAAGCATAAAAAAACTCCTGCAAGATTATATTCTCGCAGGAATTTTTATTTAATGAAATTAATGCATGATAGTAGTTAAAATTGCACCAGCAAAAATTAAAATCAAACCAGTAATAGTAAAGAATATAGCCTCCTTGCTCTTCTTTTCATGCAAGAAAATCATTCCGCCTAAGGTAGAAATAACTACTGAAAGTTGAGAAACAACGAATGCCGTGTTAACGCCATTATCTTTAACTGACAAGATATAGGTCGTTGCCGCAATTGAAAAGATGAAACCAGCAAGCAGGCTTTGCCGGCTGCTTTTTGACTTTATTTCTTTCATTTGCTTGGTAAATAGCAGATAAATTAAAACTGCAACAACCATCCCAACTGATTCTGGGAAGAAAATTGCTAAACCAGATGCGCTCAAAGCACGTGGAATTGCGTTGTAAATGATAAAACCAAGCGTGGTGCAGACCAACATGATAATAGTGCCGACTTGATTCTTTTCACTGCCTTCACTTGTGCCGGAAGCTGAAACAGAGGTAAGGATTGCTCCCACAATTAAAAGAGCAATTCCGATAAAGCCCCAAATTTTAGCATTAGTTGAAGCCCATTCTCCAAAAATCACAACCCCAACCAATGAAGTTCCGATTAATTGCAAACCAGTTGAGATTGGCATTGTTTCAGAAACACCGATCTTGGCATATCCAGTATACTGACCTAATTGGCCCACTACCCAAAAGGCACCAGCCAAAGCAGCCATCAAAAATGTTTTGCCATCAAGAGCAGTAGCAGCCTTGATAAAAGGCAAGGTAATTAATCCAACGATTAACGTTCCAACTGCAGTTCCGAAAATCTGATTAATCGGTTTCCCATTAATCCGTGCAACGGCAAGCGGCAAAATGCCCCAAGCCAGTGCCGGTAGCAGCATATACACAATATTCATAAATTTTTTCTCCCTATGTTTGTATTATCTAAAAGTAAGTGAATGAAGTTATTTTAGCGGTTGAATCACCGGAAAGTCAATTATTTTATTCAATCGAAGAAATAAGTCCAAACAATAAATAACTATTTTTAATAAGATTTCTTTCATAATTCGTGTTTACATTTTTATATGAGAATGATAGAGTAAAAGAGTTGTTGAATTGGGATAAAAACACGAACATTATATACGGGGGATAAAAATGAATTTTATTAAGTCTTATTTTCAGCTTGATAAATATAAGACGACAGTTAAAACCGAATTTTTGGCCGGTTTAACTACTTTTATCAGCATGTCTTATATTTTATTTGTTAATCCTAATGTTTTAGGTGCTTCTGGTATGAATACCGGTGCAGTTTTCACTGCTACTGCCCTTGCCGCAGCACTTGGTACTGCAATTATGGGGATTGTCGCCAACTATCCAATCGGTGAAGCACCTGCTCTAGGAATCAATGCTTTCTTTGCTTATACCGTCTGTGTAGGCATGCATGTTTCCTGGCAAACTGCGCTGGCCAGCGTTTTTGTTGCTTCTTTCATCTTCATTTTGATTACTTTGTTCAAGTTGAGAGAAAAGATCATTGACGCAATTCCAGCTGATTTGAAGTTTGCTATTTCATCTGGTATCGGTTTGTTTATTGCCTTTTTAGGTTTGCAAAATAGTAAGCTGATTGTTGCTAACAAATCAACCTTGGTTGGTTTAGGCTCCTTCCACGATCCACTCGTTTGGATCACCATTTTTGGTTTGATTGTAACGGTTGTCTTAATGATTTTGAAAGTGCCTGGTGCAATCTTCATCGGAATGATTTTATCTGCTGTTTTCGGTATTTGCACTGGACAAATTGCCCTTCCACATAAGGTAATTTCCGTAGCTCCAAGTTTGGCTCCAACTTTTGGTCAAGCTGTTTTCCACATTAAAGATATTAATACCGTTCAAATGTGGGTTGTTGTTTTGACCTTCTTATTAGTTACCTTCTTTGATACAGCCGGTACTTTGATTGGTTTGGCCCAACAAGCTGGCTTTATGAAAAACAATAAGATGCCACGTATCGGTAAAGCTTTAACTGCTGACTCAAGTGCGATGATGGTTGGTTCCGTTCTTGGTACTTCACCAGTTGGTGCTTTCGTTGAATCAAGTGCCGGAATCGCTGTAGGTGGTAGAACTGGCTTGACAGCCGTTTTTGTAGCTATTTTCTTCTTAATTTCAATGATCTTCAGCCCACTTTTAGGTGTCTTTACCGTTCAAGTTACTGCTCCAGCTTTGATCATTGTTGGTGTCTTGATGGCTCAAAATACCGCTCATATTCACTGGAATAAGCTTGAAATTGCCGTTCCTTCATTCTTAATCATCTTAGGAATGCCACTTACCTACAGTATTTCTGATGGTTTATCATGGGGAATGGTCACCTACCCAATTTGTATGCTTGCTGCAAAACGTGGCAAGGAAATTAGCCCGATGATGTGGGTATTGTTCGTTGTCTTTATAATTTTCTTGTGGGTTTTGAATTTCTAATTTTAGTAATTAATGTTGCTGATCTAAGTGAAAACTTAGGTCAGTTTTTTTATTGCCAAAGATTTATTTAGAAAAAACCGAATATATTTAATTAAAAACGTTGTAATTGTTAACTATTTAGTTATAATAAAAATTGAACATTCGGTATTTTATTACAATCTTCGTATTTTATCTTTAATTTATAGAATATAATCAGATATTTACGAACAATATATTCTGGAGGATTACATGAATTCTATCAATAGTTTTTTTCATTTAAGTGAGAACAAAACCTCATTTAAAACAGAATTATTAGCAGGTTTGACTACTTTTGTAAGTATGTCTTATATTCTTTTCGTTAACCCTAACGTGTTGGGTGCCAGCGGAATGAATAAAGGCGCTGTCTTCACGGTTACAGCCTTAGCAGCTGCTTTTACTTGTATTGTGATGGGGCTTGTAGCTAATTATCCAATTGCTTCTGCTCCAACATTAGGCTTGAATGCGTTCTTTACTTACACCGTCTGCCTAGGAATGAAAGTTAAATGGGAAACAGCATTGGCTGCCGTTTTCGTAGCTTCAATTTTGTTCATTTTGTTAACGGTATTTAAAATCCGTGAGATGATCATTGATGCGATTCCAGCAGATATCAAATATGCTATTTCAGCTGGTATTGGTTTATTTATTGCTTTCATTGGTTTGCAAGGTGGTAAATTAATCCAAAACAGTGATTCAACCTTGGTTACAATCGGTGCTCTAACCAACCCAACCGTTTGGATTACGATCTTTGGTTTAATTGTCACTATTTTCTTGATGATCGCTCGTGTCCCTGGTGCTATCTTTATCGGAATGATTTTGGCAGCTATTTTTGGAATCTGCATCGGCCAAATTCCAATGCCTACTTCTATCGTTTCATCAATTCCAAGCATCGCACCAACCTTTGGTCAAGCTATTTTCCACGTTAGCTATATTAATACCATTCAGATGTGGATCATCGTTTTAACCTTCTTGCTTGTTACCTTCTTTGACACTACTGGTACTTTAATCGGATTGGTTCAACAAGCTGGCTTAATGAAGGACAACAAGATGCCACGTGCAGGTCGCGCTTTGGCTGCCGACTCTTCTGGTATGCTTGTTGGTTCTGTTCTTGGTACTTCACCAGTTGGTGCTTTCATTGAATCAAGTACTGGTATTGCCGTCGGTGGTAGAACCGGTTTAACCGCTGTTTGGACAGGGATTTTCTTCTTGATTTCAATGATTTTTAGTCCAATCCTTAGTGCTTTTACCACTCAAGTCACTGCTCCAGCCTTAATCATCGTTGGTGTATTAATGGCTGAAAACTTGGCCCACGTTCACTGGACCAACCTGGAAGTTGCTATTCCATGTTTCTTAATTGTTTTAGGTATGCCACTTACTTATTCAATTTCCGATGGTTTAGCTTGGGGAATTATTGTTTAC
This sequence comes from Lactobacillus amylolyticus, assembly GCF_003999355.1. NCBI lineage: Bacteria > Bacillati > Bacillota > Bacilli > Lactobacillales > Lactobacillaceae > Lactobacillus > Lactobacillus amylolyticus. The sequence continues at coordinate 1,374,327 of NZ_CP031835.1, forward strand.
CCACTTTCAATGATTGCTGCTAAGAAGTTCAAGCAAATTACACCTATGATGTGGTTGCTGTTCGTTGTCTTCATCATTTACTTTGCAGTATTAAACATCTAACCTTATATAAAAATCTCTTTCAATCATAGAAAAAACCGAGTCCAAATTTGAACTCGGTTTTATTGTTTATCGTGATACTTCCAGACAATATGATTTTTTATGGCATTCAGGGCAACGCAGTCTTCTGAATTTAGGCGTATGAGCAGCCCAGAAAAACTGTTTAAGTTTTGGAACAAATTTTCTACCGCAATTCGGGCAAATATACGCTACATTACGATAATACATCAACGTTAATAATGTGCCACCAATAATAATTAAAATCATCATTATGGCAAAAGTCAGACTTGCTGCAAAAGCTTTTTCTTGTTTAGCCATTAGCACTGTGCCATAGATTCCGATTATTTCAATTAAGAAAAGCATCGCTGCATAAACCCACATTTTTCTTCTGTAATGCGTCAACTTAATTTCATTTCTCATAATTTTTGTAAGTCAGCAACATTTTCATTTTTCAAGTTTCGTGGACGCAAGATTTTTCAAAATTTTTTATTTGCCTTTGTTTATCTTTTAATGCTTCTATTTTTTCTTCGTTAATTTCTTTTTGTCTTTCAATCAAAAGCTGAAATGACCGCGTGCTATTCTTGTCAGCTAGCAATTTTTGATGTCTTTTAAAGAAAGGCCCAGTTCTCTTAAATACGAAATCAATTTTAATTGTTCTACTTCTTTGGCTGTATAAATCCGATAGCCATTTTCTCCAACGCTTGATGGTGAAACTAAATTTTTTTCGTCATAAAATCGAACCGTCCTCGGCGAAACGTTAGCCAATTTTGCAGCCTCGCTAACACTATATTTATCATCTGACATTACTGTCACCTCTTTCTACTATATAAAATACAGGTTTACGATGCGTTAAGGTCAAGCCTCTTTTTTTATTTCCCAGGAAATGTCACTTCAAACACGAACAATCTGTGCTAAACTAAATACAATACATTTTATAGTATTAATATTTTGGAGGAAATTTTTAAATGCAGACATTAGATAAAGTCTTTCATTTACAAGATGCTCATACCACTGTTAAACGTGAGTTAATCGCTGCTTTAACCACGTTTGTCAGTCTCTCCTACATCTTATTCGTTAACCCAAACATTTTGCACGCAGCTGGAATCCCTTCTGGAGCTGCCTTTACCGTAACAGCGATCGCTACCGCAATCGGATGTTTCATTATGGGATTAGTTGCCAACTATCCTATCGCATTGGCTCCCACTTTAGGAAGTGCTGCCTTCTTTGCTTATAATGTCTGTGGCAATATGCACATTAATTGGCAAACAGCGTTAGCAGCTGTCTTAGTTGCTTCAATTTTGTTCGTATTAATTACGACTCTTCACCTGCGTGAATTAGTCGTTGATGCCATTCCACAGGATTTAAAATATGCTATTTCTGCCGGAATTGGGTTATTTATTGCCTTCATCGGTTTACAAAATGGTAAATTGATTGTTAATAGCAGTTCTTCACTTGTAACTCTGGGTAAATTCTCTTCACCAGCCGTTTGGATCACCTTATTTGGCCTTGTACTTACAGTTATTTTAATGGCAATGAATGTTCCAGGTTCGATTTTTATCGGCATGATCGTTACCGCGATTTTCGGAATCTGTATTGGTCAAATTCCTTTGCCACATACATTTATTTCTACCCCACCATCTATGGGACCAACTTTTGGACAGGCCATTTTCCACTTGAAGGATATTAACACTCCTCAATTGTTTATCGTCGTTTTGACCTTCTTGCTTGTTACCTTCTTTGATACTGCGGGAACTTTAATCGGAATGACTGAACAAGCTGGTTTGGTTGATGAAAATGGCAAAATTCCACGGATTGGTCGAGCCTTCGCCGCAGATTCAACTGCAATGATCGAAGGTGCAATTTGTGGTACTGCTCCACTTGGTACATCCGTTGAATCAAGTGCCGGTATTGCAATGGGCGGACGTACTGGTTTAACTGCGATTTTCATCGGAATCTTCTTCTTGATTTCAATGATTTTCAGTCCACTTTTGACGGTTATTCCAACCACTGTAACAGCACCGGCATTAATTATTGTTGGTGTTTTGATGGCATCCAACCTTAAGAAAATCGATTGGGAAAAATTTGAAATTGCTTTTCCTGCTTTCTTAATCGTTGTCGGTATGCCACTTACCTACAGTATTTCTGACGGACTTGCTTTAGGTATGATCGCTTACCCAATTACAATGATCGCAACTAAGCGTTATAAAGAAGTTTCAATAATGATGTATATTCTGTTCTTCATCTTTATCGGCTTCTTCCTGATCACTAATTTATAGATAAAAACAATTTTTAAAAGGACAAATTTTATTAAATCTGAAAATTTGTCCTTTTTTAAGCCCTTTCATTCATTTACATTTATTCTCATTATCCTATCATAGATATCTGGTTGTATTTTTTGGAGAATTGGGAAAGAATAAAAGATCGCATTATACATAAATTTATTATCGGTTCTGTCAGTATTTTTGCCTTTGCTTTATTAGCAAACTGTCGAACCACTGTTTTAGCTACTATGACTGCCACACCCCGGTTAGTTTATCGACTTAAAAATTTAACCGCTGATGTTGTTCAAAAAAGCAGTTATCAAATCAAAATACATTTATTCATTGCAAGAGGTAGGCAATGATTCAATCATTGAACGTGCCATGCCAAAAGCGGTAGATGGTTCGTCGGTGCTAAACCACGTCATACTAAGAGCGGCTGGGATACCGAACTTGCTCGCGTAAGATTTCCTAAAGGATCATAACTAGTAACCAAACTAAGTTCTTTTCCCCATTTAACGCATTTAATTACGCTACTGATGTAGTGCAAGCTGCTTATCCGCACGTAAAGAGATCACAGCTTAAACTCTGTCAATTATGCATTGGATTGCGTAGCTCATAAGAAGAATAAGGCCGTTAACCTTGATTCAATAGAAAAAGTAAAAGCATTTCATATTAATCATTTGTTCGGACATAAAAAACACCAGTTAAACTCTATTCAAGGATACGCAATTGATAATAATTTAACTATCTATATTTCACGTGAGCGTCGTCCAACTCGAACCAAGAGCTCGTTTCCACGTGAACTAGTTAAAATCCCATTGGGCGCAACATCATATACTCAATGGACGCATTATAAAGTAACCAGTTCTCACTGGCGCAAAATTGCGACTGAGCTAGAAAGTGTTGATGTTTCAGCAACTAATCTAAGCTTAACTACGGCATATCATAAAAAGAATAAAGCTCATTCCGTATCTGAAAATCGAATTTACTGGGTCGCAAATGTTGTGCAATAAAATCAGAGAGTCAAGAAGACTCTCTTTTTTGTTGCATCATTGTTTACATTTGTAAACTTAAAGAGTATAGTTACATTGTAAACGAAAGGAAAACTATTATGGTTAAATTGCAAGAAAACGAAAGCACCATTTCTGATAGCGAGTGGGAAATTATGCGCATTGTTTGGACATTAAAGCACGCTAGTTCTACTCAAGTAATCGAAGAGTTGCAAGCTAAAAAGAACTGGACGGAGTCAACAATCAAAACTTTATTGCGCCGTTTGGTTAAAAAAGGACTCATTGCAACAAAAAAGGACGGCAGACGGTTTATATACACAGCTACGGTTAGTCAGACGCAGATTATGATTGAAGCCGCTCAGGAGCGCTTAAACCGCATGTGTGACATGCATAAAGGCGAAGTCATCTTAAAGCTATTATCTGATTCACCAATTTCTAAAAAAGATTTAGCTCAGATGAAAGAGGTTATCACTGAAAAAGAAAAAGACGCACCGGAAAAGGTTCCCTGCAACTGTTTACCGGATAAAGCGCATTTATGTTAGGAGTGAATAAAATGACTGTTTTTCAAATTTTGGCAATTATTATCGGACTTGGATTAATTGGTTTTATTATTTGGTGGTTCTTTGGCAAACACACTGAGGCAGTGGGCAGCAGCCATGTTTCAAACAACCAGCAAAACGCGACAATCGTTGTAAAAGGCGGCTATTCACCATCAACGATTGTACTGAAAAAGGGTGTGCCTGCCCAAATTGCGTTTGACATGCAGGACTCCACAGCATGTTTATCACATGTAGTTTTTGAACAACTAGGCATTAATAAAGATTTAACTAAGCAAAAAGTTACTAAAATCAATATTCCAACCGACAAGGCTACTACCTATAATTTTGCTTGCGGAATGGACATGTTTCATGGAAAGGTTATTGTGAAGTAATGAAACTTTCAAATATTAAGCGCTTTTGGATATCTTTTATTTTGGCTATTCCGATGTTGATTCAAATGGTGGCCATGCCATTTCACTGGATGATGCCAGGATATAATTGGATCGCTCTGATCACAACGACAATCATCATGGCAATTTCAGCCGCTCCATATTGGGAAAGCGCCTGGGCAGCGTTTCAAAAGCATAACGCCAATATGAATACGCTAGTTGCTGTGAGTACATCCGTGGCCTATTTTTACAGTATTTTTGCGATGTTCACTGGTCGAGAAGTCTACTTTGAAAGTGCTGCTTTTGTAACCATTTTCGTTCTTCTGGGCGATGCAATGGAAGAAAAAATGCATGACAACGCCTCAAATGCCTTAGCAAAATTAATGAATCTACAGGCAAAGGACGCTGAAGTTTGGCGCAACGGCGAATACATTAAAATTCCACTTGTAGAAGTAGAAGTTGGCGATTTAATTCGCGTTAAACCCGGCGAAAAAATTCCTGTTGACGGTGTTATTACCGATGGTTCATCTACGATCGATGAATCAATGGTAACAGGTGAAAGCATGCCAGTTGCTAAGAAAAAAGGCGATGCTGTCGTTGGTTCAACCATCAACAGCAATGGAACGATAATTTTCAAAGCAACTAAAGTTGGAAAAGATACCATGCTGAGTCAAATCGTAGATTTGGTCAAAAAGGCCCAGACCAGCCATGCACCAATCCAAAATATTACTGACAAAATTTCCAATATTTTCGTCCCAGCCGTTCTCATTATTGCTATTTTGACTTTTATTATTTGGTTTGCGTTTCTGGGTGCAACTGCTGTTGAAGCAATGCTGTTCGCTGTTTCTGTAATTGTTATTGCATGTCCATGTGCACTCGGACTGGCAACACCTACTGCTTTAATGGTAGGAACTGCAAGAAGTGCCAGAATGGGAGTCTTGATAAAAAATGGGGAAGTTCTAGAAGAAGTTAGCGACATTGATACTGTTGTTTTTGATAAAACTGGAACAATTACCATTGGTAAGCCAGTTGTTACCGATATTGTCGGAAAGCAAGACGAAGTGCTGACCATTGCGGCCAGCCTCGAAGAAAATTCTGAGCACCCATTGGCTGCAGCAATCGTCAATAAAGCTAAAGAAGCAAAGGTACCCCTAGAGCAAATCACTCAATTTCACGCAGTCGAGGGAAAGGGCATAAGAGCTATTTATCAAAAGCAAAATGCTTTTGTCGGCAGTGAAAAAATTTTGAAAGATGCAAAAATTTCCCAGGAAATAATTGAACAAGCTGCAAAATTGCAAAGCCAAGCAAAAACAGTGGTCTATGTTGGCTTAGACACTACCATTATTGGCTTAATTGCAATCCAAGATACTCCTAAGCCTAGTTCCAAGGAAGCAATTGCTGAACTTAAAAAGCGTGGCTTAAAGACAATCATGCTGACAGGCGATAATGAAAAAGTAGCCGTAGCAATTGCAAACGAAGTTGGAATTGATCAAGTAATCGCTGGAATTTTGCCCACGGAAAAAGCACGTGAAATCAAACAGTTGCAGTCTGAAGGTCGTAAAGTAGCTTTTGTCGGCGACGGTATAAATGATGCACCAGCACTATCAACCGCCGATGTTGGAATTGCTATGGGTTCTGGTACTGATATTGCCATTGATTCTGGTGGAATTGTCCTTGTCCAAAACGATCTGTGCGGTGTTGTACGGGCTCTTGATATTTCCAAGAAAACTTTCAACCGAATTAAATTAAACCTCTTCTGGGCACTCATTTACAACACGATCGGCATTCCAATTGCCGCCGGCTTATTCGTTGGATTAGGTTTGACCTTAAGTCCTGAACTTGCCGGTTTAGCAATGGCATTCTCATCCGTGTCTGTTGTCAGCAGCTCCTTGCTTTTGAATAAAGCCAAAATTGCTGGTGATAGCAAAAAGGCGTAGCATTAAAGCTACGTCTTTTTTAATTATAATTATTGTCTTATTGCTTATTTTTCTTTTCCTCATGCTTACGCATCCATGGCAAGATCAACCCTAAACCAAAGAGTACGAAAACAGTGATAAAGTTCATAATCAATTGGTGGCTAAATGCAGGTGTACCCATTTTTACATTTTGTGGAATAAATCCTAAAGTAGCACAAACGAAAGTGAAGATCAGGCACCACCAACCAACGGTTAAAGCTCCAGTTTTATTTTTGATAAAGACATAATCTGAGTGGTATCTTTCTTGGTGCATCCGCATTGCTACGAAGGCGAAGAAAACCCAGCAAGTCTTATATGGTGAAATAATTCCGTTGATGTTCAACAACCAATTATAGATGGTATTAATATTAGGCAAAGTTCCCGTTAGCAAAAGCAAGAACAAGCTCAAGCCAACAGTAAAAGTGTAGGAGTGGACCGGACGTCCGCTCTTATTTTTCTTTTCAGTTAACCATTTAGGCATAAATCTGTCAGCAACATCCCCAGCAAATACACGACTTGAAGCATCAAGCAATACCGCCAATTGGGCCATCATAAACAGTGCTTGAACTACGGCAAAGATGTACATCAAAGTCTTGCCGATACCTAAACTGTTTCCTAATAATTGAAAAGCATAGTATGGACCATTCATCTTAAAGTCATGTGGAATATGGTGTGCATTAAAGAACATTGCCAAAGCCAAAGTCCCAAAAATTGTTAAGAATCCGGTCATAATTGCCAACATCCACATTGCCTTAGGAAAATCTCTCTTAGGATTGCGCATTTGCGATACATAAGGCGCAGCCAATTCAGCACCAGACATGGCAAAGATCAGCAATCCTGTAGTTGAGAAGTAGTTCAAACTGAATGATGGTTTAAATGCACCCAAGTTAAATGGCTGCGTTGCAATATGGTGACCATGCATAACAGCCCAGCCTGCTAGCAAAACAAACAGCATGGACATAATAAACATTGCGCCACCACCAATTAAAGAAAGAATTTCCAATGAATTCTTCAAACGATTTTCCAATAGAATGAAAATCAAAATGATGACAAAAGTCAGCATCCCAAACCAGAAGGTCGACATTCTTTTATCCAATGAATTGTCACCAAAAATGATCCAACTAAAAGAAACGATTATCGAGTTAGAAACATCAACGATATATGGTACGCTCTGAACCCAATACATCCATGAAGTCCAATAGCCCAAAGTATCATTGCTGCTGTGACGTACCCATGAAGCAAGGCCTCCCGCTTGATTGTCGAAGGTCAAACTCATTTGACTAGAAATCAAAGCATAAGGAATAACATAAGTAAACAGTAAGAAAATCCAGGAAATTACAACTGATAAACCTTGGTTTTGAAAAGGATAAAAGATATTTTCAAAACTAATGATGGTTACAAAGTCAATCAATGCAATTACTGGCCAACTCATATAATGATTTTTCGTCGGTTCCAAAGTATCCAACTTTTAATCCTCCAAATATTAAATTATATTGCTAATTCCCGCGATTAATATTTAGTGGCTTCAATTGTATGCAAGTACATAGATTCCGCAAATTCACTTGTATATAGCCTCAATGTAGATATAATCTAATCTTAGTACATTATTCTCAATTCAATATTAATTTTAATCATAAAGTGTAAAAATGTACGTCAAAGACTATAAAGATTTATTCTTTATTTGCAATAGTTTTTGGAGAATAATTTATGAATTTTCTAAAAATCGCCTATGGCAAGAATGTGAAGTTCAAGCAATTAGAAAATTGGCACACCATTTCTCTAACTGAAAACACTGACCCTGCATCTCTTGCCGCAATCGTTGTTAACGCCAGTGATCAAGCATCATTAAGATTGGCACATGATTTGCAAAAAGCATCCGGTTTAGGAATCCCAATTATCGAAATTGCAGATGCAACGCTAAATAAAAATGAGCTCGCCCAAACAGAAAAGACTGCACAGAAATACACGCAAGAAATGGTTCCTGGCTTCTTATCCGATTTAATTCATTTTGCCCAAGATAAGCCTATCAGCTTCACCACGCCAGGCCACCACAATGGGCAATATTATGCTAAACACCCAGCTGGTGCTATTTTCAATCACTTTTTCGGTAAAAATTTAATGTTCGCCGATACCAGCGATACCGTCGCTGAATTAGGCGACACAATGATGCATGCTGGAACGCCTTTAACGGCCGAACAAAAGGCTGCACAAACCTACAATGCTGACAAAGTTTACTTTTGTACAAATGGTACAACTAGTGCCAATTCGATTTGTGCGAAGGCTATTCTGCGTGAAGGAGACTTAGTCTTATTTGACCGCAACAACCATAAATCGCTCTATAACAGTGCTCTAGTTATGACGGGAGCCAAACCCGTTTACATTCCTACGGACCGTAATCCATTAGGCTTAATCGGTGAAATGAATCCACGTGCATTAGATGAAAAATACTTACGACAAGAAATTGCCAAGGTCGAACCCGAAAAAGCCAAGGCCAAGCGTCCATTTAGATTAGCGATTATTCAATCTGAAACCTATGACGGTCTCTTTTACAATGCCAAATGGCTGATCGACAAAATTGGTTCGCTATGTGACTACATCTTATTCGACTGTGCTTGGGGCGGATTTGAGCAATTCGTACCAATCATGAAGCACTTATCGCCATTGGCTTACAATTATGGCCCTGATGACCCCGGCATTCTGGTTACTCAGTCTTTGCACAAGCAACAAGCCGGTATGGCTCAAGCTTCACAGATTTTGAAAAAAGACTCGCACATCAAAGGACAGGCACGCTATGTTGACCACAAGCATTTCAACAATGCATACCTAAAATTTGTCACTTCCAGCTACTCTTATCCGCTCTATGCTTCGCTAACCGTTAATTCTTATTTGACGGCTGGAGCTGGCAACAAGAAATGGTGGGACCAAACTTTAAGATTAGGAATTGAATTCAGAAAAAAGCTGCTGAAAAAATCTAAATTATTCCGGCCGTTTGTCCCTGACAATTTTGCTAAAATCCCAACTGAAGAACTAATGACCCACAGTGAATACTGGAATTTCAAGCATGAAGACTCTTGGCATGGTTTCAATCAAATTGCAAACGGTGAGGCAATGCTTGATCCGCTTAAGATCACCGTTGTCACTCCAGGAATTGATATTAAACATGACCGGTATGAGGAAAATGGCATTCCGGGAGCAGTCGTTTCTGAATTTTTAATGGAAAAAAGAATCATTCGGGCCAAGGCAGACTTGAACTCTCTGCTGTTTTTACTGACACCAGGAGATACTGAAGAAGAGCTCAACACGCTACTGGATGCATTTTTGAAATTCGAAGAATTCTACAATGAAGATGCTCCATTAGCTGAAGCCTTGCCTAAACTGGCCAAACGCTATCCTAAACGTTATGCTGGCTATACATTAAAGCGTTTATGCCAAGAAATGCATGAGTATTACAAACAAAATCAAACTTTTACTTTGCAAAAGGAGCTTTTTGCTAAAAAAGATATGCAAAACTATGTAATGATCCCAGCTAAGGCCGACGACTTGTTTATGCGCAACCAAAGCGAACTGGTCGATCTGCAGAACGTAGAAGGACGCATCGCAGCCGAAGGAGCTTTGCCTTATCCACCAGGCGTCTTCATCGTAGCTCCAGGAGAAAGATGGTCGGCTATTGACCAAAAGTATTTCGAAGTTCTGGCAGGCGCAATTGAAAAGTTCCCTGGCTTTGTACCAGAAATTCAAGGAGTCTATGTTTCTGAGCAAAAAGATGGCAAGATTTTAGTACAAGCAGAAGTATTGAAGGAAAAATAAATAAAGGAGAAAATTATGGTTTTATCATGGAAAGAAAATTTGCCTAAAGAATTAAGCGCAAAAGTCGACAAAGTTGATCAATTAATTGCATCTCGATTAAAAGAAATTGATGAGCAGGTTCTTTATAACCAGCAACGTGTTTTGGACTTATTTAGAAAGCATAATGTCGGTGAAGAAGATTTGGTTCCTTCTACTGGTTACGGCTACGATGATATCGGCCGTGACAAGATTGAACAAATTTATGCAGATTACTTCAAGACTGACGACGCTTTAGTAAGAAATCAGTTTTCATCCGGAACACATGCCATTGCCACCGCTTTATTTAGCATGCTTCGGCCTGGTGATACGCTCTATTACTTAACAGGAACTCCTTACGACACCATTCAAGAAGTAATCGGTTTGGCCGGGAACAAGCCGGGAAACATGAAGGAATGGGGCATTAACTTCAAAACTACTGAATTGCTTCCAAACAATGAGGTCGATTATGAAAAAGCGCGCAAAGACTTGCAGGACAAGTCCATCAGGGTAGTTGCCATTCAACGTTCACTTGGTTATGCTGTTCGCCCAAGCTTTACGATGGCAAAGATCAAGAAGATGCTTAAATTTATCAAAGAAGTGCGTCCTGATGTTAATATCTTTATCGATAATTGCTACGGTGAATTTTCCGAATGCGAAGAGCCAACATTTTACGGTGCTGACATGATGGCTGGATCTTTATTCAAAAATGCAGGTGCTGGTATTGTTAAAGGTGGTGCCTTCTTAGTCGGGCGCAAAGATTTGATCGAACAAGCTGGTTCCAGACTAAATGTTCCTGGTGCCGGTAAGGGTGAAGGCCCAACCTGGGGCTTCTTACGCGACATTTACCAAGGCTTCTTTATGGCTCCTCACACAACAGGTGAGGCTCTTAAAGGCATGGTTTATACCGCTGCTTTACTTGAAGAAATGGGTATGAAAGTCATGCCAAAATGGAATGATCCAAGAACTGATATTGTCCAAACCGTAACTTTCGGTGATCCAGATCCAATGGTTAAATTCTGTGCTGCAATTCAACACTATTCTCCAATGAACTCCTTCGTTGATCCAATTCCTTACCACCAAGATGGTTATGAAGATCAAGTCGTTATGGCCTCTGGGAGTTTTGTAGAAGGCTCAACTATTGAATTGTCATCTGATGGTCCAATTCGTCCACCATACCGCCTTTACATCCAAGGTGGGTTATCTTATGCGCATGATAAAATTGCGATCACCAGAGCCGTAGAAGATACCTTTTACAAGAAATAAAAAAGAAAAATAGACAGCAAAAATCCCTTCAAGCTATTAGTTTAAAGGGATTTTTATTTTTGAAAAATTAATATTTAGGAGTCCACTTCATTTTTTCAGTTGCTCAAAAAAGCTTTTAATTGAAAAATTATTTCATTATAGCTAATATTTGAAATGAAAAGGAGTTCTTAGAATAGCGAGGCATCAAAATGAAAATAAAAGACAAAGTTCTGCACGATTACCCAAAATTATCAAAAACCTCTAGGCAGATTGCTGATTATTTGTTGGAAAATCCTGCTACCTTCTTAACCAACAATGCGCAAGAATTGGGAAAAATCACTAAAACTAGTGCAGCTTCGGTTGTACGCTTTTGTCAGCAATTGGAGTTCAAAGGATTAAAAGATTTTCAATTGCAGCTTGCACAAGATGCGCCGCAAAAAGAGAACGATGATTTCGATACCATTGTTGCAAACGGTGATACATCGACAACAGTCTTATTAAAATTGGAAAAATCGTTGCAGCAAAATCTAACAGAATTCGTTAAATTAAATAATACAAAAGAAATAGGAATCGCCGCTTCCTTACTGCAACAAGCAGATAGCATCTATTTAGAAGGGGTGGCAGCATCAGGACTTCCAGCTAAGGACTTATACTACAAACTAATTAGAATTGGACGAAAAGCTTTTTATGATGATGACGTTCATATTGCTTTAGAGCAGTCATATTTCACTACACCCAAAGATGTAATGATTATTTTTTCATACAGCGGACAAACCGAGGAGATCTTGCTGGCTGCTCGACAAGCTCATCATAATCAAACACCGATAATCGCCATCACCCGCGACTCAAATTCTGCACTTTCTCAATTGGCTAGCATCATTTTGCCCCTTCCAAGTAATGAACAGTTGCTGCGAGTAGGAGCAATTAACTCTTTATTCAGTGAAATGACAATGTCATGTTTGCTCTATTTATGTTTAATTGCAAAAGACGTGCCCAAATTAGAAAATAGGATGAAAGCAACCTCCAGGATTACCAATCATCTGAAGGAGAAAAACTAATCTATCGCCCCAATTTGGGGCCTTTTTTATTCTAAATATTGAAATATTATTTCAAAAAATTCACATTCTAATAATTAAATTATATTGTAAATATTTATTGACACCCGCTAATATTGGCATTAATCTTAATTTTAGAAAGCACTTTCAGTTAAGAATCTGCTTTTCGGCTGAAATAAAATTTCAAAAAATTCAACTCTAAGGGAGGAGAAGAACAATGTCGGAAAACAAATATAAAGTTCTCGGCGACCAGATTTATGAAAAAATCGGTGGTCCACAGAACGTCACTAAATTAATTCACTGTATGACACGTTTAAGAATCACTATCAAAGACATGTCTAAGGTCGACGTTGACGGATTAAAGGCTATCAATGACGTAATTGGCGTAGTTGAAGCTGAGACTCTCGAAATAGTATTAGGCCCTGGTATCAACACTAAAGTGGCCGCAGAGATGTGTGCCGAAGTCGGTGTAAAAGAAGGGGAAGTATTTCCAGACAATCTGAAAACTACCGAAAGCAGCTATCAATCTAGCAAAAAAGAAGTAGAAAAAAAAGCTGCCGAAGTTCATGCCGCTCATAAAGCAGCTCTTAAGAAAACTTGGTGGCGTGCAGCTTTACAACATATTTCTTCAATTTTCGTTCCATTAATTCCAGCCTTCATCGGTGCCGGTTTAATTTCAGGTGTCGTCGGTATTTTGAAGAACATGTTGGCTGTAAAAATGCTGCCAAGCAGTTGGAGTCTTGGAATTACCGTTTTAAGCATGATTTCCAGCGCTCTTTTTGCTTACTTAAACATCTACGTTGGGATTAACACTGCCAAAGAATTTGGTGCCACTCCAGGTCTTGGCGGTATTATCGGCGGTGTTGTTTACTTGCCAGGAGTAGTTGCTCCAGTAACAATTCCTAACATTTTTGATGGTCAGCCGTTAGCTGCTGGACAAGGTGGTATTATTGGTGTCCTTCTTGCCGTATGGTTAATGTCTTATATAGAAAAATTCTTCCATAAGCATGTATGGGACAGTGTAGATATCCTTGTTACTCCATTTTTAACTGTTTTAATTATGGGACTATTTACAGTCTTCCTGATTATGCCTTTAGCTGGTTGGGTATCTAACTCACTAGTTGGCTCAATTAACTGGGTACTAGCTGTTGGTGGTCCATTTGCCGGATTTATTCTCGGCCTGTTCTTCTTACCAATGGTAATGCTTGGTTTACACCAAATTTTGACCCCAATTCACTTGCAAATGATTCAAAAGATGGGTTATACTCCACTTCTTCCAATCTTAGCAATGGCCGGTGCTGGTCAAGTAGGTGCTGCAATTGCACTTTGGATTAAATGCCGTCACAACAAACAATTGACTAAATTGATTAAAGGGGCTTTGCCTGTCGGTATTTTAGGTGTTGGTGAACCATTAATTTATGGTGTAACTTTACCTTTAGGTCGACCATTTATTACTGCTTGTGTTGGTGGTGGTATAGGTGGTGCCGTTATTGGCATGTTCCCACACTTAGGTGCGATTGCAATTGGTACATCAGGTTGGGCTTTAATTCCACTTATCGCTCATAACATGTGGTGGGCATACTGCTTAGGCTTGCTTGCAGCTTACATTGGTGGTTTTATTGCTACCTACTTCTTCGGTACACCAAAATCAGCTATGGTTGCCAAAAATGAAGATGGTAGTTTAGTTAATAAATAAAAACGATAGAAATTTAGGGATATGAATATGCAGATCAAAAATTTGATTACGGAAACTCGCAATCCTGCTACTCTTCATATCGACACAATGTCGACATTAGAGATGGTAAAAACCATTAATCATGAAGATCAAAAAGTTGCTGCTGCTGTTGGTACACAGGATGCTCAAATTGCTCAAGCTATTGATCAAGCTTCTGAAAGATATGCTAAAGGCGGAAGGCTTGTCTACGTAGGCGCAGGGACAAGTGGACGCCTCGGAGTTCTCGATGCGGTAGAGCTTGTACCGACTTATGGCATTAAGCCTGAACGCGCAGTCGGTCTCATTGCCGGCGGTAAAGGAGCCATGTACCGTGCAGTAGAAGGGGCGGAAGATTCCCCGGAGCTTGGTGAAAAAGATCTCAGAGAGCTTAATTTAACCGCTAACGATACTGTTCTTGGTTTGTCTGCCAGTGGCCGCACGCCATATGTAATTGGCTGTCTCAATTATGCTAAAAAAGTTGGAGCATTAACTGTTTCAATTGCTTGCGTACCAAATTCAGAAATTGGACAGCACTCCGATATCAAAATTGAGGCAGTAGTAGGGCCTGAAGTTATTACTGGTTCAACTAGAATGAAGTCGGGAACTGCACAAAAAATGATTCTTAACATGATTTCAACTGGTGTTATGATTCGTCAGGGAAAAGTCTATGAAAACATTATGATTGATGTTCAACCTACCAATTCCAAGCTAGTTGATCGTGCTTGTCGAATTATCAATATTGCCACCGGTGCTGATAAGGAAACAGCCTTGTCAACGCTTAAGAAAACAAATAATGATGTTGGCTTAGCAATTGTGATGCTTAAGACAAAGAAAGATAAAGAAGCAGCTCAAGTTTTGCTTAAAGAAAATAATGGACAAGTAGGCAAAGTAATCAGCAAAGAATAGAAGTCACTAATATAGGTTTTAACTAAAAAATAAGATGGTCTTAACTGATCATCTTATTTTTGTGTTCGAGTTTTATTTTCTATCCAGCTTTAAACTAGTCTAAATCAACATTATTTGGAAAATGAGCTAATCTTTCATCTTCTACGCCAATTTCATTCTCAATTTCGAGCAAGCGATTATATTTTTCTACCCGTTCGCTTCTTGCTGGGGCTCCAGATTTAAGTTCAGCAGCATTAGTTGCCACAGTAAAGTCAGCAATAAAAGTATCGCCAGTTTCACCAGAGCGGTGCGAAACCATTGTTGTAAAGTTGTTCTTTCTTGCCAAGCGAATCGTTTCTAAAGTCTCAGTTACGGTTCCAATTTGGTTAACTTTAATCAAAACGGCATTGCAGAGCTTATCTTTAATAGCCTTGCGTACTAATTTAGGATTAGTGCAGACATTATCATCGGCTACTACTTGAATCTTGTCGCCAAATTTAGCAGTAAACTTTTCAAAATTATCCCAGTCATTTTCATCGAAAGGATCTTCAGCAGAAATAATTTCTGGAAATTCTTTCAAAAGCTTGTCATAGTAGTCCAGCATTTGATCACCATTCCAGACATGACCTTCAAAATGATATTTTCCATCATTTTTATCGTAAAAAGAACTTGCGGCAGCATCAAAAGCAATGGCAATATCTTCGCCTGGCTTATAACCTGCCTTAGTAATAGCCGTTTGCAGCATCTTTAATGCTTCTTCTGAGCTCTTAAGGTTAGGGGCAAAGCCACCTTCATCACCTAATCCCGTTTCAAAGCCGGCATCTTCAATTACTTTTTTCAAAGCGTGATAAGTATTGACAATCTTTTCAAAACCATCGCGAAATGAAGTCTTTTTAACTGGGGTAATCATAAATTCTTGAATATCAATTCCGTTATCAGCATGCTTTCCGCCATTGATTACATTATGAAAAGTTTGCGGTAACTCTAAATCGCAGCCGCCAAGATAACGATATAAAGGTTCATTTTTCGATTGAGCGGCAGCACGGGCAACTGCCATTGAAACACCTAAAATTGCATTTGCTCCAAGTTTTGCCTTATTTGGCGTTCCATCTAATTCAATCATTGTTCGATCAATTTTTGCTTGATTATACGGATCCATTCCTTTCAGGGCAGCATTAATTTTTGAATTAATATTATTAACTGCTTTTTCAACGCCCTTGCCATTTAGTCTCTTGCCACCATCGCGCAATTCGACAGCTTCTTTTTCACCAGTTGAAGCACCAGATGGTACTTCAGCCTTAGCAATCGTTCCGTCAGACAGAGTAGCAACAGCTTCAACAGTTGGATTGCCACGAGAATCAAAAATTTCCATTGCACGAACTTTTTCAACATAAACAGTCATAGTTTAAACCTCCTAAAACAAAAAAGAGCAAAATTAAAAACGCCTACTTTCAATACACACTTATTGTGTAGGTAAAAGTAGACGTCATTAGATTTTGCTCATTTAAAGGCGAACGTCATCGCCGTATTTACTTTTCACAAACAATATAACCTGAAAAAATATTTTTGGCAAGAGAAAAATTATTTTATCCGTCGAATTCAACTTCTTGCAGTTTCTTCATTTCATCGTAAACTTTGCCGCGCATATTCTGATCTACCGCCAGAATAAGCATATCGCCAGCAGCAATAACCGTTTTCCCGTTTGGAATAATTTCTTCACTGCCACGTCTAATTAACTTAACCAACGTGTTTTCAGGCCAATCAATATCCGCAACTTTTTTATCAACCAACTGACTGCTTTCATATACCGGCACCGTCAATTGATCTTCACGATATGATTCTTTAGCTACACCGTTTTTACCTTCCATTGCTTCTGCAAGACTGTCGTATATTGGCCGTCCGCCTAAGAATTCATCAACCAAAAGGGCAATGAAGGCAACGACTGCAAGTGGCATTAAGTGAAGCAGCGAGCCAACCATTTCAGTAATCAAAATAACAGCTGTAAACGGAGCTCGAATAATTGCAGCAAATAAGCCGGCCATTGAGAAAATAACCAGATTGACAACCAGTTTTTGTGGTAAAAGTCCCAGCTGAACCATGAAGGTACCATAAGTGCCGCCAATCAAAGCTCCCATCGTCAAGATAGGGAGGAAGATGCCGCTTGGTAGACCTGAATCATAGGAGACAATTGAAAATACTAGTCTCAAAACGAAGAAGAAGGCCAGCATCCCGACAGTTACCCAGCCTTGAGTCGTAATCATATCTGATAAAGATAAAATCAAGCGATTGCCCGGACCAGTGATGAGCGGCCAAGCATAAGCAATTGGAATCAAAATTGCCAAAGGAATTAACCCATGCAACCATCTAGGCAAAATTTTGATCTTTAAATATACTTTTTTTAACCCGAAGAGGCCAACCTTATACAAGTGACCACATAGTCCAAGTACAAGTCCCAGTAAGACTAGATGCCAATATAACGGGATTGGAAATGAATGGTTGTATGGAATTGCAAGCGCTGGATGAAGACCAAAGAAATTAGAAACAACAAAGTTGGCCGCAATCGCACCAGCCAAGGCATTCATCCAAACTCGTGGCGAGAAATTATGGAAAACTTCCTCTAACACAAAAAGAGAGCCTGAAAGTGGAGCACCGAAGGCAGCAGATAAACCGCTCGCTGCTCCTGTAGCAAGTAAGACGCGAGAATTAGTTTTTGTTTGTTTAAAACTCTCGCCAACTCCTTGCCCAATTGATGATCCTAATTGAAGTGAGGGACCTTCTGGGCCAAGAAACAAACCAGTTCCAATCACCAGAATGCCACCGATTAATTTTCGCCAAAGAATAGGGAACCACTTAACAGATAATTTTCCCTGTAACTCAAGTTTTACTTCAGGAATACCTGAACCACCAACGTGCGGTTGCTGTTTAACAAAATATCCTGCTACTACTGCAACTAATAGAAAACCCACAATAATTGCAATAAACCAAACAGGATTTCGATGTGCTAATGAAAACAAATGCAGCCAAAAAGCAGTAGTTTTTTCAATGCCAAATCTAAATAATCCTACGACAATTCCTGTACAGATTCCCACGATCAAGGCTTGTCCTAGGAGCTTTAGACTAGTATTATTTTCATTTTTCATCTTTATCAACTCTCCACTTTACCAATAATTTACAGTAACACTAATATTCTACATCAAAAAAGAGAACTCTCACGAGTTCTCTTTTTTGTGTTACACGTGTAACAAAATTATTTTTCTTCATACCATTCGGTGTGGAACGTGCCTTCACGGTCATTTCTAAGGTAAGTGTGAGCACCGAAGTAGTCACGTTGGCCTTGAATAAGGTTAGCTGGCAAACTTGGATCAAAAATTGATTCCAAATAATTTAATGATGCACTCAAAGCTGGAGTTGGAATGCCAGCCTTAGTTACTAAACTAACAACTTCACGCAAAGCAGGAATATTGTTTTCCATCAATTGGTTGAAGTATGGATCTTGGAACAAGACTTCAAGTTGCTTGCCATCTTCGTATGCTTTCTCAATATCTTTCAACATTGATGAACGAATGATACAACCGGCTTCCCAGTTTTGTGCAATCGCAGGGTAACGAAGATTCCAATCATATGCTTTAGCAGCCATTGTTAATTGTTGGAAGCCTTGAGCATAAGCAACAGCTTGTGTTAATTGCAATGATTTTTCCAAATTATCGATCAAGTTGTCTGGAACATCACCGTTCCATACAATTTCTTTTCCTTCACGCGTAGTAGCCTTTGACATGAAACGTGCAATAACAGCCTCTGCTACAACATTAATTGGAGCACCTAAAGCAACACCGTCTTCAAGCATCCAATTACCAGTACCCTTATAAGAAGCTACGTTTAAAATATGGTCGATAACGTGATCTTGGGTCAAATTGTCTTTTTGCTTCAAAACATTAGCAGTGATTTCAGTCAAGTAAGCATGGACAAGACCTTGATTCCACTTGTCGAAGATAGCTGACATTTCATCATCGCTCTTGCTAGCGATTTTGCGTAAAATATCGTAAACTTCTGAGAATTCTTGTATAATAGCATATTCAATACCATTATGTACCATCTTGACATAGTGGCCACTAGAACTTGGGCCAATATAAGATACGCATGGACGGCCTTCAGGGGTCTTAGCAGCGATTGCTTCTAAGATCGGTGCAACTTTCTTGTAAGCTTCTTCGTCACCGCCTGGCATCAAAGCTGGGCCATTTAAGGCACCTTCTTCACCACCGGAAACTCCCATTCCGATAAAGTGAATGCCATGCTTTTCCATTTCTTCAAAACGACGGGTAGTATCATGGAAGTTTGAGTTACCACCATCAATTAAGATGTCGCCTTTATCAAGAAGAGGCAACAGCTTTTGCAGAGTTTGATCAACTGGATCACCAGCCATAATTTGAATTAAGATCTTGCGTGGCTTTTCAAGTGAATTAACGAATTCTTCCCAAGTGTAGCAAGGTTTTAACTTATCATCTTCATATTTAGCAAAAGCATCAACTTCAGATTTATCAATACTGAAGCCAGAGACTGAATAACCATGATTTCTAATATTCAAGGCTAAATTCTTACCCATAACGGATAAGCCAATAACGCCAAATTGTTGCATTTTTTAATTTCCTCCATCAAAACTTTCTCATTTTATATTATACGAGTAGACAAAGAAAAAAGCGAAACCAAAAGGTTTCGCTTTCTCATAAATTTTATTTATCAAACAGATTAGTGTTGTGAAGCACCAGAAGTAGTATCTGGTTCAGGATCTGGCTCTGGTTCTGCATGTTGAGATGCACCAGTGGCAGCATCAGTTTCCATTCCGTATTTATCAGCAAAGTAGCTGAATGGCTTCAAGTCTTCTGCTTGATACTTCTTGACGAAGGCTGGATCGTCAAGGCTGTTCAATTCAGTTGAATAAGGCATTTTATGGGTGTATTTGACGTCAATTAACATTGGACCGTCCATCTTCTTCCATCCCTTAACAGCTGCTTCAAATTCAGCCTTAGTGCGAACAGTAACACCTTTGACGTTCATACCTTCAGCAACTTTTGCCCAGTCATTGTCTGGAAGAATAACACCTGATAGTGGTTGGTTAGATTCGTCTTCTTGTTCTGCTTGAATGAAGCCAAGAGTTTCATTAGTAAAGACGATATTCAAAATGTGCATGTTGTAGCGTGCCATTGTTAAAAGTTCTTGGTTCATCATAGCAAAGCCACCATCACCGGCTAATTGCCATACTTCACGATCTGGATAAACTTCAGCGGCAGCCAAAGCAGCTGGAGCACCGAAGCCCATTGTTGCATGCAAGCCTGAAGTTGCCCACTTTTGATCGTCATGCATCTTAAGCAAACGACATTGGTCAACATTAACGTTACCTACATCAACTGCAAAGATAGCATCGTCTGCAGCTTCTTTGTTAATAACATCCCAGATTGGTTCAGGACGAACTGGACTTTCATCTGAATCCTTAAAGCTTGCTTGCCATGCGTCCCAGTTTTCACGGTCAGCAATTGAAGCCTTGTACAAAGGTGATTCCATGCGATCTTCACCAGCATCAATAATTGCACGTAAGCCTTTCTTGCTATCAGCCAACATTGAAACATCTGTGCTGTGACGTTTGCCGAATTTAGCTGAGTCAACATCAATTTGAATAACTTTAGCATTCTTGTTGAACCAAAGAACTGAGAATGGGGAGTTATTACCAACCCAGACTACCAAGTCAGCATGACTTTGAATTTCATTAGCAGGTTTTGGACCAATCCGGCCGATTGTACCCATGTAAGCAGGGAAGTTGTCTTCAACAATTCCTTTACCCAAGTATGATGAAAGAAGTGGGGTCTTGAATTTTTCAGCAAACTCCTTTAATTCTGAGCCTGCATCCTTAGCACCTAAACCAAAGTAAACAACAGGGTTCTTAGCTTCTTTCAAAAGCTTAACTGCGTCTTCAACAGAAGCCTTAGTTGGTGCTGGATAGTTGTCTTCAACGTGAGCATCGTAGTTAACGCGGAAGTTATCCTCAATCTTTTGCCAGCCGTAGTCTTTAGAAATAATTAAAACAGCTGGGCCTTTCTTGGCATATGCTTGACGAATTGCTTCATCCATTAAGACTGGAAGAAGTTCAGCTGTTTTAGCTTGAGCACACCATACGCTTGCATCTAAGAACCATTTATCTTCATCAAAAGCTTGGAAGAAGTCAATATCTTGTTTGCTGGTTGGAACGTTGGCCACAATAGCTACCATTGGTGTGTGATCATATTTGGCATCGTATAAGCCATTAAATAAGTGAGCAGCACCTGGACCTGCTGATGCAAAGCAAACACCAACTTTACCAGTTAATTTATATTCTGCAGAAGCAGCTAAAGAGCCTGCTTCTTCATGACGAACTTCAATAAATTTAATCTTATCTTGCCAGTTATGAATTGCGTTCATGCTTGAGTCAAATGAACCGCCTGGGAAACCATAAACATGATCAATGTTCCACTCGTACAAAACTTTGAACATTGCATCTGAACCATTAATCTTTGCCATAATAAGTGCATCTCCTTAACAATAAGTTCTTTCTTTCATAACTTATTGAAACATATTTTTCCACATTTACAAATGTTATTTAACCGCATTATATCAAGGATGTAACCCAAGAACAACTGTTTTTTTATTGTTATTAGGTATTTTCTCATAAAAATATAGGATAAAAAAGATGCAATTTTTTTAAAAATTATTATTATTAGCTCTATTTTTCATAAGTTAACGAAATTGTTTCTCTGAGTGTTCTTAATTAAAATTTTTCTCGCAATAAAAAAACAGTGTATTCATGCTTAAACATGGATACGCTGTTTTCAGATTACTAATTTTTACTTATTCACTTTACTGTAGCGACCATTTTGAATATAAACACTCAAGATTGCTAAGTCAGCCGGGTTAACTCCAGAAATTCTTTCGGCTTGAGCTAAAGTTTCCGGACGAATCTTTTCAAATTTCTGCCGAGCTTCAGTTGCTAATCCTTCAATTGCACCATAATCGATGTCTGCTGGAATCTTCTTAGCCTCTTGTCGGTGAAGACGATCAATCCGTACTTGCTCTTTCTTAATGTAGCCAGCGTACTTGATATTGATTTCTACTTGTTCTTTAACATATCGATCATCTGCAATCTTTTCGCCCGTTAATTTTTCAATGTCATCAATCTTAACACGTGGACGACGCAAGAAAATATCTGCTTTCAAGCCGGCACTCAATTTATCCTCACCAATATTTTGCAAATATTCTTGTACTTCATCAGTAGGATGGATGGTTATTGTTGCTAACTTTTCTTTTGCCGCTGCAATTTCTTTCTTCTTTTCTTCAAAAGCAGCATACCGTTTGTCAGAAATAAGTCCTAACTTGTGACCATACGGGGTCAAACGCAAGTCTGCGTTATCATGACGCAAAATCAAACGATATTCGGCACGCGAAGTAAGCAAACGATATGGCTCATTAGTACCTTTAGTTACCAAATCATCAATCAAAACTCCAATATAAGCTTCATCTCTGCCTAAAGTAAAGCCAGGCTTGCCCTTTGCACGCAAAGCCGCATTAATGCCGGCAATCAAACCTTGGCCAGCAGCTTCCTCGTAGCCAGAAGTACCGTTCATTTGCCCAGCGGTGAAGAGATTTTTGATATTTTTTGTTTCCAAAGTATGCTTCAATTGCCATGGTTCGATTACATCATATTCAATCGCATAACCTGGACGCATCATCTCCGCATGTTCAAGTCCCGCAACGGTGTGGAGCATTTTAAGTTGAACTTCTTCTGGCATAGAAGTAGAAAAATCACCCACATAAACTTCTTTAGTATGTCTGCCTTCGGGTTCAAGAAACAGTTGGTGACGATTTTTATCGGCAAAACGAACTACTTTAGTCTCAATCGAAGGGCAGTAACGTGGACCCACACCAACAATATCGCCAGAGAACATTGGGGAGCGATCAAGGTTATCGCGAATAATTTTATGAGTAGTTGGATTAGTATAGGTCATCCAGCAAGATACTTGATCCTTTAAATAATCGGCATCACTGGTCTCGTATGAAAAGTGCCGAGGAATTTTATCAGCTGGTTCTTCTTCAGTCTTAGAATAATCAATTGTATTGCCGTTAACCCGAGGAGGCGTACCAGTCTTAAACCGACGAAGTTTAAAACCAAGTTTTTCCAAATTTTCAGAAAGCTTAATAGCCGGAATTGTATTGTTTGGACCTGATGAATAATTTAATTCGCCTATGAAGATACGGCCACGAGCAGCTGTCCCCGTAGTAAGAACGACACTTTTAGCATGATATTCCGCACCAGTATTAGTAATCACGCCGCGACAAACGCCGTCTTTAACTACTAGTTGATCAACAATTGCCTGACGCAAGGTCAAATTAGGTGTATTTTCAATTACATCCTTCATATGTTCATGGTATTGCCATTTATCAGCCTGCGCACGAAGAGCACGAACTGCAGGACCTTTGCCTGTATTCAGCATTCTCATTTGAATGTAGGTTGCGTCAATATTTTTACCCATTTGTCCGCCTAAGGCATCAATTTCACGGACCACGGTTCCTTTAGCAGGGCCACCAACAGATGGATTGCATGGCATAAAAGCAACCATATCTAGACCAATTGTAACAACTAAAGTTTTTAATCCCATATGAGCACTGGCAAGTGCTGCTTCACAGCCAGCATGACCGGCACCAACGACAATTACATCATATTCATCGGTATCGTAAGTTTTCATTTTTATCCTACTTTCCTAAACAGAATTGACTAAACAGGGCGTTAACCAGTTCATCAGGTGCACTATCACCAGTAATTTCGCCTAACGTATCCCATGCACCATTGAAATCAATTTGGGCAATATCAACAGGCACGCCATCTTCTACTGCTTTAACTACATCTTGCAGCTGTTTCTTAGCCTTGGCCAATAAACCAGCTTGGCGCTGATTAGTAACCATAATTTGATCATTGGAGTTGGTAATTCCTGAGAAGAACATCTTTTTGATTAAATCTTCTAATTCATCCAGATTAGTCTCTTTCAAAATTGAAGTTGAAACCACTTCGCTTCCAGTTGAATCATGCATCCCTTTGGCGGTTAATTTTTGACCTAAATCCATTTTATTCAAGATGATAATTCGTTTCTTGTTTTCTGTTTCTTTAAGCAAAGTCTTGTCTTCATCGGTTAATTCTTGACTGCCATCGAGCAAAAGCAAAACTAAATCGGCCTGTTTAAGTGCTTTTTGTGAACGTTCAACTCCGATTTTTTCAACTTTATCATCAGTATGGTGAATGCCGGCAGTATCAATTAATTTAAGTGGAACGCTATTAACTGAAATATATTCTTCAAGCGTATCACGAGTAGTTCCGGCAACATCAGTTACGATAGCCTTGTCGCTTTGCGTCAAATAATTCAAAAGGGAAGACTTACCTACGTTTGGACGGCCTACAATCGCTGTAGCCAAGCCATTGCGCAAAATCGTCCCTTCCTGTGCTGTTTTTAACAAACGATCAATTTTTTGAATTACATTTTTAGAAGTATCGGCCATTTGTTTGGCAGTTACCTGGTCGGCATCATATTCAGGATAATCAATATTAACCTCAACATTGGCAAGAGTATCCAGAATTTCTTTTCTCATTGCACGAATTTTATGCATCAGGCCGCCAGCTAATTGACCAACTGCCACCTGACGAGCTTTATCAGTTTTAGCCCGCACGATATCCATTACGCTTTCAGCTTGGGTTAAATCAATTCTGCCGTTAACAAATGCTCGCTTAGTAAATTCACCCGGATCAGCCATTCTAGCACCATGTGCCAACAACAATTGCAAAACATGATTAGTAACTACGATGCCACCGTGACAATTAATTTCAATAATGTCTTCACGCGTAAAAGTTTTTGGCGCTCTCAAGACCGTTACCATTGCTTCATCAATTGTCTTATTAGTATCCGGATCAATGATATGACCGTAATGGATAGTATGAGTTGGTACTTTAGTCAAATCAGCACCTTTAAATACTTGATTAGCAATTTTAACTGCATCTTCACCAGACATTCGTACAATTGAAATTCCACCTTCACCAATCGGTGTTGAAATAGCAGCAATCGTATCGAATTCAGTTAAAGTTTGAGCCATCTTAATCCCTGTTCCTTTTTCAATAAAAAAAGTGCATTATACCACCATGATTGATCACGATGGATAAAGCACTTTGACTACTTTATCTAAAAATGATTTTAGACGAAATATTTATTTTTTGCGTCCTAAACGCTTATAAGCTTTTCTAATGCGATGCTTGCGCTCACGTTCAGCTGTAACCTTTGCTTCTTGTTCACGCTTATATTTAATAGGGTTTTGCAAGAAGAAAGTTTGAACTGCCTGGAAGAGGTTAGAAATAACCCAGTACAAGGTAATAGCTGATTGGAAACCAATTGCCATTGCACCAACCATGATTGACATTCCATATGTCATGAACTTAGTCATCCCGTTTTGGGCTGACTTAGGTGTTGATATTTGACTAATATAAGTTGAAAAGAAAGTGAAAACCATCGCCAAAATCGGCATGATATAGTAAGGGTCCGGTTTCCCAAGGTCCATCCATAAGAAATGTCCATTTTGCAGTTGTGGCGTCCGCAAAATTGCCATGTACAAAGCATACATAACAGGCAACTGAATTAATAACGGAAGACAACCAGTATATGGATTTACTCCAGCTTCCTTATAAAGCTTATTAGTTTCTTGTGATAATAATTGTCTAGATTCTGTATCACGTCCAGGATATTTCTTACGTAACGCATCAACTTGTGGTTGAATTTGCTGCATCTTGGTAGAACTTCTGATTGAAATAGCATTCAGAGGTAAAAGGATAATCCGGACAAGAATGGTAAAGACGATAATCGTCACTCCATAATTGTTCCCCATTAATTTAGCAAGCCACAACAAGAATGCGGAAACGTAATAAATGATCCAGCGATCCCACCAATTTCCACTTGTATGAGAAACAGGTGCTTGGTGAGTGCCACTCGTTGGAGCACACCCAACCAAAACAACAGCAATCGAAATTACTGCCAGGACAGCTAATAGACGCTTGACATTTCTTTTAGTCAGAATGTCTTTCACTCTTATTTTCCTCAATTCCATCCGGCATCTTTTCAATGACGTGAGCCAAGGTCAAGGCATGAATTAAATTTTTGCGCACCTCAGTCATGTCAAAATTGCGAGCGTAGGGCCTCGTAATTACCAGAAAATCAATATGCGGATCAATTTCTGTTTTATATTCAGTAATTACCGCCCGAATGTAACGCTTGAGTCGATTTCGAATAACGGCAGTATGTCCGACCTTCTTGCCGACAGAAATGCCCACTCGGAAGTGTTTGTTTTCTGTTTTTTCTATTTTATAGATGACAAAAGCCCGATTAGCGACAGATTCGCCAGCTTTAAATACATGCTGAAAATCCTTTTCAGATTTTACACGA
>NZ_CP031836.1:0-200398 GCF_003999355.1 Lactobacillus amylolyticus
CTAATTATAACTTATTCCAAGCCGGTAAAGCCGATGAAACAGGTTTGACTGGTGAACAAGTAGCCGCAAACAAGAATAAAGCTGGTTATCACGCAAGATTAGCTTCTGATATTCGAAGACTTGAATTGAATGAAAACAAAGTTAAGGCCTTTAAGAATTTAAAGATTCGTCAGGCATTCTCATATGCCATCAATCGTAATCAATTAGCTAACGATGTATTAAAAGATGGATCAATTCCAACCAAAGGATTCATACCTTCAGGAATGGGAACAAATCCAAAAACTGGTGCACAATTTGAAAATGATGCATATGTTAAGAGTGCAGTTAGCTACAATTTTGCTAAGGCTAAACAGTTATTAAAAGAAGGGTATAAAGAAACAGGCATTAAGAGTATTAAAGTCACTTTGTTAACTAGTGATGATGATTCATCAAAACAAACCGCTGAATTTTTACAAAGTCAATTAGATCGTCTTCCTAATGTAGACGTTTCAATTCAAACAATTCCATACACACAGTTAATTACCCGTCAAACTGCAGGCAACTACCAAATTACTGTTAAGAACTGGCAAGCCGTATTTGGTGATCCAATAAACTTCCTAGATGTTTTTGAAAAAGGATCAAGCTACCTTAACAATGGTTGGAATAATGCTAAGTTTAATAAGCTTCTGAATGAATCTGAAAATGTCTATGGCAATAATCCGGTTAAACGTTGGGCTAAATTGGTTGCTGCCGAAAAGGTCTTAATGAAGGACCAGGGCACAATTCCATTGGTTCAAGTTGCTCGTCCACAACTTCTTAAGACTACCGTAAAGGATGTTTCCTTCAACCCAACAGGTGTGCCTTATGACTTTAAGAATGTTTATCTCAAATAATTAGTATTTATTAAACATCTGGATATTATTTATCCAGATGTTTTTTATTGGCTAAAAGTTTAAAAGAGTTTAAAAGAAAGAATGAAGTTTAAAAATGGAAAATCCATTTAATCCAACTTTTGGTGATGTACCCAAAATTTTCTTAGATACAGATTCGCGTGTAAATGAGTTGATCAGCACTATTCAAGAAAGTGAATTTGCGCGGTCATTTTTTATTACGGGGGTTTGTGGATCGGGCAAAACGGTCTTTCTTAATGCAGTGGCTCATAAGCTTCGCCACAATCCTAATTGCTATCATGTTAACGTTTTGAATCAAGATAATTTGGTTCTAAGTCTGACAAAATAATTATTGGCAATAACTGAAACGCCACTGCAAAAAATTATAGATAGTATTGGTTCCGTTAACTTAAAGGATTAAATTTCGATTTGTCAGATCCCAATTCACCATATTATTTTGGATATTAAAAAATGGAAAACCACAAAATAGTTTTCCATCTTTATTATCTAGAGCTATTAACGTTTAACATTTTTTACACTGTTAACCTAGTTGGTAAGCTAGCACCGACTGCTAAAGAAGCAAAAAACACGGCTGAAAACCGTGCTTTTTCTATATGGTCTGCAAATTGTTGAAATGCGGCAAATTGTTGACAAAGCGCTCATAAGCTGCCTGTTCATCGGTCTCCGTAATTTTGACATTATCAAAATTGGCCTGCCGCAAATCAT
Organism: Lactobacillus amylolyticus; assembly: GCF_003999355.1. Taxonomy (NCBI): domain Bacteria; kingdom Bacillati; phylum Bacillota; class Bacilli; order Lactobacillales; family Lactobacillaceae; genus Lactobacillus; species Lactobacillus amylolyticus. The sequence goes on from NZ_CP031836.1 coordinate 1,596, forward strand.
CTTCATCAATTTCAATTCGTGCTGTAAACGTAGCATTGCCGATCAATTCGATCCAATAGCAGTCGTGATCATAATGTACGATCGTCTGCACCTTGCCACCTGGATTATAAACATCAATCTTTTGATTAAACTGACCTAAATCTGGATGTGTGAGGCAAAGTGCAAGGGAAGTTGCTGACATCCCTGTACCACAGGCGTTTGTAAAGCCAACACCTCGTTCAAAAGTCCGTACGAACAACTGATTTCTGTCAATGATTTGGGCAAAGTTGACGTTTACGCCATCAGGGAAATAAGGATTGTCTTGATTCAATTTTTTACCCAATTCCCCTAAAATCGGTCCTTCAATCTGCTTTTGCGACATGAAGGAAATCAGATGCGGATTAGGAACAGCCAAAGCTGTAAACTTCAAGCCTGGATAAAGTTCAGGCACATACTGGTCGATAATTCTTCTGAGGCCGACATTGTCGAAAGGCAACTTTTCATTAGCAAAGAAAACCGGTGAAATTTCAACTGCAAAGGCCGGAACGCCTTCTGCCAAATCAGCCTGCTTGCTGACGCGCAAATTTGCATTCATCGTGTCGACCATAAAATGATCTTGATGAAATTGCTCAAATAAATAGCGAGCGACTGTTCTTAAGCCGTTGCCGCACATTGAGGCTTCGCTACCGTCCGCATTGATCACGCGCATTTGTGCCAAAGCATGGCTGCGAGTCGGATGATTGACTACCAATACACCGTCGCTGCCGTCTAAAATGCCAGTGTCGGAACTAGTAATTTTTTTGGTAAAATTGCGCAATTGCTCGTCAGTTAACGGTTCATCCAATTCAGTTTGATCAAGAATGAAAAAGTGATTCTGTGATCCGTGGACCTTCAATAATTGTGTCATTGTTAGCTCCTATTTAAAAAATTCGTTGTAAATTGCTTTAACTGCAGTATCTGCTTCTTCTTTTTTGGTGCCAATCATAATTGAAATTTGTGATGCACCTTGATTGATCATTTGTGGTGAAATATGTTCACGAAGCAATGCGTTCAAAATTCTGGCGTTGATGCCATCTTGATTTTTCATTCCTTCGCCCACAATCATAATAATGGCATAATCATCGATCCATTCCAACTGATCCGGATTGATTGTAGCTTGAATTTCACTGCAGATGAGGTCGATTAATTGATCATTCAAGAATTTCCGGTCAAAAATAATAGTAATATCGTCAATTCCGGAAGGCATGTGCTCATATGGAATGCCATGTTTGTCCAAAATCTGCAAGATCCGCAAGGTAAAACCAGCCTCTTTGTTAAGCAAGTATTTGTGCAAATACAAAGCGGAGAAATGCTTCTTGCTGGCAACGCCAGTTACCGTTTGTTCAGCGTGAAAATCTTTTTCTGGCAAAATCATCGTGCCCGGATTCTCTGGGTCATTAGTGTTTTTGACATTAATTGGAACATCACCCTGAATAGCTGGAATCAATGCTTCGTCATGGAAAACGGAAAAGCCGGCATAGGACAATTCCCGCATCTCACGGTAAGTCATCTGGTGAATGGATTCCGGATCATCAATAATTGCTGGGTTAGCTGAGAAGATACCATCTACATCAGTGAAGTTTTCGTAAAGATCTGCGTGCAGGCCACGCGCTAAAATCGCACCAGTGATATCCGAACCGCCTCGTGAAAAAGTAGCGATGTGGCCAGATGGCGTGATGCCGAAGAAGCCAGGAAAGACGATTTTTTCATCAGCTTGAAGGCGAATCTGATCCAAATTCAAATAGGTTTCAGGGCTGACGGAAGCATCGTTGGGCTCACCAGTTACGATTAAGCCGGCCTCAGTCGGATCCAAAAACTTAGCGTTTAGACCTTGATGCTGCAGAATTTTTGCAATCAAGTATGCGTTTAAGCGTTCGCCATGTGCTTTGAAAGCGGCCAAAAGATAATCATCATTGGGATATTGCTGATCAGGCAAGGACGTTAATATTTCTTTGACAAAGTTAAGATCTTCTTTAGTCAAGCCAAAATATTGGCCTATTTCTTGGTAACGTGCAAAAATTTGCTCAACAATTTCGCTAGTATCTTGTTTGTTTAAATATGTTTTTGCATATTTGATCAATAAATCAGTAACTTTGATGTCATCGCTGAACCTTTTGCCAGGAGCCGAGACAACCATTGCTTGTCGATTATCGTCAGCCAAAAAAATCCTAATTGCGCGTTCAACTTGCTTGCCTGTAGCTAAAGAACTACCACCGAACTTGATTACTTTCATTTTCTAACTTCTTTCGCCTGTAGCTTGAGATAATTTAATTAAATTTTAACATTGATTTTAATTTTTGCAAATCAATTTGAGAATAAGCAAAAGTAACCGAATTTAATTATTAATAAAGAATAAAAAACAGTTATAAATGTGTTGACTATGTTTTTAATAAAATATACAATTTAGTCAAATCGAAGAGGCGCAACCGACATGATTAAGAGTGTAAGTCAGGCACGACGATGATCACTGTGAAAGGGGAGGCTGCCGAAGCAGTAACTGATGCCAAAGCTACTAGCTGGGTCGTAACTAAAGAAGTTGCGGACTGTCGCGAAAAGAAACGAAGAGGTTCGCGGAGCGCTATCGACTATTAGATTAAAGATGATTAATCCATTGTTTGTAGCGGCAGACAATGGATTTTTTATTTAGCGCTTCTCCTAGTTAGAAAACGGAGAGATCAATGAATTCACAAATTGCTAGTTCACAGGTTAGTCCAGAAGGTCATTTATTAATTGGCGGCGTTGACGGTGTTTCCTTAGCTAAAAAGTACGGCACGCCGTTAATCGTTTACGATGTTGGTCAAATTCGCCAACAGATTCGCAAATTCAAGCAGGTTTTTGAAGAAGAGAAAACTTCATATGCGGTTTCTTATGCAAGCAAGGCTTTCGCCACAATTGCCATGTATCAAGTGGCCGCAGAAGAAGGTGCCTATACTGATGTTGTTTCGGCGGGCGAACTTTACACCGCTTTGAAGGCCAGCTTTCCAATGGAACGGGTTAGTTTTCACGGCAACAATAAATCACGGGCTGAGCTGGAAATGGCAGTTAAAAATCATGTTGGCAAGATCATTATTGACAATTTTTATGAAATTAAATTGCTAAAAGAGGTTCTGCAAGAAAACGACAGTCACATTAAAGTGATGCTTCGCTTAACGCCTGGTATTTCAGCACATACGCATGAATATGATCAAACCGGTCAAATTGACAGCAAGTTTGGTTTTGATCTTAATAGCGGTCAGGCAGCCAAGGCACTTCAAGAAGTGCTGGCCGAACCACGAATGGATATGGTTGGAATTCACGCTCACATCGGTTCACAGATTTTTGAATTGAACGGCTTTGAAATGGCTGCTCAAAAACTGATGCAAATAGCCAGCAGCTGGCGTGAGAAGTACGGCTACACTGCAAAAATAATTAATGTCGGCGGTGGCTTCGGTATTAAATATGTTTCTTCTGACCATCCATTAAAGCCGGAGGCATTCGTTAAGGCGATCGTTGAAACAATCAAGCAAGAAGCTGCGAAAAACGATTATCCGTTGCCCGAGATCGATATTGAACCAGGTCGTTCAATCGTTGGTCCCGCTGGTTATAACCTTTACCAAGTCGGCTCACGCAAAGACGTTCCCGGCTTGAAGCCTTATGTAACGGTCGATGGCGGAATGGGCGACAACATTCGTCCCGCTCTTTATCAGGCCGAATATGAAACGGTTTTGGCAAATAATCTTAAAGCAAAGGAAGAAGAGCACGTTCGCATCGCCGGCAAGTATTGTGAATCCGGTGATCTGTTAAGTGCAGATGCCTTTTTGCCAAAAACTAAACCAGGCGACATTCTGGCAATGCTCGACACTGGTGCCTACGGCTATTCAATGGCTTCAAACTACAACCGCAATCCACGTCCCGCCGTTGTTTTTGCGGAAAATGGTCATGCGCAAGTAGTAGTCAAACGTGAAAGTCTAGAAGATTTAGTTCGCTTAGATCAAAGCTACCAAGAAGATTAAGGAGATCAAGAAATGAAGAAATTAACAGCGCAAGAAATTATTGATTACATTGGCAATGCTAAAAAGAAGACGCCAGTCAAGGTTTTTATTAAAGGCGACTTAGCTGACCTTGATTTCCCTGAATCTATTGAAAATTACAATGAAGCTCATTCAGGCGTTATCTTCGGTGATTGGGACGAAGTTGAACCATTCTTGAAAAAGAATCAAGAAAAGATTTCTTCCTATCATATTGAAAATGATGCACGCAACTCAGCCGTTCCTTTGCTTGATCTTAAGAAAATCAATGCGCGGATTGAACCAGGTGCAATTATTCGTGACCAAGTGACGATCGGCAATAACGCCGTTATCATGATGGGCGCAATTATCAATATTGGTGCTGAGATCGGGGACGATTCGATGATCGATATGGGCGCTGTTCTTGGTGGCCGTGCAATCGTTGGCAAACATTGTCATATTGGTGCCGGCACGGTTTTGGCAGGCGTGATTGAACCTGCTTCAGCTCAGCCAGTAAGAATCGATGACAACGTTTTAATCGGAGCAAACGCCGTCGTGATTGAAGGCGTTCATGTTGGTGAAGGCGCAGTTGTTGCGGCTGGTGCGATCGTAACGCATGACGTTGCGCCACACACGATGGTCGCTGGCGTTCCAGCCAAGTTCATTAAGAACGTTGACCAAAAGACCAAGAGCAAGACAGGTTTGGAAGACAATTTAAGAAAGCTGTAACGATGACGCTTTTAACAGAACAAGACTTAATTAAAATTAGAAGACACTTGCATCAAATCCCGGAATTGGCACTGCATGAAGTGCAAACGCATGATTATTTACTGCAGGTGATTGAAAGCTTTAAGCAGTATTATTTAGAGATCAGAGTACCAGAGCAATTGCCAACTGCAATTTTGGTTTTGGTAAAAGGAAAAAAGCCGCGGCGAACGATCGGCTACCGCACGGATATTGATGCGCTGCCAGTAGAAGAAAAGACTGGTTTGCCTTTTTCTTCAAAACATCCTGGCGTGATGCATGCCTGCGGCCACGATGTTCATATGACTGTTGCTTTGGGCTTGCTGAATTATTTTAGTGAAAATCAACCCCAAGACAATCTGCTTTTCTTCTTCCAGCCAGCTGAAGAGAGTGAATCAGGCGGCAAGCAGGCTTATGAAAAGGGAATCTTTGAAGATAAATGGAAACCTGATGAATTCTATGGCTTGCATAACAATCCGGCTTTGCTAGCTGGTGCGATTGGCTGCCGCATGGGAACGCTGTTCGCGGGAACTACTGAAGTCAATATTGATTTGATCGGTAAAAGCGGTCACGCTGCTTTTCCACAAAACGCAAACGATACGGTCGTAGCGATGGCGAGTCTGATCATGCAGATTCAAACGATCATTTCTCGCAGCATTGACCCGATTCAAAGCGGCGTTATAACGCTGGGAAAGGTCGATGCTGGCACGATCAGAAACGTGATCGCCGGTCATGCCCGCATTGAAGGAACGATTCGTGGCCTGACTCAAAAAATGATCTTGAACATTGATCATCGTTTGCAAGATGTTTGCGATGGCGTGGCACGCAGTTTTAATATGGACGTAAAGCTGAATTTGAATCAAGGCGGCTATTGGCCAGTCGAAAATAATCCAGATTTAACTCGCAGCTTTATCAAGTATATGAAAAAGCAGCCCGATGTTAACTTTATCGAAACTGAGCCGGCAATGACCGGTGAAGACTTTGGCTACTTGCTGGCCAAGTTCCCAGGCGTTATGTTCTGGCTCGGCGTCAATGATGATTCACAGCTGCATTCGGCAACGCTGACCCCTGATGAAAAGAGCATTCAACGTGGAGTTGATGCGATTAAGGGTTTTCTGATTTATAGAATGGAGAATTAAATGACTTCTTTAATTGATGCAGATTTAATAACGGCACTTGTAACACCTTTTGATGAACAACAAAAAATCAATTTCGATTGTTTGGAAAAATTGACCAATCACTTGATTGCACAAGGATGCAACGGCTTTGTCATTGGTGGTACGACTGGTGAAACACCAACTCTTTCTCATGATGAAAAAATTGAATTGTATCAAAAGTTCGCTGAAATCGTCCATGGCCGTGTTCCGATTATCGCTGGCACAGGCAGCAACAATACTGCTGAAACGATTTCCTTCACTAATGAGGTTGCGCAAATCAAAGGTATTGATTATGCCTTGGTTGTGGTTCCGCCTTATAACAAGCCTAACCAAAGAAGCATGATTGCTCACTTCAAGACTGTTGCGCAAACGGTTCATATGCCAATTTTGATCTACAACATTCCAGGTCGAACTGGAGTCAAGATGGAAAAAGAAACCATTGTCCTTTTGTCACACGAAGAAAACATTAAGGGCATCAAACAATGTGCTTCTCTTGAAGAAATGGAATACATCATTGATCACAAGGATCCTGATTTCATGGTCTTCAGTGGAGAAGACAGCCAAGCATTGTCAGCAAGATTGTTAGGCGCAAACGGCGTTGTTTCAGTTGCTTCTCATGTATACTGCAAGCAAATGCGGCAAATGTACGACTATTTATACAGCGGCAATTATGTCGAAGCAGCAAACCTTCAACGCTGGTTGACGCCAAAGATGGCAGCAATGTTCATGTTCCCATCTCCATCACCAGTTAAAGCAGTCCTCAACGCACAGGGCTTTAAGACAGGTGGCTGCCGTTTGCCACTTTTGGCCTTAAATGATGATGAAAAGGTTCAATTAGCACAAAAGTTAGGATTGAAGGATGATGCCTTATCTGGTCAATTGCCTTTGGATTTAGGAGAGGAAGTAAACAATGACTAAAAAAGTTTTAATTGCAGGTTTTACTGGTGCGATGGGACAAAAGACAGTTGCTTTGGTCAACTCATTGCCTGATTTTGAAATCGTGGCCGGTTTGTCTCCGATTGCGGAACACGATCCTGAAAAATATCATTTGCCAGCTGATGCGCAAATCTTTGAACAATTATCCGATATTCCAGCTGGCATTGCGGATATCTGGGTTGATTTCACCACGCCTAGTTCAGTTTATGACAACACCAAGTTTGCTTTAACGCATGGCATCGCCCCAGTAATCGGCACAACTGGCTTAACCGATGCTCAACAAGAAGAGTTGGTTGCTATTTCTAAAGAAAAAAAGCAAGCTGGTTTGATTGCTCCTAACTTTGGGATGTCAGCTGTTTTATTGATGAAATTTGCTCAAGAAGCAGCCAAATATTTCCCTGATGCAGAAATTATCGAAATGCACCACGCAGATAAAAAGGATGCTCCTTCAGGCACGGCTTTGAGTACGGCTAAGTTGATTGCTAAAAACAGACCAGAACACGAAACTGCTCCGGATGAAATCGAAAGCTTAAACGGCGTGCGCGGCGGTGACTATCAAGGAATCAAGATTCACTCCGTTCGTTTGCCAGGCTACATTGCTCACGAGCAAGTTTTGTTTGGCGGAAATGGCGAAGCACTAACGATTCGGCAAGATTCATTTGATCGTCAATCTTTCATGAGCGGTGTTAAGGTAGCACTTGAAAAAGTTGATCAGTTGGATCATTTGGTTATTGGATTAGAAAATATTTTATAGGAGGCAAATATGCCACATTTAGCAGATGGACTAGGTTATAGCGACAAGGTTGAAAAGGTAAAACCTTCCGGTATCAGAATTTTTGACAATCAGGTTTCAAAAATTCCAGGCATTATTAAATTGACTTTGGGTGAACCTGATATGAACACGCCTGAACACGTCAAGCAAGCAGCAATTCGCAGCATTCAAAACAACGATTCACACTATGCGCCGCAAAAGGGTAAGTTGGCTTTAAGAAAAGCCATCAGCAACTTTTTGGACAAGACGATTCACGTCAAATATGATCCTGAAACAGAAGTTGTTGTTACTGTTGGTGCAACTGAAGCAATCAATGCAGCCTTGTTTGCCATCAGCAATCCTGGCGACCAAGTTATTATCCCAACGCCGGTCTTTTCACTATACTGGCCAGTTGCTACCTTGGCAGATGCCAACTTTGTCTTGGTAAATACTGCTAAGGATGGCTTCGTATTAACGCCTGAACACTTAGAAAAGGTCATTGAAGAAAATCCTAAGGCTAAGGCCGTAATTTTGAATTATCCAACCAACCCAACTGGAGTTGAATACTCAGAAGAAAATATTAAGGCTTTGGCAAAAGTAGTTCGCAAGCATAATTTATATGTCATTACGGATGAAATTTACTCAACTTTGACCTATGGCGTTAAGCATTATTCAATTGCAAGCGAAATCCCTGAACGTGCAATTTATATTTCTGGTGTATCCAAGTCTCACGCTATGACCGGTTATCGTTTGGGTTATATTGCCGGACCTGCAGAAATTATGGCTCAAATCGGCAAGGTTCATGGCTTGATGGTAACGACAACCACTGATTCTTCACAAGCAGCAGCTCTGGAAGCATTGACTAATGGTTTGGATGATCCTGAAGGATACCGCAAAGTTTACCAAGAGCGGCGTGATTTTGTTGTTAAAGCATTGAATGACATGGGCATGGAGACCGTTAAGCCACAAGGTGCCTTCTATGTTTTTGCTAAAATTCCTGAAAAATTCGGCAAGGACGACATGAAGTTTGCGCTTGATTTGGCAAATAAAGAAAAAGTCGGCATTACCCCAGGTTCAGCCTTTGGACCAGGTGGCGAAGGCTACGTTCGTCTATCTTATGCTTCTTCAGATGAGAATTTGTATACTGCTTTATCAAGAATTAAGGATTATTTACAAAAAAAGGGCAATTAAAAATGACTAAGGAATATAACGTTGCAATTTTAGGTGCTACCGGTGCTGTTGGCCGCAGAATGATTCAACAATTGGAGCAATCAACCATCCCTGTAAAAAGCTTGAAGCTGCTTGCTTCATCTCGTTCAGCCGGAACTGTTTTGAAATTTAAGGGTCAAGACTTAACAGTTGAAGAAACCACACCCGATTCTTTTGATGGCATCGATTTGGTTTTGTCATCAGCTGGCGGCTCAGTTTCTAAAAAGTTCTTGCCAGAAGCTGTAAAGCGCGGCGCAGTTTGTGTTGACAACACTAGTGCTTTCAGAATGGAACCAGATGTGCCTTTGGTTGTGCCAGAAGTTAATCCTGAAGCTTTGAAAAAGCACCATGGCATTATTGCCAACCCTAACTGTTCAACTATTCAAATGGTTATGGCCCTTGAACCAGTAAGAAGAAAGTTTGGCTTAAAGCAAATCATCGTTTCAACTTATCAAGCTGCTTCTGGTGCTGGTCAAGCTGCAATCGAAGAACTTAAAAAGGAAGCACAAGACTACTTGGATGGCAAAGACATGCAAGAAGATGCCAAGATTTTGCCAACAAAAGGCGATAAGAAGCATTATCCATTAGCCTTTAACTTGCTTCCACAAATTGATGTCTTGGAAGACAGCGGCTATTCTCATGAAGAATGGAAGATGATCCACGAAACCAAGAAGATCATGCTGGATGACATGAACTCAGACAAGATTAAGGTAACGGCTACTTGCGTGCGGGTACCAGTACCCATTGCCCATGGTGAAAGTGTTTACTTCACTGTTGAAGATAAGGATGCAACAGCTCAAGATATTATGGATGTAATTGCAAAATTCCCAGGCGATGTTTTGCAAGATGACATTAAGCATCAAATTTACCCACAACCAGTAAACGCCGAAGGTTCACGCGATACTTTTGTCGGCCGAATTCGTCCGGATTATGAAAATCCAGGTGCCTTCAACATGTGGGTTGTAGCCGACAACTTGCTTAAGGGTGCCGCTTGGAACACGGTTGAAAACGCAGAGTATTTGGATAAGATGAATTTGATCTAAAAAGTTTGAAGAAAACTTGAAGGCTTTTTATAAAATTAACAATAAAACCGGTTTTATTACTGATGTTACAAAATATTACATCCAAGACAAATAATTGAGTGATCATTATGAGATAGTTCTGAAACACTCTCCTTGTACTATAGAGACTGTCAAGAGGTGACAGACAAGAATTTAATAATTCACTTATAAAGGAGAGTTTTATTTTGAAACTTAAATCTATCGCTGCTGCTACCGGTCAAGTTTTGGCAGCTAACACTAATTGGAAAGTTATTCAAACAGCTTATGACTCTCAAGGCAATAAGTGGTACGACCTTGGGGACAACCAATGGGTTAAGGTTCCAACTGCTTCTGTAAAGACTTCAAGCACTTCAACTGCCAATTACGCTTCATATGCTAAGACGAGCTCAACCAGCAGCGCTGCTAGCTCAACGACTACTTCATCTACAAGCACATATACTTCAACAGCAACTGGTTCTGAAGCAAGTGCCAAAGCTTGGATTGCCAATAAAGAATCTGGCGGTTCATACACAGCCAAGAATGGTCAATATATCGGTAAATATCAATTATCAGCCTCACTTTTAGGCGGCAACTATTCTGCATCAAACCAAGAAAAGGTTGCTGATAACTATGTTAAGAGTCGTTACGGTTCTTGGACTGCTGCTAAGAAGTTCTGGGAAGTTAATGGCTGGTATTAATTAAAATAGATTATAAAAATTGCTTTACACGAAATGTGTAAAGCAATTTTTGTGGTAAGATTAAAACGCTGATAAAAAGTAGAATGAGGAGACAAATGAAGAAAAATATCTATGCAATTTGTGTTGGCTCGCCCATCACATTGATTTTTGCAATTTCGGTAGCTGCTCATGCGGCTTGGATTAGTTCTTTTGATCATTTTTTCCAGGGCGTAGTTAGATCAATTCCGAATTTGCAAGGCTTGATGCTGAAGATTACTTTTTTGGCATCACCAAAGATGGATTTGGTTTGGATGCTGTTGATCGCTGTTATTTTGTGGCTGAAAAAAAGACGTCCGCTCTCGTTAAACATTGTTGTTACACTGATCAGTGCCGATGCATTGGGTTGGGTAATTAAGCATGTAATTAGCCGGGCTCGTCCGATTCAGCACTTGGCTCAAGACGATGGCTACAGTTTCCCAAGCGGTCACGTTTTAGGAATGTCAATCATCTTGATTTGGCTGATGATGGTGCTTTTGCCACAAGTGATGGAAAACAAAACTGCTAAATTCTGGCTTAGCGTTCTAATGATTGTCTGGTTGGTAATTGTTATGTACTCCAGAGTTTACGTTTATGCCCATTATCCATCTGATGTCTGCGGATCAGTTGCCATTGCCTTGATGTGGGTTGGCGTGGTCCAATTGATTATGACAAAAATTGATGAACGATTAGAAAAATAGAATGGAACTGCTGATAATTTATCAGCAGTTTTTTTATTTAAAGCTAGCTATCATGCCAAAGTAAGCGCTATCATATAAATGAGACTATTTCACAAGTGAGGAAGTAAGGAATATGAAAAAAGTTTTAGCGATAAATTCAGGCAGTTCATCTTTTAAATACAAATTATTTTCTTTCCCGAGCGAAGAAGTAATAGCGCGAGGACAGGCCGAACGGGTAGGGATGGAAAATTCTGTTTTCAAAATCAAACTTAATGGCAGAGAGTTTATCAAAAACACGGCCATTCCTAACCAAGAAGCTGCGGTTAGTTTGTTGATTGACACTCTTAAAAAGTATCATGTTGTTGAAAGTTTGCATGAGATTGCAGGCGTTGGCCACCGCGTTGTAAATGGCGGTGAAGTCTTTTCTCAATCGGTCATTATGGACGACGATAAATTGGACAAGCTGTTTAAGTTGGGCGAGCTAGCACCATTACATAATATTCCTGAGGCACAGGGCATTAGAGCATTTAAGAAGATCATTCCAAACGTGCCGCAAGTAGCGGTTTTTGACACTTCATATCACCAAACGCTTGATAAGATTCATTATCTCTATTCCATCCCTTACAAATACTACAAAGAATTTGGCATTAGAAAATATGGTGCTCACGGGACTTCCGTTCGTTATGTCGCTCCGCGGGCTGCCAAAATGATGCACAAGAATATCAACATTGCTCGGCTGATTGTTTGCCATTTAGGATCTGGTGCTTCAGTAACAGCAGTCAAAAACGGTCGCTCCTTTGATACCTCTATGGGCTTTAGCCCTGTTGCCGGCGTTACGATGGGAACCAGAAGCGGTGACGTTGATCCTTCTGCCTTACAGTTTTTAATGCATAAAACGGATATGTCCATCGATGAAGTAATTGAAATGCTAAATCATGATTCAGGCGTGCTGGGCATTTCTGATGTTTCCTCTGACATGCGTGATTTAATTGAAAGCAAAGAAAAACGGGCAAAACTTGCGCGGCGCATTTTTATTAATCGCGTGGTGCGCTACGTTGGTGCATATGCTGCCGAAATGAATGGGGTAGATGGCATTATTTTCACAGCTGGAATTGGTGAACATGATCCTGGAATTAGAGCCGGCATTATGAGCTCATTGAGATATTTGGGCTTGGATCCAGACTTCAAAGCCAACCGGACAGATGGAGAAAAATTCATTTCAAAGCCTGGCTCCAAGGTAAAGGCGTTGATCGTCCCAACCAATGAAGAATTGATGATTGCCAGGGATGTAGTTGATTTGGTGAGCGGCAACTAGTAAAAAATTAAAGCAATGGTAATCTTCGTAAGTGCTTTTTAAAAGAAACCGGGTGCAACATCTGATACAATAGGAGTAAGTAATAAAAGAGAATTTATGTTAATAGGAGATAAAATTTTATGAAAAACAAGTTTGGTATTACAGCAGCTGCTATTTTAGTAGCTTTGTCTTTGTCTGCATGTTCTAGCAACAACAGCAACCAAAGTAGTTCTTCAAGCTCTAAAGCTACGAGTTCAAAAGTAGAAAAGAAAACTTCTAGTCAAAGTAGTTCATCAACGTCTTCAAGTTCATCAAGCACTTCACAATCAAGCAAGCCATCATCTCAATCACCAAAGGAAAGCCGTATTAGCAAGTTAACTTCTGATTTGCGCAAGGTATTTCCAAATATGGCATTGCCAACCAATGATGGTTTGGGTCAAGGCTCAAGCAAGTTGAACGTTCGCTACAACAAATCTGGCAATACTAACATTATTTACTACAGTGTTGGTAATTCTGCAGCTGATTTTAATGCAGCTAGCGTAAAGAATGAGAAGCCATATGCAGTATTGACTGAAGTTACTAACGCTTCAAGCTCTGAAGCTTCTGACTTGATCAATTACATTCCAGCACAATCTGGTTTGCCAACTAAGAAGCTGGATTCAAGCACGACTGCTACTATTCAAGGTGCTGCTGGTCAAAGATACTTGCAATGGAACAGCGATAATTACTCATTCGTAATCCAAGCAAGCAGTCAATTGAAAGAGGACCCAACCGATCGTGGTAAGAAAGTATTGGCTTTGTACAAGCAATACGGTTTGCCAAAGACCTCTAATAAGGGTAGTTTGCATGTGACTGTTGGTGACAGCGTTGGTTCATTGAATACTGTGATTGCATGGCAAGATGGCAGCAATGTTTACCAAATCCAGGCTCACGATACTGAGACTGCATTCAAGATGCTTGCTTCATTGAAGTAAAACGAAAAGTTGCATAATATTAAGGCTCCCGGTTCAATTTGAACTGGGAGTTTTTCTGTGATATGAATAGAAAAAATGGATAAATTAATATTTCGAGGAAAATAATGAATAATACTGAAAAATTCACCGGTAAAGGTCAAATCTATGCTAAGGCCCGGCCAAAATATGCTCCAGAGTTATTTTCTTATTTAAAAGAAAAGTTGGCCTTAACATCCGCTACAACTATTGCGGATATTGGTTCAGGCACTGGAATTTTTACTGAACAGTTACTGGATCAAGGCTATCACGTTTATGCAGTGGAACCTAATCAAGATATGCGCCGGCAAGCCGAAAAAAATTTAGGAAAAAGAGCAAACTTTGTTTCGATTGCTGGGGATGCCGAAAACACGACTTTGCCTGCAAACAGTGTTGATTATGTCACGGCAGCACAGGCTTTTCACTGGTTTGACCAGGCAAGATTCAGGCAGGAATGTCAGCGCATCTTAAAAGCTGATGGCAAAGTAATCATCGTGTATAATTCAAGGATCGCTGATGCCATTTGCAATCAAAAATTGGCAGTTTTGCTTAAACAGTATTGTCCTAATTTTCACGGCTTTTCAAACGGAATTGCGGCTGTTGACTGTCGACAATTCTTTACCGGTAATTGCGATACCTTTCAAACAGAAAATGATCAAGAATACACTCGGCAAGGCTTTGTTAATCGGACTTTGTCATCGTCATATTCCTTAAAAGCAGGGGATAAAAACTACGAGCAATTTGTTGCTGCAGTTGGCAAATTATTCGATCAGTTGGCTCAGGATGGTAAATTGCTTGTGCCGATGAAGACTGAGGCCTATATTGGAAAAATAAGTTAGTTGATGGATTGGCGCGGTGAAACTTAATGATTGATAATCGTAATTTGCTAAATATTGTCGCTCGTGAGTTGCAAGAAATGCAGGATAAGGCCACAATCAAACTTTTGACTTATAAAAAGGATCGTTCAATTATTATTGAAAAAGATCGTGCAGGCTTCAGTATCATCGAAGATGGCTACCGCAAAGTCGTTTGGACAGATTTGAATGAGCATGAAGTTATAAAACGTCTGAAAAAATTGCAAAAAATCGAATTTCCACGCAGCAATAAATTATATCTTGAAAGAAAAAAGCAGGTTGAATAACTGATTCAATCTGCTTTCTTGTTTATCTCTTCGATTTACGATATCCTGCAGCTCTTGCGGCAGCTTCAGATTTGAAGTAAACGGCATTTGCTGAAGACATATGATAATTTTGACCACTGGCAACGTGGTAGATCTTGCTGCGCTTGTTGCCGATCACCCGATAACGTGCGGTGCTGACGCGGTGAGCAACATGCCGAATTACCCGTGTCGTTTTCTTCTTAGCAGTCTTTTTTGCTTTAGCAACAACCGTGGTACCTGAATTCTCTACGCGGCTTGTGCCATCTTCGTAATTCAAAACCACGCCAGGCTGCTCGTTAAAGATGAAGACATTGAAGTGAACGCTGTTGTCGCCGATTGACTGAGCTTCCATCTCAACTCCGTTAGCCAATAAATCATTGCCCTTATAAATAGGCGTTACGCGGTAACGAATGTAGTGATTGCCGGATTCACGGATGTAATCTGCC
This sequence comes from Lactobacillus amylolyticus, assembly GCF_003999355.1. NCBI lineage: Bacteria > Bacillati > Bacillota > Bacilli > Lactobacillales > Lactobacillaceae > Lactobacillus > Lactobacillus amylolyticus. The sequence goes on from NZ_CP031836.1 coordinate 16,718, forward strand.
ACTTCGTTTTCGTACTTGAGCATGTCAGGATCGTTTAATTCACGGGTTCCCGTGATCAAATTGCGGGGATTATTGTTTTGACCAGTCAATTGATAGCCGATCAAGTGGCAGCGATTGTATAGCCAGCCGCCCTTGATGCGCTTATTGTGCCAGCCGGTTGGATCCCAGGTCAAGCCTTCGCGCTTGACGGTTGGCATAAGCTTTTTATTTAAGAGGGCATTCGCAGTTCGAGCCCGATTAAGATAATCGAGATTGCTGTATTTTTGCCAGGGACCGCGTTTTTCCGATTCCGTCTTTTTTGAAAACTGCGGCTTGTTATGATCAACCGTCACAATTTCCTTGCTATGAAACTTCAAACTAGCAAGCGAGCTGTCACTGTAGCTAGTTGCTTCGACTTTTTGACTCGCAGTTTCGCCGATTGTTGTTAAACTGATAGCAGCAATTAGTGAAAGAGCAAGATGCAACAACTTATGTTTTTTCATTCTTCTCTTCCTCCAAAAATTCATCCATCCTTATTATAGTGATTTTATTCCTAGGGAAAGCATGAATTTTTGCTAAGAGAGAACTAAATGAATAAAAAATTAAAGAAAATGAGCAAATTTGCTTGCTATTTTTCTAAAAACAAGGTATTATTAACACCAACACTTAAAGAAAAATTAAAAGCCAATAGATAAGAAGGGGATACCGATGACTATTATTTCAGATCAAGAAATCGCCGACTTTTCCGCCGATTTTAACAGCAATGATAAAAATCAAGTTGCCTCACGTGCCGCTCAACGTTCAGGACTTTTGGAAGCTTCATTTAATGACAGTGTTTCCAAGCGTTTGAACCACGTTTTCTCAATTGAACTTGATACCGAAAACGTCACTGATCAAAAGCATTCCGGCCGCTGCTGGGAGTTTGCAACTTTAAACGTTCTCCGTCACTATTTTGGCAAGAAGAATAAGGTTAAGAATTTTACTTTCTCACAAGCCTATAACTTCTTCTGGGATAAAATTGAACGTGCCAATGCTTTCTATGATGCAATGATCCGTTTGGCAGACAAGCCGCTTGATGACCGTGAAGTTCAATCTTGGCTTGGCTTTGCCGGCGAAGATGGTGGACTTTGGGGAATGGCAATCAATTTGGTTAAAAAGTATGGCGTCGTTCCCTCATATGCCATGCCAGAAAGCTTTAACTCCAATAACACCACGGGCTTGATTGATTCTTTGGCCCGCAAGGAAAGAAAAGATGCCTTGCTTTTGCGCAAGTTGGTCAAGGAAGGCAAGCAAGATCAATTAGAAAAAGCCAAGAAGCAATGCTTGAATGAAGTTTACCGCATGGTATCAGTTGCTTTGGGCGAACCACCAAAGAAATTCGATTTGGAATACCGCGATGATGACAAGAAGTACCATTTAGAAAAGGACTTGACTCCACGTCAATTTGTCCAAAAATACTTCAAAGATTTCCACTTTGATGATTACGTGTGCTTGTCAAATTGTCCAAACCACGAATTTAATAAGCTTTATCACATGCCACTTTATGATAACGTTGATGGCGGTGATCAAATTAAATTCTTGAATGTTCCAATTGAATACTTGGCTCAAGCAGCTGTTGCTCAACTTAAAGCAGGGGATGCCGTTATCTTTGGTAATGACGTTCTCAAGCAAATGGAACGCAAGACGGGCTATCTTGATACTGAACTTTACAAGACTGATGCATTGTTCAGTGTCGATACTCAAATGAGCAAGGCAGATCGTTTGGCAACTGGTGAAGGCTTTGCAACTCACGATATGACTTTGGTCGGTGTCGATGAAGACAAAGGTCAAATTCGCAAGTGGAAAGTAGAAAACTCCTGGGGCGATAAATATGGCCACAAAGGGTTCTACGAAATGAGTCAAAAATGGTTTGAAGACTATGTTTACGATGTAGTTGTCAGAAAGGAATTTTTAACAAAAGAACAAGTAAAATTAGCTGAAGGCCCAGCTATCGACTTGAAGCCTTGGGATAATATCGGCTAAACTCAGATAAAACAATCAATCTATACCAATATTTTTAAAATACCTCAATCCTAAATACAGACAGTAAGTAAAAAATCTAAAATCTCCTTAAAGAGAGGACCATAGCTTGTTGCTATGATCCTCTTTTCTATTGGGCAAGCTTCTTTCTTGCATGCTTGACTGGATCATGTTAGTAGAAATATAGAAAGTAAGCGCTTACTTTTAAAACTATTATTTAGAAATGAGGTGCTGCGAGTGGTAAAAAATCTTGAAAAAGATGATCCATATTCTAATTTAGGAAATTACAAAATGCCACTTATTTGGGCACCGATCAAGATGGAGCTATGATCTTATGCGTACTTGGCACTTGATCTGTGTTCTGATAATTAAGCGAGAACTGTGATGATAAAGCAGGTCTCGTTTTTTTGTTCAAAAAATCGCTTGATATCTAATAATAATCACACTAGGATAATATCGTTAGCTGTCTAACAAAAGGAGGGCATATGGAACCGATTAAAAAGACCGTTCGCCAGGCCTCAACGCAGATTGATCGTGAGCGCGACCAATTTGCGATGACCTTGGGCATCACGGGTACGCAAATGTCAGTGATTGATTTTTTATCCAATCAAACCGAAAATTCTGCTAGTCAAAATCAGATTGAACACGAATTTGAAATTCAGCGTTCTACGACCACCATCATGCTGCAGCGGATGGAAAAGCGTGAATTGATTAGACGTGTGGTCAATAAAAATGATAAGCGTCAGAAAAAAGTTCAGCTGACCGAGAAGGCAGAAAAGCTGGTGAAGCAGATTCATCAGTACATGAAGAATGATGATTTAGCTCTACGAAAAAACTTCAGTGAAGAAGAACTTGAAACTGCAAGAAAGGTGTTGAATTATATCAAAGATGGACAATCAGCAAAGAGATAAAATTCCAAGCAAAGTTTTTGCGGCAATTGTAGCGACGGAACTAATGTCTTTTAGCGGGGTAATCGTTGAAACTTCAATGAACATTGCCTTTCCAACATTAATGCGGCAGTTTGGCATTTCCACCAATGTCGTTTCCTGGATGACTTCAATTTATCTATTGGCAATTTCAATTATTGTACCGATTTCCACAATTTTAAAAAGCAGCTACAAAAACAAAAACCTGTTTCTAACTGCTAATATTTTGTTCTTAATTGGACTAATTATTGATGCGTTAGCGCCTAGCTTTGTTATTCTACTTTTAGGGCGCGTAATTTTGACGGGTGTAGTAATGATGCTCGTTCAGCTGGCTTTATTCACCATTTTTGCCAAAAGCATGAGCAATCTCTTCATCTCGCTGGTTTACATTATTTATATGGCTGGCATAGGCATGATTTTGGGTGATGTCATGACTTACGCTCTAAGCAGAGTTGGTCAGCCTAAGACGACCCAAGGCAATGCAATTTTAAGTACCATGCAGCAATTTGCCGGCGCGGTCGGAACATCAATCACTTCCGCAATCGTTGCCTTCAGTCAAGCCGGCATGGGATCAAAGGGTCCGACTGCCACTGCGCTGGGCACACAATTTGCTTACATCTTTTTGTTAGTCATGGCAGTTATCATTTTCTTGATGTTTTTAAAGTATGTCAGGGATGAAAAATAATCCTTGTTTTTAGTGCCACTTTTTCCGTTCTAGAGCGACGGCCTCTTTTAAATTATCGATGACATCATTGAAGTAGGATGCCTTTTCCGTTGTTTTTAGATAAAAAGCACCATACACCAGGGACACATCGACATCTAAAAAGTTGTAGACCACATCCGGGTTCAAATTGTTGTCATAAGCGAAGCTGGGAACGATGCCAATGCCTTCGTTCGCAGTTGCGTACATCTCGCAGGAGATAATGCCGTCAGATTCTCGAATTTGGTCGACAGGCATGATCTGCTTGAGTGCTTGTTCAATTTTTAAAACTGAAGGAACGGCGGGGCTACTGTTCCAAATCCAGACTCTTTCATTTGCCAGATCGGAAAGTGAAATGGTCTTTTTCTTTGCCAAGGGATTTTTACGGTTAATGATGACAGAGAATTTTCCCGTCAAAAGCGGGGTGAAACCCAAGCGTTCATCATGGTGAAAGAAGTCTTGCTGGATCAGAATGAAGTCGGCCTGATTTTCGTAAAAAAGATCGAGGTTGTCTTCAAAGGAAATGTTGGGTCTGAAGCCGGAGAAGACGATCTCCCGCTGGCTTTTTTGCCTAAATAATTGCAGAAAGCGAGGCAAATAATAGCGTTCAAAAATCGCGGTTGAGTGACGAATGATGATGGGCCGCTCTTTTTCTTGGGAATAGATATTGGAAATCGTTTCTTCAAATTGCTGATGAATTTGGCATAATTGCTGGTAAAAGTATTCGCCATCCTTGGTGAAAGCGACCTGCCGTCCTTGCATGGTGACGATTTTGAAGCATAATTCGTCTTCAAGCCGGCTGATATTTTTAGAAACCGTTGATTGCGAAACAAAGAGGCTTTCGGCTGCTTTGGTGTAATTTTTGGTTTTTCCCAGTGCAATCACGCACTTAACTTGCATCGAATTCATAAACTATTCCTTTTTGTCAAACTAGTATTCCTATTAGTACTAATCATAAGCGAAAAAAATGTTTAAAATCAAATTGTAAGCGATCACAAACAAGGGATTGCAGGAGATTTTTTACATGAAATCAGGTAAATATAAAGTTAGAGCAAAAGGTCATGGTTCAGAATCCATGCCAATGGAAGTCACAATCGATGGTGACAAGATTAAAGATATTGAAATTGATTCTTCCGGCGAAACCAAAGGGGTTGCCGATGAAGTGTTTCACCGTTTGCCAAAGGAAATTATTGATCATCAAACCTTAAACGTTGACGCAGTCAGTGGTGCGACTATTTCAAGCCACGGCGTGATCGATGGCATCGCACAAGCAATCAATGAGGCCGGCGGGGATGCTGAAGAATGGAAAAAGCGTGAAAAGCCTGCAACTAAGAAAGCAAAAGACGAAGAGATAGATGCTGATGTTGTCGTTGTGGGTGCCGGCGGTGCTGGCTTAGCTGCTGCCGTTCGCTCAATTCAGCACGGTGAAAAAGTTGTTATTTTGGAAAAATATCCACAAATCGGTGGCAATACCAGTCGTGCCGGTGGCCCAATGAACGCTGCAGAACCTGACTGGCAAAAGAAATTCAAGGCCCTTCCAGGTGAAAAGCAGACTTTGGAAGAATTGGCTAAGACACCAATTGAGAAGATTGATCCCGAATATCGTGACGACTTTAAAGAATTGCAAAAGCAAATTAAAGAATACGTTGATTCCGGTGCTGATTACTTATTTGACTCAACTCTGCTGCATGAAATTCAAACTTATTTGGGTGGTAAGCGTGTTGACTTAAAGGGTAATGAAATTCACGGCAAATATGCTCTGGTGCATGAATTGGTCACAAATGCCCTTAACTCAGTTAAATGGTTGGCTGATCTTGGCGTTAAATTCGATGAAACTGACGTCACCGAACCAGTCGGCGGCTTGTGGCGTCGTGGTCATAAGCCAATAGAGCCAATGGGCTACGCTTATATTCACATTTTAGGAGACTGGGTAAAGGATCATGGCGTAAATCCATATCTTGAAACTCGCGCTGAACATTTAATTATTAAAAACGGCAAAGTTCGTGGCGTCGTTGCTAAGCGTGCTGATGGCTCAACCTTGACTGTTCATGCTAAAGCAGTCATCTTAACTGCCGGTGGTTTTGGTGCCAACACAAAGATGGTTCAAAAGTACAACACTTACTGGCAAAAGATTGACGACAACATCGCCACTACCAACTCACCAGCGATCACCGGTGATGGGATCAACTTAGGTCTTGAAGCAGGTGCCGCATTGGTTGGCATGGGCTTTATCCAATTAATGCCTGTTTCAGATCCAAAGACTGGTGAATTATTTACAGGTTTGCAAACTCCACCAGCAAACTACATTATGGTTAACCAAAAGGGTAAACGCTTCGTCAACGAATTTGCGGAACGTGATACTTTGGCCAAGGCTGCAATTGCAAATGGCGGCTTGTTCTACTTGATTGCCGATGACAAGATCAAGGAAACGGCTTATAACACCACGCAAGAATCAATCGATGCCCAAGTTAAAGCCGGCACTTTGTTTAGAGCTGACACGCTTGAGGATTTGGCAAAACAAGTTGGCATGGATCCTGATACTTTGGTACAAACAATCAAGACCTACAACGAAGATGTTGATAAGGGTGAAGATCCTGAATTCCATAAAAATGTCTTCGATTTGAAGTGTGAAGTTGCACCATTTTATGCAACGCCTCGTCGTCCAGCTATTCACCACACCATGGGTGGTTTAGTCATCGATACTCAGGCTCATGTTTTGGATAAGAATGGCGAAGAAATTCCAGGTTTGTATTCAGCTGGTGAAAATGCCGGTGGTATCCATGCGGGCAACCGTTTGGGCGGCAACTCTTTGGCCGATATCTTTACCTTTGGCCGCATCGCTGCCAACACAGCTTATGCTGACATTTACTACACTGAAGATGATGCAAGTACGGGTGCTTCTCAAAAATAAAAAATTCAATTTAAAGTTCTGATATTTTGATCGTTAAATGCTATAATGTCGATGTTAAGATTTTTAGAAAAGAGATAAAAACAAAATGAATACTATTGCATTTAATCAACAATTATCAGATAAGTTAAATGAAGTATTGAACCCAACTTTTTACTCAACACCAGGTAAGGGCGAAATCACAGTTGTTGCCAATGAAAAGAAAGGTTTGCGTGAGTATCGTATCATTACCAAAGACAATAAGGTAGTTGATTTGATTGATGCTTACAATTCTAAACATGATGCTGACTACCAAAAGTTGGTTGATTTCCTTAAGGATTATCGTTAAGAGAAAGTAAAATTGAATATTTAAAAAGCAGTTTTCCTGTTGTGGGTAGACTGTTTTTTGTTTTAAGCAAAGCAATCATTATCAAATCTTAATTATTCGCTTTTGACAAGAAGATGCAGCTTAGATATCCGATCCAAACTGCATTTTTTTGTTGAAATTTTCCCCTCATTGATACAATTTTGGAGGATACAAAAGGGAGATATTAATTATGAAATTTAGATTTAAAGCAACGTTGCTCAGCGTAGCTGCAATCACAGCTCTTACTGTTTTTGGTGGACAAATGACTCAAGCTGCAAGCAGTTCAGTCAATGCCTCATCCAGTTCATCTAGCTCAAATTCTGATGCTTCATCATCAACTTCAACGACTGATTCATCAACCACGTCGTCATCATCCAGCTCATCTTCATCGACTTCTTCTAAGACTAGTTCAACTACGAGTACTAAGAAAAAGACGACAAGCAAGACTAAGACAACTAAGAAAACTACTAAAAAGAAGACAACTAAGAAGAAAAAGACCGTTAAGCGTCACAAGACCAAATATCAACCATACTACGATCCAACTGACATGCGTAAGCGGACCGGCAATTACTGGAAGTATTCTAGTGAAACCAAAACCAAGTATCCTAATTTGAAAAAGGTAAAGAACTTAAACTTGCGGGTTTCAATTTTGGGCAACCGTGTTTACGTTCGTTCAGGCAAAAAAGTACTTTACACTATGTACTGCTCAGCTGGCCGAATCGTTAAAGGCAAGAGCTTAACGCCAACTGGTACTTACTACACTAACAGCTACCACCCATACCGCTTCTCATCTGGTCTTTACCCAGTCGGCTGGATCGGTCAAGAATACTTATTCCACTCCGTTCCAACTTACGAATGGTCCAAGACTTTCATTGCCAGCGAAACGCACAAGGTTGGTAAAACTCCAGCAAGTCACGGCTGCATTCGTTTGACTGTTAAAGACGCTAAGTGGCTGCACTACCATATTCCATACCACACTAAAGTTATCATCAAGAATAGATAGGGTGACTGCTAGTGAAAAACGATTTTGAAGAGGATAAGCCAACTAAAAAGGAAAAAATCAAGGCCATGATTTGGTCCCTTGTCATTACGGCTGGTATTATCATTTATCATTTTCTGTATTTGAAATAAAAAATTGACACTTTTGCTTATTATAGGCAGAAGTGTCTTTTTTAATATATTTATTCATAATAATGCTTTAAAATAGAAGATGAATACTCTAACAAAGAGATAAAACTTGGAGATAATATGAAAGCAAAGATTGAGCGGATTCAGGGCTGCCTGCTTGGAGGAGCAGTTGGCAATGCCCTGGGTGCACCCATTGAATTTGGACAATTAGATGACATTAAGGCTTGCTACGGCGAGGACGGCATTACTTTTGCCAATTTTAAGGGCCCGGCAAAAATCACTGATGATACGCAGATGACCTTATTTACCGCAAACGGCCTGCTGCTGCCGGGCGACAAGCTGACCAATATTTGGAATTGCTACCAGGATTGGCTGGACACGCAGACCAAGCATAATAAAAGCGAGATGACGCATCGGCCGGTTAGCTGGCTAGTTGATGATCAGCGTTTGTTTTCCGTGCGTGAACCGAGTAATACTTGCATCACTGAACTGAAGGAAAAGCATTTCGGATCATTGACGCATCCTTATAACAAAAACAAGGGCTGCGGCGGCATCATGCGCATCGCTCCGATTGGTTTGGTCAATTGGTCGATTGAAAAAGTGGTGGAGTGCAGTGCTCGCGCTTCGGCGCTGACGCATGGCAGCTTGATCAGTTCGATTGCGTCGGTCTTTTTTGCAACGATGATTCATTATTTAAGCCGGATGGAAATTGATATCGCGCAGGCGATCGACAAGACGATCAAGATTGTCAAAAATTCGATCACCAAGCAGCCAGCTCGTGAAGAAATCATCGGCGAGGTCAATCTGGCGCGGATGCTAGCGGAAAATAGTCCGGATCGGGATGCGGCCAACATTGCTTCGCTAGGTCAAGGCTGGTTTGCTGATGAGACTTTGGGCATCGCTGTTTATTGTGCGCTGAAGTATGAGCATGATTTTGAAAAGGCAATCGAGGCCGCGGTGAACCATGACGGCAATTCTGATTCCACAGGCAATTTGACGGGACAGCTGTTAGGCGCGCGCTATGGCACGAAGGTTTTGCCAAAAGCGTTTTTAGCAAAATTGGAATTGCGCGATGTGATTGAAAAGATGGCGGACATGCTCGCCAATGTAAAATGATTTAAGGAAACACTATGGTATTCAACTTATTTAGTAAAAAGCAAAGCAAGGCAAACAACAGATTTTTGGCTAATCAGCGGGGACAGCAGGCAATTGCTCGCATTCAGAAGCTGAATTTGCCAGCAGAATTGAAGCAGCAATTGATTGACGCCGACGTTTTTGATATCTGGTTCAGCGATAAGGATTTGGCGCCACTTGCCGAAATTATGCAGAAGCATGATGATGAAAAGATCGTTTATGCGGCGATTGGCATTAATGTCAAAAGCAAAAACGTCATGCTGGTCTGCACGAATCAGCGCCTCATTATTTTGAGCAAGAAAATGCTGTCAAAAGAGCAGGCATTGGTTATCCCACTCAAACAGATCAAGAGCGTGGTGCTGCATAATTCGATCGTCTATGATGAATTGACTTTGATCAATGGTGACGAAATACTGCGGATCAATGCGATCAATAAGGTGGCGGCCCCGATTTTAGCGAAAAACATCAAGAAATACTCTAAATTAGCACAGAATGATTCTAGCGCACTAGATGAACAGGTAGAGCAGGTAAAGAAGTTGAAAGAACTGCTGGACCAGGGGATTTTGACCAAAGCAGAGTTTGAAGCTAAAAAGAAGCAGATTTTAGGGTTATAATTTTTATAAAAAACAAGCAGGTGATACAAATGTTAAAGAAAATCGGAATTTTTTTGATTTCATTCTTCATAGTGTTGGTCTTCGGATTGACCTTCGACAGCAAAAAAGTTAAATAAAGTCTTTAAATTGAGCATTTTTCTATGAAGGCGCGGTGAAGTCTGGTATTCTTAAACGATCAATTACCGCCCGAGGTTCTGATGAAGTTGATCGAAGAAGATAAGAATGTTCTTGTTCAATTTGATGGTGAAGAGAAGAAAGTAATCGATTCTCTGGTGTACATCGTGCAGCACCATCACGAGCGAATTGCACAAGGCCATTAATGATCGCAAGAAAAATGCGCTGCGAAGGCGACGGAACTGGAGAGAGCAGTTGCCGTTGCTGGCGCGAAAATCGGATAAGAAAACGCCATCTGAGAGAATTCTCGGGTGGCGTTTTTTATTAGTAATATAATGAATCTAAGATTTAATTTAGAGGATAGTTGAATGACAAAAAAGATTATCAGAGTTGCAGCGGCTGCCATTATTGATCAAGAAAAAGGTTTGGTTCTCGCGGGCAAGAGAAATGCTGACCGCTTGGTTGGCGGCTACTGGGAATTTCCTGGTGGCAAGATTGAAAAGGGCGAAACGCCGCGGCAAACCGCAAAACGTGAAGTTGAAGAAGAGTTGAACGCGGAGATCATCGTTGGTCCGCAGCTTGGCGAAACGGTGCGCTATGAATATGACTTTGGCATTGTTGAATTGACGGTGTTCTTTGCCAAAATGACGGCGCATGATTTTAAGCTTGTGGCCCATAGCAAGATCGAATGGCTGCCAGCTGCTCAGGTCGGCGAATTGAATTGGGCTCCGGCCGATGCACCGCTGATTGCGGAATTGGTGAAGACTGATGTGAAGAAAGTGGAGTTCTAAATAGAAGAGGCATCCCTATAATTACGGATGATACACAAATAACGCTGGTTACGGCTAATGTCTTTTGCTTGAAGGGAATGTAATTAACAATATTTGGCTCTGTTATCAGGATTGGATTAAAACGCGATTTAAAAGTGATAAGAGCAAGATGATTCATGAACCGACATCATGGTTAGTGAACCGTCTTGCAATGTTTGCAAATTGTGAACCAGGAAGAATTTGCCTTTTATGATAAAGAAAATACGGTTATCCACCAGATCTCGCTCCGCAAGCTGTTAAAACAGTTGTAGATCAAGCAGAACGTAGGCAAGTAATGAGAGTGAAGAATAACAAAAGCGTAACTACTGAGTTACGCTTTTGTTATACTTAAAATATAAAAAAGAGTATTCAGAAGAAAATTATGGTTGAAAAAAGTTATAGCGTAGAACATGAAAATATTGCCAATATCTTAAGTTGGATAAAAGATGGAAAAATTGGCTTACCTGAAATGCAAAGACCATTTGTATGGAAATCTACACAAGTAAGAGACTTGGTAGATTCTCTTTATAAAGGCTATCCTATTGGATTTGTTGTCACTTGGGAAAATCCTGATGCTGAACTAAAAAATGGCGGAAAAGGTCAAAATAAGGAAATAATTATTGATGGTCAACAAAGAATTACCGCATTAAGTGCGGCTTTAGAAGGTAATGAAATTGTTGATGAGAAATATTTAAAGAAAAGAATTTATATTGCCTTTAATCCTACCACAGAAGAGTTTGCTACAAGAAGTGCGGCAATTGCCAAGGATCCGCGATGGATTCCTGATATTTCGATTTTTGAGGATCCGAATTTTAGTGATTATGCTTATGTTACGAAAAATAGTAAACGATTAAATTTGAAGCCTGATGAATTAAGTAAAATCATTCAGAAGCTAAAAGGTATTTCTCAATACGATATTGGAGTTATTAAACTTAATAGTAAGTTGCCGATTGATCAAGTTACGGACATATTTAATCGTATTAATCAAAAAGGTACCAAACTATCATCTGCTGATTTTGCAATGTCTCGTCTTTCTTCAGATACAGCTCATCATGGAAATGATCTTAGAAAAGAAATTGAATACTTTATCCAGTTATATAAAGATCATAGTTTACTTGAAAATATCGTAAAGATGGATCCCGAATTTGCAAATTCAGATTACTTTAAACACATAAGTTGGGCAGATAAAGAAGATGTAACTTTATATCAACCTGATTTTTCCAGTATTCTCCATATTTGTCTTGGATTAGGATTCTTACGTGGAAAATTGTATCAGTTGGTAAGCCTAATTTCAGGTCGTGACTTTGAAAAAAGAACATATACTGAAGAAGCAATGGAAGATTCTTATGAAAAATTTGGAGAAGCAGTTCAATGTGCTCTAAATGAAAGTAATTTTGAACGCTATATTTTATTGTTAAAAAGTTTAGGAATAGTGGATAAAAACTATGCTAAATTACCAGATTCTTATACCAATTTTGGCTATACATTGTATTTATATCTAAAAAAGAATTCTAAATTATCCAATGACGAGATAGAAACTTACACTAAAAAATGGATCTTAATGACAGCTTTAACAAAAAGATATGGTTCGAGTCCAGAATCTGGATTTGATCGAGATTTGAGATTAATTTCTGAAGCAAATGAAATTGATCAATTAAAAGAATTATTCGATAATGAGTTTGCACAAAACTTAACTGATGAATTTTGGGATATGACATTACCAAATAGTCTTCAAGCTCAAACAACTCAATTAACAAATTGGCGTATTTTCCAAATGGCGCAAATTCATGCTAGAGCTCATGCATGGCTCGAAAAAGATAAATATACGGCCGATACAATTCAAGAACAAGGTAATATTCATCATATTTGTCCAAAAGCTTATCTGAAAAAGAATGGTTTTAAACAAGAAGAATACAATCAGGTTGCTAATTATGTTTGGATCACACAGCCACGCAATCTTCAAATTAGTGATTATGCTCCAAAAAACTATATGTCAAATAAAGAAACCATGCAATATCATTCGGATGAAAATGATAAGGAAAATGCTATTCCAGCAACGTTGAGGAGCTACGATTTTCATAATTATCATCAGTTCCTACAAGAAAGACGTATATTAATGGCGCAATTAATAAAAGAGTTATTTGAAAGCCTATAATAAAAGCATTCCAATCCGGGGATGCTTTTATGCGTTATAACACCGTTACAAGAAACAAATATATCCATTACAAATTGTGCTTTATCAGTAACGCAAATTATATTTTCTAGTGTTTTTGATTAAGTTGAGTTAAATTTAATCTTGAAAATTTTGAAGTAGAATAAAATGAATCGATTTTGGAGGATTTTATTATGGGTGCTATTTTGGTACTATTTGGCCCCATATTATTTATTTTAAAAAATTTGTTTATTCTTCTTTTAAAATATCTTCTGGGTTACGATATTCTTGTTCTGTTCCAAGTTTTGCCAGATATTGTTCTAAAGTAATATTATTTCGATAGATGTATTGACTTACAACTTCAGCAACTTTTTTGCCATTGATCAACATAATTGGATAATTATCTTCTAGAATTTCTTTTTGAGTAGCGTCAGTAAAATAGGATGTTGTAACAAATGCGGCTATCCATCCACGTTTTAATCTTGCAATAATTCGATCAACGTCTTTTCCGCTTATTCCATTTTTGGTTTCGTAACATTTAGCTTGACCCAATACAACTTGACGAACTTGACTCAATCCTGCTTTTCCTATATCGATTCTCAGAACATAGTCATAGCCACCGTCACCAGATGCTTGAGTTACCCAGCCATCGTGACAGATCGTACCTGAATCTTCTATTAATAAACGAGTTACGTCCTTTGCCAAATATTCGAATCCGTATGGATTATCGTTATAGTAATTATAAATTTGAGAAAGAATGGAATCTAATTTACTTCCTGGGATGGGGAGCTGTTCTTTTTTCTTGGAAGTGCTTCTCCCATACACGTGCCTACGCACTTGATTAAAATTGCCATTTTTAATCCAATCTTGCCATTCTTTTGGTGCTAATGAAGGAGCATATTGATCATGATCCCTGCGAGCATCAATCCAATCCCAATTAAAAGCCTCTTGTTCTTTTTTGAGTGAAAATACACAAAAGGTGAAAAGATAATTTGAAAAATATTCTTTATTTTCGGGTGTTCCGGAGTATTGCGTTACCAGTTTTACGGATTCTACAGTTCCATATCCATGAAAAATTCTTTCTCCAGGTTTATTACTTTCAAAGAAAAGAATAGGAATGGCTTTTGCTCTAATTTTAGGATCCTTATTTTGGCTTATTTTAAATTGTTCTAATAGCCGTTTGTTTCCTGGCGTATCTTCAGGATTCCTATCTTTAGTTTTGTTGTCTCCATAATAATGGATATAACCAATGTCTTCGTTAAATTCGTCTTCCCAGGGATTATAAGATTCACTTCGAGGCTTCGTATTACTTGATACAATAATGCATTCCTGGTCCCCGTATCTTACGATGCCACGTTGATCTTTATAATTTTTATAACTTTTAGCTAGATGAGTTTGAGCATAATAATTAGTTTTAGAAGATTCGTTCACTTCTAGATAATTCGGATTCTCTGCATCTTTTTTTGATTGATTTGAAGTTGAATAAGTTTGTCCGATGTAAAGCATAGTGATATTTACCTTGTAAACTAGTCTAAATTCCTCTAAGTAATATATAATACTTATGAAACTATTTTACTATTAGGAGTAAGTATTTTTCATTGAAAAGTATTAAATCACCAGTAATTTATAAAACTAAATATGATATAGATTCGGCTAATCAGCTCGATGATAATATCCGTGAATATTTTAAGAATGACGAAAAATCTCGTACCTTATTGACAGAATACCCAACTGTTTACGTCATCAACGATCAGAATGGGGTAAAGAATCCGAGTTACACAGTCTATGTTGGTGAAACTAATGATATTCAACGCAGAACTTTGCAACACTTGGATAGTGATCCTAAAGATAGGGAAGACTTCTTTGGACTGAAGCAATCTAAGAATGCAGAAATGTATGTTATTGGACAGGAACATTTTAATAAGTCGATGACGTTAGATGTTGAAAATCGCCTAATGCAGTATCTGAGCAGTGTACCAGCTGTTAAGCATTTGAACAATCGACGTCATAATGATCAAAATAAATATTATGATTCCGAAGAATTTGAGCCACTTTTTAGGAAGATTTGGAAAAAACTAGGAAAAAAGAATCACGACTTATTTCCAGCACAAGAAATACTTGAATCTTCGGCGTTGTTTAAAGCTTCTCCATTTAACAAATTAACTTCTGAACAACTTAAGGCCAAATCTGAAATTATTGAAAAGATCAGATTAGCTCTATCTAAGCAAAAGAATAAGAAGCAGGAAAATGGCCAACTAATTTTGGTTGAAGGGGATGCGGGATCAGGAAAGACTGTTTTAATGAGCAATATTTTTTATGATCTTGTTCATGAAAACGAGATTTCTTTTCAAGAAACGCAGATTAAGACTCCTTATCAAAAGGAAAGTTCAAATCGGCTTTCAGTTGCGATGCTTGTAAATCAAAATGAGCAGTTAAAAGTCTATAAGGATATATCACAAAAAATTTTTGATAAAAACGATAATATCGAAGTAGAAAAGCCTGTTACTTTTATTAAGAACACAAATCCAAATAAAAAGATTGATATTGCATTAATTGATGAAGCTCATCTGTTGCTAACGCAAAGAAGTCAGTCTTATTCAAATGATAAACGTCATCCTGAGATTCAAGTTGGAACTAATATGCTAAAAGACATTCTCAAAAGAGCCAAAGTTGTCATGGCAGTTTTTGATCCAAAACAAGTATTAAGCACAACCAGCGTTTGGGATAGGGAAGACTTTAAAGAACTGGAAGAACAAGCAGTACAAAACAATATCATCTATCTGCATAATCAAATGAGAATTGATGCGTCACAAGCAACTATTGATTGGATCCATAAATTAATCGATAAGGGCGAAATTGGGAAAATACCTAAGGATGATCGTTATGAGATCAAAATTTTTAGATCTCCCGCTGAAATGCAAAAGGCAATTGAAGAGAAAAATAAAAAACATGATCGTGGCATCAGCAGAATGGTAGCTACATTTGACTGGGATTATTCTGGTGGTAAAACCAAACCACCTAAGGAGCAGAAATACTGGGAAGTTCGTGAAGGTGATTGGAATATGCCATGGAATTATGAAATCAATGAACGTGACAAATTCGAAAAGAAGCACCGTAAGCATGGACCAGTAAAATACAGCAACCAATCTTGGGCAGAGAAAGATTACACAATTAATGAAATTGGCTCAACTTATACGGTTCAAGGTTTTGATCTTAACTATGTCGGAGTAGAATTAGGACCATCTGTGAAATATCGCAATGGTCAGATTATTCATGATCCGGATAAGAGCGCCAATCCGAAGGCAACGCAAAAACGTGATTCTACGAAGAGCTATGCCGATATGTTATTGAAGAATGAATTTAATGTCTTGATGACGCGTGGCGTGCACGGTTTGTATATTCATGCTGTAGATCCGGAATTGCAGAAGGCTTTGGAAGAAGCAGAGAAATAGTTTATTGATAATTCACGTTGGAGGAAAAGTGAAATATAAAGCATCCCTCTAGAGGGATGCTTTATTTGTGGATTTTTCTGTAAAGAAGTTTAATAAAATGTTGACAAAAGAAAAAATATATAACATTACCATGGCGATACTCGCCATTTTTTCAATAATACTAATAGTCCTTGATTATGCATCTGTTATTGATATTAATGTTGGACTATGGATGTGGGTTGATAATGCAATATTAATAATTTTTGCTGTAGATTATTTCTATCGCTTAATAAAGGCAAAGGATAAAGTCTCTTTCATTAAACACAATGTATTTGATTTATTATCAATTATTCCTGTTAGCAGTGCCTTTGCAATTTTTAGAATCGCGCGAATTGCAAGACTAGTTCGTGCATTGAGGATTTTGCGTGTTTTAAGATTAGTTGGATTAACTGGCAGAATAAAGAAAATTTTACATACAAATGGTTTGATATATCTGCTATATATTAGTTTAGTTTTTCTTATCATAGGAGCTGTATCATATTCACTAAGTGAACATGTTTCGTTAGGAGAATCATTTTGGTGGGCGATTGCCACTGCTACAACCGTAGGCTATGGTGACATTTCGCCTCATACAATAGTCGGGAAAATTGTTGCTTTATTATTGATGATTGTTGGTATTGGGATCATTGGAATGTTGACTAGTTCAATTACGACCTACTTTGTAAAAAGTGATTCTGACAAAGATCAATCTAGTGATAATAAAAAATTTGAAATGATTATGTCCAAACTAAATGAACTAGAAAAACAAAATAAGGATTTAAAAAGTGAAATCTCTGCTTTAAAACAAAATAGTACAGAAGATTAATTAAAATCTTCTGTTTTTTTATGCCTAAAAAGACTGCCTTAAGTACTTAGAGTAGGTGTAAACTCGAACTGGAGTATATAGGAAATTTAAAGTGGGAGAATAAAATGAATCGATTTTGGAGGATTTTATTATGGGTGCTATTTTGGTACTATTTGGCCCATATTATTTATTTAAAAAATTTGTTTTTAAAAATAAAAAGCACAAAATTGCCTGGTCAGCTCTGGGCTCAGTAATTACTGTATTTGTGCTTTTTTGTTGTTGGGTAAATTCCTTGCATGATGATGAAGATGCAACCAGCAATACAGCGTCTGCGCCTAAAACGCACGTTGTTGTTAAAAAAGTTGGCGTTCAAAGACTGGCCAAGGATCAGGCGAAAGAAAAGGTTTTAAATACTGAAGAGAAAAAGAAGCAGAAAGAATATGACAAACTAGTTGCGGAATTAGATGCAGCTAAGAAAGCACAGCAAGAGGCCAAAAAGCACAGCAGCGAGCAAACGACCGTTACGCATCACAGATCGACTGCTACAACGTACCACTCTTCATCCGGCAATGGAGCAGGAAGAGGAGATATGGATACTGCCGATTCTGGTAAAATCGTTGGCAATAAAAACACAAAGATTTACCACGTTCAAGGACAGGCTGGCTATCGAATGAATTCTGCAAATGCTGTCTACTTCAACAGTGAACAGGATGCAATTAACGCTGGTTATAGAAAGGCTAAGAGATAATGAATAAGAAAATTATTGCAGCTGTTTCAGGTGTCCTTTTGCTTTTTGGCGGTGCTGGTGCGATTAGCAATCCTCAAGTAGATCAAACGGTCATTGCAAAAGTAAAAACAGTCATTAAATATGATCGTACTGATGAAACCAAATCGAAGAAGATTGAGAAACAGAATACAAAGACTGAAAAGAAAATTATTAGTCTAGATAAAAAGATTGCAAAACTTCGTAAACAGCTTAAGAAATATTCAGGCAAAGCCGTTGAATCAGTCAGCGAAGCAAAACTAGCAAGTCTAAATTATTCTGGTAAAGATGTTATTACAGTTAATAATAATGATCCTAAGTTTACAAAGAGTGATCTAAATACAAGCCAAGGCGCATGGCAAAAATATGGTGATCTTGATGGGCTGAATCGAGTAACAGCCGCTAATGCATTGCTGAATGAATCTTTGATGCCTAATAGTGAACGTGAACCTCTGCATGTTGATCCAACAGGTTGGCATAATAAACGTATTGCAGGTGGGTGGCTTTATAATCGCTGTCACTTAATTGGATATCAGTTGACAGGGCAAAACAATAATATCAAGAACCTGATGACCGGAACCAGACAGTTGAACGATCCAGATATGCTTCGTTATGAGAATGAAGTGGCTGACTACATTAAAGAAAGCAGATCAAACTATGTTCGATATCGTGTAACGCCAATTTTCCGTGGTAATGAATTGCTGGCTCGTGGTGTTGAAATGGAAGGTCAATCAACTGGTTCAAATGCAGTTCACTTCAATGTTTATATTTTTAATGTTCAAAATGGTGTAACTTTGAATTATTCTGATGGTACTAGTCGAGTAGGATAGTTCAAATATAAATTAAAATGCATCCCCTCAAACGGGGATGTTTTTTAATATAAATATTTCTATCAATTGTCTAAATCATAAACTTATCCATTATAATAAAAGTAAAATACTAATATTTTATCGATAACCAAATATAGAAAAGAGGCTATCCAAATGGAAATTCATAATCACGATACCATTGTCATGCCGCCGGAGGGCTTTTTCGAAGACATGCTCGACCGTATGGACAACTTGCAAACCCAAATAGATGAGCTGAAGAAGCTCTATTACAACAATTCCAAAACTTCACGTGATGTGTTTTTATATGGTTGCGAGCTTGCAGGCAGTCAGTATCAGGGTCTGCAAAACCACGTCATTCCAAAATTGCAGGAGAATGACCCGCTGGTTTTGATAAGAGAGCCCAACAATGAAGCCGATAAGCATGCCATTGCCGTTTACACGACAACCGGCTTGAAGCTCGGCTATTTGCCAAGAGAGCATAACCTGATTTTGAGTCGCCTGATGGATGAAGGCAATTTGTTGACGGGGAAAACGAAGCAATTCCACTGGGATGGCGAGAAGCTTTATTTGGTCGTTAAAGTATTTTTGCATGAAAACTAATAACTGATAATTGAGTGATAAGGGTATAGATAGATGCTAGAAGAAAATATAACCACAGTTGCTGGAAATTCAAAATTATTGCCACTAAGCAAGATTGTTAGTACGAGAAAATTCCAAAAGATTGAATATCATTCTGACAATTTGGGTGAACTTCCTCTTGAAGAAGAAAACATGGCACCTGCAACAACGGGGACTTTAATCGACTTTTTAACACGGATAATTGTTTTGAACGATGATGATGCATTTGGCGTTTCCGCGCGCGGTGTTGGTGAAATGGCAAATGATGATCAGAAAGAGCGGTATTTATATGAAGCTGCCATGTTAAAAGCGCTGGTTGAAGATAAGGAAATCGATGATCTTGATGATGATGTCTTCAATATTGGTGTCAACATTTGTGCATGGGAACAGGCCTTACGCGGTGGCTACTACTTTCCGCCGCAAATTTATCCTAATGACACTACCATGGCTCATTACAAGGTTATGCTCAAACGGGTCAAGGCTTATTTAGAAAAAATCGGCAATATCATTCGGACAGGCTATGGTTCGGCAACTGCAAATGGCTTAATCAGTGGGGACGGTGATTATTTATCATCTGATACTTTGATTGATTTTAAAGTTTCTAAGCATAAAACAATGCAACCTAATTGGGTGCGTCAATTATTTCTTTATCGTGTTTTACTGAGAGATGAATTGGTAAGTCCAGATCAGATTAAAAAGCTCATGATTTA
This sequence comes from Lactobacillus amylolyticus, assembly GCF_003999355.1. Taxonomy (NCBI): domain Bacteria; kingdom Bacillati; phylum Bacillota; class Bacilli; order Lactobacillales; family Lactobacillaceae; genus Lactobacillus; species Lactobacillus amylolyticus. The sequence continues at coordinate 36,743 of NZ_CP031836.1, forward strand.
CAATCCTCGCAGAGACGAAGGCTATTTGTTAGATCTTACGCAGATAGATTCTGGTATCCTGGATTTTGTCAAAGCACAAGCCGAAAAGAGATCCCTTGAATTAATGGGATCGGTTGATGAAAATATTAAGCAATTACTAGATCTTTATGTAAATCGGGCTATTTCATACGAAAAAGTAAATCTAAATAAACAAGAACTTCATTCTGATAATTTAGGAGAGATAAGCGGTGAAGGTGAGAGCCTGACTACTGAGCAGCTCCATCAAATTTTGCTGTTCCTTGTAGATTACTGCTATATCAATAAAGAATCTAGTTTGAATGATGCAAACAAGGGCGCAGGTATTGCTAACCAAATTGATGATGAGGCAGGTAAAAAGCTGATCGAATACGAACACGCTTTTAAACGCATCCCAATTGATGGCGAATTGCCGGATGAATTCTTTGTTCTTGCCTGTCAAATTGGTCGATACATCATTGCTAATGCTGATGGCAAATGGGTTGATATAAACGCCAATGATACAGATATTGAGCATTTAAGAATCTTGTTCGGCCGAATCAGTAGATTCTTGCAAGAAAAAGGGATGCCGACAAGGCTCAGAGTTGAGGACACAGGTTTTACTGGCACGGACCTTGATCATTTTTCAGACGTTAAAGAGGAACCATTTGCTGTTGACCTCGCAACTGATTCCTGGGCACTGGAAATTGGCTTAAAAGATGGCGATCAGGTTGATGCCGACCAAGTTAAGAACTTGGAAGGTGCTGAAGATGCAGAATTTAGTGAAGTTGGTATTATTTCTCCGCGATCAGATAATTATTTTTATAAATTCAAAGAGCATAATGATGATGAATTTTTCTAAGATTTAATACGAAAACTCGGCACTTTTAATATTGGCCGCTGAATTTTGATGATGTAGCCGATGCATTAAAGATTGATTTTTAAAGCAAGAAAGCATCCCTTGAGAGGATGCTTTTTTTGTTTATGGTATGCGAGGAGTAGGGAAAACTACTTTTCTGACAGAAGTAGGGAGAAAAATGTCAGAAAAGGAAAATTGGATAGTGATCGATTTAGCTATGGAATCCGATTTGTTAGCTACTCTCATAGACAATTTATATATAAGAGCAAATACAGCAACTCAAAAAATGTTTGTATCAATTCGTTGATTATCATTTTCAGCATTTGGTTTAGAACTTTCTGCAGATATCAAACAAAATTTATCAGCGTATCAAGTAATTTTGACCCAAATGTTTTCACGATTAAAGGATAATGGCACAAAGGTATTAATTACCATCGATGAAGTAAAAAGTAATAAAGAACTAAAGAAATTTGCTTCATATTATCAACTTTTAAATCGTCAAGATCATCCTGTTGCACTAATGATGGCTGGATTACCAGAAAATATTTCCGAATTGCAAAATGAAGATGTCATGACATTTCTTTTACGAGACAAGAGAATAGCCTTGTCTTCTTTAAATTTGATCCAAATTTAATTTAGTTATAGAAATGTATTTCATCAAGCTCATTATGATATTTCATCTCAAATTTTAAGTAAGATGGCAATTATGACTAAAGGATATTTGTATGCGTTTCAACTTTTAGGTTATTTAGTATGGAACCTGATTTGTTTTGCATGATGGGACATGATTGACTTGCCCTGATGGAATTTGATTTTTGCTGCTTGACGGTGCCTGATTAATGCTACCTGATTTATTTTGAATGATGTCATCTGATGGGACTTGTTTGTTTTTGCCTGATGGCATAAAAAAGATTACTTGGATAATAAAAGAAAGTTCTATTTGTATGATTAATACTTTTATTGCTGAGCAAAGTAAGTGAAGTTGCTTTTCAGTAACATATCCTAAATTAGCAATTATTAATAATAAAATTACCTGATCTTGGTCAAGCCTGAAAGTTTTATTTAAAATTTTGAAGATACCTCCAAATGAGAAAACCCCCTTTTTTTGGATGCTCATCAGTTGTATATATTACGACTTATGGTCGAAACTCTGGTGAAAAGCTCTAAGGTACCTATAAAACAGTTCAGAAGAGCATTATTAAAATGAGAAAAATGCAAAAAATAAGGCAGAAAACTATATCTGTTTGAGTAAATCTCTTTTTTGGGGATAGAAAGTAGGGAAAAAGAATAAAAAACGTAATAGAGTTAAGTAGTAGATTAAGTAACTAGCTTCAACAAGTAGCTTCAGCAAGTAGGTTAAGCAACTAAAAAATCCTCAGTCAATTAATCAGCTGAGGAATTAAAGCTTTATGTATTTTTAACTCAATAAAAAATTAAATACCCAATATCACCATTAATATCATAAATAGAGCCAGTAATGTAATCGGCATCCCTTGAAGCAAAGAATGCAGTTAAAGCTGCGACTTCACGTGGGTCACCCATCCGATGAGCAGAAATACCATCGATAATTCTTTGCTCATGTGCAGGTTCTTCATCTTCTGGCAAATTAGTTTTATTCCAAATGCTGGTCTTAAAGGCACCAGGTGCAATCGCATTAACACGGACCTTGTCTTTAGCAAGTTCAACTGCCTAGATGCGAGTAAAGTTTTCAACAGCGGCCTTAGCTCCAGTATAAAGTGACAAGTTAACACCTGGATGTTGTGCACCAACACTGGACATATTAATAATGTTCCCATGTGCGTTAATCAAAAGTGGCAAAACATGAATGGTCATATTAACAAGACCACGAGCATCAAGGTTAAAGGCATTATCGTAGTCCTTTTAATTGTCATTTCTTGAATAGGTTGGACAGGGCATGGGTGGCTTCTTATTTAAGTTCCATTGTATCCTCTGAGTAAATTTTGGGTACTTCATCTGACCACCGCTCAGTAAGTGTATCGACAACTTTAAAACCAAATTTTTCATATAATCGTTTAGCGTTTTGATTGTCTGAAAATACGCCAAGCCTAACTGGGCGCTTTAATTTTTTTAGTGCAGCTTCCATTAATTCGGTTCCAATGCCTTTATCTTGAAAATCAGGATCAACGTAAAGGAACTCTAATCGATGCCTACCATAACCAACGAAACCAACAACTTGATCTTTCTTTACTGCCACTTTAATATGACAGGACAAAAAATATTTCAAATAAGGTGCATCTCTCAATGCAATAAATACTTCAGAAAGATTTTCGCTTGCTAGTTCCTGTTTTCTGCCTTCATCCATTACATGGCAAACCTGATCAAAATAATCTTTTTGAAAATCTCTAATCTCAATTTCCATCGATTGATGCCTCTAAATTATTAATAGGATATCTTGGCATCTTTGCTTACATCAGTAGAATATCATACAAGAAAAGTAAATGTGGTCGGCTGCTTCGATTTTTACTTGCGTCAGGGAATGCAAATTTCCGCATCAGATATTGATCAAGATACAAATGAAAAAGAATATACAATGATTTTTGAAAAATAAAATCACAGCTATTTCTCCTGAACTAAAAGTTCAAAAAAACATTCAAAGAAGCAAAAATCCCGCACCTTTTTATCTAACTTGCTGGTTTTTATTAAATAAGTTCAACGCGCATGGAACAATAGACTTGCAAAGCGATGAAGACAAAATTGAGATTTTTAAAGAACTGGAGGATAAAAATGAAATTACTTATTGCAGGTGTAGGTTTTATTGTTCAAGATTGGTTAACCATTACCAAGGACTTAAAAGATGTTGAGTTGGTTGCTATTGCCGGCGTTGAGGCCGACAAAGAAAATATGAATAAGCTTCAAGAAAAATATAGCATTAGAGAAGTTTATACCGACTATGATCAGGCTCTAAAAGAAGCAGATGTTGATACGGTTTACGTTGGCGTGCCCAACTTTTTGCATTATTCATTTGTGAAAAAGGCCTTGAATGCCGGCAAGAACGTTATTTGTGAAAAACCATTTACGGTCAAGTATGCTGAATTTGAGGAATTAAAAGAATTAGCCCTAAAAAAAGATTTGGTTTTGGTGGAAGCAATTACTAACCAATATTTGACTAATTACAAAGAATTAAAAGATAAGGTGAAAACTCTCGGTTCCGTTCGTATCGTTTCAATGAACTATTCGCGATATTCTCATCGCTACGATGCTTTCAAAGAAGGAAAAGTTTTGCCTGTTTTTGATCCAAAAAAGGGTGGCGGTGCCCTGATGGATTTGAATATTTACAACATTCACTTTATCTTTGGTCTATTTGGCCAACCGAAGAGCGTTTACTACTTTTTTAATATTCAAAGAAATGTTGACACTTCCGGAATGTTGATCCTGGATTATGGCAATTTTAAGGCAGTGTCAATTGCCGCTAAAGACTGCGTAGCGCCCGTTACTTCAATGATCGAAGGCGAGGATGGCACGATTGTAGTTAATGGATCGGCCAATGTGATGGATTCATTTGATTTGTATAAGGGCAATGAAAAGACTGAGCATGTTGATGATAAGATTTATCCTCACCGCATGTATGAAGAATTCAATGAATTTGCCCGGATGATCGAGAAGCATGATATGGCGAAAACCAAGAAGATGCTTGAGCACAGTGACGAAGTAATGCAAATCGTTCAAAAGGCTTGCGACGATGCTGGTCTTGAATTGGAATAAAGAAAAAGAGTTCTGCAAAAGCAGAGCTCTTATTTATTTAAAATCGTTTCGCGATAAAGAATAGCGAAGATTAAATTTAAGACGTATTCAAAGGCAAACTGAGAATAAAAGGTAGCAACTTTGTGCTTTTTTTCTTCATCAGGAATAATTAACAGATAATCACTGTTTTTAGCCAACAAACCATTTCGATCCGCGGTAATTACAATTGTTTGCCCATCGCTATTTTGCAAATTGCCCATCACGTGTTCGTAATCTTCATTACTGGTTCCGTATGTGACAATCATAGCGACGTCATCTTTTCTTAGATGCTGACTGTTGCTGAAGGCCTCATCATTTTCCGATGCAAAAATTGGATAGATATTGAGCTTATTGACTTTATTAATAAAACTGCGGGCAGTTAAACCTGAGTCGCCGATCCCGAAGATAAAAATACGGTTGGCAAAGAGCAGCTTTCGCGCGATTTATTCAACTTTTGCCATCTCAAGGGATGAATAAAGAAGTTTCAAACCATTCTCATATAAATCAGTCATCGACTTTGCAATTTCATTTAGGCTGTCAGCTGGTGTGAAAGGGAAGGTGAAATTGACATCATTATTAATGAACTTTTGATTTTCGCGTTCCTTAATAAGCTTAATCTTTAAGTCGGGAAAGCCGGAACAATTAACTTTATGGCATAACCGAATAATTGAAGCATTTGAAGTGTGCGTCTGCTGAGCCAAATTATTTGTATCGTTAATAAAGATTATTCTAAACTATCTGAGATTTAAGACAACTTATCTATTCGCTTAATAAATCCAAGGCGGCAGCACCAACCGCTTTCGCAGCTAGTGGCAATGCTTTAACAAATGTCACTTCGTCTGATCCATACTTCTACATTGAAGTACACAAGGTTCTTGATACGACTGATCAAACTTTTGAAGAAGGTTCAAGTGAAGCCACAAATTGGAGCGCAACCAACGATGTGACCAGCGTAAAGGATTTAAAGAAGCCAACCTCCTGTATCAACCGGTGTTGCTTTCACTGAAGTTGCTAGTGATCCAAGCAAGGCTGAAGTTATTAGTATTAAAGATGCCAATGGTAATACTATTTCCAACATTGATGCTTCAACTCCAGCTGGTACTTACTATGTAACTATTGGCTACAAGCTTAATGATTCTGATGATCCTTCAATGCTGATCACGAAGACTTCCAAGATTACTATTACTGCTAAGCCTGTAACTCCAGTAACACCATCAAATCCATCTGAACCAACTAGCCCAAGTCAACCAACAAGTCCAACCACTCCAACTCAACCAACAGCTCCAACAAACAACAATGATAACAACGTAGCTCCATTGCCTGAAACTGACGATAATCAAAATGGCAGTGGTGATGATAATAATCAAAGTCAAGAAACTGTTGCTCCTAAAGCTCAAAATGCGACTGCTAAAGGTCAAAAGACAGTAGCTAAGGGCAGCAAGAGCAGCGCTTCCAAGTCTAGTGAAAAGAAGAATGCTTTGCCACAAGCTGGTGAAAAGCAAAATGAATTAGGCTTGATTGGTTTAGCTTTGGCTACTGTTGCAGGATTGTTTGGTCTTGCTGGTCGCCGCAAGGAAAATTAATTAAAGTTTACATTAAAAGAGATCCCTAACTTATGGGTTAGGGATCTTTTTTATGCCAATTACGATTACGGTAATTTATAGAATTAAAAAAGCTAGACGCTCATCGTCTAACTTTTCTATTTAACGTTAACCTTAAATTTAGCAGCTTTTGCATTTAATGATGCTAAAGGTTCAAAATGTAATTCAAATTTACCTAATTTATTTGTTCCAAAACCTGTGACTACATCTGCTTCTTTTCCTGCAGTAATTGAGTCAATAGTTTGGTCATTTAATGGATATGTTTTTAACTTACTATTACTTGGGCCATAAACATTTAAATCAGTTCCAACGGCTAAATCATCCGAAGTCTCATTTTTAACATGGTAAGTAACTTTTAAAACATACTTTGGATTGCTGTCCTCAAATTGATTACGTTCTTTGGTTAGTTTAACTGATTTTAAAGTATAAGTTACTTTGTCTACTTTAACGGTATCTCCAATTTTATAGAATTCTGTCTCTTTCTTTGAAGAAACACTGGATTTTTCTGCCTTATCGTCACTGGTTGAACTGTCACAAGCGACCAAACCCAATCCGAGTACAAATACAATTATATTAGAAGTGTAATAGCTTACATAATTTTATGCCTGTCTATGCATGTTTTCTGTCAAATGCGGGCCTTTCTCATGTATACTATGTATATTATACTTATAACGTATTGAGGGATGTACAGTGGAGATTCATAACAAACAGTTTAAAATATTAGTCCGAAAAAAATTGTTACTAAATATCATTTCAGAAATCCTTCTGATTGTCGGTGGAATTCTCGCCATTAGACCAGAATCCAATTTGACTATTTCATTAATCGGAGTCGTAATCTTTTTCATCGGTTTTGGAATTGAAATTAGAGCGTTGGTTTTGCGCAACAGCAAAAAGTACAAGAAGCTGCAGGAGGAAGAAGACGAATTAACTCGCATGGAACAGATTGTAGCTAACGTCGGATTAGCGATGACTATTGCTGGCATGATTTTTATCATCGCCTTATTTATCGGTGCTATCGTCTTTCTTTTCGTTTTTACTCATTCGTGGACCAAAGTTATCTTCTTCGTTTTAGCTTTTGAATTAGTAACCGATTTATGGGATTACTTCAAATTAAGTCAAAAAGAATAATTTGTATACTCTTATTCTGATGTGGGATAAGAGTCTTTTTTATCTTTTTTAAAATTTTTTGTATAAAATAACAGCCTGTTTTCGTTATTCTATACAGAGCTCAAATACTAGTATAATAGGCATAACTGCAATTTTTGCACGCTTGATCATCTTATATTATTGGGTAGAATGATAAGTGAATAGAGATATCAGAGTGTATAAAATGCTTATTAGGATCAAGGTTTTAAAGATGAGAAAGATAGTTAGATTTGTTTCAAGTATCGTTCTGTCAATTGGTTTATTAGGAGTAGGAGGTCAAGTTGCTGCAGCTGATGGAGGAAGTTCTGCACCACAATTCGATTCTGAAGAAGTTGCACCAACCAATCCTACTATTTAAAAAGGGAAATAAGATCATTGTTATTGCCAAAGACAGGTCACCAAAACACTCTAGCTTTAGGCTTGATTGGTGTAGCTGTTTCATTCTTGGCCTTGATTCTTCTATTGTTGATCTAATCGTGGTTAGACCGAGTAAAAGTTGAAAAATTGAATAACAGGTTGGTAAAATGATCAAATCTCAATAGAAGATTTGGCCATTTTATTTTTTGTATAGAAAATTACTTTATTTCTGCGTCAAAATTTTAAAAGAGAACTATAATGTAGGTACTGTGAGAAAGGAAGTTTTTATTATGGCAGCAGATGAAAAAGAAATTGAACAAACCGCAATGATTGATCGTAAGATGGATCAAGTTTTTGATTGGGCTAAGGGCAACGATATGCCTATTCGTGACGCTATTTGGGACCACGAAATGGAAGCAAATGGCCGTGACACGATGAAGACCGAAGCAGCTGTTAAATGGATCTTAAAGGCTGATGACGATAAGATCAAAGACTACTGCGAAAAGAACTTGAAGAAATAACTAAAATATTCTACTTGATAATTTCGTCTGCAAAAAAGCTGATCAGGGCAATTCCTGACCAGCTTTTTTAATGCTACACTTACTAAAAAAGTTGGTTTTCAAATGTTTGAAGAAATAAAAAATAAATCGGTTGCCTGGTTAGGAATCATCAGTTTCATGGTGAATTACTTTCCGTACGCAATCTATATTCTGTTGATTAATCGCAACGGCTCGTTAATTAGCGATGTTCTGTCGATGGCTATTTTTTACGCCTTTAGAAGAACAGCGCTCTTCATTTTTCGTGATAGGGGAAGCCTGGCATTTTAAAGGCTCCCAATTTTTTCTTGTTAGCTTGACGATATTTAATATGTGCCCACATGATAATCAGCCAAACAACTAAGAAATTAATTGTTGAGACCGTCGAAACAATATCAAAAATTCTTGCTGGCATTAAGTAGTTCAAAATAACTACAATGAATAAAATCAAAGATGAAATAGTTAGAGCGTTTTTTGGAATAGCTTTGTTGCTTAGTTCGCCCAGTTTTTTAGGAGCATTGCCGCCGCGGGCTAATGCATAAAGTGAACGACTGGTAGAGAAAATTGCACTATTGGTTGCCGACATTGCTGCAGTTAAAACCACGAAATTCAATATTCCGGCTGTTCCCATGACGCCAATAGCAGCAAAGACTTGAACGAAGGTACTAGAGGTTGTTTTAATTTGATTCCATGGATAAATCGCCATGATTGCCAGCATTGAACCGATATAAAAGAGTCCAATTCTTACAGGCAAAGTATTAATAGCTTTAGGGATGTCTTTTTCTGGATTAGCTGTTTCGCTGGCCGTTAGTCCTACAATTTCCACACCAACAAAGGCAAAGACAACCATTTGAAATGATGTAAGAAAACAGCTGATTCCTGTCGGGAAGAAACCACCATTGCTGACCAAATTTACAAGCGAGGTCGTGCGCCCGGCAACTTTTGTGTGAAAAAGCAATAGAACTGAACCTGTCAAAATTAGTGCAATGATTGCAATAACTTTGATCATTGAAAACCAGCTCTCAAGTTCGCCAAACAGCCCTACATCGACCATATTTACAAACATTAAAATAATAACGATTAACAAGGGTCCTACCCATTGCGGAAGCCAGGGAAACCAACATTTTAAGTAGATACCCGTAGCGGTTAAATCGGCCATCGCTAAGTTTAGCCAGCAAGCCCAATAGGTCCCAGCCGGCGACGAATTCTGTTCGATCGCCTAAATATTCTTTTACGGCATCTAAAAAGGAATGTTTAGATGGATCAGTTAGGATCGACTCTCCTAAGACACGCATCATAAAAAAGGTAATGATTCCTACAATTAACTAGGAAAGAATGATTGATGGGCCGCACTTTTGATGGCTGAACCTGAACCCAAGAATAATCCGGTACCAATTGCACCGCTGATCGCAATCATCGTCACGTGGCGGCTTTTGAGTCCGCGATTCAACTTTTCATCTTCCATAAAAACACTTCCTCTGAACCTTAGTAAAAATTGAGTTTTGCTTCATAATAGTGGATTGTGTTTTATTATAAGCATATTAAAAAGATATTGTCAATTTGAATAAAGATATAGTATTAATTAGAAATACATATTAAAGAATACGCCAACGAAAAAATCAGACGCTTTAATTATGAAGTGTTACTAATTATCAAATAACAATATTATGTTTGAGGATGAAAGATATGGAAGTTTTTGCGTAAACAACTTGGAATCATTAATGCTGAGTAAGTGAATTATAATTTTCGTAAAATAAGAAGAGGGATAGACAAGATGTTTGGAAGAAAAAAACGTATTAATGAAGAAAAACAATTTTTAGCAATGATTAATTATTTGCTTGATGATGATACAGTTGCTCCGAAGGAACTTCAGGCTTTAGAAAAAGCAAAAAAGCGAATTGAAAAGGATGAATATTATCCACGAATTTTACAGGGCTTAATGAATGATCTTCGTCCCATGGCTTTGCACAGTGAACTTTCTAAGCATGTTGGTGAATAATATTTGCATGCAATTAATGATGCTTATCAAGATGATGGCTGGAACGGAATTAGTTTTATAAGTTTTTAGAGTATTAATTTATATGAGCAAAAAGACCTCTGTCTATGTATTAATAGCTAGAGGTTAGGGTATAAAAATGGCAATTAAAATCACTTTAAATCAGCTTTACGATATTATGTATGATAACATGGATCCCACTGGTTGGTGGCCAGGTCGCTCAGATTGGGAAGTAATTTGGTCAACGGTTCTAATTCAAAATACTAATTGGAAAAATGTTGCTAAGGCATTAAAGGATTTGTACAAAGTAAGTGGATTTTTGCCGCAAAAAATCTTAGCCTTAACGGATGAAGAATTGACTAATGCAATTAAAAAAGCAGGCTTCTATACTCGAAAAGTTAAAACTATTCAGAATTTAGCGAAATATTTTCAAAAGTATAGTTTTGATTTGGAATTGATGCAGGAAATGCCCAAAGAAAAATTGCGTAAAGAATTGTTAGCTATTAAAGGGATTGGCTCGGAAACGGCTGACGTGATTTTGATGTATGGTTTGCGTAAGGGCGAGTTTGTCGTTGACAATTATTCTTATCGTTTGTTTGAATGCTTGGGATGGAAGATGCCGAAGTATGAAAAGGCAAAGAAGATAATTGAAGGTGATTTGCAAGATTTTACTTTGCGTAATTACCAGAATTTCCATGCAATGATCGATACTTTTAACCAAGAATATAAGCTGCCGCAGGATTTTGGTAAATCATTTTTGGCAAATTATCAGTTAATTACGCCGGAAGAGAAAACTTCTGAAGAATTGCAAAAAATAAATTTGTAGAAAATGCGTTAAAATCTTAGTACTTTTTAAATCGAGTAACTGTGCTTGTTTATTGACATCAAGCTGCAGAAAAATATAAATTGATCGAATGAAAAGCCCTTATCTACATAAAAGTAGGTAAGGACTTTTTTATTAGAAAAATTGTTGTAATACAGACTTTATATTTTGCATCTCATCATCTGTCAATTTCCCTTTTAAGGAGCCACTGATTCGTTTATTTGGATCGATTGTACGAATATGTTGTAATAACGCTGTACCGTAAACTTTATCTTTATTAAGAAAAACAAAAAGTGGTGATTTCCTAAACTTTTCTTCTGTTTGATATTTTTTTGCTGAAGAAATAGGTACTACAATTACAGTATTAAAGACACGATTGTATTGATTATTACTAACTATAATGCATGGTCGTGTTTTTCTTTCTTCATTACCTTTAGAAGACTCCAAATTAATGAAATAAATTTCGCCTTCCTTATACATCAATCGATCCTTTCTTCTCCTACATCTTGTCCCCAATCTATCTCTGGAGTATCAATATTGCCGTAGACTTTTTCTTGAGCGTCGACTATATCCCATAGATTATTTTTAGGTTTTTCTAAAGTAACGGATTCATTATCTTTAATATTAAAAACAATGGTTTTATCATTTTTGTTAAGTTTCAATGTGTCACGAACTGCTTTGGGAATTGTAATTTGATTTTTGCTGGTAATTTTTGCTTGAACTTGCATAAAAATCACTCCTTATAAATTCTAAATAAATAGTACCTTGCTTTGTAAGGAAATATCAATTATTTATTCTTCTATGACTTATTCTTTATTTTTATTAAAAATCAATAGATAAAAGACAGCTGTCAATACTTCCGCAATTCCTTCCAAAGCAACAGCCATACTGCTGCCAAAATGTTGGACAATTAATCCGCCTAAAAAAGAACCAATTGGAATCATACAGTTAATAATAGGATATGGATCAGTAGGAAAAGTATCGAAAGTTGGATTTTTACGTTCTAATAATCTGTTAGGTAAGAGAGTACTAGTTTTAAATCCTAAAGGAACATTTCAAGAAAAGATTTTATCGAATTTGCCGCCATTAGTTATTCCTATTCCAAAAGGAGTTAAGGATGAAGAAGCAGTAGCATTAATAGGAGGGGGAGATGTTGCGTTAACATTCTTAAAACTATTAAGAAAGAGTTCACCAAAGCAAATAATAATCTACGGTGCAAATTCTGTGACAGGGTTGATTCTCATGCAACTTTTAACAAATTTAACAAAATTATCGATTGTGCCGATGACTACTAAAGCTTCACAAAAGTATCTTAATGATAAAATTTCTGAATATGGTATTAGAATTTCTAAACATATGGAAAAGATTCCTAGTACAGTAGTTGATATAGCTGGCAATGGTGTAACAAGAGAACTAATGGAACATGTTAGAAGTGGAGATAAAGTTTATAGTATTGCACAAAATAATTTAAGAGGCGTTCAATTTATTAGTAAACCGTCTTTTCCCAATGACTATCGAACTTTACTGCAATTGATTGCTAAAAAGCAATTGTTTATTCCGATTGGTGAAGTCTTTTCTATTGATAATATAAAAAGTGCAATAGATTATTTAAGTAGTCATCATAGTCGAGGAAGAATTTTGTTATCTTTTGAAAAATAAGGTGCGATATAGAAATAATCTGTTTCTTTATGGCATGGAAAATAAAAATTGCGAGTGAATGAAAAATACTGGTCAATTAATTTGTTGATTAATTTATAACTTGCTATAATATCACTAGATAAAAAAGAGGTCGACAATACAAATGTCAACCTCTCAGTGTAGAGCCGCTTCGGCGGTGCTATCCAAAATTTAATTAATGTTTTTGAATAACTGCCAGCTTTGCAGAGCTAAAGCAGTTATTTTTTTCGCCGATCTTTAAATTCGATCAGCTTCACTACCAATGCAATAATTATACTAAATACGAACATATGGTTGCGATGAGATTATATTACCAAATTGATGATCTTCTTGATCGAACCATTCACGTGCAAAATCAATTAAAGGCCGTAAGTTGATTACTTTGATAATACCTTTACTCAATTTAAGTAATTTGAATTCGTTAGGATATTTAGCTTCAAACGTTGTGCCATTTTTATCAATTCCATAATTAAATTTATTAATCATTTAGTACACTTAATACTAATTTATGGATAAATGAATCAGCTTTCCCTACTTTTTAATTGATAATATGTCCTTGAGTGTGTATACTTTGTGTATATAAAGGAGCGATTAATATGACTGTTAAATTAAGAAAAGTTGGAAATTCAAGAACCTTAACTGTTCCTAAAGAAATAAAGGCTGTTAGTGACGAATATACAGTAAAAAATGATGGTACTACAATCATTTTTACTCCTGTTAAAAAAAGAAAAAATATTTTTGCTGATCCAGAATGGAAAAATTATGATTATCAAAATGATGTAAAGAATGATACGGATTTGCAATCAGTAAAACCTGTTGGCAGGGAGGTTATTGATTAATGCAATTTCCTAAAAAAGGTGATGTAATTATTGCAGATGCAGAGCCACATTCAGGTCATGAAATGGGTGGTCATGATCCACGAAAAGGTGATATTCGTAGACATTATGTCGTTATGAGTACAAATGAATATAATGGCTACTCATATGTTTATCGGTATGCCAATTACAACTTCGAATAAATATGAAAATAATCCTAGATACTTACCTATTTTAATTAATGGTAACGGCAATACAGGCGTCAAAGGATATATTGTTTTATGGCAATTGCAAAATTTCGATTTTGAATCTAGAAATGGAAAAATTATTAATCATGTTGACCGTAAATTATTAGATAGTTTACAACGTTATGTAGACGACATGGTGGGAAAGGAATAAAAAAGAGAGATATCCTCCTGTCAAATTTTGAAGTATCCAGATTTAATCAGAAATTAAAAAATCACCTAAAGTTCATATTTTGAGTAGTCAATGAACTGATAGGCTTAAACAACTAACCAAAAATAAGAAAAAACTATTGTATTTTTCTGGAATTAAGGATATCATTCTACTTATAAATTGTAAGACATAAAAGGAGATGAAAAACATGTTGGCACTTAAATTTACAAATGAATCTAGAGAATGTTGTTGCTGTAACAGCATCTTATTTGATGTGCCTAACATGCAACGCATCTCTATCTATAATTATTTTAGTTAATTTATTTTTTATTGATTGAAATTCTTATTCAAACGAGCTGTAGTCATTTTAGGCTGCAGCTCGTTTTTTGTGTCTAAAAAAATATAAAAGGAGAGAATGACATGAATAAATTTAAGATTTTTGCGACAAGTTTAGTTACTATTTCTGCAGCGATAGTACTTGTGGCTTGTGGCAATACTTCTAATTCACAAAGTTCAAGAAATAGTAAAACTTTAAATTTGAGTACAACTGCCCCTTTGGACACGATTGACATTAGTAAATCCACCGGTTATGGCCAAACAGGTAATGTGTTCGAAAGTTTCTATCGCCTAGGTAGCAATGGTAAACCAACAGCGGGTTTAGCAAAGTCCGGGTCTGTTTCTAAAAACGGAAAAACTTGGACTTTCAAATTAAGAAATGCGAAATGGTCAAATGGAGATCCAATTACTGCTCAAGATTTTGTTTATTCCTGGCATCGTAGTTTGAATCCAAAAACTGCTTCACCATATTCCTACTTATTCAGCGGTGTGAAAAATGCCAACCAAATTATTGCAGGCAAAAAGAATCCCAATAGTTTAGGAATTTCAGCACCAAATAAGAGGACGGTAGTTGTGAAATTAACACGTCCAATTGCTTACTTTAAGGTTTTAATGGCTTATCCACTATTTGGGCCGCAGGATGCAAAAGTTGTCAAAAAATATGGTAGTAAGTATGCTACTAAATCACAATACCAAGTTTATTCAGGTCCATTTAAAATTACAGGATGGAATGGCACTAATGATTCCTGGTCATTTGTTAAAAATAAAAATTATTGGGATAAAAAAGCAGTTAAGCTGAACAAGATAAACTATGAAGTGGTTAAATCAAACAACACGGGCTATCAATTATATCAACAAGGTAAATTAGATTTAACGCCACTTTCCAGTGAACAGGTTAAAAACTTGAAAAGCAACAAAGATTTTAAGTCATATCCATATTCTTATGTTCGCTTCTTAATGTATAACTTTAAGGATAAAAACAAATTAAATCGGAAGGCTTTGAATAACCGCAATATTCGTCTTGCTTTATCATTGGCAATTGATCGAAATGTAATTACAAAAAAGGTTTTAGGTGACGGTTCTACAATCCCAACTGGTTTCGTTGCCAGTCAATTGGCTTCAGATCCAAAGTCCGGTACGGATTTTGCTAAACAGCAAAGCGTTAAAAATACTACTAATTATAATGTTGCTTTGGCTAAGAAATATTGGCAAAAGGGCCTAAAGCAAATTGGTGAAAAGAATTTAACTTTTAATCTTTTAGCTTCAAATGACAGCACCGATAGTGACCAGTTAACGCAATACTTACAATCACAATGGACCAAAGTATTAAAAGGCATCAAAGTTGATGTAACAAATATTCCTGCAAAATCATTTGATAGTCGTGCTCAAAGTGGCGATTTTGACATTGATTTGTCTGGTTGGGGTGGCGACTTTAATGATCCAATGACCTTTATGCAAATCCCAATGACAGGCACTTCATATAATTATGGCAAGTGGTCAAATAGTAAATATGATCAGTTAGTAAATCGGGGAGCCAACCAGGACGCAAATAATGTCAATGCCCGTTGGCAGGATTTGGTTAAAGCTGCTCGAATTGTAAATAGTGAACAAGCGATCACTCCAATTTATCAACAAACAACGGCTTATTTGCAAGATTCAAGGGTTCATGGCATTATTCATAACACTGCCGGTACGCAATGGAATTACAAATATGCTTACGTAAAATAGCAAAAAAAGTTTAAAAATGCGTTAAGAGCTTTTCCTCTTAACGTAATTTTTGTATGTATCTAGAGATCAGCTAAAACACTTTCGTTTATTCATTAGCAATTAAAATATTAGTTGCAAATTAAACATAGGGAGGTAAAATTAAGAGCAAATAAGAAGATGAAAATAAATCTTAAATAAAGGGGAGAGAAGGAGGAGTAAAAATGAGCCCAAAAGAGCTTTTGAAAATAAACATTCCGCGATCAGGTTTAATTATTTTCTTATATTTAATTTATGCTATTGCTGGTTCGATGGGTGAATATCTATTTAAATATGCTCTAAATGCAATTACAGTTGGCCACTTGAATACTTATCTATTTTGGCAAATTGTTGAAGCAGTGATGGAAGTATTAGCAGCACTTTTATTGCCAGTTGCAACGGTTGTTTTTACTAGACAGACGCAGAATTATTTACACAAAATTCGACAAGATATTGTGCAACACTACTATGTTCAGGGCGATGAAAAAGTAGCTAACATGCAAAATGAATTAACGGCCAATTTGAAGTTGCTTACGGACAAATATGCCAATTCTTGGATCACTATTCTAAGTGGTTTGTTTGAAATTATCATTGCTATTTGTCTGCTCGTCAGCATGAATTGGTTATTAATTGTTGTAACTGCGGTTTTAGCGGTTTTGACTTTGTACTTGCCTAAGCTGCTAGAAAAGAAAACTTCCGCTGCAATGGATCAAGTCAATCAAAAACATCAAAAGTTATTGGCTGCGATTGAGCATTGGCTTGGCGGACTGCAGGAATTGCGACGTTATAGTGCTTATGGTCGGCTTTCACGGCAACTAAAAAAAGCGAGTGGCAACTATGCGGAAGCCGGAATTAAAAGCGAAGGTATCACCAGTTGGTCATATTTAATTAATGGTATTGGTAACACTTTGGCACAATTTGGTTTAGGAATTACAGGTGGCTTGCTCTTCATTTTCGGCAAAATTTCCTTTGGTGACTTTGTCGTTGCCAGCGGTTTTGCATTTACTATTTTTTCCGGGATCTGGGATATTACTGACTCACTGACAAAAGTGAAATCAACCAAGACCTTGCGTGCGCAAACTGCCGAATTAAGAAAAAAGCTTGCCGATCATGCTGCTGAAAAAGTCCCAGTCTTTAGTCTTTCAGTTAAAAATCTAAAAGTTAAATATGATCATGGCGAAGAAATTGCTTATCCGGATTTTGAAATTAAAAAAGGACAGAAGGTCTTGCTCAGCGGTGATTCAGGTACGGGTAAATCAACCTTGTTTAAAGTACTTTTAGGCGAATTAAAACCTGAAACAGGGACGATCACCTATTATGATCAATCTGGCAATATTATTCCAAATGAAAAAGCAGAACTTAATTTCATGCCGCAAGATCCGATCGTCTTTCCTGTTTCGATCAAAGACAACATTACCATGTTTAAGGAAGAACTCGCAGACAAGTTGGGTCGGGTAACACAGGCAGTGCAATTGCAGCCTGATTTGGCTAAGATGCCTGCAGGTCTTGATACGCAAGTTGATTTGAAAACAGAAAATCTGTCAGGCGGGCAAAGACAAAAAGTTGTCTTGGCAAGAACGGAAATTCATGAGCAGCCCTTTGTTTTAATGGACGAGGTTACCAGTGCGATTGATCAAGAAGCAACGGAGAAAATTATTGATAACTTGCTTCAAACAAATCAAACCATTTTAATGATTGCTCACAACTTTACACCGGATTTAAAGGAAAAATTTGATCAAGAAATCAAATTAACTGCTAAGGGAAAGGAGAATAAAAAATGAGTTTAAAAGAATTATATCGAATTAACCCTAAGAGATTTATTCTTCTTGTCATTTTGCAGATCTTTACGCCAGCTGTTTCAATCGTCAATATTTATGTTGCCCAACAGGAAGCAAATATTGTTTTAACTAAAAATCTGCGCAATTACTGGTTAATCAGCTTTCTTGCATTAACGCTTATGTTCATCTCATATGGAGTTCTTGCTTGGTTTAATTATTTATCAAATAAACAAATGCAAGAAATCGGCAATCAAGTTAGAGCTGAAATTGTCGATCATTATTATCATGATGGTAAAGAACATAAAGTTGCTGCAATGCAAAACCGTTTAACCAACGATTTGGAAATCGTAATGGGCAACTATTATGAGCCATTTTTAATGGGTATTTATGGTGCCACGCTCGTTGTTGGCGTTATCGTTTATCTGATTATTTTGAATTGGCTGCTGCTAATTACAATCTTGTTAATGGTGGCTGTTTCTCTGCTTTTGCCAAAATTAACTGAAAAGCCGCTGCAAAAGGCAACCAAGGTGATCTCTGATAGCAACCAAGTGTACCTTGATTCTTTAAATGAGTGGCTTTCTGGCCTAGCCCAGATTAGACAGTTCTTTGCTGGTGCTAAATTATTTAGTGTTTCATCAGCAGCTTCCAAAAAGCTTGAAGATGCAACGGTGAAACAAACGGCATATCAAAAGTTATTAGAGGCTCTCAATGGGATTGTATCTGCAATTTTTGGCTTAATTCTGTTTGTTCTAGCTGGATTTTTGATCAAAGACGGTCAACTGACAATCGGAACTCTAGTTATTGTCGGTAACTTTAGGTTTTATCTCAATTCTGGTATTAATAGGATTACGTCAGCTCGCGGTTCAATGAAGGGAACGACTAAGCTGCTTGATGAGATCGATGAATCGGCAGCTAAAGTGCAACCACATGCGCAAACTGATTTGGAAATTCCAAGCATCATTAAGACTAAGGATTTGTGTCTGCAATTTCCGAATGGTGAAAAATTGACTTATCCTGATTTAACTATTAATCAAGGTGAAAAGATTCTGTTGACAGGTGATTCGGGTTCGGGCAAGTCGACTCTGTTTAAACTAATTTTGGGCGGACTCAAACCAAGCAAGGGTAAAGTGATTTTCGAAGATCAGAATGGCAAGGAAATTGAGCCTGATCTAGGCAAGATCGGTTATATTCCGCAGGATCCGATTGTCTTTCCGGCTTCAATTGAAGACAACATCACAATGTTTAATGAAAAATTGGATGGAAAAGTTGAAGCTGCTGTCAAAGAAGTTAACTTTGATGGGGATATCGATAAGTTTAATAAAGGTTTGCAGCAAAAATTAAATTTGGATAAGTTAAATATTTCTGGTGGTCAGCGGCAAAAGATCGTGCTTGCTAGAGCCAAGGTTCACAATAGCGACATTATTCTGATTGATGAAGGAACAAGTGCGATCGATCAAACCGCAACCATGAATATTTTGAAGAATTTAGTGAAGAGTAAAGCAACGATTGTCTTTATTGCTCATAACTTCAATGAAGGGATGCGGCAGTTGTTTGATCGCGAGATCCATTTGGTAAAAGAATAGAAGTCAGCATCATTACAGTTGTAGACGAAGATAGTGAATCCTTTTTTGGCCTAGTAATAAAAGCTGAAAAAATTTTTTTACTATTAAGATAATTGATATTGACCATTTCATTGATGAGTAGACTTTGACTATGATGAGTTGGTATGTATAGATGTAGTAAGCAAAGCCAATTTAAAATACGAGAAGATAATGGTTAAAAACAAGAGATATCCAAGTAAGAAGGTTTAGACAGCTCTTGGATACTAATATGAAAGAGTTTGTTAAGAGAATTGTTGTAAAACCGATCTTAAATTTGGCTTTCATCACTAGTTAATTAATTTGTTGATTAGCTTATAACTTGCTATAATATCAGTAGATAAAAAAGAGGTCGACAATACAGATGTCAACCTCTCAGTGTAGAGCCGCGTAGGCGGTGCTATCCAAAATTTAAATTATTTGTTGAATAACTGCCAGCTTTGCCGAGCTAAAGCAGTTATTTTTTTCGCCAATTTTTGAATTTGATCAGCTTGACGACAAATGTACCAAGTATTAATAGTAAAGCATCTGAGACAAATATGAAATTTCTCTTTTTATTTACCTTAATTCTTTTGCCCTTTTAAATACATCGATAAAGGTATTGGCAGCGTCATTCATTCCTAAATCAACTGTTTTTTGGATGAATTCTAAAATGTCATCTTCTTCGCCATTTTCCATGTATCGTACAACCTCTTGTAAAAAGTTCAAAGTCATTTTAAAGAAGCTAAATACTTGTGACAGTTTTATTTGCTCAAGAGCGTTTAAAAGTTTTTTTGCTCTTTTCAAATCTTTTCGAAAGATAAGCGAAATACTTGCATCAGCTAAAACTCCCATCATAGTTATTAGATTATAAAAAGTAGGGTCCTTTGGAATTAAATCTTGATTATTGATAATTTGCATTGCAATAGCAAAAACACGATCAGATTTGATCATAAAAACGCAGTTGCCAAAGAATGAAAGGTTGAAGGAACTCCAAACTTTAATTTGCGATAAGTGAGTATAAAGCCGCATTTTATCAGAAAAAGGCAATAAGTTTTTGTTGTTAATTAGTAAGTACTGATTGCATAGAACAACTGCTAAAAATAGGTCAAAAAATTTTCTGTTTTGATGGTAAAGATCAAGATAATAGGCGATCAGTTTTTCCATTTTAACGGTGTCTTCGTCTTCGATTACCTGTCGTATTTCTGCTGGTAAGGTTTCATCATTATCGGCTTCAGAATTGCCAATGAATTCATTAGGAGTAAAATGAATACGATTAATTAACTTCATCACATTATCGAAGGTGATTTGAATTTTGCCATTTTCCCAACGGGATAAATTTGAAGTTGAACAAATACCTTTTGCAGCAGCAGTTAACGTAATATTTTGTTCTTTTCTTAATCGTTTGAATTTTGGACCTAATGATTTCATTTGTACCTCCAAAAATTAATTTGCATATATGCAATATATCACTTTTGGCTGAAAAGATCATGGCATAATTATTCCAACATCTAAAAAGGGCGAAAAATTATGCTTTATAAATACTCAAATCATTTCAAATTTATCTTAATGATTCTTATGGGATTTATTTCAAGTTTCTCTGCAATATTACTTGCATATATGGTACAAACCTTAACTAATATTGCCACCCAAAGAAACTTTTCTCACTTGCAAGAATTTTTAATCATTGTCATTAGCGGTTTTATTATTACTTTTCTTGCCGGTCTAATTTTCAATCGGTTAAAAACAAGTACTATCAAAGAGACCAACACTTACTTAAGAATGAATATCTTTAAAGGGATGCTAGCAGAGGACAATGAACAAAATAGTGGTAGTTTAGGTTTTTTAACGAATGATTTTAAGCTGCTTGAAACTAATCGCTTCGATGCTCAAATTGAAATTATTATGCAGCTTTTTGGGATGGTTCTGGCTTTAGGATATGCCTTAGCCGTCAACTGGGTTATCACCATTATGTTTTTAGTTTCTTCCTGTGTGCCAATGATTGCTTCAAGCTTTGCTCAAAAAGCAATTCAAAAAGCTTCAGAAAAATGGACGGAAGCAAATGGTAAATACGTTAACCAAACTAAAAATTTTTTGGCAGGAAGTGAAACACTGAAATTGTATGGTGGCCAGGCAAGTGCTGCAGCCAAGAATGCGCAAACAATCACTTCTCTTGAAGCAGCTTTAAGGAAAATGAATTTGCTCAATTTGGATACTAATTCCTGGATTCAGTTATTAAGTAATGTTGTTACTTTCTTGGTACCATTTTTAGTTGGCATATATATGGCTGTTAAAGGAATGACTACTTTGGGTGCATTGTTTGCCATCGTTCAATTGGCCAATTCCTTTGTAAATCCAATTTTAATTATTTTGGAGGATCGTAACAAACTGGCAACGACTAAAAAAATCGTTGAAAAGACGAAGAAATACTTATCATTGTCTGAAAAGCAAGATCAAGAAAATAGTATTTTTACTAATAAGTTGAGTGTGAAAGACCTTGATTTGTTCAGAAAAAAGCAAAAATTAGCACACGGTATCAGTTTTGAAATTCAAAAAGGTACTAAGACAGCGATTATTGGGCCTTCTGGAGTTGGTAAGTCAACTTTATTGCAGTTCTTAATGTATGGCAAATACGGCCATGCCAAAGAAATTATGCTTGATGGAGTCAGTCAAAAAGCAGGAAGTTTTAATAAGATCTTTGCTTACGCTAGCCAAGCTCCAGTGATTTTTGCTGATAGTTTATGGTTCAACCTAACCTTGGGAGCAAAAATTTCAGAAGAAGAGGTTAGAAAAGTCTGCGCAAGCCTCGATTTGAGCGAATTAGTTGAAGAAAAAGGCTTCGCTTATTCATTAGGTGACAACGCAGATCAATTATCTGGCGGTCAGCTTGCGAGAATTGAATTGGCAAGAGCAATTTTAGCTAAACGATCGATTCTGTTGCTGGATGAAATCAATGCTTCATTAGATAAGAAAACCTCAGATGATATTCATCGTTACTTACTGAATTCAGATCTCACTTTTGTTGAAGTGATTCACCATTATGAACCTGAAGAATTAGAAAAATACGATCAAGTCATTGATTTAAAGGAGTTTGTGGATTAGTAATACCTAATAAAAAAGTCTTACTGCAATTTTCAGCAGTAAGACTTTTATGTTTGTTTATGTAAAATATTTATTCGGCTAATCTAGCTCTCAAACTGAAGTTGCCACTGAATTCATCGGTATGATCGCCTTCGTTGTAACCATACATTGAATCGTCGCCGATTCCTTTGATATACTGATAAAAAGCTAAAAATATTAGAGCATCTTATGGGAAAGGGAGACATGATGAAAGCAAAAATCAAGATTATAGGATTATGTATGTTGGTATCACTTTTTGTTGCTTTACTCTGGCCGCTTTTTGATGTGCTTTTGTCAATTATTCAACAATTTATACAATTGCATTATATTAATCATATTGTCTGGCCGCCGACATTGAAAGATTATCTTATTGGCTATGTGGCTGCTTTTGTCATTTTTAGCATATTTTTCTCTCACTATATGCTTAGGGATGACGAGAAAACGAGAGATAAATGATTTGATAAAATTTTTTGTAGGTTCAATGTTTAATGCAATTTTGTGGTTG
The DNA here is from genome assembly GCF_003999355.1 of Lactobacillus amylolyticus. NCBI lineage: Bacteria > Bacillati > Bacillota > Bacilli > Lactobacillales > Lactobacillaceae > Lactobacillus > Lactobacillus amylolyticus. The sequence goes on from NZ_CP031836.1 coordinate 59,743, forward strand.
GTTATTGGTGTGATAACTTTCAATTTGACCGACAAGTATGTAAAGAAAAATGGAACGTTGGCTCAATATGAAAAAATTAATTATTATCAGAGGTAATTCTGGAAGTGGAAAGAGTACGCTAGCTCGTGAAATTCACAAAAAATTAGCCAGAAATAATTTGTTAATTTCACAAGATACGATACGTCGAGATATGCTTAGAGCTAAAGATGGAAAAGATACTGGTGCTTTACCACTTTTAGAAAATTTGTTGGAATATGGTCATAATAATTGTGAAATTACGATTTTAGAAAGGATTCTTAACGCTGAATGGTATACGCCATTATTCAAAAAAACTCAGCATTTGTATGGCGAAAATATTGACGCGTATTATTTTGATATTCCTTTTGCAGAAACTGTAAAATGCCATAAGACACGGCCACAAAGTGGTTCATTTAGTTAAGAAAAAAATGAAATCTTGGTGCATTTTCTTTTTTTAAAATTAATGACTTTGAGTTTTTAAAAAAGTGGGAATTTTTAAAAGTTGGAGAAAAAATGAATTCTGAATTTTCAAAAAATAGAAGTTTTTAAAAACTTGAGTAACTGTGCTAGGATTGTTTATTAACATCAAAATGCAGAAAAAATATAAGAAGTAAGCAACTTTTTTATATATTATCGATCTTTTCCTCACCTATGTCTTTTCCAAATCAATTCCTGTTTAATATTGCAGTCATTATAGCAGGTACTGTATAATATGAAAATAAAATTAAAGAATCTAAAAATTTAGCTAGGGGTAAATGGTGACTCTATGAAGGAAAAGGCAAAATGGCTAACAAGCTTAATTGCCATCAATTTAATTGGATTATTACTCATCACGTTGTACTCAGCATATTATAGTTTCGGGACAATGATCTTTGGTGTTCATAAGGCCGACGCAATAATAGATTTTTGGCACAGTGAGATGTTATTAGGCATTCCTTTCTTAATTGGCTTTAACTTATTAGCTATCATAACTGCCATATATCGAAAGATTAAAAATGGTAAGAAATGATAAAAGAGGCACCACAATGGATGAAGAGCCTTTTATTTACACCCGACTTCTTGGCCAACATTGTAATTATGATAAACGTAGCTGGGGAGAAGAGTCTTACAGTGCAGGCTTAAAAATTTGAGCTAACATTTTAATTAGAAAAGGCTCAGGAATGGATGGACTTTCTCAATAGTCATCATGAAGATACTATAGGTACGATGGCTGCAGAGAATATGTTTGTTGAAACTGTTTTTGCTGAAAAGGCCCAAGACGGGTATATGTATTTCTATTGGTATTCCATTCAAGGCGAAGATGGTCAGCCTGTAGAAGAATCAGAAAATTATATTGATAAAAGCATAATGAATACTGGGATGAATGTATCGATGAAACATATAGACCAGTTGATATGAAATTAAAAGAGAGTTTAATTGCTCCGAACATCAATAATATCATTAACAAAAAATAGCCGTCCGAAGACGACCATTGCTGTTTTAGAAAAATTTGGAGATAAATGATGTCATTTTCCATTAAGAAAACTGATTCGAAAACTTATGAGATTTTATATAATCAAGAACAAATAGGAACGATTTCTACATATCAAAATGAATTCCATAATACTTGTGTTTATTTGAAAATTAAACTTATTTCTTATCCTGATTTTTCACCTTTTGAGAAAATTAAAGAAATTGAAGGTAAGCCTTTGCAGGTAATGATTGAATCTTCAGAAACAGAATTGATCAAATATTTAACTAGCAATGGTTTTGAGTGTAAACGTCATTGCTTTTGTCCAGAATTTACTAAAACTGATTTAAAGGATAAATTGCAATCAGATCATCCAATTCTTTATTTTTCAAGTGAAGATTCGATTTATCAAAAATGCTGTCAGCTTTTGTATCAGCACTATATTGAAATTTCAAGGCCAGTTTCACCTTACACAGCCGATTACGAAACTTTTCTTGAGAACGTTCCAACGGACAGTGGTTTTTACAGTTTAGATATAAACGATCGAGTTGATAATGTGATTTTTACTGAAAAGAATGAAATTGCGTATGTCGCTTCAAGTGATAGAGAAACTTGTTCTGTATTCTATCAGTCAGTCTTGAAACGTATCTTTTCAAAATATGATCAAACTTTCTTTGAAGCAGATGAGGAGACAGATTGGTGTGCAATGACGCTACTTCATTTGTTTAATTATGATTATCAAAAAAGCTTTAATACTTATATTTATAAATGATAAATAAAAAGGCATTCTGCTCTTGCAGAATGCCCTTGCTTTTCAAAATTATTTTACAAATTTCATCGCAATCATCATAATACCAAGCAAAATGAAGATTACTGCGACGATCTTGTTTAATTTTTCTTTGCTGACATCATTAGTAAATTTTGCCCCAATCACGCCAGTACCAACCAAGCCACTGATAATTCCGATCAAGAACCCGATCAAAAGCAATAATGTACCCTGAGCAATTTTACTCTTAAAATGAATGCCTTTGCTTGAATCAAAACTCTTGTTGCCTCGACGCAAAGTGGCAATTCCTGAAATGATCAAAATAATGGCAAACAGAATGTTTAGTTTTTCATCCGAAATAATACCGGCCCACTGGCTACCTATCTGAGCTCAAATAATTGAACCAATGGTAATCCAAAGACTCGCTTGCAAGCGAACGTTGCTTGTCTAAAGTAGGAAATTGCTACTACTAAACTTGTGATAACGTCGACTAATAAACTAGTTCCGATTGCAAAATGTGAATTAACTGCGAAAAAGAGCGTTAAAGCTGGGACAACGATGCTGACGCCGCTTGCCTCGATTAAACTGGTTACCGTTCCTGTAACTAATCCAACAGCGATTGCTCCAATAATGATCAAAATAGACATAAAAACCTCCCTTAATGGTATAAGCTTACCATAAAAGCCTATTTAAGGGAGGGGATTTTCTACTCTTCAATTGTTGCGTAAAAAAACTTCCGCTTAGTGAAGTGAATGCAGAGTGCAATGATAAAACCACCAATTGCAAAGCAAAGCCAGCCGAAGCCTAAATTAAAGAATGGGAAGGATTTCTGAGCAAAAGAAATCATCCCTTGTGCCAGCTGAGTATTGCGTAAAACATCTGGCAGGGCATTGATCATGTCGAAAGTTGCGGGAATAAAAGTCAACGCTGTTGTAATTCGGTAGACTACCGGATCATTTTTAAAAAGCGGAGATAAAATTCCCATAATAATCAATGAAATAGCCAAAGGATAAAGCAGCATCAGGACAGGTTTTGACCAATCGATTATGTTGTTTAATCCTAGATTGGCAAAACCAAAAGATATTAAACAATTGACTGCTAAGAAAGTCTTGTATGAGATTTTTGGAAAATGCTTATGAAAATCCTGAGCAAAGGCCACAATCAATCCCATCGCTGTGGTTAAACAAGTGATTGTCGTTAAAGTAGCCAGCAAGGCATTACCAGCAGGTCCTAAATAATAATGAACAATCTGTGCTAGCGTGGTGCCGCCATTGTCTGCCAGTTTAAAATGATGCAGGCTACTTGCTCCTAACCAAATTAAGCAGATATAAATCATTGCAATTCCCAACACACCGATTGCACCACTTTTGGCTGCAGCAATAGAAACGTCCTTTTCACGTTTGATTCCAAGGCTGCGGACAGAGGTGATAATCGTGATGCCAAAAGTAATGGCACCTAGTCCATCCATCGTGTTGTAGCCTTGCAAAAAGCCATTCGCAAAAGAATTTCCTTGATATGCGGTGGTTGCTGCAGCAGATTGTGCAGAACCTAACGGTTTCATAAAAGCAAGCAGGAAAATGCCAAAGAGAAGAAGAAGAAAGATGGGATTTAAGAACTTGCCAATGAGGTCTGTGATTTTTCCTTCTTTTATTGAGAAGAAAAAGACGATAGCAAAGAAGATAGCGGAATAAATCAGTAGTCCGATACCGTGCATGCTTTTAGGCAAATTAGGAGCAATGCCAATGGAAAAAGGCACGGTTGCCGTTCTAGGTGTAGCGAAAAATGGCCCTAGCGTGGCGTGCACTAATATCAGAAAGAGCAGGGCATAGCCGGCACCAATTGGCTTAGCCAGCTCATAAACGCCACTGGTTTTAGTAATACTGATTGCCAAAAAGGCCATTAATGGCAAAAGCGCACTTGAAACTAAGAAGCCACTACTCGCAGAAAGCCAGTTGCTTCCAGCTAATTGCCCTAAGTGAATGGGGAAGATTAAGTTCCCGGCACCAAAAATGACGCCAAAAATCATGGATGCGATCAGTAAAGTTTTTTGCAAAGATAATTTAGAATTTAACATAATTCACCCTTCTGTTAGAGGTCACTATAAAAAAAGCGCCCCTAAGCAGATTGCTTAAAGGACGCCATTCGCGTACATGAAAGAAATCAGATACGTTGCTGTAGTGTTTATTTCTTTTTTTAGAAGATTACAGGAAATAATTAAAACTGTCAACTTATATTTTAATTATTCGTCAATTTCTTCAATTGAAATAACAACTGGGTACCAACCGTTGTCATCTTTTTCTCCGACTTTAGGTGTACCGATGATTCTAACATTGGTGTGACTTGGCTTATCAGCTACTACAACGGCAACTTTTGAACCATTCTTAATGTTTTCAAAAGCGTGTTGTTGAGTCTTCTCTAAATATTCAAGGTGAGTTTCATCCTTCACCTTCATTGATTGCTTAGGACCTACTTGAGGAATACCGTCCTTGCTGACAGTAGCTAAGTAAGCTAAGTGAGTTGCAAAAAATTCTTGTTGTTCCTTGCTTAATTTGGTTGAATCTAATTTTTTCATAGATGTTCTCCTCTCTTGTTTTTTGATAATTACTTTATGATTATATTCTAACTTATAATAAGTGAAATTGCACTGATTTTGTTTCAAGTTAAAATTAATTTAAAAAATATGTTGACAAAATATTAAACATAGATTAAACTGATGAAGACGTTATGCAGTTTGGTAAAGAAACTTTGTTTGATACTGATAGTCATTACAAGATCAATAACAAGGGTGCCGCTACTTTTAAATTAAATAAAAAGGCTAAAACCATTACGATCACTTTGAAAAAGATGGTTCTTTAACAACATTAGAAGTTATACGTAAATATATTTTTGGTCGTGATGGTCAAATCTATCACTACTCTCGTTCAAAACGGGGCAACCATACAGCTTCGGCTAGAAGAATTGCTAAACTTATAGCGAAAGTTGTTGGACGAAAAGCAGGAGATACTGATCGTAAACGAGCAGGTATCGCCGCCTACTATGTTGCTTGTTTTGCAGGTCTTGATCGCTATTCGATGAAACATCCATACTACAACAAAGCTTATAGTGTCTTTATTAATGGTTATTGTTCATGTGCTGGTACTACTGATGCAACTCAAATGGTTCTTCATTACATGGGCATGAATGGCAAACATGTACACCATAATCAGTTTCGTCATCAATGGGTATCCGTTACTTTGGATGGCAAGAAAGGCTGGGCTGATGGTCAAGTAGGTGCTGCAGGTTATGGTGCTTGGGGAGATCATTCATATAATCCAGGCTGGAATTAATAAATTTTATCTGATGGAGACAGGAAATCATGTGATCGCCTGTTTTTGTTTTATTCAAAAATAATGAACAGATTTCAGCTATGAGTATATTTTTATTAAAACACTTCTCTTATAGAATCATAAGCAACAAATGAGGGTACAATATGGGTAGGAAGAGCACTATCAAGCAGGTGAGGAAAATGAAAAAAAGCTTATTTGGCATCATTTATATGTCTTCATACAAAATCCAGTTAAATATTGTTGATTTAAAAGATTTTTCAGTTGTCGAAAAACTAGATTCACCGTCGTTTATTCAAGCCAGCAGCAAAGCTCAGGTTTTCGAACAAGATATGACCAAAATCTGTACTGCCCTTGATGGTTTCAAACAAAAATTGGCCGAATATAAAATCGATGATTTCAAATTTTATGGCAACAAACAACTAATCAATGATTCTTCAGCCAGCTTTATTGCTGATCAGATCAAAGCCCGGACCGGTTTCGAAATCGAATGGCTGAGCAGTAGTCAAATTGTCTATGACAAGGTCTTAAGCGGTATTAAAAGCCTGCAGGATATGCAAGACATGCAGCTCAAACAAAAGCCAACCTATTTACTCAGTTTGGGAAGCGCAATGATCAGTCTTTCCTTATTTGAAAACAATAAGTTTATTTCTACTTGGAGCTTGCCGCTGGGTCCAAGAGAAATTAATCAAATCAATGAAATTACGAATGAGACGCCGAATAATCCTATCGATGTGATGAGCGATTATTTAGGTGTCAAAATTGATTACCTTGCTCGTCAAATCAAGGCTAATTCCAATGCCGCTTTGGTTATTCAGCATGCTGACGCCTTAAACAATAACTATTTGCATGAAAACGATTCTGCAATGAGAATCAGCCGGGATGATTTCAACAGTTTTTATGAAAAAACAATTACGATGCCGCAGGATATTTTGATTCAAAGCTATCATCTTGAGCCTGCAGTTGCGGAACATATGCTGCCTAACTTGGTTTCTGTTCAAAAATTCGTAAAACTGCTAAATCCTACAGAACTTTATATTACGGATATGTCTGTGATTACAGGATTGTTGATGCAGGAAAAATACCAAAAACAGTATCTCAAGGATGAAAACGGCAATGATATTATCATGACTTACGCACAGCACATGGCTGAACGCTATTTAGTCGATCAAAAGCATTCTGAAGCCGTTAAAAAATTTGCACTGCATCTTTATGATCGGCTGCGTCGTGTTCATTTGTTGCCGGAAAAAGACCGTAAATTGTTGGCAATTGCAGCTCAAATCGATGATATTGGCAGTTTTGTCAACCAGGTAAGACGATATGAGCAGTCCGCGGAAATCATTGAGGCTAATAATATTATTGGTCTTTCCGACCAGGACAATGAAATAGTCAGTGAGATTTGTTGCTACCAAACAGTCAAAGAGGATCAAGCTTCACCATTTATCGGAGGCCATCACTACCGTCATCTTGATCCGCAGATTCAGTTGGAGGTAGCCAAACTATCGGCAATCTTGCGCCTTGCTACGGCACTAGATGCTTCACATAAGCAAAAAATCAAGAAAATCGTGATTTCTCTTAAAAAGGATAAGCAGCTGATAGTTCGGGCTAAAACCAATGCTGACATAACTCTTGAGCGCTGGTCTTTTAACAAACGAGCTCAATTATTTCAGGACGTGTTTGGCATTAAGGTTAGTTTAAAGCAAGAAGGTATGAATAGACGATGAGCAAAGAATTTTTAGCTAATGAAGAAGAAAAAACAAAACCATATCGTAAGGCTGAATATTTTACCAATCGTGAATTAAGCTGGATGGACTTTAATGATCGAGTCCTTGAAGAAGCCCGGTCAAAAGATAATCCCTTGCTTGAACGGATTAATTTTTTAGGTATCACTCAAAGCAACGTAGATGAATTTTTCATGGTGCGGGTTGCTTCCTTGCACAAATTAATTGCTGCTGGTATTAAAAAGACTGATGCTTCAGGGATGACGCCTTTAAAGCAGCTCAAAGCAATTAACAAAAAGGAACAGCTCACCGTTAAAAAACGCTATTCGACATACTTGCGCTCGCTTTTGCCACTTCTAGAAAAAAACAATATCTATATTAAAGACGTTGCTGATTTGAATGAGCAGCAGTATGAATTTATTCGGCGCTATTTTGATGATGAATTGTATCCTGTATTGACTCCCATGGCAGATGACGCTGACCGGCCATTTCCATTTATTTTCAACGATTCATTGAATATCGCGGTACATCTTAAGGATGAAGAAAAAAACGAACATGATTATGCTACGGTAAGGGTGCCAAATATTTTTAAACGTTTGGTAAAACTGCCAGATTCGGATAATAGCTTTATTTTGCTGGAAAATATTATTAAGGAATTTATTGGCAAGCTTTTTGACGGCTATGAGGTTAAGGAGTCAACTTGCTTTAGAGCCACAAGAGATATGGATTTGGATGTTGCCGAACGAGATACCTCCGATTTTTTGCTCAGCGTACAGAAGCAACTGAAAGATCGTGAACATGGCAAGGTTGTTCGCTTGGAAATCGAAAAGGGCATGAGTGAAAAACTGCGTCGCCGCTTGTTTAAGAAATTAGATGTTGACAAAGAAGAAGTTTATGAGATTTCAGGTCCAATTGATTTGACCTTTTTGAAAAAGCTGTATGGTGCTGTCAAGGACCATGATGAATTACGCTATAAGCCATTTAAAGCCTATGTTGACCCAGCCTTGGATTTAAGCAGCGATATTTTTGCCAACATTCGCAAGCAGGATTATTTGGTGCAGCATCCATATGATTCTTTTGATGCGGTTCTAAACTTTATCAAAAAAGCAGCACATGATGACAAAGTTTTAGCGATTAAAATGACCTTGTATCGGGTGTCTGGCAATTCGCCAATTATTAAATATTTAGGCGAGGCTGCACAAGCTGGTAAACAGGTCACGGTTTTGGTTGAAGTTAAAGCGCGTTTTGATGAGCAGAACAATGTGCACTGGGCAATAACCTTGGAGCAGATGGGCTGCCACGTTATTTATGGTCTAAAAGGCTTAAAGACTCATACCAAAATCACTTTGGTTATTCGCAGGGATGAGGATGGCATTCGGCGTTACTTGCACCTGGGAACTGGTAATTATAATGATGTTACGGCGCATTTTTACACTGATATGGGTCTGTTTACCTGTCAGCGTGAATTAGGCATCGATGCCACCAATTTGTTCAATATGCTTTCTGGGTATTCACGTCCGCCTTACTTTAGACAGTTGCGGATTTCACCGGAACACATTCGCGAGTTTATTAACCAAAAGATCGATCGTGAGATAGAAATTGCAAAGGCAGGTCGACATTCAGAGATTCATATGAAAATGAATTCGCTGTCTGATCCTGAAATAATTGCCAAATTGTATGAAGCTTCCCATGCTGGCGTGATTATTCATTTGATTGTTAGAGGCATTTGCTGTTTAAGAACTGATCTTCCAGGAATCAGTGACAATATCGAAGTGCACTCAATCGTTGGCCGTTTTCTTGAACACAGTCGAATTTACTATTTCTATAATGATGGTAATGACGAAATTTTCCTTTCAAGCGCGGATATGATGAAACGCAATTTGAATAGAAGAGTCGAGACTTTATTCCCAATTTTGCAGCCAGATTTGAAAGCAAGAGCCATCGCAATTTATGACAAGATGTGGCAAAACAATGTCAAGGCCAGAGTCTTGCATGATCAGAGCTATTCAATGATTGATCTTCGCGGAAAAGAAGCTGTCAACTCACAAGAGTACTTTATTAATGAAGCAGTGGAGAAAAATCGGGTTTTAAAAGAAAAGCGCAAGGAAATGGCAAGAAAGCCAGAAGCCTTCAAGGTAATGCGCAAGGAAGACAATGAATTAACATTAGGCGATCAAAAAGATGAATAGTAAAAACTTCAAAATTGTTTGCTAATCATCCATTTTGTGGCAAGATAAACAAAAAGGATGAAACAAAGGGGATGAAGAGATGACTAATTTAGTTGTCATTGACCTGGGTTCAAATTCTGTTCGGATGCAAATTTCAGAAATTGATGATTACGGCAGTTACACCGTCAAAGGTTATTATCGAGAATACGTCCGTCTTTCGGAAAATATGGGTAAGGAAAAGACGCTTAAACCAGACCCGATGAAACGGACTGTTAAGGCTTTGAATAGTTTTAAAGAAAAATATGAAAATTTGGATCATCTTGTAGTTAAGGCCGTGGCAACCGCCGCAGTAAGGCAGGCCAAGAATCAAAAAGAGTTTTTGGACATGGTCGAAAAAGAAGTTGGCATTAAACTTAATGTCATTTCTGGAGAGACTGAAGCCTATCTTGATTATCTCGGAGTGGTCAATACTTTGCCGGTTAGAAACTGCATCATGATGGACACTGGTGGTGCATCAACAGAATTGGTTTGGGTGCAAAACGGTCAGTGTTGTGAACGAGTCAGCATCCCTATTGGCGCGGTTCTGCTATCGCAAACATACAATTTAACAGACAAGATTTCTGCAGCCGACCTTTACCAGGCAATGAATGCTGCGGGAAAAATGATGTCGACAGTTCGCTGGCTTTGCAATGTTCATAATTTGCCGCTTATTGCTTTAGGCGGCAGCAATCGAACGATCGCTAAAATTCATCGTCGCGAATTGAGCAATGAAATTGATGAAGTTCCTGATATCCATGGGATGCATTTGCCACCGCAGTATATTTTTGATTTATTTGATCGCTTGGTTGAGATGAGTCGGGAAGAAAGAATGCAAATTCCTGGTTTGGCCAAGAATCGGGCAGATGTAATTGTTGGAGGGCTGATTCCGATAAGTTTGGCTTTGCGCAATTTGCAAGTTAGTGAAGTTGTCTTTTCAAATCATGGTTTGCGTGATGGACTTCTTTATGAATATTTGCAGGATAAGAAGAAATAATATGTAAGAAAAATGGCTGAGTTTTGGACTCAGTCATTTTTTAATTGTCTTGTTCTCGTTTTAAAAGCATAAGCAGTTCCACTGGTGACTTTATTTGAATCTCACCAAGAATATGCCTAACTTGATGAGGCGAGAGGCTGGCGTCAGATTTAAGCTAAGTAATAATTGTTTTAACAACGATATCAGCATAAATATTGATAATAAAAGTAGCAGGAATTTCAGCTTTCTTTTCAATGTCTAAATAACCATTTTTAAAAAGAAAATTCAGTCGCCTTTTAGTTTCAAGAGTGGAAATTTCACGTATTTTTGTTAAATTTCATGTTCCCATTTGGCGATAAAAGTACTGTAATTATTTCTTTTATTGAAACGCAATAATCAACAACCGAAAGAAATAACATTCTTAAACTTTAGATCCTTTAATAAGGAATATGGTTTATCCTATATTTTCTAATAATGACTTTACACTCTATATCGTATTATCGTTTTTGAATAAGGTTAATAAGCACTAAGATATTCTCTACTATCTTAGTGCTTTTCTTTCTATTTTGTGGCAAGATAAATATAAAGAATGATGAAAATAGTAATATGAGAAGAAATAATGTCACGCAAAAATAGTTTTGTCTTAACTATCATGATTATTGGTACTTTCTTTGGTGTCATGTGTTCAACAATGACCAACCTAGCTCTGCCGGTTTTCATGAAAGATTTTGGAATTACCTCAAGTCAGGCGCAGTGGGTAAGCAATGGATATTTGCTAGTGAATGCCATTATGATTCCTGTCAGTGCCTATTTGATTAAAAAATATTCCTACAAGTGGCTGTTTATCAGTTTCACTTGCCTTTTTGGCATTGGGACAATTTTTGGTGCTTTTGCCAATAGCTTTGCCTTTTTAGTAGTTGGTCGCATGATCCAAGCGATGGGAACAGGAATCATGATGCCGTTAGTAAATGTGATGGCAATGCTTTATGCTAAAAAAGGCGAGCAAGGCAAAATAATGGGTCTGGTCGGTCTTGCCTTTAATTTTTCACCGATCATCGGTCCTTCCGTGGCTGGCTTAATATTAGACAATTTGAGCTGGCACTATCTGTTTATTTTGATTTTGCCATTCACTTTGTTAACCCTGATCTTATCTGTTTTTCTTATGCCTAATGTTGCCAAAAAGGAACGGCTGCAATTTAATTATTTGGGCTTGATTACTTGTTCACTAAGCTTGTGGTTTTTGCTGGACAGTTTTTCAAATTTTGGAACAAGCAAACTGCTTAGCTTTAGCGTTTTAGGATCATTTATTATTGGACTCGTTTTTTTGATAATCTTTGTCAAAAGTCAATGGTCGAGCCAGCATCCTTTCGTCAATCTTAAAGTGTTTAAAAACAAGCAGTTTAAGATTGCAACGATTGTCAACTGTTTGCTTGTTTCGACAATGTATGGCAATACGATTTTGATACCGCTGCTGGTTCAAGATGTTATGCATCAGAGTGCATTTGTTACAGGTTTAGTCATTTTGCCTGGTGCCATTTCAACTGGAATACTGTCTCCAATTTCTGGAAAATTGTTTGATAAGTATCCCGTGCGCTATATGGTAACCTATGGTTTAATCGTTGATTTATTTGGCACGGCGATGCAGGCTTTCGTAGGAGTTCATACGAATGTAGTCTTTGCGGCTTTTTGGCAATGGATGCGGCAGTTCGGCATTGTTATGCTACTGATTCCGCTGCAAACGCAAGCCTTAGCTGTTACGAAGAGAAATTTGCTGCCGGATGCGGTAGCCATGTACAACACGACGAGAATGGTAGCTGCCAGTTTTGGGATGGCCTTTGTTGTAGCAATGGTCAATTTGGCAGATCAATACTTCCATGTTGGAATTTCCGCCCAAGGCATTCAAGTAGGATTTATGTCTTGTTTTGCTATTTTAATTGTTGCTTTGATTTTTGCTCAGTTTTTGCGGACTAAAAAGATATAAGAAAAGAGGAATTTCATGAGTTAGAAAAATGATGCTGTAACCGGTGCGTCTTTAACCGAAAAACAGAATGAAGGGGTGAAAAGCCCATGGTCAGGTCCTAAAGGCATGATTTCCGTCACTGATGGTAAAGCTGACGATGCAAACGTGCATAATCGTGCATATCTGGACAGCATTTTAGTAGAAATGCGTTTGATCGATTCAATTCAACCAGACTTAACAAAGGAATTTTTTGGAAAAGAATTCGCTTCACCAATTACTCCGGCGGCTGTCTCTCATCTGAACAAAGTTCTGCCTGATAAAAAAAACGCAAGCCAATGCAAGAAAAAGCAAAAGCAGCTAAAGATCTGCATGTTTTGGCTAAGAACAGTCAAATTAGCCCATTTTGTTATATTCTTCTGCATTTAAAAGTACTTATATTATGGGACATCCAGAATATGATCGTTTAACTCTTGAAAAAGAATATCATCGTGATTTAGCAAAGGGATTGAAAATTCAAACGCCTGAAAACTATTTCTTGGATAGTAGCCACAAAAAAATTAATTATAATTGGCGATCATCCAGCGAATTGATCTATCAAGACTGGTTAAATAAACTGCGCGCCTAAATATACTGTTTTTGTCTACGGTACTCAGCTGGCAGACAGTGATAGTGTTTTTGGAATTGATGATAAAAAGAAGTTTTATTCTTTTCTCCGACCATCTCGCAAATTTGACTGATAGGGTAGCTTGTCGTGCTTAATAAACTAGCTGCAGCTGCTAACTTGCTTTGAACTTTTAATTGAGCGAAATTGCTGCCGGTTTTTTCCTTAATTAAATTGCTGAGGTAACTGCTACTATAATTATATTTTTGTGCTAATTTCGTTAAAGTGATTGTTTGATAATTCTTTGAAATATCATGCAAAATATTGATTAGCTGCTTTTCGCTTTGATAATGCTGGCGATCAATCTGCGATACGTCAGGCATAGGATAGTAGCGAATTATTTTAGCTAGCAGAATATCGAAATAATTTTTGATAATGGCAGTGCTGTAAGTTCGATGCAAATAATATTCATTGATCAAATCATCCATTGTTTGCGTAATATCGGCATTATTCGGAAAGATAATAAATGATTGCTGATTATGTTTTTTGAGCGATATATTTAGCAAAAATTCATATACCAGACTGTCTTTTTTGCGCATATTCAGCTGATTTAGAAAATTGAAACTGATATTTTGATTATTAAAGACTAAATTGATCAAAAGATCGCTCTTATTTAAGCGCCCAATCTGATGCTGACAATCTTTATCCATCAGCAAAAGATCGCCTTGAAGCAAATTGATTTTGATTCCATTGATAATTTGCTGGCACTTGCCTCGAAGCATGTAGTTGATTTCCACAAAATTATGCTGATGAAGCGGATAGGGAGCAAAACGATTGTGCTTGCTGATATAAACTGGACGATGACTGAGCAGCTTATGGTTAATAACCAGAACTTGTTGATTCTTGTTTAAATACTTATTGGCTAAATCAGGATAAAAATGTTTATTTTGATACTGTTTATTTTCAATTGGTGAAAAAGATAACAATTGTTGCATTACGCTTTTATCAATCATTTTTAAACTTTTTTTCTATTTAATCAACTATTTTGTGAAATACTTTACTATCACTAATTATAGCACCAAAATTATAAGGAGTCTTAAAAAATGATACTAAAATATCATTCAATTGATATTGTAAGCGCTTCTTTTTATGCATAGAATTAAAAGTGAAATGAGTGAAAAACAAGTTTTTGATTATTAAAAAGAGGCAAAATTATGAAGATAAAAGCAGCTGTTGTTGAAAAAATGGGCGATCCATTTGTTATTAAGGATGATATCGATTTACACGAAGTAGGTCCAACTGATGTTCAAGTTCATATGGTAGCAAGTGGTATCTGTCACTCAGATGAAGCTATTCGTAAAGGCGATGCTTCACTTGGCTATCCAGTTATTTTAGGCCACGAAGGTGCAGGTATTATTGAAAAAGTAGGTTCTGAAGTTCAAAACTTAAAGCCTGGCGACCACGTAGTTATGGCCTTCTATGCAGATGGTTTATGTGATAAATGTTTGCAAGGTATTCCAACTCAATGTCGTAATTATGCTAAATACAACCTTTCTGGTACTCGTTTTGATGGTGACGATCATTTCCAAGAAAATGGCAAGCATATTTCAGACATGTTTAACCAATCATCATTCACGACAACTACCGTTACTAATGAACGTAACTGTGTCAAGGTAGATAAAGATGTCGATTTGCGTAAAGCTGGTCCTTTAGGCTGTGGCTATATCACAGGTTCAGGTACTGTCTTTAACACTTTGAAGCCACGTCCAGGTCAAACCATTGCTGTCTTTGGTACTGGTGCAGTTGGCTTGGCAGCAATGATGGCCGGTAAGATCTCCGGTTGTACGAAAGTTATTGCTGTTGATATTGTTCCATCACGTTTGAAACTTGCCAAAGAATTAGGTGCCACAGACGCAATTAATTCTAAGGAAGAAGACCCAGTTAAGAAGATTCAAGAATTGACCGATGGCTACGGCGTTGACTACACTGTTGATACGACTGGTTTGCCAGCAGTTATGAAGCAAGCCATTGATGCTTTAGCACAAGGTGGTACAGAAGCTGCTATTGCCGTAACACCACACAACCTTGAATTCTCAACCTGGAATGACCTTTGCACTAGTGATCGCAAGATTATCGGTGTTAATATGGGTGATGCTATTCCACAAATTGATGTCCCACGTTTGCTTAAATTTAACAAGTTGGGCATGTTTGATTATCAAAAGACTGAAAAGTTCTATGATTTCGAAGACATTAATGAAGCTAACCATGCTTCAGTAATTGGTGAAACTATTAAGCCAGTTTTGATCATTGATAAGGACTACAAGCCAGGAGAATAATCGTTATTTGAATGAATGAAAAAGTCGCAGTTCATTGAACTGCGACTTTTTTGTTTTATTGAACTTTTACGGCAAATGCTTCGTATGGTTTAAGTGTTAAATCTTGGAGCTGTTGGTGTTTATCATAATTTTCAATGATGTTTTCTTTGACTTGGTCTTTTGTTGAGAAACTTTCTTCATTGCCGGAAAGGTTAGCAACCACCAACCATCTTTGACCATTCAGTTTACGATAGTATGCTAAAACAGAGTCACTGGTTTTTGGCATTAATTCAAAATCGCCATTTACAACAAGATCATTTTCGTGCCGTAATTTTATTAGTTTTTGGTAAGTGTAGAAAATTGAATCTGGATCTGCTAAAGCTGCTTCAACATTGATTTTCTTATAGTTGGGATTAAGTGCAAGCCAAGGTTTACCTTTAGTAAAACCAGCATTTGGCTGGTCATTCCATTGCATTGGACGACGGGCATTATCACGTCCCTTAACATTAATTGCGTGAATCAAATCGGCTTTCGTGTATCCTTGAGCTAATCGCTCATTGTACATATTAATGCTTTCAATGTCTCCAATTTCGCTAATATCTTTAACAGGACAGTTGGTCATACCGATTTCTTCACCATTGTAGATATACGGCGTGCCATGCATCAGATGAAGAACAATGGCAAACATTTTGGCAGACTGTACGCGGTATTCTTGGTCATTTCCCCAGCGAGAAATTACCCGTGGGATATCATGATTTTCCCAGAATAAACTGTTCCATGCATGGTTGAAATCAACTTGCGTTTGCCATTTTACTAAAACATCTTTTAATTGCTTCAGATCGAGTTTTTTCAAATCCCATTTTTCTTTATTTTCTTGCTGATCCAATGATTGGTTTTCAAATTGGAAGACCATTGACAGTTCATGACGAGCAGGATCAGAGTATTCTTCTGCAATCTTTGGCGTAGCATTCCATGTTTCGCCAACTGTCATTAAGTTTTTGCCGCCAAATGTCTTCTTATTCATTTCTTGCAAATATGGATGAAGCATTGGACCATTTTCGCGAATTTTCTTGTCAGGCTCTTTACCGATTAATTCGATCACATCCATCCGAAAACCGCCAATACCTTTATCGATCCAGAAATTCATCATGTCGTAAATTTTGTCTCTTAATTCTGGATTTTGCCAATTCAGATCAGGCTGCTGATCCGCAAAGAAGTGCAGGTAATATTGACCGGTTGCTTCGTCAAATTTCCAAGCAGAACCAGAAAAGGCTGATTTTAAATCATTTGGCTCGTGTCCATCTACGGGATCGCGCCAGATATAGTAATCACGATATGGATTATTTTTGCTCTTGCGTGCTTCAATGAACCATTTATGTTGATCTGAAGTATGGTTAACTACTAAATCCATAACGATCTTAATGTGATGTTCTTTAGCCTTTGCCAGCAATTCATCCATATCAGCCATTGTGCCATATTGTGGATCAATGGCTTCGTAATCAGAGATATCATAACCATTGTCTACTTGCGGTGATTGATAAACAGGGGAAAGCCAAATGGCATCGATTCCTAATTTCTCCAGATAATCTAAACGTGAAGTAATTCCCTTTAAATCACCAATTCCATCACCATTGCTGTCTTGAAAAGACTTAGGGTAGACTTGATAAACAACTGCTTTTTTCCACCATGGTGTCATTTTAATTCCTCCAAAAATAATTTTTGATAAGTTTATTATCCTTATAATGTAAGCGGTTTACAAGGTGGAAAATGATTGTTAGCGATATCAAAAAAGGATTCAAAGCGGTTGATACTCTGAATCCTTATGCAGTGGCAAAACTATTTTTGAGAAGAATTTAACCAATCGATTGCAGATAATCATTTGAACTATTAATTATTTTCGAATTGCAGTTCCCACCAGCTAAACTAGCAGATAAAAGAAATCCATAAATAAATAATAATTGAATATTTTTTATTAAGGTCGCACCTGATCCTACGGATATACCGTACAATCTCAGAAAGCCTATTAATCAAAAAATGACTGAATATTACCATCGATTAATTAATGAGAATTGTAACCAAGCAGATTTCTGGCGGATTTACCGTCTAGAAGAGGAGCAATTGACAATTTATTTCAAAGCCTATTGTAACATACAAAAGATATTATTTGCATAGTTAAAAGAAAGTTTATTATCATTAATCCGTTTTGTTTAATTCTTTTCTTTGCTTATCGACTTGTGATTGCTGAATGTATTGGTCGGTTGCAGAAATTCCTGTATGTCCAAGCTGTGAAGCGACAACCATGACATCTTTGCTTTCATCATATAGTTCAGTTCCAAGAGAGTGCCGCAGTTTGTGAGGAGTTGTTCTGTTGCCATCAGGAAAAGCTTCAGAATATTTGCCAACGAAACGTTCAACGGTGTTGGTTGCAATTCTTTTAGCATGACCAGCATATTTGGTAAGGAATAATGCCTGTTCATTTTTAGCAGGTTGGTATCTTTTTTCTCGAATATCCAGATAGGATTTGATGTATGGCATTGCCCAATCAGCAATTAGCGGTGCATCTTTTTTATTGCCTTTTCGAATAACAAGAATACTGCGATCTCGTAAATTCAGGTCTTTCAAATTTAAACGGGCCAATTCTGAAACACGAATTCCTGAACCAAGCAACATGGCAATAACGGCCAAATCTCTTTCTTTGTTAAATAGGAAAGAAGAGCGTGCTCTGCTGCTCAAGGTGTGTTCATATTGATTGGAAATGAAGTCAAGCCATTCATGCTTTTTTTCACCCGTATAAAGCATCGGTGAAAATTTTGCATTCCGGTAAGAGATAGATTCTTTAGATCCTTTTACCAAAGGAACTTTAAGCATAACGTTTCTGTAAAAATAGGGCTCACCATTATTTAAATCAGCTGTAACAGTGAGGTAATGGAAGAGGGAACGAAGAGCATTAATTGTTCGATTGATCGTCTTTTTACTATCACGAGTAGACTGCTTATTTTGTCTGAAACTGAGCTCCTTTAAAAACATTTGAATTTGAGAGGCTTGCAAGTGCTCGAGTGTAGAAAGTTCAATATCCTTGTTGCTTTTTGCATTGCTGATTGTACCTTGATCAGGATGTTCAAAGTCTGCTGGCGTTTCCCTTAACCAGTCAAAAAACCTTCTGAATTCAGTCAAATATTGATAGACAGTAGTAACAGCTAGGTTAGGCTGCTGGGTATAGTAAAAAACATAAGTAGGTAAGTCCTGTAGTTCCTTGTCTATCAAACGAGCGTATTGTTTTGAATCCATTTCTTTTCATCTCCGAATTTGTATGATACATATGATATTATAACGAACATATGGTCGATTGTAAAGTAATGATCGCACATAAAAAGTTGTTACTAAATCAAAATAACCTTAGCTTTCTTTTGTTAAAAGAAAGCTAAAGAAAAAACAAGCACATAAGAAAGCGGTTTACATTTAGGACGATATAATGATGATGAACTTATTTTTATATAGAGGTAAAAAACAATGAAGTTGAAAAAATTACAGTCTGTTCTGTTGCTTTAGTTTTAGCTGTTATACCAGTAATTGCTAATGTGAATGGCTTTTAATCTGCCGCCGAAACAAAAGGTTAAGTTGATCAAGACAGTTTATGACAACAGCTTAAGTGATCCACAATTATACTTTAAGATCTCTGGTAAGGATCAATATATTTACTGGGGCGATGCCGGTGAGTATCCAGGAGTGGATCGTGTTGCAAATTACAACCCTAACTATATTTGGGGCGGCGAATATGGCTTTAACTTTAAGCAATTCATGGAGTAATAAAGATAAATGAAACTAAAGATTGCCTTGCTGCAGCTACTGCCAATATCAACTTTAAAAAAGCAGCTTCAAAAAGGAATAAAAGCATGTCAAAAAGCACATGAAGAAGGTGCTAATGTTGTACTTTTTCCTGAAATGTGGAGTATTGGCTACAATATCTTTCAGGATGAGCAAAAGTTGCAAGAAGAAGCTAAGTACATACCTGTGATTTTGGTGATGAGTGCAAACTAGATCCTGGCAAGAAATTTAGCACTTGTGAAATTAGTAGCAAAGTAGGAAAGGTGAAGATAGGCTGCATGATTTGCTATAATCGTGAATTTCCAGAAAGTGATAGGATTTTGATGCTTCAAGGTGCTGAAATTATTTTGGTACCAAATGCCTGTCCAATGGAAATTAATCGCTTGTCTCAGTTTAGAGCGCGTGCCTATGAGAATATGTGTGCAATTGCAACAGCAAATTATGCTGGTGGAAATTTAGATTGCAATGGTCATTCGACTATTTTTGATGGTATTGCATATGCTGAAGAATCAGACAAGGCTGTTTCAAGAGATATGAAGATATTGGAAGCAAATTCTAAAGAAGGCATTTTTATCGGTGAAATTGACCTAGATCGCTTAAGAGCCTATCGTGAATCTGAAGTTCAAGGCAACGCATATCGTCGCCCTGAAAAATATGGCTTATTAGTCAGCAACGAGATTCATCCGCCTTTTATTAGATCTGATCGTCGTCCATAATTGTTAATCTGTTTAATTAAAAATAAATATTCTATTTTTACTCTGATAACTGTGATGGTTATCAGAGTTTTTTATTTGAAAAGGCAGGTATTTACCTCATATCTTTTTATGTTTAAAATTTCTGTTTTAATCAAACATGTTATACATGTATTGTAGAGGCAAGCTGCATGTTGAGATAATTATTGCAGCCATTTGTTTAGTTGTTTGATAAGAATATAAATTATAAGTTTTGTTTTTATCTATATTGAATCAAAAATAATCTATTCAATTCCTTGCTGATAGTATTATAGATTTTCTGAGTTTGGTGAATTCATTTATTTAAATGTATATTTGAACACCATAAATACAGTTTGAACACCATAAATGCAGATTGAGTGATTTATGCCAAAAAATATATTCTCATTTAGACTTAAATATGCTGATTAAAAATTTAAATCAGAGAAAATCTTAAATAAAAACCAAGAAAATACTTTTCTTCCGAAGTCTATTTGTATAATACAAATAAATATGATTAAAGTAATCACTTAAATCAAAAATGTTTTTATAACGACATTTGTTAGAGATTATAAAAATACTAGTCTAAATCATATATACATACTTGCTAAATGCTGTTCATTATAAAAATTTTGAAATAACATGCCATTCTATTTCTTTTCCCTAATAAACAAATTAGCAATTACCTGTCTGCTTTGCTGCACTTATTACTATATGCGTATATCCTAAATTGAATAACCTTTGTTATTAAGGCATTTCTGCCCTATATTTGAATGAAAAATACTATTACATTCGTTATTTTAATATAATATATTATATATTTAGCTTTTTTCAAAATTGGAAATACTTGGACAGCCTTGACTACCAACTATTGGTCATTGTTTTGCTCAAGAATTCTAACGGCATGTACGGCTGGAGCAATTATTACACTCGTCCTAGTACTCGCAAATTACATCGCACCAATGGATAAACGAGCTGGCTTGCTCTCCTGGGTCTTTGCTGGATTTCAGCATCGCATCAGTTGTTGGCCTGCCTATTGGTACTATGCTGGCTCGGATCTCTAATTGGCATGTAAGTTTTGGCGTTATTTCAATTTTGACAATTATTTCTTTAGTTTCATTACTATTGATTGTTCCCATAAATACGCCACAAACCCGCAGCAACCTGCAAAAACTATTTGCCATCTTGGGAGACAAGAGAATAATTTTCGCGGTTTTATTTGTAGTCGTATCTTTGCTTTTGGGTTTCACGCTTCATTTCCCATGGATTGGTATTGTCGTCATTTCAATTCTCTGTGTCTTTTATTCAAGTTATGGCGCAACCACGCAAATTATGTTTTTGGATATTGCGCAAGATAAGTATCCCGCTTCCGTTGATTTAGCTTCCCCATTGAATTCTATTTTTGCAAATATCGGTATTTCACTGGGATCCGTTACTGATTCCGTAATTGCTGGTATTACTTCGATCAATAATTCAGGCTACTTCGCCGCAATTTATGGTCTGATTGCTTTTCTTGCTATCTGGGAAGCAAATCACCTTTATCAAAAAAGCAAATAAAAACCGGTTAGCTAAGCTAACCGGTTTTTATTCTATTCAAATACTTGACCCTTGACCACTTTAGCTACATCTGCTGCTCTAATTGCACCTTCAGGATCATAGTCATCGTTAAACTCTTCACCACCAGTGAAGTAATATGCACCATTGTATTTTACAACATATGGATCAACAAAGAAGTCATATTTACCCTTCTTTAAGATCTGCTTGCTTGGAGTTAATTCTTTGTATTCATCAGTGTTGTAAATTGTAGTATTCTTCTTGGCTTGAACTGAAATTTCAAAGTCAATCAATTGAGTTGGGCCCATCAAATTATCAATCATGTTTTGATACTTCTTGTAAGTTGCGCTAGTGCTGAAATTATCAAGCTTAACGTCACTTGCTTTAATGAAGTATGTACTCTTTTCTTGAATCATGAAGTAGTATTGGCCTTTAATTTTTACAACCAAAGTAGTGTAATAGCCAATATTGTTGCCCTTCTTGATTGTACGACCAGTATTTTTCAAACTGATCTTGTTGACGTTGAAGTTAGAACCTAAGCCTACCTTTGTTGAGCTTTGATAAATATAGGTATTCTTTTTGGCTACTAAAGCACTCTTTCGCATATCATAATCAAGCATTTTGGCATACTTAGCTAAAGTTAAATCTTTTTCAATTGAAGCAGGAGTTGCAGAAGAATCATAACCCTTCTTATTCTTAATCTCAGGGGTATCGGCTTGAATGTAATCATTAAGATCAAGCTTCTTGTAACTTACTTGATCGTTTTTGCCATACTCCATTTGCCACAATTCACGATCATGATTTGCCCACTGGATAGAGTTAGAACCTGTTGCAGAAATTGCCGCATTGCGAATTTTAACTTTATCATAATCGGTTAAGAAGTTTGGATAAGCAACCTTGATTTTGGCACCATTCAAATTATTTTCCGCTTGTTTGATTAATGCTGTTTCTAGAATTGCTTGTGTACCAGTTGCAGTCTTTGAATCGGCAAGAGTTTTGCCTTTACTGATGGCCTTATCATAGGTATCACGGTTAGTCTTGCTTGCATTGGTGTATTTCAAACTCTTTTTAACAGTGTCAGCTTTTGATAATTCTTCATTTAAAGCACTTTGCTGACTTGTGCTTGCAGGTTCAGCATCCTGCTCAGCTTCAGAAGCAGTGTTGATAGGAGTTGGCGTTACTCCCTGAGAAATTATCGTTGCTGAAGCTTTAACAAAAACAGGCTCACTTGGTCTCTCAAATTTTTGTTGGTGCTTGCTATCATAAACAGCAATCGGAGTAGTGTTGATTGAGTAGAATAATTCTGCTTTTTGTTCACTTGGTACCCAAAGATATATTGCGGCATCAACAGCGAAAGTTTCGTGCTTAGAAGTCGTGTAGCCAGGATACATATTCTTTCCATCAATGTTATAAATTGATGTAGCAGTACCATTCACTTCAGCAGCGGTACCATATAAATCATCGAATTCGTTGCCATTTTGAACCGAACTTAATAATGTAGTGTATTCGGCAGAAACATAAGTATTCTTCGTACCAGCAATCCGGTAATATTCTTGTGGTACGCCTGAATCAATCCATTCACCACCCGGAATAGCACCGAATCCATCTGCAGTGATGACTGTTCCCTTCTTCAGGGTTTCATTATTAAAAGTACCATCAGCGTTGTTGGTATGAACGGTCTTATCGATTCTAACCTTTACATTTTGATCAGTAAGAATGGTTGAATTATCTACTAGATCAAGATTATTAATGTTGATGTAGCAACCACTGCCGATGTTGTAATATTTCTTGCCTTTGATTGTATAAACTTTAAGGTAGATTTTGCTGCCCTTTTTATCATAAAAGTAGTAGTGGGTCTTAGCATTGCTAGTGACAATAGCTGCCTTTAAGCTAGAATTTTTCTTAAAGTACGCATTTTGCTTTTTGTATTTATATACTCCTTGTCCTTTTTTGTTATAAACATAAGAATTATGTTTGAAGCTAAGTTTCCGCTGACTATAAGTAGCAGCAGTAACAACTTGGTTATTGTTGATTGCAATAGTTGCCACGGGGGCAATTCCCATTAATGCAGCAACAGAAACAAGTGCAATTTTCTTATTGAATTTCATCATCGTTACCTCTATTATCTTATCTATCTTCTACTCCTGTATTGTAAGATATAGAAACTGTTTTTTCTATCAAATCGCTCCTTAGTTAATTATTTTGTATTATTTTTGCTATCAAATAGGTATAATGAAAATATTTAGGAGGGATAGAATGAAAATATTAAGTTGGAGGCGGTCTAGATGGCAGTTGCTGTTAAATATTTAGATAATTTATGCCATTTTATTTCAGTTATATGAAGGTGCAACCTTTAGCAGGAATAATTTTTAGGTTGCCGGAGAATTGTTTTTGCTGTTAGTTTTAAATTATTTTCAAGGCAAAAACAAAGCTACGTATTATTTAACTATTTGGTTAAACTTGCTGATCCTGCCTGATCAGTTTTGCGAATACTGGGCAATTACCGGTAACAATTTGCTGCATTTGATGCCCACAAGTATCGATTTTAATAATTCTGCTTTTATGGCTAGTTTAGTTGGTTCTACTATTGCCAGTAGCGATGGTCTCAGCTAGTCAAATAAAAAATTGGTTTTTAAGATTGATAGCTTTTGGTCTCTTTCTTGATGTGCAATATGGCAGCGATCAAGTACTGCTTATCAGCAAAAGCTTGCCGGTAATGCATTCTATAAATAACCAAGGCGTTGTTTCTGCCTTTGCATTACTGATTCTGGTTTGCTTTTTGGTTCGCAGCTGGGGATTCCGGTTTAATCCAAATTTGAAATTTCAACCAAGTGCTAATTTTAGCTGGGTCGTTTATTCCGTGTTAATTCTACTTTTAGTAATAAATGTTGCGTGGAATACTTTTGGTGGCAATGGCAATAACATCTTCTCGATTTTATTTTCTTATATTGTTGACATTCACAGTAAATATATCAATGTACCCAGTTTTACTTCTTCGTTGGAACCAGGAGTTCTTGAAGAAGCAGAACGCTATATCAACATTATGATTTTGCTAATCGCTTCCAGAAATTTGAAAAAATGGCGTATTCCTATCGCTGTCTATGGTTCAACTTTATTATTTGCTTTGCCCCATTTTTCTAACATTGGATGGAATGGGCAAACGGTTGCAGCCACAATCTCGCAAGTTTTGGCAGTTACTGATGCGATGATGTGGGTTGCTGCCTACTTTTACATTGGTAAATTGTGGTTTATTATGATTGTTCACTTCTTTAACGATTATTTGATAAATATTCAATGGGGTTGGAACTCACCATCAACTTGGACAGGTGATTTTAATGATTGGGCTACAACGATTATTCCATTGATTTTTGGATTGATCGTTACAACTTGGATGATGTATGGCAAGCGTCGTTTAGTAATGGAAGAAAATGTAGATCGTTTGCTTGGAACAGATCAAGAGCTCGATTTTTCACGCATGTATTAGTTGCTTTACATAATTTAACATATTAAAAAAAGAAAAAGCATCGTCAATTAGACGATGCTTTAATTTTGCACTTTTTATAAATTCGCATTTTAAGGAGCTAAACGATTACTTACTTATTGGTCTTGAATGTTTTTAAAGGCCATAGAATCCTCCTCTCAGCATTAGCCAAAATCGATCGTATCTAAGATATGTTCCCTAGCTTCCTTATCTAATCCAAGGTAAGCCAAAGTAACTTTTTCTGATGAGTGATTCAATAGCTGCATAACTAATGCAATATTATGATTTGATTGTTCATAGACACGATAAGCTCCTGTTTTTCTCATCGTGTGTGTCCCAAGATAATCGATATTTAGCACTTCACCTACTTTGTGCATAATCATGTAGTAGCGCCTTTCATCAATGTGTTTGCTTGGATTTTTCATTGATGGAAATAACCATTCACTTGTAAAAATTGGTTGATCAGGATGCTTTTCTTGGTATTCCGTCATCCAGTCATAGTAATCTTCAAGATCATTTTCAACTGGTCTTAAATAGAGCACATTGTGTTTTTGGGTTTTCTTATCAATAATGTATGCGTTGCGTTTGATTCTTCCATTGTCACGATAAACGTCTGATTTTTTTAATCGTAAAACATCACTGACTCGAAGCAAGGTTGCCTTTCCCACTTGGAAAATGGTGTAGTTTCTTCTTCCAGTATCAAAATCATTTAGCAGATGATCCTCAACCTGTTTTAAAACCCAAGAATCTTTTATTGGTTTTACGTTCTGTTTCAAAAAGCATTCATCTCCTAAGATTCGCTAAAAATAGCGTAATGTTATTATGTCCTTATATTTTATTATAACATTAGCTGATTTTTTAGTTGCTTTAAAGTGCTGATTTAAAGCCATTCTTGTCATCATTGCCTAGTGTTATAATGTAATTATAACACTAGCAAAAAACAGTAAAAAAGAACGAAGCTTTTAGCCTCGCTCTTTTAATTTTAATAGCTTAATGCTCGGTGAGCATCTAATGCCCAGTGAACTTTTAATGTCGATTCTTTGATGCTGCGCTTGGTACCTGTCCAAGGATCCATAAAGTAAATCAAGCCATTATGGTAGCCAGTTAAAGTAATAGCATGGTTGGAAATTCCATTGAACATTCCTACCCACATAACAACGCAGTGTGACCGCAACAATTTCTTTTTAATTGAAGTCATGCTTGCTCCCGTCATTACTTGGCTCGTACCTAAGTAGTGCTTAACTACTGACTTAATTCCGTTTGGTGCTACCCAATAGCCACCTGGCCATTTTTTATAAGGTGAACCGATGAATCCTTTATTAGGATTGCTGCTGTAATGCATTACTTTGGCAGCTTGCTGCTTGGTAACTTTAACTCCGGCAAAGTTGATCATCATTGTCACTGCAGTAATTTCACATCCGGTCGGCATTTCTGGCAATTGTGAAATTACTTTAGCATAGTTTTTAATGCCGGTAATGGTACCAGATTTATTGATCCAGTAGTAGGCTTTGCTGGTTTTAGTATTTTTAAATTGTCTGTGACCAGCTGCGTTGAAGTAACCGTAAGTCGATTTATTTGGAATCTTTCTAACGCCGGTTAAAACAACGCCATTCTTGTTGAAGACATACCAGTAGTTACCAATCTTTTTATAACCCGTAGTCTTTTTACCATTAACTAGATAATATTTTTTACCATTAATGGTTTTCCAAACTTTAGTAGTAGTCTTGGTAGTTTTAGTCTTTTTCTTGGCAGTTGTCGCAGTTGATGATTGCTTCGAAGAACTAGAACTAGTTGAACTACTGCTCGTACTTGTATTGCTGCTTGAAGAAGATGAGCTTGATTGCTTGTCCGCTTCACTATTGTTTTGATCAGTACTCGTACTGGTGCTTGAACTACTGTTAGCAACCGCGCTTGATTGGTTTTGGCTGCTACTTGAACTACTGCTTGTTTCGTCAGCATGAGCTAATGGTGCTGATAAAAATGCTGCCATTAATGCTGCACTTGCAATTAAATATTTAAATTTGTTTTTGACCATTGTTTTTATCTCTCAAAATAAAAAAGTACGTTCAACAAACGTACTTTTATTATACCTTAAATAAATGGCCTTTTAATACCTGCAATGATATTTCGTTGTCCATTAACGATTGGTTGAACCATTACACGTGGTGGCAACTTTCAATTACACGGTTTCTGCTGATTAAAATTGCAATGTGCCAAATTGTGTGGGTACCTTGTTGGTAGTAAAATACCAAATAACCGCGGCGACGAGCGGAACATGGAACTCTCTTTAAATGTCTGTCTGCCATAAGTTGCGTGAATTCCATTCATTGCCTGGATGAGCATGTCCAATTGAGATTGTTGGGATCAGACTAATTCCACCTGCATATAATTCTTGCATGACAAGGCCGGAACAATCAACACCGTAGTTAGGGCTAGAAGAACAACCTGCAAGCCATGGTTTACCCATATATTTATATGCTTAGTTGATCATGGCATTGATATGAGCGCTTCGACCTTGCCAAGCTTGAGCTCCCAAAGGTGCTACATATGAATCGATGCCAAACCATGATTTTTTAGAAAAACCTAATTTAAGCCAAGTCTTTTCATTAACATCGCCTGTAACTGCTTTTTGCGTTAAAGCAGTATCATGATACAAACTGGTACTCTTCTTTATTTCAATGATTCTAGGATTAGACTTAAAATAGTTAATATTTTCAACTTGTTTAGTTTCATTTTGACTATCATTACTGCTATTATTTGAAATAGCAGATGATGGTTCAGATGAAACTGTATCCGCATTGACTTTAGCTGTTAAAAAAGTCGTACTCAAAACAGCAGTTGCTAAAACAACTGCAATATTAGTTTTTAAACATTCTATACTCCTCCAAGTACTATATAGCCTACCCCTAGCTTACAGCTAAATTGATCCATTATCAAATTGAGATATAGAACATTATTTATAAAAGGTTGCACCTATGAAAATACTAGTCGTTATTGATGATTATTTTAATCAAAGCAATGGTCTTTGCATTTCGACCCAACGTTTTGTCAGTGAATTTCAACAAATGGGACATGAAGTTCGCATCGTTTCGACCAACTCAAAAGCAGATTATCCTGTTAAAGAACTAATTGTGCCCTTTTTTAGAAAAATCATTGCAAAAGAGAGTTTCCATATGGCTCGGCCACAAAAGAAAGTTCTGCTAAAGGCGATTTCATGGGCAGATCTTGTGCTAATTGAGACGCCCTTCCCTCTTTCCTGGCGAGCAGCAGCCTTAGCCAAAAGGCATGGCAAGCCAGTAGCAGGCACCTTGCATATTTTCCCAGGAAATATAACAGAACCACTGCACTTAAATTATCGTTTCTTCAATTCCTTCTTTATGTATTTTTTCAAATATGTCTCTTATAGAAATTGTCAGATGATTTTTTGTCCTAGCAAAAAGTTGAGAAACTTAATGGAGCAGTATCATTTTAAACAACCGCTGCAAGTCATTTCCAACGGCATCAGTGAAGCTTTTATCAATAATCCGCACAAGGAAAAAATCGGTAATCCTTTTACTATTATTTGTATTGGACGCTATTCTGAAGAAAAGCATCAAGCCACTTTATTCAGAGCTTTGCAACACTGTAAACATGCTAATGAATTAAGAGTGATTTTCGCGGGAAAAGGGCCACTGCAACAAGAATATGAAAAACTCGCAGCTAAGCTCTCTTGCGCAACAGAACTAAGATTTTTCACACCAGAAAAGCTGCGCCAAACTCTAACTAATTGTGATCTAGTTGTTCACTGTGCTGACGTTGAAGTTGAAGGCATGGCATGCATGGAGGCCTTTGCAGCTGGTTGTGTTCCGGTAATTGCTGACAGTAAGCTCTCCGCCACGGCTGATTATGCTTTAGGCAAAGATAATCTTTTCCCTTTTGACGACGATCAAGCCTTAGCAAAGAAAATCAATTACTGGTATGAACATCCAGCAGAACTTAAACAAATGCGCAGCGACTACCGCAACTATGCTAAAACGTTGACAGTTAAGGCCTCAGCGCAAAAAGAAATCCGCTGTCTTAAAAAAATCGCTAAAAATGTTTAACAGATGCTTAGAAAACAGACACAAAAAGTTCACAATTAGGGGCTAATCTATAGACAATCCAAAAAGAAAGGATGATTTACATGGGTTTACTTTTAATCGGATTGCCTGCGATCATTGGTATCAGCGTATTGTTAATGAAGACTTCAAAAGAGGCAAAGTTAGTAAAAATTCCAGCTAAGAAGAACTAAAATTCTCTACATTCTTATTTCAAAACATTTATACTCTACACTCTATACTCTATACACTCTACATACAATTTCTATAACATTCTATTACTCTTATTTTTTAACATTTATTCTTACATTCTTAAATTTTATTCTATACTTTTTATTTTTCCTTATAAAAAAGGCACTTAACTTCATTTAAGTTAGGTGCCTTTTAATTTACTTTAAAGTATTTTCGTAATTATAAACCTGTTTAATTTTTCCCGCTTGGTCCAATACAACTACATTGCCGTCATTGTGTGGGTACAGCTTGGGATCTGAGTGTGAACCACCATCAGTGAAAATTCGACCTGGTTCATTATCATATTTGATCTCTTTGACCGGATTCAAAGCTGAGCTGTTGATCGTTTTCCCATTATCATATTGACCACTGATTCTGGCCGTGGGCGTATGGCCTGTTACGATCGTCTTGCCAGTTTGATTATGTGCAAAAATCTTCTGCCCTTGATCTGAATACCAGTAATTTTGCCGAGCCCAAATCCGATAAAAATCATAAGTATAATGATGGTGGCGGACATCAAGCACGTGAGCATAGGTTGATGGATCATCGTAGTGTTCGTCTGAACGCACGCCGGCATGAACGAAGATATAATTTGGCGTTTCATACATCATAGGCAAGGAAGAAAGAAATTCATAGTATTTGCTGTTTTGAATTTCTTCAGGACTGGCTACTTTGCCAAAAAGCTGTTTCAGCGTTTCTTTACCACCATTGTAAAACCAAATGCCGTCTTGATGTTCTTCGTGATTGGCAAAATTGAGGAGCATCTGTTCATGATTGCCTTTGATAATAATGGCACCTTGTTCTTTTTTCTTCATTAAATATTCTAAAACATCTTTAACATGATCACGCCCATCGACATAATCACCACCAGTTACTAGCTGAGCCTCCGGGTGATCAGCCAAAGCCTGATCGATCAAAGACAATGTTTCAAGGTTGCCATGAATATCAGAAATAAAAATATATTCTGAAGCATCGGAATCACTTTTTAGAGTTTGTTGGAAATATTTTGTCATGAGAGGATGCTCCTTTCTCTTTCTATAGTTTAGGTGATAATTCATTAAAAGTAAATATCAATATTAAATATAAATGATAAAAAGAGATACTTCATTTGAAGTACCTCTTTTGCTTTCAGTTATGAATATTAGTTGCGTTCACGAGATCTACAGCCAATCCAATTAAAGCGGCAGCTGATACAAGTGCAAGACCAATCAAACCAAATTCGGATTTCTTTTCACCAGTTTGTGGCAAAGCTTGTTTTTCTGACTTATTAGCCTTATCAGTTGAGTTCTTAGCAGCAGTCTTGACTAATTTAGCAGATTCTCGCTTGTTTTCTTTATTAGTCTTTTGGCTGACTGGAGCAATTGTCTTAGCAGTCTTTGGTTGGGCTGGAGTTCAAGCACCGTAATTAGTCTTACCATTTTCATCAGCTGAAACCGTTCTTTGGAAGGCAACTGTTTGAACCGTATCATCCTTAGCAGCTTGTCCTTCAGCAACTTGGTAATGAATGGTTCTAGTTGCTTCCTTATTTTCAGTCTTAGTGAAAGTTACCTCAACGGTGATGCTCTTATCACCATACTTTAAGTCAACGGCTGGAAGTTGCTTGGTTTCTTTACCATCAACTAATGAGGTCCAATCTGGAATTTGAGTAAGGTCGATTGCATCAAAGGAAGCTGGTTGCCACTCACCTGTTGTAACTTTACCAGTCATCAAGTCGGTCGTTACATCCTGAACAAATGTTGCACTTTGAACTTGATCACTAATTGAGTTCTCGCCTTCTGGAACATTGTAGTGAATAGTCCGCGTTATGGCTTCTTTGTTTTGATTTTTGCTGGTAGTGTTTTCTGGAAAACTTGAAATAAAACAGCATAAGGATTAGTTGTAATTGCACTCAAGTCTCCTTGGTCAGCAGGAGCTTCATCAGCTGAAGCAACTGCACTGTTGCCACCTAAATAAAGAAAACAGCCAATCATTACTGAAGCAGCGCCAATGCTTAACTTTCTAATACTAAAACGTGAACAACGTTCTGCTTCTTGATTTAACTTTAATTGTGTATTCTTCTTTGATACATAATCACTTATCTCGATTCTATTTCGTATACTCTCTTGAAATACTCTATCATTTTCTCTTCACGTCTAATATAACACTTTTTTAAAAATAAAATAACTTCATGTTATTAATTATTTTTTAGACATTTGTTTAAGGATTGATTTATGGCAAGCATATCAAGGCTTTGTATTATAAAAGCTCTGGCAAAAATTTTTAAAATAACAAAAGACGCCATATTTTCACATAAAAAAGAGGAGAGTTTATATACAGTCTCATCTTTTATACATATATAAATAGATAATATTTACTAATACCTTCTCTTTTTTGCCCTTCTTTTTAGCTCATTTATCTGCCACCGGCTACGACTAATTTTCTTTTTCATCTGTTTAATCCGCTTTTGCAGCAGCTCATTATGCCAGTAGTTGAGTGCAATCCAAATGGAAAAACGATTGTACCAGATATAATCATGCTTCAGATAGTTGTATGCATCCCTAAAATCAAGCAGATGTTCCGGCGTTACAAACTGGTTGCGGGTCCAATTCCACTTGTGCGTGCCATGATGTGAGACACTCATTTTGGTAATTTTGCCAACTGTTAGATGAGTCCGATTCATCACGTATTCGGTAGTAGAAACGGTAATATAATTGCCGATCATCTTTTTCTTCCAGTAACGATTATGTTCACGCTCGATCAGAATACTTTGACGCAGAACGCGACTGATGCAGTACCATTCCTTATTGCCATTAGTAAATTCAATTAATGCCCAGATGTATGTCTTATTTTTTCTCACGATGTTCCTCGATAAAACAAAAGCAGACATTCAATGAATGCCTGTTTTGAAAACGCTGTTCTTACCATTAATTTTAATAAGTCCTATTTATTAAGGCAAGAAAAAACAGTAAATTATTTGTGACTGCCGCTACTGTTATTGTCATCAAGAGCCAGTGCGCTGACATTTTGGATTTAGCTGGTTCTTGATCAGATCATGGATTAGTATCCGCCTTTGAATAAGTGATCACGGTCTCGTTTGATCTCAATCATCTGGCATCTCATCCGGCTGACGAATCAGCATTCCAGCTTTATTCTCCCAAGACTGCACTAATTCCATAAAGTCAACATCATGATCAGCCGTAATAATTTTTGAATCAGAATCCACGACATTGAATGGCACATGATTTTCTTTAGCAAAGGCGGTCAACCGACGATAATCTCGATTCGAGACTAAGTCTTTGGGCAAAATTTCGTCATCCGCATTTCTGACAATAGCTCCATTAAGAGTAACTGCATATTGATCTTTGCCCTTTATTCCCAATTCATCCATATATGGACGAAGGCCGGCCAGCGGCCGACCGGAACAAATAACAACTTTAACGCCGTTATCCAGTGCTTTTTTAACTGCCTTTTTAGTAGAAGGTAAAATTTTGCTTGCAGAGTTAAGCAAGGTCCCATTTGGCGTTTCCCAAGTTACGCTTAACAATCAGCTTAAATAAAGCAATCAAATGCCCTTGGGCGCTTACCTGAAGCTCACTCGTCTATTGCATGCCCGGCAGCTTTTATTAAACCAATTGAATATATCGCCAATGAAGTGGGATTTCCCAGTTCACGCGTATTAAATCGCAACTTTAAGAACTGGAAACATAAAACACCAACTCAGTGTCGAAATGAATATAAAAAATATTATCTGGGCTAAAAAACCCGATTTATTCGGGTTTCTTTTATCTTTGTTTATCGTTGTAAGCTTTAATCGTTTCTAGCATAATCTTGCCATATTTTTTCATCTTGGCCTGCCCTACACCACTGACTTCCAAAAACTGGCTTTCTGTCTGTGGATTTTTAGTAGTCATATCATGTAAACTATGATCAGAAAAAATCATGAAGGCTGGAACATGCTGTTTTTGTGCCAATTCCAATCGTTTTGCCTTCAGCAATTTGTATAAACTGGATTCAGCCTCTCCTTTGGCAGCAATCGGCCTAATTTCACCTTTACGGAAAACCTGACGCTTACCATCAAGCACGTCCCATCCCGGATTGGTTACATGTACTAATGGGTATTGATCCCCCTCTACTTCCAGGAAGCCATTGGCAATCAAATAATTGATCAAACTTAAGGCCTCATTTTGCCTCATCTTTAAACTGCCAAAATAATGTAATTTTTCAGCCTGTATCTGTTTCATCTTTTGACTTTTAGAACCCGTTACTGTCTGCGCTATGATGTTTTTGCCAAAACGCCCATCAAGTTCATAAACCGTGCCGATAATTTCACGCGCTTCTTTGGTTACATCAACCAATTTCCTTTTGTCCGTACAGTTGGAACATTTACCGCATGGTGCACAATCTTGGCCAAAATAACGCACAATGAATTGCTGCAAGCATTCAGAAGTATTTGCATATTGCGTGATTGCGGCTAATTTGCGGTACTGAACCTTTTTATAGTCATCATTTGCATCGGATTGATCAATGAGCCAGCGATAAGTAGCCAGATCCCCAGGATGATATAGCAAAATCGCACTGCAGGGATCGCCATCACGACCGGCCCGTCCTGCTTCTTGATAGTAGCTTTCAATGTTGCGAGCACTGTTTGCATGGATAACAAAACGAACATTGCTTTTATCTATCCCCATGCCAAAAGCATTAGTAGCGACGATTACCTGTAAACGATCAAATTGAAAATCATCTTGAATGCGGTCGCGATCTTCAGTAGCCATACCGCCATGATAAGAAGCTGCGGAAATACCTTTTCTCTGCAAGTAGGCAGTTATTTCTTCAACGCGTTTACGGGTATTGGTGTAAACAATTCCTGCCTGATTGACGTGAGCCTTAATATAATCATAAATATAAAGATTATTAACTCTGGGTGAATTGACAACCTGAAAACTTAAATTCGATCTTACGAAAGAAGTAACAACGTAGTTTTCTTTTTTAATATTCAATTGCTTGGCAATATCATCTTGAACAGCCGGCGTAGCGGTTGCAGTCAAAGCCAAAATATTGGGCTTAGATTTTAATGAATTGATGCCATCCAAGATTTGCCGATAAGCGGGGCGAAAATCATGACCCCATTGTGAGATACAGTGCGCTTCATCAACAGCTACCAAGGACACATCGATAAAATTGAGTTGATAGCGAAAATAATCCATGGCTAAGCGTTCAGGCGTCATATAAAGAAGTTTGATTTTACCCTCATACGCCTGGCGCAAAATCGGATTAATTTCTTCTTGTGGAGTGGCTGAATTCAAAGCCGCAGCCTCAATCCCGCTTTGGTGAAGAGAATCGATTTGATCTTTCATTAAAGAGATCAACGGTGAAATAACCAAAGTGACTCCGGAATTTAAAAGTGCTGGTATCTGATAGCACAGTGATTTGCCTGCACCTGTAGGCATCACGGCAAGGACATTTTGACGTTGTAAAACTAAATTGATGACTTTTTCCTGTCCAGGGCGAAAAACTTTGTAGCCGAAGACATTTTGTAAAATTCGTTGTGCATTCATACTAATTATTATCAACTATTTTAAAAGCATTTTTCAAGAGCGGACGCTCTTTTCGAACAATATGTGTGGATTAAATTATGAATTGATGATAAAGCCCGGTATTATAGGATTCTTCTAATGTTTCGCAATGGCGATTTCATAAAAATAGCGCACTAATAGTATTTAGTGCGCTTTCATTTTTGATTATTTGCAGCATTTTTGTTTCATTGCTGAACAATTGCTGCTTTTTTAACGATTATTTGTTCTTACAGATAAGATACCAAGTTTAGATGTGAATGGCAATTAAAAACACTTATTTTTCCAAATCTACTTTATCGATTTCACCGCTGGAAAAATGGAGCAGCCGATGTTGAATATCTACAAGCAGGCAACCTTGGTCATCTATGTTTACAACGCGACCTGCATATCTTTTTTGCCCTTGATGCAGGCTGACCTGACGCCCAATTACGCAAGACAATTTGCGATACTCATCCAAAAAATCAATTTGATCATAGTTCTGAACTGCAAACAATACATTTTTAATTAAAAACTGCTCAAGTTTTTCACGGTCAAAACTTTGGTCAATGCTGCCAGCCTTTTTTGCAATAGCCTTTGGAAATTTTGTAGTGGTAAGGTTGATGCCGAAGCCAACCACTAAGCCAACGGCAACTTTTTCAACTAAAATGCCCGCGATCTTGCGCTGATTCAGATAGATGTCATTCACCCATTTTAATTTGAATGATTTATTGGGGAAAAGTTTTTGCAAGACTTCAACAATTTTTACGGCAATAAAAGGCGTCATCAGTCCTGCCTTAGCAGAATCAAGGTCAAATTTTGGCAATGCAATACTAAAGTACATGCCAGTTTTGGCAGGAGAATAGAAATCTCTTCCTTGTTTGCCATAACCATTAGTCTGACTGTCTGCGACAAAGGCAGCAGCAATTCCATTCGGATTATTCTTAAGATATTCTTTCGCTAAATCCTGAGTTGAAGATACCTGCTCAAAATGAAAAACTTGCATTTTATCTTAAGTGAACGCCTTTATCAACGAAAATTACATCACCAGTCAAGCCGGTAGCCAAATCACTCATTAAGAAGGCACAAGTGTTGCCCACCTCTTCTTTAGTGACATTGACGCCATCAACTGTTTCGCTCTGAGAAATTTTAAGCAAGTCAGCATGACCTTTTATACCAGATACGGCGAGCGTTCTCATTGCCCCAGCCGAAATCGCATTAACGCGGATGCCTTTTTCACCCAAATCACGGGCTAAATAACGCATAGCTGATTCAAGTGCGGCTTTTGCAATACCCATTGTGTTGTAGTTTGGCAATGCTCGATCACTGCCCATGTATGTCAAAGTGACAATGCTGGAAGGATTATTCAAAATCTTGACCCCTTCTTTAGCCACAGCAAGCAGTGAATAAGCTGATACGTCAAGCGCTTGACTGAAGCCATCCCGGGTTGAATTGAGAATTGAACCGCCTAATTCTTCTTTTTTAGCAAAAGCAATCGCATGGACAATACCATCAATTTTGCCAAAACGCTTTGCAACTTCGCCAAAGGCAGCTTCAAGACTGTCATCACTGGAAACATCACATTCGATTAACCGATCTTCATCAGTCACCAGTTTAGAGATAAATTTCTTAAGTCTTTCATTTTGGTAAGTATAAATGACTTCCGCACCCTGTTTTGCCATCGCTTGCGCACATCCCCAAGCAATGGAACGATTATTTGCAACTCCCATGACAAGGATCTTTTTTCCGTCTAAAATACCGCTCATTTTTTCACCTAAAACTTTCTGTATCTCTCGTAGCGTCTTGCCAACAGTTCCGTATCCGATAGGCTCTGCAGCTTTTTCAATTCTTTTTGCAGCACATCATCAATTTCATCGCATACTTGCTGATGATCTTCAGGTTCATCAATGATTCCTTCAATTACCTTAAATTTGAGCAAATCCTGCGGCGTCAATTTCATTACGTCTGCTGCTTGAACTGCTTTTTTAGCATCTTTCCATAAAATAGAAGCAAAACCTTCTGGTGACAAAACAGAATAAATACTGTTTTTCATCATCCAAACCTCATCGCCGCAAGCCAATGCCAAGGCTCCGCCAGAACCGCCTTCACCATACATGATGGTAATAATTGGCGTTTTAGCTTGGCCAATTTGCAGCAAGCTTTGGGCAATTGCTTGTCCCTGACCATTTTCCTCGGCACTTTTTCCTGGATAGGCGCCGGCCGTATCAACGAACAAAATAACTGGACGATGAAATTTGGCCGCGTTTTTTACCAAACGACAAGCCTTGCGATAGCCGGTAGGTTCAGGTTGGCCAAAATGTTTTTGCATTCTTTCGTTTAAGCTGTGACCACGACTAGTTGTAATTACAGTTACAGTTTGACCATGAAAAGTAGCTAGCCCACTTACAATTGCCGGATCATCGCCACTCAAGCGATCCCCATGCAGTTCAAAAAAGTCGGGAAACAAGCGCTGCCGAATTTCGTGACCAGAAATATGTTTCTCATCTCTAGCTGCTTTTACAATATCCATTGCTGTCTCAGTCATTATTTTCACCACCAAACTGAAGTAGCCAAGCTAAAGTTTTCTTTTCATCCTGACGTTTAACAATATGATCAATGAAGCCGTGCTTTAACACATTTTCAGCATCTTGAATGTCAGCTGCCAATTTTTCATGAATCGTTTGCTCAATCACGCGTCGACCAGCAAATCCAACCATCGCATGTGGTTCGGCTAAAATAATGTCGCCCTCATTAGCAAAACTGGCCGTGACCCCGCCAGTAGTTGGATCAGTTACAACCACTATATACAAAAGTCCGGCTTGAGAATGCTTAGCTACTGCATTTGTAACTTTTGCCATCGACATTAAAGAAAGAATCCCTTCTTGCATGCGCGCACCACCTGAAGCTGTGAAAAGGACAACCGGCAATTTTTTCTCCGTTGCTTTTTCAAACAATCGACTTAATTTTTCACCGGTCATTTGTCCGAGTGAGCCCATAATGAAAGTTGGATCCATGATGCCTAGCGCAAATTGCTGACCTTGGATTGTTGCTAAACCAGTCATTACGGCTTCATTTAAACCGCTAGCTTTTTTAGCTTTAGCAATTTTTTGATCATAATTTGGAAAATGCAATGGATCAGATGGAGAAATTTCACTATCCCATTCCTCAAAGTCATCAAGCAGCCACTTGCTTCGCTTTTTTGCGGAAATTCGAAAACCATAATCACATTCGGGGCATGTTGCATATTGATCTAATTGGTTGGCAAATATTTCATGACCACACTTCGGACATTTTTTAATTAAGCCATCGGGAACCCGATCATCTGCGCTCTTGTTTGCTTTGACGTGCTTTTCAGTCAAAGTATTCTTATGCTGAAATAGCTTGACCATGCAATTGCTCCTTCCATTGCGGCAAGAATTTTTGCTCTAAGTATGTATTAGTGAATTCACCTTTTACAAAACCAGGATCTGCAAGAATTGCTAAGTGAAATTCTTGGTTGGTATTGATACCGCGAATTACCATTTCTTTTAATAAACGGCGCATTTTGGCGATTGCTTCGCTGCGAGTTTTTCCAAAAGCAAGAACTTTCGCGATCATTGAGTCATAAAATGGTGAAATTACTTCACCTTGATACAAAGCTGAATCAATTCTCATCCCTGGGTTGCCAACCGGCAAGTAAAGATAGTCAACGCGGCCTACTGATGGCATGAAATCATTAGCTGGATTTTCAGCGTTGATTCGGCATTCAATTGCGTGTCCCTTTGCCTTTAAATCAGTTTGACTGAATGGCAGCTTTTCACCAGCGGCTACCTTGATTTGTGCCTTGACCAAATCAACACCAGTAACCATTTCAGTTATAGTGTGTTCAACCTGAATTCTGGTATTCATTTCCATAAAGTAGAAATTATGATCTTGATCCATCAAGAATTCAATCGTCCCTGTGTTGACATAGTCAGCAGCTTCTGCGGCTTGAACGGCGATCTTTCCTAACTTGCTTCGTTCTTGATCGGTAATTAAATCACATGGACTTTCTTCCAGCACTTTTTGCTTATTTCTTTGCAATGAACAATCACGTTCAGGAAAATAAACGGTGTTGCCGAATGAGTCCCTAAAAATCTGCACCTCAATATGCTTTACATTTTGCATAACTTTTTCAAGATACATTCTATCGTCGCCAAAGTCAGTCTTAGCCTCACTTTGGGCAGAGGCTAAAGCTGTAGCCATTTCTTCAGGTTTAGCAACTTGACGAATTCCTTTTCCGCCACCACCAGCTGCGGCCTTAAGCAAAACAGGATAGCCGATTTTAGCAGCAATTTGCTTTGCTTCCTCAGCTGAATTGATAAAACCGGTGCTGCCTGGTGTGACAGGAACATGATTCTTGATCATCATTTGTCGTGCATGTTCCTTGTTGCCCATCAGATCAATGGTTTCAGCCTTAGGACCGATAAAAGCAAGACCACAATCGCTGCACATTTTCGCAAATTCTGCACTTTCTGAAAGAAAGCCATAGCCGGGATGAATAGCCTGTGCACCAGTACCAACAGCAGCAGCCAAAATATTTTTAATATTCAAATATGACTCTGCAGGCTGCGGACCACCAACACATACTGCTTCATCAGCAAGCTGCACATGCAAACTGTCACGGTCAGCTGTCGAATAAATCGCTACAGTCTTAATGCCCATTTCTTTTAAAGAACGAATGATTCTAACCGCAATTTCACCACGATTAGCAACTAAAACCTTATTAAACATTCAATCACCTAACCAATCATGAAGGTTAATTCTGCTTCTGCAATTACTTGATTATTTACCAAAGCCACGCCTTGACCAACGCCAATGTTGAGTCTGATTTTGGTTAATTCCGTTTTTAAAAGCAATTGATCACCTGGACGAGCTTGGCCCTTGAAGACCGCCTTTTGAATGCCACCGAAATAGGCGGTTTTGCCAGCAAAATCCGGCGTTTTTAGCAAAGCTACAGCACCAGTTTGGGCCATTGCTTCAACAATTAATGGCGATGGGAAAACTGGATCAGTATCAGAACTGGCTTGAACAAAAACTTCGCTGAATGAAACGCAATGAATTGCTTCAGCTTTTTTGCCAGGAGCCAAATCAATGACGCGATCGATCAGCAGCATCGGGTAGCGATGGGGAATGATTTTTTGAATTTCGTCAATCTTTAATTCCGTCATCTTAATCTTCCTTTACTGTGATCAATGGTTGATCAACTTCGACTAAATCTTCGTTTTCGACGTTAATAGCAGTAACCGTTCCTGTTAAATTGCTTTTAACTTCAGTCATCATCTTCATTGCTTCAATGATGCAGATAGTCTGTCCTTTTTTAACATGATCACCAACATGAACCAATGCTGGTTGACCTGGCTTAGCCTGCAGGTAAACAATCCCAACGATTGGTGCCTTAACAGCCTTGCCTTGATCTTCAGTTTTCTCTTCTTTGCTCTCTTCTTCTACTGCCTTTGTATTTTCTTGTGCAGTTTGAACTGGAACTGAAATTTGAGCTTGCTTGTCTGAATGATTCTGCTTGTTTTTGCTTAAATAAAGGTGGAAATCACCATCGTCAATTTTTAATTCTCGCATTTCAGAATCTTCAAACTGCTTCATTAAGCTAGAAATTGTTTGTAAATCCATTAATTCTCACTCCACTTCTTAAAGGCCAAAACAGCATTATGACCACCAAATCCAAACGAGTTTGAAATGGCATATTCGGTCTCAAAATTTTGATTTTCTTTATTAACCAAATTGATCTTGCAGTCTGGATCCTGCTTAAAGCAGCCGACATTTGCAGGAAACTTATTCTCATTTAAACTTGCTACAGTGATTACGGCTTCGATTGCACCGGCTGCACCAAGCAAGTGACCTGTCATGCCTTTGGTTGATGAAACCAGAACTGAACTGTCATCACCGAAAACTTTGTTAATCGCTTTGCTTTCACTACTGTCATTAGCATGAGTTGCAGTACCATGCGCATTGATATAGCCAACTTGATCTGGCTTAATCTTCGCTTCATCAATTGCCATCTGCATTGCTCGTGCGGCGCCTTCACCATCTGGATCCGGGGAAGTGATGTGGTAAGCATCGCTTGTAGTACCGTAACCAACAATTTCGCCTAATATTTTTGCATCGCGTGCTTGCGCATGTTCCAAACTTTCAAGAACCATTGCGCCACTGCCTTCTCCTAAAACAAAGCCGTTTCTGTCCTGGTCAAAAGGCAAAGAGGCATGTTCAGGATCAGTATTTTTTGATAAAGCGGTCAAAGCGGCAAAACCAGAAATCGCAGTTTCATTAACAGTTGCTTCAGAACCGCCAGCGATCATTGCTTGGGCACGTCCTTCAGCAATTTGTCTATAAGCTTCACCGATAGAATTAGTACCTGATGCACAAGCAGTGACAATTGAAGTTGAAATATTTTTGGCATTAAAGCGAATCGAAATATTACCGGCAGCCATATTAGCGATTGCCACCGGAATAAAGAAAGGCGAAACTCGTCTAGGACCTTTGTCATGCATCCGAATGACTTGTTTTTCAATCGTCGTTAAACCACCAATACCTGTACCAAAAATTACGCCTAAATCTTCAGGCTTAGTATTGTCAGAATTGATCCCGGCCATTTCAACGGCTTCACTTGCTGTTTGAATTGCGTATTGCGAGTAAAGATCCATCCTTCTGGCTTCTTTTTTGCCAACAAAATCAGCTGGATCAAAATCATCAATTTCACCTGCTACTGTAATTCCGGTTTCTTTTGCATCGAATTTTGAAATTAGCTTAATTCCAACTTTGCCGTCCAAAGTATTTTTGACAAATTTTTTTAAGCCGTTTCCATTAGGAGCAATTGCTCCCATTCCTGTAATAACAACTCTTTGCATCATTTTCTCCTATATCGTCATTCCGCCGTCAACCACAATGGTTTGCCCAGTAATATAGTCATTTTGAGCCAAAAAAATAGCAGTCTTAGCTATTTCGTCGGTTTGACCCAGACGTGCTAATGGTATCTGCTTCAAAATATTCTCTTTTACACGGTCGGACAGCTTTTCCGTCATATCCGTATCGATCATGCCTGGTGCAATTGCATTAACGCGAATATGACGCAAGGCTGCTTCACGTGCTGCTGCCTTTGTAAAGCCGATCAATCCAGCTTTTGCTGCAGCATAATTTGCTTGCCCGGCATTGCCATGAAGCCCAACGATACTTGCCATATTTATAATGCAGCCGCTGCGCTCACGATTCATTTTTTTGATAATTGCTTTAGTCAAGAAAAATGGGACGCGCAAGTCAAGATCAATTACTTGGTCAAAATCATCATCACGCATGCCAATCAGCATTTTGTCGCGATTAATTCCAGCATTGTTAACCAAAATATCAATTTTGCCATATAAATCCCAAGCTGTTTTTGCAAAATCTTTCAAATTGCTTTGCATTAAATCTGCGGATAAATATTGGTAATCAGCGGACAAATCAGAAAGTGCTTCTTGAAATTCGGGGTCAAGGTCTGGATGGCGACCATTGATAATTACCTTTGCTCCCTTTTTTGCGAAGGCTAACGCCATGCTTTTGCCAATTCCGCGAGTAGAGCCGGTAATCAAAACTACTTTATTTTTCAGTTTCATGTATTGCCTCAACGAATTCTTGATATTCTTTTAAATTGCCAATGCGATAGCTTTCTAAGTCGCGGTCGATTTGGTGAGCAAAACTTGATAGCGTCTTGCCTGGTCCGATTTCCAACGTTGCATCGATGTGCTCATGATCAATTAAATATTGCAGACAAGCACCAAAATGCGTTGGAACAGCTAGCTGCTTCTCCATGATTTCTTTCCAATTTCCATCAAAAGGCTTAGCCGTAGTATTTGAAATGACCATAATCTTGTTTTTGGCAAAGTCTACATTAGCTAAACGATCATGCATCTTCTTGCTGGCTTCATTAAACAAAGGAGTATGAAAGGCACCGTTAACGCGCAAGAGTAAAGCCCGTTTAGCTGCAACTTGATCATTGATTTCTTTTACTGCAGCAGCAACAGCATTCTTTTCACCACCGATGACCACTTGTTTTGGTGAGTTAAAGTTTGATAAATAAACTTGCTCTCCATCTTCTTGCAGCTTAGACAAGATTGCTTTGACTTTTGACAAATTTGGTTTGATTAAAGCAGCCATTCCGCTAGCAACTCGATCAGCGTCTATTTGCATGTATTTTGCGCGATCACTAACAAGAGAGATCGTCTCTTTAAGCGAAAGTGCACCGCTAGCAAACATTGCACCGTATTCACCAAGTGAAAGGCCAACCATGCCAGCAATATTCAATTCAGGAAGATCACGCATGAGCATGCGATAAATGCCGGCTTCAAAGGATACCAAGGCAGGCTGAACGTGAACTGTTTTTTTAAGTTCATCATTTTCACCTTTGAAATCAGCTACGATATTTTGACCACTGGCACTACTTGCTTCATCAATAGTCTCTGCAAAAAGCGAATCAGCTAGTAAATCTAGCCCCATCCCAGCTTTTTGCGCACCTTGACCACTAAATAGAACTGCAAACTTCATTATTTTTGCTTTTCCATTTCAGCTTGTACAAAGTCAACCAATTGACTGATTGTTTGAATTGAATCATCAGCATCCAATTCAATGTCATATTTGTCTTCAAGTTCATTTAAAATTTCAAACAAATCCAAGCTGTCAGCATCTAAATCTTCTTTGATATTAGTGTCCATTGTAATTTTTTCTGGTTCAACATCTAATTCATCTTGAGCAATATCTTGAACATCTTTTAAAATTTCTTCTTTAGTCATAATTTAACCTTCTTTTTAAAATCTAAATATCAACGTTGCAACGGTTAGGCCTCCGCCAAAACCGCTTAAAGCAACAACATCATTTTTCTTAATAATTTTCTTTTGAATACATTCTGCTAGCAAAATTGCTTCGCTAGCCGCTGCTGTATTACCATATTCAGCAATATTAATTGGGAATTTTACAAGTGGCTGATGCAGTTTGCGTGCCACTTGTTCAATAATTCTCTTGTTAGCCTGATGCAGCAAAAAGTGATCAATCTCATCTAGATCAATTTTTGATTGAGCCGCAGCTTTAATGATCGAGCTGGGAACTTGATGTGTAGCAAAACGATAGACTTCACGTCCAGCCATGGTAAAAGTCGAAAGCTGATGCTTGTTTTTCAAAAAGTCATGTTCAACTTCGCTATGCCCAGCAACAAGTTTGTCACCCAAATCGCCAAATGTTTCCAAATCCTGACCGAGCAAATGCTGCTCAGAACTATGAGTCAGAAGCACTGCCCCTGCTCCATCGCCAAATAAAACAGCTGTGCTGCGATCATGCCAGTCAAGCAATTTTGACAATACCTCTGCCCCAATCACGATTGCATTTTGCCAGCCGTTAGCTAGCATCATGCTGCGTGCAACCGCAATTCCATATGAAAAACCGGAACAAGCAGCTGAGATATCAAAGGCAACTGCATTTTTTGCCCCTAATTTTCCTTGAACGATAGCTGCCGTGCTCGGCGTCATATTATCCGGTGACATTGTGGCTACAATAATCAAATTCAAATCTTCACCAGCAACATTCGCTTTTGCAAGAGTCATTTCTGCGGCTTTCAATGCTAAATCAGATGTATTTTCTGTATTGCTGACATGTCTTCTTTTGATGCCGGTTCGCTTGCTAATCCATTCATCAGAAGTATCCATGAACTGCGTCAACTGATCATTGCTAATTATTTGATCAGGTACGGCATAACTAGCAGCTGTGAATTCAACATCTTCCACGTTTTTCAATCCAATCTAATGTGAATTGACGAATTCTTCTAAGTTTTTAAATGCGTGATAGATCGTTTGCAAGTCATCATCATTCATGTTTTGCAAAAAGCTCTTCACCATCATGTTGTGATAAGCATGATAGGCACGACAAAGTACGCGACCTTTGTCTGTTAAAGCAAGACGAACTACTCGACGATCTTTTTTATCACGAATTCTCTCCGCATACCCTTTGCGTACTAATCTATCGACTGTTGAAGTTACTGTTGCTCGTGACAAATGGAGCTTTTCAGCCACTTGAGAAACAGTTAAATGATCATACATGGTAATTGCATCAATTG
The DNA here is from genome assembly GCF_003999355.1 of Lactobacillus amylolyticus. Lineage (NCBI taxonomy): Bacteria > Bacillati > Bacillota > Bacilli > Lactobacillales > Lactobacillaceae > Lactobacillus > Lactobacillus amylolyticus. The sequence continues at coordinate 104,590 of NZ_CP031836.1, forward strand.
CATGCAATTCTTTAACCGTTAAATCCTTAAAGCGACTCTTTTTTAATTCTTCTTCTTCGATCCGGTTAATACCGTAATAAGTGTTGTAAAGTGCGTCATTAATTTCTTTATATAAGCGTTTCATAATCTAGTTCCTTTTAATTAGATATTCGAATATTTAGCTAAACTAAATTATAAAACAAAACTGGCTTATTTGACTGCTGCAAAGGTTAACTCGGCACTGCAAGCTAACTTATCTTTAAGATATGCTTCTGTCTTAAAACAAAATTCATCTTTATCTATTCGATTAATTTTAATTTCTAATTGATCTCCGGGTTTTACCATTTCTCTAAAACGTGCTTTTTTAATTTGGCTTAACTTTAGATCCGGATGCTTATGTTTGAACATTACTTCGCAGGTCTGCTCCATTGTTTCAATAATTAGCACCCCTGGCATAACCGGATTTCCTGGAAAGTGTCCTTGAAAAAAGCTTTGACTCATAGTTACACTGGCAAGACCAGTTAATGAATCATCATCAATTTCCGCACTATCCAGAAGAGTTAACGGCGATTTACGCCCTGTTAGCCGTTTGATTTCTACGGCATTTAGTTCCAATGATTTCACCTCTTTTATTTCGCATTGCAAATAGTTTGAATATCTAACTATTTGCTGTACAAATTATATTACATAATTTTAAATTGTCAACAAGCTGCTGGTTCGTATAGAAAATGCTGAATCCTATTAAACTGTAAATGTAAGCTTTTAAAAAATAAAAATAAAATTTTTGACTACTATTTTGATAAATCCGTTGCTCCTGCAGCCGATGGTATTAACTATATTAAAAATAACTAGCAACAAAAAAGTCCTGATGATTAGTTCATCAGAACTTTTTTTACTATTTTTGCATATTGTTTTGCCAAAAACGAATCGCATCATTGATCCAGCCTTCAGCTACCATATCGGTTCCCAATCCGAAACCGTGACTGAGACCAGAATAAATATGAAATTCAGTTGGAATGCCTAGTTTTTCTAGATAAAACAAGCGCTGCTTCATCGTTTGCCAATTTGCAATCCAGTCATTATCGCCAACGGCAACATAAGTTGGTGCATTAGCAGAAACCGAATTGAATTCTTATGTTGACAGAAAGTTGGTCTTCATTCTTAACTGGCTTGATTTTACCGATATGATTTCTGTTAAAGAAGCGAAAAAACTACTAAACTCTACTTTTAGTATCAAGTTATAATGAGGCATTCTAATGGACGTCAGAAGTGTTGTAACCAAGAATAAAATTAAAATGGCTTTGCTTAACTGCATTAAAGAAAAACCATTAGCAAATATTTTAAACAAAGATATTATTGCGAAATCAGAAGTTAGCACCAGAACTTTTTATCATTATTATTTAGATAAAGACGAAGTTCTTAACGAAATAGAAAATGAAATTCTAGCAGGCTTGAAAAAGGTAAATGATCAAGATTATCAAAATGTAACCCAAGTTTCAAGCCCACTAACCAATGAGACAAATGTCGCATTAGCCCAAAAAGAATTTAAATTTCTAATCGATTATTGTGACACGGTTAAGGAAGAAGGTACGATTCTCCTTTCTTCAAATGGCGACATTAATTTTGCCAATAAAATCCGCGAATTGTCAGTTAAAGAAACCAAAAGATATCAAGTTCGTGAAATTCTCGGATTGGTGCAAGTGAAGTCGCCGGTACAATTATTATTGCTGCTCAAAAAGTAAAAAAAGAGAGTGATCAAAAATCACTCTCTTTTCTTTTATTATTAGTTTATCAATTATACAGCTTTAACAACATGTTTAGCATGATGGTTGTTCATGATTGCCCAGCTATTAAAAAAGGCCATCCCAAAACCGATGACCATCATTACACTAACAATAATTAGTGCAAGTGTTGGGCCTGCGGTAGCAAGTCTTTGACCAGCGTCAAAATTGCTTGCTTCATTCATTTGAATAATTAATCCTGAAAACAACATGGCTAAACCGGTTAAAGTTAATAAGCCATTGATAATCATTTTCGTTTTGGTGTTAATAAACTTCATTTGTAACCATGTCCTTTCTAGTATTTTAACTAAACAGCATACACTCTTGAGACATAGATTCAAATAAAAAGCACTATAAATTTAATTCATATGCCAAACGATCCGGATCTACTTCATCATTGCATTGAATAATGCCCCGATATTTAAAACCATTATGCTCGGCCAATGTTTGCATCGGAATATTTAAGCGATGAGTATCAACACGTAAATTTCTAATTCCGCGGCTAAGTTCAAGCGAAACAATATTTGAAATAAAAATCTTCGCTAAACCTCGCCCTTGATAATTAGAAGAAAAGCAAATACGGTGAGTGATTGCGTACGGATCACGTTCATTATGCCAAGAACCATCTATTTTTTGGTAAGTTGGTTCAATGCCTTCGATGACTGCCGCATAACTTGCAATTTGATTGCCAACTACGAAAACATATCCATTTTTATTAGCAATATCTTCTTCTATCACCTTTTGATTTGGATAACCATTTTGCCACTGAGTTGAACCTGATTGTTTTAAAAAGGCTATCGCATCGTCAATACTTAACATAATATTTGATATATCATTTTTCGTTGCTAATCGCGTATATTTCTGCATTTTAATCCAACTCCAACTGTTTTCTTTCATTAAAGTAATTCCGATATGCTAAATAACCAGCAATTACCGCACCTAAACTTGTCGCTGATAAAAGCATAAAGGTAATCATAATCTGATACTTGATAGCGTAAATTGGGTTAACACCAGCAAAAATTAATCCTGACATCATCCCAGGCAAGTTGACTAATCCAACGGTTTTGGCTGAATCAATCGTCGGCTGCATTGCTGTTTTGATACTTCTTCTTAAAATAGGAAAGCATGCCGTTTTAATATCACTGCCTAATGCCAGTCTTTCAAGAATTTGTTGCTGCAAATCATGGAAACTGTCGTTTAAAGCCTTATAACAAAGACCAACCGCTACCATTTCATTTCCCGCAATCATACCGGTAATTGGAATGACTTGCATTGGCGTCGGTTTGATAGTTCCAGATAGCACCAAAATTCCTAATGTTATATAAGTCCCAACCAAAATTGCGATGACTGAATTCCATATTTTGCGCTTTGAATTTGGATCACGCTGATTGGCATTCCACGAAGCATTGAAGATGATCACTGTGGTAGAAACAATTGTCAAAATCAGATTGTTGGCATGCAGGATAAATTTCAAAATATAACCAACAATTATCAACTGAATAATTGCTCTTACAACACTAATTAAGATGTCCTTAGTTAAGCCTAACTTTTCTTTGGCACTAATAGCGATTGAAACAAGAACTAAGGCGAATGCTAAAAGAAGCGACCAATTGCTAACAGCTAAGGATTTCATGCTAAGGTACCCTCTTTCGTCATCTTCATCAATTTGCTTGCAGAATGCAGCTCCTCTTGATCGTGCGTTACCTGCAAAATCGTCGTTCCTTTTTCATGACAATCATTAATTAAATGGTGAACGATTTCTTTGCTTTGATCATCTAAACCCGTTGTAACTTCATCTAGCAAAAGGATTTTTGGCATAAACAATAGATTACGAATAAGTGCCACTCTTTGCTTTTCACCACCAGATAACTCTTCTTTTTTCTTGTCCAAATATGAATGATCAAGATCAACCAACCTCAGCAATTGGTCAATTCTTGTCATATCCATATTTTGTTTACGGATTTCAAAAGGAAAAGAGAGATTATCATTGACTGTTTTTCCAAAAAGAAGAGGCTGCTGAAAGCAATATGAAACTTTTCTGCGATACTGAATTGGATCAATTTCGGCGATATCCCGATCTTGATAAAAAATCGTACCTGTCGTGGGGGAAATCAGGGATGCAACTAATTTCAAAATCGTGCTTTTACCGCAACCTGATGGGCCCGTGAGTGTTAAAAAATCGTGTTTCTTCAAAGAAAAAGAAATATTATGGAGAATTTTCTTCTTTTTAACTTTGTAAGATATATGGTCTAGTTTTAATAGCATTTTTTGTCTTCTATCTAACGATTACAATATTACCAGTTAAATTATAAACACCTTGAGTATACTCTAGCCAATATTTAATGAAATAAAGTAAAACAGTAGGTTAAAATACTTACTGCTTTATACTTTATCTAAAATCACAAGCCTCAATATGATCATTAATCAATCCAACTGCTTGTAAGAAGGAATAAACAGTTGTTGGTCCAACGAACTTAAAGCCAGCTTTTTTCATCGTTTTCGAAATTTGAGTTGATAATTCATCTTTGGCGGGCATATCAATTTCATCCTTAAAATGATGATCAATTGGCTTAGGAATAAATTCAGTTAAAAAAGCGGCAAAATTTTTACCTTCTTGATGCCATTTAACAAGAACTTGTGCATTGTTAATCGCCGCATTAATCTTCAGCCTATTTCGGATAATTCCTGCATCCTGCATCAATCTTTGAAAATCATCATCATTAAATTGGACCACTTTATTTACATCAAATTCCGCAAAATCTTTTCTAAAATTTTCCCGCTTGTGCAGAATCGTCGACCACGATAATCCTGACTGAAAACTTTCTAAGACCAGCATCTCATATAAATATTTTTCATTTAGGTTGAGCTTTCCCCATTCCTGATCGTGATAGTTACGATACAGCAAATCATCAGTATTACCCCAAGAGCAGCGTTTTACCATTTATTTTCTCCTTTATTTTGATGATTTAATTATAAGACAAAAAGCAGGCATCCCCTCGAATGTCTGCTTCAGTATCTTTTCTCTACAAATCCATTTTATGTCGAAAACTGTCTTTTTGACCAGACTAGTGCTTTTTAACTGCTTCATTTAATTTTTCTTCGTTAATCAAATACAAAATAATAATGAATGGAATTAAAACCAACATAATGGGATAAAACCAGCTTAATGGTAAGTAGTCGGCAATAAGGCCGCCAAAAAAAAGACTTTTAAGAGAAATTCTAATAATGAACAAGACAATCGCATAAATTAAGAAGTAAGAACCGATGGCAATATGCAAATGTCTTTCTGCTACATAAGAAACGATATCTGCTTGAGTAGCAAAGTAAGGAATTGACATTAAACAAATAATTGCAGCTACCGGCAAAGCATCTTTTTGGATAATCTTAAAGGAATGCTTGTTATTCTTTCCGTTAACAACGGGTTTGGCGCGATTGCCAATAAATTGAATTAAAATTATCATCAGCAAATTGGCAGTGGCTGATAAGCACAAGGTCATTCGATAGCCAATTATCTGATAGACGTTAATAGAAACAAATGGAGCCAAGTAGCCATGCAGACAGTACACAAGACAAAACCAGAACCATTAATTAAACGAAATAGCAGCAATAAGTTGGGATTTGGAGAAAAAACATAACCCTAAAATACCTATTAAACTCAAAACTCCGCCAATAAAAGTTAAGGTATATTTAGAAATTCGATCAGTTAAATTACCCGCAACCGTGTCGGCGTTTACTGTTTGGGCACCCAAACTTGCAAAACTTAATGCTACAACAACGCTGGAAACAATCTTAACTAACTTTCTCATTTTAAATACCTCTATATCTATTAATCATTTATATCTATTTATCTCTTGGGATCCTATCCCTCTTGACGCTTTTATTATATAACATAAGTTATTTTATACAAGGGCATTTTTGAAAAAGTTTTATTAGATACAAAAGATCCCTGACAATGCCTGTCAGGGATCTTGTAATTATTTAGAGAACATTCTTAATATCTTCTACAATTTGATCAACTGTTAAATGATTATCTTTATAGATTTGTTCGAGTGGAATTTGATCAGTATAAACGCGTTTTTGTCCAAAGTTTAATACCTTGGTCGTAGCTCCTAGGTAACTAGCAACTTTTTCACCAAAACCACCATCAAGAGAATTATCTTCCAAAGTTACGATAACCTCATGATCAGCGGCTAATTGATCCAAAGTGTTCTTATCTAAAATATTGGCGGAAACAGGATTTACTAAGGTAGCACCAAGCTTGTCGGCAACTTTTTTACCTAAACTATAGAAATCACCCAAAGCAAGAATTGCAACATCTTTGCCTTTCTTAACTTGGTATTTAATTTCATCATAATTTGCTTCAACTTGTTTGCCTTCAGGCACTGCTTTTGTCGGCATTTTAATTGCAACCGGATGCTTGCGTTGCTTAATTGCCCATTCCATCATAGCCTTTTCTTCATTTAAAGTTGTTGGGGCTAAATAAATCCAGTTTGGCAAATTGGAAATCATGACTTGATCGAATATTCCTAAGTGGGTCTTGGAAGTACCAGAAATTCCACCGCCGGCAACCATCATGACAACAGGCAAATCGTTGGCAGCAACATCGTGTGATAATTGGTCAAACGCACGTTGTAAGAAGGTTGAGTTCTCAAATAAAACAGGGATTGCTCCTTCTTTAGCAGCACCAGCAGCAAAGCCAACAGACTCTTGTTCCGCAATTCCAACATCAGTGTAGTGATCAGGATATTCGTTTTTGATCTTATCAAGGCCAAAAACACCTGGAATAGCGGCATTGATGGCCATAATATTTTCACCACTATTAATATGTTTAATTACTTCGTCAAGGGCAACTGAATTTGCAGTTGGTCCTTCTGGCGCAGGACTTGTTGGCTTATCAGTTTTCAAGTCAAATGGCATTACCCAGTGGTGCGCTTCTTCGTTATCGATTGCAGGTTGATAGCCCTTACCCTTCAAGGTATTAATATGAAGCAAAATTGGATGATCAACATCTTTAACAGCTTTGAAAGCATCAATCATATCCTTGATATTGTTGCCATCTGCGACATAGCGGTAGTCAAAGCCCATTGCAGTGAACGGATTTTCTTTGGTTTCACCATTAGAATCGCGCAATTTCTTTAAAGCGGTAACCAAACCACCAACATTTTTATCGATGGACATTTGGTTGTCATTAACCACAACGACAAGATTGTGTTTTTCAATGGCGGCGTTGTTCAAGCCTTCGTATGCCATACCACCTGTCATTGAGCCATCACCGATTAATGCCATAATATTTTCATGCTTGCCCATTAAATCGCGCGCTTTTGCCATTCCTGTAGCAAGCGAAATTGAAGTTGAAGTATGACCAACAGCATAGTAATCATATGGGCTTTCGTCAGGATTGCTGTATGGTGTTACATCTTGATAATGATCAGGATCAAGCCAAGCAAGGGCCCTGCCTGTCAACATCTTGTGCGGATAAGTTTGGTGAGAAACATCCCAAATGATCTTATCTTTTGGTGCGTCGAAGACGTAATGATAAGCAATGGTAGCTTCAACAATTCCCAAGTCTGGTCCAAGGTGTCCACCTTCAGCAGCATCTTTTTCAAGAATCAAAGTTCGAATTTCTTTAGCCAGTTGATTCATTTGATCAAGATTTAACTTTTTCAAATCTTTTGGACCATTGATTTTGTTTAATAAAAAGTCTGGATGTTGATTCATAAATGGCTCCTTTCAACTGTTTTTCTTTTCAGTTACTTATTTTAAATCAGAAAGATTTGAAGAGAAAATATTTAGATTATAGGCAAGACCATAACTTTTAGTTATTTATGGCAATTTATGTCCTGCAGCCATGTATAAGTCATACCATTCTTGACGAGTCAGTTTGATATCAGCACCCTTTGCGGAATCCGCAATATGTGCAGGTGTCATTGTTCCCATGATCATTTGTACTTGACCAGGCCATGCCAAAATCCAAGCGGCAGCAATTGCATTTTTACCTACTCGATATTTATTAGCTAAGTTTTCTAATTCATCATTTAATTCTGGGAATTTAGGATTATTAATGAAGGTACTTTCGAATTGACCATATTGGAATGGTGACCAAGCTTGCAGAGTAACATGCTTTCTTCTTAAGAATTCCATCAAGCCTTGGGCATGGTTTGCATCAACTGTTCCTGTCACATTGGTATTAAAACCAGTATCAATCATCCCTGTGTGCATCAATCCAAATTGCAATTGGTCAAACATTAAAGGTTGGCTCACAACATCTTGCATCATCTTGAATTGTTCAACATTGAAGTTAGAAACACCGAAGAATCTTACTTTACCCTCTGCTTGCAAAATATCAAATGCTTCTTTGACTCCTTCCAAATCCATCAAAAAATCAGGGCGGTGAAGAAGCAATGAATCAAGGTAATCTATATCCATTCTATCCAAGACGCCATCAACAGCATTCAAAATATAGTCTTTAGTAAACTCATATCTGCCACCAAAAACTCTTGAGCCATGGCTTCTTTCTGGACTTACAACAATTCCAACCTTTGATTGGATAAAAAGGTCTTCGCGGTTAACCTTGCTTAATTTCAATGCTTGATCAAAAATCTCTTCCGACTTGCCTTGGCCATAAATGTCAGCAGAATCGATAAAATTAATGCCATTTTCGTAAGCAGTATCAATAGCTGCGGCAGCTTCTTCTGGGGTTTTATCACACATCCGCATGATACCCAAACCCATAGCAGAAATATTTAAAGTAGTTTTTCCTAATTTTGTTTCTTTCATAATAAAAGCCTTTCATAATATACTTGTTATTCTTTACACTTCAAATAATACAAGTACTATGAAAGTTTGTGAATACGGCACTTTTTTGTTCCCAGGGAACATGTGAGTACCCTCTTATTCTTTTTTCCAGTCACCTAAATTATCATCATCAATCCAGTTTTGCAATTTCTGCAAACACATTTTCTTTACTTTTCTCGCCCTTTCGGTTGGAGGACAAGTGGCATGTTTAATTTCATAGCCATCTTGGTTGAGATAACCCCAGGCACACATGATATCAAGCAGCGGGAACCGTTGGGATAACTTTGCGAGAAATAATTCCATCATTTTCCAGCTCTCTTAATTGAGCAGTCAGAGTCTTCTTAGATGCACCATCTAGATAACGTAAAATTAGAGGCTTCCACTTGCCACCAACCACATCCAGGTAACTTTAATTTCACTTAGTACTTCTTTTTTTGACATATCTATTTCTTTCGTAAATCAGGCTTAATCTTGATTGCCAAAGCCTCATAAGGTCTTAAGCTAATCTTTTCACCTAAAACCTCACCATTTTGATCATAATTGCTCAGCAATACCTGATAATCTTTTCTTTGATATTCTTTTGGAAACTCTGCTTCATGATCCTTGCCATAGAAATTAGTGAACACGAGCAATTTTTCATCGCTATTATCTAAGTATCTTTCATAGGCAAAAATTTGTGGGTCATCCTTCAAGAACATCTTGATATGACCATCAGAAATTAATTTTTCATCTTTACGTAATTTGATCAATTTTTGATAGTAATTAAAGATTTCGCCATGATCAAGTTCATCCTTAACGTTGATTCGGTCTTGATCCATTGGCATCAGCCAAGGCTTAACCGTACTAAAACCAGCATATTTGCTATTATCCCAATGCATCGGCACACGTGAATTATCCCTGGCCTTAGTTTTCACAATTTCAAAGGCCTCTTCATCACTCAAACCTTTGTCTTTTAATTCCTTAAAGGCATTCTTGGCTTCAACATCGACATAATCATCCATTGATGAATAATCTGGATCAATCATGCCTAATTCTTCACCCATGTAAATATAAGGAGTCCCACGCATAAAGTGGGTTGCAGTTGCCAGCATTTCTGCAGACTTTTCACGATATTTGCCTGTATCGCCAAAACGAGTTAAAGCCCATGGTTGGTCATGGTTATTCCAAAACAGCGCATTCCAGCCGCCACCTTGATCCATCTTCTCTTGCCAATCGGTAAACAACTGCTTCAATTTCATGAAATCGAAAGGCATTTTTGACCATTTTTCACCATTTTTATAGTCAACTTTCAAGTGGTGGAAAGTGAAGACCATAGATAATTCATGCTCACTAGGTTTGGAGTATTCAATTGAATTTGGAATAGTGGTTGAGGACATTTCGCCTACAGTTACACTATCAGGATCTTGACCGAAGCTTGCAGCATTCATCTCTTTTAGATACTTATGAACTACGGGCGTATCAGTATAAAGCTTCTTTTCTTCAATTGGATCCGTTGAGTCAACTAGTTTTTCTGCTTTACCAATAACATTGATAACGTCAAATCTAAAGCCTTGCACGCCTTTTGACCGCCAAAAATTGACAACTTTAAACAGTTCTTTTCTAACTTCTGGATTATGCCAATCAAGATCAGCTTGTGATGGATCATAAAGATGCAAATAGTAGTAATCAGTATCGCCAAATTTTGCCCAAGCAGGTCCACCAAATTTGCTCTGCCAGTTATTAGGAAGACTGCCATCAGCCTTTCCTTTTCTCAAATAGAAGAACTTACGGTATTTTTCATCACCAGCCAAGGCCTTTTGAAACCATTCATTATCAGTAGAACAATGATTAAGCACCATATCAAGCATCACGCCAACATGGATTTCCTTAAGTTTTTTGACCAGTTTTTCAAAATCCTCCATCGTTCCAAATCTAGGATCGATTTCATAATAGTTGGCAATATCATAACCGTTATCTCTTTGTGGCGACACAAAAAATGGGTTGAACCAAATCATATCCACATTGAGTTTCTTGATATAATCAATTTTTGAAATAATTCCTGGAATATCGCCAATACCGTCACCATTAGAATCATAGAATGACTTGGTATAAATTTGATAGATTACTTTCTTACCTAAATCTGTCATCTTTTTTCTCCTTATAGCTTAATTTTTTGTCTTCGAGCAAAATCTACAAATTTAAATTTCTGAGGATTATGGAAAGATAATGTCAACTGAAATAGCGTGGTATCCCCCACGAAGTTGTGACTAGCAATTAAAACAGCCAAACGATCTTCCAAACACAATTTCTTTTGCATTTCATGGTCAATTTTTTCAACAGTAATCACCTTTCTCGCATAAGAGATATCCAACTTCAATTTATTCTCAATATAATCATAAATTGAATTCTCCGCAGCTTCTCTTGGCAAATCTTCAATTGGTGGGCTGAATAAATAGTCGCAATCAAGAACAACTGGCTGATCATCAATTAAACGCAGTCTTTCGAGATAAATTCCCGCTTGCTTTTTTTGTTCAGGAAATTTTTTCTTAAACAAGGCAGGCAAATCATGCATTTTTTTCAAAGTTAAGACTTGCGTTTCTGCATGCATGCCCAGCGACTTATTTAATTCTTGAAAGCTTGTGATTCCAGAAATTGGGAAGGAATAACGATCAATATTTAAAACGATTGATCCCTTTCCCCTTATTTTTTGGATCATACCTACTGAATCTAATTGCTGCAATGCTTTGCGCACCGTTTCCCGCGAACTGCCATATAAGGTTGTCAGATCATTTTCGCTTGGCAAAAAGTCACCGGCTTTAAATTGTCCGTGCTGAATCTTAGATGCAATATCTTGCGCAATCAAATCGGATTTTGATTTAGCCATTTCAATCTTTCCTTTCTCAAATCATTTTAAATATATCATCGTTGTCTAGACAAGTAAAGATAATATTTAAATGCTATAGCTATGCTTATGTAATCTCTTTCAAAAAATATGTTGACAACTTGTATAGACAAGTTTATTATAATCGGTGAATTTAATGTAAACGCTTTAGAGGAGAAAAAAGCTATGAAAAAGAATAACGAAACTGCAATTCTTGCTCCTGCAAACGGTAAAGTTATTGCTTTGAGCAAGACTAGTGATCCAATTTTTAGTAAAGGAACAATGGGACAAGGTTTTGGCCTTACCCCATCAGATGGTGAAGTTGTGGCACCAGTTAGTGGTAAGATTTCCATGATTGCGGAAACCAAGCACTCAATTGGAATTACTACTAATGACGGACTTGAAGTATTAGTTCACATGGGTGTTGATACTGTTGGACTTAAAGGCGAACCATTTGAAATTTTGATTAAAGATGGGGCTAGCGTTGAAGCTGGTCAAGATATTGCCACAATGGATCTTGATTTTATTAAAGGTAAGAATTTAGATACCACCATCATGGTATTAATTACCAACTCTAATGATAAAATCGACGGTTTAGACGTTGAAGAAGGTCCGGCAAAAACCGGTGATATCGTCGCTCACGCTTACTTGAAAGAAGCCGGCGAAGATACTTCAGACAAAAAGCTTTCTTATGATGAGCTGGCAAGCTTTATCATCAAAAATGTTGGTGGCAAAGACAACATCAACAATTTAACTCATTGTATTACCCGTCTGCGTTTCTACTTAAAAGATGAAAGCAAGGCCAATGATGATGTCCTCAAGAATCAACGCGGAATTTTGGATGTCATGCATGCTGGTGGTCAATATCAAGTTGTTATTGGAAATGAAGTTACCAATGTCTTCGATGCCGTCATGAAACAGTTGCCAGGACTAAGCGATAACCCTGCTCCAACAACTAATGAAAATGACAATCGCAACCCTGTTTCAAAAGCATTCGGCAATTTGATTGGTTTCATTACTGGTTCAATGAGTCCAGTAATTGGGGTAATTGCTGCTTCAGGTATTATCAAGGGATTGTTGGCATTATTAACATTGCCACAACTTGGTTCTTTGCTTAACGTTAAAAGCCCGGTTTATATTACTGTTAGTGCAATGGCTGATTCGGCATTCTTCTTCCTGCCAGTGATTGTTGGTTTCTCCGCTGCTAAAAGATTAAACAGTGATCCAATTATCGCTGCTGTCATTGGTGGTTTCCTTACCTATCCGCAAATGGTTACCTGGGGAGCCGAATTTAAGACCATGTTCAGCTTGGGTTCTTGGAATTTCCAATTCCTGAAATATAGTTACTCAATTTTCCCAATGATTTTAGCTGCATGGCTTGCTGCTAAATGCGAAGATTGGCTTAAAAGGGTATTGCCTGCATACTTGCAAATGATTTTCGTACCATTAATTACTATTCTTGTTGTTTCAACCATCACTTTAGTAATCACAGGACCAGTTATTCAAGGTGCAGCCAACGGAATCGCTGTCTTCATTAATTGGTTGGTATCTGCTTCAGGCTGGATCGGTGGCTTGGTAATCGGTGCCTTCTACCAATTACTAGTCATCTTTGGTTTGCACTGGGGTGTTGTGCCTTTGGTTGCCCAACAAATTGCTGGTACTGGTCAAAGTGCCTTGAACGCAATTATTTGTTCAACCATGATTTCTCAAAGTGCAGCTGTTTTGGCTGTTGCCATTAAATCTAAGAAAGCTGACATGAAAGAATTGGGAGTCGCTGCTGCTATCTCGGCATTCTGCGGTGTTACTGAACCGGCTATTTATGGTATCAACTTAAGATACAGGAAAGTCTTTGCTTCAGGCTGTATTGGTTCTGCCTTTGGTGGTCTGGTAACAGGCTTAATGCATGGAACAATGTTTGGCTTTACTGGTGGTTTAATTGGTTTCTCAAGTTTCTTTGATCCTAAGAATCCAACTAATTTAAACAGTTTCTATGCTTTTTTAATTGCTAGTGCCGTTTCAATCATCGTTGCCTTCATCGTAACTTGGGTATGGGGCTACAACGACAACATGACGATGGGCAAGAAAGTTGAAAAGAAGAAGCGCCCAGGTACCAAGTAAAAAATAATTTCTAATATAAAAGTGCCAGTAGATTAATTTCTTGAAGTTAACCCCCAGAGTTGGACGAAAATCCAACCTGGGGGTTTACTATGGTCAAATATTCAGTTGAAACAAAATTAAAAGCAGTTAGTTTATATCAAAATGGAATTGGGCCAAGAGAAATACGAGCAAGATTAGGAATTAAATCGGATAGCCTTATTTATCCTTGAATAGAACAATACAAGAAGCATGGCAAGAAAGGGTTAAAAACTAAAGAACCAAAAATAAATATAGCGGTCAGTTCAAGCTTGAGGTTTTAAACTGGAGAAAACAACATAATGAAAGCTATCAAAAGACCGCTGCGCACTTTAAGACGCGATTATAACTTAAAAATTAATCATAAGAGAGTTTATCGCCTAATGAGAGAATTTCATTTGCTCGCTAGAAAATATAATTTGCGTGCAGGCAAATATGTTCTTGAAGGTTTAAACAAGGTGTTTGAAAGCAGAACTGAAGGCCTGAAATATCGAATGACGGTCCATAGTGACCAAGGAGTGCAGTATCAATCAAATATTTATCGTCATACTTTGCGTAAGCATCGTGTCTTTCAAAGCATGTCGCACAGAGCAACCTGTCATGACAATGCGGCAATGGAAAGCTTCTTCCACATTATGAAGGTGGAAATGGATTATTTTACTCATCACTTTGAAACCAAAAAGCAGCTTGTCAAAGCCATGAAAGAATGGATAGAATACTATAATCACAAAAGAATCAGACACAAGCTAAAAGGCCTAACTCCGATAGAATATCGGAATTAGACCTTAAGTAAATTTATTTAGAAATTAACGTCCAGTTTTAGGGGGTTAACTTCATCATAAGTCCTTTTTTCATTACATTGTTAAATGTTCATCATGCAAATGTGATAATCTGATACCTGCTTGTTTTAAGTTCCTCTTAACCTTCAATACAACATTGGCTGAACCAACGATGAAATATTGACCATGTTTTAGCTCATCATTTTAAACGGATGCATCGCCATGTTGGCAGAAACATCCAAAATTGCAATCGCAATCGCACCGAAGACTAGTGCGGCAATTGAACCGTAGCCTAATCCCAAACTACCAATATTTGGCAGAATCAGCATCATTACTACGGCAAAAATCATTCCGACTAACAAATAAGGCAATCTCCGGCCACCTAATTCCGGTGCCCAAGTCTTGTGTACCAATCGCAGGCTGCACAACCAAGCCGGCTAATGGTGGCAAAATAAAGAACCATCCCAATTTAGTTGGATCAGCACCTAACGTTTGGAAAATTCTGCTCATTTGTGAGGTTTCCAAAGTAAAGGCAATTTGGATCCCAAGATAGCCAAAGTTGATCATCCAAATTACGCTTTTGGCCAGATCCGGTAAACCTGTCTTCTTCTGTTTTTACGTCATTTTTATCTCCTTTAACCTTCAAGCGCTTACAGTGTAAAATAATATTGTTAAACGCTTTCAACACAAAAATCATTGTTATCGGTAACAAAATAAGCAGCCAAAAGAGGCGCTCAAGCCTTCTCCTGACTGCTTTTTATATATTAATTCTGATTTCTAATTAATACTTAATTGGTTGATAGCCGTGATTAATTGCATCTGCCTTAAGATTCTTAACTTCATCATCGTTTTGAGCAGAAACATCTTCAACTGGAGCTACACCACGATCTTCTGTTTCATCTCCAGCTTCAATGCTAGGAACTTCTTGATCGTTTAAACCTTCGTCTTTGTGTTTATCAAGAACTCCTTTTACTACAGCACAAGCTGCCAAAGCAAGAGTGCCAATTCCAGCACCTAAGATCCATTTATTCTTTTTCATAATATTTGCACCTCTTTTAAATCGCTTTCATTAATCACATTATAAGACATTTATAGTAGCAAATGCCACTATTATCACCAAAGAATCTGATTATTTAAGTAAAAATTTACAATTGCCTTTTGTCTGCATTTCATGAAGTTTTCGTATGAAATAGAAATCATATCTTCGAGTGCTGGTTTAGTAAATGAATACATATGCGGTGTCATCAAAACTTTAGGATAAGGACTCATTAATTCTCTAACTGCCGGATCAGGTTCCTGTCCGATTGACTCAAACTTTTTGCCAACGAGGTGCTTTTCATCAACAATTACGTCGCCGCCATAGCCCGCAATTTCGCCACTTCTAATCGCATCAACGATTGCTTGGGTATCAGCTAGTTCGCCACGCGCGATATTAACCAAATAAGCCGATGTTTTCATCTTTTTAAGAAAATATGACACATGAACAGAGACAACATCGCTCTTTTGGACCAATTCATCCTGAGAGACAAAATTAACGTACTGCTTAGCTTGATCAGATGGAAATGGCTCATATGCAAGTACCGTAGCACCAATTCCGTCCCATAATTTAGCTTCTGCGACACCGATTTTGCCAGCGCCGAAGATACCGATTGTTAGACGATTAAATTCTGTCGCAAAATATTGGGGATGCATTATGAAATCGCCCAAATGTACCTCTAATTTCAATTGGTAGTTTTATTTTATTTAAATTTTCAAAATATGGTTTTTCCAATGGTCGAACGCCATAACATGCTATTTTCATAATTAGAACTCTTTTCTTAAGTGTGTATTTAAGACTTTAATTCTATTTTATTGCTTTACAATAGCATATAGTGACGTATTTCAACACATATATTATATTTTTACTATTTTATCTGGTTATAAATTTAATTGACAAATCATATATTTTTAACTATTATTTTATCAAATTCTAAAACGCATTAAGGAGGTCTTATTATGACTAAAACAAAATTATCAGATCTTGATTGGAATAACTTAGGCTTTCATTACCATGACTTGCCCTATCGCTGGACTGATACTTTTAAGGACGGAAAATGGCAAGGCGGTCATTTGACCCAAGATTCTACTTTAACTTTTAACGAGGCGGCCGAAGAGCTGCACTATGGCCAAGAAGTATTCGAAGGCCTTAAAGCTTATCGCAGAAAAGACGGCGGCGTTAACTTGTTCCGTCCAGACCAAAACGCCAAAAGAATGGTGAATTCCGCTAAGAGATTGTTGATGGAACCTTATCCAGAAGAAGAATTTTTGAAAGCAGTCAAGGCTGTCGTTAAGGCCAACCAAGAATTCATTCCGCCTTATGGAACAGGGGCAACTTTGTATATTCGTCCATTCATGATGGGTGTTTCACCTTTGACAGGTGTAGCTCCTGCCGAAAATTATATTTTCCGTGTTTATGCAACGCCAGTTGGTTCCTATGTTAAAGGCTTGAAGCCAATGCCTTACACAGTAAGCGAATACGACCGTGCCGCTCCATTTGGAACTGGTCAAGCCAAGACGGCCGGCAACTATGCGGGAAGTTTGTTGCCTTCTCTTTTAGCTAAAAAAGAAGGCTTCGCTGATTGTTTGTATTTGGATCCAGCTCAGCACAAGTACATTGATGAATTTGGTGGTGCTAACTTCTATGGCATTACTAAGGATGGTCAATTCCAAACTCCAAAATCTGATTCAATTTTGCCTTCAATCACGAAATACTCAATTTTGAAGGTAGCCAAAGACCTTGGGATGAATCCAATTGAAACCAAGATTCCAGTAGATGAAG
The DNA here is from genome assembly GCF_003999355.1 of Lactobacillus amylolyticus. Taxonomy (NCBI): domain Bacteria; kingdom Bacillati; phylum Bacillota; class Bacilli; order Lactobacillales; family Lactobacillaceae; genus Lactobacillus; species Lactobacillus amylolyticus. The sequence continues at coordinate 121,735 of NZ_CP031836.1, forward strand.
TAGATAAATTCGAAGAAGCTGGTGCGATGGGGACAGCCGCAGTTATTTCACCAGTTGGTTCTTTAACTTATAAGGGTAAAAAGCATATCTTCCACAGTGAAACGGAAGCTGGTCCATTGACTCAAAAGCTTTATAACACTCTATTTGGAATTCAAGTTGGGGATTTGCCTGACAAATATGGTTGGACCGTTCAACTTGATTTGGATTAATACTAAAATTAAAAAAATAAACGCCTTAGCATAAGCTAAGACGTTTTTTGGTTAAATTCTTTAAAACATACTTTAATGTTTTCCATTTTTAGGCATTTTTATAAAGTATGTTTTATAAAAATTAATATGGATAATTATTCAATCGATCTTTTTCGGTTATTTTTCTAACCACTCTGCCTGGCACGCCAACAACCAAAGAATTATCCGGTACATCTTTAGTAACCAAGGCACCTGCGCCAATAACGCAGCCATTGCCAATCGTTACTCCTGGACAAACAGTTATGTTGCTTGCAAGCCAGCAGTTATCGCCAATCGTAATCGGCGGGCGCACCATATTCAACAGTATCGACTTCACCATCAGCTTGCATTCTTGGATTGCGTTGTTGATACATCAAGGGATGGAGTGGTGTAATTAAGGAAACATTCGGACCACACATCACATTCTTTCATCTTTTCCAGGACGATAAGGCTGTCCTGCCAACATTTTTCAATATTTTCTTTCATCGATTTCCCTCTTCCTATGATTTTCATTTTATCATGAAAGCGCTATTAGCAAAATGTTTACAGTAAATACGCTATAATGATTATAAGTTTAGGAAGAAGGTAGAAATGCATGATTATCGCCCGTCATCGACGACAAGTAATTGAGAAAATAAAAAGCAACGCCGAGCAGAAAAAATTTCATAAAAAAGCGGAAATAGGCGACCCGGTTTTAAGCAAAGAACAGAGCAACGCCCTGATTCGCAAGTTTTGGGCAAATAAGGACAAGGCGCCTTATCTTTTCTTTAATTATTTGCTGCGTGGAGTTTTCAATTTGATCACCCCCATTTTTTCTACTGATGTACAATTTCGCGGTTTAGAAAATTTGCCACACTCTGAGCACGCCTTTATTACTAGCAATCATTACAACCAACTTGACGTGTTGCCCATCAAAAAATTAGCCATGAGGCAGCATCGGCGTTTGTTTTTTATTATCAATGATACCAACTTAGTCATGCATTTCCCGATAGGACTGATTGTTCGCAATGCCGATACTATTCCGATCAATCATGATCTGCACTATTTGGGACACACTTTGCCGAACAAAATCAAAGAAGTTTTTCAGAAAAAAGCATGGGTGCTCGTTTATCCAGAACAGGAAATGTGGTTCAACTACTGCAAGCCCCGCCCTCTTCAAAAAGGAGCCTACTATTATGCAGCTAAGCTGCAGGTACCTATTATCTCCTGTTTTGTCGAGATTCGTCCACGCAAGTCAAAAGAATGGTTCCACCGCGACTTTTATAAAACCAACAAAATCGTGCATATTCTGCCAACCATTTATCCCGACGCTAACAAATCGATCATTCAAAATACAAAAGATATGAGAGAAAAGGATTATTTACAAAAGAAAGCAGGCATTTGAACGAGCATTTAACATAAAACTGGACTATCATTTTTCTTATAGTGATATAGCTGGATTTGATAAAAAATAGAAAACGTATAAATATGAAAACATGAATTATTACTGGAGCATCAACTGGAATCGCATTAGCCGCATTGAAGCACGGTGAAAAGGTGATTGTAACTTCCCGCAAGACAGAAAAATTGCAAAGTCTCGTTGACCAATACCCAGATCGTTGCATCCCCAAGCAATTGGATCTAACCGACACGGACTCGATGAAAAAGTTTATGACTTATGTTCAAGACCTGGATCACATTGATATTTTGGTCAACAACGCAGGTTATGGCTACCTCGCCGCCGTAGAAGAAGGAAAATATCACGAAATCAGAAAGGTTTTTGATACCAACCTCTTTGGGCCAGTCGACTTAACTCAAGCAGTTCTGCCAAAAATGTGGACTCTTAAAAAAGGTGCGATTATCAATATTTCATCTGTCGATGCTGTTCGCGGCAGCACGGGCTCCAGTTTTTACGCAGCTACCAAGGCAGCTTTAGAGTCAATTTCTGATGCTTTGGAAAGAGAAATTGCTCCATTTAACATTAAGGTGATGATCGTTGAACCTGGCGGTTTCCAAACTGACTTTTATGCTAGCTTGGAAGAAACAAAGGACAAAGTTAAAGATTACGATCAGCAAAAGTATTCTGGCGATAATGAATTGGATCGCAAGAAGAATATTCCTGCAGATTTAAACGTTCCTGGTGATCCAATGAAGGCCGGCGAAGTCATCTATGAAGAAATTCAAAAAGATGATTATCCAAAGCGGCTTTTGTTAGGCAGCGATGCATTGAATTTCATCCAAAAAGAATTACAACGTAGATTAAATGAAACGAAAAAATGGGCCGACACAAGCAAAAAACAGATAAATAATTAAAAATGCAAGCAATAAAATGCTTGCATTTTTGTTTCTTAATCAAATTTTGTTCTCCAATGATTATCCTTAGACGCTTCATAGCACATCTTTATTTGTTCAGGAGTATTACGATCAATCGAAAGTTTAGGCAAATTATCTAAAGCAAAATAACGGCAATCACTTGTCTCATCATTTTCTTCAAACTCTCCACCTATTACTTGGCACAAATAAAAGGCCTTCATTATTCCTGTAGCTAGAATTGGTTTATTATGCTTATTTCTATCCTGCAAAGCAATCAACAAAACAGGTTTAACATCCCTGCCTGATTCTTCCTTTGCTTCTTTAATGCAATTTTCCTCAGTCGAAAGATTAGCTTCACACCACCCTCCTGGCATTGACCAATCGTCCGTAAGTTTTTCATGCACAAGCAGAATTTTATCATCTTTAAAAATAGCCGCCCGTGTTTCAATTTTGGGTGTTTGATATCCTTCATCACCACAAAACAAAGTTTTGACTTGCTTGATCGACATCTCTGTTTTGATTTCCATCATTTGCGCTGCAATTTCACGAACTTGCTGATAACGTTCACGATCAAAAACATCATGGCTGTACTTAAGACCATTCTGCGCAATACTCTGTAACTCAACAGCCCAGTCAGCAAATTGATCATTTGTTTTCATGTGATTTTCTCCTGACGCTATTCATATAAACTTACTCAAGTTTATTTTAAACATATAAAGTGTCTCACTTTTAGGTCTCAGTTCATATTCAATATGCTTTTTTATTCTATTGGGCCACCAATAGATGTACTTGTTCGAATTGTAGTTAAAATTCTACCTAATATTTGATCATCTGAAACTATTTGAATCATAGATTCGGATAAAATATTATGAATGCTTGTAATAAAACCAAAAGAAAAAATCAATAAACTAAATCCAAACCAATTTTTAGTTAAAAAAAGCATCAATAAAACCAGTAAAGCACTTAGTAACCAAGTAATACTTATTGTCTTTACTTTCACTTTCATTTTTTCTGTCATAATCGAACCAGCTATAAAACCAATTATAAAGCAGATATAAAAAGCACTATAAAAAGTCGCATTTTTAAATTCTTGTGCAACTTTTGGAAGTAGAATTGTCAAGGCAGGAGTGACAAAAGAATAAAGCAACGATGACAAAAAATAGTGCCTATTCACTCAATCGTTTCACAATCTTTACTTATTCTTTACTTATTCTTTACCAAATCGATATAAAATATATAAATGTGTTAAGTAAATTAACACACTAAATTCAGAGCTTTAGGATAGTCACTGAAAATTGAATAGCAAAGCAAATGAACTGTTAGGTGAGACTCCTACGTGAACATATGCTGATGCCCAGCAACATCTAGAGATGCCAACGAGTAAAACAAGAATGGTCGATACAAGGCTTTTCTCAGTCAGCTAATTTAACCAATTTACGTCACGTAGTGTTAAAACTGAACGACGAGTAAAAATCGCTTGGTGAAGCTGGTGCAGTGCCTGCACCAGCTTTTTTGTTTATTTGCCGAGTATTTTTTAGAAGGAGAATTGATAATGTTAAAGATCAATCAATCCAGAAAAATAACTCCGGATACCAAGTTTATGCAAGAAATGTCATTAGCAGACAAAAATACTGTTTTAACTAAACTGCATACATCTGTTAACGGCCTTACATCTAATGAAGCGAGAGCGCGATTAGAAAAGTATGGCCCTAATGAAATTGCTAATAAACAAAAGCATACGACCCTTCATTATCTAGTCGAATCATTTCTAACCCCATTCACTATCGTGTTAGTGATTCTTGCAACTTTGTCTTTTTTCACTAATTATCTCTTAGTTCCAAATGATCAAAAAGACTTAAGCACTGTTATCATCATGCTAACCATGATTGTTATTTCCGGTTTGACGAGTTTTATTCAAAATGTCAAAACCAATAACGCTGTTGAATCCTTGCTCAAGATGATTTCCGTCACGACTAATATTCGCCGTGATGGGAAGAATCAAGAATTACCTACAAAGGATGTCGTTATCGGCGATGTGATCAACTTAGCTGCGGGCGATTTGGTTCCTGCTGACATGCGCTTAATTCGCAGCAAAGATCTCTTTTGTTCATCAAGTTCTTTGAACGGTGAATCAAATCCGGTTGAAAAAATGGCCGATAAAAAGCCAAAGCCTGATTCTAAAACTTATTTAGATTATCCAAATATTTTATACGAAGGAACTGTCATCGTTTCAGGTTCTGGCACCGGCGTTGTGTTTGCTACAGGAGAACAGACCGTTTTTGGTAAATTAGCCAAAAGCATTTCCAACAATAAAGTTAAAGAGACTACTTTTGACGTCGGCATTAAAAAAATTTCAAAAATTTTGCTGCTAATGACGGCAATAATCGCTCCGTTAGTTTTTATTATTAACGTTTTAACTAAAGGAAATTGGCTCAACGCTTTAATTTTTGCGATTGCTACTGCTGTTGGCCTTACTCCAGAAATGTTGCCTGTTATTGTTACCAGCAACTTGGTCAAGGGTTCAATCGAAATGTCCAAGCACGGCACGATTGTTAAAAGAATGAATTCAATTCAGAACTTCGGTTCCGCAGACATTCTTTGTACCGATAAAACTGGTACTTTGACTCAAGATAAGGTTGTCCTAGAGCGACACTATGATCTTAGTTTAAAAGAGACTAAAAAGGTCCTAGGTCTTTCCTATTTGAACAGTCATTATCAAACAGGGATGAAAGATCTGATCGATAAAGCAATTATCGATGCGGCCAAAAACGAAATCGATACCGCAAAAATTAAAGCAAACTACCAAAAGATTGATGAAATTCCATTTGATTTCAAGCGTCGCCGGATGAGTGTTGTGGTGATGAATAAAGATCATGAACATTTATTAGTTACTAAAGGCGCTGCCGAAGAAATGCTTGCTTGTTCAAGCCAAGTTGAAATCGATAACCAAATCAAACCATTAAATGACAAAATTCGTCAAGATATTTTGCAAAAAATCAAAGATCTCAATAATGATGGCTTGCGCGTTGTCATGCTCGGTTATAAGAAAAATCCCGCTCCAGTTGGCGAATTTAGCGTTGAAGATGAAAACAATTTAACTTTAGCAGGATTCTTAGCTTTCCTTGATCCACCTAAGGAAACGGCTAAAGAAGCATTGACTAATCTCAAAAATGACGGTATCACTGTCAAAATTTTAACAGGTGATAACCAAGAAGTAACTCGCAATGTCGGTTCAAAAGTTGGACTCAATGTTGATAAAGTTTATCAAGGTAGCGATTTTGAAAATAAAACCGATGAAGAAATGAAAAAGATGGTGGAAGAATGCAATATCTTCGTTAAGCTGGCACCTGAACTAAAGGCTAAGATTATTGATTTGCTCAAAGAAAATGGCCACACAGTTGCATATATGGGCGATGGCATCAATGATGCTCCAGCAATGAAGTCAGCCGATGTTGCTATTTCTGTTGATACTGCGGTCGACATTGCTAAGCAGTCAGCTGATATTATTTTGCTGCACAAGGATTTACGAATTCTTGAAAAAGGAGTCCGCATTGGCCGGCAGATCTTTGGCAACACCATGAAATATATTAAGATTACCCTTTCCTCCAATTTCGGCAATATTTTATCCATTTTGGTTGCATCATCACTCTTGCCATTTTTGCCAATGTTGCCACTGCAATTGTTAATTTTGGACTTGATCTACGGAACAAGTTGTTTAGCTATTCCGTTTGACACGATGAATGAAAAATACTTGTCTGTTCCACGAAAATGGAGCACGAAGACGCTGCCTAAATTTATGTTTTTCTTCGGCCCTACCTCTTCAATTTTTGATATTATTACCTTCGCTTTACTATTCTTTGTGGTTTGTCCGCACGCTGTTGGAACAAGTTTTGCAAATGCGAATGCAATGCAGAAAATAATTTTCAGTTCCATCTTCTGGACTGGATGGTTTATTGAATCTCTTTGGACGCAGGAAATGGTCATTCACGCTTTGAGAGATCCTAAGGTTCCATTCATTAGTCAGCATGCTGCTCCTGTGGTTACTTTTGCTACGATTGGCGCGGCCCTTATTGGAACAGTTTTGCCATTCATTAATTCAATTGCACATGCGATGAAATTTGGAGCTATTCCTGTTTACTATTTAGGGATTGTTGCGATTTTATTAATGCTTTACATTCTGCTCACGGCTGTAGTTAAGAAGTGGTATTTGAAGAGCGAAACATATTTAATTTGATGATATTGACAAACATAAATCTTTTGCTCACATGCAATGGTCAAAAGAAGCAGTTCAACTTTATTTAGTTGAGCTGCTTCTTTCTTCTAATTGTTTTATTTTCTAAATTGTTCGATGCAGTAAACATTGCTGAAAGTCAAAGTATTGCCTTTGCGGGTCAAACCGCCTGTTCTTGAATTTTCATATTCCCAATAAAATGATTGATCAAATGAAAAGCCATTCTTTTGTGATTCACTTACTGAGAGCAATCTGTGTTTGGCAACATAATTATCAATCTTTCTCATTTTGCTAAGTGAATAGTGACGGCTTGGATCCTTGTAGAATATACTGCCATCCGCGTTTTAATTGAACAATCACATTGGTATCATCAATCGAAACTCCAGCAGCACTCATCCCATCAATAATTGTCTGTGTTTGTGGCAGTGAAATTAATCTGGAAACATAAGCTTATCCTTTTTCTTTAAACTTCTCTCAACATATTGTAACTTTGTTTTCCATCAGGATCAGGCAAATCATGTGTTTTACCTTCATTGACAAAACCATTGCTCTCATAAAATGGAAAAAGTTCACGGTAACAAGTTAAAGAAATTGCCACTCTACCCTGACTCTTAGCAATTTCCGTCATTTTATCCAACAAATGTGAAGCAATTCCCCGATGGCGATATTCGGGAGCAACTACAATTGACAAGATCATTTGGTATTTGTCTTCAGCGCGATTAGGATGATTTTTAAAATAAAGCTTATCTTCGATGTAACGCTTGGCAAAAGCTGGACCAAAAGTATGACCAACAATTTTTCCAGTCTCTTCATATTCTGCAACTAAAAAAGTATCAGGATAGTTCTCAATTCTGCCGATCATGTCTTTTTCAGTCATTTCTTTATTCATATGAAAAGCTGCTGATTCAAGATCAATAATCGTTGGTAAATCGGCTTTTTTTACTGTACGATAAATTATTTTCATTAATTATTCCTACTTCTTAATTCTTCTTATTGAATTTTACAGAGTTAAATACTTGGTCGGCACATGATCACAAAGCCACACTTCATTATTGCCAATATAAAATTTAATTCCATCTTTCACTGCTTGTTTAGCATTAATTTTTAAAATAACCGGATGGTTATCGCGTCTTTTACCAACAGACTCGGCCATTTCAATATCAGTCGACAAATTAACATATTGTCTGCCCATTGGTAAAAGTCCCTCTTTCATAATGCTAGACAAAAAGGAATGCGTCGTACCATGATATAAAATATCTGGCGGTATTGCCTGCTTTCTTTTGATAGGAATAGAATGGCCATATAAAGCACAGATTTTCCCATTTTTTATTTCAAATCGTTCTTTATCACTAAAATTCATAATTTCCCGAATTTTCATCTCAGTTAATTTTGGCTGAAAATGGTGCATCTTGTTCATTGCATTCAAGAATTTTTGTAAATCAACAGAACCGTATTCATCAAGCTTTAGGCCATATTTTTCTGGATTATGGCGCAAACAGTAAGACATTTTTTTGCTAATAAAGACATCTGAACGATGAGTAGAATAATTGTTCATATATTTACCTTCCTTATCTTTATTTTAAAAGCAATTTGGTCTGTTTTTCCTATTTGCCCAGACCAAAATTTTACAGGAAAATTATTAATATTAACCATACTTAACTTGGTTTGAATTAATAAAATATCTTTTAACTATACCTTCCTTGTTTTATAGACCAGTATTTACAGATAAATATTTTTATTGATTTTAATACACATACTCGATTAGAGTATGTGTATTTATGTGGTAGGTTTTAAAATTTTAGTAACATTCTACTTTAAACATTACAAAAATGATTAACACTAGGATTAAAGTACTTATAAAATAGATTTTTTCTTTCGAGTTGCACTTTAAATTATTTTCTGCTAAATAACACTATAGATTTATCAGAGTTAAATTCTTGAGATACTATTTTTATAATGGTCTTTCCCTTATCAAATTTTTTCATTCTATGTAAATTTAAAATTGATTGTGGTCGAGCAGTAGAATTAAGGCTTGGTAAATCGCCAATCGTTTCGAGCTTACCATGCAATTTATTGACCTTAGTATCTAAGGTACAGGTCATAACAACAGGAGCATTCTTGTAAATTTGTTTTTTCTCTCCTTCTTTTGCTATCCTTACTAAGATTGGATCCTTAACGATTACAGGCAAAATATCAGATAATTCAACTGCCTTAGAACCTTTACTATCATTTACATGGGTCTGTATTAAAATATAAAGGAACTGGTAAATTTGTCCGGTAGTTTTATGCTATCTGTTTAATTCAGAATTAATCTTCTTAGAATATGGAATAAAAACATATTTGTAAATTGTAACGGCAATAGTAACTTGAAATTTCATATAAAAATTCCCGAGGCGATCATGTGTATCCTTATCAAAAAAATTTAAATGAATTTCTTCAAATGCAGCATTCATCCAAAAGTGCAATAGACAACTGTAATAAGTCGCTTTCAGCTTTCTGGGCTTTCTATACAGCTAATGCTCACTATGAAGCAACCCTAGAAAACGTTAATGCTGAAACTCTTAGGACATTCCTTGATTATTTAATGCAGGAAAAAAACTACAAGAGCAGCACTGCACTCAAATACGCTACATATTTGAAGAAATACTTTCACTATCTTTACGTTCATAACATTATCAAGAACTATCCAATAGCCGATTTGAAATTCCCTCAAAAGAATCGAAAAAGAACAGTTATCGTGGGATGGGTTAAATACATGCCTGGTATTCTTAAGGATGATCAAATCTCTGAAACTCTCAAAGAGGTTTTGTTGGCTATTGGATCAGGTTATGAGCCTAGAGAACTCTGTGATCTTAAAACTTCAACAGTTCTCAGCAATAAGAATAGCCCATTACATGAAATAATCGTGAAAAGCTTATGGCACTTCGAAAACGTTAAAAAAGCTAAAAATGATACGTATTTTATCCTAGATAGATTCGGCAGAAAGTATTCATCTTATGAAGCAATTAACAATCATATAAACCTTCAGGATAAAGGTAAACTCAATATGCCTTTAGGATTAAAACAACTCAGGACAAGTTACATTTTTACGTTTGTAAGCAACGAAAAGTTCTCAGATGAAGAATTGATGGATAAACTCCATCTTTCCAAAAAATCATTAGCTTACTACAAGACGGCTATACAAAAAGATGTTGAGCTGGTTGATTTTGACTTCAACTCTAAATCAGAAAAAAAGAACTAATTTGCGATCTTCGTATCCAGTATTATGGGCTTTTGCACCAAATTCAAAACTACCCTTAACATTTTTGATATTAGCTATGTTTTTATTGAATACAACTAAAACACGATCGAAATCAAGATTAAACGTACCATATTCAATTTTGTCTTGAACTAAAGGAATACCGGTTTTAAAACCAAAAATTGCTCCAGTATTTTCATCTGTATTCCAATTGAGTCTAATGTAATCATTGGGAACAAATCTGTCTTTTCCTTGTTCATCATCAAAGTCAACTTTTACGTTGATACCATCACCATTTTTGATTTCAGAATTATGCTCATCACCATGTTTAGTGATTACAATATTTCGAATATGATCACTAACCTCTTTAGGATTACGTTTAGGTTGATCATTGTTATGCTGAGAAACAACAGCCTTTTCCTTATCACTAAGTTGAGCATCTCTATCAAAATCGTCAGGGTCTGCACCCTTTTCAAAATTAACTTGGTCAGTATTCATAGTTTCAGACTGACCATCTTCACTAGCAAAGACCGTTCTTTCCCTAAAACAAAACGCAGTCGTAATAACTGCAAAGATTGCTATAAAAGCAATCACAAATTTAATTTTTGTATCTCTTCTTTTCACTTCTATTCTCTATACTCCATATCTCATATCTCTCTCAAAATAAAATATGCACTCAAATTTTATATTATAAGCTCATATATTTGTTTACTCTTTTTTTGCATTTTAATTGTTATTTTTATTTTTCTAATTTTTATGTACCTGCAAAAGTCATAAAAATATTTTTAAGCGGTTACAAGCCTAGTATCATCAAATATAAAGTACGTTATACATATACGCATAAAGAATAATTTCAAGATTAAAAAAATACTCGACATTTCAAATTAATGTCGAGCATTTTTAAGATTTGATCCAAATATAATAGTTATCCTAATTAGTTAACAATAGCCTTCGTTGTCTTCTTGTCAAAGAAGTGTGCTTTGTTAACATCGAAGCCCATTCTTACCACATCTCCCGGCTTATGATAGTCACGAGCGTTAACGATGGCTACAAATTCAGTGCCGTCAACTTTTTGGTAAAGCTGAATTGTTGAACCTAAAAGCTCAGAAACAACAACTTGTGATTTCACAACGTCATTCGGCCAAGTTTCCAAGAAGGCTTCTTCTGAGTGGATGTCTTCTGGACGAATGCCAAAGACAACATCCTTGTCCGCATAGCCCTTTTCTTCAAGCATCTTTGCCTTGCCTTCTGGAACCTCGATGTCAAGACCCTTGCCATCTGAAATTCTTTGGTCCTTGTAGTGAACGTTGAAGAAGTTCATTTGCGGTGAACCAATGAATCCGGCTACGAATTGATTGACTGGGTGGTTGTATACCTCCAGCGGCGTGCCGATCTGTTCTACCTTGCCGGGCGACATAACGACAACTCTGTCGGCCAAAGTCATGGCTTCAGTCTGGTCGTGCGTTACATAGATGGTGGTGGTGCCAAGTCTTTGGTGCAGCTTGGCAATTTCAGCACGCATGGACACACGAAGCTTGGCATCCAGGTTTGACAATGGCTCGTCCATCAGGAAGATCGGCGCATCACGCACGATCGCACGTCCTAAGGCTACACGCTGACGCTGACCACCTGAAAGGGCTGCCGGCTTCTTGTCAAGATAGTCGTTCAAGCCCAGGATGTCGGCTGCGTGGTGAACACGCTTGTCGATGTCTTCCTTCTTGTAGTGGCGCAGCTTCAAGCTGAAGGCCATGTTGTCGTAAATGCTCATGTGCGGGTACAAAGCGTAGTTCTGGAAAACCATGGCAATACGACGGTCCTTTGGGGCAACGTCATTCATTACCTTGTGGTCAATTTCCAAAGTACCCTTTGAAATGTCTTCCAAGCCGGCAATCATTCTCAAAGTAGTGGACTTACCACAACCTGATGGACCTACGAAAACGATGAATTCCTTATCTTTGATATGTAAATCAAAGTCGTTTACTGAATAAAAGTCATTGCCTTCGTATTTCTTGTAAATATGGTTTAAATCAACTTCTACCATGTTTTTACCTCTTTTGATTTTTATTATTTTTGTCTTCGTAACTTACATTTATAGAATACGTTTTTTACGAAAGCGCTTCAATGTAGAAGTAAACAAAAAAGTGAACAAATTTTTGGTCACTTTAAACAATTGCAAGATAACAAAAGGTCAAATCAGTCATAGACCGTAGATTCAAGGCAAACTCATTCTTTAGTTTATCAATCCGGTATTCCAAAGTATTGCGATGAACGTACATTGCCTTTGATGCCTGCGAAACATTGCCCCCGACCTGATAAAGAGCACGAATCAAATTAATCGCATAATCCAGCTCTTCAAACATTTGCCGATAAGTTTGAAGGACTAAGCTATCTTGATTAAAAGAATGCAAATAGAATTTCAAAGCATAGTCAGGTACCGTTGCCACCGCTTGCTGTTTTTGTGAAAAAGTACTAATTTGCCGCTCTTCCTCAAACAAGGCCCGCAAATCGCATTTCCGCTTCCAGACTAAACCGATCAACAAACGACTTTCTGAATCAAAATCGCTATCGACTGTATCCAACATCCCGCTTAGTTCTTCTTTTGACAAAGTGCAGGCTTCATCTACAATTACTAACTGCTCATCCTTTGCCCAAAATGATGCTGTCGTATTCGAAAAGAACGTCAAGATCATTTGCTGCCATTTAGTCTTTTGCTCTTTATCAAGCTGATGAACAGTAATATAAAGAAAGCGCAATTTGATTGAACTTTTTGGTTTCAAGCCATCACCAAAAAGGTATTTTTCCCAAGGACTATTACGCTGAATTTTTAGTTGATTATTTTGTCTCAACAAGTCAATAAAGCATAATTCGCGTGGACTCAAATCGTTAAGCGGAATACGTATCAGATGATTATCTACACGCAATTCCACATTTTTAATTCCTTCAGCAAATGACTTATCAATTAATGCAGTTGGAAAAAAGACCTTTATTTTTTCAATTGTCACTAATTATTACCTTCTTCTACCTTAATTTTTCTTCTTCTCCTTAATCATCCGGCGATATTCACTAGGAGTCATCTTAGTTTGTTCCTTAAAAACACGGAAGAAATAGTTGGAATTATTATAACCAACATTGGCAGCAATTTCATTAATATCTCGATTTGTTTCTACTCAAATACTGTTTGCCAATTTCGATCGTGTGCCGCACGTTAGCACATTTCAATTTGCTCCTTAGTATTGCGGCCCAGTGAAAGCTTAGGCAAATTATTTAAACTAAAGTAGCGACAATTGCAAGTTTCATCGTTCTCTCTGAATTCACCACCAAGAACTTTACACAAATAAAAGGCTTTAATAATACCAGTAGCCAGAAGCGGTCGATTGTGTTTATTTCTCTCTTGCAGCGCGATCAATTTGATGGGTTCAACATCGGCGACCAGATTCTTCTTTTGCCTCTTTAATGCAATTTTCTTTTGTAGACAAATGAACTTCACACCAACCACAAGGCATAGACCAGTCATCAGATAATTTTTCATGAACTAGCAAAATCTGATCATCTTTAAAAATTGCAGCTCGCGTATCAATCTTCGGCGTTTGATAACTTTCGTCTCCTAAAAAGAGAGTTTTTATCAGCTCTTGCGGAAGGCCAGTTTTTGCTTGCATCATTTCGCCTGCAATTTTGCGAATTTCTTCATAACGCTCTTTGCCAAAGGCATCATGGCCATAATGAAGTCCGGCTTGGGTAAGGCTTTGAAGTTTTAAAGCCCATTGAGTAAATTGATCGTAATCTTTCATTTTTTATCATTCAAAATTTGTAACTAACTTATGCCATTGACTTTATCTTAAAGTTCTTTCACCATATTATAACTTTGTTTGCCATTAGGATCCGGCAAATTATGTGTTTTACCTTCATTAATAAAACCATTGGCCTCATAAAATGGAAAAGTTCAGGATAGCAAGTTAAAGATATCGCCTTTCTGCCCTGCTTTTTAGCAATTTCCGCCATTTTATTTAACAAGTTTGAAGCAATTCCCTGATGACGATGTTTAGGGGCAACTGCAACTGATAAGATCATTTGGTATTTATCTTCTGAGTGATTAGGATGATTTCTAAAATAAAGCTCATCCTCAATGTAGCGTTTGGAAAAAGCCGGGCCGAAGGTGTGGCCAACAACTTTTCCAGTTTCTTCATCTTCAACTACCAAGAAAGTATCAGGATAATTTTCTATCCTACCGACCATATCTTTTTTAATCATTTCTTTACTCATGTGAAAGGCCGCTGATTCTAAACTAACGACCATCGGTAAATCTGCTCTTTGAACAGTACGATAAATTATCTTCATTGGATATTCCTATTTATTCCCAACCATCATTCTCATCTTCTTGGACATCATCTAATTCATTCTTACCAAATAGTTCTATTTCAGAATATGATTTATATTTTTGATTTATCCTTTTAGCCGAAATTCGATCTATTTTTCGATCCAATAAATATTCTTCTATATTTTTAATAATTTTATTCATATCTTTATCATCACGCATCCTTAATTTGCCAAAATATTGATTGCTTCAGCTTAATTCATCTTGTCACCTATCAACTTCTGTTTTTTCTAAATATAAAACTTAGACAAAAATTGGGCAAGAAAAAATCGAAATTGCTAAACAACAATTCCGATCCTTAATTATCATCTTTAAATTTATTCTGCTTCTTCAACTGCAACGCATTGATTTTGGCGACTATGAACTAATCTCATTGCAAAACGAGCAGTTGGTTGTACAATCAAGCTTTGCATGCAGAAAGCAATCCCGAAATTACGTAGCCATAAAGTTAAGTAACGTTGGAAAATACTCATATCAATCTGTCCTTGACCAGCCCATGATTTGGCAATCGTCATAATCATTGACATGAAAACAACATTGCTAATGATATTCAGAGCAATTTTGGCATCATAAGAGTCAGTTTCTTCGGATAAAAATTTCTTTAATTTTCCTACTGGATAACGCGTTACTGCCAAACAACTGACAGTTACTACCTATATCATTGGAAAGGTTTTTACTACACCCATATAAACATTCCAGCTCAATCCTTGTTGGCAGAAATTAATAGCCGGCGTAATTGTGGCAACATCCAAGCATGAAACGATTAATGTATATAATAATTTTTCTTTTTTATTTTGTGGGAAACTGAGAACCTTCATTCAAACATCATTTCTTAACTTAAAAAAAGACCCGCTAGACTTACGCCTATCAGCCCTTTTCCTCTTAGATAAAAACATCTGTTTGCGTTGATTATAGCAAAAATTTCTTAGAAAAATCAAGAAAAGTTTTATATACGATAGTGTGCGTATAATAGTTTAAGTTCTATTTCTGATATTTTCTCATCAAGAAATGTTCTATCGTTTCTGGTTCATGTCCTGTAATATGAGCAAAAGCATCACTCAAGCCATGAAGGTAACCCTTCGCACCACCAGCATACATTGAAGCAAGTTCATGACCATCACCTTCAGAAGCATAGATCTCGCCGAATTCTTCAACCGTCACTGGATGATAACCAATCTCATGACCCGTAACTTTAGTCATAATCTTACCAAGTTCAGGCATTGTGTATGACCGGCTTTGCGTGAGCAAATAGCTTTTTCTGGTCTTTAAAATTTCTGAATTCAAAACCATCGTTGCCATTGCTACAACATAGCCTTGCTGGGCCACCTTGATCATTTGCGGCAAGTGCAAGCTTAAATTCTGCTTATGAAAGGCTGAACCTTGCACCCACATTATCAAAGGAAAAAGTTGTTGTTCTTTTTTCAAGGCTGGAATAATGATATGCAAATGTAAGTCTTTCTTACTTTTATGTGCATAAATAATATTCAACAAAACAGATGGATACTGCTTTTTAAGATCAACTTGCAATGTTTTCATTCCTGCCGGTGCTGCTTTTTATGGCTCTATAATTTTTATTTATCAAGGTGTTAGCTATGTCCTCTTACAACAATTGTATTAAATTTTCGCTTGATATTGAAAAGCAGAAAATCTATCAGGCCGTTCTGCTTCAGCCGGCCTGTCCTTTCTGCAGCTCCAAGGATTTGATTCACAATGGCCGCTTAAAAACTGAGATCCGCTATATCGCTGCCAATGCCAGCCGGCCAATTATTATTCGTTTATTTAAACAGAGAGTCCTCTGCCGCTCACATAAAAAAGCCCAATGCCACGCCAAACACTACTGTATTTACAATGCTTCCAAGAGAAAGGTGTTCACCGCGCTCATTCAATTCTCTGCGTGTCAGAGCCATAAAGACATTTGACAAGCAATCCCGAGAATACAAGCTTTTGAAATCTCTATGGAGGCTCTATTTGAAAAAATATGATGATTTGGACAAGATTCATCCGCGCTACAATTGGCACTACATGGATTCGCTTACTCAGGAGCAGATTGTTATGCAAGAAATTAGTCCTAATACGACGCTGGAAAATTCATACAATCGAATGCAGGATTTCTTTACAGCCTTAGAAGACAATGACAGTCAGAAGCTTAAAAGAATCATCTGCTCAAAAAAACCGGTGGGCGGTCTAATGCATAAAACGCTTTTAACGTTCAAGCATAATTTAAAGGCCGTATTAAATGGAGCACAGTCAAGCTATTCCAATGGCTGCCTAGAAGGCTTCAACCGCAAGATTAAACAAATTGAACGAACTGCCTTTGGTTATTCTGATTTTATTAATCTCTTAACAAGAATCAGACTGGAAGAAAACAAAGTCAAAGAAAAAGGATTAAGCAATTTATTAATTGCTTAATCCTTAAACTTTACTCTTCATCAACAGGAATTCTTATAGAATGTCAAGCATTACTACAGAGAAAAAAAGAGTATACTAAACATAGCCCCAAAAGACTAGTCTTTTGGCAGTTTTTTCACTTATTATGTGCTAAACATCTATTAATTAATCGCCTTAGAATAATTATAAAGTTGATGTGTGTGGACCAAATTTATAATAGTGCGATTCAAATGATTGGCGCATGCTATTAAAGCTACCTTGTCATGCTTATTGAAAGGCGGCTTTTTTAATTTGTAATAGTAATCAATTAAATGATTTTGAATTTTGCCTTGATTTCTTAACATACTTCGAATCATGTCTGTTTCAACAGCTCTGCCTTGACTACTACCTCTACGATTAATTGTATCGCCTTTAATGTATTTACCAGACTGATATCTATTTAAATCCAAACCTAGGAAAGCATTGAGTTGTTTATAATTATCAAAGCGAGCAATATCACCAGTAAAGCCTAATAATAGAGCGCTATTTAATTGACCGGCTCCGGGAATACTGGAAATAACTTTGAAATCATCCAAGCCAACAGCCGTCTTGATTAACTTGTTTTGAATATAGGCTATTTCTTTATTGTAGCTTTCTATCTCATCGCAATATTCTGAAATAATTTCAATTTCTAAAGAATTTGCTGGAACAGCAGGATAAGAATCTTTAGCTGCTAACCAAACTTGAGCACAATAACTTTGAATTACATCTTTATGTATTCGCCTGCTAACAGATTGGTAAACTCTAGTGGTCATTTCTTTAAGAGTTAATCCTACCAAAAAGTCAGGATGACAATACATTCTAAATACTTGAAGGGCTAAAACTGCATAAGCATTTTTAAAAATCTGATTTAGTTCTGGGAAAGTAAGCTCTAAGCTAGAACGAAGGAAATTAAGTATTCTGGTTCTACATTTAATTAACTGCTTATATCTCAAAGATAAAATCCGTAAAGATTCATACAACGAATTAGATTGTTTATTACAGTGATTCTTTATTTCCGCTAATTGAGTTTTACCCAATAAAGCTAATTTAAATGAATCATTCTTGTCAGTTTTATTTCTTCTCAAAGAAGCCATTCTTAATTTTGCTTCTAGGGGATTTAGCTCATAAAATTTGACCTTTTTATTTTTTAAATAAGTAGTAAGCTGAGCCGAATAAACACCTGTAGTTTCAAATATTATTATTGTACCGGGTTTAATATAAGAATTTAATATTTGGAAACCGCTCTTATTATGCTTAAATTTAAAAGCTATTTCTTCCGCTTCTTTTGTTATCAAAGTGGCATGACTTTCACCTTGACTAACATCAATACCAATAATATTCACCTAATCACCCCGTTTTAAATCAATTGAGGCAAATATTTATTTTCAGCTCCATTTCTTGATTATACGATCTCTGAGATCCACACCCTTAATCTAGTTTGATTGAAAATAAACATTTATGGGCCCGTTTGACAGTCGAATTTAATATTCCATTCTGTTGTCGACCTCAACCTCAATCTAAGTATAAGAAAAAAGGTAGATAAAAACATCGTCATGTTTCTATCTACCTTTATACTTTAGGGTGTTTGACAAAGAGCCTTGCCAGCAGTTGGTGAGATCAGTGAAGCGACTACTTTCAGGATCGTGCTTTTTCCGCTTCCTGAAGGACCAACAAGCGTTAAGAAATCCCCTTTATTTAGCGCAAAGAAAATATCATGCAAAATTGTTTTATCTTGTACTTGGTAGGAAACATTTTCTAAATCCAAAAGCATGATTATTTGCCTTTCCTATCTTTCAAGATTCATCTTAATTATACCCATCTCGACTAGACTGGAGGTAAAGAAAAAGCAGGCATTCTTTATTGAATGTCCGCTTTAAATGTTTTATTAAAATTTAACTTGTTCACCATTGACTGTAACTTGGTAAGTCATGTCTTGCAGATTTGCGTGAAGTTTAGCAACTCTTGAGCCATCATGATTTTGACGTGTAATCTTTATTTCATTTTCATTTGGAGTTGTCACTTCAATCTTGCCCTCCAGATCAAATGCAGCCTCATTATTTCTAAAAGTAAATAATTTAAGCAGTGAATGAACAACAGGCCGTTTAACTTCCTGTTCCACTTCTTCTTTAGTGTAGTAGTGTCGATTAATATTGCGACCCTCTTTAGTTTTTTCTAGCAGTTTAATGTCATTTTTGCCTGCCAGCATTCCAACATAATATACTTGCGGAATTCCTGGTGCAAAGACCTGAAGAAGCCGAGCCATAAAGTATCTGCGATCATCATCGCCAAGAGCTGAGTAAAAAGTAGTATTGATTTGATAAATATCAAGATTATGATATTCGGCACTTGAATACTTCTTTTTAACATTTGCCCCAACTTTATAGAGTTCTTTACTAGTGTAATCGATTTGCTCGGGAGTTAAAATATCGCGGGCATCTACAACGCCAATTCCATCATGCGTGTCCAGTGTCGTAAATTGTTTCATTGGGCACATTTTGAGCCAATTTGCCAAACGATCAGTTTTGCCGCTATAAAGCGAATACAAAGTCACCATTGGTAAAGCAAAATCATAAATGAAGTAGCCATGCTTGCTAATCTTGAACGGCATTGAATAATGTTCATGAATTTCTGGAAGAATCATGGCACCTTTATCAGCAATGTCGTCACGAACTTGGGCTAACAAATCCCAAATTTCTGGTTCAACAAAGAAATCATTCGTATTAAGCTTCTTAACTGCGTAAGCAAAAGCATCTAAACGAATAATGTCAGCACCATGAGCAATCAATTCATTCAGGGTTTGGCGAATGAATTTTTGGGTGACCTTTTTGCGTACATCAAGATCAATCTGTTCAGGACCAAAAGTGTTCCATAATTTTTCTTTACTGCCATCAGCAAAAGTAATTTCTTGATAAGGGGCACGATCTTTCCGCTTATAAATTAGATCAACGTCTTTCTTAGTTGGACGACCTTTAGGCCAAAATTTATCCCAACTCAGGAAAAGATCTGCGTAAGGACTTTGATCTTTATTCTTCTGAAAATCTTCAAAATACTTTGAATGACGGGAAATGTGATTAATCATAAAGTCAAACATTAAGTAATATTGTTGACCTAATTCTTCCACATCTTTCCAAGTACCAAATTTTGCATCAACCTTTGTGTAGTCCGTTGGTGCAAAACCACGGTCACCGGTTGAGGGGAAGAATGGCAATAAGTGAATCCCACCTACTGCACCTTTTAAGTCAGTTTTTAGAACTTCTTTTAATTCCTGAATATTCTTACCCAAACTATCAGGATAAGTAATCAGCATGACTTTATTTGAAATTGGCATTACTTTTTCTCCCCCTAATCTACTGCTTTAAAGTGGTACATTTTAGCTTGAAAATCTCCATTAGCAAATGGATCATAGAAGCCAAGATTCATTAATTCATCCCCACCAAAGATTTCTTGAGTAGCAACATCTTCATAACGCTTGCTTGGATCAAGACCCATTAACTTGGTCTTAGTGCAATATGGTTGAGCATAAGCCATGATATCAACCACTGTAACTACTGCCTCACTTTGATCTGGTGAAACAGTCATCCAGGCACACTGATTGCCCGTCATTGGTGACTTTAGACGATAAAATTTACCATATTGAGTAATTTGACGAATCTTTTTATACTTAGAAACTTGCTTAGCTACTTTTCGGCTATCTGCAGCACTTAATTTAGTTAAGTCAAGTTCATAGCCTAAATCGCCCCACATTGCAACTGCACCGCGCGTATCAAAAGGCGTAATTCGACCATTTTGTTCGTTTGGGCTGACTGACACATGGGAAGTCATCATTGATTGCGGATAAACTAAACTCGTACCATATTGAATTACTAGCCGAGCAATCGCATCTGAATTATCACTGGCCCAAATTTGCGGCGTATAGTAAGCTTGACCAGCATCAAAACGGCCACCACCACCTGAACAACCTTCAAATAAAATATTTGGATATCTAGTAACTAAGCGATCGAGCAAATCATAGTAGCTCAAAACATAGCGATGATAGGCCTCGCCCTGTCTATCGGCTGGTAAATCTGCTTCATAAATATCAGACAAATGCCGATTCATATCCCATTTGATGTAGTCAA
This sequence comes from Lactobacillus amylolyticus, assembly GCF_003999355.1. Lineage (NCBI taxonomy): Bacteria > Bacillati > Bacillota > Bacilli > Lactobacillales > Lactobacillaceae > Lactobacillus > Lactobacillus amylolyticus. The sequence continues at coordinate 142,622 of NZ_CP031836.1, forward strand.
TTTTGCCGCCATCTAGGATTTTGATCATTTGTTCATAGATATTGTCCCGAACTTCTTTACGTCCTAAATCTAAAAGATATTGATTGCGTGATGGACTTGGTTTACGACCAGGAACATGCATTAGATAATCCGGATGTTGTCGATAAAGATCTGAATCATAAGAGATCATTTCGGGTTCAAACCAAAGACCAAATTTTAAGCCCTGATGATGAACGTAATCAGCAAAATGACCTAATCCTTTCGGAAACTTCTTATGATCAACATACCAGTCCCCAAGTGAACTATTATCATCATCACGATGACCAAACCAGCCATCATCTAAAACAAACATTTCAATGCCGAGATCTTTAGCCTTATCAACAATTGGTCGCAGCTTATCTTCATCAAAATCAAAGTAAGTTGCTTCCCAATTATTCACCACAATTGGCCGCAGTTGATCTTTAAACTTGCTACGCATGATTCGATCATGAATCAAACGATGGAATGTTTGACTCATCTGATTTAAACCATGAGCTGAATATACCATCAAAACTTCCGGAGTTTGAAATTCAGCCTTAGGTGCTAACTGCCACTTGAAATTAAAATCATTGATACCAATATTTAAGTGAATTTGATTAAATTGATCGCGTTCAACTTCAAACTTATGGTTGCCAGAATAAACCAAACTAAAACCATACGCATCACCATTATTCTCTGTTGTCTCTGGGTCTACCAAAGCCAAAAACGGATTCATTTGGTGACTTGAGGTACCACGAATACTTGAGTAAACATGAATGCCCTGCCCAATTTTTTCTCTTTCAACATGACGTTCATTAGCATGCGCACCTGGCAAAGTAATCACTTCAAAATTGCGATCGGCAAAATCAATTTGCATTGAAGCTGCTTTTTCAAGAAAAACAGTCTCTTGCCCGTTATTGAGTACTTGAACTGAACGCGTAACTACGGGACGATCACGATAAATGGTGTAGTACAAATCAAAATCAAGTTGGCTTTTCTTGTCTTCCAATCTGATAATTAAAGTTTGCGCTTCATTTTTATTTTTGACCCATGCATGTGGAAGACCCTTTAAATCAGGCTTGCCATCCTCAATCCGATAAGATTGATAGGTTAAAAACAAAGCATTTGCACCATCTGGATGGCGAACAATAGCAGCTGGCGTATGATAGTCCATTTCACCGGCCGTACTGTACTCTTTTAAAATAGAATCACGTGAAAACGTTCGATCAAGTGAACCTGGAAGATTGCCTGAGAAACCGCGATCTCTTCTTGGATAACGCAACTGACCATGATAGTTTTTTACTCGTTTACCAAAATACAAATGACTTAGCGTACCGCCATCTTCAATGGCTAGCAAGTATGAAATTTTGTCATTATGCAAATGAAAAACTTTTTGCTCTTGATCAAAGGTGATTAGTTCGTGGTTCATTTTTTCTCCTAATTGTAATTACTTAACAGCACCGTTACTCATACCAGCAATAATGTTCTTTTGGAAAATCAAGTAGACAATGGTGATTGTGATGATACCAATGACGTATGATGCAAAGCATGGACCGTAGTCGTTGAAGTATTGGCCAGTGTAGTTGTATTGGAACAATGGCAAAGTCCACATCTTAGAATCTCCATTCAAGATCAGCAATGGAAGCATAAAGTCGTTCCAGAACCACATTGCATTTATAATCAAAGTCGTAGCATGCATTGGTTTTAACAATGGGAAGATAATCTTAAAGTAAGCCGTTAATTTGTTGGCACCATCAAGTTCAGCAGCTTCATCCAAACTAGCTGGAACACTTTGCTTGATGTAAGAAACATACAAGAACAAAGTTTGTGGAATAGCATAAGTTAAGTAAAGAATAATTAAGCCCCACATGTTGGCTAAACCAATCTTACTCATCATAACAGTAATTGGAATCATAATAACTTGGAATGGAACAAAGATCCCAAGGATCAATAAAATGTACATCCAGTTATAAGCTGTTCGCTTTGACATATTACGAGCAATTGAATAGGCAGCCATTGGAACAAAGATCATGACTAAGACAACTGATAAGACTGTAATCACAATTGAGTTCCAGAAGTAACCCATAACACCATCCGCAAACAATCTTTGGAAGTTTGCCAATGTCCAAGGATTTGGCCAAGCAAAGAAGTGTTCCATAATTTGTTTGGTCGTCTTAAATGAACTTAAAAACGTATACAGAATTGGAACTAGAATTAAAATTCCGCCTACAACTAACAAGGCATAGTCCCAAAATGTTTTTGTGCTATTTTGTTTTTTCATTGTGATACTCCCCTTTAATCAACGGCATACTTATTAGAAATCTTGATTTGAATGAATGAAACAATGGCAATCAAGACGAACAAGACAATGGCAACCGCATTGGCATAACCGAATGAGTTGTTGTTAAAGGCATAGTTGTAAACCAAAAGCCCTAATGAAGTAGTAGAGTTGTTTGGCCCACCAGCAGTCATCGCAAAGATTTGGTCAAAGGCAGTTAAACCTGACTTCAATGCTAAAATGAAGACCATTGAAATACTTGGCAACATATATGGAAGTTCAATCTTCCAGAAAATTTGTTTGCTATTAGCACCATCAACAGAAGCAGCTTCCTTAATTTCATCAGGAATGCTTTGAAGTCCTGCTAAAAAGATGATGATTGGCATTGCGACCCCTTGCCAAAGCAGAACAAAGACTGTCGCAATAACCGCACCAGTATTAGTACCAAGCAAACTAGTTTGAAGCCAGTTGATATGAAGAGCATTACCAATTGCTGGCAAACCGTAGTTGAAGACTTGTTTGAAAATCAAGGCAACAGTCAAGCCTGAAAGAACAGCTGGGAAGAAGAACCATGCTCTAAAGAATGTCCGGCCCTTGATCTTTGCATTTAAGGCACGTGCAACCAAGATACCAATTACAATTTCACCAACAATCAATGAAATCGTTAGGATTAAGGTAAAACCAATTGACTTACCCAAATTTTTATCAAGCATTAACAGTTTGTAGTTATTAATCCCAACAAACTTATAGTTATAGGTTAAACCAGTCCAGTTAGTTAAACTATAGAAAGCTCCTTGAAATAGTGGGAAGTAGAAGAACACTAACTGTAAAATCAATGGGACAATTAAAAACAGCCAGCCCCAATGTTTTTCAAAAAAGTTTTTGGATTTCATTTTTACTCCTCCTAGTTTGCAGCCTTCATTGGGTTAAAGAAGGTATTCATCGCGTCAACCATTTGTTGTTTATTGCCTGACATTAAGTAGCCTGCAGTTAAAACGAAGAAATCATTTTCTGAAGTCCAGTGTTGTGCAAGCCAAACCATATCATGATTGGTAAAGGCTAAAGTATATAAACCACCAAGTTCTGAATTGACACCCTTTTGCTTTATTCCTTTAACAGCAACAGGCTCACCATCAACGTTGTAGTATTTCTGCATAGCAGCTGGGGTCGTCATATAGGCAACAAACTTTTCACAGGCTTTTCTGTGCTTAGTCGAAGCAGAAATTGACAGTGCTAGGTCACCTGAACCAACTGTCATTTCGTGGCCAGCTTTATCTGCTGGGAAGGCAAAGGTTCTAACTTTGAATTTTGGCTTTTGCGCATTAATTAAAGGTAAAGCCCATGAACCGTTTGGCATAATCATGCTCTTGCCGCTAGCAAAGGAAACAATGGCATCGTTGTAACTAGCACCACGCCAGTTGGTTTGTGAATTAAAGCGAAGCAAATCCAACCGGTTGAAATCTTTTTGAATGGCCGGATTATTAACCTTAATACCATTTGGTGCTGAATAACGAAGCAGTTTGTTGGCTTGAGTAGCACCACCAGTAATAGTTGCAAGTGATAATTGATGATAACCATTTAAAGTCCATGGTTCACTTCCGGCAACAGCAAATGGAGCTTTGCCGCTAGCCTTAATTTTCTTCACAATTTGTTCGAATTGAGCCCAAGTCTTAGGTGGCTTAATACCTAACTTTTTAAATTCAGTTGCATTGTAGAAAAAGCCATAGACATTAGCACTAAGTGGAACATTATAAATCTTGCCATTTACTTTGAAGGAATCAGCATAGTGATTCTTAATGTTCTTAATATATGGTGCATGCGTCATATCTAAGAAGTAGCCAGCTTTAGCCCACTCTTGGAAGTCAATATTTTGCGGATAAATATTGATTACATCTGGTACATCCCCAGCTAAAATTCTTGTTTTAAGAACAGTACCTGGATTTGGGACATCCACTTCTTTAACGCGAATGTTAGGATTTTTCTTTTCGAAATCTTTGATGATTTCTTTCAAAGTTCCTGACATTTCCTTCTTTTGGTTGAAGTATTCAATTGTAACTTTCTTGCTTGAACTGCTATTTTGCTTTTGACCACAAGCTGACAAGCTAAGTGCAGCAACAGCAGTTAGGCCAGTTAAAGCTACTTTTCTCAGCCACTTATTCATATTGATCACTCCTCATCAAAATAACTAAACCCGCTAAACTTTCCTCTCTGGAAAATTAAAGCGCTTTCATTTGATACACTTATCATACCGCAATGTGTAATTTTTACAACCTATTTACAGAAATTTACACATTTATTTTCACATTAGTGCTATAATGATTAGGCTATGAAAGCGATTCTTTAAGATGGGGATGTAATTATGACTGCTACGATCAAAGAACTTGCAAATGAGGCTGGTGTTTCAATTGCAACTGTCTCACGTTTTTTAAATCAAAATGGCTATGTTGGTCCAAACTCGGCTTCTAAAATTCAGTCTGCAATTGATAAGTTGGGTTATAAGCATAAAGATCCCATTTTAACAACTAAAATGAAAGTAATTGAAGTAAACTTTCCTAACATTGATAACCCATTTTATGCGGAATTATTTCAAAATCTTTCTACCTATTTAAAAGAAAAAGATTACGATTGCATCCTTCATTTGGATCATTTTCACATTGAAAATTTTGATTACTTTTTAAAGAGATTCCAAGAGAAAAAGATTTGTGGTTTAATTACAAGTTCACTGCTCAATATTTCTAAAAAAGATTTGCAACCTAATCTGCCGATTGTCAGTTTTGATCGCAAAATTAGTCCATCAATTCCGACTATTCAGTCAAACAACTATGATGCAGGGATGCAAATCGCACAATTCATTTTAAGAATGGGTAAAAATAAAATCGCAATTATAGCTGGAGCTAAAGAAGATTACTATCCAATTAACGATCGCATTAAGGGCATGATTAAAGTCTTTAATACTTATCACAAAGAAGTTGATTTGACCTCCTTAAACGCTAGCGATTCAATTATTGCTAAAAAAATTACAATTCAGCAAATTCTCAAACATACTCAATATGAAGCAATTTGTTGTACGGATGATATTACAGCGTTATTAGCAAAACAATGTACAGATGATTTAGGATTGACTCCTGTCATTACGGGATTTGATGGTACAATTTTGATCCAAAATCTGTTTCCACATTTAATTACTGCTCAGCAGCATATCAAAGAACTGGCTGAATTGATGAGTGACCTGCTTCTTCATCAAATTAATCAACCACATGAAAAACTAGAAAGTGTTTACACTCTGCCGGTTAGTTTAATTAATCAGATCTAAAAAGATCCTCAGAATTTTGTTTAATTCTGAGGATCTTTATTTTTCTATTTACATTTGCTCAAAATGATGAACAATCGGTTGAGGCAGATAATCCGTTAAAAATTTCGAAAAAGTTTTGCCAGATCGATCCATTTAACAAGCACACGCACATTGTTAATCGCTGCATTAATTTTCAATTTATTACGAATAATGCCTGCATCATCCATCAATCTTCGAAAATCTGTATCTGTAAATTTTGCCACTTTCTCAACTTTAAAACCAGCAAAATCCTGGCGGAAATTCTCACGCTTATGTAAGATTGTTGACCAAGAAAGTCCAGGTTGAAAACTCTCAAGCACTAGCATCTCATAGAGATACTTTTCATCTAAATTTAGTTTGCCCCATTCCTGATCATGGTAATTGCGATAAAGCTGATCATCAGTTTCGCCCCAAGGACAGCGTTTGACCATTTCTTGTTTTCCTTATTTCCGAATAAATTTATCGTCGCTACTTGGTTCTTCAACAGAAACAAACCGTTCAACTTTCATGTGCAGATCATATTTTTCACGCAAAGCAGCTAACTCTTTCATCATTGGTGAAGCATGGTGCTTGTCAATCGCCTTTTGGTCTTTCCAGCTGTCAATTAACAGCACTGTTTTAGGATCATTTGCTGGTAAGCTGGTAAAAAGTAATCATAGCGTTCATTTCCATCTTCTTCACGAATTCGCTTAGCAATGCCACTTGATTCCATTTCATTCATAAACTTGCGGGCATCCCCGTTTTTACCGGTATAGTAAAGATTAATGGTAAGGCTCATATTAATTCCTCCTATTTGAATTAAGAAGCATGTACTTTTTCTTTTATTTTAGCAAATTTGTCTCAGAACCGATTATTAAAAATACTTTCCTACGAAAAAAGCTCAAGAACTGCATCTTTAGCAATTCTTGAGCTTTTATTTTTGGCTCTATAATTTTTCCTGTTGATGGCTTATCTCTGTGATAAGCTGTTAACAGGTTTTTATTTCAAAAAAAAGAGGACATAGTCCTCTTTTATAAAAATCTATCAGGCCGTTCTGCTTCAGCCGGCCAATTATTATTCGTTTATTTAAACAGAGAGTCCTCTGCCGCTCACATAAAAAAGCCCAATGCCACGCCAAACACTACTGTATTTACAATGCTTCCAAGAGAAAGGTGTTCACCGCGCTCATTCAATTCTCTGCGTGTCAGAGCCATAAAGACATTTGACAAGCAATCCCGAGAATACAAGCTTTTGAAATCTCTATGGAGGCTCTATTTGAAAAAATATGATGATTTGGACAAGATTCATCCGCGCTACAATTGGCACTACATGGATTCGCTTACTCAGGAGCAGATTGTTATGCAAGAAATTAGTCCTAATACGACGCTGGAAAATTCATACAATCGAATGCAGGATTTCTTTACAGCCTTAGAAGACAATGACAGTCAGAAGCTTAAAAGAATCATCTGCTCAAAAAAACCGGTGGGCGGTCTAATGCATAAAACGCTTTTAACGTTCAAGCATAATTTAAAGGCCGTATTAAATGGAGCACAGTCAAGCTATTCCAATGGCTGCCTAGAAGGCTTCAACCGCAAGATTAAACAAATTGAACGAACTGCCTTTGGTTATTCTGATTTTATTAATCTCTTAACAAGAATCAGACTGGAAGAAAACAAAGTCAAAGAAAAAGGATTAAGCAATTTATTAATTGCTTAATCCTTAAACTTTACTCTTCATCAACAGGAATTCTTATAGAATGTCAAGCATTACTACAGAGAAAAAAAGAGTATACTAAACATAGCCCCAAAAGACTAGTCTTTTGGCAGTTTTTTCACTTATTATGTGCTAAACATCTATTAATTAATCGCCTTAGAATAATTATAAAGTTGATGTGTGTGGACCAAATTTATAATAGTGCGATTCAAATGATTGGCGCATGCTATTAAAGCTACCTTGTCATGCTTATTGAAAGGCGGCTTTTTTAATTTGTAATAGTAATCAATTAAATGATTTTGAATTTTGCCTTGATTTCTTAACATACTTCGAATCATGTCTGTTTCAACAGCTCTGCCTTGACTACTACCTCTACGATTAATTGTATCGCCTTTAATGTATTTACCAGACTGATATCTATTTAAATCCAAACCTAGGAAAGCATTGAGTTGTTTATAATTATCAAAGCGAGCAATATCACCAGTAAAGCCTAATAATAGAGCGCTATTTAATTGACCGGCTCCGGGAATACTGGAAATAACTTTGAAATCATCCAAGCCAACAGCCGTCTTGATTAACTTGTTTTGAATATAGGCTATTTCTTTATTGTAGCTTTCTATCTCATCGCAATATTCTGAAATAATTTCAATTTCTAAAGAATTTGCTGGAACAGCAGGATAAGAATCTTTAGCTGCTAACCAAACTTGAGCACAATAACTTTGAATTACATCTTTATGTATTCGCCTGCTAACAGATTGGTAAACTCTAGTGGTCATTTCTTTAAGAGTTAATCCTACCAAAAAGTCAGGATGACAATACATTCTAAATACTTGAAGGGCTAAAACTGCATAAGCATTTTTAAAAATCTGATTTAGTTCTGGGAAAGTAAGCTCTAAGCTAGAACGAAGGAAATTAAGTATTCTGGTTCTACATTTAATTAACTGCTTATATCTCAAAGATAAAATCCGTAAAGATTCATACAACGAATTAGATTGTTTATTACAGTGATTCTTTATTTCCGCTAATTGAGTTTTACCCAATAAAGCTAATTTAAATGAATCATTCTTGTCAGTTTTATTTCTTCTCAAAGAAGCCATTCTTAATTTTGCTTCTAGGGGATTTAGCTCATAAAATTTGACCTTTTTATTTTTTAAATAAGTAGTAAGCTGAGCCGAATAAACACCTGTAGTTTCAAATATTATTATTGTACCGGGTTTAATATAAGAATTTAATATTTGGAAACCGCTCTTATTATGCTTAAATTTAAAAGCTATTTCTTCCGCTTCTTTTGTTATCAAAGTGGCATGACTTTCACCTTGACTAACATCAATACCAATAATATTCACCTAATCACCCCGTTTTAAATCAATTGAGGCAAATATTTATTTTCAGCTCCATTTCTTGATTATACGATCTCTGAGATCCACACCCTTAATCTAGTTTGATTGAAAATAAACATTTATGGGCCCGTTTGACAGTCGAATTTAATATTCCATTCTGTTGTCGACCTCAACCTCAATCTAAGTATAAGAAAAAAGGTAGATAAAAACATCGTCATGTTTCTATCTACCTTTATACTTTAGGGTGTTTGACAAAGAGCCTTGCCAGCAGTTGGTGAGATCAGTGAAGCGACTACTTTCAGGATCGTGCTTTTTCCGCTTCCTGAAGGACCAACAAGCGTTAAGAAATCCCCTTTATTTAGCGCAAAGAAAATATCATGCAAAATTGTTTTATCTTGTACTTGGTAGGAAACATTTTCTAAATCCAAAAGCATGATTATTTGCCTTTCCTATCTTTCAAGATTCATCTTAATTATACCCATCTCGACTAGACTGGAGGTAAAGAAAAAGCAGGCATTCTTTATTGAATGTCCGCTTTAAATGTTTTATTAAAATTTAACTTGTTCACCATTGACTGTAACTTGGTAAGTCATGTCTTGCAGATTTGCGTGAAGTTTAGCAACTCTTGAGCCATCATGATTTTGACGTGTAATCTTTATTTCATTTTCATTTGGAGTTGTCACTTCAATCTTGCCCTCCAGATCAAATGCAGCCTCATTATTTCTAAAAGTAAATAATTTAAGCAGTGAATGAACAACAGGCCGTTTAACTTCCTGTTCCACTTCTTCTTTAGTGTAGTAGTGTCGATTAATATTGCGACCCTCTTTAGTTTTTTCTAGCAGTTTAATGTCATTTTTGCCTGCCAGCATTCCAACATAATATACTTGCGGAATTCCTGGTGCAAAGACCTGAAGAAGCCGAGCCATAAAGTATCTGCGATCATCATCGCCAAGAGCTGAGTAAAAAGTAGTATTGATTTGATAAATATCAAGATTATGATATTCGGCACTTGAATACTTCTTTTTAACATTTGCCCCAACTTTATAGAGTTCTTTACTAGTGTAATCGATTTGCTCGGGAGTTAAAATATCGCGGGCATCTACAACGCCAATTCCATCATGCGTGTCCAGTGTCGTAAATTGTTTCATTGGGCACATTTTGAGCCAATTTGCCAAACGATCAGTTTTGCCGCTATAAAGCGAATACAAAGTCACCATTGGTAAAGCAAAATCATAAATGAAGTAGCCATGCTTGCTAATCTTGAACGGCATTGAATAATGTTCATGAATTTCTGGAAGAATCATGGCACCTTTATCAGCAATGTCGTCACGAACTTGGGCTAACAAATCCCAAATTTCTGGTTCAACAAAGAAATCATTCGTATTAAGCTTCTTAACTGCGTAAGCAAAAGCATCTAAACGAATAATGTCAGCACCATGAGCAATCAATTCATTCAGGGTTTGGCGAATGAATTTTTGGGTGACCTTTTTGCGTACATCAAGATCAATCTGTTCAGGACCAAAAGTGTTCCATAATTTTTCTTTACTGCCATCAGCAAAAGTAATTTCTTGATAAGGGGCACGATCTTTCCGCTTATAAATTAGATCAACGTCTTTCTTAGTTGGACGACCTTTAGGCCAAAATTTATCCCAACTCAGGAAAAGATCTGCGTAAGGACTTTGATCTTTATTCTTCTGAAAATCTTCAAAATACTTTGAATGACGGGAAATGTGATTAATCATAAAGTCAAACATTAAGTAATATTGTTGACCTAATTCTTCCACATCTTTCCAAGTACCAAATTTTGCATCAACCTTTGTGTAGTCCGTTGGTGCAAAACCACGGTCACCGGTTGAGGGGAAGAATGGCAATAAGTGAATCCCACCTACTGCACCTTTTAAGTCAGTTTTTAGAACTTCTTTTAATTCCTGAATATTCTTACCCAAACTATCAGGATAAGTAATCAGCATGACTTTATTTGAAATTGGCATTACTTTTTCTCCCCCTAATCTACTGCTTTAAAGTGGTACATTTTAGCTTGAAAATCTCCATTAGCAAATGGATCATAGAAGCCAAGATTCATTAATTCATCCCCACCAAAGATTTCTTGAGTAGCAACATCTTCATAACGCTTGCTTGGATCAAGACCCATTAACTTGGTCTTAGTGCAATATGGTTGAGCATAAGCCATGATATCAACCACTGTAACTACTGCCTCACTTTGATCTGGTGAAACAGTCATCCAGGCACACTGATTGCCCGTCATTGGTGACTTTAGACGATAAAATTTACCATATTGAGTAATTTGACGAATCTTTTTATACTTAGAAACTTGCTTAGCTACTTTTCGGCTATCTGCAGCACTTAATTTAGTTAAGTCAAGTTCATAGCCTAAATCGCCCCACATTGCAACTGCACCGCGCGTATCAAAAGGCGTAATTCGACCATTTTGTTCGTTTGGGCTGACTGACACATGGGAAGTCATCATTGATTGCGGATAAACTAAACTCGTACCATATTGAATTACTAGCCGAGCAATCGCATCTGAATTATCACTGGCCCAAATTTGCGGCGTATAGTAAGCTTGACCAGCATCAAAACGGCCACCACCACCTGAACAACCTTCAAATAAAATATTTGGATATCTAGTAACTAAGCGATCGAGCAAATCATAGTAGCTCAAAACATAGCGATGATAGGCCTCGCCCTGTCTATCGGCTGGTAAATCTGCTTCATAAATATCAGACAAATGCCGATTCATATCCCATTTGATGTAGTCAATTTTGCCGCCATCTAGGATTTTGATCATTTGTTCATAGATATTGTCCCGAACTTCTTTACGTCCTAAATCTAAAAGATATTGATTGCGTGATGGACTTGGTTTACGACCAGGAACATGCATTAGATAATCCGGATGTTGTCGATAAAGATCTGAATCATAAGAGATCATTTCGGGTTCAAACCAAAGACCAAATTTTAAGCCCTGATGATGAACGTAATCAGCAAAATGACCTAATCCTTTCGGAAACTTCTTATGATCAACATACCAGTCCCCAAGTGAACTATTATCATCATCACGATGACCAAACCAGCCATCATCTAAAACAAACATTTCAATGCCGAGATCTTTAGCCTTATCAACAATTGGTCGCAGCTTATCTTCATCAAAATCAAAGTAAGTTGCTTCCCAATTATTCACCACAATTGGCCGCAGTTGATCTTTAAACTTGCTACGCATGATTCGATCATGAATCAAACGATGGAATGTTTGACTCATCTGATTTAAACCATGAGCTGAATATACCATCAAAACTTCCGGAGTTTGAAATTCAGCCTTAGGTGCTAACTGCCACTTGAAATTAAAATCATTGATACCAATATTTAAGTGAATTTGATTAAATTGATCGCGTTCAACTTCAAACTTATGGTTGCCAGAATAAACCAAACTAAAACCATACGCATCACCATTATTCTCTGTTGTCTCTGGGTCTACCAAAGCCAAAAACGGATTCATTTGGTGACTTGAGGTACCACGAATACTTGAGTAAACATGAATGCCCTGCCCAATTTTTTCTCTTTCAACATGACGTTCATTAGCATGCGCACCTGGCAAAGTAATCACTTCAAAATTGCGATCGGCAAAATCAATTTGCATTGAAGCTGCTTTTTCAAGAAAAACAGTCTCTTGCCCGTTATTGAGTACTTGAACTGAACGCGTAACTACGGGACGATCACGATAAATGGTGTAGTACAAATCAAAATCAAGTTGGCTTTTCTTGTCTTCCAATCTGATAATTAAAGTTTGCGCTTCATTTTTATTTTTGACCCATGCATGTGGAAGACCCTTTAAATCAGGCTTGCCATCCTCAATCCGATAAGATTGATAGGTTAAAAACAAAGCATTTGCACCATCTGGATGGCGAACAATAGCAGCTGGCGTATGATAGTCCATTTCACCGGCCGTACTGTACTCTTTTAAAATAGAATCACGTGAAAACGTTCGATCAAGTGAACCTGGAAGATTGCCTGAGAAACCGCGATCTCTTCTTGGATAACGCAACTGACCATGATAGTTTTTTACTCGTTTACCAAAATACAAATGACTTAGCGTACCGCCATCTTCAATGGCTAGCAAGTATGAAATTTTGTCATTATGCAAATGAAAAACTTTTTGCTCTTGATCAAAGGTGATTAGTTCGTGGTTCATTTTTTCTCCTAATTGTAATTACTTAACAGCACCGTTACTCATACCAGCAATAATGTTCTTTTGGAAAATCAAGTAGACAATGGTGATTGTGATGATACCAATGACGTATGATGCAAAGCATGGACCGTAGTCGTTGAAGTATTGGCCAGTGTAGTTGTATTGGAACAATGGCAAAGTCCACATCTTAGAATCTCCATTCAAGATCAGCAATGGAAGCATAAAGTCGTTCCAGAACCACATTGCATTTATAATCAAAGTCGTAGCATGCATTGGTTTTAACAATGGGAAGATAATCTTAAAGTAAGCCGTTAATTTGTTGGCACCATCAAGTTCAGCAGCTTCATCCAAACTAGCTGGAACACTTTGCTTGATGTAAGAAACATACAAGAACAAAGTTTGTGGAATAGCATAAGTTAAGTAAAGAATAATTAAGCCCCACATGTTGGCTAAACCAATCTTACTCATCATAACAGTAATTGGAATCATAATAACTTGGAATGGAACAAAGATCCCAAGGATCAATAAAATGTACATCCAGTTATAAGCTGTTCGCTTTGACATATTACGAGCAATTGAATAGGCAGCCATTGGAACAAAGATCATGACTAAGACAACTGATAAGACTGTAATCACAATTGAGTTCCAGAAGTAACCCATAACACCATCCGCAAACAATCTTTGGAAGTTTGCCAATGTCCAAGGATTTGGCCAAGCAAAGAAGTGTTCCATAATTTGTTTGGTCGTCTTAAATGAACTTAAAAACGTATACAGAATTGGAACTAGAATTAAAATTCCGCCTACAACTAACAAGGCATAGTCCCAAAATGTTTTTGTGCTATTTTGTTTTTTCATTGTGATACTCCCCTTTAATCAACGGCATACTTATTAGAAATCTTGATTTGAATGAATGAAACAATGGCAATCAAGACGAACAAGACAATGGCAACCGCATTGGCATAACCGAATGAGTTGTTGTTAAAGGCATAGTTGTAAACCAAAAGCCCTAATGAAGTAGTAGAGTTGTTTGGCCCACCAGCAGTCATCGCAAAGATTTGGTCAAAGGCAGTTAAACCTGACTTCAATGCTAAAATGAAGACCATTGAAATACTTGGCAACATATATGGAAGTTCAATCTTCCAGAAAATTTGTTTGCTATTAGCACCATCAACAGAAGCAGCTTCCTTAATTTCATCAGGAATGCTTTGAAGTCCTGCTAAAAAGATGATGATTGGCATTGCGACCCCTTGCCAAAGCAGAACAAAGACTGTCGCAATAACCGCACCAGTATTAGTACCAAGCAAACTAGTTTGAAGCCAGTTGATATGAAGAGCATTACCAATTGCTGGCAAACCGTAGTTGAAGACTTGTTTGAAAATCAAGGCAACAGTCAAGCCTGAAAGAACAGCTGGGAAGAAGAACCATGCTCTAAAGAATGTCCGGCCCTTGATCTTTGCATTTAAGGCACGTGCAACCAAGATACCAATTACAATTTCACCAACAATCAATGAAATCGTTAGGATTAAGGTAAAACCAATTGACTTACCCAAATTTTTATCAAGCATTAACAGTTTGTAGTTATTAATCCCAACAAACTTATAGTTATAGGTTAAACCAGTCCAGTTAGTTAAACTATAGAAAGCTCCTTGAAATAGTGGGAAGTAGAAGAACACTAACTGTAAAATCAATGGGACAATTAAAAACAGCCAGCCCCAATGTTTTTCAAAAAAGTTTTTGGATTTCATTTTTACTCCTCCTAGTTTGCAGCCTTCATTGGGTTAAAGAAGGTATTCATCGCGTCAACCATTTGTTGTTTATTGCCTGACATTAAGTAGCCTGCAGTTAAAACGAAGAAATCATTTTCTGAAGTCCAGTGTTGTGCAAGCCAAACCATATCATGATTGGTAAAGGCTAAAGTATATAAACCACCAAGTTCTGAATTGACACCCTTTTGCTTTATTCCTTTAACAGCAACAGGCTCACCATCAACGTTGTAGTATTTCTGCATAGCAGCTGGGGTCGTCATATAGGCAACAAACTTTTCACAGGCTTTTCTGTGCTTAGTCGAAGCAGAAATTGACAGTGCTAGGTCACCTGAACCAACTGTCATTTCGTGGCCAGCTTTATCTGCTGGGAAGGCAAAGGTTCTAACTTTGAATTTTGGCTTTTGCGCATTAATTAAAGGTAAAGCCCATGAACCGTTTGGCATAATCATGCTCTTGCCGCTAGCAAAGGAAACAATGGCATCGTTGTAACTAGCACCACGCCAGTTGGTTTGTGAATTAAAGCGAAGCAAATCCAACCGGTTGAAATCTTTTTGAATGGCCGGATTATTAACCTTAATACCATTTGGTGCTGAATAACGAAGCAGTTTGTTGGCTTGAGTAGCACCACCAGTAATAGTTGCAAGTGATAATTGATGATAACCATTTAAAGTCCATGGTTCACTTCCGGCAACAGCAAATGGAGCTTTGCCGCTAGCCTTAATTTTCTTCACAATTTGTTCGAATTGAGCCCAAGTCTTAGGTGGCTTAATACCTAACTTTTTAAATTCAGTTGCATTGTAGAAAAAGCCATAGACATTAGCACTAAGTGGAACATTATAAATCTTGCCATTTACTTTGAAGGAATCAGCATAGTGATTCTTAATGTTCTTAATATATGGTGCATGCGTCATATCTAAGAAGTAGCCAGCTTTAGCCCACTCTTGGAAGTCAATATTTTGCGGATAAATATTGATTACATCTGGTACATCCCCAGCTAAAATTCTTGTTTTAAGAACAGTACCTGGATTTGGGACATCCACTTCTTTAACGCGAATGTTAGGATTTTTCTTTTCGAAATCTTTGATGATTTCTTTCAAAGTTCCTGACATTTCCTTCTTTTGGTTGAAGTATTCAATTGTAACTTTCTTGCTTGAACTGCTATTTTGCTTTTGACCACAAGCTGACAAGCTAAGTGCAGCAACAGCAGTTAGGCCAGTTAAAGCTACTTTTCTCAGCCACTTATTCATATTGATCACTCCTCATCAAAATAACTAAACCCGCTAAACTTTCCTCTCTGGAAAATTAAAGCGCTTTCATTTGATACACTTATCATACCGCAATGTGTAATTTTTACAACCTATTTACAGAAATTTACACATTTATTTTCACATTAGTGCTATAATGATTAGGCTATGAAAGCGATTCTTTAAGATGGGGATGTAATTATGACTGCTACGATCAAAGAACTTGCAAATGAGGCTGGTGTTTCAATTGCAACTGTCTCACGTTTTTTAAATCAAAATGGCTATGTTGGTCCAAACTCGGCTTCTAAAATTCAGTCTGCAATTGATAAGTTGGGTTATAAGCATAAAGATCCCATTTTAACAACTAAAATGAAAGTAATTGAAGTAAACTTTCCTAACATTGATAACCCATTTTATGCGGAATTATTTCAAAATCTTTCTACCTATTTAAAAGAAAAAGATTACGATTGCATCCTTCATTTGGATCATTTTCACATTGAAAATTTTGATTACTTTTTAAAGAGATTCCAAGAGAAAAAGATTTGTGGTTTAATTACAAGTTCACTGCTCAATATTTCTAAAAAAGATTTGCAACCTAATCTGCCGATTGTCAGTTTTGATCGCAAAATTAGTCCATCAATTCCGACTATTCAGTCAAACAACTATGATGCAGGGATGCAAATCGCACAATTCATTTTAAGAATGGGTAAAAATAAAATCGCAATTATAGCTGGAGCTAAAGAAGATTACTATCCAATTAACGATCGCATTAAGGGCATGATTAAAGTCTTTAATACTTATCACAAAGAAGTTGATTTGACCTCCTTAAACGCTAGCGATTCAATTATTGCTAAAAAAATTACAATTCAGCAAATTCTCAAACATACTCAATATGAAGCAATTTGTTGTACGGATGATATTACAGCGTTATTAGCAAAACAATGTACAGATGATTTAGGATTGACTCCTGTCATTACGGGATTTGATGGTACAATTTTGATCCAAAATCTGTTTCCACATTTAATTACTGCTCAGCAGCATATCAAAGAACTGGCTGAATTGATGAGTGACCTGCTTCTTCATCAAATTAATCAACCACATGAAAAACTAGAAAGTGTTTACACTCTGCCGGTTAGTTTAATTAATCAGATCTAAAAAGATCCTCAGAATTTTGTTTAATTCTGAGGATCTTTATTTTTCTATTTACATTTGCTCAAAATGATGAACAATCGGTTGAGGCAGATAATCCGTTAAAAATTTCGAAAAAGTTTTGCCAGATCGATCCATTTAACAAGCACACGCACATTGTTAATCGCTGCATTAATTTTCAATTTATTACGAATAATGCCTGCATCATCCATCAATCTTCGAAAATCTGTATCTGTAAATTTTGCCACTTTCTCAACTTTAAAACCAGCAAAATCCTGGCGGAAATTCTCACGCTTATGTAAGATTGTTGACCAAGAAAGTCCAGGTTGAAAACTCTCAAGCACTAGCATCTCATAGAGATACTTTTCATCTAAATTTAGTTTGCCCCATTCCTGATCATGGTAATTGCGATAAAGCTGATCATCAGTTTCGCCCCAAGGACAGCGTTTGACCATTTCTTGTTTTCCTTATTTCCGAATAAATTTATCGTCGCTACTTGGTTCTTCAACAGAAACAAACCGTTCAACTTTCATGTGCAGATCATATTTTTCACGCAAAGCAGCTAACTCTTTCATCATTGGTGAAGCATGGTGCTTGTCAATCGCCTTTTGGTCTTTCCAGCTGTCAATTAACAGCACTGTTTTAGGATCATTTGCTGGTAAGCTGGTAAAAAGTAATCATAGCGTTCATTTCCATCTTCTTCACGAATTCGCTTAGCAATGCCACTTGATTCCATTTCATTCATAAACTTGCGGGCATCCCCGTTTTTACCGGTATAGTAAAGATTAATGGTAAGGCTCATATTAATTCCTCCTATTTGAATTAAGAAGCATGTACTTTTTCTTTTATTTTAGCAAATTTGTCTCAGAACCGATTATTAAAAATACTTTCCTACGAAAAAAGCTCAAGAACTGCATCTTTAGCAATTCTTGAGCTTTTATTTTTGGCTCTATAATTTTTCCTGTTGATGGCTTATCTCTGTGATAAGCTGTTAACAGGTTTTTATTTCAAAAAAAAGAGGACATAGTCCTCTTTTATAAAAATCTATCAGGCCGTTCTGCTTCAGCCGGCCAATTATTATTCGTTTATTTAAACAGAGAGTCCTCTGCCGCTCACATAAAAAAGCCCAATGCCACGCCAAACACTACTGTATTTACAATGCTTCCAAGAGAAAGGTGTTCACCGCGCTCATTCAATTCTCTGCGTGTCAGAGCCATAAAGACATTTGACAAGCAATCCCGAGAATACAAGCTTTTGAAATCTCTATGGAGGCTCTATTTGAAAAAATATGATGATTTGGACAAGATTCATCCGCGCTACAATTGGCACTACATGGATTCGCTTACTCAGGAGCAGATTGTTATGCAAGAAATTAGTCCTAATACGACGCTGGAAAATTCATACAATCGAATGCAGGATTTCTTTACAGCCTTAGAAGACAATGACAGTCAGAAGCTTAAAAGAATCATCTGCTCAAAAAAACCGGTGGGCGGTCTAATGCATAAAACGCTTTTAACGTTCAAGCATAATTTAAAGGCCGTATTAAATGGAGCACAGTCAAGCTATTCCAATGGCTGCCTAGAAGGCTTCAACCGCAAGATTAAACAAATTGAACGAACTGCCTTTGGTTATTCTGATTTTATTAATCTCTTAACAAGAATCAGACTGGAAGAAAACAAAGTCAAAGAAAAAGGATTAAGCAATTTATTAATTGCTTAATCCTTAAACTTTACTCTTCATCAACAGGAATTCTTATAGAATGTCAAGCATTACTACAGAGAAAAAAAGAGTATACTAAACATAGCCCCAAAAGACTAGTCTTTTGGCAGTTTTTTCACTTATTATGTGCTAAACATCTATTAATTAATCGCCTTAGAATAATTATAAAGTTGATGTGTGTGGACCAAATTTATAATAGTGCGATTCAAATGATTGGCGCATGCTATTAAAGCTACCTTGTCATGCTTATTGAAAGGCGGCTTTTTTAATTTGTAATAGTAATCAATTAAATGATTTTGAATTTTGCCTTGATTTCTTAACATACTTCGAATCATGTCTGTTTCAACAGCTCTGCCTTGACTACTACCTCTACGATTAATTGTATCGCCTTTAATGTATTTACCAGACTGATATCTATTTAAATCCAAACCTAGGAAAGCATTGAGTTGTTTATAATTATCAAAGCGAGCAATATCACCAGTAAAGCCTAATAATAGAGCGCTATTTAATTGACCGGCTCCGGGAATACTGGAAATAACTTTGAAATCATCCAAGCCAACAGCCGTCTTGATTAACTTGTTTTGAATATAGGCTATTTCTTTATTGTAGCTTTCTATCTCATCGCAATATTCTGAAATAATTTCAATTTCTAAAGAATTTGCTGGAACAGCAGGATAAGAATCTTTAGCTGCTAACCAAACTTGAGCACAATAACTTTGAATTACATCTTTATGTATTCGCCTGCTAACAGATTGGTAAACTCTAGTGGTCATTTCTTTAAGAGTTAATCCTACCAAAAAGTCAGGATGACAATACATTCTAAATACTTGAAGGGCTAAAACTGCATAAGCATTTTTAAAAATCTGATTTAGTTCTGGGAAAGTAAGCTCTAAGCTAGAACGAAGGAAATTAAGTATTCTGGTTCTACATTTAATTAACTGCTTATATCTCAAAGATAAAATCCGTAAAGATTCATACAACGAATTAGATTGTTTATTACAGTGATTCTTTATTTCCGCTAATTGAGTTTTACCCAATAAAGCTAATTTAAATGAATCATTCTTGTCAGTTTTATTTCTTCTCAAAGAAGCCATTCTTAATTTTGCTTCTAGGGGATTTAGCTCATAAAATTTGACCTTTTTATTTTTTAAATAAGTAGTAAGCTGAGCCGAATAAACACCTGTAGTTTCAAATATTATTATTGTACCGGGTTTAATATAAGAATTTAATATTTGGAAACCGCTCTTATTATGCTTAAATTTAAAAGCTATTTCTTCCGCTTCTTTTGTTATCAAAGTGGCATGACTTTCACCTTGACTAACATCAATACCAATAATATTCACCTAATCACCCCGTTTTAAATCAATTGAGGCAAATATTTATTTTCAGCTCCATTTCTTGATTATACGATCTCTGAGATCCACACCCTTAATCTAGTTTGATTGAAAATAAACATTTATGGGCCCGTTTGACAGTCGAATTTAATATTCCATTCTGTTGTCGACCTCAACCTCAATCTAAGTATAAGAAAAAAGGTAGATAAAAACATCGTCATGTTTCTATCTACCTTTATACTTTAGGGTGTTTGACAAAGAGCCCGAAAAATCAACTCCATCAGGTAGTTACATAAACATTATCTAGTAGTAAATTAACATATCCTCATAAAACAAAAAACAAAATAGGAAAATTAAACAATGTTATCTCGATGGATCAGATCCTCTCTTTCTGCTTTTTCCTTAAAACTCTGTCTTGTATTATAAATATTTTCGTCAAAAAACAGCGAAAATTTATAATTTACTGTTAATTATGAAGATGATACTAATTTCAGTAATTTAATATATACTTTTTTAATCTTGTTCATAATCCATTTACTAGCAAAAAACTCAAAAAATTTTTCTTCTCTTAAGCTTAGGTACACTTGAGATTTTTAGTTTTTGCACATATTATTTTATAAATTTCATGTTGACATAATATAAGTAAGCGTTTTACTATAAAAGCGAATTGAATAAATGTTCTTCGAGGCAGGGTGAAATTCCCGACCGGCGGTAAAGTCCGCAACCCGCATATGCGGTGGAATCCCATTTGGGTACCGATAGTTACAGTCTAGATGGCAGAAGAAAGATAGGTCTACGCTTTTTTGTGTTGGATTTATTTAACTCTACGATAAATAATTGGAGTCTCGAGAAATCGAGACTCTTTTTTTGTTCTTAAAGGGAATGAATTTAAATGGAAAATGATAAATACTTCATGCAATTAGCTTTGCAAGAAGCATGCAAAGGTAGACATCAAACTTGGAAGAATCCTCTAGTTGGTGCCGTAATTGTTAAAGATAATCATGTTTTAGCTACAGGCTATCATCATCATTTTGGTGAGCAGCATGCTGAACGTGATGCAATTTCCAAATTAACCCCAGAACAATTATTCAATTCAACACTTTATGTAACTTTAGAGCCATGTAATCACTTTGGCAAACAACCACCATGCTCACAATTAATTGTTAATAAGCATATTAAGCGCGTGGTAATTGCCCAAATTGATCCGCATAAATTAGTAACTGGAAAAGGAATTGCCGCTTTAAAAGAAAATGGTATTCAAGTTGCTACAGGAATTCTCGCAAATGAGGCACGAAAGCTAAATGAGCACTATACCTATTTTTACGAAACGAATCAGCCGTGGATTACGGTTAAGCAAGCTATTTCGCTTGATCATAAAGTTGCAGTCAGAACAAATCAGCGAACTAAGATCACCAATGATTTAGTTTATCAAAAAGTCCACAGCGAGCGGGCTGATTATCAGGCTATTGTAATTGGCAGCTCTACAGCAATTATTGATAATCCTAGTTTATTGACCAATGTCTATACCGATTACTCACCTATTCGCATCGTACTTGATCGGCGTGGACGATTATTAAAGCATCTTGATTTAAAACTATTTACTGATCAAAAAGCGCAAACTTGGATTTTTACTGAAAATAAGTCATTATCCTCGCATCCCTTTAACAACAAATTCGTACATTGTTTTTTCAGTAAAAATGACAGTATTGGCGCCATGATTAACGAACTTAAAAATCAAGAACTCCAATCGATTTACGTTGAAGGAGGACCTACCTTGGAAAAATCATTTTTAGATAATTATCTTGTTAACGAATTAATTACTTACATTGCGCCTGATTTACTTGGAGCAAACGGCGTTTCTGCAGTTTCTCCTTCTTCTTTTCATCATTTCAGTGATGTGAAAATTGATAAGCTTAATAATAACGTTCGGATTGATGAAAGGAAGCAAAATGTTTAGTGGCGTAGTTGCTGGCAAAGCAGAAATTGCCAGCATTAATAAAAAAGACGAAACAATTCAAATGACAGTTGCCTACACACGGAATCTTTTAACAAATATCAAAATTGGTGACTCGATTTCAATTAACGGTACGTGTTTAACAGTAGAAAAATTTAATGACCATCAATTTCAAGTAACGATGATGCCACAAACTTATGAAAAAACCACCTTCAAAAATCTTCAAGTTGGTGACAAGGTTAATGTCGAACAAGCAATGAAAGCTGACGGACGTTTTGAAGGACATATTGTTACTGGTCATATTGATAATGTTATTAAAGTTGCTAAGAGAAAAATCAACGAAAATGCAATTGAACTTTGGTTTACTATTCCAGCTAGATTAGAAAGCCAAATCGTTCCTCAAAGAAGTGTAGCCTTAAATGGTGTAAGTTTAACTGTCATGGACGTTAAAAATCACAAATTTTTAATTGGTTTAATTCCTCATACTCAAGACAAAACTAATTTAGCTCACTTACAGGTCGATGATGAAGTAAATCTTGAAACCGATATTTTAGGCAAATATGTACAAGCAAATTTAAATAAGGAGAAATTTCAAAATGGACGTTAAAAAAATTCAAAATGCAATTCAATGGATGAAAAATGGTGGTTTAGTAATTGTTGCTGATGATGAAGATCGTGAGTCTGAGGGTGATATGATCGGAATTGGCTCTAAAGTTACTCCTGAAAACGTAAACTTCATGACTAAATATGCTCGTGGTCTGCTCTGCACAAGCGTCGGTCGTAAAGTAGCCGAAAGATTAGAGCTTCCACAAATGGAAACAAATAATACTGATCCATATGGCACAGCTTTTACAATTAGCGTTGATTACAAAACGACAACAACTGGAATTTCCGCATATGATCGTGCCGCAACTATTAAAGCAATTGCCGATCCCAGCTCCAAGCCTGAAGATTTCTTCCGCCCTGGTCACTGCTTCCCTCTTGTTGCTAAAGATGGTGGCGTTTTAGAAAGAAATGGTCACACTGAGGCCTCAGTAACTTTAGCTAAGCTTGCCGGCGAACCCGAAGTTGCCTATATTTGTGAAGTTATGAAAGCTGACGGCCATATGGCTCGTCGTCCGCAGCTTCGTGAAATTGCTAAGGAACATCATATGCCATTTTTAACTATTGCTGAATTACAAGAATAAGTTAAAAGTCTTGCGAGTAAACCTTCAGAATTTGTAAATTTTCCAACTAAATACGGTAATTTTAAAATTAAAAGTTTCGCTGGTGAAGATCTCGCAATCTTAAAAGGAAAAATTGATCCAAATAAGCCTATGCTCGTTCGTCTTCATTCTGAATGTATGACTGGCGATACATTCGGTTCAATGCGTTGCGATTGTGGCGACCAATTACACAATGCTATGAAGCAGATCGAAGAAAATGGCAATGGTTTAATTCTTTATCTGCGGCAAGAAGGACGTGGAATTGGTTTAAGCAATAAACTAAAAGCTTATGCTTTGCAAGATCAAGGTTACGATACTTACGAAGCCAATAAAATTTTAGGTTTTGAACCAGACGAACGTAAATATCAATCAGCTGCTAAAATCTTGAAAGAATTAGGCATCTCGCGTATTAATCTTTTAACTAATAATCCAGACAAGATTGATCAATTAGAAGAATATGGTATCAAAGTCGAGAAAAGAATTCCATTAGAAATTCCAGCCAATAAAATTAATCATGATTATTTAGTAACTAAACGCGATAAATTTCATCATATGTTAAAAGCAATATAAAAGGAAAAAATGACAAGATACGAAGGAAAATTTCAAAATAGTAATGCAAGAATTGCAATCGTTGCTTCAAAGTTCAACGAAATTGTTACTCATCATTTAGTCCACGGAGCTCTAGCCACATTAAAGCAGTTCGGTATTAGTGAAGAAAACATTGATGTATATTGGGTTCCTGGGGCTTTTGAAATTGGTTTTGCTGGCAAAAAGATTCTTAATAGCAATAAGTATGACGGCATCATGACCTTAGGAGCCGTAATTAAAGGCGAAACAGATCATTACAGCATGATTATTCAAAATGTTACTAATGCAATTATGCAAATGAATTTAGAAACTGAAATTCCCGTTACTTTTGGAATTTTAACTACCGAAAATATCGAGCAAGCTTTACAGCGGTCAGGTTTAAAGGTCGGCAATGAAGGCAGTTCAACGGCACAAAGCTTATTAGAAATGATTTCATTAAACAAATTAATTGCATAAAATAAATCATATCATAGTAAAACGCACCTCTAATGAGGTGCGTTTTACTATTTCAATTCTTTCACCATGTTATACATAGTTTCACCTTCGGGTGTTGGAATATTATTGGCTTTGCCTTCATTTGTATATCCATTTAATTCATAAAAAGCTATCAACGGTGTCAAACAATTAAGCGAAATCGCCTTTCTTCCCTGCTTTTTGGCTACTTCATCCATCTTCTTCAATAAGTGACTGGCAATTCCATTAAGACGATATTTTTATCAACGATTATAGACAGAATCATCTGATATAGATCAATTCTTGCGATTAGGATGATTGGCAAAATAAATTTCATCCTCAATATATCGTTTAGAAAAAGCTGGGCCAAAAGTATAGCCAATAACTTGATCTTTTTCTTTATCCTCCGCCACCAAAAAAGGTATCAGGATAATTTTCAATGCGGCCAATCATATCCTTTTTAGTTATATCTTTTTCATATGAAAGGCTTCAGACTCTAAATTTACAACAGTATTCAAATCATAATTTTTCACGTTGCGATAAATTATTTTCATCAATATACTCTCCTAAAATAAATTTATTTGACGCATTTTGACAGTCTCATTTGTTAGTATTAATGGCGATATATTTTATCAAAAAGGCCCAAAATTCAAAAGAAATTCTGGACCAAAAATTATTTTATAAAACTTTATTTATCTTTTAAAGGAAATGCCTTATCTGGATTAATTACTTCATTTGGATCAAAGACATGTTTAATCCTCGTTAATAATTCTACATAATCTTTACCATAAAATTTTTCAAAGTAATCTTTTCGCGCATATTCAATTCCATGTTCGCCGGACATATTGCCATCCACTTCACGTGCTTTCTTATAAAGTTCTGAAATAACCAGATGACTCTTTCTAGCAAATTCTTCCTTTGAATCATTATCTGAACAAAGATAAATATGCAAATTACCATCACCAGCATGTCCAAAATTAGGAATTCTCATTCCAACTTCCTGTTCAAGTTCTTCTATTCTAGTTAATGCTAACAGTTTTTACAATGAGTAAAGGAGGACAAAGCATGAATAAACAACCTGTTGACATTCATGACAAAAAATACAATCGAAACTTGCTTGTATTAGTGCTGATCATCGGCTCATTCTGTACGATTCTAAATAGTACCCTGCTTTCAACCGCACTTCCTTCAATTATGAAAGATTTCAACATTAGTACGGCGACCGCAGAATGGCTTTCAACTGCCTTCTTGCTGGTTAACGGCATTATGATTCCAATTTCTGCTTGGTTAATCAATCGTTTCGGTTCTAGAAAAATGTATCTGCCAGCAATGGCAATTTTCTTCATCGGAACAGTTACTGCGGCCGTTGCGCCTAACTTTGCACCTTGCTTGCCGAAGAATCATTCAAGGCTTAGGTGTTGGTGTTACCATGCCGCTGCTTCAGACGATTATGCTTTCCATTTTCCCAGCTGACAAGCGTGGGGCTGCCATGGGAACCGTCGGAATCGTTATTGGTCTGGCACCCGCCATTGGCCCAACGCTTTCCGGTTTGATCATCGACAATTTATCATGGCGCTACCTTTTCAGCATTATCGCACCAATTGCCGGCATCGTCTTGGTACTAGCATTTTTCTTAGTTAAAGACGTGCTGCCAACCAAAGAAGAAAAAATCGACATTATTTCCGTTGCTACTTCTACTATTGGATTTGGTTCACTCCTATACGGTTTTTCAGAGGCTGGAAATAAAGGCTGGCCCAATCTGGAATTTTAGCCTTCATCGAATTCGGAATTATCTTCATTATTCTATTTGGCATTCGTCAGCTTAAAATGTATGATCCCTTCCTGGACATCACCGTTTTCAAGCATTTTGAATTCTCACTGGCCGCTATTCTTTCAGGTGTTACCTACCTTGCTATGGTCGGAATTGAAATGGTGCTTCCGCTTTACATTCAAAACTTACGAGGTGAATCAGCCTTCCATTCAGGTTTGATTTTATTACCCGGGGCATTGATGCTTTGAGTTATGTCACCAATTACTGGTAGAATTTTCGATCGCTATGGTGCCAGAAAGATGGCTACCACCGGTATGACATTGCTAACACTTGGTACAATTCCATTTGTTTTCTTAACCGAAAATAGCTCATTCTTGATGATTATTATTCTTTATGCAATCAGAACGATTGGTGTTGCCCTCGTTATGATGAACTTACTACTTCCGGTATGAACTCTCTCCCACTAGATAAGATTTCACACGGAACCGCAGTTAACAATACTTTCAGACAAGCCTTGTCATCAATCGGTACTGCCATTTTGGTTTCTGTTTTGACAACAACTCCCACCAACAATATGCCGGCAAAATCAATGCTTAAGACTTTGCCATTGCAATACAAGAGCGGTGCAATCAATGCCACATTGGATGGTTTCCATGCTGCTTTTGCAATTAGTATCGTCTTTGCTTTGATCGCACTTGTTCTTTCATTCTTATTGAAAAAAGGCAACCGAGCTCGTGAATGTGCAGAGGAGGTAAATGGTTAATGATTTTAATTATTCTGATTTTGGCAGTCATTGCTTTCATCTACTTTAACGTCATCCCTAAAAAGGGCCATACCCCTCGCTTGGCTTTCACTAATTATCGCTGTGCTCTGTGTTGTAGGGATCGTTGAACATGACTACAATCATTTTGGTATGAAAGCCGAAACGACCACGGCCAAGAAAGATTTAGTATCCTCCGCATCCCCGAAATTACCCATTCTTCTTTATCAACAATTAGGCAATGGCACGGAAAAGGTTTATTTATACAAAACCAATAATGCGGACAAAAAGCTTACGCCAACCAAGACTGATAAAACAACTTCAAAGGTAGTTAAAAATGCATCGAGCGCTAGCGTTACAGTTACAGCTAAGCGTTATGTCTTCAATAAAGTTCTTGATGCGTTCTTATTTGGCTGGTTCGGCCATAATAATGAACTCAAGAGTCGGGAATATACTTTCTCAGTACCAAAGACTTGGCAAGTTCTATCAGTAAAGCAGGCTAAGTCACTAGCAAACCAGCAAACGAAAAAATAAAATCCATTTCCCGGGAAATTACAAAACCAAAAAAAGGCATTGCCACACAGCAATGTCTTTTTTATCTTTCCAAAATATTCAGCAAATCTGCGCGATCTAGCGTACTTGAGCCAAAGCCTTTGCCACTTAAGACTTCATCAGCGAGTTTTTCCTTGCGTTCTTGCAATTCCACGATTTTTTCTTCAATCGTTCCTTTGGCTACCATCTTATAGATCTGGACATTATGTTTCTGTCCGATTCTGTGGGCTCGGTCAGTAGCCTGATTTTCCGCTGCTACGTTCCACCATGGATCATAATGGATTACAACATCGGCACTTGTTAGATTAATACCCGTACCTCCAGCCTTCAATGAAATCAAAAAGATGGCCGGATGGTCCAATTTATTAAACTGCTTGATCAATTCTTGGCGCTTTTGCTTTGGTGTTGAGCCAGTGATTACGAAAGTTACAATTTTAGCTTGCTTAAGTTTTTGTTCAATTAGCTCAAGCATTGAAGTGAATTGCGAAAACAGCAGGATCTTGTGTCCATCCGCAATTGAGTCTTCAATCAATTCCATTGTTGCAGCCAGTTTAGCCGACTTGCCACGATAATCTTCATACAAAAGATGCGGATCACAACAGAGTTCACGCAGTTTTGTGATTGCCGCCAGGACTTGAAATCTTTGCTTCTTGAAATCTTTATCATCCTGCTTATTCAACTGGGCAATCAATTTTTGCGTTTGGGCTTGATACAATTCATCCTGTCTGCCAGACAATTTTGCATAAATCACTTGTTCATCCTTTTCAGGCAAATCTTTCAGCACATCTTTCTTTAGCCGGCGCAAAACAAATGGCGCAATAATCTGACTTAGCTGCTTTCCCTTCTTTTTATCTTCATCTTTGACGATCGGCTTTTCGTAATTGCTTCTGAAGTATTCATACTCACCCAAAAATCCAGGCATCAAGTAGTCAAAAATACTCCACAATTCGCTCAAATTATTTTCAATTGGCGTGCCTGTCAAAGCCAAACGATGTCGAGCATTAATGATCTTAACTGCTTTTGAAACTGCGGCCTTAGCATTTTTGATATTTTGGGCTTCATCGATGACTTCAAGATCAAAGCCAATTTTTTCATACAATTTCAGATCCCGCTTTAAGGAATCATAGGAGGTAATTAAAACCTGATCGGTTACCCTTTCCAGTTGTTCACGCCGTTCCTTTTTACTTCCGCCCAAAACAATCATTTCGAGTTCAGGTGCAAATTTCTTAATCTCGGCTTCCCAGTTATAAACAACTGAGGCAGGCACCACGATTAAGCTTGGCAGCTTGGTCTTTGCTTTACGAGCAAGCAAGACGGAAATTACCTGCAGCGTTTTGCCCAGACCCATTTCATCTGCTAAAAGTCCGCCCAAGTTATAATCCAGCAAAGTCGTCATCCACTGGTAGCCTTTGACCTGATATGGCCGCAATACCTTCTTTAATGAAGCCGGAATTTTGTTTTTCTTCACCTTTCCCTGCTCCAGATCGGCAATCAAGCGATCAAACTCATCATTACTGGTGAATTGCAGACTATCGCGATTTTCGAGCATTTTTTCGAGGTAAAAAGCACGATAAGCAGGTACGGTCATTTTCCCTTTAACAAACTGCTTTAAGCTGATCCCCAGGTTCTTCATAATCAAAGAAAGATCTTCCAGGGAAGGCGATTCCAGATTCTTCATTTGCCCATTGCGCAACATGAAGTAATGCCGCTTTTGCTGGTAGGCATTTAAAATTGCCTGAATATCCTCTGCTGCCAATTTTTCACCGGAAACAGTCAAATCAAGCGTATTCTCACCCAGTCGAATCCCTAAACTGACATTAAACTTGGTCTTCAAATTGCCTAACAGCCGTTTAAAAGCAGCGGTGGCCTTCACCTGCCCTGCTTTCTTCAGCTGGTTAATGCCATCGTCAAAGAAAGCATCGATCCGGTCACTGGCATCAATTGCCAGGCTGTATTTCTGCTGCTCCTTGTCAAAGGTAAAACCTTGCTCTTCAATTAACTGCTTTGCAGCCTTTTCTTTCTCAAATTCACGTTCCGTTTCATCATTGGCCTTTTTCTCTAATTGATACTCTTTTTCACCGTATTTCGCTACTGGAGTACAAATAATTTCCTTATCTTGAAAGTCCAAGTTAAAAATAATTTCTGCTTCAGGCGGCAGCGTATCGACCAGCTTTTTCATCCCCGTCACAGAAAAATTGCCGCTCTTTTTGATTTTAGGCAAAATCTTGTGGCCCAACGTCTGCAAAGTTTGCGCACCAAAAGTGAGCTCCTCGCCCATATGCAGGCCATAACGTTTCAAAAATATTGGATCAATATTTTCATATTTGGTCCAGCTGTTCATCCAAAAGTAGTAAAATGCCCGATTTCCTTCGATTAAATTGTCCATCTCATATGATGGCACTAGATAATCGATCTTAATTCTTGCAGTCTCATTTTCTGTATCAGTGCGAATCTTGAATTGCAATCGATCCTGACTGACGCTATAATCAATCGGACGATTGTCATGATAGAGCGTAACGCCACGCGCCATCAGTTGATCGATTTGATCTGCTAAACTTTCATTAATCGGTAATTCTTTAAAGGCACGCAGAGAAAAATCATCGCGTGCAATCTGTACGGTTTCATCGTGATCAATAATGCTCTCAATCAGGCGGTACCAAGCCAAACTGTCATCATCAAAGTCATCTATTTCAACCGTTCGATTGAAGTATTTTCCTAATTCCAATTCGTGGTGATCGCGCACACTATCGACTAAGCCAGGCAAACTCTGCAGCTTATACAAGTGCGAATCCTGACCAATTTTAAAAGTTAAAACGGGAAGGCCGCTGTAGCTGACTGGATCAAACTGTGCCCGCAATTTAACCGGCAGCCTATTTTCGTCTTCAGCAAAATGATTAAGCACGATGCGCGCCGAAGAGTTGGTATTTTCAGTAGGATTTTCAATCATGAAGTAATACAAAAATTCGATCAATGCGACAATTTTGAAAGCATCGGTCGAAAAGTTGCGAATCATGGAGTTAACGGTGATCTTTTCGACTTTTTGTCTGCTAAATTTGATTTTAACCTCAAAATGCAAAAAGCCATTGGCAAGGTGCAAATCAAATAAGAACTTTCCTTGTTTCAGCGGGCTAAAATCATGATCTTGAACGCTTAATTGTTCTTTAAGAACGCTGGCCTCTTGGTATTGGCTGGCAGTGAATTGTTCATCATCTATTATCTTTAGAGGATCATCATCCAGTTGCGTATTTTGCAGCTCGTCTAAAAAATCTGGGTTAAGATAATCAATTAATTTTTCTTTCTTATCAAAATCGGCCATTGCTCCAACTCCTCGTTTTCAATCATTAACTACTATTATCCCAATTTTTAGCCGATAGAGGAAATATTTTTAACTAAAAGTAAACGATTACAGAATCCGCACAATATATTCATAAGCAAAGCAAATGTGCGCATTTTAGCTTGACAATGAGCTTATATGAGTCTTTAATTAAAATTGTTAATCGTACATTTGGTTTTTTCAACTTTACGAGGTGTATTTAATGAATCAAAAAGGTCTATCAGTTAAAAGTGTAGTTGCCATTGGGATTGGTACTGCGATCTATGTAATTTTGGCTCGTTTTACTTCTATTCCAACTGGTATTCCCAACACTAATATTGAAATTGTTTATCCATTTTTGGCATTGCTAGCAATGATTTACGGACCAATCGTTGGTTTCAGTGTTGGTTTTATCGGTCACGCATTGAGTGACTTCTTAATGTATGGTCAAACTTGGTGGAGCTGGGTTCTTGCCACAGCCATTCTTGGATTAATCATTGGTTTATACAGCAGAAAACTCGACTTGGAGCATGGGGTTTTCACAGGAAAGCAAATGTTCTTCTTCAACCTCATCCAATTAATTGCCAACTTGATCAGCTACGTAGTAATTGCGCCAATCGGCGACATCCTGATTTACAGTGAACCTGCAAACAAGGTTTTCCTTCAAGGCGTAACTGCTACTGCTACCGACTTCATTGCAATCCTAATCTTAGGTACGATTTTGCTTAAAGCATACGCTGCAACGAAAGTTAAGAAAGGTAGTTTACACAAAGATTAATTAAAGGAATTTACATGAATAAGCCTATCATTCAATTTAAGGATTTCAGCTTTAAATACGACAGTCAAGCTGATCCAACTTTGAAGCACATCAACTTAGAGATCAATCCTGGTGAAAAGATTCTCTTAGCTGGTCCTTCAGGAAGTGGAAAATCGACAATTGGCCGTTGCTTAAACGGGCTGATTCCTAATGTGGATCATGGCGAACTCAAAGGGACTTGCTTAGTAAATGGTAAAGATATTACCAAAGCAAGCCTTTTTGATTTGTCATTTACCACTTCAACAATTTTGCAGGATTCAGACAGTCAGTTCATCGGAATGACGGTTGGTGAAGACATTGCTTTTTCTCTTGAAAATGATTGTTTCACACGTGAAACAATACATCAAAATGTCGACCGCTGGGCCACCGAATTAAAGCTCAAGGACTTGTTAAAGCAAGCTCCACAGACCTTATCCGGCGGACAAAAGCAAATGGTCGCTTTAGCCGGAGTTTTGGTTGATGAATCGCCTATTTTGCTGTTTGATGAGCCATTAGCAAACTTGGACCCAGCTACTGGATTAAAAACCATTCAATTAATTGACCAAATTCAAAAAGAAGTAAACGCAACGGTCATTATTATCGAGCACCGAGTTGAAGAAGTGTTAGCAAGACACGTCGACCGCATCGTGTTAATTAGCGATGGTGAAATCATTGCCGACAAAGCGCCAAACGCCTTGCTTCACCAAGATCTGCTAGAATCCGTTGGCGTTCGCAGTCCTTTATACATCAAGGCCCTCGAAAAGGCTGGCGTGGATCTCAAGCAGCTGCCCGATATTTCTTCAATTGACGCTTTGCCTGAAGAAAAGAATATCGCTGAAAAATTGCAATCTTGGGAAAATAAGCAAGTGCCGCCTAAGCAGAAGACTGAAAAACAGCCTTTGTTAACTTTGAAGAATGTTGGCCACCGCTACAACAAATTGCAAAAGCATCCCCTGCACGACGTCAATTTAACCATCAACCAGGGCGATTTTGTTTCAATTGTTGGTCAAAACGGCGCCGGTAAGACAACTTTATGCCGCATTATTTGTGGTTTTATCGAAAACAAGGGACAAGCCTTCTTCAAGGATCAAAACTTAGCTGACCTCTCAATTAAAGAGCGTGCTGAAAAAATCGGCTACGTCATGCAGGATCCCAACCAGATGATTTCACAAAAAATGATTTTCGACGAAGTAGCTTTAGGACTGCGCCTGCGCAACGTGCCTGAAGAAGAGATCAAAGATCGCGTTTACCAAACGTTAAAGGTTTGCGGCCTGTATGCCTTTCGCAAGTGGCCAATTTCTGCGCTTTCTTTTGGTCAAAAAAAGCGGGTCACAATTGCATCGATTCTGGTCTTAGAACCTGAATTAATAATTTTGGACGAACCTACCGCAGGTCAAGATTGGAAAACCTACACCGATATCATGAACTTCTTGCGTGAACTAAATCAGCGCGGCAAAACCATCATGATCGTCACTCACGATATGCACTTAATGCTTGAATACAGCAAGCGCAGCCTTGCCTTTGCCAATGGTCAATTGATTGCTGATACGAAGCCAATTGATTTGCTCACAAACTCTGATTTAGTCAAAGAAGCATCACTCAAGCAGACAAGCCTGTTCGAATTGGCAAAACACTACAATTTGACTGATCCGAATGCTTTCGTCCAAGCATATATTGATTCTGAGGAGGCCAGCCAACATGCATGATGATAAAATTTTAGGTTACCAGCCTGGCAACTCCTTTATCCACCATTTGAATGCCACAACCAAGCTGATTTTTCTGATCTTGGTTTCAATTGCCTGCATGGTCACTTATGACACCAGATTTTTAGCCGTCATTTGTCTTTTCTCATTGATTTGCCTAAAAATCGCAGGCATCAAATGGAAACAAGTTTCATTCGTCGTTAATTTCATTATTGTTTTTGCCATTATCAACATCATTGCGGTCTTCATTTTTCAGCCTACTTATGGTCAGGATCTGTATCAAACCAAGCATGTGCTGATTAGTGCTGGCTATTTCACTGTCACCCAGGAAGAATTATTCTACTTGCTAAACGTGATTTTGAAATATATTTGTTCCATTCCGTTAGTGCTGCTGTTCTTGCTCACGACTAATCCGAGCCAATTTGCATCCAGTTTGAATAAAATTGGCGTCAGTTATAAGATCGCGTACGCGGTATCGCTAGCTTTGCGCTACATTCCGACTGTGCAGACCGATTACTGGGAAATTTCTGCTGCTCAGCAGGCCCGTGGTAATGAATTGTCGAAAAAGGCCCATTTAGTCAAGAGAATCAAGGGTACCTTGAACATCGTTATGCCGTTGATTTTCTCAAGTCTTGACCGAATTGATATCATCAGTACGGCCATGCAGCTGAGACGCTTTGGCTCTAAGAAAAAGCGGACCTGGTACGTTTACGAGCCATTCCAGCTTAAAGATTATTTGGTAACGGCATTAGCATTCATTCTGGTGCTAGTTGTGGTTGTCCTCTGGCACGTCAACAGCGGCCGCTTCTTTAACCCATTTAGATAAAAATAAAAGTCTTCATGAAACCAATCATGAAGGCTTTTTTACTTGCTCAAAAATGTTCCGGACTTGATGTGCTTCAAAATGCGATAGCCGATTGCCTTGTTGCGACTGGTACCATCTTTTGTTTGATTCAAAACATGACGGTGCCATTCTGATTATCGCTGGTCAATTGGACCCAGTTGCCAAAATAAGTGTTGTGCACATTGCCGTAGGCCAGCTTCAGCTGACCGCCGTTTTTGATATATATCCCACCAGAATAGGTTGAATCTTTTCCCGGCAAATGAGTTAGTGCATAAAATTGCTTTACCGTGGCAGAATAAGAACTACCCGTTGTCTTGCGAATAATGCCCGCAAGCAAGACAAAATTGGCATTATTGTAATTCCACTTTCCTACTTTTTTCTCCGTATTTTTCGTGACATGCTTTACGATCCAATTAATTGCAGCTGCTTCTGAGTAGCTTTTGTTGCGTGGCTGCTCAGTATTTGGAATATCAATCCCTGAGGTATGCGTCAATAAGTTGCTAACCGTAATTTGATTAGCATTTCTCATTTTTGGATACCAATGAGAAATTGGCGTCGATGTGGTAAATTTTCATTGATCGATTAATTGCTGAATAATGGCACCAGTCACGATTTTTTGAATAGAACCAGTGGGATACACAATTCTACTATTGCCATTTGAAATTCTTTTGCTATGAATGGCATCGCCATAGCTGATTTGCTGCGTTTCACCATTCTTAATCACTTCAACCGAACCATAAGCATGATAATGAGCTAACGTTTTTCTAACAAAAGAGCGCATTTCGCTGCGATTATAGCTGGCCGCATGAGTCAGTGTTGATGTTGTAGCAGCTTCACAGCATAAAAATACTCCTCCAGTCAAGATAAGCAGTCTTTTAAATAATTTTATTTTCATTTGTTTTCTCTCCCTTTTTATTCACTTGTTAAGACTACCATGACTAGAAAGTTCTGCAATAAAAAATCCTGAGGAATCTTCCCCAGGATCTATTTTTATTTAAAAACTACGTTCTTTGCAGGTACCCATGCATTCTGCACATGAACAAACAATTGCTTGTTGATCTTTTTAATACCTTTTACTGTGATCTTTTGCTTAGCAGCGAGTTGTTTTTTAGTCTTTTTACCTTCTTTAGTATATAAATTTGTCTTTTTGTTTTTAACGTGAATAGCAGTGGCTTTATCAATTTTAATTTCGTGCTGGTCAATTATTATTAGCTTAAGTAGTTTTTTAAGGCTCACAGATTGCCATTTTGAGCCAATTAGAGCATAAATCTTACCCTTTTTGATCTTAATTTGACTAACTGATGTCTTTTTCTTCTTTTGAGTCGGCTTTTGAGTGTTTTTGACAGCAGCTGTTGTTTGATCTGCTTCTTGCTTAACCAGCAATCTAATCAAAATGTGAGTCGATGAGTTTGGCTTTTCAGCTGTTTTTTGTTTTTCTTTTTGCCAGTCTGTCTGCTTACTTGCATCTTTCTGCTCAGTTTTATCTGGAATCTTAATATCAGTCTGAGTGCCATCTTCAGTTTGCGTACCAACAATAGAAGTTGGAGTTTCTTCTTTTCCTTGGTCTTTCTGCTTAATTAATTCTTCATATTGCTCAATCAAGGCCTTATTTGTATCAATCTCTTTATTCCAATCATTTTGGGCAGCCTGCCAAGCCTTGATTCTGTTCAGCTGCTCATCAAGCGATTGGTTATGAACCGCGATTTCTTGATTATGAGTCTTAATCTTTTCTTCTAGAGCGGAAATCTTATCTAACTGTGATTGCTTGCTCGCCTGCACTTTAAGCAAGTTGTTATTAGCAGCTTCGTAGTCTGATTTCTTTTGCTTTACTTGTTGTTCATTTGAGTTAATTTGAATATCGAATTGAGCAAAGACCTGCTCATTTTCTGCAATTTCACTAGTTAATTTATTAATTTGGGCTAATAAATCACTGTTTGCTTGCTCTGCATCCTTTATTCCCTGTTCCAATTCAGCTTTCTTGCCTTTGAATTCATCTAATTCAGCTTTATGATTTTCTTCCCATTTTGCAATAGCAGCTTTATTTTTATTAATCAATCTCAAGTAATTTTTTCTGTCTAATGGAAAATTGCCTCTAAAAAATTCAAAATTAGCTTTCTCTTGTACCGATCTTTTAATTTGTTCCTCAAGTGCAGTGAGTTGTTGCTTTTTATCTTTTAATTCAGCTGCCTGGTCATCAGAAAATTTATCTTGCAGAATTTTTTCTAAAACAGCAATTTCATTGTTAAGTGTTGTTTTTTCTTGCTCATACTTTTCTAAATTCTTCTTGCGTTTCGCAATTTCGGCCTCATTTTTTTCTTCAGCCTCATCCACTCCAGAGTATAAACTTTCAGACATTGCCAATAGTCTCAAAAAATTTTCGTATTCTTCATCTGTTGGCTTTTTCTTTTCTAGTTCTGCAAGCTTCTCTTTTGCTTTATCAACTGCTTCTTTCTTGCCTTCTACTTTGTCTTTTGCCTCTTTTAGCATCTGCTTGGATGAAGTTAGATTCTCATTGGCCTTTTTCTTTTTAGAAATAATTACATCAAGTTCGTTCTCAATTGTCTCTTTGTCATGCTTTTTTGCATCCAATAAAGTTTGAGCACCTTTTTCTGATTTTTCTAAAACTGCCAATTCTTCACTAGCCTTATTTTTGTCTTCTTGTGCATCGGCAAGCTCATCCTTTGCCTTAGCTAATTTATCCTGCAGCTTTTTCAAATCTTCTTTAGCATTCTTTATAAGTTCATCGTGATGATTAATTTGATCAGTTAATTTTGTAATTTTTTCTTTCTTTTCAGCAACTAACTTTTCTAATGAATCTACTGAATTATCAATAGAAATATTTTCCTTATTATTTTTTTCGGAAGCTTTCACAGTTGGGCTTCCTGCTGCTAGAAAGGCACCTGCTAAAGCTGCTGATGCCAACAAAGTAACAAATTTTTTCTTTTTAGTGTAATTAAACATAGTACAATCTCCTATACTTCTTTATTTTTATGTCTCTATGTTTTAATTACGTAAAAATCTTGAATTTTACCGAAATATTTTCAAATTTTTCGAAGAAGTAGCCTTCTATTTATATATGGATTTATAATTAGATGTATAAATATAATTATACTTAAAATTATAAAAATAGCATATTGTTATCTTTATACAGATATCAATATGCTTATTTATTATTAATAATTTTCATAAAACGAAATTGTGCCTTTTACGAAGTCATTGTCAGGATGCTTCTTACCCCTGATTTCTCCGTATTTTATAGCTTTTTCCAAAGATAGTTCGCCGATCAAAACTTTTGTCCAAGCAGAAATACTTCCAGAGTAATCTGGCTTTTCTGTAGTCTTAATTACCTTTACTTTTTTGTCGTCAAAATCAACTTTCCACTTGTTGTTATTCCATGGGCAAATATTATCATCAGTAACTTCAACTACAAAAGATTTTTGATAGATTGGCGTCATAAAAGATAATATTTTTTCAAAATCAATAATTCTCGACATCAAATGTGGAATAACTTCGATTGATAATTCTTCCTCTTCTGAAAAAAAATCTTCTAATCGACTTTCAACCGGCATAAAAATACGATATTTGGTTTGCGGAGTCCCAATTTGAGCCAAATAGCCAAGAAGACTCTGCAGTCCTTCACCAGAAGTTGCAAACATTTCTTCAACCACAATCGTATCTCCCTTTTGGCGGAAAAACATATAAGACTGCGGTAATCCAATTTTACCGAAAAAGACTGCAAGCTTTCTATTTGGATGAATTCTTTGAACCAGATTCCACCACCAATATGGTCTGTTCATAGTATTACGTTCAATATTGCTGTGAAGCGGAACCTCATATAATTGAGCAGCACCGTTTTGGATGATTAAATCTGACCAATAACCACACTTTACTTTTCCAGAAATTGGAATTTTTTTGTCTTTAATTGCATCAAAATTAAACTCATATTTTTTGCGATAGACTGTATGAACAAAATCTTGTTTTTCAAAGAACTCCTCATGTTCTGTGTGAATATTAACATAAGGGATTTCTTTGTCATGCAATTCGTTGAAAATATCCTTAATATCACTCTTACACTCTTCAACATTAATAGCCCGACTTAGAACTGCCATTTTGGTCCTTTCAGTAAAAACACGGCTATCAAAAATGTTCAACAGGATTGCATGTTTGACTTTGTCATTTTCATCTATATCGCCATATACTTCACCATAATGATAAAAAGATTTTAGATTGGGGTCAGATCCAATACCCTTTTCCTTTTCTATATTAGATGAAAATTGCTTTAATATACGATCTGTTTTCTCCAGTTTCATACTTCAATTCTAGCATTAATTAGGGTCTTGATAAACATTTAAGTTTAATTATTTTTTAACATAAAGAAGCTAGAAATATGTTTTTATATATGTTTCTAATGAGGCATGTATTTATTTATCTAAATCTATGTATATTAATACGTATATTCTATATTTTAGTGCTAATAATAAAGTGGTTTATTGTCACTTGATCATTATTAAATCAGCTTTTATAGCAAGTTATATTATATTTATATGTATCTCTATCTTTGCACGTCTATTTCTTATTATGCTGGATAATTATTAAAATCATTTATATGCTCTTATTTTTGATCTATGGTATCATTTAAATGAGATGATTTTAAAAGAAGGACGATGAAATATGAAAATTGTATCTTTTGCTGCTATTAAAGGTGGTGTGGGCAAGACCACTCTCTCCTACAATTTTGGTGAATGGTTAGCCAAGCAAGGCAAAAAAATTCTTTTCATTGATTTAGACCATCAATGCAATTTAAGTCAAACTTATGAAGTTTATGGAGATCAAAAAATTGGAACCGTTGCTAATATCTTTCTTCGAAAAGACGATGTAACGATTAATCATGTTAAAAAGAATATTGATTTAATTGCAGGTAATATGCACCTAGATGATATTGAAACCAATATCGAAAACATGACCAATAAGAATATGCGCTTATACATGTGGCTTAACAATAATTACGATAAATATGAGTTAGGTCATTATGATTACATTATCATTGACTGCCACCCAGACTTCTCTACTGCTACAAAGAATGCAATTATAGTAAGTCATGATATTATCAGCCCTATTACTCCAAGTAAACACGGTTTTGATGCAAAATTTAACTTGCAAGATCGGATTGATGAATTAAGAAAAGAAGCTATTGAATTTAGCACTGGAGAAAGTTATGTAACAGCCAAGCTTTATTTTGTAGCAAATCTTATAAAAAGAAATACTTCATCATCAAATGAAATGCTTGAAAGTATCAAAGACGATCCTTCAGTAATTGCAGTTATCCCTGAAAAGGAATTATTCAACCGTTCTAATTTAGATGAAACACCTGTAGTTGATATGAAGGACGATACAAGAATTTACAACAGAAACTACAATTTCTTCCAAGAATTCGATAAAACATTTAAGCAGATTGAAGATAAATTATAATGTAAATGAGGATTATGTATCCTCTTTTTTTATGCCTTTTTTCCCCCATCATTGCTGGCATAGTGAATTACTTATAAATATATTTATCTTTATGTTTTTATATGTACTACTAATTATACTTCTATGTAGATTTGCTATTATTAATCTACTGCTACTGTTAGGTATATTGCTTCTTATCAAGATAATGCTATGCTATAGTCTATTAATAAATGTTTTATATATTAAAGAAATTAATATAGTTGCAAATATAATTATAATTGTGTGTATAATAGAGTAATGAT
This sequence comes from Lactobacillus amylolyticus, assembly GCF_003999355.1. Classification (NCBI taxonomy): domain Bacteria; kingdom Bacillati; phylum Bacillota; class Bacilli; order Lactobacillales; family Lactobacillaceae; genus Lactobacillus; species Lactobacillus amylolyticus. The sequence goes on from NZ_CP031836.1 coordinate 182,365, forward strand.
AAATCAATGGAGGTAATTTTATGGCTTTTAATGGACCAAAGAAGAATGCTTTCGAAAATACGAAACAAACTCACGAAAAAATGACAGAAGCTTTGAACAATAAACCTGAAGTTGAACAAATTACTCAACCACCTGTAGTAACTTATTCAATGCCAACTAAAACACCTATTCAAAAAGAAAAAGTAAAACCATTCACTTTTACATTAAAACCAAGTAATAGAAAAGCTTTAAACAGAATTGCTAGAAGACATGGTTTTTCATCAACTAGTGCTTTTCTTGATGAATGGATCGAATCAAACAAAGACGCTTAATTAATTTTATTGGAACACATTTTGTGTTCTTTTTTTATTTCTTTTGCAGTAATACATGATTTTTGTGTTTTACTGCTTTTTTTATTTTTATTTGCTCTGTGTAAGGTCTTTTAAAACCATTTATTATAATCCCTTTAATTAACCCTTTAATTCCCTTTAGCAAACGTAAAAAGCTTACGTATTACTGGGATCACAAAGTTAAAAAACGACGTCTCATGGACAGAATAAAACGTAATATTTCTTTGTGAGAGTTATATTACCAAGGTTAATTAAGGTTGCTTAAAAGAATTAATAAGAGTGACATTGTATGGAGCATAAAAATGCTGAAAAAGTAGCAAAAACATTAATACATTAGGCGTTTATTCTAATTTTAATAAGAGTGACATATCGTGGATTACTTAAACGACTCATTGTGGAGTTAAGGGTGACGTCCTATGGATGTGGATTTTTCACTGTTTTTAATAAGGGTGACATTGTGTGGAGAATACTTATCCACAGGGCTTTTAAAAGATTTTTACTATTAAGAGTGACATCTTATGGAGTAAGGAATATATGCTTCTTCTAAATGAATAAAGGTGACGCTGTATGGATACTAGATATTCCAGTAAATACTTAGTTTTCTTAAGAAATTACGGATATCTTGTAAACACTAGACCGGGTGTATCATCAGGAATAAGAGTGACACGTCATGGAGTTTTTATTATGAAGTTAAAAGTAGAAAAATGCTTTTTTAATAGTATTTATGGCTAATTTCTAGATTTTGCTCCATAAGATGTCACCCTTATTAAAGTCGAATATATTTTAATAAGGGTGACATCTCATGGAGTATTTTTTTGTTTTTACCTTAAAAATTTGTTCTAAACTACAATATCTTGAATGAAAGCTTAAAAAGATCGCAGAAAAGGCTATAAAAACACTATATCTTGTAGTCAAATATTGATTTTACAATAACAGTGACGTCATATGGAGATGATTTTTTAGTCTGAATAATAGTGACTTCTTGTAGAGGTAAAATATTTAATTTAAATAAGAGTGACGCTTCATGGAGACATAAAAACGACGCAATATAGAGCTAATGAATAAAGGTGACGTCATATGGAGCAAATTTTAATAAGGGTGACGTCATATGGAGCAAATTTACTCAAAACTGTTGTGAGTACTCTAAAATTGCTATATAGTAACTCTAAAAAAAAGAACGACGTCTTAATTGATAAAAGTCGTTAATTGGAGTGAGCAAAGATGTCAATAAGAAAAAGACCAGTTCAAAAAATCATAAAAATTGATAATCGATTCAATGATGACCCTATTTTTGAACCAATTGATAGTTTGCCAGAAATTAACAGCAATATTTTTTGGCTTATTGCTGCGCAAGTAAAGGATCAAGGCGGTAACAGAATTACTCTTACACCTGATCAAATTAAGCGTGAAGTTGGCTATAATAGCCATATTTCCAACAAGCAAATAGCTAAAAATGTTGATGAAACTTTCTCTAGATTACTGACAATTCAGCTCTCAAAAGAAGAAAAAGATGAAAAAACCGGACACACCAAAAAAATTCGGGAAAACATCTTTAAACGATCAGTTGTAGACACTGATACTTTAGAGACCAGTGTTGAGGTTAGTGATAGCTTTTTGTACTTGTTCAACCACTTGGAGCACTGGACACGCTTCTCAATTACCCAATATGTTCGTTTACATTCTAACTACTCACGCAAGCTTTTCCGTTTGCTGAAACAATGGAGAACCGTGGGACGCAAAGAGTATAAAATCGACGACTTCAGAAAACGTCTGCAAATTCCAAAATCTTATCGCCCAACTGATATTGATCGTAGAGTTTTGACTTTGTGTAAAGAGGAACTTTGTGCAAACTTTCAGAACTTTAAGATCACCAAGAACTATCGTAAAGGTGTCAGAGGACGTAAATTAGAATCATATATCTTTACTTGGGTGCCTGAAAAGAACAATCAACAGGACGTTTATTACGATAGTAGCATCGAAGATACTAATTCAGTCTTCTATATCAAGTCCAATCCTTATATGACCGAGAAGGAGAAATTTAGGGCTCTGGATCGTTTTTACGGCTTTACCCTTGGTACTAGCCAGAAGGAATATAAGAGCGGCCATTTGCACTCTTATTTCTTGCCAAACAAGCTTCATAAACGTCAAAGACGTACAGCTTTCCACAGATCTGATTTAAAGTCTTTAGCGCAATATAAACACGCTCAGTTTGCTCAATTGTTGGCTGTTTATAAAGAAGTTAACAAGAAGGGCTTTTTGACACCGGAAGACAAAGAAGATATGGCTTTGCTCAAGATGGGCTATGAAAAGTCTGAAAAGGATCGTGAACGCGATCAAATAGCAGAAAGGGAAAGACTTAAAGCACTTGAAAATAATGCTCGAGATTTACAAGCGAGAAGAGATAATGGTCATTACTCAATTGATTTTTCAAGAGCTGGTCAAGATTTAAGTGACAGTTTATCTTTATTTGATCCTGATAATTATCAATAAAAGTTGAAAATAAATTTAAAGATTCAAGAGCTATAGACAGCTAAAAAAACTGATCTATAGCTCTTTTTTATCTATAAAATATAATAGATAAATATAAAACACTTTATAAGTATTATGATAGAAATATTTAGAATAATATGTGTATAACTAAATATAAGTAAAAAGATATAAATAAAGATAAAAATAAATATTCATATCATTGCATAGATAAATTTAAAAAGGCTCCAAAAGAGGTCATCGATATTAAAATTTATTAATAGACGACTTCAATTGGAGCTTTTGCTTTTAATTTTTATAAAAAAATGCATAAAGATAAATGTAGGCCTAAATATCTTCGTAAGAATATTTCTTTTTGCAATAATAAGGATAAATCTAAATATAAAGTACATTATATTTAGGTTAATTTGAATTAAACTACGGCATTTGGAAGCATAAAGATAAATGTATTATTACATATAAATAATTAGATACTGAATATTATAAATAGGAAGATAAAAACAAGTATAAATATAAGCTGAAATAGTGCTGCACGAAAAAAGGCCATATAGCTCGGTTTATGAGCTATATGGCCTTTATAAATTATTAGTTATTGCTTTTATCCCAGATTTTTTTGCTGCGGGAATTTTTCCTAAATCAGACATATCATCTTTGTCCAAAACAACTAAATTATTTGCACCATTGGCTAACTGATTAAAGGTATCCAAACTTTGATTTCTGAAGTAACCTTCACCAGCTTTGTCCAATGCATTTTGCAATTTATCAATTCGATAAGCATCAGCATCAGCTTGGGTTCTGACTGCTTCCGCATTAGCTTTTGCAGTTGCAACTAAAGCGTTGTTTTTAGCTTTAGTAGTCAACTCACTGTTGCGGGCTTCACCTTCAGCCTTAGCGATGGCTGCTGTTTTTTCGCGATCGGCAGTTAATTGCTTGTCCATGGCCTTTTGAATTTCAGGGCTTGGTAATAATTCATCAACATTGACTCTGACAACGCGAATACCGTAAACATCCGTTAAATCACCAATTGCTTTAGATAATTCAGCGTTAATCTCACTAGTTGAACCCAAAGCTTCGTTTAATTCCATTCGCCCAATAATGTCACGCAAATGACCACGGATCAACTGTACCATTGATTCAACAGAATCGGTGTTGTTGTAGAAGTAGCGAAAAGCATCAGTAACCAAGTAGTTCAAGGTTAAACTAGTTGTGATTTCAGCGTTATCTTTGGTGATAATACTATATTTTGAAATTTCCAAAGGCTGCAAAGCTAAACTTACCTTGCGTACTCTTTGAAAGATCGGCCAAATAAAGACCAAACCAGCCTTAACAGTGCGTGAATACTTACCTAGCGTTTCAATTAATCCTACATAGTTCTGCGGAACGATTCTCAGTCCAGCAAAGAAATAAATAAGGATTAAAACAACAATTATTGTAATGAAGATTCCCATAATCTATCCCTCCGAATCTTAAATTGCGGCTATTATCTCACTTTTTTGAAAAAGAAAAAAGCTATTTTAAAAAGTAATAAGCACTTGCATAAGGTGCTTTGCTTCTAGATAATGAAAGGTGATTACGGGTAAACAAAATAGTTGAATAGTAAGCATGATTATGAAGAAGATATTTAAAAAGCTGATAATCCTCACAATGCTGCTTGGTGCCTTTAGTCTCAACGCACCTGAGATTACGACGCCTAATATCGTACAAGCGGCTAAGCATAAGACTAAGAAGACAAAGGCAAAGACAAAATCAAAAACTAAAAAACAAGCCAAGTCGACTAAACGCAAGCTTCGCAGGAAAAAGGTTGCAGTTCATCACTTAATCCCTTGGGCTAACGTATATATAGCAATTTCGAAATCATCGCCAGATTATCAACCAACGATTGACGCAATCAATGCTTGGAACAATACCAAAACGGTAAAATTAAATATCGTTGGCAGTACGAAAAATGCTTTTATCATAATCAGCAATGCCGATTATGGTAATACAGGTTGGGCTGGTGAAGAGCAAGAGCATATAACCCAAAGCAAAGTTTATTCAACCATTCATTTGAATGATTACTTTTTAAATCAGGTTGACTATAAAATAAAAGTCGATGTAGCTGAGCACGAATTAGGACATTCAATTGGATTAAATCATTATGATGCTGGTCCTTCAGTTATGAATCCGATTATTGATCCTAACCACGCATATTCAATTCAACCGATTGATATTCAGATGGTTAAAAAAATGTATAATGAAAAATAAGTGTTTGATCTTGCGATCAAGCACTTATTTTTTACTCAAATTATTTATTATTATAACTATAATTATAAATATAATTATAGTTATATTTCTTAATGCACATAAGCAGATAAAAATATTTATCCACCTATGAAGAACATCAATTGTTAGCTGTTGATGGTAGTTTGAACTCGACCAGTTCATTGTAAAGCTGCATGTTCCTGCGGTAATAAAAAAGCGTTTTGTCATTAGCATGCAATAATTGCTCAAGCTGCTGGTCAGTTAAATCTTTTCTGGTTAAAAGGGAATAAACAAAACTTAAACGAAGGCTTTGCAAGGTAATAGGCATTCCGATCAATTTACGGTCGGGAAAACAGCGTTCAGCAATATGAAAATCATTTGGATAATAGCCACCGAATTTTTTACCTAAAATATAGGGATTATCTGAAAGGTCAAAATTAAGGTGGTCTTTTACGTACTCCCGCAAACTTTTGCTTTCAATCTTTTTAATAATTGTTTTGTAGCGTAAGCGCAACACCTCATCGGGAAGATAACCTTGGGCGATTCCCAGCATCATCATGATTGTTTCGGAATGAATACTTTTAATTTGTGCAATTTCGGGCAAATGACTCATCCAATTAATAATGTAGACGCGATGACGATTAAATTTGCGACCGTTGACTTCAATTATCGGATACTGATCAACCAGATGATGGCTGTACAAAAAAGTATAGTATTGTTTAATGTGGCTTAGATACTTATTGATGGTGTTTTCTTTAAGACCTAGCTTTGTTTCTAAACTATTAAGAAAGTTTTGGATATCAGAAGCCTGTACCTGATTAATGTCGCTTTGATCAAGATATTGCCAAAAAACAGTCAGAGAACGGTTTACCACTAACATGGTATTGTCAGCGTTGTGCCGCTCGTGCTTGCAATAATGATTGAATTCTTTTTGGTAAGGGTAATTCATCGAGATGCCTCATAAAAGTAAAAATGTGTTACTAAATCTATTATAGCGGAAGCTTTAAATTGAGCTTAATGGGAAAACAGAATAAAATTGTTTATATGAAGAAAATAAAATTAATAATAATACTTATATTTATGTGCATACTTTCAGCGTGCAGTATAAATCGCAATACTGTCAAAAAGACGAGCGTAACTAAAACAGAACTGCGACCGACTTTTAAAGATACTCCAACCTTGTATTTTCACGGGCTCATGGGTAGCTATAAAAATGAAGAGCCACTGGCCCAGGCTGCTAAAAAGCGGGGGATAACTACCAGCGTGACTAGGGCTAATGTAGATAAAAAAGGCAAAGTTAAACTGATAGGCACGATCAAGAAAAATGCCAAGAATCCATTAATTTTGGTAAATTATCAGGATAATGTGCAGCCGAGCTTTAAAAGAAATGGCGTTTATGCCAGTAATGTCGTCAAAGCTTTGAAGAAGAAATATCATATCAATAAGGTAAATATGATCGGTTATTCGCTCGGCAACATGTCGATCATCTATTACCAGATTCAAAATGGCAATAAATCTTCTATGCCGCGGCTAGTCAAAGAGGTCAGTCTTGGCGGCCATTATGATGGTGCATATTTCAAAGAATTGCCGCCAGGTTTTCGTCAGCCGAAAGGACTAAAGCTTGATCAAAATGGCAAACCAAATAAGATGAATCAAACCTATCGTGAAATGACAGCTGTGCGCAAGATTTATCAAAAACACTCGGTCCAAGTACTCAATATTTTTGGCAATATTGGCAATCAAAGCGACGGTGTCGTTGAAACAGCTTCGGCAAAATCGCTGAAATATTTGGTGGCTGATCGTAATTATCAAGAATTTGAAGTTACTGCTGACCATGGCAGTTTGCCTAGTAATGGCAAGGTCTTGCAAAAGACTATTAATTTTTTGTGGTAAAAAAGGTCAATATTTAGTTTAGTAAAATATCAATTTTGCCCTTGTTTTGATTCTTGATAAATCATGAAATGACTTCTGAAAGCGCTACGCAAAGAAAAGGTGGTTTATATGAAGGATTATTTGAGTGTTGATATCGGCGGAACCAATGTTAAATTTGCTAAGCTGAATAATGCTGGTGAAATCATTGATAAGTCTAAGATCGAGACTGCTCAAGAAAAAGAAGAATTTTTATCAAAGATGGATGAAGTAGTTGAAAAATACGTCAAACAAGGCGTAAAGGGAATTGCTTTTTGCGCACCGGGCAAGATTGCTAAAACAATGATTCACTTCGGTGGTGCCTTGCCATTTCTCGATGGGGTTGATTTTGCCCAGAGATATGCCAAGTACAACCTGCCTGTTGCTGTAATTAATGATGGCAAAGCTAGTGTTTTAGCAGAAAACTGGCTAGGAAGCTTAAAAGATAAGCAAAATTGTGCGGCTATCACACTCGGAACTGGCGTTGGTGGTGGCATTATCGTCAATGGCAGATTGCTGAACGGCGTGCACTATCAGGCTGGCGAATTGAGTTTTATGCAAATTAATATGAATGCTACAGGCTTCAATGGCTTTGCCGGTGGTGCCGCATCTGCTGTTGAAATGATAAAATCCGTTAACAAAGAATTGGGCAAAAAAGATGAAACAGATGGCTTGGCTGCCTTTGAAGCCATTAATTCCGGGGATGCCAAGTCAATGCCGATTTTCAGAGATTTTTGCAAAAAGGTGGCAACGGTTATCATTAATGTTCAATCGGTTGCTGACCTTGATGCTTATGCTATAGGCGGTGGAATTTCAGCACAGCCAATCGTCGTTGAAGAAATTAACCATGCCTATGATGAAATAATCAATCGCAATCCGTTGATTGGAAAGACTTTGACTAAGCCGCAGATCTTGGATGCTAAGTTTAAGAATAGTGCCAACTTGTATGGTGCACTCTACAACTTGCTGCTCCATGTTAATGGTGAAGAATTATAATGGCTGTCAACAAGCAAATTAAGCTGCATGAACTGGTTGTACCAACTGATCCATTACCCGTTTGGTATTTTATTTTTCATGATGCTCAATTCAGCAGCTATGTTGCTCCACACTGGCATCGCGACATTGAATTAAGCTTTACTTTAAACGGCTCAATCAGTGATTTTCGCATTGGCAAGAGAGACTATACAACCAAGGCTGGACAAATTTTGGTCGTGAATACACAGGTAATTCATTGCGTCGATCCTCCAAAAAATAATATTATAAGAGTATTTCGATCATTTTCCCATTTGATTATGTTGAAAATTTTTATCCAAACATTAGTCATCAAGAAATTGATATCAATGATCCAGAGAAACTGAATGCAGATCAAAAATTAGCATATTCTGAGCTGCAAGGATTGTTGTCCCGCTTTTATTGGTTGGGGCTTTCAAATGATACTTTTAAAGATCTTGAAATGCAACAGATTATTGATCAAGTGCTGTTGCTTTTGCTCAGTCATTTTACCAAAGAAAAGCCAACGGAAAATCAAATTGGTCAGCGCAAAGTGTATGTTATTAACCGCCTGCAATATATTACGCAGAATGTGAATAATCACTATCAAGAGCAGATCAGCTTAGGGGATTTGGCTAAGCGCTGCAATGTTTCGAAAGAATATCTGTCTCACTTTTTTAAAAAAGAGATGGAGATTACCGTTGATACTTATATCAATAATGTGCGTGCGCAGTATGCTCATAATGAACTGCGCAATAGCAATCACAACCTGACAGAAGTGGCCTTGAATAACGGCTTCTCGGGGGTTCGAACGATGAACCGTGCTTTTGAGAAGCTGTACGATAAGACTGCATCGCAATTTAAACGTGAATTTAAAAATAAATAAAGAAGAGATCAATCAGCGCCAAATTATGGATAAAATAGAGCTTTTTTATATTTAGCAGTTTATTATAATGTAAGCGTATTCACAAAAAGGGGGGGAAGAAAAATGGTTGATCAAAAAATTTTAGATGCCGTTAATGAAATTAGAACTAGTTGGAAAGCTAGTGATGATAAGCGTGATAGTGGCTTACCGCATGACATCCCAGAAGTAAAAAGAATTGATGATTTGCAATATGGCGAAGATCCTAAGTGGAACTTGCTTGATCTGTATTTACCAAAAAATGTCGAAGGCAAATTACCAGTAATTATTCAAATTCACGGTGGTGGTTGGGTTTATGGCACTAAAGAAACTTACCAGTTTTATGGCTTAGGCATGGCCAAACGTGGTTTTGCCTTTGTAAATCCTAACTACAAATTAGGACCTGAAGTAAGTTTTCCAAAAGAACTTGACCAAGTAAATAAATATATCCACTGGGTTGCTGATCATGCTGATGAATATAATTTGGATAAAAATAATGTCTTCTTAGTAGGAGATTCAGCTGGTGGCCAAATGGCAGAACAATACACGGCAATTTTGACTAATTCGGAATATCGTGAAAAATTCGGCTATGAGTTGACCGATTTGAAGTTTAGAGCTGTTGCATTAAACAGTCCTGCAACCTTTATGCTTGATCCTGGAATGATTGGCGGTGCCGTAACTGCTTATTTTAAACCAGAAGTCATGGCTGATGAAAAGAACTTAGATTTGCTTAATACTGAAAAATACATTACTAAAGATTTCTTGCCAACTTTTATTAGTACTGCCAACCAAGACTTCATCCATGATTGTGCAGTTCGCTTAGACGGATTTTTGAGAGCGAAAGGGATAGAAGTAATTCAAAAGTCCTGGGGCGACGAAAATCATCCTGAGCCACATGTTTTCTTGATTAATCAGAAGGATGACTTGGCAAAAGAAGCCAACGATGAAGAAGCCGAGTTCTTCAAGAAGCATATTGTGAAGTAGGCTTTTTTAGAAGGGGAGAGTAAGAATGAAATAGGAAAGAATGCAAGATCATTTGATCTTCAAAGTGTCGTTACTGTCGATTTCAATCTTCTTAATGATGGCACCGGCAATTTCACCGGCTTTGCCATTGTTGCTGCGGGCTTCTTATTGAGTGCCTTCTCAGTTAACTTTGTAATGCTGTCATGCGCAAGCTTAGTTTTAGGTATTGGTTTTGGTCATTCAGTTCCATATATGTATAACTGGCTTGATTGGTCTGCTCCTCAGAATTCTGTCAACTTGGCTATCACGATTGTACTGGTTTTAGTTAACGTTGACTGTGCGGCTTCACCAATTGTTTTAAACGCAATTACACCAAACGCTAAAACCTGTTTGATGATTTCAGGCATATTCTTCGCCATCTTTAGGGTTTATGCCTTGATTCACTACTTTGAAGTAAAGTATAAGGAATATTTAAATCGCCCAGATCGCCCTGAGCAGCAAAAAATTGCTCAGAAAGATCCCGAACGAATTATGTATGCATATTTTGAGGTTGTACCTGGGCAATTTATCGAAATGTTTCCAAATATTGATCTTCCTCATGATGTTGAATGGTACAAGCGAACAGGGCTCAATCATTTTTCACTTACCGTTGACGATATCCATGAGACGTTGGAGGAGCTCAAAAAAGCCGGTATCCAGGTGATTAGTGAGCCCTCGAAGGTCCTCGAAGGTCCATCAGAGACTTGGCAATTCTGGGCTCAGGACCCAGATGGCAACCATTTTGAGGTGCAACAATTTACGGATAAGTCTTACCAAAGAACTGGACATCTTGATTAGAAAAAGGATAGATTTTCACTTGTCGTGAAAGTCTATCCTTTATTTTTATTTATTACTCGTATAATGATCAAACCAATTAGTAATTTCTTCCAGTCTCTTTATTCGATTCTTAGGTTTGCCGGAACGGGACAACTCATGATTTTCGCCATGGAAAATAATCATTCTTGTTTCGACATTATGCCAATTGAGTGCCCGGAACATCTGCAAGCCTTCAGTCATCGGACAACGGTAATCTTGGTCTGAATTTAAGAAAAGGGTAGGAGTCTTAACGTGATCAGTGTATTTCAATGGTGATTGCTGCCAAGCAAATTCAGGATTGTCATTCAAGTTATCGATGCCTAAGGCATAAAAATCATCCCAAGGACCAATATCTGATAAAAATGGATCACTAAACCAGTTTGCCATTGATCTTTGACTTGCTGCAGCACAGAAGCGATCAGTTTGACCGATAGCCCAATTTGTCATGTAGCCACCATATGAGCCGCCAGTGATGCAGAGCTTTTGCTGATCAATTGCTGGAGTTTCTTTTAAAACCGTGTCTACAAACTTCATTAAATCTTGATAATCAATTTTGCCCCATTGACCACGCATGTCAGCATAATCATTTCCTTGACCGTCGGAACCATGAATATTTGCAAATAAAACGAAATAGCCATGACTTGCCCATACCTGCATTTCATGGAAGAAAACAGCACTATATGAACCTTTAGGTCCACCATGGACGTCAAGAATTGCCGGATATTTTTTATTTTTGTCAAAATTGCGTGGATACAAGAGCCAGCCGTGTTGGATGCCATCTTTTGTTGATCTGTAGTTGATTTGATGGGCTTGTGCAACATAAACATCTTTAAGAACTACATCATTGAAATGTGATAGTTGCGTGAGTTTGCCATCTGCAACTTGGTATAGTTCTTGCAATTCATTATTTTTTGCTCCTGTAAACAACAAATTGCCGTCATTTTGAAAAGCAAAATAATCCATGCTGCCATCGAATTCAAAATATGGTTCAATCTTTTGACCATCAAAAACCATGATTTGATTGTGGTCAGTTACGGTGGTTAAAAAGTAAAATTGATTATTAAAAGTTGTGCTAGGTTTGGTTTCTAATAAACAAATATCGCCAATAATTGCATTGCCATAAGTTTTGCCCCATGAAGCTACCAAGCTTAATTGGTGGCTTTTTTTATTGACCAAATAAATCTGAGGATTTTCTTCGCATCCGTATTCTTTTTGGTCACTGGCAACGACATAGGTTTGATCGTTGATGAAAAAGAGATCAAAAATTTCGTATTGATCACAAGGAATCAGTTCGTCCAATTTGCCGGTTCCAAAATTAAGCTTATACAATGCCGTTTTTAAATGGGCTTTACGCTTAAATGAACAGCCGGTGAAAAAGAGAAGATTATCCTTCAGCCACGATTGGTCAATTTGAAAATAAGGATCATCTGCTAATAATTCAGTTAACTTTTTTGTTTGCAAATTGTAGGTGAAAAGTCGGTCCCGATGCTTGTTTAAAATACCTTCATTATTAAAATAGGCAGGAGTTTCATCGAAAATATCATAGTCGTCGGAATTTGGATTTTCTTTTTTGGCCTTTTCATTTAAATCAACTCGACGTGAAAGAAGTAGCTCATTTTGATTAATAATTTTTTCAAGCTTATAGTTGGCATGATTAAATTCAGCGATGGGTTGAGCCTCACCACCATTTAAAGATAAGCGATAAAGCACTGTTTTATTCTCTTTATTTTGTCGGTTTCCTGTAAAAAGCACTGTGCTTTCAGTTTCAAAGACAAAATTTTGTTCTTTACCGAAAGATGAAAGTGAACTAACTTGATCGTTTTTAAGCATTTGCAAAGTGTAATTGTAATGATCTTGTTGATCATTATCAGGTAATGCTTTGACGAAGACAGCATTTTTACCTTTCGTTTTTAAGTTGCCTAGATTGGAATAATTGAGAAAATCTTTAATTTGAACAGCTTTCATATTGAAGCCTTCTTCCTTGATTTAATTTGATTTTAATATATCATAAGAAATTAAGGATGAAAAGAAGAGGAAAATATTTCTTTTTTGTTTATTAAACTCAGTTAAGAATTGTAATTGCTTTTCCCGCAGTTGCAATTCTTTTTTCTTGTTCAAGTTCCTTAAGCTTTCTACTGAATGTCTCCGGCGTTGTGCCTAGTAAACTGGCTAAATCTTTCTTTTTCATCTGTAATTTCACGGTGCTTCTGCCTTGTTTAACAGATAAATCCTGCAGGTAGGACATAATCCGTTCTTTGGCATCTAAGGTATTGCGCAGAACTGTATTGTGCTGGAGTTCTACTAGTTTTTCACCAAAATTATTGAGTAATTTAACAGCTAAATCAGGCGTTTTTTCTAATAATTGTTGAAAATCCATACGGTTAATCGAACAAACTAGGGTATCGTCGAGTGCTTCAATAAAATTTTCATTGTTGGAGGAGATGAATAGATTCTGTTGACCCTCAATATCGCCTTTTTTCAGAATGACTAAAACTGTTTCTTTTCCGTCTGATGATAAGCTGTAAACTTTGGCTTTGCCGCGATCGATGACGATCATTCCGTTTTTGCCATCTGCTGGCTGATGGATAATGCTGCCTTTGGGAAAGCGCTGCTGGTGAGTGGAAACAGTGGCCAATTTTTCTTTTAAATTTTGAGGCAGATCGGAGAAGAGAGCGGCCTTGCTTAGACATGCAACTGGTGAATGTTTTTGCATAAAAATCATATTCTTTCTAAAAACTTGATTTAGATCAATTTTTCAATTAAGTATTGCACGTATAATAAAAGTAAATCAAGAGGAGATGTTAATCATGGCAAAGATTAAATTCACTGATTCAGCATTAGATTATTTGAAGAAAAGAGAAGTTTTAGGTCATCCTATGCTGCTGATCGTCGACGATGGTGGCGGAAAGTACTCCATTCATGGTGGTTCTTGCAGTATTGGTGCCAACTTTTCAATTATTAAATTGAATAAGCCAGATAAAGATTATCCTGAAAAATTGCAAAACGACGAGGGTGTCGAAATCTTTACTTCCAATTATGATTTAGTTGAATTGCAAGATAATTTGGTTTTGGATTATAAAGATTATAGCTTGCAATTGAAGAATGATAGTCAAATGCTTGATGGGGCAGTGTCGATTGGCAATGGTCCGGCCTTGCTTGAAGCTAATCACCATGTAGTGATGAATGAAGCAAGAAATTGTTAGAACTACATATTAAAATAATATTTTAAATAAAAAAACAAGCCCAACGCCGCTTTACAGCAGTGTTGGGCTTGATGTGTGAATATTCAATTTTTAGTATAAGATATTACTTGTTAACTGATTCCTTCAAAGCCTTACCTGGCTTGAATGCTGGAACTTGGGTTGCAGGAATAGTAATTTCCTTACCAGTTTGTGGGTTGCGACCTTTACGTGCAGCACGGTGACGAACTTCAAAAGTACCAAAGCCGATCAATTGAACCTTGTTACCTTTAACTAATTCATCTTGAATAGTTGAAATAACTGATTCAAGAACAGCTTCTGCATCCTTCTTCTTCATTTCAGTTTTTTCAGCAATTTCTTTAACTAATTCAGCTTTATTTACTGATGCCATTTTTAAAAACCTCTTTCTTAATATTTGTCGTTTAAGATTGCCAGAAGTATTATCTTGCAACCCTTTACGAGAACTTATTTTACCATTAACTTAGGTAGTTTAAAACGGGAAAAGCTTGATTTTATGCAATTTTATTAGCTTTTTTTGCAGATTTAAGCATTTTTTTGAAAAAGCATGCGCACAAGTTATCGCAGACCAAAGCTTATTGTATTTTTGCTATAATTTAGTATAGAAAACGCTTACGAAATAAATAATTAAGGAGCAAAAATGAAACTTATTTTTTCAGATATTGATGGAACGCTGATCAACAATAAGCATCAAGTTACTCCAGCAACCAAAGAAGCAATCCAACATCGAATTGCGTTGGGTGATATGTTCATTCCGGTTTCGGCAAGGATGCCCCAGGCTATCGAAACGGTGGGCAATGAAATTACGACGAACTATCCGATGATTTGTTACAACGGCGCCTTGATTATCGATAAGGATGGTCAAACGATTGCCAGTCAGCCGATGGGAATTGCCGAGGCAGAGTCAATTATTAAATTGGTTTCTGAAGAATATCCTGACGTTGCCTGGAATGTTTATGCTGCAAGAGAATGGCTGTCACCAAGAATGCCAGCAAACTTGAATGAGGAAAGAATCGTTCAGGTTGAATCGACAAGAGCAACGCTTGAAGATGTTGCTAATTTGCCTAGTTGTCATAAAACATTATTGATTGGTCAACCTCAGGAAATTACAGAATTGCAGAAGAAACTGCAACAAGAATTCACAGATTTAAACATTGTTAAGTCCAGTCCAATTTTGTTAGAAATAATGGCAAAAGGAATCCAAAAAGGACAGGCAGTTAAACAATTGATTGATTTTTACAAGGTGCCGATTGCTGATACCTGGGCCTTTGGCGACAATTACAATGATGAAGAAATGTTAAAGGCTGTAGGGCATTCGGTTGTCATGGGTAATGCGCCGGCGGATCTGAAGCAGAACGCCGATGAAGTGACGCTGGATAACAATCATGATGGAATCGCAGCAGCTTTGAATAAAATGCTTTAATAAGGAGGAGTAAAAATGAAGTTATTAATTGCTGGTTCGGGAAAAATCGTTCAAGATTGGTTAACGATTACGCCTGATTTGCCGCAGATTGAATTAAGCGGCATTACTGCTACTAAGCACAGTTTAGAGCGCATGCAGGAAATGGCAAAAAAATATGGCATTAAAAAAGTCTTCACTGACTATGATCAAGCCTTAGCAGAGTGCGACGCGGACACAGTTTATGTTGCTGTCATCAATTCCTTGCATTACAGCTTTGTCAAAAAGGCCTTGGAAGCAGGGAAAAACGTAATTTGTGAAAAGCCATTCACTGTTAGCTTTGATGAATTTGAGGAACTTAAGAATTTAGCTTTAGAAAAAGATTTAGTCTTAATTGAAGCAATTACCAATTTATATTTGCCAAACTACAAGCTTTTGCAGGAAAAATTGCCGGAATTGGGCAAGATTAGAATTGTATCGATGAATTACTCCCAGTATTCAAGTCGGTACGATAAGTTCAAAGAGGGCATTATTGCTCCAGTTTTTGACCCGAAAAAAGCTGGTGGTGCCTTGATGGACTTAAATGTTTACAATATTCACTTATTGGTTGGTTTGTTTGGGATGCCTAAGAAAGTGCAGTATTTGGCCAATATGCAACGCGGAGTTGATACGTCTGGTATTTTGCTTTTGGATTATGGCGATTTTAAGGCTGTTTCAATTGCTGCCAAGGATGTTGGTGCTCCAGTTACCTCAACGATTGAAGGGGAGAATGAAAGCATCGTTATTGATGGTCCAACTAATACTTTCCCTGCTTTTGATACTTACCATAATAGCGAAAAGCTGGAACATTTTAATGTTAATGACCATGATCACCGGATGTTTGATGAATTCGTTGAATTTGATCGGATTATTAAGGACCATGATATGGAAAAGGTAAAAGCAGCACTTAAGCATAGTGAACAAGTGATGAAAGTCATTGATTTGGCACGGAAATAATGATGACGATTTTGACTAAATAAAGTGAGGCTTTGTTGATCAATTCAACGGAGCCTTTTTTGCGTATAATATGCAGAAAAGTACAAATTCTAAGTACATCTACCACAAATAAAATAACTATGAGCAGAAATACGCCAATTTCCTTATTTAAGTTAATAAAATAAGTAATCTGATTAAACTTAAAGATGTAGTGGTTAAGGAAGAAGACGATATAGTAAAAATAGTTTTCTCATTTTTAAAGCTTTACTACTGACCTTATTTTGAAAATCTCTTTGACATTCTAAACCTTGTTATTCTAAAAAATGCTTACTAGAAATTTGGATTATCTATTATTTGAAAATCATACACCCTATTCTATATATTGCCGATTTTTTAAATAGGGTTAAGAAAAACACTAAGATACTGATGTTTGACGTATCTTAGTGTTTTTTGTTGTTCTTCAAAAATATTACGGACACATCAGGGGAGGGTAAGTGACTAAACCTCGATATATCAACATTTTTATTTTGAAAAATGGCCAAAATTTATCCGGCGAAATCACTGTATGTGTTGATAGATCAATGATTATGGAACATCCCCTCGTGTGTCCGAAAAAGTGTTCGCGGAATTTTAAAAAATTTTGATTTTAAGTTGACAAATATTTTAACTAGCTATATTATGATAACAACATTAAAGATAAATTAAGCAGTGACGAGGAAAGTAAAACGTAGGACCTTCCACAGAGAGTTTCGATATTGGTGCAAAGAAATGTCCGTTCTACCTTTGAAAATGGCCTTCGAGCATGAATCTGCGATATTTAGCAGATCCAGGGTCCGCCCTTTATCGCGGTAGCGTATCGCTTGTTGCCGTACGTGAACCGAGGTGGAATTTCCATGAAGAAATAGGTGGTACCGCGTGATAAACGCCCTATTAGATCAATTTGATCTAGTAAGGCGTTTTTTCTTTTTCATTGCTTAATTTTTAAGTTTATTTTAGAGGAGTTATGTAATGGGTATATCAAAGAAACTATTATCAATTGGTACCATTGCTTTTTCAGCAATTATACTTGCTGCATGTGGCAATCAATCAAGTTCAACAGCTAATAAAAAACAAGTTTTGAATTGGTCAGAAACAACACAGCTATCAACGCAAGATCCTTCTTTAGCAACTGATACGACAAGTTTTCAGGCTTTATTAAATACTGGTGATGGCCTTTATCGCTTGGACAAAAACAACAAACCAAAACTATCACTTGCAACTAAGGAAAGTACTTCTAACGGTGGAAAAACTTATGATTTTTATTTAAGAAAAAATGCTAAATGGTCAAATGGTGATCCTATTACTGCTAAGGATTTTGTTTATTCATACAGAAGAACAGTCACCCCATCTACTAAATCACAAATGGCTTTTTACCTTTATCAAATTAAAAATGCCGAAGCTATAAATAAAGGGCAAAAGAAACCCACGAGTTTGGGAGTTACAGCAGTTTCTAAATATCATTTGAGAATTCAATTAACTCGTCCACTGAGTTATTTCAAGATATTACTAGCTTGGCCATTATTCTTCCCACAAAATCAAAAAGTTGTTAAGAAGTACGGTAAACTTTATGGAACACAAGCCAAATACACTGTTTCATCCGGACCTTTTACTTTAACTAAGTGGAATGGCAATAATAAGACTTGGACTTTAGTTAAGAATAAGAATTATTGGGATGCAAAAGATGTTAAATTGACTAAAGTTAATGAGCAGGTCAGTGAATCAACAACTA